>NZ_BMZO01000004.1:0-226811 GCF_014652835.1 Limoniibacter endophyticus
AATAAGCCAGGCTGCGGGGTGTGGGATAAATCGGCGCATGAACGACGGGATGAAGGCAGGATCTTCCGCCTTTTCCATTGAAACTATTGCGAAATATTTTCGCCCGCTCCGGCAAGGGCGAGAAATCCATCCACGGTTTTGCCAAAGAAAAACCCGGTCGCAAACCGGGTTCGGATTTACAGGGAGCACCACGAAACCTAGCGCTTCGCTGGTCCCTTCTTGTCTTCGCGCACACGACGCGCGACGCGATCGAGCACGGCATTGACCAGCTTGGGCTCGTCCTCCGTGTAGAAAGCCTTGGCAATATCGACATATTCCGAGACGATTACGGCGACTGGTACGTCCTGTCGCTTCGTCAACTCATAAGTTCCCGCACGCAAGATGGCGCGCAAGGTGGAATCCAGTCGCGACAGCGGCCAATCATCCGTCAGCGAAGTGTGAATGACGGGATCAATGGACTTCTGGTTTTCGACCACCCCCGAAAGAATCGCGCGAAACCACTGCGGATCGGCCTCCCGATAGGTGAAACCGTCGATCTCCTTGCCCAGACGGAAAGCTTCGTATTCAGCAGCCGTTTCCAACAGGCCGGCACCGCCAATATCCATCTGGTAGAGCGCCTGAACCGCGGCCAGACGCGCAGTCCCGCGCTTGTTGGCGGGGCGGATTTCAGGGTTAGGAACGCCGTTGTTCTGATCGGACATGTTCAGGCTCCCAACTTGTCGCGCAGGGCAAGCATCGTCAGGGCCGCACGCGCAGCAAAGCCGCCTTTGTCGCCTTCGGATTTCCTGGCACGCGCCCATGCCTGCGCGTCGTTTTCAGTAGTGATGATGCCGTTGCCGATCACCAGCGCTTCATTGACGGACAGATCCATCAGAGCCCGCGCGCTTTCGTTGGCAACAATATCGAAATGATAGGTCTCGCCACGAATAACGCAGCCGAGAGCTACATAGCCGTCGAAAGCCTTCTCGCGATTTGCCGCACCATCGAGCGCAAAGGAGATCGCTGCCGGAATTTCGAGCGCGCCCATCACCGTCACGACCTCATAAGTCGCGCCCGCCTCGTCGAGTGCGGCAGTCGCGCCTTCGAGAAGGGCATCGGCGAGATCGTCATAGAAGCGGGCTTCCACGATCAGAAAGTGGGGCTTGGTCGTCTCAGGCATTATTTTCTCCGGGAAAGAAGCGCTCAATTACGCACAATCTCGCCTTATCGCAAGCGATTGATGGCTACCCGCGCGGAAATTCCGCCAGACGTGCCGCGTAACGCGCCATTGTATCGATTTCCAGATTGACCTGGTCGCCGGCCTGGCGTTCGCCCCAGGTGGTGACTTGCAGCGAATGATGGATCAAAAGCACGTCGAAAATTTCGCCATCCACCTCGTTCACGGTAAGCGATGTACCATCCAGCGCGACCGAACCTTTCGGCGCGATGAAACGGGCGAATTCAACGGGCGCACGCAACCGGAAGCGCACGGCTTCGCCCTCTTCCTTGCGTTCGATGATCTGCGCCTGGCCATCGACATGGCCGGAGACAATGTGACCACCCAGTTCATCGCCGATCTTCAAGGCGCGCTCCAGATTGAGGCGTGTGCCCTTTTGCCAGGTAGACGCGGTGGTGAGACGCAACGCCTCTTCCCACGCCTCGACCTCGAACCAGCGCGCATTGGAGCCATCTTCAGGAAGCGCCGTCACCGTGAGGCAGACGCCGGCATGCGAAATCGATGCGCCTATGGCGATGGTAGCGGGATCATAGGCGGTTTCGACACGCAAACGCACCCCCTGATCCAGCGGCGTGACGCTTTCGACGCGCCCAATGTCGGTTACAATACCGGTAAACATCAGATTTTTCTCGACCATTCCAGATAGCTGTCAGGACCCAATGTCTGGTCCCTGCGAAGGATGAACCCGTCAGGAATCGTATCGGCCCGAACGGGCGCTGCAACGCCGCCCTCGCCTATAACGACCTGACCGCGATAAAGCATGATGCGGTCAACCAGCCCTTCATCGAGAAAGTGCCTGGCAGTGGCCGCACCGCCTTCGACCATGACGCGCATGAAGCCGCGCTGGCCGAGATCTTCCAGAAGTTCGGGCAAGGCGATAGAGCCTTCGAAGATTTCCGCGCCGAGGATTTCCACCCCCGCCTCCGTGAAGGTTGCACGTTTCTCGGCAGGGAGCGTATTGCCCACTGCCAGAAGAACAGGCGCCCGCTTTACGCTGCCGACGAGCTTCGAAGTGAGTGGCAGACGTCCATCCTTGTCCAGAACGATGCGGGTCGGGGAACGGCTCTCCATGCCGGGGATGCGCACAGTCAGCTCAGGATCATCGGCGAGCGCAGTGCCTATGCCCACCAGAATGCCATCGCAGCGAGCGCGGTCAAGATGCACCTGATGACGTGCCCGATCTCCGGTGATGGCAATTTGTCCAGCGCCCGACCTGCCAATCATACCATCGGCAGAAAGCGCAAGTTTCAGAATGACTTCCGGACGCTTCTTGATAGAACGAATCAGATAGCTAGCCAATTGGTCAGACGCTTCCTCGGCCATCACGCCTTCGGTGACCTCGACGCCAGCGGTGCGCAGGATTGCGTAGCCTTTTCCCGACACGCGCGGGTCCGGGTCGTGCGCGGCCCCGACCACGCGAGCGATGCCTGCCTCTACGAGTTTCTCAGCGCAGGGCGGGGTTTTTCCATGATGAGCGCAGGGTTCCAGCGTCACATAGGCGGTTGCTCCGCGCGCGCCTTCACCGGCCTCCGCCAGCGCCTGCGTTTCCGCGTGCGGGCGTCCGCCGATAGCAGTAACACCGCGCCCGATTATGCGCGGCCCCTCACCATCATCCCTGACGATGACCGTCCCGACGGAAGGATTGGTACCGGTCAGACCATCATGCTGCCTGGAGAAAGCAAGGGCCTCGGCCATGAAACGACGATCGAGTTCGTCCGCATCCCTCGTCATGCCCTGCTCTGTCCTTCACTCACTCCGACCGGCGATTCCAAACGCGAAAGCGGCATCCACTTCGCTGGCATTGCCTGATTACTGCTCGGAATCCTCGCCGCGCAATTCGCCGAGAACATCCTGGAAATCCTTCGCCTCGCGGAAATTGCGATAAACGGAAGCGAAGCGTACATAGGCAACGTCATCAATGGCCTTCAAGGCCTCCATTATCAACTTGCCGATTTCATCCGAAGAAACTTCCGACTCGCCCGAGCTTTCAAGCTGGCGAACGATGCCGGAAACGGCGCGATCCAGCCGTTCCGGCTCCACATCGCGCTTGCGCACTGCGACCTGCATGGAGCGCAGCAGTTTGTCGCGATCAAACGGCACCTTCCGTCCCGAGCGTTTTACGACAGTCAGATCACGCAATTGCACCCGCTCAAAAGTCGTGAAACGTCCGCCACAGCTTGGGCAGACGCGCCTGCGACGGATGGAGGTGCCGTCCTCCGCAGGACGCGAATCCTTCACCTGGCTGTCTTCGGACTGACAATAAGGGCAGCGCATCAGCCGAGATATTCATACATCGGGAAGCGGCTTGTCAGTTCGATTACCTTCTTCTGCACGGCAGCCTCCACGGAGGCATTGCCTTCATCGGAGTTTGCCGTTTTCAGGCCGTCCAGCACCTCGGCAATGAGATTACCGATCTCGCGGAACTCAGCCTTGCCGAAACCGCGCGTTGTGCCCGCCGGAGTGCCGAGGCGAACGCCGGACGTAACGAACGGCTTTTCCGGGTCGAACGGAATGCCGTTCTTGTTGCAGGTGATATTGGCGCGGCCGAGTGCAGCTTCCGCACGCTTGCCCGTGGCATTCTTGGGGCGCAGGTCCACCAGCATCAGATGGTTATCGGTGCCGCCTGAAACGATATCGAGACCGCTTGCCTTCAGCGTATCGGCAAGCTCGCGGGCATTGTCGACGACGTTTTTCGCATAGGTCTTGAATTCCGGCTGCAAAGCCTCTCCGAGTGCGACAGCCTTCGCCGCGATGACATGCATCAGCGGGCCGCCCTGGAGGCCGGGAAACACGGCCGAATTAATCTTCTTGGCGATCGCCTCGTCATTGGTCAGGATGATACCGCCGCGCGGACCACGCAGCGATTTGTGGGTCGTGGAGGTAACGACATGTGCATGCGGGATTGGCGACGGGTGCTGCCCTCCGGCAACCAGGCCGGCAATATGCGCCATGTCGACCATGAGATAGGCGCCGACCTCATCAGCGATCTCGCGGAAGCGCTTCCAGTCCCAGACACGGCTATAGGCGGTACCGCCAGCCAGAATGAGCTTCGGCTTGTTTTCCCTGGCGAGACGCTCGATCTCTTCCATGTCGAGGAGATGATCGTCTTCACGCACACCGTAGGATACGACGTTGAACCACTTGCCCGACATGTTGACGGGTGAACCGTGCGTCAGGTGACCGCCCGAGTTGAGATCGAGCCCCATGAAGGTGTCGCCCGGCTGCAGAAGCGCCAGGAACACGGCCTGGTTCATCTGGCTGCCGGAATTTGGCTGCACATTGACGAACGCGGCACCGAAAAGCTTCTTCGCGCGCTCGATGGCCAGTTCCTCGACGATATCGACATATTCGCAGCCACCGTAATAGCGCTTGCCCGGATAGCCTTCGGCATATTTATTGGTAAGCACCGTACCCTGCGCCTCCATGACGGCGCGCGAGACGATATTTTCAGAAGCAATCAGCTCGATCTCGTGGCGCTGGCGACCAAGCTCCTTGCGAATGGCGGAGAAAATCTCGCCATCGCGCTCTTCCAGAGCGGTTTCAAAGAAAGTCTGACGAGACTTGGCGTCGGCTGCATTCAACATGGGTTTATGGACCTCGCATGGCACGCTTGGGGCTGGAACCGCGCCTTGATGCGGCCAGTCCTTAATCGATATCCGCGCGCATTATCATATCCGGCTCCGGATTGCCATGCCGACGCACAGATTTGCACCTTGAAATGCATCGCTGGCGTCTCTCTCAGGAAGAATTATCCGAAGATAAAGTCTAGAGGGCCCGCATCCACTCAGTTTCCGCTTCAGCAAACAAAACCCGCCGTTTCCAGCGGGTTTTCTTATAAGATCCAACTCTAGTCCAGACGTTGCTTCACAGCGTCGAGATTTGTAACTCGGCTGCGCCGTCCATCGCGTAGATGTCGTCGCGGAAGTGTGTAACGCCGTTGCCGGTAGACCATGCCGAGATATACTTGAAATGCACCGGCACCGGATTGCTGACCGGGATCGGCTTGTTCTCGCCCGAATGCATCTGGCGCTCGATGTTGGCACGTTCCCAACCGGGGGTATCGCGCAGGATCCAGGTGACGAGGTCGCGCACATTCTGCACGCGTACGCACCCGGAGGAATCGAAGCGCATCAGGTTCCAGAACAGGCTTTGCTGTGGCGTGTCGTGCATATAGACCGCGTGCGAGTTCGGGAAATTGATCTTGACGGAGGCCATTGCATTAATGTCGCCCGGCTCCTGACGGAACAGGTAGCGCGCTGCTTCTTCTGTATTCCAGTCAATGGTGGACGGGTCGATTTCCTGCTGGTTCGGGCCAAACACCTTGATCTTGGAGCGCTCCAGATAGGTCGGATCCTTACGCATCAGCGGGATGATATCCTTGCGCACGATGGAGACCGGCGCGTGCCAGTAGGGATTGATGATGATCTCATTGATCTTGGAATCCAGGATCGGAGTCTGGCGATCGATCTTGCCTACAATGCCAGTGTGGCGCGAGACGACGCGCGGGCCCTCGACCGCTTCGATATTGGCAGCCGGGATATTCACCAGAACATAACGCCCGCCATAATCCTTGTTGCTTTCCTCGCGCAGCCGCTGAAGGTTGCGCTGCAGCTGCATGAGGCGCGTCTGAACGGGAATGTTCATCGCCTTGTAGCTGAACTCGCCCATGACGCCATCCTCCGGCAGTCCGTGACGGGCCTGAAAGCGTTTCACCGCGGCGTCCACATAAGTATCGAAGGCAGGGGAAATACCGGCCGACTGCGGCAGATCGCCCGAGATCATGAGGCGCTGGCGCAGCGGAACGACGTCCGGATCGGACACGCCGATCTCCAGTTTCTTCGTCGCCGGAACCAGATTCCACCCACCCTGCGCCGCCAGATCATTATGCTGGGCTATCGCCTGCTCGGTGTACATGATGGTTTCCATGCTCATGATCGGCAGCGTGGAGGCCACGCGCGCCACCTGCTGGCTGCCCCGCGCATCGAACTGATCATCCCAATTGCCGCGACGCGGCGAATTCAAGATGTTCTGCAACACGTCCTGCGCATGGGCAGATGCGGCAGTGATGGCGGTGGCTGCGACGGCACCTGTCCCGGCGATGAAGAAACGGCGATTGATCGACATTGTCGGTAAGTCCTCATTGGCATGCAAACTAGCATGATCCATTAGCTAAACCAGCCAATCTTAATATTTCGGAAACCATGCGGTTCCGGACAGATGGCGAAACACTCCTTCGCAATCCCGGAGGCAAAACCGGTTCCCACTTTTGCTGGAATTGCTATGTGAGGCTTTACTCATGGGAATATGGCTTCACCATGGCTCAATTGGGCCGGCAAGAAGCCGTTACTGGCCCGTCGCACAAATGTCACAGAAATACTCACGCGAAAAGCCGGTTGCACAGCGATCATTCCCTCGCCCATGTGCAACCGGTGAATTCGTTGCGACGTCTTACGTTGCAATCTTGCGATTTACATCCGGTAGGCGATCGTGTCGTTCCAGAAGCGGTCCAGACGCTGGAGGGCGCGGTTCATCTGCGTGAACTCATCGACATTGATGCCGCCGACCTGCTCGATCGAACCAATGTGGCGCTCATAGAGCTTGCCAACGACCTGCGCAACCTCATTGCCCTTGTCGGTCAGGCTGACACGCACCGAGCGACGATCGATGCGCGAGCGCTGATGATTGATGAAGCCTAGATCCACCAGCTTCTTGAGATTGTAGGAGACGTTGGAGCCGAGATAGTAACCGCGCGAACGCAGTTCACCTGCCGTCAACTCCGCATTACCGATATTGAAGAGCAGCAGCGCCTGGATCGCATTGATGTCGGAGCGGCCGTTCCGGTCGAACTCGTCCTTGACGACGTCGAGCAAGCGGCGATGCAGACGTTCTACGAGCTGGAGCGATTCCATGTAGAGCGTGCGAATTGCTTCGTGACCATCTGCCTGCCTGGGCGCGGTGGAAACCGCTTTGTTGGTGTTGATCATCGTATTGCCTCGTGTTTAACGCCGTGGTGCATGTTTTTATCTGGCACCTTGGACCCGAGATTAGACGCAACACCTAAAATTCGAATTAAACGCCAAGCTTAACAGGAGCTTACACTGCGTCGCTTCGAAACAGCCTTAATTTTTGGTCACCCATCTGCCGCAGTTCCCTTTGTCGAAGGCACCACGTTATTCAATTACAGCCGCAATAAAACTGTCGCGGACACAGACTAGGCTGGGTCAGGTTTCAACCGTTCACTTTTGAGAGGGATCATGACACTGACCAAGACCTTGCTCGCCGGCCTAGCCCTGAGCACCGCTTTGACCGGAGCCGCATTCGCGCAGGAAGGCAGTAATGCCAAGAATGTCATCCTGCTCATCACCGATGGCGCAGGCATCAACACGTGGCGCGCAGCCAGCTACTATCGGCGCGGCGCGCTTGGCCACGAGGTCTATGACGATTTCGACGTCAAGCTCTTCTCCTCGACCCACCCGCTGAACATGTCGAACACACCGACCAAATCCGACGAGGACAAGGTCACGTTCAACCCCGCCGAACTCTGGAAGGCCGACAAGGTGGATACCACTTTCGAGGGCAGCCTCGGAAAGTACGACGGCTTCTTCAACGGTTACGATTACAGCCGCGCCTTCTATACCGACAGTGCCGCCGCCGCGACCGCCCTCGCTTCCGGTGAAAAGACCTATAACAATGCGATCAACTGGAGCAATGACGATAAGAAGCTGAAGCATCTGGGCGAATATGTCGTTGAGAGCGGGCGTGCGCTGGGTGTCGTTTCTTCCGTTCAATGGTCACATGCTACCCCTGCCGGCTTCCTCGGCCACAACCCCAGCCGCAATGATTACGTGGGTCTTGGCAAGGAGATCATCGAGAGCGGGCTTGCCACGGTTATCATGGGCGCCGGCCACCCTCTATTTGACCAGAACGGAAAACCGGTCCAGCCGAAAGACGACAAGGCCTATCGCTATGTCGGCGGCAAGGAAGTCTGGGACAAGCTGGTTGCAGGCCAGACGGATTACCAGCTGATCGAGACACGCGCCGATTTCGAGGCGCTCGCAGCCGGAAAGCTGGCCCTAGGCGAAAGCGGCAAGGTTCTTGGCACCTTCCAGAACAGCGCAACCTCGCAGTTCAACCGCGACGGCGTCGGCTTCGGAGACAAGCTCGAAAACTCGCCGACACTCGCGACCATGACCAGGGGGGCCCTCAACGTCATCTCCAAGGAGGAGGACGGCTTCTTCCTTATGGTCGAAGGTGGTGCAGTGGACTGGGCGGCGCACGCCAACAACCTGCCACGTATCATCGAAGAGCAGATCGAGTTCAACGAAGCGGTTGAAGCGGCCGTCGAGTGGATTGAGGAAAACAGCTCCTTCGACGATACGATGATCGTCGTCACCACCGATCACGGCAACGGCCTGCTGCAGGGTCCGAATTCCGACGAGAAAGCCTATGCCGGTATCGTCAATCAGGGTGCCGGCGCGCTGCCGCTGGTTCGCTGGCACAGCGATACGCATACGCGCGAACTGGTTCCGGTCTATGCCAAAGGCAAGGGTTCTGCTTTCTTCGGAACCGTTGCAAAACAGGATGCAGGTCTTGCGGCCTACAAGGTGCCTGCCGAACAGCAATTCTACATCGACAATACCGATATCTTCCGCGCATCGATGAATGCCATGGGCATCAAGGAAGACGAAACGCTGCAGAAACAGGCGTCAAACTGATTTCGTCCAGCCCTCAAGATCGAGGGCGCGGTGAAAACCGCGCCTTCTCCCTCGTCGAGTTTCAGAAATTAATCAACTGAATCAAATCACTGGCGCATCCATTAAAGAAAAAAGAAAAAGGCTCTTTCGCGAGAGGCCCTCGATGGATTAAAAACGCCATCGGTTTCGTATAGACAAGATCATGGACCCAGACAGTAGTAGTACCAGCTCTGAACCCTCGTCTAGCTCGCCCTCCAATGAGGGCCGAGCGCGTATCTTCATGTATGAAACCGTAGCCGCAAGGCAGCTTCCGCACGTGGACGCTGCCTTTTTTCATGGCTTTTTTTCAATTTCACCATCGAAAGGAAGTCGATCCTTGCCGGGACCGACTCATGACCGACAATGATCTTTGAATGGATGTCCGACCCCGCCGCCTGGGCTGGGCTGGCGACCCTGGTGGTTCTCGAAATCGTCCTGGGTATCGACAATCTCGTTTTCATTGCCATTCTTGCCGACAAGCTGCCCCCCCATCAGCGTGAAAAGGCGCGTGTGATCGGCCTCTCGCTAGCATTGATCATGCGCCTGGGCCTGCTTGCTTCCGTGGCCTGGATCGTGACGCTGACGCAGCCGCTGTTCACCGTGTTCGGCTGGGCTTTTTCAGGCCGCGATCTCATTCTCATCTTCGGCGGCCTCTTTCTGCTTGCGAAGGGCACGATGGAGCTGCATGAGCGCCTCGAAGGCCATCAGGGGCAAGAGAACAAATCGTTGCAGCATGCGGTGTTTTGGCAGGTTCTGATTCAGATCGTCGTCCTTGACGCTGTGTTCTCGCTCGACAGCGTCATTACCGCCGTTGGCATGGTGCAACATCTGTCGATCATGATGATCGCCGTTATCATCGCCGTCGCCGTCATGCTCCTGGCCTCAAAGCCACTCATGGCCTTCGTTTCGAAGCACCCGACGGTGGTCATTCTCTGTCTTGGCTTCCTCCTGATGATCGGCTTCTCGCTTATCGTCGAAGGCCTCGGCTTCCACATTCCGAAGGGTTATCTCTACGCTGCCATCGGCTTCTCCGTTTTGATCGAAGCCTGCAACCAGGTCATGCGCCGCAACAAGGAACGCGTCGTGACCACGGGCGACCTGCGCGAACGCACCGCAGATGCGGTGCTCTCGCTGCTCGGCGGCAAGCGAAAGAGTCAGCAGCCGAATATATTGGGCGAGACGGCAGACCTTATCGCTGAAAGTGCAGAGGGCGAGCTATTTACGCCCGTCGAACACGATATGATCGAGGGCGTGCTAACGCTCGCAGACCGCCCCGCCCGCTCGATCATGACTCCACGTCTGGATATTGATTGGCTCGATCTCGATGACAGCAAGGACGAATTGCGCACCAAGCTTCTCGAGATGGGCCACTCGCGCTTCCCGATCGCCCGCGGTGGTCTCGACAACTTCCTTGGCGTGGCACTTGCGAAGGATCTGTTACGCGATCTCCTGGAAAAGGGCGAAATCGACGTGCAGCGTTCATTGCGCCAACCGCTCGTCGTCCATGAAAGCGTGAGCGCGCTACGGCTGCTGGAACAGTTGCGCCAATCGCCCTTGCAGGTCGCCATCGTCCTCGACGAGCACGGCTCGATGGAAGGTCTTGTGACGCCGACCGATATTCTCGAGGCCATTGCTGGCGAATTCGCCGATGATGATGAAGAGCAACTAACCGTCGATCGCGGCGATGACGGTTCGCTGCTCGTCGACGGCTGGATCAATATTCGCCAGATTTCCAAGCTCGTGGACGAGGATCTGGTCGACGATACCGACCGCTACTCCACCCTGGCGGGCTTCATGCTCTGGCGTCTGGGCCATCTCCCAACGATCGGCGAGATGGTCTCGTTCGGCAATCTCGTCTTCGAGGTCGAAGAGCTGGATGGCCGCAATATCGGCAAGGTGCGTATCAAACAAGCTGCTTCGGCATAAGGAGAAGCATCCCCATCAATGAACTGGTGGGGATGCTCATCCCGGTCGCGGGATGACATTTAATTTACCTTGCTTACCGGCCGGATTTCAGCATCTTCCGGCGATATATTGCAATCTGTCATAAAATTGTGATGCGCCAGCCAAATAAGTCCCCCTGTTCTTTACGTATCCACTCTGGGGGCAAAATCCATGAAAAAACTCATAGCTGCGCTGGCACTTTCTGTAGCGTTCACGCTGCCGGCAATGGCCGAATTCAAGCTGGACAGCCGTTACACCGACGCCGATGGCGATCTGGTGGCAGATATTCCGACCGATGTTTCTCAACAGGTCGATCCTGATACGCTGGTCTTCGCCTACACGCCGGTTGAAGACCCGGCAGTCTATGCCGAAGTGTGGCAAGGTTTCCTTGACCATCTGGCCGAAAAAACCGGCAAGAAGGTACAGTTCTTCCCGGTTCAGTCGAACGCGGCCCAGATCGAAGCCATGCGCGCCGGCCGTCTGCATGTTGCAGGCTTCAACACGGGCGGCAACCCGATCGCCGTTGCCTGTGCGGGCTTCCGTCCCTTCGCCATGATGGCATCGAAGGAAGGAGCGTTTGGCTATGAAATGGAAATCGTCACCTACCCGGATTCTGGCATCGAAAAGGTCGAAGATCTGAAGGGCAAGCAGCTCGCTTTCACCTCTGAGACTTCCAATTCGGGTTTCAAGGCCCCTTCGGCCATTCTGGAATCGGAATATAATCTCGTTGCCAACACCGACTTCACGCCGGTTTTCTCCGGTAAGCACGACAATTCCATCCTTGGCGTTGCCAACAAGGATTATCCGGCAGCAGCCGTCGCGAACTCCGTTCTGAATCGCATGGTCGCACGCGATGTCGTGAAGAAGGACCAGTTGGTATCGATCTACAAGTCGCAGACCTTCCCTACCACCGGCTACGGCGTTGCCCACAATCTGGCTCCTGAGCTTCAGGAAAAGATCAAGGACGCCTTCTTCACCTTCAACTGGGAAGGCTCCAAGCTGCTCGAAGAGTTCAAGACTTCCGAACCGCCGCAGGAAGCCTTCATCCCGATCACCTTCAAGGAAAACTGGGCCGTCATCCGCCAGATCGACGAGGCAACGGGCGTTTCCTACGCCTGCCAATAAGCCGTTCCAGCATATTGAACTGATTGCAGGCGGCGCCGCGTGTATCGCCTGCAATCTTCATTGAGACGAGAAGGGGAATGGAATGCTGCGCATTTCGGGACTAATCAAGACTTACCGGACAGGCGACAAAGCGCTCAAGGACGTTACATTCGAGGTGAAGGCTGGACAGGTAGTCGGGCTGATTGGCCCATCTGGCGCCGGAAAATCCAGCCTTATTCGTTGCATCAACCGACTGGTCGAACCCGACGGCGGCAAGATTCTTCTCAATGATCTCGATGTGACGGGGCTTTCGCGCGGCGAGTTACGCCAGGCGCGCCGTCGTATAGGCATGATCTTTCAGGAATACGCGCTGGTCGAGCGTCTAACGGTGATGGAAAATGTACTTTCCGGCCGCCTCGGCTACGTCTCCTTCTGGCGCAGCCTGTTCCGGCAATATCCGCCGGAATATGTCTCTAACGCCTTCGCCCTGCTAGATCGTGTCGGGCTGATGGCGCATGCGGACAAGCGTGCCGACGCGCTTTCCGGCGGACAACGCCAGCGGGTCGGCATTGCACGCGCACTCGGACAAAATCCCGAACTGCTTCTGATCGACGAGCCGACCGCATCGCTTGACCCCAAGACATCGCGGCAGATCATGCGCCTGATCGTGGAAATCTGCCGCGAACGCAATCTGCCAGCGATCATAAACATTCATGACGTTCTGCTTGCGCGGGCCTTTGTCGAACGCATCATCGGACTTCGCGCCGGGGAAGTCGTCTTTGACGGCCCTCCGCAGGCGCTCGACCATGAAGCACTTACGCGCATCTACGGCGAAGAGGACTGGGCAGCCATGCAGAAGCAGGCGGCCGACGATGCGCGCGAAGAAGATGCGGCTGTGCTGCATCATGATGACGAAAAGCTGGAGCGCGTCGTCTGATGAGCATGACTACACCCTATCCCACCAGCTGGCGCAGACCACCGCTATTCATCCAGAGTAGTCTTACCCGTTATCTCGTCTATGGGGGCCTGCTCGTCTATCTGATTGCCGCCGGATCCACGGTAGAGATCAACTGGCAGCGCGCCTATGAAGGACTAGAACGCGGCGGTCGCTTCGTGCAAGGGTTTCTCGTTCCCGATTTCACGTCCCGCTGGAAAGACATTCTGCAGGGCTTGCAGGAAAGCCTGACGATGACCTTTTGCGCCACCGTCGTCGGCATACTCATATCAATCCCGATCGGTATAGGCGCTGCGCGCAATCTCGCCCCCGCCCCGATCTATTTCGCATGTCGTTCGATCATAGCGCTGTCGCGCGCTTTTCAGGAAATCATTATCGCAATATTGCTGGTGGCAATGTTTGGTTTCGGACCGTTCGCCGGCTTCATCACGCTCGCCTTCGCTACTATCGGGTTCATCGCCAAGCTTCTCGCCGAAGACATCGAGGAAATCGACGAGGCTCAGGCGGAAGCCGTCCGCGCTACCGGCGCTTCATGGATGCAACTTGTGAATTATGCCGTACAACCGCAGGTAATGCCGCGTCTCATCGGCCTGTCACTCTATAGGTTCGATATAAACTTCCGCGAATCCGCCGTCATCGGTATCGTTGGCGCCGGCGGTATCGGCGCGACGCTGAACACGGCGATCGATCGCTACGAATATGACAGCGCGGGCGCGATCCTGATCGTCATCATCCTCATCGTCATGGGTGCCGAATATGCGTCCGGTCTCATCCGTAAAAGGATCAAGTAATATGCCGGTTTCAACAAACTCCGTGGGCGAACCGGTCTGGCGTCATCGCACACCGAAACGAGAATTTGCCAACTTCGCCTTTTGGCTCTTCATCGTCGCCTTTTTCGTCTTCTGTTGGCAAATAATGACCAAGGACACGATCTGGGTCTTCGTTCAGGATGCGCCAAGACAGGGCGGCGATATAATTTCCCGTGCCTTCCCGCCGAACTGGAGCTATGTCGCGCTCCTGATCAGGCCATTATGGGACACGCTCAACATGGCCTCTCTTGGCACACTGGGCGGTGCGCTCATTGCTGTTCCGATCGCATTCCTGGCGGCACGTAACACGACGCCAAATTCCTATATCTTGAGACCAGTGGCGCTGTTCATTATCGTGGCATCGCGGTCGATCAACTCCCTGATTTGGGCTTTGTTGCTGGTTTCGATTCTGGGCCCCGGGATGCTGGCCGGCATTATTGCCATTGCGCTGCGCTCCATCGGGTTCATCGGCAAATTGCTTTACGAAGCTATCGAGGAAATCGACGAAAAGCAGGTCGAGGCCGTGTCGGCGACAGGCGCGAGCCCTCTTCAGATCATGGATTACGCCATCGTGCCACAAATCCTGCCATCACTGCTCGGCATCACGGTGTTTCGCTGGGATATCAACATCCGTGAATCTGCCATTCTGGGCCTGGTTGGCGCCGGCGGCCTGGGCCTGGCACTGGAATCGTCACTGAATGTCCTTGCCTGGCCGCAGGTGAGCACGATTTGCATCGTCATTCTTGGCACCGTTATCGTTTCCGAATGGATATCGGCCGTGGTGCGCAAAGCAATCACGTAAGCGGCAGAGATTGTCTCCCGTCAGGTGGCGAGGGTGAAATCAAAGCCTGTTCGTCAGTGATCTGGCGCTTTCCTCGCGCCAGATCAGCACCCGCAATATGATATAGAGCATCGCGATTATCAGATGGATGAAGAGCGGCAGCATACGCTCACCGAAATAGGCCGGGAAACCGAGATACATGATCGTCTCGATGGCGGCGCAAATGAACCAGATGACCGGTCCCCAGGCAGCAAGCATCCATAAGCCCACGCCGGCCAAAGGAAACAGAACAGCAAGTGATGCCGCCGTGATCTGCCAATAGGCAGGCATCAAGTCGAAACGCCACTGGGGTCCCGGATGAATGCCAACAAGGCGTATCCAGTAGAAGATGCCGAACATGAGACAAAGCGCAGCCCCGGTACGCATCAACCAGGTCATTGCTGTTTCGTTTGCAGTCGGTAGCGGGATGCGCGGGGCCGGAATGCTCAAAAGGTCAGATCTCCATCTGCTGGCGCCTTGAAATAGGCATCAATGTCTACCGGCTGGACCTCCTCCAGTGAAGCCGGTTTCCAGTTCGGGGCATTATCCTTATCAACCAGCAAAGCGCGCACGCCCTCATAGAAATCATTGCCCTTCAGCATCTGCGCAGCGATACGATATTCCATGATCATGCACTCTTCCATTGACTTGCCGTCGCCCTCCTTGACCTGACGCAAAGCGACTTCGAGGCTGGTCGGCGAACGCGACCGCAGCATTGTCAGAATTTCCTGTGCCATCTCGCTGTTTTCGGCCTCCAGGCTCGCAAGAATTTCCCGCACACCGAGCTTGGCGAAAGCGCGCTCGATCAGTGCAAGCCTCTCTTCATCGCTCTCGGGAGCAGGATGCTGAGTAATATCTGCCAAAGCCTCATCCGGTCTGCCGTCGCGACAGAGGCGTTCAGTCAGCATCTCGAGCCGCTCGGAAGAAACGGCATGTGTCGCGAGTCCCGCCCACAATGCATCGCCTTGCTTGATACGACCGCCTGTGAGCGCAAGATAGATGCCGAAATTCCGGGTCAGCCTAGAGAGAAAATGACTGCCTCCGACATCGGGAAAAAAGCCGATGCCAGTTTCGGGCATGGCAAACATCGTCTTTTCCGTCATCACACGATGCGAGCCGTGGCAGGAAATGCCTACGCCACCACCCATGACGATCCCGTCGATTAACGCGACATAAGGCTTGGGGTAGTTTGCTATCAGCGTGTTGAGACGATATTCGTCGCGGAAGAAGTCAACGGGAGGGTTGCCCTGCCTGCCGCCATGATAGACGGCAACGATATCTCCGCCGGCGCAAAAGGCGCGTCCTTCCCCGCGCACCACGATCAGCTCCACGGCCGGATCATTGCGCCATTCGACGAGCGCCTCCGTCATCACAGCGATCATCGCATGATTAAGCGCATTCAGCGCCTTGGGGCGGGTCAGCGTTATCAGGCCGGCGCGGCCCTTCCGTTCACAAACGACATCGGGCGTTTCTTCCGTATTGGTCATGCGGTCTCCTCACCAACTTCCTTCTGACGCAATCCCGAACGGGAAACGGCCTCCACTTTCGCCAGGACAGCGTTGCTCGAAAAAATACTCCTGCCACCGTGCTTACGAAGGCAGTCCGGCTGCGTCAATGCAGCACGTTTGAATAGTTGGGATATGCCGTGAAGCCATGCTAAGGGACGGCAGGCGACACAACGTCAACCCCAATAAGAACACAGCGGACACGCATTCATGCCAGCAAAAAGCGAGCCATCTTTCCGGACGATCGACGAAATCACCAGCGGACGGCGCCTGCGACGCATGCGCAAGGCGGACTGGTCGCGGCGCATGGTGCAGGAGAACGTGCTGACGCTGAACGACCTGATCTGGCCTATCTTCCTGATCGACGGCGAGAACCGTCGCGAACAAATTCCCGCCATGCCCGGCGTGGAGCGCGTAACGGTGGATATAGCATTGCGGGACGCGGAGAACGCGGCCCGCCTCGGTATCACGGCGATCGCTCCGTTCCCCAACATCGAGCATTCCATGCGCGACGATACAGGATCGCAGATTTCCAATCCTGACAATGTGGTCAATCGCTTCACTCGGCAGATCAAGAAGGAAGTGCCCAATATCGGCATCATCACCGATGCAGCGCTCGATCCCTTTACCAGCCATGGCCATGACGGAATTCTGGAAAACGGACTTATCGTCAACGACTTGTCCGTTGCGCGCATCGTCAGTGGCGCACTCGCTCAGGCAGAAGCCGGGGCCGATATAATCGCCCCCTCCGACATGATGGACGGTCGTGTAGGCGCGATCCGCGAGGCGCTCGATGCGCATGGGTTCCAGGACGTGGCAATCATGTCCTATGCGGCAAAATTCTCTTCGGCTTTCTATGGCCCGTACCGCGAGGCAATCGGCACGGCAGGCCTGCTGAAGGGCGACAAGAAGACTTACTATGTCGATCCGGCCAATTCCGAGGAAGCGGTACGCGAGGCCGCGCAGGACCTTGAGGAAGGCGCGGACATGCTCATGGTCAAGCCCGGGATGCCTTATCTCGACGTGATCCGCCGTATCAAGGATGCATTTGGCATTCCAACCTATGCCTATCAGGTATCCGGCGAGTATTCGATGATCAAGGCCGCCGGCGCGAACGGATGGATCGACGAGGAGCGGGCGATGATGGAAAGCCTCCTCGCCTTCAAGCGCGCAGGCTGCGACGGCATCCTAACCTACTTTGCCCCAAGGGTTGCTGAAATTCTGAGCGGCCGTTGATCCAGCCGCAGTGCAGATAGGGAGCGGGGCTTGATTTTGGCTTGAATCAACCCATCTTCCTGGGTGGACAAAACATCCGCGGACAATAATTCGGAGACTTGAATGGCAAACGGCACGGTTCTCAATGGCGACGTCATCCGCTCTACACTGGATGATCCAAGAACCTATCGTGGCGTACTGACGCGCCGCATCATGGCCTTTCTGGTGGATCTCTGCATCGTCTTTCTGCTCTGCATTCCAGCGGCGATTGTCATCTTCGTACTGGGCATACTAACACTCAGTCTGGGCTGGGTGCTCTACGGCATCCTGTTTCCGCTCGTTGCCATTCCCTATGTCTGGTGGACGGTCAGCAGCCCTCATCAGGCGACGATCGGGATGCGCATGATGGACATCCGTCTGGAGCGGATCGAGGGCGGCCGCATCGATGGTGCACTCGCCATCGCCCACTCGGTTCTATTCTGGGCGGGCAATGCACTCCTGACACCGCTGGTCTTGCTGATTGCTCTGTTCACGCGGCGCAAGCAGACGTTGCACGATCTGCTGCTGCGCACTGTCGTCGTTCGCGCCACGGAACCACGCATTTAGCGCCTGCTTTTGTTCCTGCATGAGATTTTCATCTGCCATGCAGGAACTGCCATTGATTTTTTACGCTAAAGCGCGAAGCTTGAGACTAGAGCGTCGTTCCGGGTCAGGTGCATGGAACATCCAAAGCAGACACCGCAGTTCTTTCTGACAGCCCCCTCTCCTTGCCCTTATTTGCCGGGGCAAATGGAACGCAAGGTCTTCACGCATATGGTGGGGGAGCGCGCGCCCGAACTCAACGATCTGCTGACGCAGGGGGGGTTCCGTCGTTCGCAGAACATTGCGTACAGGCCAGCCTGCGAGACCTGCCGCGCCTGCATTTCCGTTCGCATCCTGGCGCACGAATTCGAACCGACGCGCACCCTGCGCCGGGTGATGAAGCGCAACGCCGATCTGGTCGGCAATATGGTGGATGCACAACCCACCAGCGAGCAATACTCCCTCTTCCGCAGCTATCTGGACGCGCGCCACCAGCAAGGCGGAATGTCGGACATGACGGCGTTGGATTTTGCCATGATGGTGGAAGACAGCCACGTGGACACGAAGCTGATCGAATATCGGCGGCGTGGTCCAGACACGATGATCAATGGCAAAGGGCAAGGCGAACTCATCGCCGTCGCGCTGACGGACATAATGAGCGACGGCCTTTCGATGGTTTATTCCTTCTTCGATCCCGAGATGAGGGACCGCTCGCTTGGCTCATTCATGATCCTCGACCATATCCAGCGCGCACGCACGGCAGGTCTGCCCCATATCTACCTGGGATATTGGGTGAGCGGTTCAAAGAAAATGGCCTACAAAACACGCTTTCAACCGCAGGAACATCTGGAACCCCAAGGTTGGAAGAAATTCGAGGATGGGTGAGCATCAGCCTCGGCCCGTCGCCTGACGGGGTTTGCCGCGATACTGCTAAATGAAAAAACGCGCCATCCTGCAATGGCGCGTTTTTTGAAAAGCCGCTTGCTCTTTGTCTAGCGGGAAGCGCGTTCTACCGAACGACCAGCTGCCTGCGTGCCTTCCACCGTACCTGCTATATCCTGACCAGCCCCGCGGATCGTATTGCCGCAGCCTGACAGCATCGCAGCCGCGATGAGAACAGCGCCAAATGTCGCATAGATTTTTTTCGTCATATTCATCCCTCACCTTGGTAAAATCTGATGATTCCGGTGAGGGAACGCATGGGCGTAAAAAAGGTTCATAGTGGCGTGATTTGTTTGGAGGGGCTTGCTCCTTCGACGCACCGTCATATGTAAACCCGGCAGAAAAGGCAATAAATCTCGTTCCACTGGAACCCACCGCCCGCTTGCGCCGCGAACACATTACCCATGTCTGTTTCCCCGGTCACCATAATGACATCGGTAAAGTCGCTTGGCTCCGTTACGGTAGGATAAGGCTGGAGCAAGTAATTCCTCATAATGCCGCCCGAGGGAACATAGTCAGAAATATAGGCGGTTTGGTGTAAGGGTATATTCCCAAGCTCATGGGTTTTCTTGGGTTTTTTCATCACAGCGCTAATCTTCTTATGGATTCTCGAAAGCGGGCTGTGCTTGTTTTGTGAGGGTTGTATTATCCACTCCTCGTTCACGATTACCCGCTCTGTCACGGGGCCGGCATAGCAGGACTGGCCTATCTTGGCTCGAAACAGGACGTCTGTCCCCACAGGCACATGGATGCTCGGCATCGCTCGGTCGAAGGTCCCGCCGTGGCAGATGAGCACAGCCCTTCTCGCTCCCTTCGAGTGTGTCTGAATTCTTACACCACCCTGAGTAAATGCTTTCATGAAACAAGCCCCATCAGACGGGTCTTTGAGCACTTTTCCCCGCAGGCGTTCTGACGTGCGTCAGTAGTCTGGAAGATAAATTTCGCTCGTAGACAAACTAAAATCGAAATGCGTTATAGTTTGTCTCGCTGAAGACTTATGTAACAATTTCAGTAAAATTCGGGGATACTGGCAATTCAGGTTCCAAACTTACCGGAACGCGGGAAACCTTTCGGCGCCATGCGACCAGCTGTTGCGCGAACCGAGATCCACTCCATCAGTTCTTCCTGAGTGCGTTGGAACTTGCGATCGGCTGAGTCTTGCCACGTGAGGCCTTCCGTCATGGTGAAGGTCTTGATATCAAGCGTTCCACCATCCTTGTAGCGCTGCAGACGCACCCCCTTGCCGCGGGTCATCTCTGGTATTTCCGCCAGCTTGAAGACCAGAAGCTTGCGGTTTTCCCCAACCATGGCCACATGATCTCCCTTGATGAAGCGGCAGAACTTCGCCTCATCCGGTGACTTGACGTTCATCACCTGCTTGCCCTTGCGGGTATTGGCCACGACCTCCGCTTCCGGAACGATGAAGCCATTGCCGATGTGCGAGGCAAGCAGCAATTTGCGCTCGGGATCGTGGACGAAAGCCGAAACGATGTCCTGGTCGTTCTCCATGTCCACCATGATGCGGATCGGCTCGCCATGGCCGCGCCCACCGGGAAGCCGGTCTGCGCCAATGGTGAAGAACTTGCCGCCAGTGGTAAAGACAAGAATCTTGTCGGTTGTCTGCGCCGGAAACGCGGTCTTGAGACTATCTCCCTCCTTGAACGAAAGAGAAGGAAGATCGGCATAGTGGCCCTTGAGCGCTCTCACCCAGCCCTTTTCAGAAATGACAACGGTGATAGGCTCCTTTTCGATCATGGCGTGATGGATATCGGTCAGATCGTGCTCCGGTGCGTCGGCGAAATGAGTACGACGTGTGCCAAGCTCGGTGTGGGCGCTGAACTTGTCGCGCAGTTTCTCGATTTCCCACTTGATCGACTTCCACTGCCTGGATTCGGACGCCAGAAGCGCCTCGATCTGACGCTTTTCTTCGGTAAGCTCCTCATGTTCCTTGCGAATCTCGATTTCTTCGAGCTTGCGCAAAGCACGCAGACGCATGTTAAGTATGGATTCGGCCTGGAGATCGGTGAGATCCCAACGCGCCATCATCACCTTTTTCGGCTCATCATCCTCACGGATAATGCGGATGACCTCGTCAATATTGAGATAGGCGATCAGATAGCCTGCGAGAACCTCGAGGCGACGCTCGATTTCGGCAAGGCGATGATTGGAACGGCGAACAAGCACTTCCTTGCGATGTTCCAACCATTCCCAAAGCGCTTCCTTCAGCGACAGAACTTTGGGCACCTTGCCGCGCGAAAGAACGTTGAGGTTGAGCGGGAACCGACTCTCAAGGTCAGTAAGCTTGAAAAGCGATTCCATCATCAATGCCGGATCGACAGAGCGGCTCTTCGGCACCAGCACGATGCGGATGTCCTCTGCGCTCTCGTCACGAATGTCATCCAGCAGCGGCAGCTTGCGGGCAATCAGCAGCTCTGCGATCTTCTCGATCAGGCGCGACTTCTGCACGCCATAGGGAATCTGGTTGATGATAATGGTCCAGGTACCGCGCCCCTGATCCTCAGTCATCCACTTTGCACGAACGCGGAAAGAGCCACGCCCCGTCTTATAGGCCTCTACAATGGTGGACCAATTATCGACAATGATGCCGCCGGTCGGGAAATCCGGACCTCGCACCATGTTTTCATCAGGGTCTTCTGCAGGAACCTGGGTCAGCAACTCCTCGACGGGCGCCTGCGGATTATCCACAAGGTGCAGCGCCGCCTTGCAAAGTTCGGCAACATTGTGCGGTGGCACGGACGTCGCCATGCCGACCGCAATACCGGAGGAGCCGTTGGCAAGAAGATTCGGGAACGCGCCGGGAAGAACGCTCGGCTCCTCGTCTTCCTCATTATAGGTCGGGCGGAAATCGACCGCATTCTCGGTGATGCCTTCGAGAAGCGCCGCACTCACCTCGGTCATACGTGCTTCGGTATAACGCATGGCAGCGGCGTTATCGCCGTCGATATTGCCGAAATTGCCCTGCCCGTCGACCAGCGGGTAGCGAACGGAAAAGTCCTGCGCGAGACGCACCAGCGCGTCGTAGATCGACTGGTCGCCGTGAGGATGGAACTTACCCATCACCTCACCCACGATACGGGCGCATTTTGCAAAGCCCTGATCGGGATTGAGACGCAGGAGACGCATGGCATGGATGATACGACGATGTACCGGCTTCATGCCGTCACGCACATCGGGAAGCGCACGATGCATGATCGTCGACAGCGCATAAGCGAGATAACGCTCTTCGAGCGCCGCCTTCAGATCAACAGGTTCGATCGAGTCGGAGCCGGAACCGTCCGGTGGCAATGCTTTTCCCATGGATCAAGGGTTAAACGACCCTGGGAGTCGCGGCAAGTCTGCAACCTTCCGGCCCGTCAAGACATTCACAGTTAATCAGCCGCTTGAGATATCATCGGCATGTCCATCATGGAAATGCAACCATTATAACCCTATATTACATTAAGAGATGCAACGCTAAGTCGAGTTACTAGGCAAGCTGCGAGACTTCGCGTAGAAAGTTCAAAATTTGTTCTGGTAGAAAGGTTCTCCATGTCACCGTTGCGCAACCGCGCTTTCGCCCTCGCCTCCAGCACATTGTTCTTCTCTGCATTTTCGACGGGAGCAATGGCGCTGGATGCAGCTATCATTGGTGCTGACATGAAAGCCGCCATGGTTTCTCAGGGTATCACCTTCGACTATACAGATGTGCGCGAAGATGGAGAGAATATCATCTTCAGTGGCGCGAAAGCCTCGCTGGCAGACGTAGAAGGTGCCTGGGAGATCGGGGAGTTGACGCTGGATGGCGTAAGCGAACGCGAGGGCGGCGGCCATTTCATCGATAGGATCACGCTGCCGGAAGTGAAGCAGGAGAAGGACGGTTCCACATTCGAACTGACCTCAGCCGTTCTGGAAAACGTATCGCTGCCAGCAAACGCCAAGAGCGGCGATTTTTTTGAAGACATGTTCTATTACGAATCGATCAACATTGATCGTATCGCCGTTAACGGCGCTGGCACTTTCGTCGCGAACGATATCAAAGCCGTTTCCTCCCCACTTGCGCCAGGGAAAGTAATCACCAGCGAAGGTTCGATCGGTGAGTTCTCCGTCGAGTTGCCTCCGGCTGGGTCCGACAAGACGCTGCAAGTCGTTCATGCGCTCGGTTACGAGACTTTCGGCGGCAACGCAACGTTCAAGAGCAGCTGGAATCCGACCGACGGCGCAAGCACACTTTCGGAAGGCAAATTTACGCTTAATGACGCGGCCTCGATCAATCTCGTGGGCGATTTTGGCGGACTCACCGTTGACGTTCTCCAGGCAATGCAGGAACTGAGCGCGAATGCAGAAAAATCCGAGCAGAACCCGGAAGCCATGCAACTGGCCATGCTTGGACTGATGCAGCAGATGACCTTCGACAAGCTGACGATCCGTCTCGAAGACAACTCCCTTATGGACAAGGTGCTTGACTATCTCGCCCAGCAGCAGGGGACTACGAAGGAAGGGCTGATCGGTCAGGCGCAGTTCCTGTTGCCCGCATTTTTAGGCTATTTCCAGAACCCGCAATTCACGCAGACAGTTTCTGCCGAGGCCGTGAAATTCCTTCGGGACCCCAAAACGCTGACGATCTCGGCACAGCCGAACGAGCCATTGCCGGTTGCCCAGTTAATGACCCTGAGCCAGACGCCTCAGATCATTCCCACGACACTCAACCTGACGATAAAAGCAAACGATTAACATAGAAAAAACGGGGCTTTGAGGCCCCGTTTTCATCTACAGATTCATCGGTTTCAGAAAGTGAATCAAGCTTTTTTCGGATCGGCTGCAACACGCAGCGACAACTCCCGCAACTGCGCATTGGTAGCTGGCGACGGTGCGCCCATGAGAAGATCCTGCGCCTGCTGGTTCATTGGGAAGAGCGAGATTTCGCGTAGGTTCTTCGCCCCGACGAGCAGCATGACGATGCGATCAATACCGGCTGCCATACCACCATGCGGCGGTGCACCATACTGGAAGGCGCGGTACAGACCGCCAAAACGCTCCTCTACATCCTGCTGGCTCAGACCAACCTTCTCGAAGGCCTTGACCATCAACTCCGGCGACTGGTTACGG
The DNA here is from genome assembly GCF_014652835.1 of Limoniibacter endophyticus. GTDB lineage: Bacteria > Pseudomonadota > Alphaproteobacteria > Rhizobiales > Rhizobiaceae > Limoniibacter > Limoniibacter endophyticus. The sequence continues at coordinate 23,932 of NZ_BMZO01000004.1, forward strand.
ATCGAACCGGAAGCGATTTCAAAACCGTTACAAACCAGATCGTATTGATAGGCCTTCAAGGTCAGCGGATCTTGCGCATCAAAGGCTTCCAGACCGCCCTGTGGCATCGAGAAGGGATTGTGGGCAAAATCGATCTTCTTGTTATCTTCGTCCCATTCATAGAACGGGAAATCGATGATCCAGGCCAGTTCGAAGCGGTCGCGATCGACGAGGTTCAGCTCTTCGCCGGCACGGGTGCGGGCATCGCCGGCAAACTTGTAGAACTTGGCAGGATCGCCTGCCACGAAGAAGCAGGCATCGCCATCGCCAAGACCGAGCTGCTCAGCGATCGCTGCCGTGCGCTCGTCGCCGATATTCTTGGCAATCGGGCCGGCGCCTTCAAGCTTGTCGCCTTCCTTGCGCCAGAAAATATAACCCAGCCCCGGCTGGCCTTCGCCTTGCGCCCAGGAATTCATGCGATCACAGAATGCGCGGGAGCCACCGGTCTTGGCGGGAATTGCCCAGACTTCGGCCTTGGGATTATTTGCAATAATATTGGCGAATACCTTGAAACCCGAACCGGCGAAATGCTCGGTCACAGCCTGCATTTCGATCGGGTTGCGGAGGTCCGGCTTGTCTGAACCATAGGTGCGGATCGCGTCGTCATATGGGATACGACGGAATTTCTGCGTCACCGGCTTACCATCAGCGAATTCCTCGAAGATCGAACGCATGACGGGTTCCATCGTTGACCAGACATCCTCCTGCTCAACGAAGCTCATTTCCAGGTCGAGTTGGTAGAATTCGCCCGGCAGGCGGTCAGCGCGCGGGTCTTCGTCACGGAAGCAGGGCGCGATCTGGAAATAACGGTCGAAGCCAGCAACCATCAGAAGCTGCTTGTACTGCTGCGGAGCCTGCGGCAGCGCGTAGAACATTCCCTCATGGATACGGCTCGGGACGAGGAAGTCGCGCGCGCCTTCCGGCGAAGAGGCAGTCAGGATCGGCGTCGTGTATTCGGTAAAACCGATGGAACCCATCTCGCGACGCATCGCACTGATGATCTGGGTCCGCTTGACGATATTTTTGTGCAGCGTCTCACGGCGCAAATCGAGGAAACGATATTTCAGACGAACATCTTCCGGATAATCGGGCTCACCGAACACCGGCAGAGGGAGTTCCTTGGCGGAAGAGAGGATCTCCAGTTCCTGCGCATAGAGCTCTATTTCACCAGTCGGCATGTTGACGTTGACCGTGTCCGCCTCGCGCGCCTTGACTTCGCCGTCGACGCGGATCACCCACTCGCCGCGTACCGCTTCAGCCGCCTTGAAAGCTGGCGAATCGGGATCGATGACGATCTGCGTCAGGCCGTAATGGTCGCGCAGATCGATGAAAAGCACCCCGCCATGATCGCGAACGCGATGAACCCAGCCCGATATACGGACCTTTTCTCCAACATTCTCCTTGCGGAGGGCGGCGCAGGTGTGGCTGCGATAGCGATGCATAACGATTTTCCGGCTCAATAAGGGATAAAAATCACAGGAACTGCGCCTGTTTTCCGGCGCGAAAAGCGCATGTACGAGGCATTTTGTCAAGCAAGCTGCGGGAAACCGAGACGATAGCGGTGAACTGCTTGCCATTTAAGACTTTCGGTGCAGACATTGCGTGAACAATCCAGTAAGAAACACCTTCATGAAACTTATTACACGTCAGGCGGACCTCGAGTCTGCAATCGAAGCTCTTTCCAGCGCCGAATTCATCACGATCGACACCGAGTTCATGCGGGAGTCGACCTTCTGGCCGCAGCTTTGCCTCATCCAGATGGCAGCACCTGATGGCCCGGAAGTGCTTGTCGATCCCATCGGGGGCGAACTTGATCTGAAGCCGTTCTTCGGGCTCATGGCCAATGAGAAGGTTCTCAAGGTCTTTCATGCGGCCCGACAGGACATAGAGATCATCCATCATCTCGGCGGCCTGATCCCCTCGCCCGTCTTCGACACGCAGATCGCCGCGATGGTTTGCGGCTTTGGCGACAGCGTTTCCTATGATCAGCTGGTGAGCCGCACGACCGGTGGACAGATCGACAAGACGTCACGCTTCACCGACTGGGCGCGCCGTCCACTTTCAGAGCAGCAGCTCGAATACGCTTTGGCCGACGTCACCCATCTGATCGGCGTATATGAGTATCTGCGCAACCAGCTGGAACGGGAGAACCGGACGCACTGGATGGCGGAAGAGCTTGGCACGCTGACGGCGATTTCAACCTACGATCAGCCACCCGAAGAGGCCTGGAAGCGGCTGAAGCTGCGGCTGAAAAAACCTCAGGAACTGGCAATTGTACGCGAGGTGGCCGCGTGGCGCGAACGCGAAGCGCGAGCGCGAGATGTGCCCCGCAGCCGCGTCATCAAGGATGATGCGATTTTTGAGATCGGGCAGCAGCAGCCAAAGACGACGGAAGCGCTCGGTCGCCTGCGCACGACACCAAGAGGATGGGAGCGATCACAGGCAGGCCAGGACATTGTTGCGGCCGTTAACGCAGCCCTCGCTATCCCTAAAGACGAGATGCCACGCTTCGCACGTCCCACGGCAACACCGGAAGGTGCAGGCGCAGCGGTGGAACTGATGAAGGTTCTTCTACGCATTATTGCCGAACAGCACAGCGTTGCACCCAAGGTGCTCGCCTCAAGCGACGATATTGAGAAGATCGCCGTTGATGGCGCGGATGCCCAGGTTCCTGCTCTTGAAGGCTGGCGGCGCGAGGTCTTCGGCGATCGGGCACTCGATCTCATCCAGGGCAGAATCGGCATCAAGTTCGAAAAGAAGAAAATCCGGCTGTTCGATATCTAGCTGCCTCAATACCCTTTCATGCAAACCCGTTCTGGCTTACCGACCGGAACGGGTTGTGGCTATTTGGCGTTTAACGTCTGGTGCTGCCATGTCGGTCCACATTTGTACACGCCGTGGGAGAGACCACTGCATGAGCCAATGAAACGCCATGTCACAGTGCCTTAAGCTCTTTACAAGCCAAGGGTTATTGCATGGCAGACGTCAGACCATCGGAAAAAACCTATCAGAACACCTTAACGGACGACAGCATACCGCCGAAGACCGGTCGGTGGAAGCTCGTCGGGCCAGGCATCGTGGCAGCAGCAACCGGCGTAGGGGCTGGCGATCTTGTCGCCACTTTGATTGCCGGCTCCCGCTTCGGCTATGCCCTTCTCTGGGCCGCCGTCATCGGCTGCATCGTCAAGATCGCCCTGGCGGAAAGCACGGCGCGCTGGCATCTTGCCACGGGACAGACCATTCTGGACGGCTGGCGCTCGCTCGGTCCCTGGACCAGCTGGTATTTCGGCATCTATATCATCATCTGGGGCTTCGTCTATGGAGCAACCGGCATGAGCGCGACTGCCTTGCCACTGGCCGCCCTTTTTCCCTTCTTGCCTTTCTGGGTCTGGGCGATGATCGCTGGCATTCTGGGGGCAATATTTGTTGCTCTCAATCGCTATCAGGTCTTCGAAGATGCAATGAAGATCTTTATCGGCATCATGTTCGTCGTCGTGATTGTCATCGCCATTATGACCTTGCCCAATCTCGGAGAAGCCGTCACCGGGCTTGTGCCAACCATCCCTGAAGGATCGCTGATTTACACTCTTGGGCTGATAGGCGGGGTCGGCGGCACAATCACCATGGCTTCCTATGGTTACTGGGTGAACGCGAAAGGTTGGCGTACACCTAGATGGATGAGCATCATGCGTCTCGATAATCGCGTGGCCTATATCATGACCGGTGTATTCGTTATCGCAATGCTGGTGATTGGCGCGGAACTGCTCTATACGGCGCAAATCACCCTCTCGTCCGGCGATCGTGGATTGCTTGATCTGGACGAGGTGCTGCGTGAGCGTTTCGGCCCGGTCGTCTCCGTGATCTTCCTGATCGGCTTCGCCGCAGCCGCCTTCTCTTCGATTCTCGGCGTCTGGCATGGCGTGTCGATCCTGTTCGCGGACTTCGTACGCAATGTTCGCAACCAGCCGCTTTCCGGAACGCGTGACGATCTGTCGAAGACGCCAGCTTTCAAGTTCTATCTGTTCTGGTTAACCATTCCGCCAATGGCGCTGCTCTGGTTCGGGCGTCCATTCCAGCTCATCATCATCTATGGCGCGCTAGGCGCCTTCTTCATGCCCTTTCTGGCTTTGACGCTGATGTGGCTTCTCAATTCGAAACGCGTCCCAGCGGAGTGGCGCAATGGCTGGCTCTCCAATACATTGCTCGGCGCTTCTGCGGCGCTCTTCATCATTCTCTGCCTCAACGAAATCTGGGGCATGATCGTCGGCGAGTGAGATCCAAAGTTAAAAAGAAGAATGCCGCGCCTGCTTGGCAACACGCGGCATTCTCCATTCTGATACTGGAGGTTATCAGAACTTGTAACCGACGCCGACGCCGACAAAGTGCTGGTCGAGGTCCATCTTGCCAACTTTCTCTTTCGTCTCGACATTAACGAGGTTGCTGCGGAAATCGCGGTACTGATAATTCAGACGTGTGAAGACGTGATCGGTGAGGGCGTAGTCGACGCCAACGCCGTAGATCAAGCCATCCGACTTGCCCTTCGAGACGGTATCGGGAATGCGCAGGTTCAGATCCTGAACGCCATAACCGACGGAGCCATAGATCAGCGCGTTGTCGAAAGCATAGCCCAGGCGGACCGAGGCATCGTAATTCCAGCTGGTAGCAAATGTGTTTCCGCCGGCGCGTGCCTTGAACTCATTTCCTCCAATACCGGCTTCAACACCAGCAATGAAGCCGTGACCAAGGTCGAAATTGTAGCCTGCGAAGCCACCATAAGCGACACCGCTATCCTTATAGATCTGGCCAGGCACGATATTGGCCTCGCCCTTTGCGTACCCGACTGTCGCGCCGACATAGGCACCTTCCCAGGAGTATACGCGTGCAACGTCCTGCGCGATCGGTGCTTCCCGACCTGTATTATAAACGACGTCTGCGGCCTGAGCCGAACCGGACGCGGCGACGAGAGCCGCGATAAGGAGTTTCTTCATTGAAAATACCATTCTGTTTAAATTGAAGACGCCTTCGCGTCGGGCAATCTATTAACAACGACCGCTGATCAGCGACACAGGAAGTGCATTCAATCTGGATGCATCCGCCCGCTATATCCGCTCATTTTGAATACATCCACGAAGCGAGGTCGGCGATGCAGGCATCGCCCGAACGGCTTGCAACTTCGCTCGCTCCCGCAGTTGCGCGATGTTTCGCCCAACTCGCCGATGATGAGAGGTTGTCGATCTCCATTTTCGGTACAGCAGGCGAATAATTAGGCGGCCCCGCGATGATATTTAACGAGGGAACCGCTATCACTATACTTATTTCAGTCGACACATATTCAACGGAAACGCAGACCAGCGTCGCGCCTGCCACGATTATCGGGTTCGGCCAGATTTCAGCCGTCAAACAGAACACACGAGTTCTGCGTCATCGTACAGAGCGACCATCGGCAGGAACGGCCCGACGTCCATATTGTTCTTGAGCAAGGCGCCTGACGCGTCCTTACCCGCACATAAACATGTCCAGTGCGGCAAGAAACCCGCCCGTTGCGGGAATGGAGGCTGGGCTGGTTTCAGAACAAAACTATCGGGAAACGAGCTGCTCAATCAGCCGTCTGGCATCATCATCGGAAGGCGTCGCGCCAGCCTCAACCGGAGGGAAACTTGTTGTGGTACATCCGGTTTCATGCGGCCCGTACTTGCCTTGCTGCAGGGCAGTAATCGGATAGAGATTATCCGACATGCCGTCACTCCCCTTGAAATCAACTGTAAGATCGAGAAGCTTCCTGTCCTCCCCGTCCTTCAGCTCAAGTTTCGAACCTAGGCCCTTTCCAGCATTTGCCGATGTGTTAACGATGCGCGCATTCTTGGCAAATTCACGCTTCTCATGCGTTTCGGTCTTCTCGTCATAGGTATCAACGCCCGTGTAGAAGACATTTCCGGACGCTGCATCATACTCGAGCGCGAAAAATGGTTCGGTAAAGTTGCAGATGAGATTATCCTGCTGGACCAGAGCATCGGACTCCTGGTTGCAAGCGGTAAGCACGGGGAGCAGAAAAATCGTCAACAGCGGTGTCATCTTGTTCATTATCTCGACTCCCAGAATTCTGCTTTCTCACGCCTATCACTAGGATGAGTTTAGGTAAATTCACAAGGTCGGAATGATAAGACGCTGCCCGGGGCAAATGCGGCTCGTGTTGATGAGCTGGGGATTGGCTGCTTGCAATTCCGGATAAAAGCTACCTTTTCCGTAGTAGGTTTTGGCGATTCCCCAGAGCGTCTCGCCTGCCTCCACGACGTGGAACCGCGTTTGCTTCTCCTCGTGCCCCGCCTCGCACTCATAAAGGCATAAAAGCAGGGTGATCTCTTCAAGCTCAGCGTAAACTGCCTGAATGAAATCATCGAGTGGATATTCTTCAGTCATAACAGCTCTCCTATTATGGAGGGCCACGCCTACTCAAAATGCTGACGGAACGTAACACGTAGATCGACGGGCTTGCGTCCATCGATCTATGTCGCGGATCAATCCTTCACGACGAGCCGAAGCTTCTGCTTCACGAGTTTCGCAAGCTGGTTCATGCGCCCCTGAAGGCGCTCACCGTCCAGATCCCCGTACTTGGCAGGTACGACGAGTTGCACCTCATCCCCTTCCCTACGCCAGCACAGCTCTGGAATGATGCCAGCCATGGATGCCGTCAAAAGATAGATAACACGAAGCAGACCGCCTAGAATCTTGGCCCGTTCAATATAGCGATCCGGAGCAAGCGACAGCAGATCGGCGGCAGCGTCATCAGACGAAAGTCCGTCGTGACGATAGAGATTGGCCAGCGCCAGATAAGCTCGTCCCGGATGATCGATGCCAACGAAAGCCGCATGCGCGATCACGTTGAGGGATTGAACGCCTCGATATTCAGGGTGGGCCCTCCAGCCAATATCGGCAAGAAGACAGGCGGCGTGACGAAGGCGCGCCTCATTCTCCGTTTCCTCCACGCCGAGAGCCGCGAAAGAAACACGCGTCCAGTCGGTCAGCTCGCGGGCATGCGTGACAGATCGCGCGCGCAGGATTGCAAGCTCTTCGCTTGCTGAGATCAGAGGATCTTCCTTCTTCTGATCGTCATTCAGCAGATGATATAGATAGCCTTCGCGCACGCCGAGCGCCGAGGTGACTATGCGACTTGGTTGCATGACCTCGATGATCTCCCGCAGCGCGGCTGCACCGTAGGGCAGCAGAGCCCGACGGCTTTTGGAGATTTCTCCAATACCCTTGATCTTGTCGGCTTCGCCCTTCATCACGCGATTGAGAAACGGCAGGATCGCCTGCGGGTTCATCTCGTAATTATGCATGACATGCAGCGGATAATTTTCCGAGGTCATATGCAGATGCGCAAGGTTCCGCCAGGTGCCGCCAACGCAGTAGAACGCCCTGCCCTTGGCAGCTTTCAGGAAATCGACATTCTTTAGCTTGTCTCTGGCTATGTTGCCTGCGCTCTGAGGATCGGCTTTCGACGTCTCCTCCAGACGAAGCCCCCCGAGCGGCAAGGTAACGCCATCCCCGATCGTCTCGCCAACAACGTCTACCAGCTCGAGCGAACCGCCGCCCTGGTCGCCAACGACCCCGTCTGGTGCATGGAAGCCAGAGATGATGCCGAGCGCTGAATAATATGCCTCTTCCTTGCCCGTAAGCACATGGATTTTCGTGCCCAGTATCTCTTGAGCCTGCTGGATAAAATTGGGGCCGTTTCTGGCCTCGCGTGCCGCTGCGGTGGCAATGACATGCAATTGTTGCGCGCCCGCCTGCTCCGACAGAGCCCGGAACCGTTTGAATTCCAGAAGCGCGCGGCGTACGCCATCAGGATCAAGCTCGCCGGAGGTAACGATGCCGCGACCCAGCCCGGCGAGCATCTTCTCGTTGAAGAGCATGGTGGGCGCACGCGCGATACCCTCGTAGATCACGAGGCGGATCGAGTTTGAGCCGATGTCGATAATCGACAAGGGCCGACGATTTTTTAGTCGGCCCTGTGAAATTTCAATCATTGCGATGAAGCTGCCTTGGCTGTCCGCTGACGCTTGAATTGAGCGATGCGCTTCGGCGCATGTGATTTCAAAGCGTCACCGCGTCCGGAGAGGCTCGGATTCGTCATGAAATACTCCTGCGCATTGAAGAGCTCCTCCCCTTCGGCGGGGACGATACGCCGCGATGTACCATCAGGCAATAGTTCGAAACTCTGCTGGTTGTCCATAATATTACCGAGCATGATCTGATTGAGTACCTGTTCATGCACAGTTGGGTTAACAATCGGCACCAGTGTTTCGACGCGACGGTCCAGATTACGCGGCATCAGGTCGGCAGAACCTATGTAGACGAGTGCTGCTTCCGACGGCAGTCCCTGACCATTGCCGAAACAATATATGCGACTATGCTCCAGGAAGCGGCCGACGATTGACTTGACGCGAATCTTTTCCGAAAGACCGGGCACTTGCGGGCGCAGGCAGCAAATGCCGCGCACAACGAGATCGATCTCGACGCCGGCAGCGCTCGCGGCATAAAGCGCGTCGATGGTCAGAGGATCGACAAGCGAATTCATCTTCATCCAGATTGCGGCCGGCCGCCCGGCCTTGGCATGTGCGATCTCTTCGGCGATGTGATAGAGGATGCGCTGGCGCAAGGTGAACGGCGAAACCGCCAGCTTCATCTTGTCGGTCGGGTCGGCATACCCGGTGATAAAATTGAAGACCTGCGCAACGTCGCGTGCAATCAGCGGGTCGGTCGTGAAATAGGACAGGTCGGTGTAGATGCGCGCGGTGCTCGGGTGATAATTCCCAGTGCCCAGGTGCACATAATTGCGCAGCTTATTATCTTCCCGACGAATTACCATCGACATCTTTGCATGCGTCTTCAGCTCGATGAAGCCGAATACGACCTGCACGCCAGCGCGCTCCAGATCGCGCGCCCAACGGATATTGGCTTCCTCATCGAAACGCGCCTTGAGCTCAACGAGTGCTGTCACCGACTTTCCGGCTTCCGCCGCGTCGATCAGCGCACGCACGATCGGGCTGTCGTTCGACGTGCGATAAAGCGTCTGCTTGATAGCGACGACATCTGGATCGGCAGCGGCCTGACGCAGAAACTGAACCACGACGTCAAAAGACTCATACGGGTGGTGGACGATGAAATCCTTCTCACGAATGGCAGCGAAACAATCGCCCGCATGCTCCCGGATACGTTCGGGAAAACGCGGATTGAACGGCTTAAACTTGAGATCATCACGCGGCAGGGACACGATTTCGGAAATCTGGTTCAAGGCCAACGGACGCTTGCGCAACGATACGCGGTTCGCCGATACACCGGTTTCGCCTGCAACGAAGGTGCGCAGCGCTTCCGGCGTCTCCTCATCGAACTCGATACGGATTACCGAGCCACGACGACGGCGCTTCAACGCGCTTTCGAACATGCGCACGAGATCTTCAGCCTCTTCCTCGACCTCGATATCGCTGTCACGGATGATGCGGAACGTGCCCCATCCTTTCAACTCATAACCGGGGAAAAGCGTGTCGATAAACATGTGCACAGCGTCTTCCAAAGGGACGAAGCGTGCAGTTTCCGTTGATTCGACCAGGCGGATATAGCGTGGCAGCGCCGTGGGCAGGCGCAGAAGCGCGTTCATTTCCTCGCGGCGGCTACGCAGGCGGCGCAGTTGCAGCGCGATGGAGAAGCCGAGATTGGGGATGAATGGGAACGGGTGTGCCGGGTCGACCGACATCGGCGTCAGGACGGGGAAGATAGCCGCATTGAAATGTTCTTCGAGCCATAATTTCTCGGCTTCCGTCAGGTCGTCCTTGCGAACGATCTCGATGCCTTCCGCACGCATCAATTCGGCCAATATCCCGAAGCTTTCTTCCTGATTATCCTGCAGCTTCTCGACTTCTTCGAGAACCTGTTCGAGCTGCTGCTCCGGCGTGCGGCCGTCAGCGCTTGCGACCTTTATATTCTCGCGCACCTGTCCAGCGAGCCCGGCAACGCGCACCATGAAAAATTCGTCCAGGTTGGCGGCGGAAATAGAGAGGAAGCGAAGACGCTCCAGAAGCGGCTGGTTCGGATTCTGCGATTCTGCCAGAACACGATGGTTGAACTGCAGCCAGGAGAACTCGCGATTAACGAAACGCTCCGGGCTATCCGTCAGCACGCCAGCGGTAGCAGCTTTTTCATTTACGAATTCGCTTTTTACCGGCTTTATCTCGTTCATAGTCATACCATCCCCAAATCAGCGCCCGAACCCTAACCCAGCACAGTGGGCGAGAATAGCTCCTGACATTGTTTTGCGACAAATTCATATCAAGATGACTTGCATTACCCTCTTTTCTGCTCCAAACGCTGTTGGCATGCGAAGCGCCGCGGTAAAGCGGAGTGAGAAACGAGACGGACGGAAAGTTTTCATGGCTGGCCATCACATTCCCCACTTTCAGAACAGTGCCGGACATTCGGCAATTGAAGTAGGCGTGAAGGAATTCATGTGCGTGGGGGCGAACGCACCCTTCGATCATCCGCACGTCTTCCTCGATATGGGCGACGACTCGGAAAAAGTCTGCCCATACTGTTCGACACTCTACCGCTACAATGCGTCCCTGCATGGCGATGAAACCAAGCCCGAGGGTTGCGCCTATCACGAAGCGGCGGCCTGACCGGCCTCACGATGGACAAGCCGACAATTCTTGTGAGCGGCGCCGGCATTGCCGGTGCCGCTTTTGCGCTTTGTCTTGCGCGGCGCGGCTTTCGCGTGCGGTTGTTCGAGCGCGCTCCCATCATCCATGAGTTCGGCGCCGGCCTCCAGCTTTCACCTAATGCCACAGCTATACTGAAGCGCGTCGGCGTGCTGGATGCGGTCGAGAAAAACGCGGTTCAGCCACAAAGTGTCGTTCTCAAAACCGCTTCTAATCTGCAACAGGTGGCCGAGGTTCCCTTAGGCAAGGCAGCCGAGCAACGATACGGCTCTCCCTACCTAGTGGCGCATCGCGGCGATCTCCAGACGGCGCTGGTCAATGCTGCCAAAGCCGATGAACGCATCGAAATCACCACAGGGTGGAGGACAACAGGCTTCGAAGTCACGCCTCGCGGCATATCGCTAGTCGGGGAATGCGGCGAAGAAAAGCGGGACGTGCAGGGCGACTTTCTTATAGCCGCAGATGGCATATGGTCTCCTCTCGCCCGCGATCTTTGCGGCGAGCGGCATCAGTGCTTCATGGGTTTTGTTGCATGGCGGCGTTCGATAGCCGAGGATGATCCTGCATGGACCGAACTGCATTCGCTGGTCGGAAACGATCGCGTCAACGCCTTCCTGCATCCGAAGGCGCATCTGATCTGCTATCCGATCCGGAGCGGTAGAGCCTTCAACCTGGTGGCTTTCGGTCCCGGTCACGCCGTACCGCCGCAATGGGACAACCCGGCGACGGCGACGGAAATGAAGGATGCGTTTGCCGGCGCACATGCCCGCCTCCTCGCCCTTTTTGAAGAGGCGGCGGCCTGGACGGCCTGGCCCGTATGGGGGGCCGTTGGCTACGAATGGCTGCACCGGGATCGCATCGCCCTGATTGGGGATGCCGCCCATGCTATGACGCCATTTGCAGCACAGGGCGCGGCGATGGGCATAGAGGACGCCTACACGCTGGCAGCAGCCCTGCAATTGCATTTCGAAGGAAATGAAGCGGCCCTTCCGCACTGGCAGGCCCAAAGGCGGAAGCGCATTATGCGGGTGAAAAAACGCGCCAAGCTCAACCGTCTTGCCTGGCATGCGACTGGCCCGATTGCCTTCGCGCGCGATCTTGTGCTGCGCATCAAAGGCCCTGACAAGCTGCTTGCCGACATGGATTGGCTTTACGGCTGGAAGCCCGACTGATTGCTGGCAAAAGAAAAACCCGGCATTGCCGGGTTTCCTTTTTGTTTTCAATATTTTGCGACAGTTAATGAAGAATCTGACTCAGGAAGAGCTTGGTGCGCTCATGCTGCGGATTGTCGAAGAACTCGGCCGGCGTGTTTTGCTCGACGATCTGGCCCTGGTCCATGAAGATCACACGATTGGCGACCTTGCGGGCAAAACCCATTTCATGGGTGACGCAGATCATCGTCATGCCTTCTTCGGCAAGGCTCACCATAGTTTCCAGCACTTCCTTGATCATTTCCGGATCAAGCGCCGAGGTCGGCTCATCGAAGAGCATGATACGCGGGTTCATGCACAGCGAGCGCGCAATCGCGACACGCTGCTGCTGACCGCCTGAGAGCTGTCCCGGATACTTATTGGCCTGGTCCGGGATCTTGACGCGCGTCAGATAGTGCATCGCGATCTCTTCGGCCTTTTTCTTCGGCATCTTGCGCACCCAGATGGGGGCGAGTGTACAATTCTCTAAAATCGTCAGATGCGGGAAGAGATTGAAGTGCTGGAAAACCATGCCTACTTCGCGGCGAACTTCATCGATCTTCTTGATATCATTGCCGAGTTCCTTTCCCTCGACAATTATCTTGCCTTTCTGATGCTCTTCCAGACGATTGATGCAGCGGATCATCGTTGACTTGCCAGATCCTGAAGGACCGCAGACGACAATGCGTTCGCCGGCCATGACCTTCAAATTAATATCCCGCAGCACGTGGAAATCACCGTACCACTTGTGCATGTTCTGAATTTCCACGGCAACCTGCGTGTCGGAGACGCGCATCTTCGAGGTGTCGGCTCGAACCTCTTCTGCCTGTATCAGATTTTCAGCGGCCATTTTTCGTTCCCTCGAATTATCGTTTGTGTCCGGTGTTCAAACGCTCTTCCATGAAGATAGAATAGCGCGACATGCCGAAGCAAAAGAGCCAGAAGATGATGCCTGCAAAGACCAGACCGCTCGTCGGCGTCTGGGGCGTTGCCCAATTGGCATCGGAGAAGTTTTGGCGCACGACGCCAAGCAGGTCGAACATCGCGATGATGTAGACGAGACTCGTGTCCTTGAACAGACCGATGAAGGAGTTAACGATTCCCGGGATCACGAGCTTGATGGCCTGCGGAAGAATGATGAGAATCATCTTTTGCCAATAGGTGAGTCCCAGCGAATCTGCACCTTCGAACTGCCCTTTCGGAATTGCCTGCAGGCCGCCGCGAATGACTTCCGCCATATAGGCGGAGGCAAATAGCGACACACCTATCAGCGCACGCAGGAACTTGTCGAAATTCGTGCCGGCGGGCAGAAAGAGCGGCAACATGATCGACGCCATGAAAAGCACCGTGACCAGAGGCACACCGCGCACGGTTTCAATGAAGATCACCGAAATCAGCTTTATGATCGGCATGTTGGACCGTCGGCCAAGGGCCAGAATGATACCCAGCGGCAAAGACACGCTCATCGCCACAAAAGACAGCACCAGGGTGACGAGCAGCCCGCCCCAGCTATCAGTGCGGACGTGCTGGAGACCGAAGGCGCCGCCGACCAACAGGTAGAACGACACGACGGGAAAGACGATGAAGAGCAGCAGGGCGTTGAGGCCCTTGCGCGGAACCCGCGGCATCATCAGGGGTACCAGCAATGCGACGAGCATGATGCCGACCAATATAGGCCGCCAACGTTCTTCCAGCGGGTAACGACCGAAGATGAACTGCCCGAATTTAGCTTCGACGAAGGCCCAGCACGCGCCTGACCAACCGTCCGGCTGCATGCCACCTTGCGCCGCCGTCAGACAGGCGGTCCGGTCAGGCCCCGTCCAGACGGCATTGATCAAGGCCCAGCTGATGATCTGGGGCACAAAATAGGCAACAAAGGCCAGGCCCAGGAATGTGAAGAGCGCATCGGCTGGCGTCGCGAACAGATTGGTGCGCAGCCAATAAACCGGCCCCGATTGACCCGCCGGTGGCTTTTGCGGATCGGCAAAACTGGTGCGCACGTACGAGATATTGTTTTCTTGCATTTTAGCGCTCCACCAGGGCCATCTTGGCGTTGAACCAGTTCATCAGCATCGAGGTCAGGAATGACAGCCCAACAAAGATCAGCATCCAGATGGCGACGACTTCGATCGCCTGTCCGCTCTGGTTGAGGATCGTACCGCCAACCGAAACGATGTCGGGGTAGCCGATGGCGATAGCCAGCGAAGAATTCTTCGTCAGATTGAGGAATTGGCTGGAAAGTGGTGGAATGACGATCCGCATCGCCTGAGGAACCACGACAAGACGCAATGCCTGACGCGGACGCAGCCCCAGCGCGTAGGAAGCTTCCGACTGTCCCTTCGGCACACCCAGAATACCTCCGCGAACGATCTCCGCGATGAAAGAGGCCGTATAGAAGGACAGAGCAAGATAGAGCGCCAGGAACTCAGGCAGGAGCTGCATGCCGCCGGTGAGATTGAACCTGCCCTGCTCCGGGTAGTTGAAGCTGATCGGCTGGCCCGACAGAAAATAAGCCAGGATCGGCAAACCGAAGATCAAAGCCAGATTGAAGCGGATGAGCGGGAAGGTCTGGCCCGTACGAGCCTGGCGGGCTCTCGACCAACGAGACAGCAGAAACGCGGCAATGAGCGCGGCAATGAAAGCTGCCCCGATAAGCCATGCACCTTCGGCGAAGATGGGCTTGGGCATGAACATGCCGCGGCTGTTGATATAGCTGGAGAACGGCAGCTCAAGACTTTCGCGCGCCGAAGGCAGAACGGCCAGCACGCCAAAATACCAGAAAAAAATGACGAGAAGCGGCGGGATATTCCGAAACACCTCGACATAAACCATCGCGATCTTGCGGATCAGCCAATTCTTCGAAAGACGAGCGATGCCAACGATGAAGCCAAGTATCGTCGCTGTGACAATGCCCATAATCGCGACGAGCAATGTGTTCAGGAATCCGACTTTCAACGCATCCCAGTAGGTCGAATTGGAACTGTATGGAACAAAAGACTGGCTGACATCGAAGCCGGCACGGCCGTTCAAGAAGGCGAAGCCGGAGGCAATATTGGCACGACGGAGGTTATCCATCGTGTTGCCCACGACCCAATAGATGAACAGGATCAAAGCGATAAGCACGACTGCTTGCACGATAACGCTACGCACTCGCGGATCGTAAAACGAAAATGAACGTTGCGGAGAGGCTCCCAACGCTACGCTTGTTGCAGACATTCGGTTCCCCCTTGGATGCCGGAGGCGCAAAAGCCTCCGGCACAAGCCATTTTCATTGAGTCCGTCATTACGAGACGGTTTCCTCGGCCGTCCGCCTTAGCGGATCGGCATTCCGTATTGCAGGCCGCCCTTGTTCCAGAGCTTGTTCAGGCCGCGATCGATCTTGAGCGGGCTACCCTGACCGACATTGCGCTCGAAGATTTCACCGTAATTACCGACGCCCTTGACGATCTTGACGACCCAATCGTTTTCGAGGCCAAGGTCGGTACCGATCTTGGAGCCTTCCTCGGTGCCAAGCACACGCTTGATTTCCGGGCTTGCGTCGGCCTTTGCAGCGATTTCCTCGACATTTGCCTGGGTGATACCGAGATCTTCAGCATTCAGCAGAGCGAAATAGGTCCATTTGACGACCGAGAACCACTGTTCGTCGCCCTTGCGAACGGCAGGGCCAAGCGGCTCCTTGGAGATCAGGTCGGGAAGAACGACGTGATCGTCGGGATTGGCGAGCTGGAGACGGGTTGAGTACAGACCCGACGCGTCGGTGGTGTAGGCGTCGCAGCGACCATCCTCATAAGCCTTGGTGGTTTCGGCAAGCGCTTCGAAAACGACCGGATTGTATTCGAGGTTATTGGCTCGGAAATAGTCGGCCATGTTCAGCTCGGTCGTGGTACCAGCCTGTACGCAAACTGTTGCCCCGCCGAGTTCAAGGGCCGAATTGACGTCGAGATCCTTGCGGACCATGAAGCCCTGACCATCATAATAAGTCACGCCTACGAAGTTGAGGCCAAGCGCCGTATCGCGGTTGATCGTCCACGTCGTGTTACGCGACAGAAGATCGACGTTGCCCGATTGCAGGGCGGTAAACCGATCCTTCGCGCTCAACGGCACGAAACGAACCTTTGCTGGATCGCCAAAGATCGCCGCAGCGACAGCGCGGCAGAAGTCGACGTCCAGACCAGTCCAGTTACCCGCATTGTCCGGTGCTGCAAAGCCTGCAAGGCCGGTATTGGTACCGCAAACCAGCTCTCCGCGTGCCTTGACGTCGTCGAGCGTTGCAGCCGATGCTCCCGAAGCAGCGACAGCCAGAACGGCCGCACCTGCCAATGTCGCGATGGATTTCATCATTCCCTCATTCCTCTTATCTGAGGATGCCCCTACCAGCACCCGCTTTTCGGCCGTGAACCGACGATTCACTAAACGAACCAATCCCGACGGAAGCTTCGCCCCGCCTCCCATTCACGTGCCGTCATCGAAATTCATTCTTCGTGTTGGGTCAAGGGCGAATGAGCAATGGGCCAGAGGCAAACAGGGATTTTCAGTTGGTTTGAGACTAAATGCTTATTCGCCGTGCAGAAAGATGATGAAAACGGCACGGAATTGCTCGTTAAAAGCGCATGGACGCAATAGTTTTTCGATTCGCGGCGCGTTCACTTTCGCGTCAAGGGATCTCACTGCTAGCGCGTTGTTATAGGCTGTATTTTGCGCTTGCGCAGACGAGTCTGGGGGGCGCATTAACATAAGGATTGAAACAACCGGGAAAGCGACATGTCACAGGTGAAGAGCAAGCCGTTAGATGCGAAGATGGAGAAGATGGGCAGGGACACGCGTCTTGGCCACATAGGCAGCGATCCATTTGACTGCCATGGCTTCGTCAATCCACCGATCGTTCGCGGTTCGACCGTCCTCTTCCCGAACGCGCAGACGATGGCGACGCAGAATCAGGCCTATACCTACGGAACCCACGGAACACCGACGACGACAGCCCTTGGCAACGCAGTGAACGCGATGGAAGGTTCGGCGGGAACGATTCTTGTGCCTTCAGGGCTGGCAGCCGTCACCATCCCGTTACTCGCCTTCGCCTCAGCCGGCGATCACGTGCTGATTGTTGATTCACTTTACGGGCCGACGCGCCGCTTTGCCGACCAGATGCTGAAGCGACTGGGAGTCGAGGTTACGTATTACGCTCCCGATATCGGTGCGGCCATCGAAGGTCTCATGCGCGAGAATACGAGCATTGTGTTCACCGAATCGCCAGGGTCCAATACATTTGAGCTGCAGGACATAGATGCCATAGCCCAAATTGCTCATAGCCGCGATGCCGTCGTGATGATGGACAATACCTGGGCAACGCCGCTTTTCTACAGACCGCTCGATCATGGCGTCGACATCAGCATCCATGCAGCAACGAAATATCCGGCTGGTCATTCGGATGTCCTCATGGGCTTTGTTTCCGCGAATGCCGCAACCTGGGAACGGCTCGATGAGGCGCAAACCTTGCTTGGCACATGCGTGACTTCGGATGATGCCTATCAGGTCCTTCGCAGCCTGCGTTCTATGGGAATTCGACTGGATCATCATCAGAAGAGCGCCCTCGACATTGCACACTGGCTCGAAACTCAACCGGCCGTCGCACAGGTGCTGCATCCGGGTCTGGAGAGTCATCCGCAACACGCGCTCTTCAAACGCGATTTCAAGGGATCTTCCGGGCTGTTTTCCATAGTTCTGAAGGGCGGCGGGCTTGCTGAAGCTCACGCGTTCCTCGACGCTTTGCAGATTTTTGGCCTGGGCTATTCCTGGGGCGGCTATGAAAGCCTCGCCGTACACGTCTCATTGGCCGATCGCACAGTAACGAAAGGCAATTATGCAGGCCCGTTAATACGGCTTCAGGTCGGCCTTGAAAATGTCGAGGACCTGAAAGACGACCTCTCGTGCGCCCTCACCGCTACGAAGCTTGGATAAAAGTACAGGAAGGCTCCCAAATTGCTGTGAGCCTTCCTTGCCAAGTCAATGTGCCATCGGCAAGTGCGGCGTACGCATCGTGCCCTGTGCCGCGACCGTATCATCGCCACCATCGATCAGGATGTTCGTGATGCGCGCAAAGCTCACGAATGAACGGCGTGCATCTTCAACCGATATGTGACCGGACATCGATCCCTGACAGCAATTCATTGCGCAATTGAAGACCGGGCCCCGCCGTTCGGCAGGCCACGCGTCCAAGAACGCCTTCATGCTGCTGATATCGTCGATTGTTCTTACGTTATTATCGACAGCACAGCGGACTTTTATGGGATGCAGAAAGTCTGCAGTCATCATTTCAGCCTCCTGTCCAGCGATTCCGGCCGTTATTGCCGGCTGGCGCTAGCCATTGGCGTCAATCGTTCTTGTCGATCGGAATCCTATGTTAACCATGAAATCGCGAATGTGTTCCCGCGCATGTAAAAATTCATAATGACCAGACCTGGCGCGGCTGTGTCAAAGCAATGAGATTTCCATCCAGATCCTCTATCTCGATCAAACGCGAGATCGTTCCTTCGGTAATTTCCGAGGCGGCGACGTTCTTCAATGCAAGTCCGGCAATTTCTACGTCGAGATCATCGACGAAGATCGTGGCTCGCCCGGTTCCAGCTCTTTGCGGCTCATCCACCAACTGAAAGAGGGCAGCAGAAAATTCCCACTCCGCCACTCCGGGCATCGGCATCGCATCAGGTGCCCGCTCAAAAAGCGCCTCGAACCAGCCAATTGCCTCTTCGAACCGCGCGGAGCAAAGTACCGCGCCGATGGTTTTGATCTTCATTGTCCTTTTCCTCCCTCAAAGCACAGCAGGCGGCTTATCGCCGCCTGTGAGTTTCTTGGATTGGGAGCTGGTTCACCGTCGTAACATTCGTCCGACGGCAATCAGGATACACGCGCCGATGAACCCGGCAATGAGATAACCAAGCCACCCGCCCAGAGCGACCCCGAATATGCCCAGGATAGCGTTGGCGATGATAGCACCAACAATACCCAGGATAATATTCATGAAGACGCCCATATTGCTCTTCATGAATTGCTCGGCGAGCCAGCCAGCGACACCGCCGATGATGATTGCTGCGATCCAGCCAATACCTGCTTCGTCCATGATCTTCTCCTTTATCGGGCAAGTGCGCCCGCCCTCTCCCGCCATCTGAAATATAGTGGCATGGTAGCAACGCGGCAGACCGTGAGCGGTTCCCGAACCTCCCCCGCCAAGTCAACGTCTTATTAACTGTAAAGGTTTTAGGGTCCCCGCAATTCAGCAGCTTCGAAGATGCAGAGCTGCACACTCCGGTCGCCCGGCTGCGGCCTTTCGAGTTGCCCAGAGTTCAGGAGACGCTCCCGTGAAAAACATCATCATCATATCCGCGTTGGCTTTTTCGGTCGCAGGTTGCGGTTCGTCGCAGGCCATGCGCACGGCATCCGGTGCCGCGATCGGTGCCGGCGGCGGTGCATTGGCAGGTGCCGCGATCGCCGGCTCAGGCGGCGCCATCGTGGGCGGTCTCGGCGGCGCCGCAACAGGCGCACTCATCGGGGCCTCGCGCTAACACCAAACGTCGCTGTCGCTTAAAAATTAATCACGCACCCGCCTTGTGATTGTCATCCAATCACGGTACCCGCGTCTGAACTTGGGTCGGTCGGCAGGAAAGGATAACGGCGTGCGTCATCAGGCAAAACTGAACGATCCCCAGGGTCGCCTCGCCGCCGTCAATCGTATCGCTGTCTGGGGAAAGACCCGAAACCCGGAATTCGGCCCTCTTTCCGATCTTATCGCTTCAGTGTTTCACGCGCCAATCGCGATCGTGTCCCTGATCGACGACAAACGGCAATGGTATGTTTCCTCCATTGGCATGGAGCAATCCGAACTGCCTAGCGAGCTGACCTTCTGCCAATACACGATCCGTCAGCAACAGGTGCTCGCGATCGAAGACACGACGCGCGACGAGCGGGTGAGGAATCATCCCCTCGTTATCGGCCATCCCCACATTCGCAGCTATCTCGGCGTACCATTGACGACAGCCGATGGTTATAATGTCGGCACCGTATGCATTTGCGATTTCGCGCCACGGCGCTTCTCGGCCCGGGATTTCAGCATATTGAGCGATATTGCGAAGGTCGCGATGGGCTATTTCGATCTGCGCCAGATAGCCATGCGATCCCTTGACCGGCGCGTGGTCGCGGCGAGCTTTTCTGGAGCAGGCTGAAAACGAGGTCGCCCGCCATAAGCGTTCCGGTAAACCGCTATCGCTTGCGCTTTACGATCTCGATCATTTCAAGAGCATCAACGATCGTCATGGGCACCCGCAGGGGGATATTGTGCTCAAGCGGACGGCAGCGACTGTGACCAGTGCAATGCGTTCCGGCGAAATTCTGGGACGCATAGGCGGCGAAGAATTTGCGATACTGCTCCCCGAAACGGACGAAGCGGCGGCGGTCGTTGCTGTTGAGCGGTACCGTCAGGCGATCGCGGCAATCGAAATGGAAAACCTGACAGGATGTCGAATTTCCGCAAGTTTCGGCATCGCAGCCTGGGATGCCAGCCATGAAACGGTTGAGGCCTGGATGGGGCGGACGGATGCTGCGCTTTACCGCGCCAAGGAGATGGGCCGGAATCGCTATGATGTCGCCCGGCAGGATAATGATAATAATGTCGGTGCTTCGCAGAGATAGGTCTTAAGCGCGAAGAAGCGGCGCAATGAAACCATCGCGCCGCTTCCTCCATATTATCTTGCTGCGTTGTCAGAAGACTGCGAGATATCGCAGCAGCGCAATGACGCCAATGATGATGACGATGACGCGTGCGATCTGCTTCACGCCGCTGTCGAGCGGCAACATGTTGATCAGATAAAGCACGAGGAAGATGACGAGAAACGTCACCAGAACGCCGATCAGCAAACTCATGAAAAGTCCCCTCTATTGAATTGCTTGAATAAACTCTTCATGAGGGAATTAAGTTCCGCAACACGATCAATGCGGACTAGACAACTTCATCAGCACGATCCCGCTAACGATCAGCGCACCCGCCAGCAGGCGCATTGGAGTGACCGCCTCGCCGAGCGCTGCGATGCCTATGGCAAAAGCCCCGACCGCTCCGATCCCCGTCCAGATAGTATAGGCAGTGCCGAGCGGCAGGGTCTTCATCGAAACGGACAGCAGCCCGAAGCTGGCAATCATGCCGATCAGTGTCAGCACCGTTGGCGCAAGCAACGTAAACCCTTCCGAACGTTTCATTTGATAGGCCCAAAAGATTTCGAGAAGCCCGGCTGCAAATAGATAAGTCCAAGCCATGACCGGCCTCCGTTACAGCCAAGGGGCGTCACGATCTTTAAGAATAAACGGAATTCGTCCCCTGCTCTCGCCCGTAACGGTCAGCACCATATAAAAGGCGGAAGTGGTAAAGGCGATCTTGTGACAGCGTAACTCGCGCGCATCAAAATCAAACTGATGGAAAAATTGTTCTACCGGACCAGCCACGCCGATCTCCTTCTGGTGGATCGGGTCGTCCCGGATAGTGGTCAAAGACGCAGGTCGTCCCGCGCGAAGTTCCTTCTAACGTCCGGGCGTATGGTGTCAAGATCAAGGGCGGCGACTGGCGCAGTAGGTTGTGCCGTGCATGGTGCAGGCAAAGATTCGTGCGCCGGAGATCATTTGAAGCATTTTCACTGCCCGCCACCTTTCCAGAAGTGGCGGGCAGTAACCAGGTTGAAATAATGCGCAACCAACCCGCTACGTCGGAGAACGTTCGGCTGGAAGTACCTTCAACGCGGTTATTTTCTTGGTGCGCCCACTCCAATCAATGACATCGATGCTCTTTCCCTCGGGGAGTCCTATAAGAGCGGCACCGATTGGCGTCATGATCGACACCCTCCCTTTGGAAATGTCGGCGTCACGCGGATAAACGAGGGTAACCGTCTGCTCGGCACCATCTGACATGGAATAGGTGACAACCGAACCCATCCTGACGATTCCCGGCTTCAATTTGCTGCTCTTCACGATCTTTGCGCGGTTAAGCTCTGAAATTATCTCCTCGGCTACTGCCAATGATTTCTCGGCTGCAGCGAGCGCGATGCGCATGATTGCGTCGAAGTCTTCTTCGCAAACGGTAATTGCCGGGCGTGCGCCCACTTTTTTGGACATAGCTATGTTCGCTGTAATCGCCGCTCTCAGCCAACAGCGAGAGCGGTCCAATTGAAAGGAAAGAAAGCGGATAACCCCGATACCTACGGCGCCTTGCGCGAACTAGGTTCGGGGCATCCATGGTTTGGCGCGCGTCACGCGGCCAGTAAGGGCGCTTCTTTCAAATCTCAACATATTCCGACGATGGTTGGCTGGTGACCTAAAGTCAAGGAGGAGATCAGCTAGGCTGATATAAGAGAAAATAGATGATTGCAGCCGATGCGAGAAGCCAGATGAGGATGACAATCGCCGCGCCAACCGTGCTGGTCGGTCTAATTTCCTGTTTCAGCGCAAGCTGTCGGAACTCGGTCATCAGAGATGGGGGAATCATTCGGACGGCGACCATGATGCCGAAGGGCACGATCAACAGGTCGTCAACATATCCCAGTACCGGGATGAAATCGGGAATAAGATCGACCGGGCTGAGCGCGTAAGCCGCCACCGCAGCTGCAAGGATTTTTGCACGGACAGGTGTGCGCGGATCGCGTGCCGCAATCCAGAGCGCCACGATATCGCGCCTCAACGCGTGTGCCCAGTTCGTAGCTTTTTCCCACGCCATCCGCTTCTCGATATTTTCGTCTGAAAAAGCATACTTTCCTT
The DNA here is from genome assembly GCF_014652835.1 of Limoniibacter endophyticus. Lineage (GTDB taxonomy): Bacteria > Pseudomonadota > Alphaproteobacteria > Rhizobiales > Rhizobiaceae > Limoniibacter > Limoniibacter endophyticus. Next base: position 46,658 of record NZ_BMZO01000004.1, read on the forward strand.
CACCAAACGCCCCACACTGCGCCATCTGTCAATTCCCCTGCGCGATTTATCGGACAAAGCGATGGTAACGTGCGATGATAATTCTGCCGCAGCGATCATGCTGGAGTGCAACAGGACAAATCACCATGGCCAAAGGTCAAAAAAAGAGTAATCGCGAAGTCAGGAAACCGAAGCAGGAGAAGCCGAAAGCCTCCGCAGCCAGCCCAAATGCCGCACCTCTGCTCGGCGAAAAGAAGACCAAGAAATAATTCCAATTCGGACATACCGGATCGATTGACCGCTGAGATTGTTGACCTTCATCTCAATGATGGAGGGACCAGCCATGAACACAGCCAATCTGCAACTTGAAGGCCTTTGTCTTGCCATCGCGTCGGTCAACAAAGCACTCGTCGAAAAAGGTCTCTTGACGACCGAAGACGTGGACACGGCCTTGCGCAAGGCTGAGGCCGCCGCACGCGGCGATGAAAGGTTTGTGGATCAGCTGTCGCCAGCGCACCGCGATGCCGTTTGCTTCCCTATCAGACTGCTTCAGATCGCCAATGAAACAAGCGATCAACGCGCGTTCGACTTCTCGCATCTCGCAAAGCGCGTAGGCGAGACAAAGGACCAGTACAATGATCAGCTCTAATGGAGGGAGAAACCGATGAAAGCGAAAATGGCAAACAGTCCTGGCGATCTGACCAGGACTGCGCCGCTCGATTCGGACAAATCGCCTCACGCTGAGCCAATCGAAGCAAACGAAGCACTGCATCGGCATAAGCAGGAGGAAGATGAACCGGCGCTTCCAGACACAAACATGCCCGGTCTGCGGGATTGACGTCGGTGGGAACGGTAAGCACTGCTCCTGGTGAGAAGGTTGCGCGGCAACCTCCCCTTTTTCAGCATTATGCGTTCCATCTCCGCGCTTGCCGGCAATGGGCGCTATTGCTACTTTCCCCGTCATTGAAGGAGTTCAAGCCTTGTATCGACTGTTCCTCTCTTCTGGACTATGCCTCGCGGCGATTTCCCCTGCCCTAAGCGATCCCGGCACATCCCTTACACCACCGCAACGAGAGATAATCTCGCGCAACATCGATCTGCTTCCCTCGCAAGAAGAGCGTAAGCTGGCTTCGGAATGGAACAATGCAAAGAAAGTTGCGGAGTTTATCTGCCGTCCGGCTGCTATTGCCGCGCTTCAAAAGTGGGATCAGCAAGCCGACCGCGTATTCCTCGGCACTGACGATCCAAAAACGCTGACGCTCGAGAATGACCGGCTACTGAAAGGTTCAGGGCAGGTACGTGCGGGCAATGACTGGACCACGTTTGCCTTCAGCTGCGAGCTTGACCCGAACTCTGGACGAGCCCTTACGTTCGAGACTGATCTTGCTCCAAGAACCTGATACATTTTCAGGATTGATCGGCCCCCAAGGGGCAATAGGCTCCTTAGAGGCGTCTGAACATATAGGTGGTGGCATGCCGGGCTTTGCCGTCCGGGTTCCAGGCAAAATCGGGAATCACGCCTGCAACTTCGAAACCCAGCGAAAAATATAGCGGCTCCGCGACATCGCCGGTTCTGGTATCGAGGGTTACAAGGGTTTTTCCGAGCTCCCGCGCGCATTTGAGCGCATGGTTCATCAGCGCTCGGCCGATACCGAGCCTTCGTGCCCGCGGATGGACGATCATCTTGGCAATCTCACAGCGATGATGCTGGTTTGGTGGCATGCCGGTGATGAGCTGGACGGTTCCAAGCAGCTCCCCGTCGCGCTCCGCGCCAAAAACTCTCCGGCGCCCGACGGCCATCTCCGGCTGAACCTGGGTTACCCAAAACAGTGCCGCATCTTCATAGGAGAACGGCATCATGAAACTGACAGCTGCGCCATCGGCGACGCTATCAGCGAGGATCTTGGAGAGTGCCAGAAGCCTCTTTTCGATGGCGGGAGCGTCGAGTTCAACGATTTGCACATTCATAAGGCCGACTCCTCAAGCCATGGCGATGATATAATGAGCGGACTGTTCGCCAGTTTCGAAAGACGAAGCGCCATACAGCCTGTATCGCAGACAGTCGCCCGGATGCAGTTGGTATTGGACACCATCGACGGTAAGAAGGAGGGCGCCAGCCAACAGCAAGAGATGGTGCTCATGCCCGGGAAATGCCGGGTGATCATAGGTAATGCGCTGATTAGGAGCAATTTCGCACGCAATCATCTCGAGCTTCAAACTGCGGCTCGGAGGTGAAACGGCACGGCGAGCAAAACCGTTTTCCCGGTCAGTCCATACACTCTGATCACCTTGGCGTACGAGCGCCGGAAACTCCTGCTCAAGGGGCGCCAGAAGCTGAGAAAGGGGCAGTGCGAAAGCCGAGGCCAGCCGCCCCAGCGTCTCTGCCGTTGGGCTGACCTCACCGTTTTCGACACGCGACAAGGTCGCCCGGCTCACGCCGCTTTGGTCGGCAAGATCCTGAAGAGTCAACCCACGCTCCTTTCGGAGCAGATGGAGATGGTTCGCTAGACGCTGATCATGCTGCGCAGGTGTTTCCATATTTGATAATTAATCTCATATATGATATTCGCCAAGAGCTAAATTCCGTACTGGGAGGGAAAAGCATGGCGGCTCATTGCTGAAACCTGCGTCTCCAGCATATTTTGCGAGTAGCCCGTTGAAGGATCTCTTCGGGGATTCTTATCGACCCGCGAATCTCAAGAGTGAGCTTAGAAAATGCGGATCATCATCCACACGCTCGGCACGCGTGGCGACACGCAACCTTACCTTGCTTTGTCGCGCCGACTGAAGGCAGAAGGTCATGAGGTGATGCTCGTGGCCCCAGCGCAGTTTGCGAACATGGCCGAAGCAGAAGGAATAGATTTTTCGCCCCTGCCCGCGGAGTTTCTGGCCATGCTCGATTCGCCGGAAACGAAAGCACTGATAGGCAAATCGGGCGCCGGCTTTAGCGTCGGTTTCAAACTTATCAAGCACTACCGCCTTCTTGCCCGCCATGTACTCGACGCGGAATGGGAAGCCGCCCGAGCATTCCAGCCCGATGCCATCGTCTTCCATCCGAAGGCACTCGGCGCTCCTCATATCGCAATGAAGCTCGGTGTTCCCCTCTTTCTCGCCTCCCCGTTGCCAGGCTTTACACCGACATCCGCCTTCCCGACACCCCTTCTGCCCTTTTCCACGCTAGGACCGTTAAATCGCATCAGTCACGCGCTGATGATCCATGGCGGCAAGGTCATATTCTCGAAAACAATCCAAGCATGGCGGGACGAAGCGCTCGACCTCCCCGCACGAGGTAAGCCCGCACGGCTCACCGGAACGCTTTACGGCTACAGCCCGCACATGGTCCCGAAGCCCTCTGATTGGGGGCCTGACGTTGCCGTGACAGGCTACTGGTTTCTCGACACGCCTGACTGGCATCCCGATGCCGAACTGGCTGCTTTCCTCGCTGCCGGTGAACCGCCAATCTATGTAGGCTTCGGCAGCATGCCGGGCGTCGATCCAGATTTGACAGGACTGGTGATAGAGGGCCTGCGCCGCGCCGGCAAACGCGGCCTGCTCGCGACGGGTGGAGGGGCGCTGGAGCAAGCCCGCGCGTCCCACTCCCTCCATGTGATTGCCGGCGCGCCACACGATCACCTGTTTCCACTCATGCACGCGACATTGCATCACGGAGGTGCCGGCACCACGGGAGCGGCGCTGCGGGCAGGCAAGCCAACCGTCATCTGCCCCTTCTTCGGTGATCAGGCGTTCTGGGCACGCCGTGTGCAGGAGCTCGGCGTCGGACCGAAACCGCTCGACAGACGAAAGATGACAGCCGATGATCTGGCGACTGCTTTTCTCGCTTGCGACGAGCCGGCCATGCGTGCGCAAGCTTCCGCATTAGGAGACGCCCTGCAGGCAGAAAACGGCGCCGGAACGGCTGCTGCATTCATCACGTCTCGAATCCGATCATCTCGAGCTTGATCGTTTCGCCGGGCATGAATCGGATATCCCAGCTAATCCTTCTGCTATCTCCCTAGCGAATTTCGATCGGGGTCGTGAAACCCTTATGCCCCACCTTTGTTTCTCTTGGAACGAAGGAAGAAACGATGAAGAAGCATTCGAAACCTGAAATTTTGGGGAAGTGGAACTGACCGACGACCTCGCACTAAATCCAGGCATCGCCCCCAAGGGTGCACAGGGCGCGGCCCGGAGGATCGATGGCGAAAACAGTTTTCCAAGGCGACGTCGGTAACGATTTACGCGGACCGGCGCCCTAATCCCCAATCAGAGCGGACGCACAAAATAGCTAATCTGAACCGGCGTCTGCATGTCATGAGGAGGACAAGATGACTGGCAAGAAAACGCATGAAAAGCAGGTGCGGACGTTTGAACGACGGGACGATTACCACCGTCGCGACGATCAAATCGACAGCGCACCTGGAACCAATCTGAAAAATCAGGAGGCTCGACAGAGCGAGTTCCCGGTCAGCCGTGGCGGCATGAACCAGGAAAGCCGTCAGCACAACAAACACAATGATTCAGCCAAGGGCGGATCAAAGTAAACACCGAGCGTCTAAGCTACCGCCAGGCAGCCGGCGGCTTGGCCGGGATCTGTCGGAGCGATAAGGAACAGGAGCGCCGGACCAGAAGGATCAGGCACTCCTGCGTCCTCACAGCTTAAAATCGGCTTCCCAACTTGATAGCAAAACTATGGCTCCGACTGTCGCCGTCAGTGCCGAAGGCGGTCGAGTAATTGACGCCGAGATTCCAGCCTGCGCTGGTCTGCGCATCAAGACCAATTCCCAAAGCGAGATTGTCGCGCGAGAAAGCTTCAATATCGAGCGCGTATGGCAAGGTATCGAGATCGGCATAACCCAGGCTCGCACGGCTCGACCCCTCGAAGTCATGAGTATACTCCACCCTCCCGCGCGGCGTAAGCACTCCCCACGCAGTGGGAATCGCTTGTTCGAAGCGCATACCGAGGGTGCCCGACAGCGCGTCGAGTGACTGCCTTCCATAGGCGAGGTTCCACATACCGGCGCCCGTCTCGGTGGTGCCATCAAGCACTGAGCGCGACGCGGACAAGCGGGCATATGGCGAGACAAGACGGCCGTCCCGGCGGTGCTCATAGCCCGTAGAAATAGAGGCGAACCATTGGTCGCCACTGCGTTTTCCCCTGGCTATATCTTCAGTCGCCGTCACGAACCGGCGACTATCGAACTGGAGTGTACTGTAACCCGCCAAGCCGTCAAAAAAGATGCCAGGTGCGGGCCGATAGCTGCCATAGGCGGCAAGTGAGAAGGCTTCCGCACGGCTCTCGGTGCCATGGGAGCCGACATCGGTTTTCTCGTGGCCGTAGCCTGCGCCGAAGCCGGCAGTAAACGTTCTGCTGAAGCGATAATCGGCGCCGCCGCTTACCCCGACGAGCGTGTGTTCCAGATTGAAATCATTATTGTCGTTTGTACCAAAATTGACATAGCCCCCGGTCCAGAAGGCCCAGTTGCTGTCGCGTCCTTCAGGCACTGGAGCAAACAGCGGCTCGACGGAAGCCTTCTCACTTGTCGTCGGCATTGCCCGCTCGAGCGCTTCGCGGGCGGCGACATCACCGCGGTCTTCCTCCTCGACAAATGCGTTGGCACGCTGTGACATCTGCGCATTTATATTTACCCCGACCGAGTTCTTGCGCCGATCACCCTCGTCGTGAAGCTGTTCCAGCCTGCGGCTGAAATTGGTAATCTGCGTATTGGCGAAGCGCTTCGCACTCTGTGTCTGCGCACGTAAAAGACCGGCCACCTCGGGATCGAGCGAGGGATCGGGCCGCGCGACTACCGTAAGGGCTATTGTCGCCGGATCCGATGTGCCGTCGGCATTGGAGAGCGTATAGGTCATGCGCACCGTGCCGGCGAACGCGCCTGCGGCAGTAAAATGCAGCAAATAAGCCGCAGCCTCTCGCTTTACATGAACCTCTCCCGCTTCCTTGTCAGGTGGCGTGACGATAGCCGCAGACACGAAGGGCCCGTTCTGCGCACCCTGCGTCAGGTCGAGAGTCCCGCTCGTGCCAGCCAAAACGGTGAGCGTGTGATCCCGGGCAACCGGCAATACGAGACTTTCCACGTTTAGCGCATAATCCCGCGTGCCGCTGAAGCCCTCCGCATTGGTCGCAGCAACCGTGAAATTGAAGCTGCCGCCTTCAGTCGGAACGCCAGAAAGCACTCCGTCCGTCCCGAGCACCAAGCCGTCGGGAAGCCTGCCGCTTGTTATCTTGAAGCTATGAGTTGACGTGCCACCGGAAGCGGTGATCGACACTGGACCGAAAGCTGCACCGATCCTGCCGGCAGGAAGACTTGGCGGGCTCACCAATATAGCCGGAGCATCAACTCCGAGCGTGTAGCTGCCCATGCCTGCGTCCCCATTGGCATCAGTGGCGGTTACAGTGAATGTGAAGCTGCCGGCCTCGGAGGGTATTCCCTTGAGAGAGCCATCGGTCCCAAGAGTGAGCCCAGCCGGGAGGTTCCCCGCGGTCAAGGAGAAGGCATAAGGTGCAGTTCCGCCGGTTGCGCCAAAATATTGTGCGTATGTGCTACCGCCGGTGATCGCGGGCAAAACACCCGATACTGGCGACAGGGTGATTGTCGCGGGCGCCACCACCCAAGGCGATCCGCTTGCAAAAGCGGCATTGCGATTTCCAGCCCTGTCTTGCGCTGCACCCGATACGACGTCCAGGCGCAGCGTCCCGGATCCCGACACCAGATTGATCTGCACCAGATAGCTGATATTATCTGCCGTCTGCAGCGCTGACACCGTTCCCACGGCTGTACCAGTCATTGTGAGTATCAGGTCGCTCATGGTAAAGTCGGTAACGACTTCGGAGAAAACCACCTGAAAGGTCAAGCTTTTGGTATCCGGAGCCGGGCTTCCGACGACGCCGGTCGAGAGAACTGCGGGAGCGACACCGTCAATCAGGACGCCACTGGTCGACGAAACATTATTCAGCGTAGAAACTGCCTCTGTCCCTGCTGCGTTCCGGATGGCACCACCATTACGCTCGATCGCCGATCCGAGTTGTATGCCATTAGTGTCCAGGTCTCCCGCCATTACCGTCAAGCTGAAATTTATTGCGGTCGAACCGCTGCCCGCCAGATAAGTCGCCCGGCGGGTTGTACTGCCCACGGTCACCGGAATGTATGGCATTCCTCCACCAGTATTGACGATGACGGGAGAATCAAAATTGGCTGTGAAAACTAGATCCGCGCCCACGCCATAGGCATCACTTGCAGGCACAAGAACGGAGGTAATGACGGGCGGCGGTGCGGCCACCTGTATGGTCGCCGTGGCCGGTGCAGACGTGCCCGCAGCGTTTGTCGCGGTATAGGTGAAGCTGTCGGTACCGTGGAACCCCGGGGCAGGAGTATAGACAATCTCCATCCCTGAAGCGGACACGCTCACTGCGCCGTTGGAAGGAGCAGACGCAACTGCGACAGACACAACATCCACACCCTCAATGTCGAGATTCACAGGGTTACTCACGCTCCCTGCGTTCACCAGTGTAGTGGTTGCGCTCGCTGTTGGAGGACCATAATTGGTCAGCGTGAAACCGACCGCTGCCAAACCGGGGGCGATAGCGAAGACAGAATAAGAACCCGCTTCTCCATTTGCCTGCGCCGTAACGCTCGCAATTCCGTCCGCGCCGGTCACCGCCGTTTGAGACGACAATCGGGCGGAAGGTCCCGGATAGGGTTCATTGAAAGTCACGGTGACTCCCTGCACCGGATTGCCACTGGCATCGATGACTTTTGCTTTCAGAGGCGCCGCGAAGGCAGTATGGACGGGCACCGACTGTCCGGTTCCCCCGTCGACAACAATTGCGGCGGGCGGTGCCGCCTGAATGACGAAATTGGGCGAGCAGTTGTAGCCGGGTTGTACTGCTGCGCCACCCCCGTCTATCGTCAAATTGAAAGCGCCAGCTATCCCGTTGGCGGTGGGCGTAAAATTGATCTGGCCGTTTGAGTCCGTAATCTCCGTGATTTGCGCCGGATCAGTTCCAGCCCCCTCCGCCGGACTTGTGAATGTGACTGCAACTCCGGAGGCGCCAGCTCCATTCGACATACTGTAGATGAAAACGTGCAGGTTGCCGAAGTTCTCGCCTACCCCCGCCACCTGTGGCGAACCGGCGACGCATTGCATCATCAGGGATTGCGCGTTCGCGGGCTGAGTGGCCGTCGCGCATATGGCGACAAGGAGAATAGTCGCTATCCCCGCACTGAAGCACCCCGCAATAGCTCGCGCTAAACATCGTGCGCCCAGTGCGCCAAATCCACCCTGACTTTTCATAAGGCCCCCGCCCCTTTTGATGAGCACCTTATGGTTTAACTACCCCGCTCATCTTGATGACAAGGTAGGCAGGTGTTTCCGGACAAAGTCAATCGTTTCAGCGAATAATCCGCCTTCGGGGCCTGAACCGGCCGCGTCTTGCTATCGAAACACGGACCGTCCGCACATCCCGCAAATAGCACTAGTCTCTGGTCGCCGCATTGGACGTAGCTCGACCTTATCGATACCCATCGCCCCGCAGATCATCAGGACAGCCATGATTGGCGCTCGATTCGAAGCGTTGGATAAATCCACCAAATCTCGATTCTGTTTGTCTTCCCCCGTACGGCCGCGCTCCCTTCCTTGCTCGAGATCATCTAACGGTCTAGAGTGCAGTTCTAATGTTGGAGATATAATTGCAAATACATTTGAGAGGCATTGAGCTGGTCACCCAGTTATCGGATGCGGCAGACCATCCAGACCACTTTTCGGAAGATGAGCTTTCAAAGCTCGTGAAAGAAGCTTCCGAAGTCATCGCAGTACTTTTGGAGCGGGATATCGTTAAAATACGTGCATCCAGCGACGCACCAGTTCCTTGAAATGTCATTTTCGACGTGAACCGTCGCCGGCTCGATCACCGTTTCCTCCCAATGTGATCAAGCAGAATCTCCCTGGCGCAATGGTTCCCCAAAGCGCGCCACCGGCTACGGTTGCGTTCATGTGATCTTCCTTTGCTCAAAGAAAACCCGCCTCTCAAGGCGGGTGATGACGTGCGAATGGTAGAGTGACTTACTGCGATCGTGATTTCATGAAAGCAGGCATCATGTAACGCTTACCGTCATGATCGAAGAAGGCGAACATACACAAGATCGCCAGCCCCACGCGAATGTTGGAACTCATCCGCAGACTAAGGATCGCCGACACGGAAAAAGCCAACATCAACTGGACGACAGGCAGATAGTACCTAAACTGAATGCCACCGCGATAACCCGTTGCACTGTGATTTCGGTACATAATGAAGATGTGCATGAGGCCAAACACAACCAACGCTCCAAGCAAGCCTAAGGCTACGCAACGAAGACGAGCGCTTGTGATCGCGACTAAGCAACTAGCAACTGAAACAAGGTACGCCAGCGACCAGAAATTCACATAACCTTGCGTGTAACGATAGACCGTATGTGAGTATATACCGGACATTTGCGTCAGCATGTCACGGGCATACTTATCGAGGTAGCGACCAATATCCATCGGCTCCGCCATGAAGGCCTGAGGCACTTGAGCTTTCGCCATCACGTAAAAGTTCACAGGTCGCGGGAACGGCTCTCCATAAATCCCAACGATAGTAGCGTAATAGAGACAGAAGAGCGCAAGTGGCAAGGCAACCATCGGCGATATGATAGTTTCCGGAATACTCTTAAGGCCACGGCTTCGAAGCGCAACATAACAAGCAGGCAGCAGAATCATACCAGCCTGTATCGCCGCGGTTGCTTTAACAAGCCCAGCAAGAAGCACGAACGCAACAGCCGCATTGAACCACTTGGCATCACATGATGCGTGATAACGCGCGGCAGCCGCCGCTGTGGCAAAAACCAGGAGGGTTGCGAAGTTATCGTTGTTTACGCCGGTCGCTAAATAAACGAAGTACGGCACCGTAATGGCGCACACAGCCGCCACAAGGCCGCGCATCGCATTGCCCGATATCGTTTTCGCGAAGTCGAAGATCACGATAACGCTAAGGAGACCATACCCGTAATTCGCAACGTGCATACCTACGACGGGATCAGCGAAGAACGCCGCGAATTTTCCCGTCAAGAAGTAATAAAGAAACGGGTGCTCCAGGTAAACCGCGCTAACGCCCGGTGTATAGTTCGGAGTTATCCCACCGAGAACGACATCCATAACATAGGTGATATGGTGCCTCTCATCTGGATGTTCGTTAGGTTTAACGAATAGAGAGAACCAGCGATAATACACAGTGTAAACCGCTGCAATTACGACATGCGGCACAAATCTATCGACATATTTCACGGATGCCTAGCCTCGCGCCACGCGCCATTAGTCCAGGCTTCATTCTGCCAATGAGGATAAGCGTAAGCATACGCAGCAGCGCCCACGAAAACCAGCACACAAGACGCTGCGACGATCTTTCGTTCCTTCATTTTCCACGCTACCAGCATGAAAACGGAACCGCCCAGAAGGCCAAACAGACCCACTAAGCCTAACACCGTTGCAAATATAGGATTCATGTCTAAGCCCCCGCTCACGCGGCGAACTTAGACAGTAAATCGCAGCTCCAAGCAACCCCTTTAATTTGGCAAGCTGTCTATGACGGTAAAGTAATCATAGTAAGAGTGGTAATGTTGCAGAAGAGTACACCTCGCGCCCAAGCGTCAAACGACACACAAGTAAGAGCTAACCTCGAACCTCCCTGAGTCCGCGGCAAGCCATTCCTACGCGCAGCGGCATTTGGTAATGGGTTCGCTGGTATGTGTGTTGAGGCGGGGGTTTCTAGATGTGCGCATGCCCTCGAAAGCTTCTTGCACATCCCCACCGAAAGCGGCGGAAGTCAGGCTGAATTGAAGGCACTATTCGGCTGGAGCACGGATGCCATCGCCAGCCTTTATATTCGCGACGAAAATAACCAGACTAATCAATCGTTTATAAAAATCATTGGCGATCCCGGCAGGATTCGAACCTGCGACCATCGGCTTAGAAGGCCGGTGCTCTATCCAGCTGAGCTACGGGACCACGCGGCGATGAAATCGCCAGTGGCAGGTTCGACAATCGCTCAGTGCGTCCAGGGCACGATGCGGTCGAAGCGGAAATTATCGGAATAGGCAACCTTGGCGCGACTGGTTTTCTTCGGTTCCATCAGACGATAGGCAATGCCGTTCTTCTCGGCATAGGCCACGGCCTCTTCACGCGTGTCGAAAAAGAGCCTGATCTGGCTCTTCATGTCACCAGAGGTCGTATAGCCCATCAACGGATCGATCGTGCGCTGCATTTCAGGTTCGAATTCGAGAACCCATCCACCTGTCTTTGCCTTGCCGGACTGCATTGCTGTCTTTGCTGGGCTGTAGATGCGCGCTGACATGAAACCTCGTCATCAAAAGCATACGGGAACTCGAAAATAATCCATTCCCGTTTTGCGTGCAATGGTCGGAGTGGAGAGATTCGAACTCCCGACCCTCTGGTCCCAAACCAGATGCGCTACCAGGCTGCGCTACACTCCGTCTTGCACTGTGTGCATGCTCGTATTTTTTTTACCGAGAGAAAGCAAGAGGAAAAACTCGATATCCGGCAAATTCTGCACTGACGCTACGCTCAAAGCGTCTCGATCGCCTGCGTGGCGATGGAACGCGTGATACGGCTTTTTTGCTCCAGCGCCAGTTGATCCATGCGTTCCACGACGAGCCGCGCAACATCCAGAGAGCGCTCTATGCGCCGCACAATAAATTGCGCAAGTTGTGGATCGATCTCGATCTGACGATCGGCGAAGAGCTTGAAGATGACCCCTGTCAGGAGCGAATCGTCTGGCGCCTCGATTTCCACCTGCGCTGCGGCACGCAGGCGCGAGCGAAGATCTGGAAGGCCGATTGCCCAGTTTTCCGGGCCTGCCGCGCCCAGAAGCAGAAGATGGCTGCCATGCGCCTTCACCTCGTTGATGAGATGAAACAGCCCCGTTTCATCGATTCTTCCCGCATCCGCATTGTCGAGCAGTATGGGATGCGTGCGGGCTGCCTCAAGAAGTGCCTCATCGATGGAGGTGATGTCGCCTTTCACTGCGCCCTGCTCGGAAAGCCAGATAGCGCCAATATGCGATTTGCCCGCGCCTGCAGGACCGTTCAGCACCACAACCGATGCTGGCCATTCCGGATATCGGTCGATAAGTGCAACGGCCGCCGCATTCGCTGGCGCAACAATCAGGTCGTCACGCGTCAGCGCCGGCTCGTGAGCGAGCGTCAGCGGCAATTGGCGCGGTGGTGGCGTGTTCGTCATGGGCAACGCATTACTCGAACTATCAGGACCCTTTCCCGATCTGTTCGACCTTATTGGGTGTGGCGTCAATCGTCGGCCCCTCGCTGTCCTCGCTATCCTCACCTGTATACAGGGGAGAATTCAGATAGCGTTCGATGGCAAAGCGCACGAGCACACCAACGGCCGCGGAAGCTGGCACTGCGATCAGCACACCGGCAAAGCCGAAGAGCGAGCCGAAGGCAAACAGCGAAAACATAAGCCATACGGGATGCAAACCCACACTTTTGCCGACAAGTCGCGGCTGCAGAATATTACCCTCTATAAACTGACCGGCAAAGAACACCCCGGCAACAACGGCTACCCAGATCCAGTCAGGCGAAAACTGAACAAGCGCGACGCCCACGGAAAGCACAAGGCCCACCAAAGAGCCTACATAGGGGATGAAGCTGATGATGCCGGAGAAAAAGCCTATCAGGATGCCGAAGTTGAGGCCGACGGCAGTGAGGCCAACGGCATACATCGCGCCCAAGATAAGACAGAGCGTACCCTGCCCGCGCAGGAATCCCGCAGCGGAGGCATCGATTTCGCGCGCCAGCCGGCGTACAGTATGCACATGCTGACGCGGAACCCAGCTATCGACCTTTTTCACCATGCGGTCCCAGTCGAGGAGCATGTAGAAGGCCACAACCGGGGTCACGACAAAAAGCCCGGCTATGTTGAAGATCGCAACGCCGGAGCGCCAGAGCGATTCCGCAATTGTCGTCACGAAGCCCATCCCGTTCGACAGAAGCGAGCTCAAGCCTTCCTGCAAGGAATTGGCGTCGACACCGAAGCGCTGTTCGAACCATTGCGGATCAAAATTGGTCACCAGCGTTTGCAGTTGCGTCATGTAGTCCGGCAGCTTGCTAACGAAGTCCGCCAACTGATTGGCCAGTACGGGAACAAGGATAACAGCGGCCAGAACAAGGATGACCAGGAAGGTAAAAAGGATAATGATCGTTGCCATCAGGCGCGACAGGCCGAACCTTTGCAGGCGATCTGCCACCGGGTCGAGGAAATAAGCCAGGATCATGCCGGCGACGAATGGCAACAGGATATTGGAGAAGGTGAAGACAAAGAGCGCGAGAAGTGCAGCGCCGATCAGCCAGAACCGGATCTGCCGGGCCAGATTGTCGGGCTTGGCCTGCTTCACGACGACGACCGCATCGGCCTTCTGCTTTTCACGCTCGGTTGTCATTGCCGCTCATATGCCTCAGCCAGATCACCAGATATGCCACGGCAGAAAAGGCCGTCAGCGTCGCGCAGATATAAACCAGATAATTGTGCAGCGCACCAGTCGCACCAAGAAAGGCCATTTGGCCAAGCGTAATCGCGGCAAGCGCGATCTGCACCCCCGTGTTCAGCTTGGATATCTTCAATGGACGCATCGTCACTGGCATCCCCATCACGAAAGAGAGCATGACGGCGGCGATAATCGCGACATCACGCGAGACGACAAGAACGACAAGCCAAACAGGAAGCGCCTCTACCATTCCTAGAATGACGAAGACGCTGGTCATCAGGAGCTTGTCGGCGATAGGATCGAGATAAGCCCCCAACTCGCTGCGCATATCAAAGCGGCGGGCGATATAACCATCGATAGCATCCGAAAGCCCGGCCACTACAAAGCCTACGAAGGCGAGGTCGAAGCGGCCTTGCAAAAGCGCAACCACGACAACCGGCACGAGCGCCAATCGAAACAGTGTGATCAGATTGGGGATCGTCAAGCCGCCTCCTTCCGCCTATTCTCTTGGTGTCAATGTGCTGCCAACCGTGCCTTATCGCAAGTGCGGGCAAGCAGCCTGTATAAATGGCGCGGTTTCCACGCTTTTCGCCGCGCAAGCGCACTGCGGTAGTTGCGGGCGGGCGCGCTTCGTGTAAAGAGCCGTAACCTTGTGGGAGAGTTGCCATGAGCGAGATCGACGTGTCCAATCCATCCGAAAAGTCCACCCGGAACGGCCTGACCTATGCACAAGCGGGCGTTGATATCGACGCTGGGAACCAACTGGTCGAAATGATCAAGCCTATGGTGAAATCGACGCGCCGCAGCGGCGCCGACGGCGAGATCGGCGGGTTCGGGGGTCTGTTCGATCTCAAGGCTGCGGGCTTCACCGATCCGGTTCTGGTTGCAGCCAATGATGGCGTGGGCACCAAGCTGAAGATTGCCATCGAGGCAAATATTCATGATACGGTCGGCATCGATCTGGTTGCCATGTGCGTCAACGATCTCGTCGTCCAGGGTGCCGAACCCCTCTTCTTCCTCGACTATTTTGCCACCGGCAAGCTCGATCCTCATCAGGGCGCAGCCATTGTCGGCGGCATTGCAGAAGGCTGCCGGCAAGCCGGTTGCGCATTGATCGGCGGCGAGACCGCCGAGATGCCCGGCATGTATGCACAAGGCGATTATGATCTTGCGGGCTTTGCCGTCGGCGCAGCCGAACGGGGCGAACTTCTGCCCACCCGCGACATCGGTACGGGCGACGTCCTGCTTGGTCTCGCCTCCTCCGGTGTGCATTCGAATGGCTTCTCGCTCGTTCGCCGCATCATGGACCATGCAGGCCTGACTTTTGCTGACAAGGCGCCCTTCGACAGGGAAAAGACGCTCGGTGAAGCGCTACTCGTCCCGACCCGCATCTATGTGAAATCCCTGATTGCCGCCATTCGCGCCACTGAGAGCATCAAGGCTATGGCGCATATTACCGGCGGCGGCTTTCCTGAAAACATCCCACGCGTGCTGCCAAAGGATTTTGCTGCCGAACTCGACCTGGAGGCGATTGACGTGCCGCCCGTATTCTCCTGGCTGGCAAAAACCGGAGGCGTGACGCCGGCCGAGATGATGCGTACCTTCAATTGCGGCATCGGCATGGTCGTCGTTGTTTCGGAAAGCCAGGCTGCGCAGGTCGCCGCAATCCTTCAGGAGCATGGCGAAACGGTCATGCCGATCGGCCGCATCGTACCGCGCAAGGAAGGCGCGGATGCAAACGGCGTCATCTATAATGGCGAGATCGCGCTATGAGCCGCAAGAAAGTCGTGGTTCTGATTTCGGGACGTGGCTCGAACATGAACGCGCTGATCGAAGCGTCCCATGATCGCGATTACCCGGCGGAAATCATCGGCGTTATTTCCGACCAGGCTGACGCACCCGGACTGAAAGCTGCCCAGGCGCGGGGCTTGAGCACTGTTGCCGTGCCGCGCTCCGGTTTCTCCGACAAGCCGGCACATGAAGCTGCGTTGGTCGACGCGATCGAACGCATGGGTGCCGAGATTATCTGTCTCGCCGGATTCATGCGCTTGTTGAGCGCCGAGTTCGTGGCGCGCTTTGAAGGCCGGATGATCAATATCCACCCTTCCCTGCTTCCGCTCTTCAAAGGCCTTGACACGCATAAGCGCGCGATCGAGGCTGGCATGCGCGTCCATGGCACGACTGTGCATTACGTGACGGCGGAAATGGATGGCGGTCCGGTCATCGCGCAGGCGGCCGTACCGGTTCTGCCGAACGATACAGAAGCGTCTCTGGGAGCGCGCGTGCTCAAGGCAGAGCATGCCATCTATCCGCTGGCGCTGGCGCTGGTTGCGTCCGGCAAGGCCGCAATGCAAGGCGGCAAGACCATCTATAGCGGACTGGAGGGGATGGATTTTGAGGAAAAGGCCTCGATTGTCTCCCCGGCTTCCTGGCGCGGCATCGCCGATTTGCAGGATCTCGCAAGAATTACACCCTAACAATTTTCTATATTACCAAGATCAAGAACCGCGCTCTCAAGCGCGGTTTTTTGTTAAAATAAAATAATATTTCTTAAGAAAAATATTGCATCTACGAGATAAGATGAAACAAACATACTTTTTCTTATGAAGAAACGTTATGGAATTTTCACAATATAGCAGATTAATATTCAAACTCCAAACCTCGTTAGTTTGCATGACAACAGCTCTCATTGGAGCAAGAAATTCACATTTGCGAGATTTTCTTTCGTGAGCCGTTCAACATGGATCATGCCTTACTTGCATCGGACGAAAATTTTCTCATGCACATGGCCTTCGACGGAATCGAAGAGAGGCACTTGGCAAGCGGCCGGAAATACGACGTCTTTCGCTGCGGCTCGTCCAGCATCGGCGAGCAGCCGCCGAGTGACCAACCGAATTGCCACCAGCCAAGCTGAAGAACGCATCATCAACCGTCCATAACAGGGGGATGAAAGGGATGAACATCGAAGAGAAGACGTCGATGCCTCCCATCTTCCGGCGCAATATTCCTAATTCGCAAGAGCCTCAAAATTTCGCTCTGATAAATAATCATTAAATATATTTCAAAACATACGAAAGAATAAACCCAATGGACAGAAAAAAATATTATAAGTTCTATGACCTCATCGAGCCAGGCGATATACTTTTAAAATCCGTGTCTACTAATCTTAATAATCGCCTGACCCATGCAGCACAATTTTTCGGCAAAGGTCCTGCACATATCGTTCATGCGGGAATTGCATCGTCCTCCGGCTCTATAATCGAAACGGGCGGAAACGGATTGGGTGAATCTGCCATAGTCAATATTGGCAAGGCCGAAACCTATGACGTTTTTCGCTGCAAGATGCCCGAAGTCGCCTGGGAGGCTTATAATGTCGCTCAGGAACTCGTAGATAAATTTGGGTTCAATCGCGAAAGGAAAATAACATACCGCGCTTCGGGGCATAAAGGATCTAAACTGTCCATCTGGAACAGAAAGAAATCCAGCGGAATCTCCATAGAGTACAAAATGCACAGCAAATTGAACTACAGTTCCGGCGCTTCCCTCTTCTGCTCGGAATTCGTAGTCCTGTGCTATCAAATCGCTCTTGAGCGCTTCATGACGCAAGGTGCGGTCCACGAAGATCTGCGACGGACTTTCGCGCTTGAAAGTCACTGCTACAACCCTGCCTATCTCTGGAGACGGCTTGAAAAGAGCGCGTGTTTTGATTTCCTGGCAACCTGCCGCGATGGTCGAAAGATTGCTTAGTAGTCACCGCCGAGGGGTTTAGACACCGACTGCCGAAGACGTCTTGCCCCTATAGGAACCGCTGCTTCGCCCAAGAGCAACGATGGACACACAAGCGCAAGTAGCGGCCCAGCGCAGCATTCTTGAGTCAAACAACTGCGCTCCATCGACATGATTAATAAAGGTAATATACTGAAAATAACAATAAATCATCCGTCTAATACAAGATTTTATAAACAAATATATTACAGAGAAAAACTAGACCATGAGCTTCATCAGAGCAGGCGACATATTATTGAAGCACAATGACGGATCTTTCAGCAATCACCAAATATCCTTTGGCCAATTTTTCGGAACTGGACCGGCTGATATCGTCCACGCCGCGATTGCATCATCAAGCGACTCCATTATCGAGATGGACGGCAGGAAATTATGTGAATCTTTTCTAAGTGTCGGTTCTAACGCGAATGAAACCTACGACATTTTCCGTTGCCACATCCCGACAGTGGCCTTGGGGGCAGCGGAAACCGCAAAGCTGATGTGGAGCGGTGTTAAACAGCGCCTCGTCAGCTTTCATGGCATGAAAATCGCCTATAGTGGATCGGGAAAAAAGGGAGCTCTTCGCTCCATCGCTGCAAAAGAGAAATACAAGGGCGACAAAACAGAAACTGTGTTCGACAGGTTACTGAGCACACAATCCAGTGCCTTCTTCTGCTCGGACCATGTCGTTACGTGCTACCAGATAGCCATCGAGCAAGTCGCGGCGCAAGGTGACTTCCGTACTACGGAGATCGAAAAAATTTTCAAACTCGAAAGCCATTGCTATCAGCCCGCATATTTATGGCGCACCCTCAAGAAAAGTTCTTTTTTCACCTTTGTTGGCTCGGCCCGTGCCGGCAATCAGGTCTGGTCGAAAAGCTATTTGAAATAGCCGACTCTGCAAATAAACGGGATACGCTTAATCAACTGAAGACACGCCTACATTGAAGAATTTGCGCTGGTTTCGAATATGGAGGTCTCTCCGGAATTGCTACCGGACCTCCGCCTCCATGGTTGCGGCACCCAGATTGCCGAATTCTCGTCACCATCCGAAATCTGACCCGCCAGCCGCGGGCAAAGCAGGTATTTCAGGCGCAGCCCCACCACCCGTTTCGCTTCCGCGTGGCCGATGTGTCGACGCGCGCCAGAAAGCGCTGATACGAAGCTGCGCGTTAGAGCCTCCAGCCTTCCCTTCGTTTCAGAGCGAAGCTCACCTGCTTGGCTGCGTCAGCGTCCAGGCAGCATCGATGCCGAGGACGACGTCCGTCACAAGGCCTTCCTGATCCATACCTTGTTATCGTGAAAAGCCGCACCGCCAAAAGGTGCTGCCGCGTCCGAGCCGGTCAAAACATTGATGCCCTCACCGCGTTCATGAGCCTTGTTCGGCCAGATGCCTTCGGCAATCACCACGCCTCTGCGCACCCCCGCAAACAGGCGGGCGTGCAGAACCACCTCACCACGCTTGTTGCCAACCTCCACGCGATCGCCGTCGACTACTCCAAAGGCCGCGGCATCTTCAGGGTGCAGCATGAGTTCAGGTCGCCCTTCTTTCCTGGCCGAGGCCTCGGTCTCGGTAAAGGTCGAATTGAGGAAGCTGCGTGCCGGAGACGTCGCCAGCCGGAACGGATGCTTCTCATCCGCTACTTCAATCAGATCTATATGATCAGGAAACTCTGGCAGCAGCGCATATGGTCCCTGCAAACCCATGGACTTGGGGGGACGATTGGGTCCAATCGCATTTTGCCAGTTCGGCCGGAAACGGAATTTCCCGTCCGGATGTCCAAAGCCGCGCAAAAAATGCGCCGTTTCGAAGTCTGGCTGGAGATCGGCCCATTTTTCTTCTGCAAACTTGTCGAAATCGCCAAGATCGCGCTTCTCCAGAATGCGGTCGATGTGTTCGCGCGCGCTCAAGCCGAAACCCGGCTGGTCCGCAACACCCAGACGCTTGGCCAGTTCCTCGATCACATAAAGATTGGTCCGCGGACCTTCGGGGGCGTCAACAAGCTTGGGGCCGAGCAGCAGATGTTGATGCCCCCCGCCCTTGTAAATATCGTCATGCTCCAGAAACTGCGTCGCGGGCAGCACGACATCGGCAAGCTCAGCCGTATCGGTCATGAACTGCTCATGCACGCAGGTAAATAGGTCGTCCCGAAGAAAACCCTGCTTCACCAGCCTCTGTTCAGGCGCGACATTCGCCGGATTCGTGTTCTGGATCAGCATCGCCGTCACCGGTGCGCCGCCACCAAGTGCCTCTTCATCGCCGATCAAAACCCTACCGATGCGCGACTGGTCGAGGAAACGCACATTCGGATCGCGCAGCCGCCCGCCTTCCAGAAGTCCCGTGTCGAGCTTGAAAATGCCGGAATTGGAATGGAAAGCGCCACCGCCTTCATGCGCCCAGGCTCCTGTCACGGTGGCAATGGAGGTAGCCGCATGCATATTGACGGCACCATTGCGCTGGCGGGCAAAGCCATAGCCCAGTCGGAAAAACGTGTTCTTCGTCTTTCCGACAAGATGAGCGAAAGCTTCGATTTCTGCAACGGGAACGCCAGTGATCGCAGCGGCCCATTCCGGCGTCCTGGTCGCAAGATGCATTTCCAGACCAGCCGCATCATCGGCATAGCGCGCGAGATAATCCCGGTCGGCCAAACCGTCGCGGAAAAGCACGTGCATGACGGCGCAGGCGAAAGCCCCGTCCGTACCCGGCTTGAGCAATACCTTGATATCGGCCTGTTTCATCGTCGGATTGTCATAAATATCGATGACGGCGATCTTGGCTCCGTTTTCCTTGCGGGCCTTTATCGCATGGGTCATCACATTGACCTGCGTCGCAACCGCGTTGGTGCCCCAGATCACAATGCAGCCCGACTTGCCCATTTCGCGCGGATCAGGACCGCGCAGCGCACCTGTGGCAGCGACATAGCCCGTCCAGGCGAGATTGGTGCAGATGGAACCGAAAAAGCCGGAATATTTCTTGGCATGGCGCAGCCGGTTGATGCTGTCGCGCTGCACCAGCCCCATCGTGCCAGCATAATAATATGGCCAGACCGTCTCGGGGCCATATTTGGTTTCTGCCGCGAGGAATTTTTCCGCCACCAGATCGAGCGCCGCTTCCCAACTGGCTTCCACCCATTGCCCCTGCCCCTTGGAACCCTTGCGGATCAGCGGCTTCATCAAACGATCCGGGTGATATAGCCGGTCGGCATAACGGGCAACCTTGGCGCAGATCACGCCTGCCGTATAAGAGTTGTCGCGCGCACCATGCACACGACCGATTTTGCCATCCTCCAGCAATTCCACTTCGAGCGCACAGGTCGAGGGGCAATCATGTGGACAGGCGCTATGGCCTATTCTTGGCTTGGCCTTCATGGGCGCATGGGTATTCATCTGGCGAGCCTAGCTAAAAGCGGCTTATGCGTGTAAGCGGCTGGGTTACGACATTCTGATGCGGCAAGATACGATCCGCAAGGTACGCTTTTTATCATGAACTATCGCCATATCTACCATGCCGGAAATTTTGCCGACGTTTTGAAGCACGTCGTGCTGACCCGCATCGTCGAATACATGAAGCGCAAGGACAAAGCTTTCCGCGTGATCGACACGCATGCGGGCACCGGACTTTACGATCTTTCCTCGGAAGAGGCACAGAAAACGGGCGAATGGCTGCACGGCATCGGCCGCCTCGTCGAAGAAGAGCTTTCGACAGAGCAGCAGAAATTGCTTGAACCTTATTTGTCCGCCGTGGAAGTCCTCAATCCCGAAGGCGGTATTCGTCATTATCCCGGTTCGCCGCGCATCGTGCGCCATCTTCTGCGCAATCAGGACCGACTTTCGGCTATCGAATTGCATCCCGTCGATGTCGAGACGCTGCGCCAGCACTTTGCCGGCGATTTTCAGGCTCGTATCATTGAACTAGACGGCTGGCTCGCTCTTGGCGCGCACGTGCCGCCAAAGGAAAAGCGCGGTCTTGTGCTCATCGATCCACCGTTTGAAAAGCCCAACGAGTTCGACCGCCTCGTCAATGGCTTGGCTAGAGCGCACAAGCGCTGGGCAGGCGGCACCTATGTGCTCTGGTATCCGATCAAGGACCTGGCCGCCGTCAAGGCATTTCGCGAGAAGTTGCGCAATCTTGATATTGCGCGAGTGGCAGATGTCAGCCTGATGATTCGCAGGCCTGGACCTGAGCCGAAGCTCGACGGCACCGGCATGATCGTCGTGAACCCGCCCTTCACGCTCGAGGTCGAAATGAACGCCCTTCTCCCGCTACTTTCGCGCGTCCTGGCGCTTGGCCCGGGCGCTGCCGGGAAGTTCGAGTGGCTTGTGGGCGAGGAATGAGCCTCCCGCTGCGGAATGGCGCTTGACCGGGTGCAAACCATTGCCCAAAGTGCAATCAACTGCTTGATCCTTTGGGAGACTTACCCGATGCGCGCATCCTCGGTGCTGCTATCTGCCGCCCTCAGCCTCTCTGCCTTGACTGCTCCTGGCGTGGCCCTCGCCGCTGATTATCTCGGTGTTTATGTGCCCGTTACGTATGACAGTTTGTGTGGGAAGGCCGGCGTGCTCAATCGCGTCACTTCGGGCTTCCGCCATCAGGTCCGCAACGTACCCAATCTCCCGCAGGTCGAAATTACAGAATTCCAGCAGATCTATGAGCGACGCTATGAACCCGCGACGTATGGTGGCAGCGACATTCCCCGTCACTACTGTCAGGCAACCGTCTCCATGAGCGACGGCTATTCACGCACCGTCTACTACCTTGTAGAGGAAGGCATGGGCTTCGTTGGCATGGGCGGCAACAATGTCGAGTTCTGTGTTCCCGGCTTCGATCGCTGGCACGTCTACAACGGCGCTTGCCGCGTTGTGAAATAAGCCGCCATGATGAGAATTCTTCGTGAAATGTTGAAGAAGGCGGCCATAGGCTGCCTTTTTTCTTTTTTCGCAGCCGTCCCTGCAAGTGCCACCGATTTCGATTTCTATGTCCTCTCCCTGTCCTGGTCGCCAAGCTATTGCGCGGCCGAAGGCGCTTCGGCCAATCGCGATCAGTGCGGCACGAACCGTCCCTACGCCTTCGTGGTGCATGGCTTGTGGCCACAAAATGAACGCGGATATCCATCCGACTGCAACGTACAAAATCCCGATGTGCCGCGCGCGATCTCCGGGACCATGCTCGATATCATGCCTTCACGCGGCCTCATCCGCCATCAGTGGCGCAAGCATGGCAGCTGCAGCGGGCTTTCCCAGCGCGATTATTTTGCGACGACCCGGAGGGCATATCAGCGCATCCGTATTCCCGATCATCTTCGACAGTTATCGGATTACAAGACAGTCTCGCCGCGGGAAGTCGAACAGGCCTTTGTAGAGGCTAATCCGGGCCTGCGTTCCGACGCCGTCGCGGTCGATTGCGACCGCCGCTATATGCGCGAAGTTCGCATCTGCCTGACCAAGGATCTGCAATTCCGGTCTTGTAGGGAAGTGGATGCGCGCGCCTGCCGTACCAGCAACCTCGTCATGCCACCTGTACGCGGACGCAACTGATTCCCTTCACTCAATCGGAGACCTTCATCTTGCCCAAACTTCTATACGCACCTGCCTCCCCCTACAGCGCGAAAGTTCGCATGGCCGCCAAACAGGCCGACATGGACATTGAAATCGTCAAGGTCGACGCGAATGCAGAGCCAGCTCTTGTCCTGGAGAACAACCCTCTTGGCAAAATCCCTGTACTGATACTGGAGGATGGGACGTCGATTTTCGATAGCCGCGCCATCACGCAGTATCTGGCTCGAGCGTCGAAAAACAAGCTGTTCCCGCGGAGCGCGGAAAAACGCCTTGAGGCTGAGCGTCTGGAAGCACTGGCTGACGGGCTTTGCGATGCGTTGCTCGCGCACGTCTATGAGCGCCGTATGCGTCCGGAAGAGAAAGTGCACCAGCCGTGGCTTGACAAGCAATGGGGGAAAGCCGTTCGGGCCCTTGATTATTTCAACGAGAACGCGCCTGCACTCACGAAGAATCCGACCGTCGGCATCATCGCGCTACGTGCAGCGCTTGCCTATACCGATCTGCGTTTTGGCGACACGAAGTGGGAAAAGGGCCGTGGCAAACTTAAGAGCTGGCGTACGCGCTTCGACAAGCGTTACCCGGAACTCGTCGAGTTGCTCCCGCAAGCTTGAGAACCAGATTCAAAAAGTTCGGATCCTGCTTCTAATTCCGATTTCAAGCCATTGATAAAAAAGAAAAAGCCGGATCGTTCGATCCGGCTTTTTCTCTATGTGATGTCGAGTGAATTAGAACTTCACACCAACGCCGACCATAACACGATGGTCCTTGGATTCGACGTTACCAAAGGTGTCGAAGTCTTCATCACCATAATCGGTGTAACGGTATTCACCGCGAGCGAAGACGTTTTCGGTGAGCTTAACGTCGGTACCAACGCCAGCGGTCCAGCCGACCATGGTTTCCTTTTCGGAAATGCCAGCCGCTTCGATCTTCTGGTTCTTGGCAGCAACACCACCAGCAGCGTAAACGAGAACGTCAGGCGTTACAGCCGAACCGATGCGGGCACGAAGCGCGCCATCAACGCCGGACTTGGCTTGGATGCCAGCAGCACCGCCCGACACGTCCGAATAGTTTACGTCAGCTTCAATACCATATACGAGGCCATTACCGGTTTCCCAGTTGTAACCGCCGAATACACCGCCGACGAATCCGTCCGTTTCGATGCCAACGCCCGGAAGATCAGCGTCGCCGGAGAAGCCGTAGCCACCCTGCGCACCGAGATAGGCACCGCCCCACGAAGCAACCGGAGCAACTTCAACCGGAGCAGCCGGGGGAGCCGGAGGCGCATCGTAAACGACGTCAGCAGCAGAAGCGGCAGCAACCGAAAGGCCCAGGGCAGCGATGGTCGCCGATACGTAGTTGAGAGTGGATTTCATTTTTTAATTCTCCTTATTCGGAAACCTGCAACTCGTTTCCAGGTATGGTAATGAGTTGGAGAAGGAAGAGGTTCCAATCGCGTTTCCAACACGGTGCCAATTTCGTCGCGAAATGGGGCCGAAGAAGAGGAAAAAAAAGGAGTTTACCTGGCGCCAATGTGGCGGAAAAGAGACGTGTCATTTTAGCAACGCCGCATGATTTCGCTTTCCTAACGGAAGGATTTTCTATTTAAATCAAATAGCTGGTCTTAGGTAAGAATCGTCCGCGCCGAATTTTAACCCACTACTAACCATCAGAAGCCACACTCCTGTCACGTTGATGAAGAAACCCGCCATTTCCATTAACCATGAATCGGACAGCCAAAAACAACCAGTGTCCAAAATCGCCCTTATAACAGGCGGCGCTCGGCGCGTCGGACGCGCAATTGCCCAGGATTTGGCACAGAACGGCTTCTCCGTGGCTATCCATCATCATGATTCTCAGGAAGACGCGGAATCCATCGCCGAGATTGCAAGAAGCTTCGGCGTTCAGGCGGCAACGGTCAGCGGGGACCTCTCCGACCGTTCACAGTACGAGAGGATCATTGCCGAGACGGTCGGAAAGCTGGGTACGCTCGATATCCTCGTCAATAATGCCTCCGTTTTTGAAAACGATTCCGTGCTGGATTTCGATTGGCCGCAATGGGATGCTCATTTTCGGTTGCACGTGGATGCGCCGGTCGCCCTCACACGCGCATTCCACGACCAGTTGCCAGAGGATCGCAAGGGGCTGGTCGTCAACCTGATCGATCAGCGCGTCTGGAAAATTACGCCAACTCATTTTTCATATATGCTTTCGAAGCAAGCCTTGTGGGCAGCGACCCGGACTATGGCACAGGCGCTTGCGCCGCGCATTCGTGTCAATGCCATAGGCCCCGGTCCGACGCTCGCCAATTCGAGACAGAGCCAGCAGCACTTCTTAAATCAAACCGACGCGCTTATATTGAAGCATGGGCCGCAACTTTCCGAATTCGGAGCAACGATTCGTTATTTCTGGAACAGCCCATCCATCACCGGGCAAATGATCGCTCTCGACGGCGGGCAGCATCTCGCCTGGGAGACGCCGGACGTTCTGGTAGACGAGTGAGCGGTCATAATTCAGACTCTCCCGGGGCGCATCCGTTGCATCTCCGGCAGACCGACATCGAGACGAAATGACCGATATTACCGACGATCTGGATATAAATGACGCTGACGGTCTCGACTCGCCCGAGGATCAGGTGGGCGAAATCTCGTCGGCCAGCAGCCAGATCAGCTGGGAAATCCTCGATCAGGGCGAGGCCAGCGGCGATAACGGCATGGAAATCATCCAGGCGCTCGTTCGCCAGTTGCCAAACTCGCCTGGCGTCTATCGCATGATGAATGCAGCGGGCGACGTCATGTATGTCGGCAAGGCACGCAGCCTGAAAAAACGCGTCGGCCAATATGCGCAAGGTCGCTTCCACACCAACCGTATCGGCCGCATGGTCACCGACACGCGCAGCATGGAATTCGTCGTTACCCGAACCGAAACCGAAGCGCTGCTGCTGGAAGCCAATCTCATCAAGCGCTTTCGCCCGCGCTTCAACGTCCTGTTGCGCGACGACAAATCTTTTCCGTATATATTGCTGACCGGCGATCATCCGGCGCCCGGCCTTTTCAAGCATCGGGGCGCGCGAAGCCGCAAGGGTGACTATTTTGGCCCCTTCGCATCCGCAGGAGCCGTCAATCACACGATCAATGCATTGGAGCGCGCCTTCCTTCTGCGCAGTTGCACGGATTCCGTTTTCTCGACGCGCACACGCCCTTGCCTTCTGCATCAGATCAAACGTTGCTCAGCCCCCTGCACCGGCGAAATTTCGCTGGAGGATTACGCAAAACTCGTCTCGGAGGCGAAAGGGTTTCTTTCCGGGCGCAGTCAGAAAGTGAAAGAAGATATTTCGCGTGCCATGCAGGCCGCGTCCGCCAATCTCGATTTCGAACGCGCCGCGATCTACCGCGACCGCTTGTCGGCTCTCTCCCATGTGCAGAGTCATCAAGGCATCAATCCTCAATCGGTCGACGAAGCCGATGTAATCGCCATTCATCAGGAAGGCGGCCAAAGCTGTGTGCAAGTCTTCTTCTTCCGCACGGGTCAAAACTGGGGCAACCGGGCGTATTTTCCAAAGGCAGACCCTGCCCTTACGGCAGAAGAAGTGCTCACCTCGTTTCTTGCTCAATTCTACGACGACAAGCCCTGCCCACGGCAAATCTTCCTGTCGCATGAGTTGGAAGATGCGGCCCTGCTGACGGAAGCGCTCTCGACCCGGGCCAATCGCAGGGTGGTCGTTTCGTCTCCCAAACGCGGTGAAAAGAAAGAGCTTGTCGAGCACGCCACGCGAAATGCTCGCGAAGCGCTCGGTCGTCGTCTAGCCGAAACCTCCAGCCAGCAGCGACTGCTCGAAGGTCTTGCCGCCACATTCGGTCTGGAGCGCGTGCCACGTCGCATCGAGGTTTATGACAACTCGCATATCATGGGCACCAATGCCGTAGGAGGTATGATCGTCGCGGGGCCGGAAGGCTTCGTTAAGAACCAGTATCGCAAGTTCAATATCCGTTCGGAAGACATCACGCCGGGAGACGATTTCGGCATGATGCGCGAAGTCATCCAGCGACGCTTCTCGCGCCTCCTCAAGGATCATGCCGAAGAACTGGAAAAGCCCGTCGAGGAGGATAATGACACCTTCCCCGCCTGGCCTGACCTTATACTGATCGACGGCGGCCAGGGGCAAATGAGCTCGGTGAAACAGATCCTGTCAGAATTGCATCTCGACCGGACCGTAACCGCCATCGGCGTTGCAAAAGGCGTGGATCGCGAAGCTGGGCGCGAACGCTTTTTCATGGAGGGCAAGCCGCCCTTCACCCTGCCGGTGCGCGATCCGGTGCTCTATTTCATCCAGCGTATGCGCGACGAAGCGCACCGATTCGCGATCGGCTCGCATCGCGCGCGGCGCAAAAAGGAGATGGTGCGCAATCCGCTCGACGAGATCGCCGGTATCGGCCCGTCACGCAAGCGCGCATTGCTGCATCATTTCGGTACTGCGAAGGCTGTTGGGCGTGCCAATTTCAAAGACCTCCTCGCTGTCGAAGGAATTTCCGAATCCGTCGCACGACAAGTTTACAATCATTTTCATCCTGACGGCTAAGCTGTCGGGGGAACGTTCAATATGTGGTCTTGACCCGGTTAACCAACATCTGGTTTGACTGTTTTCGAATCTTGGCGGCTACGGCTGTAGTCGAGATAGGGTATTTTTCATGGCGCGGCGCGCATTCAACCTTCCGAACATCCTGACCTATGGCCGGATTGCAGCGGTTCCGCTCGTCGTTCTCTGCTTCTTCATCGAAGGAACTCTGCAATCGAGCGACTTTGCGCGCTGGTGTGCGTTCTGGATATTCATTATCGCCAGCATTACGGATTATCTTGACGGCTATCTTGCACGCGCCTGGCAACAAACCTCGATCATCGGGCGCATGCTCGATCCAATCGCCGACAAGCTGCTCGTCGCCACCTCGTTGCTTCTTCTGGCAGCCGACACGGACGGTACGCTGGCCGGCTGGAGCCTCTGGGCCGCAATTATCATCCTCTGTCGTGAAATTCTGGTGTCGGGTCTGCGCGAATATCTTGCAGAACTGAAAGTGTCTGTCCCCGTCACGCGTCTGGCCAAGTGGAAGACTGCCGTGCAGATGGTGGCTATCGCAGCGCTCCTTCTCGGACCTGCTGGCGATCACTTCTTCATGCCCTACTGGACCCAGATCGCTATCGTGCTGCTCTGGATAGCTGCCCTTCTTACGCTCTACACCGGCTACGATTACTTCCGCGCCGGTGCAAAGCACATTCTGGAAGAGTAGCACATGCGTATCCGCTATTTCGCCCGTATCCGCGAGCAGGTCGGCATAGCCCAGGAAGACGTGGCGCTTCCTCAAAATCTCTCTACCATTGGTGATTTCGTCGACTGGCTGGAGGCGCGAGGGGATAATTTCGCGCGCGCCCTGGCGGATCGTAATGCCGTGCGCGTCGCGGTTGATCAATTGCACCGTGAGCATGACGAAGCCCTCGACCCGAAAGCCCTGGAAATAGCTCTCTTCCCGCCAATGACGGGTGGCTGATCCATGGCAATCACGGTTCGCGTCCAGGCTGAAGATTTCGACGCAGCCGCAGAAGTTGCGGCGTTGAGCGCGGGACGCACCGACATTGGTGCCGTCTCTTCTTTTCTCGGCCTCTGTCGCGATGAGGGTGGTAGTCTTGCAGCGCTCGAACTCGAGCACTACCCCGGCATGGCACAGAAACAGATCGAAGCCATAGCGGTAGAAGCGGTTCAACGGTTTCAACTTTTTGGACTCACCGTCATCCACCGCTTCGGTCGCGTTGCGCCGGGCGAGCAGATCGTGCTCGTAGCAGCCTCCGCATCAAGCCGTGTCGGCGCGTTCCGGGCCACGGAATTTGTCATGGATTTTCTTAAAACTGACGCGCCTTTCTGGAAGAAGGAGCATCTGGTTTC
This sequence comes from Limoniibacter endophyticus, assembly GCF_014652835.1. GTDB lineage: Bacteria > Pseudomonadota > Alphaproteobacteria > Rhizobiales > Rhizobiaceae > Limoniibacter > Limoniibacter endophyticus. The sequence continues at coordinate 75,436 of NZ_BMZO01000004.1, forward strand.
AGGCAAGTCCGGCGATTGGGTCGAAGCCAAAGCGGATGACGCTAAACGCAGAAAGGCATGGAGATCCACATGATTGCGAAGCTTCTGGCAACTGCGCTGCTCTGTGGCGTCGCCTTTGCCGCGCTAGCGGAGGGAAAGACCCTCGGTGGAGAGGTGTTTTTTGACGAGAATGTTACGCTGCCGGAAGGCGCTACTGCGTCGATCCAGCTGATCGATGTCTCGGAAGCCGATGCGCCGGCGGAGATCATCGCCGAACAAACCATCGCTCCGGCGCAAACCCTGCCGCTTGTCTATGAACTTTCCTTTGACGATAACGATCTCGATGAGCGCCACTCCTACGCGCTGACCGCTCGCATCTCCCAGCGTGGCAAACTGCTCTATATCAATGATGTGCGCCACGTGGTTGATCCCAAAGGTGGGACGAAGAACCTCGCCATTCGCGTGATCCGCGTGGAGAAGTAAGGCAGGATTATTTCGACGCCTCCTTGCGGCGGCATGCCGTTTTCGCTGCCCCCGAAAGCAGGACCGGTTGTCGTCCCAGAACGTGCGACCAGTTCAAGCTCCCTGCCAGCGCTTCGACATTTCCGTAACGTCGCGGGCAGAACGTCCACCACCATCTGCCGCTTGCCGAGCCTGCGTGTTATTCTTCCTGAGTCAGCTTGTGTACCTGCCACAGCTTTTTCCAGCGTTTCAAGTCCCTCGGCAATGCCAACTCCCTGCAACAAAAACGGAGCCAAACGGCTCCGTTTTTTATTCTTTCAGCTCCTTACCGGATCAAGCCGGCAATTCTATTCAGCCGACGATTTCAGTATCGGAGAACCAGTACTTGATTTCCTGAGCGGCGGTTTCAGGTGCATCCGAGCCATGAACGGAGTTTTCGCCGATGGACAAGGCGAACTGCTTGCGAATGGTGCCTTCAGCAGCCTGTTCCGGGTTGGTTGCGCCCATCAGTTCGCGGTTCTTGAGGATGGCGTTTTCGCCCTCCAGGACCTGAACGACGGTCGGGCCAGACGTCATGCCTTCAACCAGTTCGCCGAAGAAAGGGCGCTCCTTGTGAACAGCATAGAAGCCTTCGGCTTCGCGCTTGCTCATCCAGACGCGCTTCGAGGCGACAACGCGCAGGCCGTTGTCTTCAAACACCTTGGTGATGGCGCCGGTGAGGTTGCGCTTGGTTGCGTCGGGCTTGATCATCGAGAAGGTGCGTTCAATCGCCATGGTTTGTCCTTGCGAGGTGAGACGTGAAAAGATGGCGGCTCTTTAGAGGATTTTTGCTGCAAACAAAAGCCCCGCTGCCATTTTCTTCCGCCTAGGCTGCGGCCGGAATCGTGCGGCCGAGCCCCTCATGCAAATCCAGGCAACGCTCGAACCATCCGTGGATAGGGTCACCCTCCGGAATGGTTTCGAACGTCGACATGATGCGCGGCCATTGCAGCGCGCCAAACACGATATAGTCGGCGAAAAGCGGCTCCTTCCCGCCGATCCAGTCCTGATAGCCAAGTGTCTGGCGCAACGGCTCGAGCGTCTTAAGGAAAGCGTCGCGGCGTGCGTCACGATCAGCTACGATTTCTTCGAGCTTTCTGCCCAGCGCCTTTTCCCGGCTTTCGCGGAAGTAGGCCTGATTTTCCTCGTCCTGCCTCGCCCAGATATCCTGAACGACGGCAGAAACCATGAATGGATGCAGCGTCGTAAGCGCCCATCGTTCGATGAAGCGCGAAAGCGCAATGCCGGCCTCGCCATCGAATAGCGTCGGGCGATCGCCATATGCCGCGTCGAGATAAAGCGCGATCTGGAAGGAGTCCGTCACCTTGTTATCGCCATCGACGATGAATGGCAGAGTCTTGGTTGCATTGCCGCCTTCAACTTCCCTGATACCAAGAAAAGTCGTGGGCACCAGCTCGTAAGGCAGCCCCTTATGTGCCAGCGCCATCTTCACCTTCCAGCAATGAGGACTGTAAGGGCGCGCGTGGTCGGCACCGACGAGGTCGTAGAACTTGATCATGCTTTTCTCTGCTCCCGATTTTTCGCGCGATCCTACCAGCCGCACGCTGCCTCGCCAGATAAAATTTCTCAACCACTATCGCATTTTGCGAAACATATGCTCAAATGCGGGCCGGAACGACATTCCCCTTGCAGTCACGCAGCGGTGCAGGCAAATACGCGCTCATGCTTATTCTCAATGATATCTCGCTGCGTATCGCAGGCCGCCTGCTGATCGACCACGCCTCCCTCACCCTGCCTGCCGGCACAAAGGCTGGCATAGTGGGGCGCAACGGCACGGGCAAGACCACGCTCTTCAAGGCCATCACCGGCGAAATGCCGCTTGAAACCGGCGATATTTCCATTCCGAAGAATGCGCGCATCGGCCAGGTGGCGCAGGAAGCGCCGGGCACCGAAGATTCTCTGCTTGAAATCGTCCTCGCAGCTGACAAGGAGCGCGTTGCGCTTCTCGAGGAAGAAAAAAACACAACGGACGCTGCCCGCATCGCCGCCATTCACGAACGCCTGACCGATATCGGTGCCCACACGGCGGAAGCGCGTGCAGCCACCATTCTGGCAGGCCTCGGATTTGATGAAGGAGCGCAGGCACGCCCGGCTTCCTCCTTCTCTGGCGGCTGGCGCATGCGCGTCGCACTTGCTTCGGTACTCTTTGCCGAGCCCGACCTTCTGCTGCTCGACGAACCGACCAACTATCTCGATCTCGAGGGGACGCTTTGGCTGGAAACCTATGTGGCGAAATATCCACACACGGTTCTGCTCATCAGCCACGACCGCGACCTCTTGAACAAGGCCGTCAACAATATCGTTCACCTCGACCAGAAGAAGATCACCTTGTGGAAGGGTGGCTACGACCAGTTCGAGCGGCAGCGCGCCGAAAAGGCAGCTTTGCAGGAAAAGAGCCGCGCGAAGCAGGAAGCCATGCGCAAGCACATGGAATCTTTCGTCGAGCGTTTCCGCGCCAAGGCCTCCAAAGCCCGGCAGGCACAATCCCGTCTCAAGGCCCTGCAGCGCATGGCTCCGGTCGAGGCCATGATCAATAATGAAGTCAAGCCCTTCTCCTTCCCGGCACCGCAAAAGGTCGTCGCTTCTCCGATCATCGCCATCGATCAAGGCTATGTCGGCTATACCGAAAACAAGCCGGTGCTGAAAAACGTTACATTGCGCATCGATAATGATGACCGCATCGCGCTTCTAGGCGCCAATGGCAACGGCAAGTCGACCTTCGCTAAACTCCTTTCTGGTCGCCTGCCGCTTCAATCCGGCACGTTGACGATTGCGCCGCAGCTCAAAGTCTCGCTTTTCGCGCAACACCAGCTCGACGATCTTCGGCCTGAGGAAAGCGCCATCGAACATGTGCGCCGCGTCATGCCGGAAGCACCCGAGCCAAAAGTGCGCGGCCGGGTTGCGCAGTTTGGTCTGGCAACGGAAAAGATGAACACGGCGGCGAAAGACCTGTCTGGCGGCGAGCGAGCGCGCCTGCTGATGGGCCTCGCCGCCATGGATGGCCCCAACCTCTTCATCCTCGACGAACCGACCAACCATCTCGACATCGACAGCCGCGAGGCTCTGGTCCACGCCCTCAATGATTATCCGGGCGCTGTCATCATCATCAGCCACGACCGCCATCTGCTTGAAGCCACCGCTGACCGGCTCTGGATCGTGCGTGACGGCAATGTCATGCCCTTCGAGGGCGACATGGAGGACTACAAGCGCGAGATCACCGGCAAGGGGGCGAAGCCGAAGGCAGAGAAGGAAAAGCCAGCGGTTGCCGCATTTGAGAAGCCGGCCCTGTCGAAGGAAGAGCAGCGCCGGCAGGCCGCCGAGAAGCGCCTCGCCATGGAAGGATTGGCGAAGCAGATCAAGCGGCTTGAAGGCCAGCTCGACAAGGCCCGCAAACATCTCGCCAAGCTGGACAAGGATCTGACCGATCCGGAACTTTATCGCAATCCGAGCAAGGCCGCGTCCATTGCCAAGGAACGCGGCGAACTTGCGCGCCTCATCGACGAAAACGACGAAAAATGGCTGGTCATGACGACGGAATATGAAGAGGCGGTGGGCGGTTGAGCTCTAGCCTTAAGACATAGAAAAGGCCGCATTCGCGCGGCCTCCTTCATTCAGCTACACAAACTTACTCGCTTGGCTTTTCGAGAAGAGCACACGTGATCGTGGTATCCCCATTCTCGTCGCCGCGGTGCTGGAAGCCAACTATCACCTGTTGAGGATTGAGCGACGTGCAGTCGATCCCGCTGTTGCTCTCCTTTTGCGTGATAGCGGTGGTCCGCCCCAGCTGCACCGGTTGACCGCCCCAGGTGATGCTTCCGCACATGAACTTGATCGTGCCATTTTCGTCACCACGCATTTCATACCCGACCAATGCCTCATTGGATGGGCATGTGAAGCTTACGTCGCTCTTTTTGTAACCACTTGACCAGTTACCAGCAGCTACATAGCTGACGCGATCATCGAAAACCGGACGTCCGCACAAGATTCTGGAATTCTTGTTTTCGTCGCCATAATGCTCGCGACCAACCGCCACCATATTTGCCCCGTCCGACGTACAGTTTAGAAGAAGGGCGCTTTCCTTGACCCAGCTTGTCCATCCGCCGTCGAAAGACCATTCCTGCGCATTTGCCGCAGAAATCGTTGGGACCATACCGAGAAGAACTACGGCTACCTTGACGAAAGTTGCTTTTCTCACACTCATATCAATCTCCCTGAGTTGAATTGCAACCCAATGATATCAATTTATGGTTGTAATTGCATTAGGATTATCCGCATAAATTGCATAGTTGACCAATACAACCTTTAGATGTGATCATGCCTTCTTTTGCCAGCGACCATCATCGCCCTGCTGCCAGTAGGTCACGGCGTGTCCCTGCGCTTTAAGCGTTTTCCAGTGTTCACGTGCTGCCGCGACCTGATCATTATCGAGACCGTCGAACATGAGAACAGCTCGCTCATAAGGCTCCAGATCAGGCAGGAGTGCTCCATCGACCAGGAAGCGCACCTGGGCCTGGGTCGGATTGTCCAGACCACTGGTCAAAAGGATCGGCTGCTCGCCCGCATGCGGCTCGGCATCGGTGCCATGGGCAAGAAAACTATCGTCGCGATAGGTCCACAGATGCGCATCCAATGCATCGCGCCGTTCTTCCGAACCCGTTTGCACGACGACTTTCCAGCCACGTTCGACGCTCCGCTCAAGCAATCCAGGCAGCGCCTGTTCCAGGGTCGACTGCGTCAGGTGGTAGAACAGAACTTCGGTCACATCATTCCCTCAAAGCAGGAAGGGCCGCCTTTGCAGCGCCCCTTCTTCTATCAACGACAATGCATTCGATGCAAACCTACTTTGCCTCGTAATTGTCGCGCACCAGACGATCCAGCAGACGAACGCCATAACCCGATGCCCAGCCCTGGCTGATATCCGTCGAAGGGGAGCCCATTGCGGTACCCGCAACATCGAGATGTGCCCACGGCGTATCCTTGACAAAACGCTGTAGAAACTGCGCGGCCGTGATCGAACCGGCGGGACGCCCGCCCGTGTTCTTCATGTCAGCGAACTTGGAATCGATCAGCTTGTCATATTCCCTGGCGAGCGGCAGACGCCAAAGCTTCTCTTCCGTCACCTCGCCCGCCGCATGCAGACGCGCAGCCAGCTCGTCATTATTGGAAAACAGGCCAGCGCGCGCATTGCCGAGGGCGATGATGATCGCACCGGTCAGCGTGGCCAAGTTGACGACGAACTGCGGCTCGAAGCGCTCAATCGTGTAGGTCAGGGCATCCGCGAGGACCAGACGCCCCTCGGCGTCGGTGTTGATGACCTCGATCGTCTGGCCGGACATGGACGTGACGATATCCCCCGGACGTTGGGCATTGCCGTCAACGGCATTTTCAACGCAACCGATAATGCCTATTGCGTTGACTTTGGCCTTGCGACCAGCAAGCGCGCACATGAGGCCGGTTACGGCGGCGGCACCGCCCATGTCACCCTTCATGTCTTCCATACCGGCGGCAGGCTTGATCGAGACACCACCCGTATCGAACACGACGCCCTTGCCTACAAAGGCAACAGGCTTTTCCTTCTTGGCACCATTCCACTGCATGACAACCAGCCGCGGCGGGCGTGGCGATCCCTGGGCAACGCCCAGCAGCGCACCCATGCCGAGCTTCTTCATTTCCTTTTCCGTGAGAATCTCAACCTTGAGACCAAGCTTCTCCAGTTTTTCGGCTTCGGCTGCGAATTCCTCCGGCCCCAGCGCGTTGGCTGGCTCGTTGACGAGATTACGTGCGAGGACCACGCCCGAAACCACTGCTTCCGCATCAGCGAAAGCCTTTTTGGCGGCAGCCGGATCGGCGCAAAGGATGGTCACCTTCGTCTGGCGATCCTTCTTTTTCGTGTCGTCCTCGTCCTTCTTGGTCTTGTACTTGTCGAAAGTGTAGGCGCGCAGCAGTATGCCTGCGGCGAAACTGGCCGCCTCTTCCGCGCTTACCGACCGCTCGCCCAGCTCTAGCGCAACCGAGGCTTCAGTTGCATTGCGAAACTGTGCAGCAACCGAGCCGCCCAGATTCATCCAGGCCTGTTCGTTCAACTGCTCGACCTTGCCCGCGCCAACGACAATGATACGATCAAGTTCACTTTCGCCCGGCGCGAGTATTTCAAGGGTCTTGCCTTGTTTTGCCCTGAATTCCGCGACTTGGGCAGCCCTTTCCACGCGCGTGCCGAGACCCGTCGCTTCGATGATCCCGCCATATGCGGCATCTTCGGCTTGCAGAACGATCAAGGCTCCCTTCATGGGAACGTCAAGCTTGGCAAAGGAAATGGCTGGTGTCTTGCTCATTGCGGATAGATCCTGAAACGTTTCATTCGAGGCCCGCGATGTTGGTCTTTTTAGACCATTTGGCAAGGGCATCCCCAAAAATCCCCCTGTCGCTTTAGCCGCTATCTCGCCGTTCGCTTATCATTTACAAGCTGTATTAACATGTCATGTTGTGCTTTTTTCCCCATTAGCTCAGGCAGTTACGTGGATCGAAATAGTTCTGCAACCCTTTGTTAACCCTGTGTTTTCATAAAAAATTAGCGCATTTCCTGTTGAGTTCCTCCGTTATTTCCTGCGTAGACAGGAGCGAAAAATTGTCTTGAATTGCCGTCCGGCTTCCGATCAACCAGCTTTTCCGATAGCAAGGTCAAACGTCAGTTCAGGATTTGCGTCACTCTCCATGAATATCATCGAGCGATACGTTCTCAGACGCGCCTTCATTGCCTTTTCGGCGGCGCTTGCCGGCACCCTGGCCATTGTCTGGGTCACGCAGGCGCTTTCGCGCATCGATATCGTCACCGATAGCCGACAGTCCGCTGGCACGTTCCTGGAGATCGCAACGCTCATCCTGCCTTCGGTCGTGCCGGAAGTCATTCCATTTGCCATTGCCATAGCACTGGGCACGACGCTTTTCGGACTGAATTCGGATTCGGAACTCGTCGTGGTCAACGCGGCGGGTGCATCGCGATGGATCCTGCTGAAACCGATCCTCATACTCGCCATTCTCGCCAGCGCCCTCTCCTTTGTCTTTGACAATGCGATCGACCCGCTGGCGCGTGAGCGATTCCGAAATCTGCTTGCCGATGCGCGCGCCGATCTGATCAGCCAGGTGATCCAGGAAGGCTCCTTCCAGAGGCTGGACGACAAGCTTTTCATTCAAGTCGGTCAACGCCTTCCGGACGGCCGTCTTGGCCAGATTTTTGTTGCGGATTCGCGCGAGGCTGGCACCGAACTCGTTTACTACGCGAAGGAAGGCGTCGTCGCCGAATTCGGCGCGATGAAGGCGCTGCTGATGCGCGATGGCGTCGTCCATCGCAAACAGGAAAACGGCGACATTTCGGTCATCAATTTCGAGTCCTACGCCTTCGATCTCTCGGCTCTCATGCCAGCGCGCAATGAGCCGATCTTCTTTGCCAAGGATCGCTCACTGAGCTTTCTGGCCAATCCGGATACGAATGACGCCGTCTATCAGCGCAGTCCGCAGGAATTTCATGCGGAGTTTCACCGTCGTCTGACCGACTGGCTCTACCCGATCGTTTTTGCGCTCATCGCCTTTGGCGTTGCAGGCGATGCCCGTTCGCACCGCGAGGCGCGCATTCATCCGCTGGTGACGATCGTGGCGATCTGCATGTTCGTGCGCTGGCTTGGCTTCTTCGTCGGCAACAGAGCAGATTCGTCTGCGGCCTGGACGCCATTCATCTATCTCGTGCCATTCGGCTATATCGCGTTCGTTAGCGTCTTCATCTACAAGAACAAGCCGCTTGAATTACCTCTGTCCGTCGCCGAGTACATGATGGGAACGGTGCGCGCCTTCAACGATCGGCTCATCCTGCTGCGTCACCGCCTGCTTGGCCACAAGCGCCCTGAAACGGGGAGCGAAGGCTGATGGGCTTTACTCTTGGCCGTTATTTCCTGAGCCGCTATCTGTCGATCACCTTCTGGATGTTCCTCGGCATCTTCGCGCTCGTCTTCATCGTCACCTTTACCGAATTTTCCTCGCGCACCAGCGGCCTGGCAAACTACAATGTGCAGGATGCGCTCACAGTCAGCATATTGCGCGTGCCGATGATCATGCTCCAGACGGTTCCCTTCGTCGGCCTCTTTTCGGCAATGGGAACCCTTGTCTCCCTCAATCGCAAATATGAACTCGTCGTCGCCCGTGCGGCGGGCATCTCCGCCTGGCAATTCCTTCTTCCCATCTGTCTGGGGGCCCTGCTTTTCGGCATTGCCTCGGTCGGCATTCTCAATCCTATTGCTGCAAGCGGCTTTGCGCGTGCCGAGGCGATCGAGGTCGAGTTGCGCTCGGGCGTAGCCAGCCCCGGCAACAATGTCATCCCATGGATACGCCAGACGACAAGCGAAGGCGACACGATCGTCGGCGCACAAGCCACGCTCGATGAAGGCTTGACGCTCGTCAATGCCTCGTTCTTCCAGTTCGCGGACAATGGCGACCTGACGCGCCGCATCGATGCCGAACGCGCCTATCTGCGCGATGGTTACTGGGAGCTTCAGGGCATCCGCCAACAGCGCGGCGCCACCGAAATTGTCGAAAACGGCTTCCAGATCAAAACCAATCTGCGCCCGGAATTCGTGCAGGAACGCCTCGCTCAACCTGAGACGATTCCCTTTTACGAATTGCCTGGCAAGATCGAAATCGCTCGTTCCTTCGGCCTGCAAGCAAACGCATTTGCCATGCAATTTCACTCGCTTGTGGCGCAACCTATGCTTTTGGTCGCGATGACCCTCATCGCTGCAACAGTGTCCATGCGTTTTGTGCGTATGGGACAGTCGGCTGTAATGATTCTGGGTGGCATCGTCGCCGGGTTTCTGCTTTATGTCATTTCGGTGCTTGTTCAGGCTTTTGGAACCGCGGGATTCGTTCCCCCGGCCATTGCCGCATGGGTGCCTGTCGCTATTGCGATGTTCTTCGGGGTGACATTCCTGCTCCACAAGGAGGATGGTTAGTGAATTTGACGCATGGTCGCGTAGTTAAGATGGTGCGCGTCGGGCAGCTTTTGGCTGCTACGGCCCTGGCAGTTGTTCTGACCAGCCAGTTCGCGACCGATTCCGCAAATGCGCAGGATGTCGATCTCACAGCAGTCTCGCAGTCGAACGGCAACTCCCCGATGCTTCTCGAAGCAGACACGCTCGTCTACGATCACGATCAAGAAACCGTGACTGCCGTAGGCGGTGTTCAGATCGATTATAATGGTAATCGTCTCGTCGCGCAGCGCGTTTCCTACAACCGCCAAACGAAGCGTCTCGTCGCCAGCGGCAATGTCGAAGTCGTCCAGCCGGACGGCACGCGCGTCTTTACAGATCGTATCGACGTGACGGACGATTTCAGAGATGGCTTTGTCAATACGCTGCGCCTGGAAACGGTCGACAAAACCTATTTCGCGGCCGAAAGCGGTCAGCGCGAAGGCGGTACGGTAACCACCTTTAACAACGGCGTCTATACCGCTTGCGAACCCTGCGAGGCGAAGCCCGACAAGGCTCCGATCTGGCGCATCAAGGCACGCAAGATCATCTGGGACGGAAAGGCGCGCACGGTGCGCTTCGAGCGCTCGCGTTTCGAACTGTTCGGACAGCCGATCGCCTTCATTCCCGCCTTTGAGATCGCTGATCCGACGATCCAGCGCAAGAGCGGTTTCCTCATTCCGCAAATCACTCAGGATGATGATCTTGGCGTAGGCGTTACCGTTCCCTATTTCTGGGCACTGTCAGATACATATGATCTGACATTGCAAGGCACCTACTATTCAAAGCAGGGCTTCCTCGGCGAGGCGGAATGGCGTCAGCGCTTCAATAATGGCGAGTTCAGCCTGAAGATGGCTGGCATCAGCCAGCGCGATCCATCGCAGTTCAGTTTCGGAACGGAGAATGCAGGCACGCTCGGCAATCCGAACGAATTGCGCGGCATGATCGGTTCGAAAGGACGCTTCGATATCAATCCGCGCTGGGCGTTCGGCTGGGACGTTATGGCCCAGTCCGACAAGAATTTTTCGCATACCTATAACATCGACGGCTACAGCGAACTGAAGCGCAAGAACGAAGTCTATCTCACCGGTCTCAACGACCGGAACTACTTCGATATTCGTGGCCAGCATTTCAAAATCCAGGAAGACTATCCTGACGGGCACCCTGAGGCGCGGTCAGAGAAACAGGCACTCGCGCTTCCCACGATCGACTATTCGATGACGCCTGACCGCGCAATTTTCGGCGGCGAGTTGAACATCGACGTCAATATGCAGTCACTGGTCCGTGACCGTCTCGACTCCGCATTCAACCATGTCCGTGGTCCGGAAGGCAGTTCTCAGCGCCTGACTGCCGAAGCAGAGTGGAAGCGGTCCATCGTCACCGATGGTGGCCTTGTGATCACCCCTCTCCTCCATGTCCGAGGCGACACCATCCATCAGAGCGTCGAGGGCGGTACCTTGACGGCATATCAAGGTCTTGCAGCTGAGCAGGGCGTAGATGCCGACGTTCGTAATTCTTTCAACCGCCTGATGGCGACAGCCGGTCTGGAAATGCGCTATCCGGTACTTTTCTCGGGAGCGACATCCAGCCACGTATTCGAACCTATGGCTCAGGTCTTCGTGCGCCCAGACGCCGACTACCAGACCACACTTGGCATTCCGAACGAAGATGCACAAAGCTTCGTCTTCGACGCCTCGACGCTGTTCGAACGCGACAAGTTCTCCGGCTATGATCGGGTCGAAGGCGGTAGCCGTGCCAATATCGGTGTGCGCTATTCCGGCGTCTTCAGCAATGGCTGGTCGACCAATGCTGTCGTTGGCCAATCCTATGCGCTCTCCGACAATGCATTTGGAACGCCAGACCCGGTCTACGCCGGCTATGATTCCGGCCTCGAAACGGATACCTCTGATTATGTCGCAATGGCTGGCTTCTCCAGCCCGCACGGCTTCTCGGGGTCGATCAGCACTCGTCTGGATGAGCAGACTTTCGAAATGCGCCGCACCGAAGTCAAGGCTGGCGCGACCATCGGATCGCTTGCCGTCACCGGTCGTTATGCCTGGATTCAAGGTCAGAAAAATTACGGCTTCCAGGAGGATCGTCAGGAAGCCGGTGGAACCGCGTCGCTTCGCCTGAACGAGAATTGGCGCGTTTTCGGTTCGGCAACCTATGACATCCAGGAGAACCTGCTCGCACGTGATTCCTTTGGTTTCTCCTATGATGACGAGTGCTTCACCTTCGCACTCAGCGTAAGCGAAACACGCCGAACGCGCGACCGTGAGACCGAACGCACCATCGGGTTCAACATCGCCTTCCGCACGATCGGCGACTTTGGTCAGACGACCAATGGGAGCACATTCAACTAGATCTGCTTGCCGCAGCTTCCCCGGCAGCACCTTGACAGAAACAGTTGGCGGCGATAGCCCCAGTTACCATGATTTTGCCTTTGAAGGCATGTAAGCGCTTGCAGTAAGTATTATCGGAAATCATGGTTAATACCGCGTAAACGAGAGGATGCCGTCATGAAAGCCTTTGTCAGAGCCTGCTCTGCTGCGGCGATTGCCGTTGGGATTGCGACATCGGCGATTGCCCTCTCCTCTCCTGCTGTCGCACAGAAGTCGGAGGTCCGCTACATCGTCAACAACACGCCGATCACCTCCTACGACATCCAGCGCCGGGCGGCATTCCTTCGCCTGCAGCGCACCAAGGGTGACGCTGGCGAGCAGATGATCGACCAGACGCTGCAGCTTGCGGAGATGCAACGTCTCAACATCGCCATCTCCGAGCAGCAGGTAGACGAGGCCTACGCCAACTTTGCCAAAGGCAACAAGCTCACCACGGCGCAGCTCGATCAGATCATGGCACAAGCAGGCGTAACGTCCGGGCATTTCAAGGAATATATCCGGGCGCAGATGGGTTGGGGCCGGGTCCTACAGGCGAAAGCGCGTCAGTCTGGCGGCAGCGGCGGGTTGATCAGCGAACAGGAAGCTGTCAAGCGCATCCTCGAGAACGGCGGTCAGAAACCCTCCACCAACGAATATCTGCTTCAACAGGTGATTTTCGTCGTGCCTAATGCGCAGCGAAGCGCGCTGCTTTCCAAGCGCACGGCGGAAGCCAATGCCCTGCGTTCGCGTTTCAGTAATTGCGAGTCCACCCGCGATCAGGCGCGGGGGATCCTCGACGTTACCGTGCGCGATCTTGGGCGCAATCTTGAGCCCACCCTGCCCGCCGACTGGGCAGAAGCCATCAAAGCAACCCGTGCCGGTGGTACGACGCCTGCAAAGGCGACCGACCGCGGCGTTGAATTCATTGCTGTTTGTAGCGTTCGCTCCGTTTCCGACGATCGGGTTGCACAGCTCGTTTTTTCGGAACAGGACCAGAAAGCGGCGGGAGGCGGCGGCAATGAAAGTGGCGAGGCATTGAGCAAGAAGGCGCTTGCCGAGCTGCGCGAAAAAGCCAAGATCATCAAGCGCTGATTCAAGGACATGCAGCCTCTCGCGCTTTCCGGCGGCGATCCCTCCGGTATCGGACCCGAAATCGCCGCACGCGCCTGGCTCGCAAGACACCAGAGTGATTTGCCGGGTTTTGTGCTTCTAAGCGATCCGGATTTTCTCAGATCCCGCTTCGCAAAGCTCTCGCTCGATGTTTCGTTGCACGTTTGTCGTCACCCGTCGGAAGCCTTGTCAGCGTTCAATGGTGCTCTGCCTGTCCTTCCGCTTGAAAACAAGTTGGTGGATGAACCCGGCGTCCCCTCTGGTGCAAACGCAGCCGGGACGATCGAGGCAATCGATCGCGCCGTCACCCTGACATGCACAGGTCAAACGTCGGCGGTTGTCACCTGTCCTATCGCCAAGAAACCTCTCTACGACGCCGGCTTCCGCTTTCCCGGGCACACCGAGTATCTCGCACACCTTGCCTCGGGGAATGGAGAAGCGCCGCTGCCCGTCATGATGCTGGCCGGGCCCCAGCTGCGTACCGTTCCTGTCACAATCCATATAGCCCTGTCAGCGGTACCCGCCGCGCTCAACGGCCCGCTCATCCTCCAGACGGCCCATATTGTTGCGCACGATCTTAAAGGCCGTTTTGGTCTGGCCTCGCCGCGTCTTGCTGTTGCCGGGCTCAACCCCCACGCTGGCGAACAAGGTTCCATGGGGCGGGAAGATATCGAGATCATTGCGCCCGTCATCGCACAGTTGAAGGCTGAAGGGATTGATGCCTTCGGCCCCCTTCCCGCGGATACAATGTTCCACGCCAGCGCGCGCAAGCGCTACGATGTGGCGCTGTGCATGTATCACGATCAGGCGCTCATTCCCGCCAAAACGCTCGGTTTCGACGATTGCGTCAATGTTACGCTTGGGCTGCCCTTCATCCGCACCTCACCAGATCACGGCACAGCCTTTGACATTGCTGCAAAGGGAATTGCCCGTCCAGACAGCCTCATCGCCGCCCTGAAGATGGCAGATGAAATGGCGCGCAACAGCAAGACGACCACATGAGCATAGACGGACTACCCTCCCTTTCCGACGTCATCCGTACGCATGAACTGGCTGCGAAGAAGTCGCTCGGTCAGAACTTTCTGCTCGATCTCAATCTCACCTCGAAGATCGCCCGAAATGCGGGTTCGCTCGAAGATCATGTCGTGATCGAGGTCGGTCCCGGTCCCGGCGGCCTGACACGCGGACTTCTGCTGAACGGCGCCAGGAAGGTTGTGGCCGTTGAGCGCGACGAGCGCTGCCTTCCGGCCCTTGAGGAACTCGGGGCTCACTATCCGGGCAAGCTCGAGATCATTTCGGGTGACGCGCTGAAGACGGATTTCTCGAAGCTGGTCCCGCCAGGCGAGAAAGTGCGCATTGCGGCGAACCTGCCCTACAATATCGGAACGGAACTTCTGGTTCGCTGGCTCTCCGTCGAACCTTGGCCACCCTACTACGCTTCGATGACGCTCATGTTCCAGAAGGAAGTGGCTCAGCGCATCGTCGCGCAGCCGGGAGACAATCACTACGGTCGTCTTGCTGTTCTTGCCAATTGGCGCACAGTGCCGAAAATTGTCATGGAACTGCCGCCCGAGGCTTTCACCCCGCCACCAAAGGTCACATCTGCCGTCGTGCATCTCGTGCCACGCGAAAAGCCCCTGGCGTGCGATGCAGCTACGCTTTCGCGCGTTACCGAAGCTGCATTCGGCCAGCGTCGCAAGATGCTGCGTCAGAGCCTGAAATCACTCGGCGGCGAAGCGCTTCTGGATCGCGCCGGCATCGATCCGCGACGTCGTGCTGAAACACTGAGCGTCGAAGAATTCGTTGATCTGGCAAGACTTCTAAAAGTGCATTAATCGGCCGTCGGCCTTTCCTCGTCGTTATTTTATAGTGGATGGATTTCTCAGCGCTGAAATCTTTTTTCGGAGCATAATCAGACGACTATAAATTTTTTGCGCCGATAGATCGCCCAATCCATCCACACCCTGGCCGGCTGCGCGATACTTCTCGTGCGTCAGGGATAGGTGAGCTCCCGAACACCGAGACGCTGAGACAGCGGGCGGAAACCGCCGTTTGGCCTGGCAAGCCGGACGGAGGGCCGAACGAGAGAAGATTTACGACCTTCTCTCCTCTTCGGGTTCTTCCAGATACCGTCAGGGCATGTGGAAGCATGCGAAATTGAATGAAATGCAACGGGCCACATGCCCTGATCCCATTTCATTTCCCATCAACCGTGCGGCACGCGCCGTGGCGGATTTTTCTGCTGGCCAGACCAGTCGGCGTGCGGGAAGCGCTTAAAACTTCTCGTCCAGAATATCCGACACAAAGTCGAACAGACCGTGGCGACGGTCGCGGCGCAGGCGCTCGGCTGTGATAATCGCCTGCACTTCGCGATAGGCCTGACCGAGGTCGCGATTGACAACCACGTAGTCATATTCGCGCCAATGCTCAATCTCCGTCCGAGCGTTATCGAGACGGTTTGCGATCACCTCGGCAGTGTCTTCGGCGCGGCGCGTAAGGCGCGATTTCAGCTCCGCCATAGATGGCGGCAGGATGAACACCGAAACAATGTCGGCGCGCATCTTCTCGTTCAGCTGCACGGCCCCCTGCCAGTCGATGTCGAACAGCATGTCATGACCTTGCGCCATGGCAGCCTCCACCGGTTCGCGCGGTGTGCCATAGAAATTACCGTGAACCTCCGCCCACTCCAGCAATCCATCATCGTCACGCGTGCGCTCGAACTCGCGCACCGACATGAAATGGTAATGTACGCCGTCAATTTCGCTAGGGCGTCGCTGCCGGGTCGTCACAGAGACCGAAAGCTTGAACTGCGGATCGTTCTCCAGCAGATGCCGCGAAATGGTCGACTTCCCCGCTCCCGACGGCGAGGACAAGACCAGCATGAGACCGCGACGCTTGATCGTCAGTTCGTCTTCCAAACTCATATATGCTATTCCAGATTTTGCAGCTGTTCGCGGAACTGATCGACGACAGCCTTCAGGTCAAGACCGATTGCCGTGATACTACCCGCGTTGGATTTCGAACAAAGCGTATTTGCCTCGCGGTTGAACTCCTGCGCGAGAAAATCGAGTTTGCGCCCGATCGGCCCACCACTCGCCAGAAGGTCGCGCGCATTGGCCACATGCGCCTTCAAGCGATCGAGTTCTTCACGTATATCGGCGCGCGTCGCAAGAAGCGCTGCCTCCGCGTGCAGCTTGTCGCTGTCCAGACGGGTTCCGCTTTCCTCCAGCAGAAGCGCAACCTGCTGCGCAAGCCTTGCCTTGACCGCTTCAAGGCTGCGGGAGGGATCGTTCTCCGCCGCAAGCGTAAGATCCTCGATGCGAGCAAGCTGAGCTTCCAGAACGGTTCGCAACGCCGCACCTTCACGCTGGCGCGCCTCGATCAACTGGCTGAGTGCCTCAGCCAGTGTCGACATCGCTATCCGGGAGATTTCCTCCTGCTCGGCAGTCGAAGAAACAGCCGAACCATCCGGCATTTCGAGAACTCCCCGCAAGGCCAGCAGGCCGTCGGCACGTGCCGGCGCAAGCCCATATTTCTGCTCCAGACGTTGCGCCAGACCTGCGAGATCAATCAGGAACGCTTCGTTGACAATGGGCGTCGCCACAGTGCGGGCGTCGCTCTGGAGGCTCAGACTGGCCTGGATATTGCCGCGCGCGAGCCGCTTCTGAATCATCGCACGCGCCTGAGGGTCCAGCGCCTCGTAGCCTTGCGGCGTGCGTACGCGCATGTCGAGTGAGCGTCCGTTGACCGAACGCAGCTCCCAGCTCAGCACACCGCCCTCGGCGGCAGCGCTCGCCCGCGCGAAGCCAGTCATGCTCTGCAAGGATGCCGCGACCGGGCCCTGCCCGTCCGCGGTGCTCACTCGGCACCTTCAGTCGGACTTGCAGTGGTCGCTCCGGCAGGAAGCTCCTTGGCCGCCTCGCCGCGTTCGCGCTCGATCTGGCGCCAACGGCGGACATTGGCATTATGCTCGTCAAGCGTTTCCGCAAATGCATGACGTCCGTCTCCGCTCGCCACAAAGTAAAGATCCTTCGTTACCGACGGATTGGCCACGGCTTCCAGTGCGGAACGGCCCGGAATGGCAATCGGCGCAGGTGGCAGGCCGTCGATCGTATAGGTATTATATGGCGTCGGCTTGCGAATGTCGGATTGGTAGATGGTTGGCGCTTCCTTATAGACCGCGCCACCATATTTTCCGTAGCGAATGGTCGGGTCGGATTGCAACCGCATCTTTCTGTTCAGGCGATTGATGAACACCGCGGCGACACGCGTCCGCTCATCAGCGTGTCCGGTCTCCTTCTCGACGATGGAGGCCAGCGTCACGAATTCGTTCTTATCCTTGATCGGAAGATCGTCACGGCGGCGTTCCCATATCTCGTCTATGGTCTTCTGCTGGAGATTGACCAGTTGCTCGACGATCTGTTCCCGCGTCTTGCCGCGCGAGAAACTGATCGTGTTGGCGGCAATCATTCCCTCTCCGGGCACAATTGCCGGCATTTCGCCCTCCAGGATTTCGTTCTGAGCGATGCGCTCCATCGCCTGCTGGGTGGTCCAGCCTTCCGGGATGGTGATCGTATGCAATATCTGCTTGCCGCTGCGCAAAAGCTCCATGATATCGTGCATCGAACTGCGCCCGGCGATTTCATATTCGCCGGCCTTCATGCTGCCTTCATTGCCATAGGCGCGTACACCCAGGCGGAAAGCCAGCGCGTTATCGATCATGCCGCGGCTTTCCAGCGTCCCGGCTATATCTCCAACGCCAGCTCCCTGGCGAATGAATACCGTATCCGAAGCTTGCAGCGGCCCTTCCTTCTCGAAGCTCCACTTGACCCAGTAGGCGGCAGCACCGAAACCCAAAGCCACCAGTACGATGATCGACATGACGAAGTTGAGGAAAATGACGACCTGGCTGCGAGACTGGCGTGAACGACGCTTCCTGCGCAAAGGTGGCGGCGTGCCAGCTTCCGAGCGCAAGGCTTCATTGGCCGATTTCGGCACGATCGGTTTGGAGGCAGGAGCCGATTTGTCGTGATCGCCAGAGCCGTGCGTGTTGTCGCTCATGTAACCTCGCCGTCAGAGCCGGCTTGCCGGGATACCACCCTTGCAGAACCAGCAGTTGATATCGGATCAGCAACCGAAGGAGAAGAATCGCTGCAACCGTTAAAACCCGGATGATGGCGGAAAGCGGCAATCCGATGACGCACTGCAATCCACACACAGATCCAGCAGGATCATTCCCGAATGTACACATGAATGCTGACCCGCAAGCGCGGATCAGTCATTGAAACGCTTAAATACCAGCGATGCGTTCGTTCCGCCGAAGCCAAACGAGTTGGACAAAGCAACGTCGATCTTGCGTTGACGCGGCTTGTTCGGAACGAGGTCGATGTTCGTTTCCGCCTCGGGATTGTCGAGATTAATCGTCGCGGGCGCAATATTGTCGCGAATGGCGAGGATCGAGAAGATCGCCTCGACCGCGCCGGCAGCACCGAGCAGATGACCGATCGAAGATTTAGTCGACGACATCGAAACATTCGAGGCATGCTCGCCCAGCAGCCGTTCCGCCGCACCAAGCTCGATCGTATCGGCCATGGTGGATGTGCCGTGGGCGTTGATATAATCGATGTCGGCTGGCGTCAGGCCTGCCCGTTTAAGCGCGGCCTGCATGCAGCGATAGGCACCTTCGCCGTTTTCCGACGGTGCGGTGATATGATAGGCATCGCCGCTCATGCCGTAGCCGACGACCTCGCCATAAATCCTGGCCCCGCGGGCTCTGGCGTGTTCCAGCTCCTCCAGAACCAGAACGCCAGCACCTTCACCCATGACAAAGCCGTCACGATCGCGATCATAGGGACGCGAGGCGTTTTCCGGATCGTCATTATGCTGGGTGGAGAGCGCCTTGCAGGCGGCAAAGCCCGCAAGAGAAATCCTGCAAACCGGCGATTCGGCTCCACCGGCGACCATCACATCGGCATCGCCCAGCGCAATCAGGCGGCTGGCATCGCCGATGGCATGCGCGCCCGTCGAACAGGCCGTGACGACCGCATGATTGGGTCCACGCAGCTTGTGACGAATGGAGACCTGACCAGAGGCAAGGTTAATAAGGCGGCCCGGAATGAAGAAAGGCGACACACGGCGCGGCCCCTTTTCCTTCAGCGTATAACCAGCCTCAACGATACCGTCGAGCCCGCCAATACCCGAACCGATCATCACGCCCGTGGCGATCTGATCCTCGTCGGTCTGCGGATGCCAGTCAGCATCTGCCAACGCCATATCGGCTGCGGCCATGGCATAGACGATGAAGGGATCGACCTTGCGCTGTTCCTTGGCCTCCATCCACTGATCGGGATTAAAGGTACCATCGGTGCCGTCTCCAAGCGGAATGCGGCATGCGATCTGGGCAGGCAGGTCATCGACCTCAAATTCCGTCACGCGTCGCGCAAAGCTCTCGCCCGAAAGAAGGGCTTTCCAGCTGTGTTCGACACCCGCCCCGAGAGGCGAAACGATCCCAAGGCCTGTTACAACAACACGTCTCATCGTCTATCCCCATTAGCGCGCCGTGCGTCCTTCCGGACGCACAAGGACGCGCTAACCTTAAAAACTTGCTGCATCGCACGTTTCCGAAAACTGTTTCGGGCTTCCGGGGCGATGCAGTAATCCCAAGACGGAATAATCAGGCCTGGGCCTTTTCGATGAACTTTACTGCATCGCCAACCGTCTGGATGGTTTCAGCAGCATCGTCTGGAATTTCGATGCCAAATTCTTCTTCGAAAGCCATGACGAGTTCAACGGTATCGAGGCTGTCTGCACCGAGGTCGTCGATGAAGCTTGCACCTTCCGTGACCTTATCGGCTTCGACGCCCAGATGGTCGATTACGATTTTCTTAACTCGTTCAGCGACATCGCTCATGACAATTCCTCGTGCGTTTCCAGAAGTAGTATGTTGGTCTTCGTTAATGCTCTTGAGGCGAGTAATCAAGCCGGAGCGCCTTATGTCAGGCGGATTTCAGGCTTTGAGATTCGCCGCAATCGCGGTGTTTCACAGGTCGCATTACACGAAACGGGATTGGCGTCCAAGGCGAAAACCCGTTGCGATAAACCTCATCCAAGCAAAAAGCGTTAATAAACGGCCAGGCTCCCGGCCTTAGATCATCGCCATGCCGCCATTCACATGCAACGTCTGACCCGTCACATAGGATGCTTCCGTCGATGCGAGATAAACCACGGCCGATGCGATTTCATCCGATGAACCCATGCGCTTCATCGGAATGGCGCCCATGATGGTGTCCTTCTGCTTCTCGTTCAGCTTGTCCGTCATCGCGGATTCGATGAATCCCGGTGCGACGCAGTTTACCGTTATGTTCCGGCTGGCAACCTCCTGGGCAAGCGACTTGGAGAATCCGATGAGGCCCGCCTTCGAGGCGCAGTAATTCGCCTGGCCCGGATTGCCGGTGGTGCCGACGACCGAGGAAATGTTGATGATGCGGCCGAAGCGGCGGCGCATCATCGGATGCGTCAATTCGCGGGTCAGGCGGAATGCAGCGCCAAGATTTATCTCAAGCACCTGATCCCAGTCATCGTCGGACATGCGCACGAAAAGACCGTCGCGCGTCACGCCGGCATTGTTGACCAGAATATCCACGCCCTCCAGCTCTTCTTCGGCCTTCTTGCCAAGGCTGGCGACTTCCGCGCGGTCGGAAAGATTGGCAGGCAGAACCTTGACGCGATCGCCTAGTTCGCCAGCAAGCGCTTCAAGTTTCTCGACGCGCGTGCCATGCAGGCCAACGATCGCGCCCTGAGCATGCAGCGCGCGGGCAACGGCCTCGCCTATGCCGCCTGTCGCGCCCGTCACCAGTGCCTTGCGGCCGGTCAGATCAAACATTTTCTTGTCCTTTTATAGATTGTTCGACTGCGAACCGGGCTTCAGCCCTGCTGCTCGATGAAGGTTTCGATTTCGCCCGGCAAGCCAAGCGTCGCGGTTGCGATATCCTTGTTGATGCGGCGGGCAAGCCCGCTCAGCACCTTGCCGGCCCCGATTTCATAAAGCGTATCGACGCCATTTGCGGCGAACCACTCCACACTTTCACGCCAGCGCACGCGGCCTGTAACCTGTTCAACCAGGCTCTTTGCGATCGCCTGCGGATCGCTCAGGGGGGCAACGCTGACATTGGCCAGCACCGGAACGACCGGAGCGTTCTTTTCCACCGCTGCCAACGCTTCGCGCATGGCTTCGGCCGCAGGCGTCATCAGAGCGGAGTGGAACGGAGCCGAGACCGAAAGCATCAAAGCGCGCTTGGCGCCAAGTTCGGTGCAGATGCGTGCTGCATGCTCGACGGCAGGCTTCGCACCCGAAATGACCAGTTGCCCACCGCCATTGTCATTGGCGATCTGGCAGACGCTGCCCTTGCCTGCCTCTTCGCAGGCATTCTCGACCTGACCCTGATCGAGGCCAATTATCGCGGCCATAGCGCCTTCTCCGACTGGAACGGCCGCCTGCATTGCATTACCGCGGATGCGCAGAAGGCGCGCCGTATCTGCAAGCGAGAAGGTTCCGGCGGCGCATAGGGCGGAATATTCGCCCAGAGAATGACCGGCGACGTACGCCACCTTGTCCTTCAGCGCGTAGCCCCCCGCTTCCAGAACGCGGATCGCAGCGATGGACACCGCCATCAATGCCGGTTGTGCGTTAGCCGTCAGCGTCAACTCGTCTTCCGGACCTCCGAACATGAGCGCGGACAATTTCTGGCCCAGCGCTTCGTCCACTTCTTCGAAAACGGCGCGCGCCTCGGCGTAATTTTCGGCCAGATCGCGGCCCATGCCGACGGCTTGGCTGCCCTGTCCGGGGAAGGTGAAAGCGATAGACATTGCTGTCCTCCTGAATTTCATTGCGCAAGCGTTTGGCAAAGGAATGCAGGAAAATCAAGCCAAAGGCCGGATTTCCCGTATATCAAGACTGGATATCGGGCGTTTTCAGCCTGCGTTCATACCGCCCATATATAGGAACCGCCAATGTGCCGCTTGCGTTTCAGGTTGATCACAAGGCGTATCTTGCAGCAATCATAAGGCAATTGCTTGCACCCGTAAAAGCTTCATAGATGCAGGTGGCAGCCCCTGATTGAGAGACTGTCGTTCGAAAGGCGTAAAAACATGCGCAAATATCTTCTTGCGGCCGCTACGGCATTTGGCCTCCTTGTCTCAGCAAGCGTCGCTTCTGCCGAACCAGCCGTCGTCACAGGCAATGTCAATGTCCGCACAGGTCCCGGCACCGGCTATTCGCGCATTGCCACGATCCAGGCCGGTTCGGAGGTCGAGATTCTTCGTTGCACCGGCAACTGGTGCCAGATCGAGCTCGGACGCCTGCGCGGCTGGATGTCAGCAAATTATCTGGATAGGTCGAGCGGCGGCTATTATCGCCCTGTTCCTCCTCCTCCGCCACCAATCTACGATCCGCGCCCTCCTTATTGGGATCGCCCGGAATACAGACCTCCCTACTGGGATCGCCCCGGCTATCGTCCGCCTCGCCCGCGTCCCCCGCATTGGGACAGACCCGACCGACCACGCCCGCCGGATTGGAACGGACCAGGAAGACCGGACAGACCGCGTCCGCCAGAGCCTGAGCGTCCACGCCCGCCTCAGCCGGAACGCCCGACACCGCCGCGTCCCGGGCAGGAATCCATTATCGGACGTCCGCCACCGGATGATGCAGGCCCCGGGACACCAGACCGCAACATTCGCATCATTCGCCCGAATTGATCTGAGGCTTTAAAAAGACGAAAAGACCGGTCCCGTCCTCGATGAGTCCGGTCTTTTGCATCCTTGCCCCTTGCTTTTTCGCTGATTGCCGTGTATCGACCCGCCATTCTGTTGGTCTCGTCCGGGGGCTGAACGGAGGGCGAAGCATTTTCGAATGTATCGTTTGATTGCGCCAGTCGCCGTCTTCCTCCCGTGTCCCCGTCTCTACGACCGTCTCGCAAGCGCCTTTCTCCTGCCTCTTCGGCTCGATCAGGTTTGCGGAGAGCTTTCGCCGTCGCGGCCAACGGAGAAACGAAGAAAGGCAAGATAAATGGCACTCTACGAGCACGTTTTTCTGGCCCGTCAGGACCTTTCGCAGCAGCAGGTCGATGCCCTCGTCGAACAGTACAAGGGTGTTATCGAAAATGGCGGCGGCAAGGTTGGTCGGGTAGAAAGCTGGGGCCTCAAGTCCCTCACCTATCGCATCAACAAGAACCGTAAGGCGTATTACACGCTGATCGACATCGACGCTCCGGCAACCGCTCTTCATGAGATGGAACGCCAGATGCGTCTGTCGGAAGACGTTCTTCGCTTCATGACCATCAAAGTTGATGCCCATGAAGAAGGTCAGTCCGTCATGCTTCAGAAGCGTGACCGCGACGACCGTCCTGCCCGTTCGGGCGACCGCGAAGGCGGCCGCGGCGATCGTGGTGACCGCGCACCGCGCCGTCAGTTCAGCAATGAAGGAGCCGAGTGATCATGGTCGATATCAATCAGATCCCAACTCGTCGTCCTTTCCATCGCCGTCGCAAGACGTGCCCGTTCTCCGGCGCGAACGCTCCGAAGATCGATTACAAGGACGTTCGTCTTCTACAGCGCTACATTTCGGAGCGCGGCAAGATCGTTCCTTCGCGCATCACCGCAGTTTCGCAGAAGAAGCAGCGTGAACTGGCCAAGGCCATCAAGCGCGCCCGCTTCCTGGGCCTCCTGCCCTACGTGGTGAAGTGATTTTCTCCTCCCGGCGGCCTCTGGTCGCCGGGAGGTTCTCTCGCGCTTCGGAAATGTGAGAGCGACAAGAACTCCGAGTTGGGCAAATGCCCTAACTGCCAAACAGTCGATGGCAGGACAGCGAACTTCCTCCCTCATTTTGATGGGGTCGAGTGTCTTTCCTTCCTGCTTTACGTAAAGATTTCCGTGCAAGGCACGGGCAGGAAAGGAAAAGAAAATGGACGTCATTCTTCTCGAACGTATCGCGCGCCTCGGCCAGATGGGCGACACCGTCAAGGTCAAGGACGGCTTTGCCCGTAACTTCCTTCTGCCGAAGGGCAAGGCGCTTCGCGCAAACGAAGCCAACAAGAAGAAGTTCGAATCGCAGCGCGCCCAGCTCGAAGCTCGCAACCTTGAGCGCAAGTCCGAAGCCGAAGCTGTCGCCGAGAAGCTTGAAGGCAAGTCATTCATCGCCGTTCGTTCGGCTGGTGAAACCGGCCAGCTTTACGGTTCTGTCTCGACCCGCGATATCGCCGAAGTTCTGACGGCAGAAGGCTTCTCGATCCACCGCAACCAGGTTGAACTGAACGCACCGATCAAGACCATCGGCCTGAGCGACATTGTCGTCACGCTGCACCCGGAAGTCCACGTCACCATCACCCTGAATATCGCTCGTTCGGCTGACGAAGCAGAGCGTCAGGCGAAGGGCGAGTCGCTGACGACTGCCGAAGCCATCTACGGTGACGACATTAACGAAAACGCCCGTCCGGAAAACTTCTTCAACGAAGACGAAGATTTCGACGGTGAGGAAGAAACCGAAGAGCAGGCATAATTCTCTGCCGTCTTCTCCGTAAAAAAGCCCGGGCGGAAACGTCCGGGCTTTTTATTGGTGGCGTCTCGCCTCCGTGCAGATACCGAATATAGCGCCCCCCATTTCAGGAGCCGTTCAGCCCCGGCTCTCTCACACTGCTGGCAGAACTCGTCATTTTACCTTAAGAGACTGCCAGCATATCCTTAGTAATTCGGTCGTTCATGTCATCCTTCCTGCGAAAGCTTTCGGGCGTCGGGTCCGCAACACTGGTCAGTCGCATTCTCGGCTTCGTGCGCGATTCGCTCGTCGCGGCGGCACTTGGCACAGGACCGGTCGCAGAGGCTTACATGGTCGCGATTCGCATCGCCAACATGTTTCGGCGCGTATTCGCGGAAGGAGCGTTTTCAAACGCCTTCGTACCTCTTTTCGTGAAGAAGGAAGCCAGCGAACAGCAGGGGTTTGTGCGCGAAGTGCAATCCGCGCTCCTGATGGCGCTGATCGTCCTGACGATCATCTTCCAGATTTTCATGCCGTATGCAGTCATGCTCCTGGCGCCGGGCTTCGTGGACGATACGGGAAAATTCCAGATCACGGTCGATTTCTGTCGACTGGCCTTCTTCTACCTTTCCTTCGTTTCGCTCTCGACGCTTTATGGCGGGATTCTGAACGGCTATGGCAAGTTCGCGCTGAACGCCTATTCGTCCATCCTGCCTAACATCTTCGCAATCGCTGCGCTGGGCGGCGTCACCTTGTACGGCATGGGCGCATCGCGCGAAGCAGGCGCAATCCTGACAGCTGCAAACGTCGTCGGCGGCGTTGCGCAGTTGATCGTCGTCATCTGGGGCGCGCGAAAGCTCGGCATGACAGCGATGCTTACCATCCCGCGCTATACGGATGACGTGAAGAAGCTCCTGACGATTGCAATGCCGACGATCTTTTCGAGCGGTGTCGTGCAGATCAACCTCGTCGTGGGTTCCGCAATAGCGTCGCTGCAGACCGGTGCCGTCGCCTGGCTCTACATGGCAGACCGTCTCTACCAGCTTCCGCTCGGCATTGTCGGCATCGCGGTGGGAACCGTGCTTCTGCCAGAAATCTCACTCTACAAGAAGCAAGGCGACGCCTCGAAAATACGTGCTTCATTGGCCCGGGGCGCAGAAGTCTGCCTGATACTCACGCTGCCCTGCGCCGTGATGCTGACTTTCGCACCGGACATTCTCGTGCGGGGGCTGTTCGAACGTGGTGCCTTCACGCCAGCCGATACGCAGGCGACGGCCCTTGCCCTTATCGCATTTGCGCCGGGAATCGTTGCCTTCGTGCTGATGCGGGTCTACCAGACCGCCTATTATGCAGCTGGCGAGACGAAAACCATGATGCGCTTTGCCATCATCAACGCCGCCGCCAATGTTGCCATCAACGTAGCCCTCTTTCCCTGGCTCGGCTACATCGCCTGTGCCATCAGCACCACTATTGCCGCGTGGATCAATATCTGGATGCTCTGGAACGGATTGAGCAAACAGGACCAGGTTCGGCTCGGCGACATTTCCGCCGCGACCTTTACCAAGATCATCGTCGCCAACGTGATGCTGGCGGGCTTCGTGCTATTGCTGCGGGAATTCGTCGATCTGAGCGGCTTCGGCAAGCTTTTGTCAGCTCTCATCCTCTGCGCGCTCGCCGGCAGCCTCTACGTCAGCGCCTTGCTCGTGTTCTTCCGCAGCCAGATCAGACCATTCCTGCGTCGATAGACGCTGAAAACAGGTTCAAAAAAATCAAATCACGGTTTCGTCATGGAACCGGAACTATTCTCGCTTCTTCGCTGTTTAAGCAAAACTTTGATTAATGTTTTGCCCGGTTTTCCGGACGGGGAGAAAGCCATGAACTCGGTTCTCAACCGATTGATTTCGCATATCATAAAACGAGGTAATCTGACTATCACGGCCGCAGATGGCACCGTGCGCACCTATGGCGATGGTTCCGGAGCGCCCGTCTCTCTGGTCGTGCATACACCCGCTGCCGAGCGGGCCATTGCCCTCGACCCTACGCTGGCGCTACCTGAAGCTTATATGGAAGGCGAAGTCAGCTTCCGCGAAGGCGACGTTCTGGCACTGCTGCAGCTTGTCTACACGAACACCGAAGGAATGGGCATCGACACGTTCTGGGCCCGTGCCATCGAAACCATGCGCGGGGCGTTCCGCCGCCTGCAGCAGATGAACACGCTGGCGCGTTCCAAGCGCAATGTCGCGCATCACTACGATCTGTCGGGCGAGCTTTATCGCATGTTCCTCGATGAAGACATGCAATATTCCTGCGCCTATTTTCCCTCGGTCGAGACCACGCTCGAAGAAGCGCAACGGGCAAAGAAGCGGCATATCATGGCCAAGCTCCAACTGGAAAAGGGCCAAAGCGTACTCGACATAGGTTGCGGCTGGGGCGGACTGGCGCTTGATATGGCGCAGATGTTCGATCTCGACGTGCTTGGCGTCACCTTATCGGAAGAACAGCTTTCCGTGGCAACTCGCCGTGCGCATGATCGACACTTGGAAAATCATGTGCATTTCGAATTACGCGATTATCGTAACCTGACCGAACGCTTCGACCGCATCGTTTCAGTCGGCATGTTTGAACATGTGGGCCTGAACCACTACCCCACCTTCTTCAACAATTGTCATCGCCTGCTGAAGCCGGATGGCGTCATGCTTCTGCACACGATCGGTCGTAGCGGCGTTCCCTATGCAACCAACGCATTCATTCGCAAGCATATCTTCCCCGGCGGCTACATTCCGGCACTCTCCGAAATGCTGCCCGCCATTGAGCGCTCGGGACTGATCGTTACCGACGTGGAAATCCTGCGGATGCACTATGCCGAGACCCTGAAGGAGTGGCGGGCTCGCTTCCGCGCCCATTGGGATGTAGCAGCGCGCATCTATGATGAGCGCTTCTGCCGCATGTGGGATTTCTATCTCGCTGGTTCGGAAGCCGCGTTTCGTTGGCAGGACATGGTGGTTTTTCAGGTACAGCTTGCCCGCCGCAACGATTCGCTGCCGGTCACCCGCGATTACATGCTGCGCGACGAACAGGCTCTGCGCGAAGCGGTGCGAACAGAGCAAATAGCATAAGGTCGACCAAGTCGGAAAACAGCAGAAACCGCCCCCCGATCATGTCGGAGGGCGGTTTCTTCTTCCGGCCGAATCATCGTCCCGCGCGTCAAGCAAAACCCGTTTCCGGTTTTGCACAGACTGTGAATCCTTGGGACAAGGTTCATGAGAACAAAACAGGTGCGGAATGTACTGCAAAAACCGCTCCGAACCTGCTAAGCCATCTTCAACGGGGAAAAGACATGGCAGACGCAGCGCGTAAATTCATCATGGATCAGGGTCAGGGCCAGCCTGGAACCTATCGGGAAGCACCCAACAATATCGAAGCCGAGCAGGCGCTGCTCGGCGCGATCATGGTCAATAATGATTCGTTTTATCGCGTCTCGGATTTTCTGAAGCCGGAGCATTTTTACGAGCCGTTGCACAAGTCGATCTACCAGATCGCTTCGGAAATGATCAGGCTCGGCAAGATCGCCAATCCGGTGACCCTCAAGACCTTTCTCCCCTCCGACGAGAAGGTTGGCGATTTCACCGTTGCGCAATATCTGGCGCGTCTGGCCGCCGAAGCCGTCACCGTCATCAACGCTGCGGATTATGGCCGCGCCATCTACGATCTCGCCACGCGCCGCGCCTTGATCAGCGTCGGCGAGGACATGGTCAATGTCGCTTATGACGCACCGGTCGACATGGCACCGCAGGCGCAGATCGAGGATGCGGAGCGGCGTTTGTTCGAACTTGCGGAATCGGGCCGCTACGATGGCGGTTTCGAGACCTTTGGGGAAGCGGTGAAGACCGCGATCGACATGGCCAACGCCGCCTATATGCGCGACGGCCATCTATCGGGCATTTCCACCGGCATTCGTGATCTCGATGCCAAGATGGGCGGCCTGCAACCCTCCGACTTGATCGTCATCGCCGGCCGTCCCGCCATGGGCAAGACCTCGCTCGTCACGAATTTCGCGTTCAACGTCGCCCATGCCTATGAGGCGGCGCAGCAGGCCGATGGATCGTACAAGGCCGCTAACGGCGGCGTTGTAGGCTTCTTCTCGCTGGAAATGTCCGGGGAACAGCTCGCCACCCGTATCATTTCCGAACAGACGGAGATTTCGTCGTCGAAGATCCGCCGTGGTGAAATCACCGAGACAGAGTTCGAAAAACTTGTGGCCGGCGCGCAGACCTTGCAAAGCATTCCGCTGTTCATCGACGCGACCGGCGGCATCTCGATTGCCCAGCTCACAGCGCGCGCGCGTCGTCTCAAGCGCCAGCGCGGCCTGGATCTAATCATCATCGACTATCTTCAGCTTATGCAGGGCTCGAGTTCGCGCGCCGCACAGAACCGCGTGCAGGAAATTACGGAAATCACTACTGGTTTGAAGGCTTTGGCTAAGGAACTCAATGTTCCGGTAATCGCCCTGTCGCAGTTGTCGCGTCAGGTGGAAAATCGCGAGGACAAGCGCCCGCAGCTCGCCGACCTTCGTGAATCCGGCTCCATTGAGCAGGATGCAGACGTGGTGCTCTTCGTTTACCGCGACGAATATTACCTGAAGGGCAAGGAGCCGCAATTCGGTACGCCTGAATATCTCAAATGGCAGGAAGACATGAACATGGTGCGCGGCAAGGCGGAACTGATCATCGCCAAGCAACGTCATGGCCCCACCGGAACGGTGCAGGTCGCCTTCCAGTCCGAGTTCACGCGCTTTGCCGATCTCGCGGAAGAAGATCGCATGCCGGAACGTCTCGAATAGGATCGCAAAAAGGGAGAGGCGTTGCCCCCCTCACCTGCGATACACCTCTCTTTCCCCAAGGAATGATTTGACCCACTAATGGCCAAACCGAAAATCCAGTTCGTCTGCCAGAATTGCGGCGCGGTCCATGCGCGTTGGGCTGGCAAGTGCGACGATTGCGGCGAGTGGAATACGCTGGTCGAAGACAATGCGGGCGGCGGCATCGGCGGTGGCCCGACGGGCTTGCGTTCGCCGCGCAAGGGCCGGCCGGTTGCCCTCACCTCGCTTGCGGGCGATATCGAGGATGCACCACGCATCGTTTCGGGCATGAGCGAACTCGACCGCGCGACCGGTGGCGGTTTCGTGCGCGGCTCGGCGCTGCTTCTCGGGGGTGATCCAGGCATCGGCAAATCCACGCTTCTGATGCAGGCCGCCGCTTCCCTGGCGAGCAAGGGCTATCGCATCGTCTACGTGTCTGGTGAAGAAGCGGTAGCGCAGGTGCGTTTACGCGCCCAGCGTCTTGGCGTCTCAGGCGCACCTGTCGAACTGGCCGCCGAAACCAATGTCGAAGATATTCTTGCCACGATAAGCGAAGGCAAGCGCCCTGATCTCGTCATTCTTGACTCGATCCAGACCCTGTGGACCGACATGGCCGATTCTGCACCGGGAACCGTCACCCAGGTGCGTGCAGCCGCGCAGGCGGTCATCCGTTTTGCGAAATCCACAGGAACTGCCATCGTCCTCGTCGGGCACGTCACCAAGGAAGGGCAGATCGCCGGGCCGCGCGTTGTGGAACATATGGTCGATGCCGTGCTCTACTTCGAAGGTGAAGGCGGGCATCACTATCGCATCCTGCGCACGGTGAAGAACCGTTTCGGCGCAACCGACGAGATCGGCGTCTTCGAGATGACCGACAAGGGTCTACGCGACGTGGCCAATCCCTCCGAGCTTTTCCTTGGCGAGAGGCATGACAAAGCGCCGGGCGCCGCGGTTTTTGCCGGAATCGAAGGCACTCGCCCGTTGCTAGTCGAAATTCAGGCGCTCGTCGCGCCGTCCTCGCTGGGCACGCCCCGACGTGCCGTTATCGGGTGGGATTCCTCGCGTCTTTCGATGATTCTCGCCGTGCTCGAAGCCCATTGCGGGGTGCGGCTCGGTTCACACGATGTTTATCTCAACGTGGCCGGCGGCTACCGGATTTCCGAGCCGGCGGCTGATCTTGCGGTCGCGGCCGCACTGGTTTCCTCGTTGAGCGGGCTTGCCCTTCCCAAAGATTGCGTCTATTTCGGCGAAATCAGTCTTTCCGGTGCGATACGACCGGTTGCGCATGCGCAGCAGCGTCTGAAGGAGGCTGAAAAGCTTGGTTTTATCCGCGCCGTCATGCCGCGCGGCGGGGACGATACGGCGAACGCACTTGGCGGAAACACTTTTCAGCCACAGACGCTCGTCGAGCTTGTTGCCAAGACCGCCGGGTCGAAGCAGCGGAAGGACAATTGATTGCCGCATTCGGCGGTCACACGACGCGAAAGTAGACAGATTACTGCCGCTGGCAGGCCACCCTGTGGAGTGAACAAAAACATGCCCATCACCCTGCTTGACGGTATTCTCGTCGGTTTCACCCTCGTTTCAGCAGTTCTCGCAATGGTGCGAGGTTTCTCACGCGAAGTCCTTGCCGTCATCTCCTGGGTCGTCGCGGGCTTTGCCGCCTTCACCCTCTATCCGACCGTCCTGCCCTATATTGCAGAACAGGTTGGCAATCCGCAGGTAGCACTTGCCGCTGCCATCGGCGCGGTTTTCCTCGTGACGCTCATCATTATGACGCTTCTGACCATGAAGATGGCGGATTTCATCATCGACAGCCGCATCGGCCCGCTCGATCGCAGTCTCGGCTTCGTCTATGGCGCAGCACGCGGTGTTCTGGTCGTCGCCGTGGCGCTTCTGTTCTTCAACTGGCTGGCGGGCGAAAAGACTCCCGCCTGGGTAGCAGACGCAAAGTCGCGCCCCTTCCTGGAGGAAATCGGGCGCGGCCTGGAATCCTTCCTGCCGGAAGATCCGGAGAATACGATCATGCGTGGCATTTCCGGCATTACCGGCGGTGCTGCACCCACAACCGATACAGACGCTTCGCCGCCGCAGGAAACCGTACCGCCCTCGACGCAGCCTGCTCAGCAGTAAGCTGCACAGGACAACCAGAGCAGTTACGCAAGACAAGAAATGCAAAACTGCTCTGGACCCAGCGGAAAGAGCATAGCAATCCGGCCACATTCAGCCTATATACGTGTTTTGCTAGAGCATAGTGACTACAACCGAGATCAACGAGGTTGAGTTCATGCAGCCCCATAGCCAGGAACTATGATGATGATGGATGACACTGCCGTTGAGTACTCGGCGGAAGCAGACGATCATTTCCATGACGAATGCGGCGTCTTCGGCATTTTCGGTCGCCAGGACGCCTCTGCCCTCGTCACCCTCGGTCTGCACGCGTTGCAGCATCGCGGACAGGAGGCGGCAGGCATCGTCTCCTTTGACGGCAGCCAATTTCATGTAGAGCGCCACGTTGGCCTGATCGGCGATACCTTCACCAAGCAGTCGGTTCTCGACCGCATTCCGGGCGACCGGGCGATTGGCCACACGCGCTATGCCACAACTGGCGGAGCGGGTTTGCGTAATATTCAGCCCTTTTTTGCCGAGCTTTCAGGCGGCGGTTTTGCAGTCGCGCACAATGGCAACCTGACCAACGCCATGACCGTGCAACGCATTCTTCAGCGTCAAGGGTCGATCTTTTCCTCGACCTCCGACACTGAAACCATTCTGCATCTGGTAGCGACCAGCCGCGCAACCAATACGAATGCACGTTTTATCGACGCCGTTCGCCAGATAGAAGGCGCCTTCTCGCTCGTCGCGCTGACTTCGAAGAAGATGATCGGCTGTCGCGACCCGTTGGGTATTCGCCCGCTGGTGCTGGGAGAGCTCGAAGGATCGCATATCCTCGCCTCCGAAACCTGTGCGCTCGATATTATGGGCGCGACCTTCGTGCGCGATATCAAGCCCGGCGAGATGATCGTCATTACAGATGACGGCATAGAGAGCCACTTCCCGTTTGCGCCGGTCAAGCCACGCTTCTGCGTGTTCGAATATGTATATTTCGCGCGTCCCGACTCATCCATAGAAGGTCGTAGCGTCTACAATGTACGCAAGCGCATCGGCGCCGAACTGGCTCTCGAGAGTCCAGTCCAGGCGGATGTCGTGGTACCGGTACCGGATTCGGGCACGCCCGCAGCCATCGGCTTTGCACAACAGTCCGGAATCCCCTTCGAACTCGGTATTATCCGCAACCATTATGTCGGCCGCACCTTCATTCAGCCTGGTGATTCCATCCGCCACATGGGCGTGAGGCTGAAGCATAATGCCAATCGCGAAATGATCGAAGGCAAACGCGTCGTGCTCGTCGACGATTCCATCGTGCGCGGCACCACCAGCCAGAAGATCGTCAAGATGGTGCGTGATGCGGGTGCTGCCGAAGTGCATATGCGCATTGCATCTCCGCCCACCCGCGCCTCGTGCTTCTACGGCGTCGACACGCCGGAGAAGGCAAAGCTTCTTGCCTCGCGCATGAGTATCGAAGATATGGCCGAATATATCCAGGTCGATTCGCTGGGCTTCCTGTCTATCGACGGTCTTTACCGCGCTGTGGGCGAAGAAGGCCGCAACAACGAAGCGCCGCAGTTCTGCGATGCCTGCTTCACCAATGAATATCCGACTCGCCTGCTGGATCAGGAAGGCTCGGATAATGTGCGCAAGCTATCTTTGCTTGCCTCTAATGGCTGACGTGTCCCGCCGGCTCCCCCGTCCAGGGGAGCCGGAAGGCAGCTCTGACCTTCATAGTTCTTGACGCATTTTCCATCCGGCTCTACCCCTGTCTCTACGAGTTGGAGGAGACGTTGTATGGAAAAGCCGGATCTCAGCGGACGCATTGCGCTCATCACAGGAGCATCACGCGGGATCGGTTATTTTCTGGCCAAGGAGTTGGCCGTCGCCGGGGCGCACGTGATTGCCGTCGCGCGCACCGTGGGCGGTCTGGAAGAGCTGGACGACGAAATTCAGCGCGCAGGCGGCAGCAGCACGTTGGTTCCCCTCGATATAAAGGACATGACGGCAATCGATCGCCTCGGCGCTTCGATCCACGAACGCTGGGGCAAGCTCGATATTCTCGTTGCCAATGCGGGTGTTCTGGGCACGATCAGTCCGCTGGGCCACGTCGAGGCAAAAGTCTTTCAGGAAGTCATGGACGTCAACGTGATCTCCGTCTGGCGGCTGATCCGCTCCGTCGATCCGTTGCTGCGCCTTTCGGATGCCGGCCGCGCGATCCTGCTTTCCTCGGGTGCCGCGCATTCCGCCAAAGCGTTCTGGGGACCTTATGCGGCCTCGAAGGCGGCAGTGGAAGCGCTCACCCGCTCCTGGGCTCACGAGACGGAGAATACGCAGCTGCGCGTCAATTGCGTCAACCCCGGCGCAACGCGCACCGCGATGCGTGCGAAGGCCGTTCCGGGAGAGGACCCGCTGACCTTGCCGACGCCTGCGGAAGTCGCTGCGAGGATCCTGCCGCTCGCCAGTCCTGCCCTGAAGGAAACCGGCCTGATCTTCGACGTGCCTAAGAACGGCTTCTACCGTTACCAGATGCCGGAGGCGGTCAGAGACTAGAGCGGCCAGACGATCATCAGAGTCGGTACAGAGACAAGGACAACGAGGATGGATAGCGGCAGGCCGAGGCGCGGATAGTCGGAGAACCTATAGCCTCCTGGCCCCATGACCAGCGTGTTGCACTGATGGCCGATGGGGGTCAGGAAATCGCACCCCGCGCCGATGGCTACTGCCATCAGAAATGCCTCGGGGCGAAATCCGAGACCGGTCGCGAAGCTTGCAGCGATAGGCGCCATAATGAGTACGGTCGCTGCATTATTCAGGAAGGGCGTGACGGCCATGGCAACGAGCAGAATTAGTGCGAGCGCGCCATAGGCCGGCAAGATTTGCGACGTAGATACCAGAGCGTCGGCGATCAGGTCAGTCGCACCCGTCTCCCGCAGGCTTTCGCTGACGGGAATAAGGGCGGCCAGCATGACAAGGATCGGCCCGTCAATGGAAGCGTAGACTTCGCGTAGCGGGATCGCCTTGAAAAGCACCATGGCGGCAGCGGCGGCAAAGAATGAGACAGCAACCGGGACCAGGCCGGCTGCGACAGCCCCCATCGCCACGGCGAGAATTCCGACCGGAATAAGCCCACGCCGCACGGAACCGAGCATGATCGGACGCTCTGCAAGCGGAAGACAGCCGAACTCACGCAAGGTATCGGGAAGTTTGCTTCTGTCTCCCTGGATAAGCACGACGTCACCGGTGCGCAAGGTGATCTGGCCGACGCGCTGTTTCAGGCGCACACCATGACGCGAGACTGCCAGCAGGTTGACCTGGAACGTGTCCGAGAGCGCCAAAGCACGCGCAGAGAGGCCATCAAGCAGTGAATTTGCCATGATGACGGCTTCTATCGTTCCAATTTCCGACGCATTCCCCGATTCGAGCGACCGACCATTGGATAGCTCCAGCCTGCCATGTGCGACGACCTTGTCGAGCGCCTCCGCCTTGCCTTCCATCAGGAGAATATCACCATCGCGCAGTACGGCATCGGGTAGCGGGGCGCGGTGCGCATTCGCACGCAGAATGGAGGACAAAACCGCCTCTCCTTCTGCAACACTCATCAGCTCGGCCACCGTCTTGCCAAGCAGAGGCGAGGCTTCCGTCACATGTGCTTCCGAGAGATAATTCTTGATATCGATAGCTTCTTCGATCCCGCCCCCTTCACGTTGCCGCTCCGGCAGCAACCAATAGAAAAAGGTCAGAAAGAGAATTCCCACGAGAGCAAGCACTGCACCGACCGGAGTAAAATCGAACATGGTGAAGGGTTCGCCACCCAGTTGAGCACGCACTTCCGAAACGATGACGTTTGGCGAAGTGCCTATCTGCGTCATCAGGCCACCGAGTAAAGAACCGAATGCCATCGGCATCAGGAACACCGACGGGGAAACCTGCGAACGTCGGGCGAACTGAAAGGCGATGGGGATCATGATCGACAAGGCCCCAATGTTCTTGACGAAGGCCGAGAGAACCGTGACGATCGAGACGAGCACGAATACCTGTCCGTGCACGGCCTTGAGATTGGGCACCGCCCTCTGCACGGCCGCTTCCATAAGGCCCGAACGGGCGACAGCGGCCGAAACAAGCAACGCGCTGCCGACAATTATCACGATGTCATTGGAGAATCCTGAAAACGCTTGGTCCAGCGGGACAATGCCGAGAGCCAATCCTCCGAGAAGTGCTGCAACCGCGACAAGATCATAGCGATATCTGCCCCATATGAAGGCAATCATCATGATGCTGACGAGAGAAAAGGCGAGAATCTGCGGCTGCGTCATAAAACAATCCGAAGGTTGCGCGGAATGCGCGAGGCAGAGTGTACGGATGGCCGCGAGAAAGACTTCTCCTGTTCCCCCACCCTCGGATAAAATGCATCAAGCCGGACCTCGTTGCACCCGATTTGCGTATCGAACTCCAAATTGGCCGCGGCTATCCCCATATTGCGGGAGGGCATCCGTCAAAAGCAGTTTGGAATTCTACCAAGATGCAATAGTTTCGTGATCAGAATGCCGCCTTCATGGCGCGAAATCATCGACGGCGCAGGAGACAGACAGCTCAATGACAATCATTGTGGGACTTGTTCTCGCTCTGCTGGCGATCTGGTTGGCTGCAGCGTTCATGGTGATGGCCCAGCATGGGATTCCGTTCCGGCAGGCGTTTCTCTACGCGCCGATCAAGGTCATCTGGCGCGTCAATGATACGGCGATGAAAAAGGCTGTCAAAGCCGATGCGCCAGTCATTTATATCATCACACACCGCTCACGCATCGATCCGGCCATCATGCTCTCTCTGCTGCCAGAAGATACGCTGCATATGCTCGATCCCTATACCGCAGAAGCGGATTGGCTTTCGCCGTATCGCGGCCTGGCGCGCACCATCGCGTTCAATTCGGATCATGTCTTCGTCAGCCGCCGCCTGACTCGCCACTTGCGCGGCAAGGGGCGCCTTGCAGTCTACATTCCAGATATGGTCGAACCGGATCAGATAGAGTTTCGCCTCTACCGCGCCATCGCCCGCATTGCCACCAAGTCGGATGCGGCGATCGTGCCGATCTTTATCCGCGGGGCGCAGATGATGCCGTTCTCCCGGAGACCAAAAGGTGAAGCGCCGCGCCGGCTCTTTCCCGATCTTTCGATCAACGCACTGGAACCGAAGACCATCGCGCAACTGCGCGAAGCGACAGGCCCGGCCTTCATCACTGCTGCCAATGCATTGTTCGACCGGTGCGCGGAAGTGCGCATCAAGGCTTACGCGCAACCGAAAACCATCTTTCAGGCCGTGCGCAACGCAGCCCTTCGTTACGGCCCTTCGCGTCATGCGATTGAGGACACCGTGACAGGCGAGATGAGCTATCGTGCACTCCTGATCGCGGCAAATGTGCTGGCGCGCCGATTTATCAGCATAGATCAACCGGGCGAGACGGTCGGCCTGCTCATGCCGAGTGCCAATGCAAGTCTGGCAGCCTTTCTAGGACTGCAATCGGCTGGCAGGGTCACTGCATTCCTGAATTATTCGACGGGTCCTGGCGCGCTGATATCGTCGCTCAAGACTGCGCAGATACGCACAATGGTTTCATCGCGCGCCTTCATTGAGAAGGGCCAGTTGCAACCGCTCGTCGAAGCTGTCGAAGCAACAGGAACGCGCATCGTCTGGCTGGAAGATCTGCGCAAAGAAATTTCGGGTCTCGACAAGGTCGTCGGTGCGCTGACGTGGAGGAATGCGCTCTGGACGCAGGTACCTGAAAAGCCGGCGGTCGTCGTCTTCAGTTCGGGCTCCGAAGGCACACCCAAGGGCATCGTTCTTTCCCATAACAATATCCTGTCCAACGTCTGGCAGGCCGAGGCGCGCCTGCGGTTCAGCCTCAATGACAAGCTGCTGACGGTATTGCCGCTGTTCCATAGCTTCGGGTTGACGGTGGGCGCACTCCTGCCGCTGGTGGCTGGCGTACGTAGCTTTCTCTACCCCTCACCGCTGCATTATAAGCAAATCCCCGAGGCCGCTCGGAAATCACGGCCGACCATCCTGCTTGGCACGGACACGTTTTTTGCGGGCTATGCCCGCACTGCCGAGCCAGACGATTTTTCCTCGCTTCGCATGGCGGTAGCCGGAGCAGAGCCGGTTCGCGCGGAAACACGGCGTTTGTGGAGAGAAAAATTCGGGCTGGCGCTGCAGGAAGGCTATGGCATGACGGAAGCCTCGCCTGTCGTAGCGGTCAATACGGTTACCCATTCGCGCGAGGGAAGCGTCGGACGCCTCTTTCCCGGGATGACGCCAAGACTGGAGACGGTCGACGGGATGACGGAAGGCGGGCGTCTGCACCTGCGCGGTCCCAATCTGATGATGGGCGTCATGACCGAGGATGCGCCAGGACAGATCAAGACTCTTCCCCCCGGAGATTTCCACGATACGGGTGATATCGTCGCGATCGACCGCGAGGGCTACATCTTCATCAAGGGACGGGCGAAACGGTTCGCCAAGATCGGCGGCGAGATGATTTCGCTGGCCAGTGTAGAAAATCTCGCCAATGACTTGTGGCCGGACTTCGATCAGGTAGCCACAACGATCATGGACCCGAAACGGGGCGAACGCATTGTGCTTCTCTCCACCAAACCAGATGCCACGGTCGATGCCATTCGCCTCCATGCCGAGGAAAAAGGCTCCAGCCGCCTCGTCCTGCCTGATCGCGTCTTCATTGTTTCGGAAGTTCCCCGCCTATCGACCGGTAAGATCAACTACGTCACCGTCGAGGATATGGTAGATCAACTGATGAAGAAAAGCGCATGACGCTACGGCTGGTTAGCGCCAGTTCTTCAACCATTCGCGAGTAGAAGACCGCAGCCTTCCTTGCAAGGCCCGGCGGTTTTTAGACCACGCCCTGCACCTTCCCTAAGCCGTAACGACATCATCGCAATCATGCGCTGCGCCCTACCTGGTCACATAGGCAAAGGCGCTTCGGGCGTTTCGCTCTGCTCTTCCTGCGCAGCACGGCGCGAATAAGCCATGATGCTCCAGGGAATAAATACGAGATACAGCAGCGCCGACACCGTCAATGTCTCCCACGTGTAGGTGGCGAGAAGCAGAACATAGACAGTTGCGCCAAGCAGAACTGGAAGAACCTTGTCGCCCGGAACCCGGGTCGTGCCCTTACCCGAAAAAATCGGCAGGCGCGAGACAAGCAGATAAGCGACAAAAACGGTGAAGATCGCCGCAAAGACTGCGAAAGGCTGGCCAAGGGGCACGCCGATAAAGCCGAGATAGATGGGCAGAAGCACCAGAAGCGCGCCTGCGGGAGCCGGGACACCGACGAAATACTCCGTTTTCCAACCGGTGTGACCCATGTCCTCGCTCAGCACATTAAAGCGTGCAAGGCGCAGGCCACAGGCGATGGCATAGACGACGGCGGCAATCCACCCAAAGGAGCCGATGCGATCGAGAAGATGCGCGTAAAGAACCAATGCCGGGGCAACGCCGAAATTGATGATATCGGCGAGCGAGTCCATCTGCGCACCGAATTTGGTTTGCGCTTTCAGCCTGCGCGCAATACGGCCATCCACACCGTCCAGAAACGCCGCGATCAGCACCATGGTGACCGCAAGCTCGACCCGTTGTTCGAAGGCCAGGCGGATGCCGGTAAGGCCAGCGCAGATAGCCAGAACCGTAATCAGGTTGGGAACGAGCGTCCGCAAGGGAATCTCGCGAAAACGAGGCCCCCCATCACCATGCACGCCAATCTTCTTCATGCTTTCACTTTCAAGCCACGCGAACGACAGGAGCGCCGCGATCGCTGTTGAACTCAGCAAGAACCGTCTCGCCGCCAACCGACGTCTGACCAACCGCGACACGCGCAGTAGCCGTCTTCGGCAGATAAAGATCAACACGTGAGCCGAAACGGATCAACCCCACCCGCTCACCAGCGTTGACCGTTCGGGTCGGCTGGGTGAAGCAGAGAATGCGGCGAGCAACCAGACCGGCGATCTGAACCATCGCGATTTCGCCATGTGCGGTCTCCAGGACGATGCCGTTGCGCTCGTTTTCACGGCTGGCCTTGTCGAGGTCGGCATTAAGAAACTCACCTGGACGGTATTCGATCCGGGCAACGCGGCCGGTGACTGGTGACCGGTTAACATGCACGGAAAAGACATTCATGAACACGGAAATGCGCAGCATTTCCTCCGTGCCAAGCTCCAGTTCTGCCGGGGGGATGACAAAATCAACCGCGGAAATATCGCCATCGGCAGGTGCAATGACCAAGCGCTCGTCGATTGGCGTCACTCGCTCGGGGTCACGGAAGAAGTAGATGCACCACAGTGTGAGAACGACCCCGATCCAGAACAGCGGCTCCCAAAGCGCGCCCAGCAACAGCGTGGCTCCGGCAAAGAGCGCAATGAAGATGTAGCCTTCCTTGTGGATCGGCACCATCGTCTTGCGGACTGAATCAATCAGGCTCATATCTTTTGGCTCCGGCTAGCGCGGTTTTTCGCATCCTGGCATTATGCGATACAAAGCCTAATGCTTTCTCATCGCGGTGGGCTGTCTTAACCGATTGTTAAGACTGCTGCAACGCGCGGGCATCACCTTCCTGTGAGAGACCCTTCCTCAATGTTTCCAAATCAGACACGAGATGGTGATCGTCTCTCCAGGAAGCGGGTGGAGATCAGACCGTGTAGGGGCGTTTACGTTCGACGATGCCGAGTTCGTCACTCTCGCGTACCGCGCGCAAGCGTTCTTCCGCCTCTGAAGCCTCGCGTTGACGGTCCCACATGGAGGCGTAGAGTCCCCCCTGCGCGATCAGGACCGCATGCGTGCCGCGTTCGGCGATCAGGCCATCCTGCAATACTATGATCTCATCCGCATTGACTACTGTCGAAAGCCTGTGGGCGATAACCAGCGTCGTGCGGCCTTGGGAGACCTTGTCCAGCGCCGATTGAATCTCGCGCTCCGTATGCGAGTCGAGCGCGGAAGTCGCCTCGTCCAGAACGAGAACAGGTGGTGCCTTGAGGATTGTGCGTGCAATGGCAACGCGCTGCTTTTCGCCGCCTGAAAGTTTGAGACCACGCTCGCCGACCATCGTATCGAAGCCATCGGGCAGCCGTGCTATGAAGCCCGAAATCTGGGCCAGATCGGCCGCTGTCTCCAGCTCTTCCTCGCTCGCATCGACACGACCGTAACGGATATTGTAGGCGATCGTATCATTGAAAAGCACAGTATCCTGCGGCACCATGCCGATGGCGTGGCGAAGGCTTTTTTGTGTTACATCGCGCACATCCTGTCCGTCTATCAGCACCTGCCCCCCTTGCGGATCGTAGAAACGATAAAGCAAGCGCGAAATTGTCGACTTGCCAGCACCGGAGGGTCCGACGATGGCGATGGTCTTGCCGGCCGGGACTTTGAAGCTCACCCCCTTCAGGATGGGACGCGCGGGATCATAGGCAAAGTGCACATCGCGAAATTCTACCGCGCCTGCGTCCACCCGCAA
Source organism: Limoniibacter endophyticus (assembly GCF_014652835.1). GTDB lineage: Bacteria > Pseudomonadota > Alphaproteobacteria > Rhizobiales > Rhizobiaceae > Limoniibacter > Limoniibacter endophyticus. The sequence goes on from NZ_BMZO01000004.1 coordinate 116,444, forward strand.
CGCATTCGCATCCGCAGCGTCCACGACCTCCGGTTTGACGCCGAGCAGGCGGAACATGGCTTCGATATCCGTCAGTCCCTGACGAATTTCGCGATAGATGAAGCCGATGAAATTGAGCGGCACGGAGAGCTGGATCAGCATGGCGTTGATGAAGACAAAATCGCCCACGGTCTGCTCGCCGCGCGACACTGCGGAAGCCGACATCGCCATCATCACGAGCATACCGAGGCCGAAGATGACGCCCTGGCCGAAGTTCAGCCAGCCGAGCGACGTCCAAGTCTTGGTCGCGGCCTGCTCGTAACGAGCCATGGAACGATCGAAGCGCTCGGCTTCCATCGCCTCATTCCCAAAATATTTGACCGTTTCGAAGTTGAGCAGCGAATCGATCGCTTTTGTGTTTGCCTCCGTATCGGAGTCGTTCATTTCGCGACGTATCGCGATGCGCCAGTCACTCGCCCAGACGGTGAACCAGGTATAGGCGACGACTGTCAGCGCCACGACCAGCACATAGGCCCAGCCATAGGCGACAGCGAAGATGATCGCTGTGAGCGCAAACTCGAAAATGGTCGGGATGGAATTGAGGATCGTAAACCGGACGATAGCCTCGATGCCCTTGGTGCCGCGCTCGATGATGCGCGAGAGACCGCCCGTGCGGCGTTCAAGGTGAAAACGCAGCGACAGTTCATGCATATGAACGAAAGTCTTGTAGGCGAGCTGGCGAACCGCATGCTGCCCGACAGATGCAAACAGGGCATCACGCAGCTGGTTGAAGCCATTCTGCACAATGCGCACCACATTGTAGCCGATGACGAGCATGACGGGCGCGATCAGAAGCGCCGGAATCCAGTCCGGACGCACAAAGTCGCCGGACAGCGCATCCGTCGCCCATTTGAAGAAATACGGCACGGCCATCAACACAAGCTTGGCAATGACAAGGAAAACCGTCGCCCATACAACGCGCATCTTCAGATCGTGCCGGTCACGAGGCCACATATAAGGCCAGAGGTCGCGCAGCGTCTTGAAGGTCGACGGGTTTTGCATGATCTGATGCTCATCCGCGACAGCCTGGCTTGCGGACCCTTATGCTTGGTAGGAAAAGAAAAACGGCTTCAGCAACAATCGCTGAGAAGCCGCGAAATCGATCTGGAAAGCTCCGCCACAGCCGGGCGGTCCACTTCGTAGCGTGACCTCTGCTTGTCGGTCACGAAGCGGACCAGCCCTGCCTCAACCAAAACCTTGAGATGCTGGGAGACAGTGGATTGCGCGAGATCGAGCTGGCCGACCACCTCCTTGCAGCAGCAATGTTCGACACTCGACAGATAGCGCAGGATCTGGATACGGCGCGGATGCGAAAGGGCTGCCAGACGCAGAGCGACGGTTTCGTCGTTCCTGACATCCATGCACAGCGTTTCGTCGATTGCCACAGCCCCAACCATGTCTCGTTTCTCCGTACCGGCGAAAGCGCAAACGCGTCTCGTCTTTCGTTTATGGGCAGCCCCAATTCATCGCCTATCGGCGATAAGCGATATTTTACTTATATGCAATCGAACGGGTGCAGTTTCAACGGCTTTGCGCGCGCTCACGCAGGATTTCCAGGTTCGCCGCCTCTCCCTCCTGAGATCGCTCCGGTACGGAAAACACCTGACCTGGCAAAATGAGATTCGGATTTCGAATGGCTTCCTGATTGGCGAGATAAATGGTCGTATAGCGGGTGCCTCGGCCATAGACCCGGCGCGATATGTGCCAGAGCGTGTCACCGCGACGAATGATGACGCTGCCATCCACGGCTTGCAGCGCATTGGCTTCACCAGCTTGCCCCTGGCCCTGCCCCGCGGGCGCCGTTGCCGCGATATTCTCGCCTGCAACGCGACGGAAAGGAACGGTAGCGCGGCCGATGACATCGCGCCCGTTCGGCTCGAGCAATTCGGCGCGAATGATATAGTCGCCTACCGGAAGATCGCGGCGGCTCTCGACAAGGTAGCGGCCTTCGGCATCCACACTGGTCTGCCCAAGCAGAATGTCATTGGCATGCACCCGCACGCGTTTGTCGACCAGCCCCTGCCCTGCGATGAAGATGTGATCGCCTTCGATCTCGACGGCCTGCACGGTGATGGGTGCCGGTTTCCCGGATTGCGCCTGGGCAGGGCTCGTCTCCCGGGTTGGCTCAGTTTCAGCCCGCGTTTCCTGCTCTTGTACAGTTTCAGCTGGCTTTTCCGGTAGTGTGATAAGACGGCTCGGCGCGCCGGGTTGCTCAACCAGAGCCAAAACGTCGCCCTGCGAATTTTCGGGCACGGCAACCACGGCGGTCTGTCCAGACATCATCACCGATCCATCCTCACCCGTTGCCCGCAGCACAAGCTGATAATCACCGGGCTTAAGCGGATCATCGAGCACGACCGCGAAACTACCCGTCGCATCCGCTTTGACCTGTGCCAGTTCGCGCGAGCCGCTCAGCAGCGACACAGCGGCATTCGGGCCAGCCATGCCTGCAATGACCAGAGAACCGTTCGGCTCGACCCGCACCACATCAAAAGCAGGAGAAGCCGCCTCGCGCTGCTGATCGCCTTGCTCCGCAACGGGCGCATCCGTTCCCGCGGATGATTGAGCGGGCTCAGCGCTCGCGGGAGCCGTCTCCGTTGCAACTGGGTTTGTCTGCTGCGAGGAGCCGGGAGCGGGCTGCACCCCGGAATTGCCGTTCGTTGCAGGAAGCGGTGTCGATTGCGGCACGGATGCCTGCTCGCGCCGAGCATCATCGCCGGCGCGTCCCAGCCATTCGTCAAATACGCCGACGGAACATGAGACCGCGCCAAGGCCGATCAGCACACCCAAACCGACGAGAATGCCCGCAAGTGACTTCCTGTTCATCTCATTCGCCCCAAAAGATCGCGTTCTGCCGCGAGTCTCTTACTTATTGTATCATTTTGTCGCACTCATTCCGAGTGCAACCGAAATCGCCGCCTTTTCCCTTGCATTTATAGCAGTCTTGGTCGAGCTTTTTTGCTAAATCACCGGTAGTTCACACATGGACCATCCAGATTGAGAAAGGACATCGACAGCATGTCTGCGATCCGTTCCGTTTGCGTCTATTGCGGTTCATCTCCCGGTGCAAAGGCGAGCTATCTCGAGCAGGCCACCAAACTGGGTACGCGCCTTGGGCAGAAACGTTTCGATCTCGTATATGGAGGCGGAACGAAAGGGCTGATGGGAGCCGTGTCCTCAGCGGCAGCCGCCTACGGCTCGAAAGTAACTGGCATCATACCTAAATTTCTCATGAGCAAGGAAGCAGTGGAGGCAGACCTACACGCGGTAGAGGACCTGATTATCGTCGAGACGATGCATCAGCGCAAACATCTGCTGTTTGAAAAATCGGACGCGTTCATTGCCCTGCCCGGAGGCATCGGCACGCTGGAAGAAGTCGTGGAGATCATGACGTGGGCGCAGCTTGGCCGTCACACCAAGCCGATTATCTTCTGCGGCATTGACGGGTTCTGGGAGCCTATGCGGTTTCTGTTCGAACACATGAAGGCGGAAGCTTTCATCCACAGCCAGACCCTGCTCAAGCCAACTTTCGCGAACACCGTTGAGGAGGCAATCTCGATCCTCACGGCCCGCCCCGCCACCAGCGACGGCAACCCCGCCGTAATCGAGCGGCTATGAAGCCCGCTGCAGCTTACAGGGTCTTTCCAGTCGTGCGACGCTGCAGAAGAGCCGAACTGGAATAGATGATCAGTGCGGCCCAGATGAAGCAGAAAGCGAGCAGCTTGACAGAGTTGAAAGGCTCGTTGAACAGGAACACCGCCGTCAGGAAAACCATCGTCGGGACGATATATTGCATCACTGCGATGGTGGAGAGCCGCAGAAGCTTTGCACCATTGGCATAAAGGATGAGCGGAATGGCTGTAATGACGCCGCATGCTGCAAGAAGCCACGCATCGGACCAGCTCGTCGTCAGGAAGTGGCCCTGACCGTTGGCCTGCAGATAGAGAATATAGAGGAGCGCCGGAGCAGAAAGGAGCAGAACCTCGAGGAAAAAGCCCTGGTTCGGGCCTACGGGCAGGGTTTTACGGCAGAAGGCATAAAGACCCCAGCTGACACAAAGCCCCAGTGATACCCATGGAAGCCCGCCCGCATCCACCGTGAGGATGACGACAGCAATCGCCGCAAGCCCTATGGCAATTTTTTGCGCGGTGGTCATGGGCTCACGCAAGACGATGGCGCCCAGCAAGAACGAGAAAAGCGGATTGATATAGTAACCGAGCGCAGCCTCAACCGTGCGGCCAACGGCGATTGCCCAGACGTAAATCCCCCAATTGAGAGTGATCAGCACGGCTGTAACGACAGCCATGCCGAGAATCGATGGCGAACGCAATGCAGCCTTCAGATCTTCCGTGCGTCCACGCAGCAGGAGCACGAGTCCCGCAATCGGTAGTGACCAGACGATCCGATGCGCCACAACTTCGGTGGAAGGGATATGCGCCACCAGCTTCATAAAGAGCGGCAGGAAACCCCAGGACAGATAAGCCGCCAGCGCATAGCCAAAGCCTGCGGGCGTATCGCCTGCCGTCGCGGCGGGCGTTGCGTTCTGTTCGGAGAGCTGAGCCATATTTGTCACCCGCGCCGCCCGAAATGGGCACGCCTTAGATTTTCTTTCTACAACGCAATCGCACTCACTTCCATTTCGAAGCGGTGAAACAGTTTGTCAGAATTGTTCAATGCAGGCAGGCCGCCATTTCGGCCATCCGTTTCCTGCGCCGCCGTCAGACCGTCTTTCCTGCATATCGATCCGTCGCTCGGATCAACTGGTCGAGGATGCCGGGTTCGGAGTACGCATGACCGGCCCCCTCGATCAGATGAAGCTCGGAGCCCGGCCAGTTCTTGTGCAGAAGCCAGGCATATTTCGCCGGGCACGGCATGTCATAGCGACCATGGATAATAACGCCCGGAATGCCTGCGAGTTTATGGGCGTCGCGCAGCAACTGCCCCTCCTCCAGCCAGCCGCCGTGTATGAAGAAATGGTTTTCGATGCGCGCGAATGCCAGCGCATATTCATCTTCGCCGAAAGGATCGCTAGTGGCAGGTTCAGGCAGGAGCGTGATCGTCTGGCCTTCCCATAGGCTCCAGGCTTTCGCCGCCTCGTAGCGCAGCGCCTGATCAGGGCCGGTGAGACGCTTACGATAGGCCTGCATCATTGCCCCGCGCTCTTCTTCCGGGATCGGCTCGATGAACTTCTCCCATTTGTCGGGGAACATCTCGGAGACGCCAAACTGGTAATACCAGTCGAGTTCGGCCTTGGTCAGCGTATAAATGCCGCGCAGCACCAGTTCGGAAACGCGGTCCGTGTGCTTCTGCGCATAAGCCAGCGCAAGCGTGGAGCCCCAGGAACCACCGAAAACCAGCCATTTTTCCACGCCCATCATTTCGCGCAGCCGCTCTATGTCGGCAACGAGGTCCCAGGTCGTGTTCTTCTCCAGGCTTGCATAGGGGGTCGAGCGACCGCAGCCACGCTGGTCGAACAGGATAACGTCGTAAAGCTTGGGATCGAACAGGCGACGCTGCCCCGGCATCAGACCTCCTCCCGGTCCGCCATGCAGGAAGACCGCGGGTTTTGCCCCTTTCGTGCCAATGCGCTCCCAGTAGATCACGTGTCCGTCGCCGACATCGAGCATGCCCGTCTCGAACGGCTCGATTTCCGGATAAGAACTGCGAAGCGCTTCGATCATGATTACGGTTCCTGTCGATTTGGGTTGGTCACGGAGACTCATGCTCCGGCCATTTTCCTATCCTGTCCGGGATGCTGCAGGGAGATGACATTTGCAAGCCGGATTACTTGGTCCAACTTGGCAAAGGCGGTTGTGTCAGATTTCCCGGCTGCGACTACCCTCAACGTCGCTGCGATCAGCTCGACCACCTGTCCGTGTCGTGATCGGGGTGCTGGAAGGACGAGAGGTTTACCAGCCAGGCAGTGTCCTCAATGTCCGACGATGTGCTTCTTCCTGGCAGGGCGTGCAACTCGTCAAAGAAGGAGAGCTTGCGTTCCGTTCCGTATTGAATAACGGGCGGAAGCGCTTCCGGATCATCGAAGGTGCCCGCAGCGATTGCCACACCATCCGGCGCTTCGTAGGTGAGCGGCGTTCCGCAATCACGGCAAAAACCGCGTTTGACCACATTAGAGGACTGAAAATGTGCAGGTGTGCCGCGTGTCCATTCAAGGCTCCCTTCTCCAACCGAAATCAGCGGTGCGAAGTAGCTGCCAAATGCTTTCTGGCACATACGGCAATGACAGATGGAAGCCTTGCCTGGCTGCCCCTTCAGGGTGAAGCGCACGGCGCCGCATTGGCATCCACCGGTCAGAAGTTTCGACATGATAGCCTCCCGCTGCAATCCCGGAAGGCTATCGTGATTTTACAAGGATGCCTAGCGCTTCACTTCCCAGGTCGTGATACGCTCACCAGTTGCGGCGTCTTTTGAATCCTTTAGCTGGATTCCCTCAGCCAAAAGTTCATCGCGAATACGGTCTGCCTCAGCAAAGTTCTTCGCCTTCAGCAGTTCGAGGCGTTGTACAATCTTGGTGGACACATGCTCCAAAACGTCGTCGGAAACAGAAACCGCAACGGGCCCCACCCCGAGCAGCGACGCGGTGGCAGCGTAGGCCTGCATCGCGCTAGGATCAGTCGCGGCCTTCTGTGCCAGCGCATGAAGCGCCTGTACCGCCGCGACAGTGTTGATATCGTCGGCAAGCGAGGCAATGATCGTCTGATCGACCTTGGAGACGTCTACCCGTTCTTCGATCGGTGGCCATTTGGCGAGGAGACGCTCGGCCTCTTCCAGCCGTTTCACCGAAAAGTCGATCGGCTCGCGATAATGCGTCATCAGCATGGCGAGTCGCAGGACTTCGCCCGGCCATTTGCGATCGCCGAACTTCTCCGTGTCCAGCAATTCGTTGATGGTGACGAAATTGCCTTCCGACTTCGACATCTTTCGGCCTTCGACCTGCACGAATCCGTTATGAAGCCAGACATTCGCCATCCAGGTCGTGCCGTGGGCGCAGCAGGATTGAGCAATTTCGTTTTCGTGATGGGGAAAGATCAGATCAAGGCCGCCGCCGTGGATATCGAAGGTTTCGCCGAGATAAGCCGCCGACATGGCCGAGCATTCTATATGCCAGCCGGGACGCCCGCGTCCCCAAGGGCTTTCCCAGCCGGGTTCCTCCGGCGAGGACTGCTTCCACAAAACGAAGTCCGCTGCATTCTTCTTGTGACTTTCAACGGCCACGCGCGCGCCCGCCTGCTGCTCATCGAGATTGCGTTTGGAAAGCTGGCCGTATGCCGGCATCGATTGCGTATCGAACAGAACTTCGCCTTGTTCTTCATAGGCATGGCCGTTTTCGATAAGCTTTTGAATCAAGCTCGTCATGTCAGCCTTGCCATCCGGCCTTGGCTGTACGAACTCCGTCGCGCGCGGCTCGAAAGTTGGCTCCAGGCAACCGAGCTTCTTCACATCTGCATGAAACTGCGCTGCCGTCTTTTCCGTCACCAGCCGGATTGCTTCGTTCAGAGGCAGATCAGGATGGTCGCGCAGGGCACGTGCATTAATCTTGTCATCGACATCGGTAACGTTGCGCACATAGGTGACCTGTTCTTTGCCATATATGTGGCGCAGCAACCGATACAGTACATCGAAGACGATGACCGGACGCGCATTGCCGATATGCGCAAAATCATAAACGGTCGGGCCGCAGACATACATGCGCACATTCTTGGGATCAATCGGCGCAAACAGCTCTTTCTGGCGAGTCAGCGTGTTGGTGAATTTCAGCTGGGGCTTGTCGTTCATGGGAGCGGCTTCCGGAATAAAAGTCCTGTCAGGATTTCACGGGCCGGCGTGTCTGCTTTTCATATTCAGAAAAGCCCATGCAACAACGTCCGAACCGGCGAGATGCGGTTCTTCAACAGCGACAGCAATTGGCAAGGGACGTGTTCATGACGCGTTTATCGCGTTGCAGCCCCTGCCCCGTCAAGTACGAAGTTTCGCGCGCGGACCGATCAACCTTTCATTAAGCATATATACAAAACTCGATGTGAATGACGCGAAACTGATCCGATTGCACCATGTTTTGGGCGGAATGCGCCCTGATTATCATGGACGCCAACATTTCAATGGGAGAACAGTCATGACCGCACAGCCAAAACCTGCTCGACAAAAACCGTCGCTCGTCGATCAATATCGCAAGATCGGCCCGGCCGCCGTAGCCGCGGCTCTTTCCTGCAAGGCCAAACCGCAAACCGCCCTTAAGTAAAGAGCGGCTTTGCCAGCATGAAGGCGAGCAGGAACATGACCGCGCCGATGATCGCATCGAGAACGCGCCAGCTGGCCGGTCTGGCGAAGATGGGTTGTAGCAGTCGCGCGCCATAGCCAAGCGTGAAAAACCAGACGAAGGACGCAATCATCGCGCCCGCCCCGAAAGCGTAGCGCAGATCGTCCTCAAAACCGGCCGACAGCGACCCCACCAGAATCACCGTATCGAGATAGACATGCGGATTGAGGAAGGTGAAGGCAAGGCAAGTGGCGACTGCCGCCCGTAGGGACATGCCTCCTTCATTGGCAGCCCGCAACACATGTGGATTGAGTGCACGGCGAAAAGCCATCACGCCATAGCTCAAAAGGAACAGGACGCCACCGACGGTGACCGCGGTCAAGAGGCCGTCGAAGCGCGAGATCAGCGTCCCCAGTCCTGCCACGCCTGCGGCAATCAGCACCGCATCCGACAACGCACAGATCAGGCAAAGGATGAAAACATGCTGACGCAGCAGGCCTTGGCGCAGAATGAAGGCATTCTGCGCGCCAATGGCGATGATCAGCGAGGCACCAAGAAAAAAACCGGAAAGTCCGGCGGAAAAAAATGTGACGTTCATCGTCAGCTATCTGCCGTGAGCCACGGCGCTTTGCAAGCAGTCTCAGAAGAGATCGAGCTGATTTATATCGGCCAGTTTCTTTTTTGAAGCTGCCTTTTCCGGCAATGACTTATGCTCGGCGCGTTCCTGTAATTCCGGCCCTGTATTCGCAACCTTGTTCACTGCGTCCGATACCGGGATCGTCTCAAAGAAATCCGGTTGCGCAGGCTTCAGCAGATCCGTGACATTGCGAGGCTCCTGCGTACGGCAATCGAGCCAGCGTTCAAAATCCCGTGGATCAATCACCACCGGCATACGGTGATGGATATGCGCGAATTCCAAATTAGCGGCCGTTGTGACGATCGCGCCAGTGTCGATCTCCGACCCGCCAGGCTCGGCATAAGTTTCCACCAGGCTGGCGAAAGCAACGATCCCCCCGTTGCGTGGCCGCACCCAGTAAGGCCGCGATACCTTGCCCTCCCGCTTCCACTCGTAAAAGCCGGAGGCCGGCAGAAGGGCGCGACGATGGCGCATGGCCGCCTTGAAGGAAGCCTTCTCGCTAATCGTTTCGGCGCGAGCGTTGATCATCAACGGCATTTGGGAGACGTCCCTGGTCCAGGACGGAATGAAGCCCCAGCGGACCAGAAACGCCTGCCTGTCCGGGAGGTTCGATCCCGGGTGGCGTGCCGGGCCGGCGGTAATCATGAGCACCGGTTGCGTGGGGGCAATATTGTAGCGTGGAGGAAACGGTTCCAGATCGACCAGTTGAAAGAACTCGGCCAGATCTTCCGTCGCTGCCGTCAGAGCAAAGCGTCCACACATCCAAAAAGCTCAATTTCCGTTCGCATCGTCATCATCAAATCGGCTAGATCGTCGTCTTAGTAAGTTGCAGTTCGAATCAGAGCCATTTTCATCATGCTCATCATCCCCGCCGTCTCAGCCGCTCTTATCAGGAACGACACGATCCTCCTGGTCAAGCGCGGCCGTGCGCCGTCCAAAGGTTTACTTGCGTTTCCGGGCGGACGCGTCGAGGCAGGTGAAACCGATCTTGAGGCGGTTGTCCGTGAGATCGCGGAGGAAACAGGGCTCGTCGCACGCGACCTCGAACCTCATGTCACGCTCATTGTCGCCGGGGAGAGACCCGGCGATGCGCCCCAACAATATCGGCTCGTTGTGTTCCGTGGTTTCTGCGACGAAGGCGAAGCGGTTGCCGCAGACGATGCTGACGACGCGGGATGGTATACGCTCGCAGAAATGCAGCACCTGGAACTGACCGGCTCGACTCTGGAGATCGCCACCTCGCTGTTGGAAAAGGTGAGCCGCGCATGAAGCGATTTTGCTTGCGAGCCCTGCTTTGCGCCGGACTGCTTGCGCCGCTGCCCGTCCACGCGCAAGTACCTTACGAGAAGGAACTGCTGCGACTTGCTGAAATTCTCGGCTCGCTCCACTATTTGCGCAACCTTTGCGGCGAGGAAGGTGGCATCTGGCGCAATGAGATGCAGAAGCTGATCGAGATCGAAAAACCTGATGAAGCGCATCGCTCGCGCATGATCGCAAATTTCAATCGGGGCTACCGCTCCTACGGGGAACTCTATCGGCAATGCACGCCGATGGCGGTGCAGGTCATCGAGCGTTACACAGAAGAAGGCGGAAAAATTGCCGAGACCATGTCCGGGCGCTATGGCCCCTGATCCTCATGTCTCATTTTTGCAACAACTTACGCGCTCGCGACAGCGTGAAGCCGGTTGATGCCGCATTTGTCGAATTTGGCGCTATGATCGGATCATATCGAAAGAATGCTTTCTGGAAGTTCCGACATGAAACGCCTATCGCTCTCGCTTTTGTCTGCTACGGCTCTTACCGTCATGCTCACGGCTGGCTCCGCCCATGCGCTGAGTGAAATGAAGCCGGGACAGCAGCCTGTCAAACAGGATGAGCGGATCGAAAAGCAGGATTTGCCGCCGCCGGCAGCTGCCCAACCGAAACAGGATGACGAACAAGCCGCTCCCGAGCCAAACGACGATGAAGAGGCCATCGAAGATCAGGCGACCGAGGGAGGCGGCGGCGTGCCTGGCACCGAAACTGTTCAGCTGATCGGCGAGGTCAGCAAAGACATCGAATCCCTGCCAACGCCCGTCAAGAACATGCGCCGCCTGATCCTTGAGGCGGCCGAGAGCGCCAATTTCGAGGCGCTGAGGCCGTTGATCGGAACCGGCGAGAATGCCACGCAGATACCCCGCGGCACGGAGGAAGAAGAGCGTGATCCGATCGATATGCTCAAGCAATTGGTTGGTGACGAAGGCGGGTTCGAGATGTTGGCTATAATCCAGAACCTCCTTAATACCGGTTACGTGCATGTAGAACCGGGAACTCCGCAGGAGCTTTACGTCTGGCCCTACTTCGTCAGTCTTCCGGTCGAAAATCTCGATTCCAAACAGAAAGTCGAGCTGTTCCGTATCGTGACAGGGGGCGACTATGAGGAAATGAAGCAGGCGGGCGCCTACAATTTCTTCTCCATCGGCATTTCGCCGCAAGGCAAGTGGGTTTTCTTGAATCTGGGCGACTGAACGCTACTTGGACACGGTTAACCCGCGCTGCTCCTTTTTCGCACTTCGATATAATCCCATAATGATGCCAGGAACAAATATGAACGCGGACTGGTTGAGCCTGATTGCTCAACCATCCAGTTGCTGCGCCGGCTCGATTGGCATCCTGAATTCGGCGGGAATTGCGGAAACGGCTACTTGATGCACCGCACACGAAAAGAGACGCGGCGCATATTCATCCCGTTAGGCAGGCAGCGCTTCCGAAAACAACACCGGCTCGCCGTTTGAAGGCGTAGCAATCTCGCCTTCCCACATGACGCGCTGGCCACGAATGATGGTGCCGACGGGCCAACCTTGCACCTCCTTGCCATCATAAGGCGTCCAGCCAGCCTTGGAGCCGGCCTGGGCGTTGGTGATGGTTTCGCGGCGCTTCATGTCGACGATTGTGAGATCAGCGTCATATCCCGCGGCAATGCGCCCCTTGCGGGCCATGCCGAACAGCCTCTGCGGGCCGGCGCTCGTCAGATCAACGAAACGCTGCAAGCTCAGACGACCGGCGTTGACATGATCGAGCATGATGGGAACCAGCGTCTGCACGCCCGTCATACCGGAAGGCGAAGCCGGATATGGCTTTGCCTTTTCCTCAAGAGTGTGCGGCGCATGATCCGAACCCAGCACGTCGACGACGCCATTGACGATACCGCTCCAGACGCCATCGCGATGGCGTGCGTCGCGCACAGGCGGGTTCATCTGAATCAGCGTGCCGAGCCGGGCGTAATCGTCGGAAACCAGCGTCAGGTGGTGCGGCGTTGCCTCGCAACTCGCAACGTCCTTGTGGTGCTCGAGGAAGGCGATCTCTTCTGCCGTCGTAATATGCAAGACGTGGATACGAGCGCGCGTTTCATGGGCGATACGAACGAGGCGTTCAGTGCATTTCAGAGCAGCAACCTCATCGCGCCAGACCGGATGCGACGATGGGTCATTCTCAACGCGCAGATCGGCGCGCTCGCGCATGCGGAATTCATCTTCCGAATGGAAGGCTGCGCGGCGGCGCACATTACGCAGGATTGACGCTACGCCTTCATCATCCTCGACGAGCAGGTTACCAGTGGAGGATCCCATGAAGACCTTGATACCCGCAGCACCGGGCAGGCGCTCCAGTTCGCCAACCTCGTGTGCATTTTCCCGCGTGCCACCTACCCAGAAGGCGAAGTCGCAATGCATACGCTGACGCGCGCGGTTGATCTTGTCTGCAAGCGCCGCTTCGCTGGTGGTCAGCGGATTGGTGTTCGGCATTTCGAAGACGGTCGTCACACCTCCAAGAACAGCGGCGCGCGATCCCGTTTCAAGATCTTCCTTATGCTCCAGTCCCGGCTCCCGGAAGTGAACCTGGCTGTCGATTACTCCGGGAAGAACATGCAGACCGGCGCAATCGATCACATGTGCAGCCTGCTCCGGCGAGAACGTGCCCAGCGCTTTGATGCGCCCGTCGACAATACCGACGTCGCGCACGCCTTCTCCGTCCTGATTGACGACGGTGCCGCCCTTGAGAATGAGATCGAATGTTTCAGCCATGTGTTCCGCCACGTTTTTGCGTCTTGTCCATTGTCCTCATGCGGCTTACGTAATGCACTATCCTGACGCAAGTCCAGAAACAGAGAATACGGCAGTCCAGCATGATCGAAGTTGCTTTATCCGACCGCAGTCTTATCGACGTGACCGGCGAGGATGCCGAGACACTCCTTCAGTCGATCGTCACCCTCGATCTGGACAGCTTGAAGGCCGGTGAATTACGGGCAAGCGCACTGCTGACCCCGCAGGGCAAAATCCTCTTTGATTTCCTCATTTCGCGACAGGAGAATGGCTTTCTAATCGATTGCCGTGCCGATATTGCCGATGATCTGGTCAAACGTCTGACGCTCTACAAACTGCGCGCCAGGGTGATGATTTCCAAGCGGGAACAAGTGTTTGCCGCCGCATGCTGGGATGATGAGTCCGGTGCCTCACGACCTGATTCAACGGGTTTGAGGGACCTCCGATTCGGAGAAACAGCCGTTTATCGGCGCTATGATGATTCTTTGAAGGCGACCGGCGATATCGCCTACTGGACGGATCTGCGCATCGCACACGCCGTCCCCGAAAGCGGCAGCGATTACGCCCTCAGCGATGCCTTTCCGCATGATATTCTTTTCGATCAGTCGGGCGGCGTCGGGTTACGCAAAGGCTGTTATATCGGCCAGGAAGTTGTCTCGCGGATGCATCATCGCGGCACAGCGCGAAGACGTCTTTTGATCGTCGAAAGCACGAAAGATCTGCCGCCAACCGAAACGCCGGTGACCACCTTCGGCAAGCCAATCGGCACGCTCGGCACCGTTTCCGGCAGCAAGGGTCTGGCCATCTTGCGTATCGACAAGGTCAAGACAGCGATGGATGCCGGCGAACCTCTCGTGGCCGATGGCGTAGCTCTGAATGCACGCATTCCGGACTGGGCGGGTTTCACCTTCCCCGAAAGCTCCGGCAGCGGAGACGAATGATGAAGGCTGCTCCGCGCGCGTGGCAGCGTATGCTCTCCGGTCGCCGTCTCAATCTGCTTGATCCATCACCGCTCGATATCGAAATCAGTGATATCGCGCACGGCCTTGCCCGTGTCGCGCGCTGGAATGGCCAGACGCGCGGCGAACATGCCTATTCGGTCGCCCAGCATTCTCTTCTTGTACTGGAGATTTTCGAACGCCTCCATCCCGATGCTTCACGCAATGATCGGCTGGCTGCATTGCTCCACGACGCACCGGAATATGTCATTGGCGACATGATCTCTCCGTTCAAATCCGTGATGGGTGGCGAGTATAAGCAAGTTGAAGAGCGGTTGCAGCAGACCATTCACCTGCGCTTTGGAATAAAACCGCAAATTTCCAAAACATTGAAAGCAGCCATCAAGCGAGCAGACCGGATTTCGGCCTATCGCGAAGCCGTTGAGCTTGCGGGCTTTGCGGAAAACGAGGCGGCCATCATCTTCGGACGACCACGTGGCATAGACACATCGACGCTCGATGTCTCACCGCGCCCGTCCGTCTTGGTACAAGACGAAATGATAGCGAAATTCCAACATATTCATATCTAGTATAAAATATCCCGATCGCCGTTGATCGAAAAATAGCACTTTGAAGGCATGAATGTATCTTTCGAGGAAAGAAAGATACACGCCGTGAATAAAGCTTATTACCTTGATCTATTTGAGAAAGTTTCACTTTCCATTATATTCTTTTTTATGTCCTACAGGTTTCTCGATGCGTTTCTGACGCGTGGAGATGTCATATCTCTTCTTCTTCTGATCACCGAAGCTGCATCGCTCTGCTTCATCCTTTTTCGCCGCCGCTCCGAAACAATTTCCGTTAACTGGCGCGACTGGATGCTCGCCTACTGCGGGAGCTTCCTTCCCCTTACGGTCCGGCCCGAAGAAACGGTAACCTTCGGCGCGGCCATAGCACTGGCGGGTTTTATCGGATCGTGCGGCATTCTGGTGCAACTCTGGGCAAAGTTCACGTTGCGCCGCAGCTTCGGCATCGTAGCAGCTAACCGCGGCGTGAAAACCCACGGACCGTATAGATTTGTCCGTCATCCCATGTATGCCGGCTACATGGTGACACAGATCGCATTCCTGGCGACCCATTACACCGCATATAATGTTACGATCTATGTCTTCCTCTGGGCTCTTCAGATAGGTCGAATTCTCGCCGAAGAGCGCATCCTGTTCCAGGATCCTGCTTATCAGGAGATGGCGATACGCGTGCGCCACCGTCTTTTACCCGGCATCTTTTAAGAATTGGTCCAGCTAGCACAATAAGCTTACCCGAAGGCAGCGTTCAGCGAATTGAAATTGCCAAGCTCTCCGCAAAGCGTAAATTCGGACGCTTCGCGGAGTCTCCTCATTATGACCAGTCTGTCTTCTTCCCGACCTGCATCCGCCTTTCCGTGGGTCATCGTCATCTGCGGCTGCCTCGTCGCACTGCTCAATTTCGGTCCGCGTTCGGCAATGGGCTTCTTCCAGCTACCGATGCTCTCGGATTTAGGCTGGGACCGTACGACCTTCGGCCTCGCCATGGCGTTGCAGAATCTTCTTTGGGGCATCGGCCAGCCGATCTTTGGCGCAGTCGCGGACAAGTACGGAACGTGGCGTGTGCTGCTCCTGTCCGGCATTCTCTACTGTGCCGGACTACTGATGATGGCTTTCGCGACCAATGAAGCGATGCTCCATATTGGCGGCGGCGTACTGGTCGGCCTCGGCGTTGCCGCCGGCTCCTTCGGCATCGTGCTCTCTGCGCTCGCCCGCAACACGGCTCCTGAACAGCGTTCTCTTGTCTTCGGTCTCGGCACGGCAGCGGGATCGGCCGGCATGTTCGTCTTCGCGCCTATTACGCAGGCGATGATTTCGCAATTCGGCTGGTCCAGCACACTGGTCTATTTCGCCATCGCCATGATGGCGATCCCGCTGCTTGGCCTGCCGCTGCGCGGTAATGCGAAGAACGCGCGCAATGCTATTGTCGAGTATGAACAGACGGCCCTGCAAGCACTGAAAGAAGCGTTCGGTCATCGCAGTTATATTCTGCTTTTCTCCGGCTTCTTCGTCTGCGGCTTCCAGGTCGCGTTCATTACCGCCCACTTCCCGGCCTATATAGCAGATCTTGGCATTGATGCCCGTTACGCGGTCATCGGCCTTGCCCTGATCGGCTTCTTCAACATTATCGGCTCGCTTGGCGCCGGCATTCTCGGGCAACGCCACTCCAAACCGATGATGCTTGCCTGGATCTATATTCTGCGCTCGGTCGCGGTCGCGGCCCTCCTGCTGCTGCCGCAGACGCCGACGACCATCATTGTATTCTCCATCGTCATGGGCTTGTTATGGCTCTCGACTGTTCCACCCACGAACGGCCTCGTGGCGGTCATGTTCGGCACGCGCCACCTCGGCCTTCTGGGCGGTGTCGTGTTTTTCTCCCACCAGATAGGCTCGTTCCTCGGCGTATGGCTGGGGGGATATCTCTATGATCGTTTCGGCTCGTATGATCCGGTATGGTGGTTCGGCGTCGCGCTCGGCATCTTCGCCGCAATCGTGCATCTGCCGATTTCAGAGAAGGCGGTGGCACGCACCGCTGTTGCCTAGTAGGGGCGCTTGAGCAAGGCCGACAGAAAACCGTCGCGCTCCTGCGGCGGCTCCAGCCCACGTGGCTCGTAGACATGGCGGGCAAAGAAGAACCCCGTCATGCGAAACGCGTTTCTTATATCCTCGAGCGAAGGCCTCACATCCGTCTCTTCGATTAGAAAGGCGGGCAGCGGCAGCATCTTTTCGACCCAAGGCAAGCCTGCTTCGCGCGAAACGGCGCGCCCCGACCGCGGCGAAACGTAGACCAATTCCTGGGTGGTGCCGGTCGCCGCGCATTCGGAAAGGTCGAGGCCAAAGCCCAGCTCTTCCAGCAGCATCAGCTCGAAGCGTACGAGCAGCTCGCCCGCCTCTCTCGCATCAAGCCGATCCACGACAAACGCCAACGCGTCAAACAGGCTGCCATGCGGATCGCGCTCGGGAAGCAGGCGCAAATGCGCGCCAAGCGTCTGGATGCCATAGACGCCTGGGGCGGAGGCAAAGAGGCGGGCAGCATTCAGCTTCACAGCTTCGACGGAGGTGAAAAGCCCCAAATGTTCATCGATACGGGCGCGCCAGGTAAGCGCGAGGCGGTTACCGGGCTGCAGAAGCGGCGAAAACCGGCGCGAACGGCCGCCCTTGACCATGCCGAGATGGCGACCACGCGCGCGCGTCATCACCTCGAGGATGACGCTGGTCTCGCCATGTCGACGTGTGCCGAGCACAATCCCTTCGTCGCGCCATTCCATTGTTTTGGCCCCTGCGAGGCATACTGAGCAAATGCCACTCGATTATTTTTGCAAGCACTTCGGCGACGCCCCTCCCCCCACTTTAGAATGTCTTGGCAAAGCCAGGGTGGGAGTGATCAAGCGTCAGCACGCATCACGCCAGAATATCCATTCCTCGATCAACCGCCCCCTTTGGGAGAGCGTAGGCGTCAGAGCAGTTTACCGCGGAAAATCCAATCCCATCTCCCGATAACGCTCCGGATCGTTAACCCAGTTCTCGCGAACTTTGACGAACAGGAAAAGATGCACCGGGCGCTCACAAATCTCGGTCAGTTCCTTTCGAGCGGCTTGGCCGATCGACCGGATGGCATCTCCGTTCTTTCCAAGAATGATCTTCTTCTGGCTCTCGCGTTCCACATAAATCGTCTGTTCGATGCGGACCGACCCGTCCTTTCGCTCCTGCCAGCTCTCAGTCTCGACATGCGACGAGTAAGGCAATTCCTCGTGCATTCGCAGAAAAAGCTTTTCGCGGGTGATTTCAGCCGCAAGCTGACGCATTGGCAAATCGGAGATCTGGTCTTCCGGATAATACCATGGCCCCTCCGCAACCTTTTCGGAAAGATAGTTCAAGAGATCTTCGCAGCCATAACCCTTGAGGGCGGAGATCATGAAGGTCGCGTCGAACTTGACCTTGGCATTGGCAGCTTCCGCCAACTCGAACAATTTCTCGCGCTTGATCTCGTCGATCTTGTTCAAGACCAGCACCTTGGGCTGACGGATGTTTTCCATCGCTTCCAGAATATCGGCTGCATCACCTTCGATGCCCCGTTCCGTATCCAGAATGAAAAGAACAACATCGGCGTCCTTTGCCCCTCCCCAGGCGCTCGTCACCATGGCTTTGTCGAGACGGCGCTTGGGGCGAAAGATGCCTGGTGTGTCCATTAAAACGAGCTGCGTCTGCCCATGCGTGACGATGCCGCGAATAAGCGCCCGGGTCGTCTGCACCTTATGCGTGACGATTGACACCTTGGAGCCGACGAGTTGGTTGACGAGCGTCGACTTGCCGGCATTTGGTGCGCCGATCAGCGCCACGAAGCCGGAACGGGTTTTAGGCTTTTGCTCTTCGCTCATGTGGCGTCTCCTTCTTTCCAGACGCCCTCGCGGGTGAGAAGCTTGACCGCGGCAGCCTGTTCGGCCTCACGCTTCGTGCGGCCCTGCCCCACCGTCGGTTCATAATTTTCCAGGTTCACCCGGATAGTGAAGACAGGATCGTGATCCGGTCCGGCACGATTTTCAAGCGAATAAACCGGGGCCTTGCCGCTCACCTGATGCGCCCATTCCTGAAGGGCGGTCTTGGGATCGCGGCGCGCTTCGATGTTGCGTTTTGAAAGCGGCTGCCAATAGCGTAGAATGAAAGTGCGCGCCACGTCCATACCCCCATCGAGATACAATGCGGCAATCAGCGCCTCCAGAGCATCCGCCCGCAGATTGACGCGCTTGCGACCCGTCGAGCCTTTCAGCTCCGCGCCTACATGCACCAGACCGGGCAGACCGATCTTGTCAGAAATACCGGCAAGGGTTTCTGCGTTGACAAGCGCATTGAAACGCAATGAAAGCTCCCCTTCGCTTGCGTCAGGAAAGCAGCGGAACAGAAGATCGGCTATCACCAGGCCCAGCACGCGATCTCCCAGGAACTCGAAACGCTCGTAATCGAAGCCCGTGCTCTTGCGGGCACTGGCATGCGTGAGCGCACGCCGCAGCGGTTCCGGGTCATGGAACTTGTGGCCGGTTGCTTCCTCCAGAGCTTCAGCCAGAGCTTGCGGCGAAAGTTTACGTGTACTCATGCGTCTTTACTTTACGAAGCTGAACAGGCGCAACGGACGCAGTTCGGAAGGCCAGTTCCAGATTTCCAGAGGGCTTGAGCCACCGGCAATCGAGAAGAAGATGATGTTGGCTTTTCCGACCAGATTTTCATGCGGTACGAAGCCAACATTGAAGCGGCTGTCGGAGGAGTTATCGCGATTATCGCCCATCATGAAATAATGGCCTTCGGGCACGACGAATTCGCGTGTGTCGTCGCCCATCGTGTTCGGCGCAAGGTCAAGCGTGTCATAGGAAACGCCGTTCGGCAAAGTTTCCCGATAGACGTCGACGGGACGATTGACCTGGGTAATATCGGGATTGTTGATCTCGCCGGTCTTTTCACGCGGGACAGCTTCGCCGTTCAGGAAAAGCACGCCGCCGCGCATCTGCACACGATCGCCCGGCAGGCCGATGACGCGCTTGATATAATCAATGCTCGGATCCGGCGGAAACTTGAAGACTACCACATCCCCGCGCTCCGGCTGTCCGTCCCAGATGCGCCCTTCAAAGAGATTCGGGGAGAACGGAAAGGAATAGCGCGAAAAGCCGTAGGACCACTTCGTGACGAAAAGATAATCGCCCTCGAGCAGCGTCGGACGCATTGAGCCGGACGGAATGGAGAACGGCTGGAACAGGAAGGTACGGATAACGAAGGCAAGCAGAATCGCCTGAACGATGACGCTCAGCGTTTCGCCGAAACCGCCGGATTTCTTGGAAGATGTATCAGCCACGCTGGTAGGGTCCTAATTTGTCGCTGCTCATTCTCTAGCCGCTCGGCCATATGAGGGCAACAAGCGTGGACAAGCTGGTTTTTGAAAACCGCAAACTGCGGCGTTTATTCGACGCTTAATGCCTCGATGATGACAAATGCCTGGGCAAGCGGATAGTCATCGGTGATCGTCAGGTGGATCACCGCCCGCTGTCCTGGCCTGAGCAGCGCATGCAGTCGCCGCTCCGCTCCGTTGGTCAGCGACATGGTGGGTTTCCCGCTCGGCTTGTTGACCACGCCCATGTCGCGCCAGAAAACGCCCTGCGCAAGCCCGGTGCCGAGCGCCTTGGCGCAGGCCTCCTTGGCCGCGAAACGCTTGGCGTAAGAAGCGGCACGTTGCTTGCGTCCTTCCGACTTTCGTCGCTCGATATCCGTAAACACGCGCTCGATAAAGCGCTCGCCATGCTTTTCGAGTGTCTTTTCGATACGGCGAATATCGATAAGGTCGGAGCCCATGCCGATGATCATGTTTCTTCTCCCTTCTCGAAAAGCATCATCCGTTCACGCGATGCGCGGCAGATACCCACTTGTTTTCCTTGAGCTGCGATAAAAGCCGATTGAGATGCTTGAGATCACGGATCTCGAGGTCAATCAGCATCTCGGTGAAATCGGGCGCCGTACGCAACATCGTCAATGTGTCGATATTGGCGTCAGCCGCCGCAATCACCTGCGCGATGTCGGCAAGCGAGCCCGGTGCGTTGATGGCGGTGACCGAAACGCGAGCCGGAAAGCGCTCATTGCTGTCCTCGTCAATGTCCCAGCGAACATCGATCCAGCGCTCCGGCTGGTCATCGAAGGCAGTCAGGGACGGCGACTGGATCGGATAGATGGTAATGCCGGAACCTGCCTGCATAATGCCGACAATACGGTCGCCCGGAACTGCCCCTTCCGGCGCAAAGCGTACCGGAAGATCCCCATGTATGCCGCGAATGGGTAACGCAGCAGAAGCCTTGCCTGCTTCCTGCCCCTCGCCCTGGACCTGAAACAGCATGCCGGTCGCGTTGCCAAGATTGACCCAGCCATCCACCTTCTGTTTCGGTGTAGCGTGCCTGTCGTCCTTCATCTCGGGGAAGACGGCTTTCAAAACATCAGCCGAGGCGATCTCGCCGCGTCCGACGGCTGCCAGCACGTCCTCAATATCCTTGCGGGCCAAACGGTGCAGGACGTTTTTCAAGGCATCCTTCGAAAAAGTTTTGCCAGCGCGCTCGAAGCTGCGCTCGAGTATGCGCGTGCCGAGACCCGAATATTGCTTACGGATAGCATTGCGCGTTGCACGCCGGATCGCCGAACGTGCCTTGCCGGTGACCACGACCGATTCCCACGCCGTCGGTGGCACTTGCGCCTTGGAGCGTACGATCTCGACTTCGTCGCCATTTTTCAGCTCTGTCATCAAAGGCATGATACGCCCGTTGATCTTCACGCCAACGCAGGTGTTGCCCACATCCGTATGCACCGCATAGGCAAAATCGATCGGGGTCGCGCCACGCGGCAGCGCTATGAGCTGCCCTTTCGGGGTGAAGCAAAAGACCTGATCCTGAAACAGTTCAAGCTTGGTATTTTCGAGAAAATCTTCCGGATTATCGCCTTCGGACAGTGCTTCGATCGTACGGCGAAGCCAGGCATAGGCATTGGTCTCCTTCAGCGAAGCGCTCGAACTGCCTCCCTTGTCCTTATAGATCGAATGTGCAGCAACACCGTATTCCGCGACCGTGTCCATGGCTCGCGTACGAATCTGCAGCTCCACGCGCTGGCGCAACGGCCCTACGATCGTCGTGTGCAGCGACTGGTAATCATTCTGCTTCGGTGTCGAGATGTAATCCTTGAAGCGCCCCGGAACCATCGACCATGTGGTGTGGATGGCGCCCAGAGCCAGATAGCAGTCGGCAACCTTGTCCACCAGAACACGGAAGCCATAGAGATCGGAAAGCTGACCGAAGGAAAGCGCCTTGCTTTCCATCTTGCGGAAGACCGACCACGGCTTTTTCTGCCGGCTCTTCACGACAGCCTTTATGCCATACTCATCGAACAGCTTGCCGAGGGCACCCTCGATCTCGCCAATGACGGATTCACTGCGCTCGAAGACGTCCTCAAGGCGCGCGGTTACGGTCCGGTACGCTTCCGGATTGATGATCTGGAAGGAGAGGTTTTCAAGTTCCTCGCGCATATCCTGCATACCCATGCGGCCGGCGAGCGGCGCGTAGATATCCATCGTCTCTTCAGCTATGCGGATCTGCTTGTCCTCGCGCATGGCACCCAGCGTGCGCATATTGTGCAGGCGATCGGCCAGTTTGACGAGAAGCACGCGCACGTCTTCGGAAATGGCAAGCAAGAGCTTTCGCAGATTCTCAGCCTGCGCGGCCTTCTTCGAGACGAGATCCAGCTTCTTGAGCTTGGTCAGGCCCTCGACAAGCGTACCCATCTCGGAGCCAAACAGCTCATCGATTTCCTGGCGAGTCGCGGTCGTATCCTCGATCGTGTCATGCAGAAGAGCAACGGCGATCGTTGCCTCATCCATGCGCATTTCCGTCAGAATGGCCGCCACTTCGAGAGGGTGGGAAAAGTAGGGATCGCCTGATGCTCGTTTTTGTGATCCGTGCTTCTGCATGGCGTAAACATACGCCTTGTTGAGCAGAGCTTCATTTACCTCCGGCTTGTAGCGCTGCACGCGCTCGACAAGCTCATATTGGCGCATCATTGGCGAATTTCCCGCGACTATTCTTGCGCGCCATCAAGAAGAGAGCGCGAAAATGAAACATGCGCCGCAAAATTTTCGCGACGCACGTCATATTTAGCGGTGAAGTTCCTAATAAAAAAGGGCGCTTCACGCCCTTCTCTATCAGAAATCTTCGCTTTTTTCCGGCGGTTCGAGACCCTCGATGCCAGCCAGAAGATCTTCTTCCGACATGCGATCGAAAGTGACGACATCGTCGACAGTATCGAAATCTTCTGAACCTTCTGCTGCAACGGGCGCTGAATCTTCCGGTTCGTCAACCTCGACATGGCGCTGCAGCGAGTGAATCAGATCTTCCTTCAGATCGCCTGGCGAGAGGGTTTCGTCAGCGATTTCGCGCAGAGCAACGACAGGATTCTTGTCGTTGTCGCGGTCGACCGTGATCTGCGAACCCTGCGAGATCAGACGGGCGCGGTGAGCTGCGAGAAGAACGAGCTCGAACCGATTGTCGACCTTGTCGATGCAGTCCTCAACAGTGACGCGGGCCATGGATTGCCCCTTTCATGTATCGCGAAATTGGGATTTGAACGCGTCACATAGCGCGATATCACCTGCAATACAAGGGTATCTGGCACTTTGCCCGAACAGGGGCCGGTATTCTCCCGGCTAAAATGACCGAAGGCCGCAACCGGTGCACCGGAAGCGGAACAATATGGCAGGGACGCGCTTGTTACATTTATCTCTTGGAAAGTGTAAGAAGCGGGGTTAAGAGCATTCTTTGGGGGACATGCGGGGTCAAACGAGGCCTTACCTGTTCTTAAAGCCTCTGAAATTGCCTTGATAGCCTATTGCGGAAAAGGACTTTCGACTAATGTTTGATCCACGCGAGAAAATTGCCCTCTTCATCGACGGCGCGAACCTCTATGCAACCTCCCGCGCGCTCGGCTTCGATATTGATTATCGCAAGCTTTTATCGTCGTTTCAGAAACGTGGATATCTGTTGCGTGCGCATTATTATACGGCTCTCGTCGAGGATCAGGAATATTCCTCGATCCGTCCGCTGATCGACTGGCTGGACTATAATGGCTACAAGGTCGTGACGAAGCCGGCGAAGGAATTTACCGATGCAACCGGGCGCCGCAAGATCAAGGGCAACATGGACATCGAACTCGCGATCGATGCGCTGGAACTTGCCGATGTCGTCGACCACTATGTCATCTTCTCGGGCGATGGTGATTTCCGTTCATTGGTCGAGGCTCTGCAGCGGCGCGGCCGCAAGGTTTCCGTCATCTCGACCATGTCCTCGCAGCCACCAATGATTTCCGACGAACTGCGCCGTCAGGCCGATCATTTCATCGATCTTCAGACGATGGAAAAGGAAGTTGGCCGCGAGTTGAGCGAGCGTCCGCAGCGTCGTGAGCCTGCTGGCAATTTCGACGACGCGATCTGATTTTCCTGGCGGCAATGCGTCGGTATGCGTTGCCGCCGATTCGGTTTTTACTCGATTGAGCGCTTCCTCCTGAGATATAAGGCGAGCCTCCCGCTCCCGCTCACCCTCATGCCTTAACGGGCCTGCCGGAAAGACCATGCGAGCATCGACTTTTCCTCTTGGACCGGAACCAGACCGGGATTGCGCGCTCTGCCCTCGCCTGCACGATTTTATCCAGGAGTGGCGCACGCGTGAACCAAGCTGGTTCAATGCACCCGTCCCAACTTTTCTGCCTGCGGCCGGTGATGCTTCCGCCAAACTGTTGATCGTTGGCCTTGCGCCAGGCGTGCGCGGAGCGAACCGCACCGGACGACCGTTCACCGGCGACTATGCCGGAGATCTCCTCTACAGCACTCTCATCGAGTTCGGCTTTGCCAAAGGCGTCTTCAAGGCGCGCCCGGATGACGGCTTGACTCTGGTCGATGCTGCGCTCACCAACGCCGTGCGATGCGTACCGCCGGAAAACAAACCGGTTGGCGCCGAAATCAATCAGTGCAGGACCTTTCTGAAGCCGACGATCGCGCGGTTCGAAAATCTGCGCGCCATCGTTACGCTGGGAACTATTTCGCATCAGTCGGTCGTGCGTGCGCTGGAAGGCAAGGTTGCCGCCCATCCTTTCAGCCATGGCGGCCAGAGCGATATCGGAAATATCCGCATCTTCTCAAGCTACCACTGCTCCCGGTACAATACGAATACAGGCCGCCTCACCACCGAAATGTTCGTTGACGTATTCAGGGCAGTACGCGCCTATCTGGACGCGCTGAAAGACTGACCAAGCCGCCAGTTGTCTAAAAGCTCAACCGTAGTTCTTCAACAAACGTGATTTCTCGCGATTCCAGTCGCGTTGTTTTTCAGTTTCGCGCTTGTCGTGAAGCTTCTTGCCGCGTCCGACGGCCAGTTGCAGCTTGGCCATGCCACGCTCATTGAAATAGAGCTTCAGGGGCACCATGGTCATGCCCTCTTTTTCGACGCTCTGCGCCAGACGCGCCATTTCCCGCTTGCTTACGAGGAGCTTGCGGCGGCGGCGAGGCTCATGGTTGAAGCGATTGCCTTCGAGATATTCGGGAATGTAGGAGTTGATCAGCCAGATTTCCCCGCCCTCGACAGAAGCGTATGACTCCTGGATATTAGCCTGGCTGCGGCGCAACGACTTGACCTCGGTGCCTGTCAGCACCAAGCCCGCTTCGAGCGTGTCTAGTATCTCGTAGGAAAAGCGCGCCTTGCGGTTTTCCGAAATAACTTTGTAATTCGTTTTCTTTTCGGCCATGGGCTTTAAATAGGCATTCTCCCGCAATTTCGCGAGAGAATTTTTCCCTGTCTATAGAAATGCTTAGTTCAGCAATCCCGCGTGCACCAAGGCGGCGTCGATCTTCCTCTGGGTGGCCTCCTCGACCGTCACCATCGGCAGGCGAAGTGCGTTCTTGACCTTGCCCAGACGGGACAGCGCATATTTCACGCCAGCCGGGTTAGGCTCGAGGAACAGCGCCTTGTGCAGCGGCATCAAGCGGTCCTGCAACTCGATGGCGCGATCACGATCGCCCGACAAGGATGCTTTCTGGAACTCGGCGCACAGGCGTGGCGCAACATTCGCCGTAACCGATATACACCCTACCCCGCCATGTGCGTTAAAGCCGAGGGCCGAGGCATCTTCACCGGAAAGCTGGATGAAATCCTTGCCGCACGTGGCACGTTGTTCGCTGACGCGCTCGACCTTGCCGGTCGCATCCTTGACACCGCGAATATTCGAGCAATCCCGCACGAGCTGGCCCATCGTATCCGGCATCATGTCGATGATCGAACGCGGCGGAATATTATAGATAATGACTGGCAAGCTCGTGGCCTTGGCGACGGCTGCGAAATGCTCGTAAAGTCCACGCTGGTTCGGCTTGTTATAATAGGGCGTGACGACGAGGACACCATCGGCGCCTACCTTTTCTGCGAACTGCGAAAGGCTGATGGCCTCACGTGTATTATTCGAACCGGCACCCGCGATCACGGGTACGCGCTTGGCCGCGACCTCGACGCAGATTTCGACGACGCGATGATGCTCATCATGCGTCAATGTAGGCGTTTCGCCGGTGGTGCCGACAGGAACAAGTCCAGTCGTACCCTCTGCAATCTGCCACTCGACAAATTCGCGAAAGGCTTTTTCGTCGAGACGTCCGTCTTCGAGAAACGGGGTCACGAGCGCTGTAATCGAGCCTCTCAACATATGCCAAACTCCAACAAGGCAGATTAATATCGATTTCGCGGTTTCGCGCTTTTTAGGCGCAATTGCAAGCGGCATCACCATAGTTCTGACATTTCGCCGTCGCACAGAAGCATGCGCGTCACAGCGCTAAAATTTAAACTATTCGTGAATGGCCGGTAGGCGATTGTTAATGAAGTGTTGCGAAGATCGTCGCAGCTGTAGCTTCACCGGTATCGAACCGGTCGAGATCATTGCGAACGGTGCAGCAGGGCTTGCACAAGGAGCTGCGGCATAAGAACATCTGGCGATCCTTGTCGGCGCAGTCCGCCGGCAACGACCTTCGACTTGCGGGAATTTTAATGTCGAACCGGCGAAATGCATTTTTGATCTGCACTGCGCTCTGGCTGGCAGCAAGCCCATCCATGGCCAATGATGCGCTTTCCTATGGCCCGATTCCGCAGCAACGGCCCGAATCCTTCAACTCGCTCGACACCAGCCTGACAACCGGCGCAATTTCTGGTGACCGCATGGCCACGCCAGCGCGAGGCGGAAGCAACATGCCCGTGTTGAAAGCCGGTCTTGATGCGCTTGCCCGCGGCAATGTCGCAACAGCTCTGGCCTCTCGCGATCGTTTGCCTTCCGGCTCACTCGACCGTCAGATCCTGACCTGGGCGCTTGTCCATCGTGCTTCCGGCAACCTGAATAGCGGTGAAATAGCAGCAGCTTCCGCCGAATTGCGTGGCTGGCCCGGCGCCAAGGGCCTGCGCGCCAAAAGCGAACGCGCTTTGCTGAAGGAAAACCCGGCACCCCAACTCGTGCTCCAGGCTTTCGGCAATACCAAGCCGGAGACGATCGAAGGCGCGCAGATCAAAGCGCGTGCCCATATTGCGCTCGGACAGGTCGAACAGGCCCGCAACACGCTTGCCCCCTTCTGGCGCAAGGAAAAGCTCGACGCCAAGGATGAACAGGCGATCATTCGCGAATTCGGCTCTGTTCTGTCGCGCGCAGATCATCGCGTACGCATGGAGGCGATGCTTTATATTGACCGGATCACCTCTGCTGAACGCGTCGCAGGCCTAGCCGGCGCCGAGTCTCTTCTCAAGGCATGGGCTGCGGCAACCCGAAACGAAGCCAATGCCGCCGCCCTTCTGGGCAAGGTTCCGGCAGCACAGCGTTCCGCCGGCTACATATTCGCCAAGGCGCGTTATGAGCGGCGCAAGGAACGCTTCACCCAGGCCGCGCAGACCATTTTGCAAGCCCCAAAGGACCTCGCTTCGCTGATCGACCCGGATGCGTGGTGGGTGGAACGTCGAGTGCTTTCGCGTGAATTGCTGGATGTTGGCAAGCCGGATCTCGCTTATAAGGTTGCGGCTCAGCATACCGGCGGCAAACCTTCGGTCGTCGTGGACGCTGAATTCCATGCTGGCTGGTTCGCTTTGCGCGGGACGGGTAACGCAAAGGCGGCAGCGCATCATTTCAACCAGATTCTGCGGATTGCTGACGGCCCCATCTCGCGTTCGCGCGGCTATTATTGGCTCGGACGCGCCGCAGAAGCTGGCGGTGGCGGCAACGCTCAGGATTATTATCGCCGTGCGGCACAATACGGTGCCACCTATTACGGCCAGCTTGCCGGAGCCAAGCTGGGCCTGCACTCCGTTCCCGTCCCCTATCCAAGTCCAACACCAAGCGAGCGCCTTGCCTTTGAAAGCCGTCCTGGCACGCAGGCCATCAAACGCCTGATCCAAGCCGATCATGCGTCACTTGCTACACCGCTCTATTTCGGCATGGCGAGCGAACTCACAAGTCCAGGAGAACTTGCTCTCCTCGCCGTTCTGGCGGAAAAAGAGAGCGGGCATTATCTGTCGCTCAAAGTCGGCAAAATTGCCGCCAATCGCGGTCTGGAAATCGGGGCGCTAGCTCACCCGCTCGGTGCGATTCCGGATTCGGCGCGCATTGGCGCAGCCGGCAAGGCGCTCGCCTACGCCATTGCCCGCCAGGAGAGTGAGTTCAATGTCGGTGCGATCTCGCCAGTCGGCGCGGCAGGCCTGCTCCAGCTCATGCCCGGCACCGCGCAGGAGATGGCCAAGAAAACCGGCCTCGGCTATTCGAAATCCAGACTGACCAGCGATGCCGCTTACAATGCCACGCTCGGAGCGGCCTATCTCGCGCAGCAGCTGGAGAATTTCAACGGGTCCTACATCATGACCTTCGCGGGCTACAATGCAGGTCCGCGCCGGGCCCGCGAATGGGCGGAGCGATATGGCGATCCGCGCGGCAAGGATATTGACGCGGTGGTCGATTGGGTCGAACGTATTCCGTTCACTGAAACACGATCCTACGTGCAGCGCGTGATGGAGAATTATCAGGTCTACAAAATGCGTCTGACCGGGAGCTACGACATTACCGCTGACCTTATCAACGGTCGCTAGTCCACGATAGAACAGAGAAGCCCGCCCAAAGCGGGCTTCTCGCGTTTAGAAGAAAAACCGGACAGCAACGAAGCCGCCAAGCAGAAGCGCAACAGCGACCGAAAAGACCAACCCCAACCTCCGCTCGATGAACTCGCGTACCGGCGGCCCAACCCAGTAAAGTAGTGCCGCAACTGCATAAAAACGCATTCCGCGGGCAATGAAACTGAAAATGAGGAAGGTCACAATATCGAGGCCAGTCGCGCCGCTGGCAATCGTGATGATCTTATAAGGGAACGGGGTCAGCCCGCCGATAAGCACGATCCATGTTCCCCACGCATTATAAAATTCTGCGAATGATCCGAACTGGTCAGCATAGCCATAGAGCCGCAATATCGGCGTGGCGAGTTGTTCGAACAGAAAGGCTCCGATCAGATAACCGGCCAGGCCCCCCAGGACGGATGCTGCCGTGCAGATGAAGGCAAGCCGCCAGGCTCTTGCCCGGCTGGACAATATCATGGGGATGAGAAGCGCATCCGGGGGGATCGGAAAGAACGAGCTTTCGGCGAAGGAAACGGCTCCAAGCGCATAGGTGGCCTTCGGCTTGGCAGCTAGGCGCATCGTCCAATCATAGAGGGCACGAATCATGTTTCTCTCCAGTCGCGCACCTGAATAGAAGCTAGTGGGCGTCAGGTCTACTCTATCGTTGATCAGGACCAGATTGCTCTTCCCCTTGACCTGTCGGCGAGACGTGGCAATCTGACCGAAAACAGGGAACGGACGACCGATGGGCTATCGCATCAATGCGGGCGGAACACTCTGGCACTTTGCCGATCTGAAGACGCTGATGGCAAAGGCGACCCCTCTCCGCTCCGGCGATCTCCTGGCAGGTGTGGCCGCGGAAAGCGCGACGGAAAACATTGCTGCCAGAATGGCATTGGCCGACGTGCCGCTGACGCGGTTTCTGCAAGAGGCCCTTGTACCTTACGAAGAGGACGAGGTGACGCGGCTCATTTTCGACAGCCACGATGCGGATGCTTTCAAGCTCGTCTCGCATCTGACCGTCGGTGATTTTCGCGACTGGCTCCTCTCGCCGCAAGCCGATCGGCAAACGCTTGCGCAACTCGCGTCAGGGCTTACCCCTGAAATGGTGGCAGCCGTCTCCAAAATCATGCGCAACCAGGATCTTGTCAGCGTCGGACGTAAAGCAAGCGTGGTCACGCGTTTTCGCAACACGATCGGCCTGCCCGGCACCATGGCCGTAAGGTTGCAACCGAACCATCCAACAGATGATCGCCGCGGCATTGCCGCAAGCATCGTGGACGGCTTGCTCTATGGCTGTGGCGATGCCGTTATCGGCATTAACCCCGCTTCCGACAGCGGCGCGATTTTAACTGATCTCGCCATTATGCTCGACGAAATCATCTCCGGTTACGCCATTCCCACGCAGGCCTGCATTCTCACTCATATAACCTCGACCATCGCCATGATCGAGAAAGGCGTCCCCATCGATCTCGTCTTCCAATCGGTAGCCGGGACACAGGCGGCAAATGCAAGCTTCGGGGTGACACTCGATATTCTAAGGGAAGGCATGGAAGCCGGGCGCAATCTCAAGCGCGGAACGGCCGGTGACAATGTCATGTATTTCGAAACGGGTCAGGGTTCGGCCCTTTCCGCCAATGCCCATCACGGTCTTGATCAGCAAACGGCGGAAGCGCGGGCCTATGCTGTCTGCCGCGCCTTCGACCCATTGCTCGTCAACACGGTGGTCGGGTTCATTGGTCCGGAATATCTCTATGATGGCAAGCAGATCCTGCGTGCAGGGCTGGAGGATCACTTCTGCGGCAAGTTGCTGGGCGTGCCGATGGGCTGCGATATTTGCTATACCAATCATGCAGAGGCCGATCAGGACGATATGGATACGCTTCTGACTATGCTGGGCGTAGCGGGCGTCAATTTCATCATAGGAGTGCCGGGTGCTGACGATATCATGCTGAACTACCAGTCCACCTCCTTCCACGATCAACTCTATATTCGCGAAGTTCTTGGCCTTAAACGCGCGCCGGAATTCGAGGCGTGGCTGCAGAAGATGGAGATTACTGGCAATGACGGCGCACTTCTGAAGCAGAACGAGCATCAGCGTCTGCTCGATATTGCAACGCGTGGAGAAGCGGCGTGAGCGACAGGAAGCCAGCCAAAACGGACGACAACTGGCGAAACTTGGCGCAATTTACCGACGCGCGCATCGCCATGGGGCGCAGTGGCTCGGCCATCCCCACCCATGCGGTGCTCGATTTCGCTTATGCACATGCGCTGGCACGCGATGCGGTGCATACAGGGTTTGATCCGCAATCTCTCATCGCATTCCTGCAATCACACACCCTTGAAGCGTTGCAGGTTCAGAGCGCAGCAAAGGACCGCGCCACCTATCTGCGCCGTCCCGATCTCGGCCGCAAGCTTGATCCCGAAAGCAAGCAGGCACTCGTTGCCCTGAATCGCGAGCCCGGCGATATCGCAATCATCATTGCCGACGGCCTCTCGGCCACTGCTGTTTCAACGCATACACAAGGCTTTCTTGCCAGCTTCATTGAAGCCACCCAAGCCAGAAGGCTAACCTTGGCACCCGTCTGCCTGGTCGAGAATGGCCGCGTGGCCATCGGCGACGAAATCGGAGCCATCCTTGAGGCGCGACTTGCGATAGTGCTGATCGGCGAAAGGCCCGGGCTGTCCTCGGCTGACAGCTTGGGCGCTTATATCACCTATGCGCCTCGCCCCGGTCGTAACGACGCGGAACGCAACTGCATCTCCAACATACGCGACAACGGGCTGAGGCCGCATCTTGCTGCACAAAAGGCGATATGGCTGATTGACCAGGCGTTCGACCGCCAGATAAGCGGTGTCAACCTGAAAGACGAGAGCGATCAGCTTCTGACTTCCGCCGCCGATTACCGCTCCATCATTGGACAGGGCTGACTGGCCGCGACTATTGCCGCCGTTCCAGCACCGGCACGCAGGAATCCAGATCAGCGGTCGCAAGATGCGCATAACGCATGGTCATCTGCAAAGTCTGATGGCCTAGCCACATTTGCACGCGCCGGATATCGATCCCGCCTCGCACCAGTCTCGAGGCGCAGGTATGACGCAAAGTGTGCGGCACAAGTTCGGTGTCGCGTCCCAGACCCACTTGAGTCTTCGCGAGATTCCATGCCTGCCGATACTGATACTGCTTGATATTGGAGAACGGGCCGTTGCGACGCTTCTGCATCGCCTTGATCGCCTCCTTCGCCCGGCATGTCAGAGGGACCGAGCGGCTCCTGCCGGATTTGGTCAGCCAAAAAGTTGCCCGGACGCCATCATAATCATTCCAGTGCAGACCGGTCGCCTCCCCTAGGCGCGCGCCGGTATCAACCAGAAACACGGAAAAATTGTAATATTCCTCGTTGAGATTGCGGATCGCTTCGAAGAGACGGCTTTCTTCCTCGCCTTCAAGAAACCGGATGCGTCCCTGCCGCTCCTTCTGCCTCTGAAACGTGGGAAGCTTCGCCACCTCCCCCATTTTCTCGCCTTTTTTCAAAAGCTTGCTTAGAGCAGCCATCTTCCGGTTGATCGTTGCGTTGCTGTTTCCCCGATTGCGCAAGGTGCCGATCAACCCGTCTAGCATCTCCTGGCTGAAAACCGAAAAGCTGCGCCCACAGAGAATTTCGTCAAGCTCTCCGATGAAGGAGCGTACATTATCCTTGTGCTTCCCGTTCTCCCAGAGGATGTCACCATGGCGACGCATCAACTCGGACAGATTTATTAACTCTTCATCCAATACTGTTTTAGTAGATTCGGATGAATTAAGATAAAGCGAAGTCCCAATACCCTTATATTCAATCGAAAAATTCTTTCCAACTCCTCCCAATATATCGGGACATTCCATTTTTTTACTCGCAACCTGTGATAATGGGTGCCTTGAAGCCGCCGAGTTCGATGAAGGCCTGACGGAGCGAAACTGCGTCTGGGGAGCCCGAGTTGTACTGAGCGCGCAGTTCGATGAACGAACGCAGCGTGCCGAGTTCGGTTTCCGAACGAGCGTCGATACCGAGCGTCGCACGACCCTGCTTGATGAAGCCGTCGTTAGCGCCGCGTTCCGAAGCGTTGATCTGGTAACGAACGTAACCGCCGATCTTGAGGCAGGTTTCGGTACCCGGGATGTAATAGAAGCCAGCGCCGTAAACGTCACAGACGCGGACATATTCCATGGGTTCCGGCTCAGCGAAGACGACTGCGTCGGCTGCGCGAGCGCCAGAGACTGCTGCAACCATTGCAGCGGAGCCGAGAAGAAGGCTCTTGATGTTCATTTTCTGACCTCCAGTCAAAGTATGAAGGTGCTTTCAGAGAAATCGTACATCTATTCAGCTATTTAAAAGGTTTTCTTGGCTTGAAGCGGAACGTCGGAGTTCCCAGCTACGAAAGAATTGTAACAGCCTCTCCAAGGAGCTTTCATGCATCTCGTCACTGCAAACGGCGCAAATATTCCTGCACTCGGTTTTGGCGTCTATCGCGTTCCCGGTGCAGATACTTTGCGTATCCTGCCAAAAGCTCTGCAAACCGGCTTTCGCCACGTGGATACGGCGCAGATTTACGGAAACGAGATAGAGGTCGGTGAAGCGATCCAGGCTTCCGGCATTGCGCGCGACGACATTTTCCTCACGACGAAAGTGTGGGTCGATAAATATCGCCATGACGACCTGATCGCGTCGGTGGACGAAAGCTTGAAGAAGCTGAAGACCGATCACGTCGATCTGCTTTTGCTGCACTGGCCAAAGAGCGATGTATCGCTTTCCGAACGCATCGGCGCTCTCAACGAAGTCCAGAAGGCTGGCAAGGTGCGCCACATTGGCGTCAGCAATTTCAGCATTGCCCTGATGGAGGAAGCGGCAAGGCTGAGCGAAACGCCGATCGTTACCAATCAGGTGGAATATCATCCCTACCTTGACCAGTCGAAGCTGATTGCAGCGGCGCGAAAGGCCGGAATCTCCATCACCGCCTATTATGCCATGGCCGACGGCAAGGTGCTGAATGACCCCGTTCTGCGGGAGATCGCGAGCGCACATGGAAAGAGCATCGCGCAGGTGGTGCTGCGCTGGATCGTCCAGCAGGACGGACTCATCACCCTTTCCAAGACGGTGACGGAAAGCCGTTTGGCTGAAAATTTTGCAATCTTCGATTTTGAACTCAGTGACGAAGACAATCAGCGGATCGCGGCACTGGCCCGACCGGATGGACGTATCGTCAATCCGCCTGACCTGGCTCCCGAAATGTGGGATTCCTGATATTAAGGGGCGGCCGAAGTGCCGCCCTCTTTGATCTCTGGTACGCGGTCGCCAAAAGCGTTAAATATTCTTGCCAGAGCCACCGAGACAAAAGCATGTCCGTCGAGATCCATCTTCGCTCCTATCCTGAAAGCATCGGCCTCGATGCCCATGGCTATGCGCAGTTTGTATTGCCTATTTCAGGAACACTGGACATGGAAATCGGCGGCCGTGGCGGCCGCCTGGGCAAGGGATTATGCGCCTTCGTTGCGCCTGAAGCGCCGCATGATCAGATCGGTCCATGCGGCAATCGTTCCGTTATCGTGGACGTGCCGCTCAACAGCTTCACGCCGCGTGTGCTTGAGACTTTTTCCCGCCAGATCTACCTGCCAATGGATGCATCAACTGCACATCTGTGCGGCTACATGGCACATCTACGCGAACGCAAGGCGCCCGGTCGAACCATAGCCGACGGCTGGCTTTCCCTCCTGCTCGACACACTCGTGCCGGAGAAAGGAACATCGGCAGGGAAACTCGATGCACTGCTTGCGCGGCTTTCGAGGGAACCGTTTCGTGCCTGGAGCGCAGATGAAATGGCGCGTGAGATGGGCATGAGTGCCAGCAGTCTGCAACGCGCCTTTCGCGCCGAAGTCGGGAAAAGCCCTCGTGCGTGGCTTTGCGATCTCAAAATGCAGCACGTTCTCAGGCTCATCGAGACAACGAGCCTGCCGCTGTGCGAAGTTGCTCTTGAAGCTGGTTTCTCCGATCAGACAGCCCTCACACGCGCGGTTCGCGCTGCTACCGGCATCACACCAGCAAAGTTGCGTCGCAACGCTTGACGATTTTCGTCATAATTCTGCCCGTTCAAGCCAAGACGTGGCGCTCGTCCCACGGTAAGGATGCCTGATCCGCTGTCATATGCGGGTGATCCGGCAGAATGGTCGTACAGCATGGGCAATACGCAAAAAGGTATATTCTTCGGCATCATCGCAGGAGCTCTCTGGGGGATTGTCTTTCTCGCGCCCAAGCTCGTGGAAAATTTCACTCCGTTGCAACTCGCTGCCTCTCGCTATCTGGCGTTTGGAGCGATGGCTATCATTATGGTTGCCGGAAGATTCAAGCGCATTTGCGCCCATCTTGGAGGACCAGAGTGGCGGGCGCTGGTCTGGCTCAGCTTGCTGGGGAACATCATCTATTACATTTTCATCGGCGCGGCGGTGCAGCTTGGCGGCGTCGCACTGACCTCCATCATTATCGGCTTTCTGCCTGTCGCAGTCACCGTCGTCGGCAGCCGCGATCATGGTGCTGTGCCTTTGCGTACCCTGGCGCCATCGCTCCTTCTCGGGGCGGGTGGAATTTTGTGCATCTCATGGGAAACGCTAAGCGGGAGCGAAAGCGGTTTTGACACGGCGAGCCTTCTTGGCTTGCTCTGCGCCATATGCGCGCTGACGTCGTGGACGAGCTTTGCAGTCGGCAACAGCCGCTGGCTCGGTCGGCTCGACCAGTTGACGCCCGACGAGTGGAACATGATGACAGGCGTCGTTACCGGTGCATTGGCGCTCGTTCTGATACTGCCAGCCTTCGTGTTCACCGGTTCCAGCCACTCAGCCCCCGACTGGCTGTATTTCATTGGTATTTCGCTAGCTGTGGCTTTCCTTGCGTCTATTATCGGCAATGCCTGCTGGAACCGCATGAGCCGGCTTCTCCCGCTCACGCTGGTCGGCCAGATGATTCTTTTCGAAACGCTGTTTGCGCTCCTCTATGGTTTTCTATGGGAGCAACGTCTGCCGACCATTCTGGAAATCGTCGCAATGCTCCTCGTTAGCACCAGCGTCATTCTCTGCGTCACCGCCCACAGGTCCAAGCCGCAGCCCGCATAAGGGAACGTTCCGCTCAACCCCGCATTATGGAAATCAGGCGGTTGAGATACGGGGAAGAGAGTGGCTATCGCACCTGACACGCCGGGAAGCAGGTATGCGCTGTCCTTGCGCATCTTGCACTGGCTCGTGGCATGCATAGTCCTTGCCACTTGGCCGCTCGGGCTGCTGCTGGAACATTTCAAGGATGAGGTGAAGCTCGACTTCTATCTCATCCACGAATCGCTGGGTTTTCTAGTCTTGTGGCTCATGTTGCTGCGTGTCGGCTTCCGTTTAACCTCCGGCGCACCTGAACATGAGCGTAACTGGACCGGAACGCTGGCTGCTACCGTGCACTGGCTTTTTTATCTTGCACTGATCATCATGCCCCTCAGCGGCTTTCTCGCCACTAACGCCTTCGGTTTTCCGCTGATCTGGTTCGGCATTATTCCAGTATGGTCGCCCGTAGGCCCGTCGCGTGAGTTGGGTGCGTTCTTCATAAGCATTCACGTAATAACCGCCTGGGCAATCCTGGGATTGTTCGCATTGCACATGGCCGGCTTTCTTTATCATCACCTCATCCGTCGTGATGCTACGTTGCAGAGGATTTTATGAACATTGTGCACATGCAGCGCAGGGCATTCCGCGAAAATTGCTGGAAGCATCTACTGGCTTTACGATCAGGTGAACCAGTCCGGCCAGCGTTCCTCGACCCTTGCGCGGCGCTCTATCTCCCGATCGCGCAGCGGGAAAAACCGCTGGTAATTGCACAGGTCGGTCAATCGCTCGACGGTCGGGTGGCCACTGAAAGCGGCGACGCACGAGATGTGTCGGGATCCGATGGAATCGCACACCTTCACCGTTGTCGGGCCCTTGTCGATGCCGTGGTCGTCGGTGTCGGGACGGTCGTTGCAGACAATCCGAGCCTTACGGTTCGTGCAGTGGAAGGACAAAACCCGACCCGCGTGGTGATTGACCCGAGCGGACGCATCCCACACGCCTCCAAACTCCTGCATGACGGGCAGTCACCAGTCATCATCGTGCAGGCGACTGACGTCGATTCGCGCGCCCCCAACGCCGAAACAATCGCACTCGAGCGTCAGGAGAACGGTTGCCTGGAGGTTTCCGACATTCTGTGCGCACTGAGCGGACGTGGCTTGAAGACGATCCTCGTTGAGGGTGGTGCCTGTACTATATCGCGTTTCATCAATGCCGGATGCATCGATCGTCTGCATGTAGCCGTCGCGCCGCTCATCATCGGCGCCGGCCCCGCCGGCATTACCCTACCGCCCATTGACAAGTTAGCGCAGGCGCAACGCCCAAAGATCGACATTTACGATATTGGTTCCGATATCGTCTTCGACTGTGATTTCAGAAGGTCGCCTGATCTGGCGGCAGACCCAGCATATCGAGATGACCGACGCGCAGACCGCTGCGATCCGTCTGCAGAAGTCTGAAATCCTTCCACGCGGCAATTTTTTCCGCGTCGATCATACCCGTTTCGGCGACAGCCCTCGCCATGCCTTCTATGAAGGCGTTCTGCAGCGCAACGTGCTCGGGTGTCAAAGCCCAATCGCTTTTTGCCGTTTCGACCAAATAGCCCTGTGCCTCAAAAACCTCGCGAAGGATATGAGCTGCCTCAGGTCCCGCAGCTGGCCCTATGCCCTTGTCCCCGCGCTGATGCGCATTGAACGCCGCGACTGCCGCGCCATCGAGAGCGTGGGGCGTTTCAAACAGGATCATGCCATCGTAATTGAGAGCCGCATAAAGACCAATTTCACGCGGTCTCAAAACGAAGGCAAGTGCCTCGATCATAGCGCGTGAACAAAGATCGAAGAGCGCGGACGCCGTCATTAATCGCGTTCCAGCAAGCGGAATTGCCGCGAGGTCATTCAGGTCGGCTTCAACGCATTCTAGAGAAATCTCCCTGTCGTGTCGGTTCTTTGCGATACCGAGCAGATGCGGATCGTGATCGACAAGACGCCAGTGCAAGGGCCGAACCAGACCGGGGGCCAAGGCGCGCAGGGTAGAACCAGTACCGCTGCCTATGTCGGTAATGGTGGTGGCTTCGCCATCATCGGCAAAACCGAGTGCCCTTTGCAGCAAGCTCCTGTCCCGGGAAAGAAAGTCGGCTGATTCACGCAGATCAAGCCAATCTTCGCGAAATCCGCTCATGTGATCGTCTCAAGCACTTTTTCTATCGTAGCTGCCGTCTCATCCCAGCCCGGTAAGGTCGCCCCATGCCTGCGTGAACCGGCTGCCAGTCCAGTGCGAAGCTCCCTGTCCTGAAGAAGCCGCCGTAGCGCCTGCCCGAAAGCAGCCGCATTGCCCGGTTCGACGAGAATTCCGGCTTCCTGCGGCACAACATCGGGAATGGCCCCGGCTCTTGTCGCAACTATTGGCAGACCATGAGCCATCGCCTCGGCAAAAACCATCCCGTAACCTTCGTAATAAGTTGCGAGCGCGAAAATATCCGCAGCGGGCAATTCGCCACGTGTATCATCGACCTGTCCGGTCAGACTGATGCGTCCGGAGAGGCCCAATCGTCCGATCCGATCTTCAAGCTCCTGAGTGAACGCCGCATCCACCGACCGGTTGCCGATGATGCGGCACGTCCATTCCAGATCGGCATTTTCTGCCAATGCCTCGACCAGCACATCATGTCCCTTGCGACGGATGATCGTGCCTATTGCCAGAATATGTGGCACGCCATCGGGCGAACCAGACGCCTGGATACCAGGGTCCGTGCCGGGCAGCGCGATCGCAATCCTGCTCTCGTCGACACCGAATTCGGCCGCCAATTGCCGCTTCGTCGCTGGCGAGGTCACTACGACCGCGTGCGCATGCTTCAGTGCTTCAGTCTCCGAGCGTTCCAGCCTTTCCTTCACCAAGGGCTCCAGATGCCCCTCGCGAGCCAAAGGATGGTGGATGAGAGCCACAAGCTTCAAGCGTGCGGAAAGCACCTGCGCAACCTCCGGCATGACGCCATAAGCCAGGCCGTCAATCAGCAGAAACGCTTCGTCCGGCACCGTTTCGAGCATACGCGTCGCATGCGCCAGTGCGTGCTCGTCAGGTTGCGGGAAGTTTTCCCCGAGCGGCAGCGCCTCCACTTTCCAACCCCGTTTTCCCAAGGCGTGGAGGATGCGGCGATCATAGCCATAACCACCGGTACGGATTTCCAGGTCACCCGGATAGGCAAAATATAGTATTCTGCTCAAAGTTCAGCCTCGTACCATCCGCGCGCAATATGCGATTCATGCAGCGTGACGCGAATTCTGGCGACGCGACTGCTGCTACCGTGCCCAAGCTCCCCATCACGCACATTTTGTGCCAGCGTATCAAAAATATGCTTGGCGAGAAATTCGGTCGTCGTCACCTTGCCCTTGAATATGTCCACTTCGTCGAGATTCTTATAATTCAGCGGCTTCAATGCTCTAGCGAGAATAGCGGTCGCTAGACCTATGTCGACGGCAAGTCCGTCCTCATCAAGCTCTCGCGTGAAGAAGGCAGCATCGACGAGGAATGTCGCTCCATGCATACCCTGGGCGGGCCCGAAGGACGGGCGCGGCAGACTGTGGGCGATCATCATGTGGTCGCGAACCTCAACAGCAAACATGGCAAATCCTCAATAAATGACTCTGTGGCAAAGGGTGGATTTGTCGGCGAGGATAACGCCGTAGCGCGCGGGGAGCGCATCGAAAGGTGTTTCGCCGGAAAAGAGCAGATCGAGTAACGGATCGTCGAGCAATGAAAGGGCAATCTGCATGCGTCTCTTCGCATCAACCTGCCCTCGGCGTGATGCCGCAACGAGACCGACCTGGGAGGAGATGATCGAGAGGCGCTTTGAGTGAAACGGCCCGCCGAGTCTCAGTTCGACAGTTTTTTCACCGTACCAACTCGCTTCGACGATTTTTGCTTCGAGGGCCGCATTGTCAATCGCCAACTGCAAAGCCTCCCCCGAGGCCGAGACATTGACCAGCACATCGAATTCTCCGGAAAGCGTGTCGGCATTTGCGAAACGACAGCCAAAAGCTTCTGCGATTTCCTGTTTTGCGTCATCGATATCGACCATAGTGACCTGAACACCAGGGATCTTCGCCGCTATACGCGCAACAAGAAGGCCAACCACACCCGCTCCGAAGACGCAAAGCCTTGTGCCTGTAGCAATCCCTGCATCCCAGACGATGTTGAGAGCCGTTTCCATGTTCGCCGCGAGAACAGCGCGACGCGACGGCACAGCTTCGGGAATCGGGTGGAAAGTCTCCACCTTCAGAAGTGCCCGCGTTTGATGCGGATGGAGACAGAAGCCGCGCTTGCCAATCATATCATGCGGCCCAGCTTCAATCTCGCCGACCAGACAATAGCCATATTTGACGGGAAAGCCGAAATCACCATCCTGATGCAGGCATTCCATGCGCTGCCATTCGCTCTCTGGAACTTGTCCCTTGAAGACAAGAGCTTCAGTTCCCCGGCTGATCGCGCCAAACCGCGAACGCAATACGATCTGATCGTCTGCAGGTTGCGGCAGATGTTCTTGGCGCAATGCCGCTTCGCCTGGTTTCTCCAGCCATAGCGCACTGGCTTCCAAAGAGCAGAACAAGGGATCCGCCGTCAGGTTCACTTTGTCCCCTTTGCGCATTACGCTGCGAAAATCGAATAAAATCCATAGGCTAGAAGCGCGTATTGGCGGGTTGGTTCCGCAACGGAAAATAAAAAAGGTTCGTCGGGGAAAATAATTCGGTTTCGAACGTTGTCCGTAGCTGAATACCCATGAGGAGCATGCGATGGCCACCATTCGCGGCAAAATTGCCAAAACAAGTTTCATGACAGTCGATCCGGCCATTCGATGCGAGCGTGCTTCCTCAGAGCTACGCTTCGGGCGCGCTATTGTCGTGGAAGACAAGGCGCAAATAATTGCCGCGCTCGCACTGGACGCCTGCGCCCCCTCAACCTTCGATCTTTTTGCCGTCGCCAGCGACAACATGCATCAGCTTTTCCTGTCGCCATTCCGTGCAGGAGCGCTTGGACTTGAAACGGCTGGCGGCCTGGCACTTCCACTCTCCGGCATCGATTTCGAAGAAGCCTCCCGTCTTTCCTTTGCGCGCGATGTGGCCTTGCCCGGTCACTTCCTCCCCGCGACCGATGCAATGCGCTCAGCTTCTTCACTGGCTCAACTTTCCCTGCTTCTGCCGGGGGTCGTTTGCGCCGACATTTCTCGTTCGCGCCAGCTGTTTGATGGATGCGTCAGCGTCAACGTCGATGACGTATCGCAGGCAGCCAGACACGCACAGCGTTTTGAACTGGTGGTGCGCACCATGGTGCCGCTGAAGGATTTCGGCAATTGCGAGTTCTTCGTGTTCCGCGGCGGCATCGCCCAGCGCGATCAGATCGCGATCGTCGTTGGAAAGCCGGATTCCTCCAAACCGGTTCCTGTTCGTATCCACTCCTCATGCATCACCGGTGATCTTTGCGGTTCTTTGAAATGCGATTGCGGAGACCAGTTGCGTAACGGTCTCGCTGCCATGTACGAAGCAGGCGGTGGCATCATGCTCTATCTCGATCAGGAAGGCCGCGGCACCGGCATCGGAGCCAAGATGCGTGCCTATGGCTATCAGCACGAAGGTCTGGATACGATAGATGCGGATGCCGAGCTGGGTTTCGGGCCAGACCATCGCAAATATGAAGCTGCGGTAGCGATGCTATCGATAATGGGCATCGACAAGGTCGATCTCCTGACGAACAACCCGACGAAAATCGCCTATCTGCGCAAGAGCGGCATTGACGTCATCGGGCGGACCGCGGTTGGCGGCGTGGTCA
Organism: Limoniibacter endophyticus; assembly: GCF_014652835.1. GTDB lineage: Bacteria > Pseudomonadota > Alphaproteobacteria > Rhizobiales > Rhizobiaceae > Limoniibacter > Limoniibacter endophyticus. Next base: position 158,104 of record NZ_BMZO01000004.1, read on the forward strand.
CGGCGGAAAATCTGAACTATCTGCGCACAAAATCCGTTCGCGCCGGACACATGATCGACATTGCAGCTCTGGAGCGATCAGCATGAGCCTTGCTGCATCAGCTCGTCATCATACAGCAGGCCCGGTCGAAGCGTGGCGCTCGCGCTCGATCCTCACCGATACCCTCGTAATTCTCGCCTGTATCGGCGCACTTCTACTCGCGGCAATCGTAACGCTCCACGCACTGCTGGATTTTGGCGTCGGCTTTGCCGTGTTTTCACTGGCTGCCTACACAGCTGTGTCTTCGTTTGTCGTGTTTTATCTCGATAAATATCCGCACGCCCGCTTCGGGGCGGCAAATGCCATCACTGCGTTTCGCGCCAGCATGACATGCCTTCTGGGCGGCCTTCTGTTCGAGACAGACTGGCTAAGCGCGCCGGCGATGGAAATGTGGATGTGGGCCTTCGTTGCGGCCGCGATTTTCGCTCTTTCTCTCGACGGGTTCGACGGGTGGCTGGCACGCCGCGCCGGCCAGTGCTCTTCCTTCGGTGGCCGCTTCGACATGGAAATCGACGCGGCGCTAATCCTGTCCCTCTCCGTAATGGCTTTTGCACTCGGAAAGGCAGGTGCCTGGGTGATTCTCATCGGCGTGATGCGTCACCTCTTCCTGCTCGGCCGGCTGCTTTGGCCGCGACTGCGCGGCGAACTGGAGGATTCCTATCGCCGCAAGACCATATGCGTCATGCAGATCATAGCGCTTTGCATCATCCTTACCCCGGTCGTCCAGCAACCTTACGCGCCCGTCATTGCCGCAGTTGCACTTGCATGCCTCGTTTACTCCTTCGCCATCGATATTCTTGATCTTCTGGGTCATAAGGCCACTACATGAGGCTGCCGATCGGCCTGCTGCGCTCATTGATCATCTATTATTGCCAGCCTTGGCGACGCATCGCGCTCAAGCGGCTTTATGCCGAGTTTCTTGAAGATGACGCGCTCGTCTTCGATATCGGAGCGCATGTCGGCAATCATACACGCACATTTCTTGCGCTAGGATGTCGCGTGGTAGCCCTCGAGCCGCAACCTGACTTCGCCGACTTCCTCGAAAAGACCTTGCGCGGCCCGCGTGTTTTTCTCGTGCGCGAGGCTGCCGGTGCCAGAGTCGGACAAACCGAACTGCGCATTTCCAGCCGCCATCCCACCGTTTCCACCATCTCCGAATCATGGATCGACGCAGTGAAATGGAGTCCCGGCTTTCGTCATGTACGATGGGATGAAGTCGTCAGCGTTCCGATGACGACGCTAGATGCACTAATCTCCGTCCACGGTTGTCCGAAATTCTGTAAAATTGACGTAGAAGGTGCGGAGGCCGATATTCTCAACGGGTTGAGTCATCCGATCGACATTCTATCCTTCGAATATATTCCGGCAGCCATCGAGGTAGCCGAAGCGTGTCTCGAACGTATCCGCCAACTCGGGAGCTACCGTTTCAATCGCATCGTCGGTGAGCAACAGCGTTTCAAACATGCTGAGTGGCTGGAGGCAGATGCCATGCTCCGGATATTACGCGGTATGGACGAAAGTGAGAGATCGGGTAATCTCTATGCCAGGCTCAACCGGTAAATGCTTGATATTTGCGCATGTAAGCCAGCAAGCCCGGCGCTGCGCCGAGCGTAGCAATAGCGCCGTAGAGAATGCTGGCGGCAACGCCTTGATCTGCCGTAAAGCCAAATACGGGCCACAACGCCGCGGCGGCGGCTTCCCGCGCACCCCAGCCGCCAGTAGCAAGCGGAACCATCATCGTCAGCAGGCAGAGCGGCACGGCGGTGAGGATCGCCGCCCCCGGCAATGGCGCCCCTATGGCAGCAGATACGGCAGCAAAAGAGGCGATGTAGCTTGCAACAATCGTTCCGCTCAACATCGTCTGCGTTACTGCTGCAATCGGCAAACTGTAAGCTCTGGCGGCAGCATTGGTGAAATCCGCGATCCGGGCACGCACGCTTCGGGGGCCGAAACGCCGAAAGCCAAAAAGGGAAACAGTTACAGCAACGCAAATCAAAATTATTACCGCAAGGATATGGGCTGTCTCCGGCGGACGATCACCCGCGTCCAGAAACGGCCAGATGAAGAAGCCCGCAGTGGTCACGATGAAGAAAGCCAATTGCCCCGAGAAACGCTCGATCATCACCGCCTGCACGGCACCTGCCCAGCCTTCGCCCTCCTGACGCGAACGTGCCACGCGGACCGCATCACCGGCCACGCCGCCCGGCATCACCATATTGGCAAACGAACTCGCATAATATTCAAGGATCGCCCTCCCGGCTGGCAAGGATCGCCCCAGTTGATGCGCCGTATAGCGCCACCGCAAGGCGGAAAGCACGATCTGCACCTGCACCAGCACAAGACCGGCCAGCAGGTAAAACGGGCTGGCGGCGGCGAGACTGCGCGCGATCTCGCGCCAGTCCACGAAGGCAAAAACGCCCACAAGACAAAACAGGGCAAAAAGCGGAGCAGCCAGCCACTTATAGCGTTTCAACTTCATGACAGGCACACTCTCACCACGCGGCAACGGGAAGAAAGAATTTGTACTCTCACATGAACCGTGCCGATCTTGCATGGCCTTGCCGGGCCCGGATCTTCTTCCGGCTAGCGATTGGCGTCCTGTTACTGGTCGCAATTTTCAATCTGCCGGTTCATCCGGGCGATCTCATGCCCCTGAATTTCGTGCGTCTGCCGCTGGAAGTCCCGCTGCTCCTGATAATTCTGGCTTGGACCAGCGGCTGTTCCTTCCGTGCCGTGCGTCTTCTCACCGTCATCTTCACCAGTCTCGTTCTCCTTCTGAAGCTTGCCGATCTCGGCACGCATGCCGCATTTTCGCGACCGTTCAACCCGCTGCTCGACGCGAAAATCCTCCACGACGGCTGGAATTTGCTGTCAGGTACCGTCGGGCTTTACGAGGCGATTGCCATTATTGCTTCAGCATTGCTCTGCTGGCTTTTCACGGGTGTCTTGCTGCACTGGTCGCTCGGCGCATTGAGGCTGATCGTGCAGCGCCGTCACCTGCTATTTGCCGCTGCGGCAGTTTTCGCCGTCGGGCTTGCAGGCAATCTCTTTGCACGCCTGTCGAACACGCCTGACCTGCGTGCCGATTTGCGCCTTCTCCCTTTCATTACCGAACGTATGGCTTTGATGCGACGCTCCATCATCGACCTGCGGATCTATGAAGCGGAATTGGCGCATGATCCGCTTTCAATGCTGCCGCCCGCCAAGCGTCTGATGCATCTGCGGGGCATGGATGTCATCATGGTCTTTGTCGAATCCTACGGTGCCAGCGCCATCAACGCCCCACCTTATGCTCCTGCCACACGCTGGCGCCTGCAGAAGATGCAGGATGAGCTTGCCTTGGCCGGTCTGCATGCGAAAAGCAGCTGGTTGTTGTCGCCCACATCGGGCGGGTTGAGCTGGCTGGCTCATGGCGCGCTTTTGTCCGGGACCTGGACCGACAGCCAGCAGCGTTACGACCGGTTGATTGCCAGCGAGCGTCAAAGTCTCAACGCGATCTTTCGCGAGAGCGGCTGGCGCAGCATCGCTGTCATGCCGGCGATCGTGCTTGACTGGCCGGAAGCCGCCTATTTCGGTTATGAACGGGTTCTCGCAGCCGGCGACCTTGGTTACGAAGGCCTGCCGTTCAACTGGGTGACCATGCCCGACCAATATACGCTTGCAGCTTTTGAACGCGAGGAGCGTACCCAATCCGGCCGACCGGCAGTCTTTGCTGAAATTGCTCTGATTTCCAGCCATGCGCCGTGGACCCCGGTGCCTCGTGTCGTGGATTGGTCGCGAGTGGGGGATGGCACGATCTTCAATACGCAGGTGCGTGCAGGCCAGTCTCCCGCCGCTGTTTGGGCGGACGAGCATACTATACGCGACCACTATATCCGCACGATCGATTACGCGCTGGAAACGCTGGGGCAATATATGGCTCGATTCAGCGAGAATACCTTGTTCATCATACTTGGGGATCACCAGCCGGCGCAAATCATAACAGGACAGAACGCGACGCGGGCCGTGCCCATTCACATAGTGGCAAAAGATCCGGCGCTGCTTGCGCGTCTTTCAGGGCAGGAATGGACGCAAGGCCTCTTGCCCGCGCCCGATCCTGCCCCCAGGCGCATGGACGAGTTTCGCGAGGCTTTTGTGCGGGCATTCAGCCCTTAGAGGCAATGGCGTTTCCTGCCGCCCAGCCTGAAGACCAGGCCCACTGGAAATTATAACCGCCGAGCCAGCCCGTAACATCGACGACTTCACCAATGAAATAGAGTCCCGGCACTGTCTTCGCCTCCATAGTGCGGGAATCGAGGCCGTTTGTACCGACGCCACCAAGTGTGACTTCGGCGGTACGATACCCCTCTGTCCCAACCGGTTTCACCTCCCAACGATGGACGGCATCGGCAAGCTTCTGCAAAGCCTTGTCGCCGGTCTCGCCAATGGGGCGGTTCAGCGCGTGCTCGTCGCAAAGCAGGTTTCCCAGACGTTTCGGAACGATGTCGCCCAGAATGGTCGCTACCGCTTTCTTCGGCTCGCTTTGCTTGCGCGCCTTCAGTTGCCTAAAAACATCCGTGCTCGGCAGCATATCGATGCGGATCGGTGTCGTTTCGCGCCAGTATGAGGATATTTGCAGGATGGACGGACCGGAAAGACCGCGATGGGTAAAGAGCATCGCCTCTTCGAATGTCGTCTTGCCGCAGGAAATGCGTGCATCGACCGCGACACCCGCCAGCGGTCGATATCGTTCGAGAAAATCCGTACCAAAGGTCAGCGGCACAAGAGCTGCACGTGTTTCCAGGACCGCGAGGCCGAATTTCTCTGCCAATTGATAGCCAAAACCCGTCGCACCCATCTTGGGGATCGACTTGCCTCCTGTGGCGATAACAAGATTGGCGCAACGCACGCCCATCTCGCGACCTTCGTGCTCCAGAACAAGACGGAACGCGTCTCCCTCATGATCTACGGCGGAGATCCGGGTGGAAAGACGCAGCTCCACGGCGTTGCGGCGCATCTCCTCAAGGAGCATCTCGACGATCTGCTTAGAGGACCCATCGCAGAACAGCTGTCCGAGCGTCTTCTCGTGATAAGCGATCTTGTAACGTTCGACGAGCGCGATGAAATCGGCTTGCGTATAGCGCTTGAGAGCGGATTTGCAAAAATGTGGATTGTTGGAGAGGAAATTTCTCGGTGCCGTATTAAGATTGGTGAAATTGCAACGTCCACCGCCAGATATGCGTATCTTCTCGCCAGCCGCCTTGGCGTGATCGATGAGCATGACCCGACCACCGCGTGAAGCGGCATGTGCTGCGCACATCATTCCGGCAGCGCCTGCACCGAGAATCACGGTGTCGAAGAAAAAACCGTCGGCCATGTCTGGAAAAGCTCCGCCTAAACGATCGAGGCAGTGGCGGAGAGGATGGGATTCGAACCCACGAGACCCTTTTGAGGTCTACTCCCTTAGCAGGGGAGCGCCTTCGACCACTCGGCCACCTCTCCACGGCCTCGCAAATAGCGGAGTTCACTTGGCAAACGCAATAGCCAGCTTTGCATTTTCCTGCAGTTTTCAGCGGAATTATTGTTCGGATGCCCGCAAGGCGCCTCAATCTCATATTGTACCGGCGAGAACCCGAGCAGCTTACACATTATATATATCATCCTGCCGGAGCTTGTTGCGCGCGCTTCACGAGCGATACCAGATAAGGCAGGCCTGACATTTTCTTGCCCTATTCCCGTCACCTCGCCACCGCACCGATGGCGACGCCAGTCACGCGGTATCTCTTTAAGAATCTGGCAGGCGATCAGGGTACAGGACCCATCGCCGCTTTTGCGGATGTGGCCTTCATTGGTAATCCGTGATTGGGAAACTTCGCCCCGTGGATTTGCTCCCAAGGCTTGTCCTTTTGATGCCTGCCGGACTGACCCCAATCTTAATTCGTTAATTTTTCTTTAATTTTCAGGAATTTAAATCGCGGAAAAGTCGAATCATTGCGTGGAGGAAGCTGCTTTACCAGCGAAAAATTCGGCCCCGGGGAGTTGTTTTCATTACTACCTAAGCGTGAACTTCACAACCGTAAGCAATCTATGGTAAATAATTGATGACCGCGCCCATGAATTTCGTGTCTTTTGCGCAACAGCCCTTTCGGTTCGGTCTGGGTGGAGCCGGAAGAAAGGCAGATCGATGTTGATCCCGCAGGATGGATCGTTAAAAGTCTGTGGCGAGAGAGAGGCGCGCTGCGCAGTTTTCTCGTCACAAGTGGGGATGGGGCAGGGAAGCTGTCCTTCAGCAAAAAAGACCCAAACCCGAATAGAACTTTGACTGGAGGTCAGAAAATGAACATCAAGAGCCTTCTTCTCGGCTCCGCTGCAATGGTTGCAGCAGTCTCTGGCGCTCGCGCAGCCGACGCAGTCGTCTTCGCTGAGCCGGAACCCATGGAATATGTCCGCGTCTGTGACGTTTACGGCGCTGGCTTCTATTACATCCCGGGTACCGAAACCTGCCTCAAGATCGGCGGTTACGTTCGTTACCAGATCAACGCTTCGGAACTCGACAACGACGAAGGCTTCGACAAGTACGGTCGTGCGACGCTCGGTATCGACGCTCGTTCGGAAACCGAACTCGGCACGCTGCGTTCGTTCATTGAACTGCGCGCTGACTACACGAGCGGTGGCGCCGGCGCTGCTTCGCTCCGTCAGGCCTTCATCGAACTCGGTGGCTTCAAGGTCGGTGTTGCAACCACCATCAACGATGACGCCCTTTCGGCTGAATTCGACTCCGGTGGCTATGACAGCCGCGTCCACATGATGGGCTACACCTGGGACGGTGGTAACGGCTTCACCGCCACCATCAACCTCGAAGAATACGACAACAACTACGACTACACGCCAAACGTCATCGCTCGTCTGGGCGTTGAACAGGGCTGGGGTGGCGCACGTCTTTACGGTGCATATGACGCAACCGCTGAAGAATGGTTCGCCAAGCTCGTTGGCTCGGTCAACCTGACCGAACGTCTTGCTCTCGAAGGTATCGCAACCTACGAATCCGGCTCGAGCGTCTACTCCGTCTGGAGCAACCCGTCTGATTCTGTTGCTGCTGGTAACTTCGGTTACGAATGGTCGGCTGGCGCTCTGCTCAAGTACGCAGCAACCGAAAAGCTGTCGGTCGGCTTCGGTGGCCAGTACTTCGCCAGCGCACATGACTCGTACTCGAACGACACCGTCGGCACGGTCCTGAACCCATATGCCGGCAACGACGACTGGGCTCTCGGCGCGATCATCGACTACAAGATCGTCAAGGACTTCAACACGAAGATCGCGATCAACTACTGGGACGGCGACACCGTCGACCAGCTGGGTGAAGACGGCTACTTCGAAGGCTTTGTTCGCTTCCAGCGCAACTTCTAATCTGATCTAGTATCGGATTTAACGAACAGCCCGGCTTTTGCCGGGCTGTTTGCTTTTGAAGCGCTGCACATGACTTTTCCGTTTTGCCATCGGTTGCCAGCAGCCCTTCCCCCGGATAACAATTTGAAATCTGCTTTTGCTGGCCAGAAGCGTTCTTATCCGGATATCCAATGAGCAGTTTTCCTCCCTTTACCCGTCTTGCCGCCTCCCTTCCCGATCATGTGCCCTTCGTTGGACCGGAGGCAATCGAACGTGAGCGGGGCACATCATTTGCTGCCCGCATCGGCGCAAACGAAAGCGGTTTCGGCCCATCGCCGCGTGTAATCGAGGCGATGCAGGCCTCGGCCGGGGATATGTGGAAATATTGCGATCCGGAGAATTACGATCTTCGCTCCGCTATCGCCGACCAACTGGGCCTCGATGTGGAGATGGTCGTGGTCGGTGAAGGCGTGGACGGGCTGCTCAATCTAGCTGTGCGGATGTTTGCCGAACCCGGCGAGGCAGTGGTGACGTCGCTTGGCGCCTACCCGACCTTCAATTTTCACGTTACGGGTTTCGGAGCAAAGCTCGTGACCGTACCTTATCGCGACTACCGCGAAGATCTGGTCGCGCTGGCCGAAGCAGCAAACGCGAACAACGCGCGTATCGTCTATCTTGCCAATCCCGACAATCCCATGGGAACCTGGTGTGAGGCCGATGCCGTCGAGAAATTCCTGGCCGAAATTAATCCGCACACCTTGGTCATTCTCGACGAGGCCTATTGCGAGCTTGCTCCGGCCTCTGCCATTCCAGCCATAGCACCGCTGCGCCCCAACATTATCCGTATGAGAAGCTTTTCAAAGGCTTACGGTCTTGCCGGCATTCGATGCGGTTATGCATTCGGCCCGGCAGAGCTGATCCGCCCCTTTGAGCGGGTCCGCACGCATTATGGCGTCAACCGTATGGCGCAAGTTGCCGCACTGGCGGCATTTGCCGATCAGGCTTATCTTTCAGAAGTCGTCGGACTGGTTGCTGCGGGGCGCGAACGCATCACGCAAATCGCTGAAGAGAACGGCCTGAAGGCCCTGCCCTCGGCTACCAATTTCGTTGCCGTCGATTGCGGCGCCGATGGCGTTTTCGCACAGAAGGTGCTCGACAATCTTATTGCGCAGGGCATCTTCGTACGTAAGCCGGTCGCTCGGGGCCTCGATAAATTCATCCGCGTTTCCGTCGGCCTCGATCATGAACTCGACCTTCTGGCCGAGGCACTGCCCAAGGCATTGGCTACAGCACGCATATGATGGAAATGGGCGCGAAAGCCGCGCCCATTTTTGCTAGAGAACCGAAACGATGGCTTTCGCCAGCACGTCGAGGCGTCCCTCCGGTAGTCCAGCCACGTTGAAGCGACTGTCACCGACAATATAGATGCCATGTTCTTCGCGCAGGCGCTCGACCTGCGCTTTTTCCAGGCCCAGCCGAGAGAACATGCCGCGATGTTCGGCAATGAAATCAAAACGGTCCGAGTTTGATTGCTTGCGCAATTCATCGGCAAGACCGGTGCGCAGGCGCAGCATGCGCTGGCGCGTCTCGTCAAGCTCCTCGCGCCAGATCCTGCTAAGGTCGGCATCAGTCAGAATGATGCCCACCACTGCCGCACCATGATCCGGTGGCATGGAATAAAGCACGCGGGCAACAGCGCCCATCTGCGTAAAAGCAATAGTCGCGGCCGCTTCATCGCGCGCCATGATGATGGCTGCGCCGACGCGATCGCGATAGACACCGAAATTCTTCGAGCACGAAGCGGCAACGCAAAGTTCCGGCACCTTACCGGCGACGATACGCAGACCCGCTGCATCCTCTTCCAGCCCGTCGCCGAACCCCTGATAGGCGAGATCTATGAAAGGAAAGAGATTTTTCTCGACCAACAGATCGGCAAGAGCCGTCCACTGCGCGATCGTCAGGTTGGCGCCGGTCGGATTGTGGCAGCAGCCGTGCAGCAACACGATATCGCCCGCATTCGCACTCATGAGTGCCTCGATCATGGCCTCGAAACGAACGCTGCCTGTCGTTGCATCGAAGTAAGGATAGGCCTGTGTCTTCAGCTGTGCGCTTTGCAGAATCGGAATGTGGTTCGGCCACGTCGGATCGGAATGCCAGACGGTTGCGCCGGGCTTAGCGCGGTTGAGAAGATCAGCAAGAAGTCGCAGCGCACCGGAACCACCGGGCGTCTGAACGGCACGCAGGCGTGCCTTATCCGCATTTGGGCCGAAAACCAGATCTATCATCGCTGCGTTGAAAGCAACATCGCCGGCGAGACCCAGATAAGTTTTCGTGTCCTGGTGCGCCGCCAAGCGCTTTTCGGCCTCGCGCACCGCACGCATGACGGGCGTTTTGCCCGTCTCATCCTTGTAAACACCTACGCCAAGATCGATCTTGTCGGTACGTGGATCGGCGCGGTAGCTCGCCATCAGCGAAAGAATCGCATCCGGTGCCGGCATAACGAGATTTTCAAACATTCTTTCCTCACTGCGCAGCTGTTTCACGCGCCGCGCGGAGAAATAGCGCCAAATCTCTTTGCCAGCCACCCCAAAATTCTGGACCAGCCAACTTGCAGCCCTAAAGAAATGAACGTACGTTTCTTTATGGGAGAAATACGCAGCATGACGCGAACCACGGGATCGGATGGAGAGAGGACACGCGCCGCTTTGAACGAAGCGGCGCTGAAACTGATCGCGCGCCATGGCTACGAAGCAGTCTCGATGCGCCAGCTTGCCGCGGAGATCGGCCTTCAACAAGCGGCACTATATCGGTACATTCCGTCGAAGCAGGACATGCTTTTCGCGCTTTTACACGAGCACATGGTAGCTCTTCTGGCCTCCTGCCAGGAACAGGTTGAGGCCTCGCCTCCCCGCAGGCTGTATTCCTTCATCAACCACCACGTCCGCTTCCATCTCGCGCGTCGGGATGCCACTCATGTCTCCAACATGGAACTTCGGTCCCTCGACGCCGACAAACGCGTGGTGATCCTCGACCTGCGTACACGCTACGAAGAGAAGCTTCGAGCAATCCTGCGCGATGGTGTTTCAAGCGGTGCGTTTGATCTGGGGGGACTTGACGGAGAGGTCGAACTGACGGCCCGCGCCATCATTCAGATGCTCACCGGCGTTGTCGTCTGGTTCCGGGAGACCGACCGCCTCCCCGTCGAAGCTGTGTCACGCATCTATAGCAACATGGCCCTGCGTATTGTGGGGGCGAAAACCGCAATCCGGGAGGAAACAGCATGTATCGCAACGGCATGAATTTCGGTCTGGGAGAAGAGATCGAAGCATTGCGCGACATGGTTCAGCGCTTTGCGTCTGAAAAGATCGCGCCTCTGGCTACCGAAATCGATAACAGCAATGAATTCCCGGCCCATCTCTGGCAGGAAATGGGCGCACTCGGCTTGCTCGGCATAACAGCCAGCGAAGAATTCGGCGGCAGCGGCATGGGCTATCTTGCCCATTGTGTGGTCATGGAGGAAATCAGCCGCGCCTCGGCCTCTGTCGGCCTTTCCTACGGCGCGCACTCCAATCTCTGCGTCAACCAGATCAATCGCTGGGGTACGCAGGCGCAGAAGGAAAAATATCTTCCGAAATTGTGTTCAGGTGAGCATGTAGGCGCCCTTGCCATGTCGGAAAGCGGGTCCGGATCGGACGTCGTATCCATGCGTCTTCGGGCTGAACGCCGCAATGACCGCTATGTGCTCAACGGCACGAAAATGTGGATCACCAACGGGCCTGACGCCGATACGCTCGTCGTCTATGCCAAGACCGATCCGGAGCGGAAATCGCGCGGCATCACTGCTTTCCTCATTGAGAAACCGATGAAGGGATTTTCTGTGGCGCAGAAGCTCGACAAGCTCGGCATGCGAGGCTCCAACACAGGCGAACTCGTTTTCGACGACGTGGAGGTGCCGTTTGAAAACGTGCTGCACATAGACGGTTCTGGCGTCGAAGTGCTCATGTCGGGGTTGGATTACGAACGTGTCGTGCTTGCCGGCGGTCCGGTCGGCATCATGGCAGCCTGCCTGGACGTCGCTGCTCCTTACGTACGCGAGCGCAAGCAGTTCGGCCAGGCGATCGGGGAATTCCAGCTCGTGCAGGGCAAGCTTGCCGATATGTACACGATTACCAACGCCGCTCGAGCCTATGTCTACGCCGTCGCCAGCGCGTGTGATCGCGGCGAGACGACACGCAAGGATTCTGCTGGCTGCATCCTCTACGCTGCGGAACAGGCAACGCGGCTCGCCCTCGATGCCATTCAGCTTCTCGGCGGCAATGGCTATATCAACGAGTACCCTGCGGGCCGCCTGCTGCGCGATGCGAAGCTTTACGAAATTGGCGCAGGCACCAGCGAAATCCGCCGCTGGCTGATCGGACGCGAGATAATGGGCGAACGCGATTGATGCGCCCGCACCCTCGTCTTCATCAATACTTTAGCGATCCGGGCACGCGCAACCGGGTCGCCGCCGCGGTCCCGACGGAAAGCCGGTTAATCGTCGGCAACGTTGTAAAACGGTTTCACCTATTATCATGGATGATTATGCAATGCCGGTAATCCAGTCGCAGATTTCCTCGTCCTCAGATCAATTCCGGACCAATGCTGCTGCCATACGCGCGCTGGTTGTCCAATTGCGCAAACAGGCTGACATAATCGCCTCGGGCGGGTCACAGGAAGCGCGTGAACGACACACATCGCGCGGCAAACTCTTGCCCCGCGAGCGTCTGGCACGACTGCTCGACGTCGGTTCACCATTCCTGGAGATCGGGCAATTCGCGGCACATGGATTGTATGGCGGAGAAATTGCAAGCGCCGGGTTGATTGCCGGCATCGGGCGCGTCGAGGGTACGGAAGTGATGATCCTGGTCAACGACGCTACGGTCAAAGGCGGCACTTACTATCCGATGACGGTCAAGAAGCATTTGCGGGCGCAGGAAATCGCCATGCAAAATCGCCTTCCGTGCCTCTATCTGGTGGATTCGGGCGGCGCCAATCTGCCTAATCAGGATGAAGTCTTTCCTGACCGCGAACATTTCGGCCGCATCTTCTATAATCAAGCGAATATGTCAGCGGCAGGCATTCCGCAGATCGCCGTGGTCATGGGTTCCTGTACGGCGGGGGGCGCATATGTTCCCGCCATGTCGGACGAAACCATCATGGTGCGCAACCAGGCCACTATCTTTCTGGGCGGTCCACCGCTCGTCAAAGCCGCGACAGGTGAAGATGTGACAGCCGAGGCGCTTGGCGGCGCCGACCTGCACACGCGTGAATCCGGCGTCGCCGATCATTATGCTCGCGACGATGCGCATGCGCTGGAGATCGCGCGCAACATCGTCAGGAATCTCAATCGCAGGAAGCCCGCCCTCGCCTTCTCCCCTGCCTCGGCCCCTCTCTATCCGCCAGATGAGATTTATGGCGTTGTCCCGCCGGACTTGCGCACACCCTATGACGTGCGCGAGATTATTGCTCGACTGGTGGACGGCTCGGAGTTTGATGAGTTCAAAGCCAATTATGGCACGACTCTGATCACCGGGTTTGCGCGCCTCTATGGGATGACCGTCGGCATCATCGCCAATAATGGCGTGCTTTTCTCACAAAGCGCACAAAAGGGCGCGCATTTCATAGAATTGTGCTGCCAACGCCAAATCCCTTTGATCTTCCTGCAGAATATCACCGGCTTCATGGTGGGGCAGAAATACGAGGCTGGCGGCATCGCCAAGGATGGCGCCAAGCTGGTTACCGCTGTCGCCACTGCCCGCGTTCCAAAGTTCACCGTCATCATTGGCGGCTCTTTCGGGGCGGGTAATTACGGCATGTGCGGTCGCGCCTATTCGCCACGTTTCCTCTGGATGTGGCCCAATGCCCGCATATCGGTAATGGGTGGGGAGCAGGCCGCGACAGTGCTTGCGCTGGTCAAACGCGAAGGCATCGAGCGGCGTGGCGGCACGTGGAGCGCCGAGGAGGAACAAGCATTCCGCACACCTATCCTCGAAAAATACGAGCGCGAGGGTCATCCCCTCTATTCGTCGGCACGGCTTTGGGATGACGGCATCATCGATCCGGCAAAAACACGCGAGGTTTTGGGGCTATCGCTCTCTGCCAGCCTCAATGCGCCGATCGAGGATACGAAATTCGGCCTGTTCAGGATGTGATGGTATTTTTGGCGACATACGGCCCGACATGGGAAAGGGAGGGCCCGAACGCTTCGGCTGGGAATTCCTCAAACTTGTTGCAGGCTTTGCACGAAACGGTCGCCCGTCTGCGAGCGCTTCAAACCCTGGCAAACGCACCAGCTCATCTCGATATCAATAGGGGCGCTGCCGCGATCGGGCAATCCGCACGGTACCTCGAAAATAAAACCCGGCATAAAGGGACATCCGAAAATGTTTTCAAGAATCCTGATCGCCAATCGCGGCGAAATTGCCTGCCGGATCATCCGCACGGCTCGCCGTCTCGGCATTTCCACCGTCGCCGTATACTCGGATGCCGATATGCAGGCAAAGCATGTGCGCGAGGCTGACGAAGCCGTGCATATTGGCGCGGCACCGGCCTCCGAGAGCTATCTCGACATCGCGCGCATAATTGCTGCTGCGAAGGAAAAGGGCGCGCAGGCCATTCATCCGGGTTACGGATTTCTTTCGGAAAATGCGCGGTTCGTCGAGGCGGTCGAGGCGGCTGGCCTCATCTTCATCGGGCCCTCCGCGCAGTCTATCCGCGCCATGGGACTGAAGGACGCCGCCAAGGCATTGATGGAAAAAGCCGGAGTGCCGGTCGTACCCGGTTACCATGGCGAAGCGCAGAATTTCGTACTTCTGGCCGGCAAGGCCAATGACATCGGCTATCCCATCCTCATCAAGGCCCGTGCTGGCGGTGGCGGCAAGGGAATGCGCCGTGTCGATCATCCCGATCATCTGGAGGAGGCGCTGGCCGCCGCGCGGCGCGAAGCAAAATCATCTTTCGGAGATGAAGGCGTGCTGATCGAAAAGCTGATCGAAAAGCCGCGCCATATCGAGGTGCAGGTCTTCGGCGATGGACATGGCAATGTGGTGCATCTCTTCGAGCGCGACTGCTCCGCACAGCGCCGTCACCAGAAGGTTATCGAGGAAGCTCCTGCTCCCGGGATGACAACCGAAATGCGCGAAGCCATGACGCAGGCCGCGATCAAGGCGGCGAAGGCAGTAGACTATCGCGGAGCCGGGACGATCGAGTTCATCGTTGATGCTTCGGAAGGACTGCGGCCAGATCGGTTCTGGTTCATGGAAATGAACACGCGGCTCCAGGTCGAGCATCCGGTCACCGAGATGGTCACCGGCCACGATCTCGTCGAGTGGCAGTTGCGCGTCGCGAACAATGAGCCGTTGCCGGTCAAGCAGGACGAGATAGGCCTGAACGGCCACGCCTTCGAGGCCCGGCTGTACGCGGAAGATGCCGCGCGCGATTTCTTGCCAGCAATCGGTCGCCTGCATCATCTGCGTTTCCCGCAAGGAGCAGAGATCCGCATCGACAGCGGCATTGACCAGGGCGACGCGATCTCGCCATTCTACGATCCGATGATCGCCAAGCTCATCACCCACGGCCGCGACCGTGCCCAGTCGCTCGCAGCTCTCACCCACGCGCTTGAGGCAACTCAGATCGCCGGTACGGTCACCAATCTCCGCTTTCTTGCCGCTCTTTCCAAAGATACGGATTTTCGCAGCGGTGATGTCGACACCGGACTGATCGAGCGCAAGCGGCAAGCATTGACCGCGACACACGAGCCTGAATTTCTTGATTTCGCCAAGGCAGCGCTTGCCGCGTCCGGTGCAAGGCCGCAAGCATCCGGCGATCCATGGGAAGCGCTTCCCGGCTATAGCCATTTCACGCCCGTCATCCACAAGGCAGCTCTCGGCTTTGCCGATGATACGCTTGAGTTTACGATCCGCGCCCGCGGCAATGGCAGCTTCGATATCGGCAGCGAATTCGATACGCAAACCGCACGTCTATCGCCGGACGCGATCGCATCCGACGTTACGCATTGGCCTGGCCACGTCACCGTTTTCGGGCGGAAAGGAAGCTACGAGTTCACACTTGCTTCATCTGCTGTCGAGGCCGACGACCAGAGCGCCGGTAATGTCGTACGCGCGCCGATGCCGGGGCTTGTCAAGATCGTATTCAGGCAGGCAGGCGAGAGCGTAGCTAAGGGCGATGCGCTTCTCGTACTCGAAGCCATGAAGATGGAGCATACGATCAAGGCCCCGCGCGACGGAGTTCTCGAGGACATTGCGGAGCACAATGCTCAGGTCAGCGACGGCGTCGTGCTGGTGCGCTTCGCTGCTGCCTGAAGAGAAAAGAGCCGCCGGGGAGGTCAGCACCCGGACGGCTCTTATCTGGAGATCATCTGCGTTTTTACGTCTTGATGATCCTCTCCCTGTTTTATCCTCGAGTCAATGCGTAGCGAGCCAGCTGCGGGCAGAGCGCAACGCCTTGGCAATATCGCGCTTCCCCATAACGGTGGAAATTTCCGAGCGCAGGGTTTCGGCACGGATCGAACCCTTGATCGCAGCGATATTGAAGCATTTATGCGCCGAAACCAGATCGATGGGGCCTTTTTTGCCGGTCGCGTAGAGGACACCGAGCTGCAGAAAGTCATCTGCCGTGTTCGAACCCTTGGCTGCGAAACCTGCGTTTCCGTTGAAAAAGCCCATCACAATACTCCTTCACCTCTGGCCGTAGCGCCAGCCATTAAACCTCCCGCATCACATTTCGAAAACCGGACTGGTTCTGTCTGCGATGCGGTTGAACGCCGCGGCTTTGCGCCATCTGGTCGTTCGCCCTGTTGAGGATCACTATGAAGGAGAGCGTGCAAATTTGCGTTAAATTGCTTGCTTAATTTCCGGAAAACAAAGTCAAAACAGAGCGTTAAAGTTGCAATTCATTAAGTATGCCAAGCCTTGCATATGCAGCATTTTCCATATCTCGGTGCCACCCCGGTTGTAAGAAATCGCTAACCGCGTTTGCGAGAGCCTTGTTTAGGCCGCGCATTTCTGCGTGGATGAAAATGCTTTGCGGACTGAAAAAACGGGGATACGCTCCCTTATCGCGACAATTGAGGAATTGTCCGATTGGGAGGAGGACCCGAATGTATAAACTTTTAACGGCGATCGTCATGATCACCGGTATATCTGCACCTGCATTTGCAGCCGAGCCGATCGTCGGCTCGTGGAAGCGCTCCAACGGCACGATCATCAGCTATCAGGCCTGCGGCACAGATACGTTTTGCGGCACCGTGATGACCGGCGAATACAAGGGTAAGTCAATCGGCCAGATGAAAGGCAAAGGCACCCATTACGACGGCATGGTCAACAAACTGGACGAAGGCAAGACCTACAAGGGACGCGCCGAAGTCAGCGGCACTTCGATGAAACTTGCAGGCTGCGTGCTTGGCGGGCTCATCTGCAAGAACGAGACCCTGACGAAGCAATAGACGAAAGGACTGCGCCGCGAAGAACGACGCAGTCCTTTTTATTCAGTTACTGCGCACGCTGACCAAAGAGCACCTTCTGGGCGTCTTTGTCCTTTGCCAGATCACTGCGCAGATCAGCGCCCACTGCCATTGCGCGCTCAATAGCTGGTCTGGCCATCAACGTCTCGAACCAGCGCTTGAGATGCGGAAACTCTTCGAGATCCTGCCCCTGGTTCCTGTAGGGCCTGATCCAGCCCACACATGCCATGTCGGCAATTGAATAGTCGCCAGCGAGGAACTCGCGATCGGCAAGGCGTTTGTTCATCACACCGTACAGACGGTGGCATTCGTTCGTGTAGCGGTCGATGCCATACTGCACCTTTTCGGGCGCATAGTTGCGGAAATGATGCGCTTGGCCGGCCATCGGTCCCAATCCGCCTATCTGCCAGAAAAGCCATTGTTCAACCTCGACACGGGCGCGTTCGTCGCTCGGATAAAACTTGCCGAACTTGCGGCCGAGATATTGCAGGATCGCGCCGGACTCGAAAACGGAAATCGGCTGACTGCCCGGCCCCTCAGGATCGATAATGGCCGGCATGCGGTTGTTGGGTGAAATCGCCAGGAACGACGGCTCGAACTGCTCGCCCTTGCCTATGTTCACCATGTGAATTTCGTAGGGAATTCCAGCCTCTTCTAGATAAATCGTGATTTTCCAGCCATTCGGCGTCGGCCAGTAGAACAACTCGATCGGTTTGGTCTGCTCGGTCATGTCTGCGTCTCCTTTGGAAACCGAACTATCGGCCGGAAAACACGTACCGTCACGTCAGCATTTTTGAACGGCAGATGAACGATGCTCTCATCATGAGTTCAGTGCGTGCGTGCAATTGTGTGCTCATCAAGGCAGTTCCAACGGAAACGAACAAAGGAATTGCGACAGGAAATACATAAATCGAGCCCCAGGACGTCACCGCCATGATCCGCTTCCTTTCCCTTCTGAACCATCTTCCAGCAGCCATATTCCTGTCGCTGCTGCTCGGCAGTCCACTGCTTGTGAACGCGGTTCAGGCAAGCGTCGAAGCCAACAGCGCGTTCATCGAAGCGCCGTTTTCGAAGAAGAACAGCGGCGCGGGATTCGTACTCATGGTTTCCCTTCAGCGCGCTTGAGGCGGATATATTCGCCCTTGTCCTCTCACGGAGCGCGACTAAGATGGCTCGTCAAATCAGTGCTCTTGCTTTATGATGCGACATGGAAAAACGAATCTACCCTCAGGCGATCGAGAGGATCGTCAGTCCCAAGCCGATAGAGCCGAAAACCTTCGCCGACGCCACCGATGCGGTTCGCGCCCTCGCCGAGATTTACGAGCGCAACACCGCTTTCCTGCGGGACGCTTTCGATCAGGTAGCAACCGGGAAAGTGGAAGAGTGCCGCTTCCGCGCCTTTTATCCGCAAGTGTCGATCACCACTCCATCTTTTTCGCTGGTCGACTCCCGCCTTGCCTACGGGCATGTTCCAGAGCCTGGCCAATACACGACGACGATCACTCGTCCCGATCTCTTTTCGCCCTATCTGGAGGAACAGTTGCGGCTTCTGATCCGCAATCACGGCATAGGGATTACGGTCTCGGAGTCGACCACGCCGATCCCGATGCATTTTGCATTCCTCGAAGGTACCTATGTCGACGGCTCGAAGGCGGACGGCATCCGCCGGCCCTTGCGCGATCTGTTCGACGTTCCGGACCTGAACGCCACCGATGATCATATTGCCAACGGCACATTCGAACCCGTTCATGGCGAACCCCTGCCGCTTGCGCCCTTCACGGCCCAGCGCATCGATTATTCGCTACATCGGCTTGCCCATTACACAGCCACACGTCCCAAGCACTTCCAGAACTATGTGCTCTTCACGAATTACCAGTTCTACGTGGATGAATTCTGCCTTCATGCGCGCAAGTTGATGGCGGAGGGCGGCCATGGCTATGCGGCATTTGTCGAGCCCGGCAATGTCGTCACCGAAGCAGGGTCGGACAAGCCGGATGGCCCGCAAATCGGACGCTTGCCGCAGATGCCGGCCTATCATCTCGTCAAACCGGGCCATGGAGGCATTACCATGGTCAATATTGGCGTAGGTCCTTCCAACGCGAAAACCATCACAGATCATATCGCAGTGCTGCGTCCGCATGCGTGGCTGATGCTGGGCCATTGTGCCGGTCTTCGCAATACGCAAGCGCTCGGCGATTACGTTCTGGCACACGCATATGTTCGAGAGGATCACGTCCTGGACGACGATATCCCGGTCTGGGTCCCAATCCCTGCCCTCGCCGAGGTTCAGGTTGCCCTTGAACAAGCAGTCGCAGAGGTCACCGGTCTTTCCGGCTACGAACTGAAGCGCATTATGCGCACCGGCACGGTCGCGACTATTGACAATCGCAACTGGGAACTGCGTGATCAGCGCGGTCCGGTCCAGCGCCTGTCGCAATCGCGTGCCATTGCGCTCGACATGGAATCCGCGACGATCGCGGCCAACGGATTTCGCTTCCGCGTGCCGTACGGCACACTGCTCTGCGTTTCGGACAAACCGCTGCACGGTGAGTTGAAACTGCCGGGCATGGCCACCGAATTCTACAAGCGTCAGGTTGCGCAGCATCTTGATATAGGCCTGCGCACCATGGAAAAACTCGCTGAAATGCCTACGGAGCGCTTGCATTCGCGCAAGTTGCGCAGCTTTTCAGAAACGGCTTTTCAATAACAAAAAGGCGGATCGTCGCCTGCGTCCAGAAGACACAGCGACGATCCGCCCGCTTTCTTACTCGCGCCTCAATCGGCATTTTATAGTCGCGCTACCCACGCGTGAGAGCATACTTTCACGTTGCCGGCAGTTCGCGTTTCTGTCGTTACGAGCGTCGACCCACTTTATCGAAGAGCTTTCATGTCCAAACGCAGTTTTCAGACCAGGCTCCGCAATCTCTGCCTCCTAGCTATAATTGCTCTATGCATTCCGCTGATCGCGGGCTTTTTTGGCCGTGTACATCCAGCTTTCGATTCCCTGGCGCATTTCCGGGCCCATCTGGCCGCTCTTATCGCGCTCTGTTCGCTGCCGCTTGTCCTGGGTTCCATGTGGCATCATGCTGCGCTGGGTCTGTCATTGGCGTTGGCAAGTTTTCTCACCCTCGTTCCCTTGCAGACCCTGCTCCAGAACCCGTCGCGGGATGCACATGCCAGTCTCTCGGAAAGTGGGCCGCTCTATCGCCTGCTCCAGCTCAATCTGCGTTTTGATAACCCCGATCCCACCAGGGTGCTTTCGCTGATCGGGCGTGAGAATCCGGATATCATCATCTTCCAAGAAGTTTCCGAGCAGGTCTCGATGCTCCCGGAACGCCTGAAGCATCTTTACTCTCATCAGATCAAGTGTCCCGATATCTCCGCGGTCGGTTCGGTCGCCATCCTGTCTCGTCGCCCCTTCCTCACTCAGCCCCTATGCGAAAAAAGCGGGCGGCTTGCCATCGTCACCGTCGATCTGAACGGTCAGCCGGTGCAGGTGGCAGGCGTTCACCTTGGCTGGCCATGGCCTTTCGAGCAACCTGAGGAAGTCGCCAGCCTCGAACCGGTCTTTGCAGCACTCGCTGACGATGCGCTGGTCGCAGGCGATTTCAACGCGGCCGGCTGGAGCAACACGGTGCGCCGCATCGCGCTCGCCGGAGGTCTGACGCGCGGCAGCCATACCAGCCCCACCTGGCTGCATCATTCGCTGCCGAAAGTCCTGCGCCCGATTGTCGGCCTGCCTCTCGATCATGCGTTGAGCAAGGGAGCGGTGCAGATCGTCAATATTCGCAGCGGCGAGGATGCCGGCTCTGACCACACCCCGCTGTTGATCGACTTCGCCATTGGTCGCGAACCGTCTCTGGCGGAAGGCTCCACTGTCGTCGAGACACATGAAAAGCCCGCGACGAGTAGGGTCGCGGGCTGATTTCACCCCCCGCCGATCACATGTTCGGATAAACAGGTCCTTCGCCGCCCTGCGGCGGAACCCAGGTGATATTGCCGTTCGGGTCCTTGATATCGCAGGTCTTACAGTGCACGCAGTTTTGCGCGTTGATCACGAAGCGTGCTTCCTCGACCTTATGCGGCTCATCAACGGTGAGCGAATTGCCGTCGGCATCCACCCATTCATAGACCGCAGCCGGGCAGTACCGCGCCGATGGGCCGGCAAATTCAGCAAACTCCGAGCGCCGCTGCAAGTCCATGTCAGCCACCTTCAAATGTACGGGCTGATCTTCTTCGTGGTTCGTGTTTGACAGGAACACTGAAGAGAGCCGGTCGAAGGTCAGCTTGCCATCGGGTTTCGGATATTTGATCGGCTTGTATTTCGACGCAGGTTCCAGCGATTTCGCATCACTCTTGCCGTGGCTGAGCGTGCCGAAAAGCGAGAACCCGAACAACTCGTTGGTCCACATGTCGATACCGCCGAGGCTCACGCCAAACAGACCGAGCTTCGACCAGAGCGGCTTTACGTTGCGGACCTTGCGCAGGTCTCTGCCGATCGCGCTGTCGCGCCAACCGTCCTCATAAGCCGTAAGCTCGTCATTGGAGCGGCCGGCAGCCAGGGCTTCCACGACCTGATCAGCAGCCTGAATGCCGGAGTGCACTGCATTGTGGCTGCCCTTGATGCGCGGCAAATTGACAAAGCCAGCCGCGCAGCCAAGCAGGGCTCCGCCGGGGAAAGTCAGCTTCGGCACGGATTGCCACCCGCCCTCTGTGATCGCACGTGCGCCGTAGGATACTCGTTTGGCGCCCTCGAACGTATTGCTGATCGCCGGATGCGTCTTGAAGCGCTGGAATTCCTCGAACGGTGCCAGGTAAGGGTTCTTGTAATTGAGATGCACCACGAAGCCGACGGCCACCAGATTGTCCTCGAGGTGATAAAGGAAGGAACCGCCGCCGGTCGTCATCCCGAGCGGCCAGCCGAATGAGTGCTGCACGAGACCCGGCCTGGCTTTGTCCGGCGCGACTTCCCACAGCTCCTTCAGACCGATGCCGTACTTGCCAGGATCGCGACCTTCGTCAAGCTTGTATTTGGCGATCAGCTTCTTGGCCAGCGAGCCACGAGCGCCCTCGCCAATGAGCACATATTTGCCCATCAGCGCCATTCCAGGGGTGAATCCCGGTCCATGAGTACCGTCGCGCTCAACACCCATGTCGCCGGTCAGGACGCCGGTCACTTCGCCATTCTCGCCGAAGACCAGTTCGGTGGCAGCAAAGCCTGGATAGATTTCGACACCCAGCGCCTCTGCCTTGGCACCAAGCCAGCGGCAGACATTGCCGAGCGAGACAATGTAATTGCCGTGATTGTTCATCAGTTTCGGCATCAGGAAATTCGGGATACGCAGAGCACCGGACGGTCCGAGAACCAGAAATTGATCGTCGGTCACTTCGGTCTTGAACGGATGATCCTCTTCATCCCGCCAACCCGGCAGAAGCAGGTCAATACCCGAAGGGTCAACGACCGCGCCAGAGAGAATATGTGCGCCGACTTCGGCAGATTTTTCCAGAACGACAACGGAAAGATCGGGACTCTTCTGTTTCAGACGGATCGCAGCTGAAAGGCCAGCAGGCCCCGCCCCTACGATTACAACGTCGAACTCCATGCTTTCCCGTTCGATCTCGCTCATGCATTCCCCCATCGGCTGGCGTCAGAGACGCACTGGCTGGTTGTCACCGCTGGGCGTTGCGCTCTTCGCGCCGCCCCTGGCTTTTTGGCATCCGGACCGCAAATCCGGGCGCATGTCTTTAAAGCCACATTTCGTTCCGAAAGCCTATAGGCTCCGGATCATTCTTCAAAGCCGAACGCAGTTTTGCGCAAAACGGTTTCTCATAAGGTCATTCATCATCCTGGCCAAATAATTACGCTTACGTCAACGTAATACACATTCTTCCTATCTGGTTCCACGCTTTTCACGTTGCCCCGGGGTGCGTTCTGGCAAAACTTGCGCTATTGACGAGTGGAATTTAATCGAGCGCCCGCGTGACACAGCCTCTGGACCGATACGAGTTTGAAAGCATCCTTCGCTTCTACGCCGAATCTGGCGCGGACGAAGCACTGCTGGACGATGCGCCGGATCGTTTCGCGGAAGCGGCAGCGGCCTTGAAGCAGCGTATCCGTCCTGCGCCAGCAGCGTCATCTGCCGCCCAGTCGCCTTCTCCGGTTGCACAGGCCCGGCCCCAACCGATACGGGCAAATGCAGGAAGCGCCAGTCTCCCTGACGAAACGCAGGTTCTCAAAGCGCGAGAAGGCGCTGCAAGTGCGCCCACGCTCGATGCGCTGAAGGCTCTGCTGGCCGATTTTGATGGTTGCAATCTCAGGACGACTGCGAAAAACCTCGTCTTTGCCGAC
Organism: Limoniibacter endophyticus; assembly: GCF_014652835.1. Classification (GTDB taxonomy): domain Bacteria; phylum Pseudomonadota; class Alphaproteobacteria; order Rhizobiales; family Rhizobiaceae; genus Limoniibacter; species Limoniibacter endophyticus. The sequence goes on from NZ_BMZO01000004.1 coordinate 181,377, forward strand.
GGCATCCCCGGGGCTGATCTAATGTTGATCGGTGAAGCTCCGGGACGCGACGAGGACCTTGAAGGCTTACCTTTTGTCGGCCGATCGGGTCGCCTGCTCGATCGTATCCTTGCTGCCATCGGGATCGATCGTCAGAGCGCCTATATCGCCAATGTCATTCCATGGCGCCCACCGGGCAACCGCACGCCCACGCCACAGGAAACGGAAATCTGCCGCCCGTTCATCGAACGTCAGATAGAACTTGCAAATCCAAAACTCATTGTAACGCTCGGTGGACCGGCCTCGAAGGTCATCGCAGGCGCCAGTGACGGTATTATTCGCCTGCGCGGCAACTGGCAGGTACATCGCACTGCGTCCGGACTCGAAATTCCCGTCATGCCGACGCTCCACCCGGCCTATCTCCTGCGTAATCCGGCGCACAAGAAGCTCGCATGGCGTGACTTTCTCGCCATCAAGGCAAGGTTGCGCGCACTATAGCAGTTCTGCAACCGGGCGGGCCGATGAAGAGCGCTAACCGGCAGTCGATTGCTGCGCTGCTCGCTTGCGCAGCTGATGCTCGCGGAAAATGATGAAAAGCCCGGCCGCGATCACCACAAACCCGCCTACAAGAGTATGCATCGTGGGGATGTCACCGAAGGCGAAATAGCCAATGACGATCGCAAAGATCATCGACGTATATTCAAACGGTGCTACCGTCGAGGCTTCCGCGTAGCGATAGGCTTCTGTCATCAAAAGCTGCGCCACGCCGCCAAGTATTCCACAGCCAATCAATGCGATGGCCTGAAATGTCGTCAGACTGGTCCAGCCAAAAGGTATCGTCAAAAGGCCAAATACGGTCGTGGTGATGGAAAACCAGATGACGATCGAGGCGCTGCTTTCGCTTCGCACGAGGTCGCGCACCATGAGAAGCGCGACCGCCGTCAAGGCTGCACCGATGAGCGCAACGATAACGCCAAGCGATTGCTTCATCTCTATTGCCTCACCACTGGTGAACAGTGTCAGCTTCGGCCATGAGATGATAACCACGCCGATCAGACCGATGACGACTGCGCTCCAGCGATAGATGCGTATGTTCTCTCGCAGGAAAACAGCGGAGAAAACAACGATCAGCAGCGGCTGCGCGTAGCCAAGCGTCACCGCCTCCGGCAAAGGCAACAGAATCAGCGCGTAAAAGGCACAAAACATCGAGGCGACGCCTGCCAACCCCCGGATGACATGCCCGAACGGTCGCGCCGTGCGAAATGCGCCCGCCATCTGGCCAGTCATTTGCAAATAAGCGACGATCAGGACGAAGGCGAAGATCGAGCGGAAGAACACCACCTGTCCCAGCGCCACCTCGCCCGCAGCCTTGATAAGGCTCGACATCGAAACGAAGCAGATTACCGCCAGCACCTTGAGACCAATCGCAGTCATCGGCCTGTTGCGGTCCACTGGGCGCACATTTGGCGCAGCTTGCGATGTCATGGAGAAGTCTCTGCTGTCGACGGTACTGGTGATCCTAGTCAAAACCATCTTTGCTGGACTAACGCAAGACAATCTCCTGGCAATACTTTGTACCACCTCGCAAATCCCCTTTCGAATATCGGTCGATAAGCGTCCCGAACCGTAGGCAGGCCCGCAGGTTTGCTCTAAGCTTCCTCTGGATCTAGGGCATTCAAGAGGCTTTCATGCGTACAGAGACTGGCACCGTCTTCCGTCTTCAGGATTATCGTCCGAGCGATTTTCTTATCCCTGAAACCCGTCTCATTTTCCGGCTCGATCCACGCGAGACACTTGTCACAGCAACGCTGAGCCTCGAGCGCCGCGATCCGGCCGCCGACGTTACCGCTCTCAAATTGGCCGGCGACGGCCTCGTGCTCAAAAGCATTTCCATCGATGGAAAAGCCCTGGCAGCCGATGCCTATGAAGCGACCGCCGACTGCCTGATCATCAAGCAACTGCCCTCCTCCTCCTCCTTCTCCCTGACGATAGAAACGGAAATCGATCCTGAGGAGAACAAGGCACTGATGGGCCTCTATCGCTCCAGTGGCAATTATTGCACCCAATGCGAAGCGGAAGGCTTCCGCCGCATCACCTATTTCTATGATCGCCCGGACGTTCTCTCCATCTACTCCGTGCGCATCGAAGCGGATCGTGCGAACTGCCCGGTCCTGCTTTCCAACGGCAACCCGGGCGCAAGCGGAGATCTTGGCGATGGTCGTCATTTCGCGGAGTGGCACGATCCGCACCCGAAACCCAGCTATCTCTTCGCCCTGGTAGCCGGCGATCTGGGCGTCATCCGCGACCATTTCACAACCGCCAGCGGCAAACCGGTCGATCTCGCAATCTATGTCGAACACGGCAAGGAAGAGCGTGCCCTCTATGCCATGGACGCGCTCAAGCGTTCGATGAAATGGGACGAGGATGTCTTCGGCTGCGAATATGATCTCGACGTTTTCAACATCGTGGCCGTGTCGGATTTCAACATGGGCGCGATGGAAAACAAAGGGCTCAATGTCTTCAATGACAAATATGTCCTAGCCGACGAGAAGACCGCGACGGACGTCGATTACGCGTTGATCGAGGCCATTATCGGTCATGAATATTTTCATAATTGGACTGGCAACAGAATCACTTGCCGCGACTGGTTCCAGCTCTGCCTCAAGGAAGGGCTTACCGTTTTCCGCGACCACGAGTTTTCCGCCGATCAACGCTCGCGCGCGGTCAAGCGCATTGCGGAAGTGCGTACGCTGCGCACGCACCAGTTCCCTGAGGATCAGGGGCCACTCTCTCACCCGGTCCGGCCGGACGTCTATAAAGAGATCAATAATTTCTACACGACGACGATCTATGAGAAGGGATCGGAGGTCGTGCGCATGATCCGCACCCTGCTTGGCGAGCAAGCATTCCGCGCTGGCATGGACCTCTACCTGAAGCGACACGACGGCGATGCTGCGACGATAGAGGATTTCGTCAAGTCTTTCGAGGATGCAGCAAAGCTCGACCTTTCGCAATTCTCGCTCTGGTATCATCAGAATGGCACGCCCAAGGTCACGCTTTCGACAGCATATGACCAAACGGCTGGCACCTTCACCCTTCATCTAAAACAGAGTGCGATCGGCGGCCCCGCCTTGAACACGCGTAAGCCGCTGCTCATCCCGCTTGTCTTCGGTCTGCTGGGACGTGACGGGAGTGAGCTCGCATACACCGCCCCACAGGGGGTGGACGGCTCGGTAATTCGCTTTGATGCGATGGAGAAAAGCTTCGTCTTCGAAGGCTTGAAGGAAAAGCCGATACTCTCCATCAATCGCGGTTTCTCCGCGCCGATTGTGCTGAAAGACGATTTCGACGTCGCCCACCGCCTCTTTCTGGCCGCCCATGACAGCGACGCATTCAACCGCTGGGAAGCCATCAACGCCTTGCTGATGGACGCCTTGAAAAATGCCGTTGGTCAGGAAAAGACAGGCGCTGCGCTAGATTTTCCGCCGCAGATTCTTAGCCTTATGGGTAAGATCGCAGAAAATGATTCACTTGAACCCGCCTTCCGCGCCCTCGCCCTGACCCCACCTTCCGAGGCTGACCTTGCCCGCGAAATCGGTGAAAATATCGATCCGGATGCCATCTATGCAGCCCGCATCGCCTTGCAGGCTTCCATCGGCAAGGCCAATGCTGCGGCGTTCGAAAAAATATATGCGGCCAATGCGATCAACGGCCCCTTTGCGCCTGATGCCGAGCAATCGGGCAAGCGCTCGCTGCGCAATGTGCTGCTCGATTATCTGAGCTTGGCCGACGGCGGGCCGGGGCGTGCGCATCAATCGGCTATGCAATCCGGAAACATGACAGACCGCATCGCCGCTCTCTCCGTTCTGGCGCACCGCTTCCCAGATGCGGACGAGACCCGGACGGAGCTTTCGCGCTTCGAGCACGACTTCCGCAGCGATCCTCTGGTCCTCGACAAGTGGATGCAGATCCAGGCGACCATACCGGGTGAGCAGACGGTTGCACGTGTTCGCGCATTGATGAACCATCCGGCCTTTTCCATGCTCAACCCGAACCGCGTGCGCGCTCTGATCGGGGCCTTCTCTTCCGCCAATCAGACCGCGTTTCATTCAGCGGACGGATCCGGTTACACACTCTTTGCCGAGGTTGTCACCAAAGCCGACGAGCGTAATCCGCAGCTTGCCGCGCGTCTGGCCATTGCTCTTCGTTCCTGGCGTTCACTCGAACCGGTGCGTCGCGAAAAAGCGCGCGAAACGCTTGCCGTGATGGCAGCGCGCGAAGGCTGCTCCATCGATCTCTCGGACATTCTGGAGCGAACACTCGCATAGGAACAGGTTATGGAATCAGAATTGGCTCTGCGGACTCTGTTTGCCCGTAGAGTCAATCAGAAATTTACATTTCGTTAACCATAACTCTGGACAATGCGAATCACCTCTGATTCTCTAGGGACACGATTCGGGGGCAGCGGCGTTTCCCGATTGGTACTCTAAAGGCAATCTGGGGGCCTTCATGGCAAAGGCGGACGCGTGGCGCGCGACGCGTGGCAGTGCATTGTTTCAAGGTTGGTTTGCTCCAAGCGGAGAACCTGCCGGAAACGCGCGCCTTATCGCGGCACCCGCCTATCGCAAGCTGCTTGCGCTTGAACCGCTCATCCGTCGTTCTGTCCCCGCCCTTATCCTTCTTTTTCTCGTGGTGATCGCTGCTGCCCGCATCCTGTCGATGATGAGCGTGCGCGAAACCATCGACGACGGCGCTCGTACCACGCTGGCTCTCACTTCCGGCCATCTCGCCGGTACGATGAGCGAGATGTTGCGTTCGGGCGAAACGCCTTCCCTAGACACATATCGCGGCATTCTTTCCGACGCCGAGAGCCGCGGCACGCGCGGAGACTATGTTCTTGCTCTCGTCGACGCGGATATGCGCGTTCTGGCCGCCTCTCCCGAGTGGCGCAAGTGGACTGGTCGATCGCTTGAAGAGCTGATCTCCGGTGCTCAACCGCTCTTCCTGTTTGGCAAGCGTGCGGGCGTCATGGAAGTACAGTTCGCCGGCACCACCTGGTATGCATCACTCGATCTGGTGGGAGACGGCCAGGGTGCAGGTGTCGCTCTCATCTCCAAGGATTCCGTCTTTTCGCAATGGCGTAAATCGGTTGCGCTCAACGTCGCGCTTTTCGCGCTGACGGCTGGTGTTCTGATTGTCTTGCTATACGCCTATTTCAGCCAGTCGGCACGCGCGCTCACCGCCGATCGCATCTACACGGAAGCCCATCAGCGCATCGATCTCGCCCTTAACCGCGGCCGTTGCGGTCTGTGGGACTGGGACATGGCGCGCGGTCGCATGTACTGGTCGCCCTCCATGTACGACATGCTCGGTTATGCGCATTTCGACGACATGCTTTCCTTCGGCGAGGTGGAGCAGTTCATTCATCCGGAAGACGCCAACCTCTTTGAACTGGCGAACCAGCTCGCCGCCCGCGAAACTGATCACATCGACCAGATTTTCCGTATGCGCCATGCTGACGGCCATTGGGTGTGGGTCCGGGCGCGCGCGCAGGTCGTCGATCCTGACGCTGCCGAAATGCAGCTCATCGGCATTGCCGTCGACGTCACCGAGCAGCGCACGCTTGCCCAACGCTCGGAAGCAGCTGATATGCGCCTGCGCACCGCGATCGAAAATATCACGGAATCCTTCGTCCTGTGGGATGCACAGGGCCGCCTCGTCATGTGCAACAGCAAGTATATGCAGGATCAAGGGCTCGAAAATGCCGATATCATGCCAGGCATGATGCGCTATGATATTGAGAAGCAGGCGATTGCGCCGGTCGTGGAGCGCCGTCTTGCGATGGGATCGCATGGCCGCAATGCGGCTACCTTCGAACGCCAGCTCTCCGACGGCCGCTGGCTTCAGGTTTCGGAATTGCGTACTCGCGATGGCGGCATCGTCTCCATCGGTTCAGATATTACGCTCTTGAAGCAGCACCAGGAAAAACTTGTCGAAAGCGAACGTCGTCTCATGTCGTCCATCTCCGATCTGTCGCTTGCGCGCAAGTCGGAGCAGCAGCGCGCCCGCGAGTTGGTCGAGCTGAACAAGAAATACATGAAGGAGACCGAGCGCGCCGAGGCGGCCAACCGCGCCAAGTCGGAATTCCTCGCCAACATGTCGCATGAGCTGCGTACACCGCTTAATGCGATCATCGGCTTCTCCGAGGTCATGGAATCCGGCTTGTTCGGCCCGCTTGGTTCGGAAAAATACCAGGATTATATCCGCGACATCCACACGAGCGGCAATCATCTGTTAAACGTGATCAACGACATCCTGGACATGTCGAAGATCGAGGCGGGCCAGGTTTCAATCGCCAGCGAACCGCTCGATCTCAATCCCATCCTCGAGGAAACCGTGCGCGTCCTTTCCTTGCAAGCCAGCCGCAAAAATATCACTCTCGATACGCAAATCGAACCAAACATTCGTCTCAATGCCGATCGCCGCGCCATGAAGCAGGTGGCGATCAACCTTCTGTCCAATGCGCTGAAATTCACCAATATTGGCGGGCGGGTCACCCTGCGCGCCCGGCTTGCGGGTGATGCCATGGTTCTCTCGATCGAGGACAATGGCTGCGGCATCCCGAAATCCGCTCTTTCGAAGCTCGGTCGTCCATTCGAGCAGGTGCAAAACCAGTTTTCCAAGAACCACGAGGGTTCCGGCCTGGGCCTCGCCATCTCGCGTTCTCTTGTCGAGCTACATGGGGGTGCACTGCGCATCCGCTCCATCGAGCGCAAGGGAACGATTGTCTCGGTCCGCATTCCAGTGCGCGGTTCGCTATCGCAGGCAGCTTAAGGTCTAAGGACGGCGCCAACGAGCTTTTCGAAACCGTCCCGCACCATCGTCATGGCTTCGTCGATCTGCGCTTCCAGAACCGCCATGTCAGGAGCGTCCCCCACTGCCAGAAGACGATCGGCTAGTCCCGGCGGAATATCATCCGGGTCGAGCGGCCCCGTCAGACAAAGCGCGATCATCTGCGAGATGCCCGTATAGAGCCGGTGCGCCGCCGCCAGTTCGTCCGCCATCTGCGGCGTAGCCGCTCCGCCTTGGAGCTGCGACAATATTTCGACCGTCGATGTGGTTTCGGTGGCTGCAGGAACCTTAGCCGTCAGCCGTGCCACCTGGGCGATAAATTCGAGGTCGATCAACCCGCCTTTGGCGAGCTTCAAATCCCATCGGTTTTTGGCCGGCTTCTCTTCCTCCAGCAGCGCACGCATTTCTGCTGCGTCTGCACGTACCTTCGCCGCATCATGCTTCGCGCTGACAATCTTGCGCACATCGGCTTCAACCTTGGCGCAGAACTCCAAATCACCCGCGATCGCGCGGGCACGCGTCAGGGCCATATGCTCCCAGGTCCATGCTTCGCTCGCCTGATAGCGGCGGAACGAGTCTATATGCGTTGCCACCGGTCCTTTATTGCCGGAGGGGCGAAGGCGCAGATCGATTTCGTAGAGCACGCCTTCAGCAGTCGGGGCTGAAACCGCTGCGATAAGCCGCTGCGTCAATCGCGCGAAATATTGCGAGCTTGCCAGAGGCTTTTCGCCATCGCTTTCATCAGCTTCCGGATCGTGATCATAAAGCAGAATCAGATCGACGTCGGAACCCGCGGACAGTTCGCGGCTGCCGAGCTTACCCATACACAATAGTGCAATCGCACTGCCTCTTACCCTGCCGTGGCGCGTCTCCATCTCTTCGATCACCGCTTCAAGCGCGGTGCCGATCGTCAGGTCGGCAAGGTCTGAAAATGCTGCCCCCGCACGCGCCCCGTCGATCGTGCCGGTCAAAAGACGAATTCCTATCAGGAATTTCTGCTCTGCGGCGAAGATGCGCAACCGGTTGAGGCGCTCTTCATAGATTGGCGCGTTACCCAGGAACGCCTCTAGCCGCGACGCCAGATAATCGCGATCCGGCAATTCGGAGAGGATTGCGGGATCGAGCAAGCCATCGAACACATGGGGGCGCTTGGTCACGATGTCGGCCAGTCGCGGCGCCGATCCCATGATCGTTGCCAATAATTGGAGCAGACCAGGATTTGAATGGAGCAGGGAAAAGAGCTGAATGCCTGCGGGCAGTCCTTGCAACAAGCTGTCCAGTCGCAACACCGCTTCATCGGCACGCCGGGTTTCGCCGAAGGCCTTGAGAAGTGCCGGCGTCAATTCCGTCAGTCGTTCGCGCGCTTCGGCGGAGCGTGTCGAGCGATAGCGTCCGAAGTGCCAGACGCGGATGATGCGTGCAATGTCGCTTGGTCTCTTGAAGCCCAGCGAAGCGAGTGTATTCAACGTGTCGGGATCATCCTCGTCGCCTGTGAAAACGAGATTGCCGATGCCCGAGGAAAGCGACGGCGCCGTCTCGAACAGCTCGGCGTAATGTTTTTCGACCGTCTGCAAGATCGTCGTGAACCGCGAGACGAAATCTGTCTCGCCGACCAAACGCGCGATCCGCTCCACGCCCTCATCATCGGTTGGCATCAAATGCGTCTGCTCGTCATTGACCATCTGGATCGCGTTCTCGACCTTGCGCAGGAACCAGTAGGCTGCTGTCATTTCGTCGCGCGTATCGGCGTCGATCCACTTGCGCTTTTCAAGTTCGGCAAGGACCTCCACCGTCTTCTTGCCGCGCAACTCCGGCACCCGCCCGCCCGCTATCAGCTGCTGCGTCTGCACGAAGAACTCGATCTCGCGGATACCACCGCGCCCCAGCTTGACGTTGTGCCCCTTGACCGCCACCGCGCCGTGCCCCTTGTGGGCGTGGATTTGCCGCTTGATAGAATGCACATCGGCAATTGCTGCGTAATCGAGATATTTTCGCCAGACATATGGTTGCAGTTCGCGAAGGAAGGCTTCACCAGCCTTGATGTCCCCCGCGATCGCGCAGGCCTTGATCATGGCCGCGCGTTCCCAGTTCTGGCCGCGGCTTTCATAATAAACGAGTGCAGCGCCAACAGGGATACAAAGCGGTGTGGAGCCAGGGTCGGGCCGCAGGCGCAAGTCTGTTCGAAACACATAGCCATGCTCGGTCCGGTCCTGCAGAATGCGCATCATGCGCTGCGTCAGCTTGGAAAAAAGGTCACCTGCTTCCATTCGGTCCAAAATTGCCGGAGCATCAGGATCGAGGAACGAGATCAGGTCGATGTCAGACGAGAAGTTCAGTTCTCGCGCGCCGAGCTTGCCCATTGCCAGGACGATCCAGCCGCTTCCTCTGCCCGGTTGGCTCTCGTCAGGCAATGCGATCTTGCCGCGTCCATGGGCTTCACGCAGCAGGAAGTTCACCGTCGCATTGACACAGGCGCTCGCCAGATCGCTCAGGCGCTCCACAGTTACCTGCGGCTCCACATTGTTTGCGATATCGTCCAATGCGATGAGGAAGTGAGCCTGCGCCTTCAACTGGCGCAATAGCCGCATCACGTCCTTTTCGGTCTCGGCAAAACCGACGCGCTCCAGTTCCGCACGCAACTGCGCCAGTCGTTCTTCGACGGATAAGTCGAACAGCGCTTCCAATGTCTGGGGCCTGCGGCGCACACTGTCACGCATGAAGGGCGACAGATCAAACAACGCTTCAATGAACCGGACTTGTTCGCCTTCAGCTTTCAGGAGGTGCGCAAGCGCGGCAGCCGATCCTTCGATGTCCTCTCCGAGTTCCTTGCGGAACTTTCGGGCGTGTTCCGCGTCCAGCGGATGGAGCGAGCGCACGGCCAGTTTCAGTTCTGCAATCGTCTCGGCCATGGTCTGCTCTCCCTAACAACCTGTCATGCCTTGCGGGCCAGCATCGGAAAGCGCATCACCACCCGCAGCCCCGGCCCGTTGTCGAGCAATTCCAGCGTGCCGTCGTGAAACTGCATCACTGCCTTTGCAAGTGACAGCCCCAGGCCCGATCCTGGTTGCGAGCGACTTTCCTCGAGCCGCACGAACCGTTCCGTCGCGCGCTTTCGGTCATCCTCATCCGGTACGCCGGGGCCATTATCGGCAATGCTCAGCGCCAGCACGTCCCCTTCACGTTTCAGGCTGACCTCCACCGTCGGGACACGCTCGGTTCCCTGCGCATATTTGATGGCATTATCCACCACGTTCGACAATGCCTGCCCCACCAGTTCGCGGTTGACCTGCATGGGAAATTCACCGCTCACATCCCCGGAAAGCTTGACGCCGGCATCCTCCGCCAAAGGCTCGTAAAGCTCCACAACGTCGCGCATGATATCTGCAAGGTCGATCTGCGAAACCTGTTCGGCAGAGTAGCCGGCCTCTAAACGGGAGATCATCAGGATCGCGTTGAAGGTGCGGATCAACTGGTCCGATTCGGCAATGTTGGCTTCGAGGGCGGCGCGATATTCATCCTCGCTTTTTGTTCCCGCAAGTGACGCTTCGGCGCGGTTGCGCAGTCGTGTCAGCGGCGTTTTCAGGTCGTGAGCAATATTGTCTGAAACCTGCTTGAGCCCGTCATTGAGGCTGGCGATCTTCGCCAGCATAGCATTGAGATTCTCCGACAGACGGTCGAATTCATCGCCCGATCCCGTGACCGGAAGCCGCTTCGACAGATCGCCGGCCATGATCTGCCGGCTCGCCAGCGAGATATTGTCGATCCGCAGGAGTGCTCGCCGCCCGACCAGGAACCAGATCGCCAGCGTTCCCAGCCCCATTGTCACCAGCGCCACCAGAAGCGAGCGGCGGATCACCTGATTGAATAGTTGCGGCTCGCCTAGATCGCGTCCGACCAGCAATATCATCTGGTTCGGCATGCGCAGGGTCAGCGTGATCGCCTCGTGCGGGCGCTCGTCTTCCCCGCCTGCATTGCGCTGGTCGCCGTAGCGCTGGTAGCGGATCGGCTGTTCGGTCCACCCTTCCATAGCCAGTACGCGTGGATCGATTGCCTGCACATTGCCGGAAAGCACACGACCGTTCGGATCGGCAAGCAGATAGAGATTGGCGCCTGGCTGGCGTGACCGTCGCTCGATCACCCGCACAAGGGCCGGCAGACCGCCGCGGCGATAACCTTCCACCACGCCGCGCACCTCTTCGTTTATGGTCGCCTGCGTCTGGTCATAGAGCATACGCTGCGACAACGACATCATATAAAAAACGAGGAATGCAGCGCTCACGGCAAAAAGCAGCAGAAACAGTGCGGACAGCCGAAAAGCCGTCGTCCGAAGCAGGGCACGGAGACGGGGTATCATGTCGCAGCCCGCAGGACATAGCCTGCGCCGCGCACAGTGTGCAGGATTGGCTGCTCGAAGCCCTTTTCGATCTTGGAGCGCAGGCGCGAAATATGAACGTCGATCACGTTGGTCTGCGGATCGAAGTGATAGTCCCAGACATTTTCAAGCAGCATGGTGCGCGTCACCACCTGCCCCGCATGGCGCATCAGATATTCGAGCAAGCGAAATTCGCGTGGCTGCAAGAGCACGTCCTTGCCGCCGCGCTTGACCGAGTGCGACAGGCGATCGAGTTCCAGATCGCCCACACGATAGGTCGTATCGACTTCCTTGGCGCCGCTGCGCCGGTTCAGGACCTCCACTCGTGCGAGCAATTCGCTGAAGGCATAGGGTTTCGTCAGATAGTCGTCGCCGCCAGCGCGCAGGCCGGTAACGCGGTCATCGACCTCCCCCAACGCAGAAAGGATCAGTGCAGGTGTCGTGTTTCCGCGGGCACGCAAGGCCGCGATCACCGAAAGCCCATCCCGGCGCGGCAACATGCGATCAACGATCAGCACATCATATTCGTTGCTGTCCGCCAGCGCGAAACCGGCCTCTCCGTCAGCGGCAAGGTGGACGGTGTGGCCACTCTCCTCAAATGCCTTTTCGAGATAGGAGCCAGCCTCGCGATCGTCTTCGATTATAAGAATCTTCATAGTCTGCCTCCGCCACTCTTCTCTAAAAACGATGGCGGCGCTCAATACAAGCCGCCGCCACCGTCATCTACAAGCTCGATGCTCACGCGCCCCTTCAAAAAGGCACGCGCCAGCAAGCACACCGAAGAAGCGCGTGCCCTGTCAACCTTCGGCGATAGGCATTGGAACGAAGCGGGTCGCTCCGTCGCGGTCGATCTGCAGAAGAATTGCCTTACGGCCCTTCGACGTTGCATCCTCCACAGCCTTGGACACGGAATCTGCATCATTCGCAGGCTGCGAATTAACGGAGACGATCACGTCGCCGGTCTGGATGCCACGCTGGCTGGCTTCACCATTCGGGTCAACATCGGTCACGACCAGCCCTTTGCCGTCTTCCGACGGCGTAACGGTCAAGCCGAAATCGTCCAAACCGCTACCCTCCGTCTGCCCGCCATTTTGTGGGGTCATGACAGACGCCATTTGATCCTCACCCGGCATGGCCTTGAGATCAACGGACTTGGTTTCTTCCTTACCTGCACGCCAGACGCTGATCTCGACCTTACTACCCGGGCTGATGGCGGCAATCATCCGCGACAGTTCGCGCGGCGATTCGACAACCTCGCCATTGACCTTGGTCACCACATCCCCGGTCTGGATGTCCGCGGCCTTGGCAGGCCCGTCACCCTGCACCCCGGCGATCAGTGCTCCCTTGGCATCGGAAAGACCAAGTGAGTCTGCAATCTCCTCATTCACCGGCTGAATCTGTACGCCCAGCCAGCCACGTTGGACCGAGCCATCCTTCATCAGCGAGGCAACCACGTCACGAGCAACAGATGCCGGAATTGCAAATGCGATGCCGACATTGCCACCCGAAGGGGAGAAGATCGCGGTGTTCACGCCGACCACTTCGCCGTTCAGGTTGAAGGCCGGCCCACCGGAATTGCCGCGATTGACGGCAGCGTCGATCTGAAGGAAGTCGTCATAAGGACCCGCGCCAATGTCACGACCGCGTGCCGAAACGATACCGGCGGTAACCGTTCCACCAAGACCGAACGGATTGCCGACTGCAACTACCCAGTCGCCGACGCGAACGCTGTTGTCATCGGCAAAATCGACATAGGTAAATGTCGTATCTTTAGCATCGACCTTCAGAACTGCGAGGTCCGTGCGCGGATCGGTACCGATGAGCTTGGCCTCGAATTCCTTTCCGGCCTCGGTAACGATCGTGAACTTCTCGCCGTCGGCAACCACGTGGTTGTTTGTCACGATATAACCGTCCGCGGAGATGAAGAAGCCCGAGCCCTGCGCAACGGTGTGCGGTCGGGAGGGGCCATGCCGGCCGCCACGTTCACCGCGCGGTCCTTCGAACTGGAAGTCGCGGAAGAAGCGTTTCAACGGATGGTCGTTAGGCAAATCGTCAAGATTCGGGACGCCGAAGGAGAACGAACCGCTGCCGCCGGCTACTTCTTTTGCCTTCTGGTCCACGCGAACCGAAACGACGGCAGGCGTAACCTTCTCGACGATGTCACCGAAACCCGGGACCTGCGCCTGGCTCTCCACGCGAACCGGCTCGGCATTCGACTGGCTGATACCGGTCGTTGCCGCGCCGAAGCCGATAACGCCCGCGAGCGCCACCGATGCAACGGCCGACATAAGGCGCTTACGACCTTGGAACAGGGAAGAAGTAGACATTTTGACTCCTCGTGAATCGTGCGAGATGATTTGTTCTGACGATTTAGATAGAGCCTCGTACATTACCTTCCAATTTCCATTGGATGAATTTTTGGTAATGTGATGCCTAAAGCTGCTCGTCCGGGCGCAAGGTCAGTACAGATACGCCCGAAGCAGTCACGGCAACCGTGTGCTCGAACTGCGCGGAGAGCGATCCGTCCTTCGTCACCACCGTCCAGCCATCCTCTTCGGTCTGTACGGTACGCCGTCCTCGGTTGAGCATTGGTTCGATGGTGAAAACCATCCCTTCCCGCATCACCGGACCTGTTCCCGGCCTGCCGAAATGCAGGATTTGCGGCTCCTCATGCATTTCCTTGCCTATGCCATGGCCGCAATATTCGTGCACTACGGAATAGCCATGGCGCTTGGCATGTTTTTCGATTGCAAAGCCGATATCGCCGAGATGCGCGCCCGGGCGAACGGCCTTTATGCCCTTCCACATTGCGTCGTAAGTTGTTTGCACCAGTCTCCTGGCAGCCGGGTTCACATTGCCAATCATGTAGGTCTTGCTGGCATCGGCGATATAACCGTTCTTCTCGAGCGTGATGTCGAAATTGACGATATCGCCATCCTTCAACAGATCCGATGCTGATGGAACGCCGTGACAGACGACCTCGTTGAGGGAAGAATTCAGAACGAAACCATAATCATATTGCCCCTTGCTCGCGGGACGAGCGCGGAGATCCTCAACGATAAAGCGCTCCACCATATCATTGACCTCAAGCGTCGAGAGGCCGAGCAATGGCGTCCGATCCAGAAGCGAAAACACGGAAGCCAAAAGCCTGCCCGATTCTGCCAGCAGCGCCAGTTCTTCAGGTCGCTTGATCATGCTTCGTCCGCCACCAGAGATTGTGCTGAAACGCCGGCCGAGCTGAACTCGCGCTCAATGATCTCGTTGAAACTAAGCGTCGGATTGGTTTCGCACAGCATTCCGACCTTGATCCAGAAACTGGCCTGCGCGTTGATCGAGCGGCAAGAGACCTTGCTTGCTCGTCGCAGTTGATCGTGCAACTCGTCCTCGACACTGACAATGCCCATGCTTATCTCTCTATATGAATCATATACGATCCATATAAAGATCAGATCAGAGAATGCCAAGGCCGTTCGCCGGTCGTCAGTCCCGCTCGGCCAGAATATTGTCGAGTTTGGCCTGCTCTTCCGCGGACAGAGCGTCCGTCGCCTTCCGCGTCGGGCGGTTTCGGCGCGCAAGATAAATACCGCCCCCTGCAATCAGGATAATCAGTGCGGGGCTGGCCCATAGTGCGATTGTCTGCATGCTCAGGCGCGGGCGTAAAAGAACGAACTCGCCATATCGCGCGACGACATAATCCTTGATCTCATCGTCGCTGTCACCCGCTACCAGCCTTTCGCGCACGATAGCGCGCAGGTCCTTTGCAAGCTCGGCATTGGAATCATCGATGGACTGGTTCTGGCAAACCATACAGCGTAGTTCCGCCGAAAGTGCTCGCGCACGTTTTTCCAGCCCCGGATCGGAGAGAATTTCGTCGGGTGTCAGCGCATGTGTCGCTCCCATCAGCCCGCCGATCAATATCAGGGAAAGGGCAAAGCGGCGCATCATGCCGTGGCCTCCGCGCTTTTCTTCGCCTTGACGCGCGTCGGGGCGCCTACCCGAAGCCGCCGGTCAAGCAAAGACAGCGTGCCACCGATCATCATCACGATGGAGCCAAACCAGATCAAAAGCACCAGAGGCTTGTACCAGGCGCGCACGACGACGCCCCCGTCCTGTGTAGGATCGCCAGCCGAAACATAGAGCTGATTGACGCCAAAGGTGCGTATGCCGGCTTCCGTCGTCGGCATCTGGCGGGCGGGATAGACGCGTTTGGCACTCATGATGCCGCCCTTGCCTGCCCCGTTCTTGCTCACGTCGAAAATCACGCGATCCTCGACATAGTTGGGACCCTGATGAGGCTGCACGGCGCGCAGGGTCAGTGTATATTCGCCCACCTGCGTCGTTTCGTTGATCTTCAGCGCGGTCGTGACTTCGGTCTCGAAGGCCGTCACGCCGGTAATGCCGAGGAGCGTCACTCCAAGCCCGGCATGCGCAAGCGCCGTTCCGAAGGCGGAACGTGGCAGGCCCTTGAAACGCGCCCAGGCTACCGATGCCTTTTGCTTGCCTACCCCTGCGCGCTGCGCAAGATCGACGGCAGAACCGACAATGACGAACGTGCCTAGGCCGATGCAGAGTGCCGCCAGCAGCGCCGTACGGTCGACAAAGATCAGCGTCGTCAGAATAGCGGCGAGCGCTATCAGCATGGCGCCTGTCAGACGCTGGGTCGCAGCCCAGAGATCGCCGCGCTTCCACGCCAGTTGCGTTCCGAAAGGTACCATGACCATCAGCGGCAGCATCAATGGTCCGAAAGTCATATTGAAGAAGGGCGGGCCAACTGAAATCTTTTCGCCCGTTATGGTTTCCAGTGCCAGCGGATAGAGCGTACCGATCAGCACGGTCGCGGCCGCTGTGGAAAGGAAGAGATTGTTGAGTACCAGCGCGCCCTCGCGTGAAATTGGCTGGAAAAGCCCGCCGGTCGTCAGTGAACCCGCGCGGAATGCGTAGAGCGCGAACGATCCGCCGATGAAAATCATCAGAATGCAGAGAATAAAAATACCGCGCGTCGGATCGGTGGCAAAGGAGTGCACGGAGGTCAGCACGCCAGAGCGGACGAGAAACGTACCAAGCAGCGATAGTGAAAAGGTAATCAGGGCAAGAAGTACCGTCCAGACTTTCAGGGCAGAACGCTTTTCCATCACCAGCGCCGAATGCAGCAGCGCCGTCCCGGAAAGCCACGGCAGGAACGATGCATTTTCAACGGGATCCCAGAACCAGAAGCCACCCCATCCAAGTTCATAGTAAGCCCAGTAGGAGCCCATTGCGATGCCGCCGGTCAGAAATATCCATGCGGTCAGTGTCCAGGGGCGCACCCAGCGCGCCCAGGCCGCATCGATCTTGCCGTCAATAAGAGCAGCAACCGCAAACGAAAAGCATATCGAGAAGCCGACATAGCCGAGATAGAGCAGCGGGGGATGGATTGCGAGGCCTATGTCTTGAAGGAGCGGGTTGAGATCCTGCCCCTCGATCGGCGGGATGGCTGCACGTAGAAAGGGATTGGAGCTAGCCACTACGAAGATCATGAAGGCAACGCCAATCATGCCCTGCACGGCTAACACATTGGCTCGCAATGTCTGCGGTAGGTTCTTTCCGAACAGCGCTACGAATGCGCCGAACAGCACCAGTATGAATATCCACAAAAGCATCGAGCCTTCGTGGTTTCCCCAGGTGCCGCTGATCTTGTAGATGAGCGGTTTAGCAGAGTGAGAATTTTCTATCACGTTGATGACGGAAAAGTCAGACGCGACATAGGCGTATATCAACGCCCACAGGGATATGGCTATCAGCGCCAAGACGCTGATAGCAGCCGGTTCCCCCACCCGCATCAGTCGGGCGCTACCCATCCTTGAGCCGATCAGCGGTACGGTTGCCTGCACAACCGAAAGTGCAAGGCCAAGCCACAGTGCAAAATGTCCAAGCTCGACGATCATGGCAACGGTTCGCCTTCTTTCCAGACGCCGCGTTCCTTCAAGGAATCTGCGACCTCGCGCGGCATGTAATTCTCATCATGCTTGGCCAGAACCGTGTCGGCCATGAAAACGCCCTCTGGCGTCAGACTGCCTTCGGCGATCACGCCCTGCCCTTCTCGAAACAGGTCGGGCAGTATGCCAGTGAAGCGGACCGGTACCGTCGCGCCCATATCCGTTACCGCGAAGGAAACCTGTGTGTGTTGGCCCCGCAACACCGAGCCGCGCTCGACGATCCCACCAATACGAAAGCGCTGACCAGGTGCGACCGTTGTTTCCGCGAGATCGCTCGGCGAATAGAAATACGCGATCTTCTGGCTTAGCGCATAGGCGGTCATGCCGGCGGCCAACGCCAGAAACAACAACCCGCCAAGAATCACCGCCAGCCGCTTCTGCTTGCGTGTCATGCTTTATTCTCCAACGGCACTGCCTGCCGTAATTTCGCGTGCGAACCGTCTGAGGTTCGCGGCTTCGGAGCTGCCCTGTCCGAACGCGTTCACGCCCGAATTGAGCGCCTGCTGCGCCTCCGCATTGCGTCCCAGCACCGTATATGCCTGGATCAGGCGCTGCCAGCCTTGGAGATCGCGCGGATTGTCGCGTAATTTCTGCGCCAGCCCATCCACCATGCCCGCGATTGCCTGCGCCTGCTCGGCCTGCGGCATAGCAGCGATGGTTCCAGCCTGCTCGCTTGAAAGCACAGGCGCCTGTCCCGCCGTCGCAGTCGCACGTGCATTCACGTCGGCCAATGCCTGCACCGCCGCTTGTTGCCACTCCGAGCCTTCCGGTTCATCCTCACGAATGGCTTCAAGTTTCGCCTGCGCCTCGTCGGTTCTGCCGTCCTGCACATCAGCCAACGCCAGCATGAAACGCGCCTTTGGCATGCGTGGCTCAAGTTCCGCCGCCTTCTGTGCGTTTGCCTTTGCCGCGTCGTTGATGCGACCGCCCTCACGCATGATCTGCGTCTCGGCCAGGGCCACCAAAAGTGGCGCGCTTTCGCCGTCGATGCGGATGACTTCGCTGAAAGCCTTCTCCGCCTCATCGAAGCGACCCGTACGCAGATAGATCGGCCCCAGCACCTGCCAGCCCTTGGCGTCGTCGGGGTTCTCGCGCACATGCGCTTCGATACGTGCGACCATCGCAGGCGCATCGTCGGGGTTGATCGGCCCGCTCATGCGCAACGTCAATGGTTGATCGGGACGATCCGGTGCACCGAACAAGCTGTAACCGCCCCAGCTTACAAAGAGCACGACCAGCACCGCCAGCAAAGCGACCAGCCGTGTCATGCCTGAAGCCGTCTTGTCCCGTGCCCGGTTCTCGTTGGCACTGGCCAGAATGCGACGCTGGATTTCCAGCGTCGCTTCTTTTGCTTCCGCTTCCCCGATCAGCTCGCTGGCACGTTCACGCTCCACCTCTTCAAGCTGGTCGCGGTAAACGTCGATATCATTGGCCTCGCGCTCATCGTACACCTTGCCGCGCATGAAGGGGCGCAGCACGCTCAATGCGGCGACGAGAGTCATCAGCGCAGCTATCATCCAAAAAATCATAGCGCTTCCTTAGGTCAGCCGAGCTTTCCTGCCAAGGACGTTCGGCCAAAGATTAGAGCAATTCCAATAAAAGTGAGAACTGGACGCGATTTGTCGCACAATGGAAAAGCGGCAGGACGGCATTCGCCATCCTGCCGCCAGCAAGCTGATCTCGTGATTTCTAGTTCAATAGCGCCCAACTGCCGTCATTGTTGCGGCAGGCTGTGCCGCGTGCCGTCACCGGCGCCGCGCCCGATGCGGATATGGTGTTGGTGAACTGCCGGCAGTTCTGCGATCCGACGCTGTAAGGCGATGCCGCTTTCACCTCACCGCTCAGACGTCCATCACCCCAGGCGACAGGCTGGTTGGGTTGGGTGTGCTCCAATGCGCGATATTCTGCTTCCAATGCTTCCCGTCGCGCACCGCCGCTCAAACCTTTTACGATAGGTCCGCCAATCAGTCCTTGTCCGCTGGTCGGGATAGCATTTGAATCTGGGGACGCCAGCGCTGCGTTTTGCGTTTGCGATGTCCCCATTCCAGGTAATTGCGGCATGGAGGGACGCCCTGCGGAAAGACAACCGGCAAGACTGGCGCTTGCCGCAAAAACAAATGCAATTCGCGTTACATTGCTTAGAGAAATCGTCATCCGCTCACTTTCGAATCTGCATGACACAAACTTGTCCACCCATAATCTAGCGCATCGGTGTGACGATAAAAACGGCTTTTGCGTGTCAGTTCGCCACAATTCGCGGCAGTTCCACAACGACCTTCAACCCGCCCAGTTCCGAACGTTCAAGCTTTAGCGATCCTCCATATTCACTGATAAGATCGGCGACGATGGCCAGGCCCAGTCCCGATCCCGGCGTCGTTTCGTCAAGTCGGCGCCCGCGTTTCAGCACGTCAGCAGCCTTGTTGGCTGGAATGCCGGGGCCGTCGTCCTCCACGACGAACAGAAAATTCCTCTCGCCCTCAAGCATGGTCGAAATCCGCACTTCGTCCTTTCCCCATTTCATGGCGTTTTCGATCAGATTTCCGGCAAGTTCTTCCAGATCTTCCCGCTCCCCGGAAAATAGAAGCGCATCTTTTGTGAAATCGACTTTGAAAGCTTTTTGCTTGTCGAGCTTGCGCATTACCCGCACCATGCGCTCCAGCGTCTCGTGGACATCCGTGCGAAAAACCACGCTGTCACGTTGGGCTGCAATGCGCGCCCGTTGCAGATAATGTTCGACCTGGCTGCGCATGGCATTGGCCTGCTCTTCGATCAGCCTGCCCTTCTGCCCGCCGAATGCATGCGCCTCGTTGGTAATCACCGCAAGCGGCGTCTTCAGCGAGTGCGCCAGATTGCCCACCTGCGTACGGGCACGCTCCAGAATGCGCTTGTTATTATCTATGAGTGCGTTGGTCTCGTCTGCCAGCGGCTGAATTTCGGATGGAAAGCGCATATCCAGCGCTTGTGCCTTGCCTTCGCGAAGCTTCACAAGCGCATCGCGTACACGTGAGAGGGGCTTCAGGCCGGCCAGAATAATCGCCGCATTGACGAGGACGGTCCCGATGCCGAACAGTCCTAGATAGACCAGCAACTGCTTTTGCAGGCGCCAAATGTCATTCTCGAGGATGGAACGATTGCCGGTAATTCGAAAGCGCGCGACGCTATTGTCTTCGCCGAGAATGAATTCGCGCTCGAGCACTTCCAGCTCGTTTCCGGCAGAATCGACCGTGCGGTAATTGCGGGTGAAATTCGAATTGAACGGCACCTGCCGCGTCGAGGGTGAAGCGATTTCCTCCTGCAGGGAACTTGAGCGCATCGTGCCTTGCAGGCCGCCGACGATCGGCGTCACCGACCAGTACCAGCCCGAACGCGGCTCGGAATACAGCAGGCTGCCCAGATTGACGTTACCCTGGAGGCGGTTGTCCTCCGATACCCCGACGGCACCGACCATATTGGTCATATGCGCGTGGAGCAGGACGCGGAAGCCGCGTTCGCTTGCCTGTCGATAAAAGGCGGAAAATACCGCGATCAGGATGATCAGCGCGATCATGGTCCAGATTGTCGAAAGCGTCACAACCCGCACGCTTAGAGAACGCGGTACCAGCCATCCCGGCAACCAGTCCTTGCGCGGCATCGTCTCGCTCATCGAGTTATGCTTCTTCGCGCAGGCGATAGCCCAGGCCGCGCACGGTCTCGATAAGATCAACGCCCATCTTTTTACGCAAACGACCGACAAAGACTTCGATCGTGTTGGAATCGCGATCAAAGTCCTGGTCATAGAGATGTTCGACCAGTTCGGTGCGCGAGATCACCTTTCCTTGATGATGCATGAGATAGCTCAGCAGCCGCAGCTCGTGCGAGGTCAGCTTCAGCGTCACGCCGTTGATATCGGCGCGCGAGGCTTTCGTGTCGAGACGCAACGGCCCGCAAACTAGCTCCGAAGAAGCATGCCCGGCTGCGCGCCGGATAAGCGCACGCACCCGTGCCAGCACCTCTTCCATATGAAACGGCTTGGTCACGTAATCATCGGCACCGGCATCGATCCCCGCCACCTTGTCACTCCAGCGATCACGCGCCGTTAATATAAGCACCGGCATGACACGCCCGTCGCGGCGCCATCGTTCCAGGACGCTGATGCCATCCATCTGCGGCAGGCCAATATCCAGCACCACCGCATCATATGGTTCCGTGTCGCCGAGGAAATGTCCCTCTTCTCCGTCGAACGCCTTATCGACGACGTAGCCCGCATGGGTCAGCGCCTCCGTTATCTGGCGGTTCAGATCCTTGTCATCTTCCACGACGAGAACGCGCATGCTTCTTTTCCCAGTTAGCCTTGCGGCACCGTCACCTGTTCGCGGCGGGGGCGTTCGCCATCCCGGCCCGGAACCAGCACCACGATCTCGCAAACCGGCTGACCGTTACGCGAGCTTGGTACTGCGCGTACCAGCTCACCGCCGCGCTCTCGCGCGATGCTCTGGCCGATCGAAAAACAGTCGGCAGCCGCCGCACCTTCGGCGAAGGCCAGAAAGAGGATCAGCGTTGCTGCAATATGTCGGATCATGGTCATAAACCCCATCATGCTGACCCAGTCCTACATTGCAACGGCTGAACGCAGTCTGAATAGCACCTTTATGATTTATCGACAGGAGGCTGCCATTTATGGCGGTAGCTAGAGACCGATCCGGTCCTTCGCCCGGATACGTCCGAAGATCGCCACGATGCCGGCGCCAGCCGTGACGATCTGCAGCAGAGCATCGCTGATCACATCCGCGTCCAGAGCGGCGGTTGCAAGCCCCGCCGAACCGGCAATAGACAGCACCACCGTCACCAGCGAGGCGACGATAGTGCGAGAAAAATACCATGGCTTCAGATCGTTGTTCATAACTTCTATCTTTCTGATTCAAGGTTGGAATGTCTTCTCCGCCGCCAGTCCATAGCCAGCCGATGATGAATATTGCCGCACGCGAAGCAACAAGGTTTCCTCTGCTGGAAATTCGCCTTGCCGCTCTGTATCCGCGTAAAGAAAACGAGGCGCATCCACGGTCGCCGCGCGCCGTACTGTCCCGTGCGCATCGAGCAATTCGACCTCGTAGCGCTCGACGGACTCGCTCAGCGGAATGTCTTCCGATTCCCAGCGGTCCGCATCGATCCGCCCGCATCGTATCCACGTGAAGGCCAGACCCGTCGCCATACGGTGCATCCGCAGATGAACCGGAGCCAATGGGAGAGCCGCACGCACGCCACCCGTCTTGGTGTGCTCAGAGAAGCTCGCACCGCCGGATTCGTGACCTGTCGGCCCTAGACGCCAGTTGAGTTGCAAGCCTGCTTCACCGTCACGCAGCCCGCATGGCAAGACCGCATCGTCGAGCAGTATGAATGCCGCGTCTGCCTCGATGCCCGAGAGCATCGCATCGGTCGTTCCAGCCTGTCCCCGCAGCAAGCCGCTCAGGCGCCAGAGATCAGCTTCCACCTCATACGCTGTCTCGAATTGCAGCACCTCCCATGCGCCATTCCTGCATTTGAGCGCCGCTGCGTTCGCACCGGAGAGCAACCGCATTCGCGATACCGAGGAAAGAGCTGCACTTGCCAGCCGCACATGCACAGCCCCATGGGCGTCGATCGACCCCGGTTTTCCAAGCCCTGTCGCCTCGACGACTGTACCCAGCGTCGCCCGCTTTGCCAGACTGGCACGCATGACAAACCCTTGCGTATCCGGCGAAGCATATAGCTGAACGCCGCGCCACGGCTGGCTCCACGCTGCGATGCGGAACTGGCCAGCCGCAGCCTCGGCATCCGGCCACATCGGCAGATCAAGAAAATGAACTTCGGGTGGTCCATAAGGACCGCCTGCCTGCCCGCCTCCATAGTCCGTGTCTGGAATAGCGCTACGCACCGGCAGGGGGCGAACCCGTCCGATCCGCCGCGCTGCGATGCGCCGTACCAGCCCCTCCTCCACCTGTTCTACGAGATAGCGGTTTTCCCCGGTCCGCTCAGGGAGGCGAATGACATCGCCGGCCCGCACCAGATTTCCGTCATGTCCTGTCGCCAGTGCGATCGTTTCACGTCCCGACCATTGCCGCTCGAGCGAAGCCTGTGCCAGCACTTGCGCCTGACCCTCTTCAAGCACGATCGGAATATTCAGCGCCTGTTGCTGGCGCGCCTGCGTTTCCGCGCGCAAGGCGGTGGCGCTTGCCGCCTGATACTCGATCAGCGGATCATGGAAACTCAGGACGGTTTCGCGCACGAGTTCATGTTCTGGCTGGGTTTCACGCTGGAATACCGGTTGCTCACCCTCCAGAGCCAGCGCATCAAGATCCACCTGCGTCCCCCGCCCCTCATTCCGGAAGACCAGCCGCCCGCCATTTTCGGACGTGCTCAGACCATAGAGCTGGACCAGTGGCTCCAGCGCCGCCCTTGCGCTTGAGGGGCGCTCCAGCACATAGCCATGCATTGTTCCATCAGCAGCCACCTCTGGCATCGCGAGCCCGAAGTCGCGGCAGATTGCTATAATCACCTCATCCAGCGCCACGGCAGACAGTCGACCGTTCAGCCAATGGCCGAGTCGCCAATTGTCACCATCGCGCCAAATATCCTTTGCCAGCGGGAAGGCAGGAAACGGCCTCGAATCCCAGGCCCATATGAAGACGCGCCCGGCATCGACCATGCCCCCAGCATAGACGGGGGAATGCGGATTGCGCTCCTCATCAGACCATTGGCCAAGATGCGCTTCGAGATAGCGCAGCATGGCAAGGTCGTCACGTCCGCCGTTCGAAAAGTAAGGACGCGCCCCTTCAGACGATTTCGGATCGGGAAAGACGTTCGGCTGGTTCGGTCCCTTATCCACCGCCGGACAGCCGATTTCCGTCATCCAGAACGGTTTAGACATCCGTTGCCACGCGGTCGGCGCTGCTTTTTCGATGCCGCCAATCCGATCATAATGCGCATTTGTCCACCATGCGCGCAGGTCCTTGTAGCGATAGACCCAGTGCTTGCCATATGCGCCGTCGGTAATCGGTGTTCTGACCCGCGCCAGACGATCGGCGTCCGAGGCATAATACCAGTCATATCCTTCGCCGCCCGCGATCATGTCCTGAATCCGCTTGCGATCATAGGGCGCTGAAAAGCCATCGGGATTTGCAGTTTCCGTATCTTCGTCACGCCAATCCGAAAGCGGCATGTAATTGTCGATGCCAACTGCGTCGATGGCTGGATGCGCCCACAGCGGGTCGAGGTGAAAATAGAGATCGCCGCTGCCGTCCGCGGGCTGATAACCGAAATACTCGCTCCAGTCGGCGCCATAGGTCAGGGCAGTTTCCGGCCCCAGAACGCTTCGCACCTCCTCCGCCAGAGCGCATAGTTTTTCCACGAACGGGAACCGTCCCTCGTCATCGCGAACCTGACTCAGGCCCCGCAATTCCGACCCGAGCAGAAAGGCATCCACTCCGTCGGCAGCGCTCGCTATCTGCGCATAATGCAGCACCATGCGCCGATAGCCCCAGTCGCGTGCATAAAAAGCCTCGACCTGCGCCCGGCCTGCCGCCGTCTTGTCCGCTGTCTCCGGTCTTCCCGCAGCCGGATAGCAGGTAATGCGTCCGCGCCATGGATAGGCGTTTTGCGTTCCCTCCGAATAGGGATCGGGCAGCATGTTATCATGCGCGACGTCCATCATCACGAACGGATAGAGCGTCACTTTAAGCTTGCGCGCCTTGATGGCTCTGATCGCCTCCATGACACTCACGTCCGATGGCGTTCCGCCATAGGCAACCGCTCCTTCATGCCGCGACACCTCCCGCGCCTCGGCACGCGTCACGCCATCGACCGACCAGATTTGCGAGTAGGTTCCGGTCTTGTCCGCCACCATTGGACGCACCTGGCATTCTCCAGCGCGCAGATCATTGCCGAACCAGGTCACGACCAGCGCGACATTTTCCAGCTTCGGGCATAGCGCCTGCAATTCGTCGAGTGATGCTTCGAAGTCGGTGCGTGCCGTCAGCACGTGGCGATTGACCGCTTCGTCCTGCCCTTTTCGCACATGCCGCGTCACCAGCGACGTTGCCAGCCCATATTCCGTCGAGCCGGGGATCATAGCCACGGCACGAATGTCGGCTGCCACCCTTCCTATAGGGCGCATCACCTCGAACTGGATTTGCGGCAGGCGATTGCCATAAGCGCTGATCGGCAAGCTTTCGAACACGACGTAAGCGGTGCCGCGATAGGCTGGGGCGTTGTCTTTGCCCTGTTTGACCTCGATTAGCGGGTCAGGCATCTGGTCAGGTGTGCCGCGATAGACGCGCATTTCCACTGTCGTCTGGTCGAGTTCCTCACCATCCGCCCAGATGCGGCGAATGCCGGCGATCTCGCCCTTGCACACCGCGAAGGCGGCGTTGGCATGATAGCTGTATTCCGTCACTTTTGGCCCGCCCTTGGCGCCTTGCCGCGAACTCTGCGACCTCTCTTCAAACCGCGTCGCCCAGATCAGTGTGCCTCCAAGCCGCGCAGTCCCGTAAAGCTTCGGCAAGGATGCACCTTCCTCCGCGCTGAAGGCTCGTGCGCTCGAGAGCCGGGGGCCTTCGTAGGACTGCGTGGAAGCAATCAACGCCCGGTCGATGGCATAGCCGGCAAGTGCCCCCGCCGCCTGGCCGATGGCGGCACCGACAGAGCCGAAAAGACCGCCGGCGAATGCACCGGCAGCCTGCAAGACGATAGTAGCCATCGCTTCAGATCCTGATTTCGTTTATTCTGTTAAACAGCTGGCGGGAAAGCGAAACTGGCAGCAATCTTGCGCTCCCATGCCGGTACTAACGGCGAAGAGACCACCGCGTTGCCCTCATAGGCATGAATGAAGCGCTTCCCTTCATCGAGAATGCCCATGTGGCGAACGCCCAGATGCGCGCGCCATCGAAACAGGATAAGGTCGCCCGGCTGCGGCTGCACCACCGGCACGCAATGCCGGGCCGCCGCCTCAAGCATTCGCTCTCCCTCCCGTGCATCCCAGTCTCGCGCATAGGGAGCCGGTCTTTCCGGTTCCCGGCCATAGAGCGTACACCAGATACCGCGCACCAAGCCGAGGCAATCGCAACCCACGCCCTTCACGCTCGCCTGATGGCGGTAGGGCGTGCCGATCCACGTCCTGGCCTCATCCAAAACCAGCGTCCGCATCATGGCACCAGCGGCGAGCCATCGAACACGGCATGCCCCGTACCACTGACATAACCATAAGCGGCATCATTGCCCGGCAGATGCGGGAAGCCCTGGAAATTGAGCGCATTGGCAAACTTTGTCTTGCAGCTGGAAAAGCGTTTGTCGCATCCGGCAGCGATGCGGAATGCCTCGCCCGTTTCTGCCGTCAGTCTCGCATCGGCGCGAAAGGTAATTATTACCCCTTCCGTACCGCGTACATGCGCCACGACGAAAAGCCGTTGCCCATTCTCAAAACTCAGCCACCCATGATCGAACCACCCTTCGGTGAAGCCATCCAGCCCGCTGACGCGAATGCTCGTCTGGCCCGTCATGGCAGTCACGGCTCCCCTTGCATGGTAGGCTGGATGGTTCAGGTCCACGCGGCACCGTTCGTCGCCTAGATTTGCGTCGCATTGCCTGCGAATGAAGCGTCCCATGGGCTTGTCGAGCACATGCTTCGCGCTGACCAGCTCGGCCACGAAGCGCCCGTCCGCACGCGTGATCTTGCCGATCTGCGCAGCCCGCAGCAGCATGCGTTCCTGCGGCTTCCTCCAATTGACCAGCCACATCTCGACGCGCGCGCCATCATAGGCACCGGCGTCGATTGCCGTTTCGTCGATCCTGCTGGATGATAATGCGCCCTCGATATCCGTCGTATCGACACCGAGTCCCAACCGTTCTCGCGCTTCGCTGGCGGAAAATCCTGCCTCCGGCAAACAATCGACGTCTTCAAGGTTCAACGCCCGATCATGATCCGTGTAGCCCTCACGCACGCCGTCATTGCGCGCGATGATCCAACAGTGGCAGGCGCTCGTCACAGCTCCCGCCAGATGTGTTCTCAGCGCATCTTCGCTCATGGTTTGACCTCGATAAGGGGAATGCTCGGCGCGATGCCGGCGCGAAACGAGGAAAGGTTGAGCACCAGCCTTTCCATGTCGAAGCGCACCGGCACATCGAACAGAAATCCTGCGGTTACGCTCTGTCCGGCCATTGGTGCAACATCGAAGAGAACTGTCCCGCCCTTCAGCGTAAAGTCGGTTGTCTCAGCCCCATCGACGGCAGCGCGAACACTTCCTGCCACCGGCTTGTCGATGCCACGGCGATAGGCATCCGCGCCGACGCCATACTGCTTTACCAGCGCAAAATGTTTCGTTTCGCCATCACCCACGCCTAAAACCTGATCGAGCGGCGTCACCTGCCTCGCAGATCGATGATCGAAGGGATCGCGAAACCGGAACCCGTAAAGCGATCCGTGTCGCGCCTCGAAGAACTCCGCCACGGTTTGCAGATCTTCGACCGCCCTCATTCCGCTCCCCGCATCGAAGTGTCTGCGACTGTCAGCAAAGCGCGCATTGCGCTTTTCGTGACCGGATGTCAGCGCGACGATCTCGTTCCTGCGTTCCGGACCGCCCGTGGTGTTGAAGGCGATCGACAGCGGGAAATCCACCTCATGAAATCCGTTGCTCATCGCAAGGCTCCTCATAATCCGCGTGCGCCGCGCGAAACAGCGCGCGCCAGCATGGTTGTGATCTGCGCTTCCGATTTGCGGAAGGAGGCTGCGTCGGTTGCATTTACGTTGAGGGTCACGTTTACCGGCTGCCCTCCCCCCGACATGGCAACGCCCAGCGCCCCGTCCGCCCCGCGCCTCAGCGGCATGATCGCTTCCGCGCCCGCCTCGCCCATCAAGCCGATACCGCCGCCGAGCGGGAAATAGCTCGGCGCGTTCACCACCCCACCTTTGGCAAAAGGCGTGACTTTTCCTGCAAGAGAGCCAAGCAATGAACTCATCCAGCTACCCGTCAGGTTCTGCAAGGGAGAGAGCCCCTGAGTTAACGCCATGCCAGCCAGATTGCCTGCTACGGAGCGCAGCACTTCGTCCAGTTCGCGACCGCCCACCGTCGCTCCCCTCAAGGCCCCGGTCATTTGCCGTCCGAAGCCCTCCGACAGTTTTTCCAGCGATTGCAGCGCGTCAGCAAGTGGCGCGACGTCTGCCTCCACGGCAACCATCATCGTCTCGTTCATCGTCTTGGTCCTTAGAAGTCAGGATTTATCGGGGAAAGCGCGCATCAGTGCGTGCAGGCGCTCGCGCGGCAAAACATTTGGCCTGGGCGCATAAATCAAGAACGCAGCCCGGATCTCGGGCAGCGTCATCATCCAGAAGTGGTTCGGGGAAAGCCGCAGCAGCCCAAAGCCCAGCGCCATCAGGCGCTCCCAGTCGA
Source organism: Limoniibacter endophyticus (assembly GCF_014652835.1). Classification (GTDB taxonomy): domain Bacteria; phylum Pseudomonadota; class Alphaproteobacteria; order Rhizobiales; family Rhizobiaceae; genus Limoniibacter; species Limoniibacter endophyticus. Next base: position 209,951 of record NZ_BMZO01000004.1, read on the forward strand.
GGAGCCTCGGTTGTTCCGCTGCGGCTTTTAAGGGTGCTTGTGCTCAGCTCCTGCAAGCTCCAGATCAGCATCCCGTTCCTGCCGCGGTATCGGCGCAGGACTGGTTTCCACAACGTCGCCTGCAACATTCTCCTTGCCGAAGGTCACAGTCAGAAGCTCGATCGCGATCTTCGCCATGCCGGCTGCGCCACCTTGCGCCTGCAAAGTTGCGACCTGGTCGTCGGTGACCCTGTTGCCTGCCCCGCGTAGACCGGCGCCGAGAATGCGGATGAGATCACTCGAGGAAAAGCGCCCCGTCGCGAACCGGGCGATCAGAGCGTTGATATCCTTCTCCGCAAAGCTATTTTCCAGTTCTGCTAGTGCACCGAGGGTCAGACATAGCTTGTACTCTTGCCCGCTTAAGATCGCGGCTATTTCACCGCGCAGTCTATTCGCCATTTTCACAATGCCTCGAATGCGATTTCACTTGCGGATTCCAGCGCTATATCAAACGTTATTTCACTTGTGTGACTAGCGCCATATTCGAGTGAAACAATTTGAAATAATCCAGTGATAGATCCAAAATCCGGGATAATGAGCTGCCATTTACGCAGCGCACCCTCGAAAAAGACCTGTCTGGCTATTTCATCCGTGCCGCTATCCTTGAATATTCCGCTGCCGGAAACTGTGGCGCGGCGCAGTCCCCCGCGGTCGAGAAGTTCGCGCCAGCGTCCGGCGGAATCGGCATCGGTCACGTCGACCGTCTCCATATTGAAGGCCAGCCGCTTCGTTCGCAAACCTCCCATCGTCTGAAAACTGTTCGTTCCATCCACATCCATTTTCACGAGAAGGTCCTGGCCTCGCTGGGCGCCCATCATGCTTCCTTTCGGATTAGCGCCCGACGGCGCAAAAGCAAAAAAAACGCGAGTCCGCTCCGTGGCTTGACGCCTGAAGCTGGCACGCGGGTTCAAATGTCTGAGAAATTGATTCAGTCGGACAGTTCTATCAGCGCCCGATAGCGCATCAGTCCGCGATAAAGCATGAGATCGTCGTCATACCGAACTTCCGAGTAACTCAGCCCCAGATCCACGAGACGCAAGCTCGAAAGTTCGGGACGAAGCGCCAACCGACGGTTCACCTGCTCCATGATAGCATAGACGCATTCGCGGCTTGGATCGCGCGACCAGATATGCAGGCTGAAGAGATGTTCGCTGCCTTTTTCGCTGGCAGTCGACCAATCCGCGACGTCGGTCTGCCCGAAACTGATATAGGGAAATTGTGCGCCGCTCGGTGGCACATCATAAATAGCCGTCCCAAGCTCGGCTTTGATGGTCGAGTCGGCAGAGAGCGCTGCATAAATCGCTTTCTGCAACTCAGTTGCGGCGCGTATCATGGCTCGTCTCCGCATCATTCCGTTTCGCTTCCAGCGCCTTGCCCAGACGGGCGCGGCCGCGTTCCCAGCTGCGTCTTTCCCCGACCTGCCGCTCTTCATGCCGCAGCCGTTCGACAATCTTGCGCACATTCACATGGACGCGCAATTTCATCGACCGTCCTCGCGCACCAGGCAAACGAGATAGCGCCCGCTCTCATCCGGATCATGAATGGTTTGGATGTCGAACGTGCGACTGCCGCGTCGAAAACGCATCCCTGAACGCACGTCGCTCCTGAAACGCAACGTAATTCGGTGCGTTACCAGCGGCATCTGCCGATCGCCCGCCGTCATGGCGCGCGCGTTTACCGGCTCGATCATTCCGAAGCACAGCCCCATCTCTTCCCACCCCTCCTTGCGCCCGCCCATCCCATCGGATGCCCTGCCGCGCGCCAGCAGTAAGAATTCCGCGCGAAGCCGTCCCGGATCAATAAGCAATCCCTGCATCAGAGCCTCCTGTCGCGGAATTTAGAGACCAACCGCACGAAGCTGTCCGGATAGCCCTTGGCTTCTCCCTTCAGGCTTGCGCGATGCTCATACCAATAGGCGCAAAGGTTCAGCATCGCCTGTCGCAACAGGCCTGGCATTTCTTCCGCACTTTCGCCGAATCCGGCAATGAAATCGATCTCGATGGCGGCAGCCTTTCTCGCTCCCCCGTCGACGACGAAACGTGCCGGTCGAGTCTCGGCGCTCAGTTTCCAGTCGGCGGCGCCGAGAGAAAACGCGTTGCCGTCACGGTCGTAAATCGTCACCGTCTCGATGCTGCGTAGCGGCCAGACCTTGAACGTGAATTGTCCGAAGCGCGGCATGTCATCCGCCGTCAGTCGCCATGGTTGCTCGACCAGCGCGCAGCCGGTCGCAAGTTCCACCTCCTCGATTGCAGCATCGATGAACCCTTCGAGATAGAGGTCTTCGCTGTCATGGCCGAGCCGCAAATGCGCCTTCAGATCGGCAAGCGTCAGCGCTCGCCCTACCGGCTCTCCGGTGCGAAACTGAATCATTTTTCTGGTCCAATACTTTGATTTATTTAAGCTTATTGAGCGGATGCCCGCCTCTATGGCCAAGTCGAGGGCGGGCACCGGTTTTCGCCTGTGCTTTAGCGTGAGGCCTAGGCCTCGAATTTCAGCAGCTTGATCGCGTCGAAATCCTGCACGCCGCCGCCCACACGCTTTGTCGTGTAGAAGAGCACGTAAGGTTTGGCCGAATAAGGATCGCGCAGCACTCGAACGCCGACGCGATCGACCACGAGATAACCGCGTTCGAAATTGCCGAATGCGATTGCAGGCGATCCGGCGGTCATATCCGGCATGTCCTCAGCCTCGACCACGCCGAAGCCCAGCAGCGAAGCACGCGCGCCGGCAACCTGCGGCGGTTGCCAAAGATAATTACCGTCCCCGTCCTTCATCTTGCGCAAGGATGCTTGTGCCTTGCGGTTCATCACCCAGTTTGCGCCTTGGCGGTAGCCTGCCTTCAGCGCATAGACAGTGTCGATCAGAACATCTGCCGGATCGGTCGCAGGCAAGCCACCCGCAACGCCTGTAGCGATCGTACCGATCTTTCCCCAGCTCCAATTGGTTTCCGCCACCTGATCATAGTCGAGAAACCCGCGCGGCTGGCTCACTCCGTCTCCCATGATGAAGGCAAGTCCCTCCTGTTCAGCAAAAGCCTGCTCCACTTCCCCGGAAATCCAGCCGTCAAGATCAATCACGGCATCATCCAGCAGGCTCGCCGTCGCCGCTGGCATCGCATAAAGCTCCATTGTCGGGAATTGCAGCTCGGCCAGCGTCGGCGCTGCCGTTTCCGGTCGTGCCGCCGTTTCGCCCACCCAGCCGACCGCGGGTCCGCCAATCGCGAAGGGCTTTTTCAGCACAGCGCCCGAAACCTGCCGCACGCTGGCAATCGAGCGTATGGGAGAAAGCTTCGCCAGACGTGCGCCAATGGCGTTTTCCGTCTCTTCCGGCACCAGATAGCCGCCATCCTGACCGGTCGCGCCCGACATGGCCTTTTCCTCGATACCGCGCAGACGGCGCTCGTCGCCACGCCGCACATAAGCCTCGAATGCCTGCTTGTGCTCGACGCGTGTCGGATCGGCGCCTTCACGTCCGCCATCCAGTGCGGGGCGAGCGTTCTTCAGGGCCAGCCGGTCGAGGCTTTTCTTCTGCGCATCCAGCGCCTGGGAAATGCGCTCCACCTTTTCGCTCGTCAGTACGTCGGCGCTCATGCGCTTTTCGATCTCGCCTAGACGCTCGTCATTTGCGTCCTTGAACATCTCGAAGGTCGTCATGAAATCGGAAAAAGCCTGGCCAATCGTCTCGACCGACTTCAATTCCGGTGCCTTTTCAGTGGTTGCGGTCTGCATATGTTGTTCCTCGTTTAATGGTATTGCTGGCATGTCTGATGATCTTGATGAGTTCGCCCGGCGGGCTCGCCATTACCCGCGTCTTGACGGTGCGGATGCGTGCCTGCGGCTGCATAGGAAAGGTCACGATGGAGATTTCCCAAAGGTCTGCTTCCAGAATGCGCCGTACGCCAGGCGGCACGTCCTTCCTGGCCCGCATCGTCTGAAATCCAATGGAGAGACCGTCGAGCGCCCCTGCTCTCATCAGCTTGTGGACGTCCTCGGCTAGTTGCGTGCCGAGCGTCAGGCGGCCGCGCACGAACAGCCCCGTCGCATCTTCCTTCAGCTTCAGCCATGTGCCGACAGGTTTGCTGGGATCGTGCTGATAGAGAAGCCGGACGCCCTTGTTGCCGCGTTTTGCGATCGAACGCGCGAACGCACCTTTGTCGATAACGTCGCCCGAGAGATCAACCTTGCCGAACAGGCTGGCATAGCCGCTGAATGTGCCGTCCTCCTCCACCGCTTCAAGTGCCAGGTCGACGAATTTGCGTTCATGGAACACACCGTTCATGGCTGCTTCTCCTCCGCAGCCCGTCCGAACTGGCCGAAGAAGCGCATCAGGATTCCCAGCCCCCACCAGGCGCAAAGACTCGCCGCTGCGGAGCCGGAAAGCATCAGCTCTGCTGGCCCAAGCATCCCTTCTATCCCAAGTTCCGCCGCCAGCTTCACGCCGGCAGCACCACCGAAAACCAGCCCGCAGGCCACGCCGACTGCAAATCGTATCGCCGCCTCCCGCCGCCGTTGCGGCAACAGGAAGGCCAGCGAAATTGCGGAACCGGCGATCGCGCCAAGTCCCTTGACTACCCATAAAGAGGCAGCCTCGCTCATCTCTGTCATTTTGGGTTCCTTGCCTGACCGAGTCCGATTTCTCCTGCAGGCGCTTGAAATCGCTTACCTGTGACGGTTCTCATACTCACTGGATAAGGAGGATCTGTTCGAGGCAGCGGTCGGTGAACCTGCTCACAGCTACCTTGCGCCATAACCCACCGCCTCACGCTTCTCATCCTCCGTGAGGAAGCTTGCATTCTCCACCCGGCTCCAGAGCTGATCGCGTTCCGCCGATAGTCCCTCGATCTGGTCTGCATCGAACCAGAGCCTTATTGTTTCGACAAAAGCCTGCGACAGAAAGCCGGAAAGCGCCGCACCGGTGCGCACCAGCATTGGCAGCACGGTCAAGCGATAGAAGGCACGGTTTGCCTCCTGATAATTCGCGTACGTATTGTCGCCGGGAATGCCGAGCAACATCGGCGGTACCCCGAAGGCCAGTGCAATCTCCCGTGCCGCCCCGTCTCGCGCGCCCCCGAAATCCATATCCCTTGGCGAAAGGCTCATTGCCTTCCAGTCCAGGCCGCCTTCGAGCAGCATGGGGCGTCCGGCCCGCTTTGCACCCGCATACCCCTCCTCGAGCTGGGCCTTCAGCCGGTCGAACTGGTCGGGGGAGAGGTTTCCGCCTTCCTTGGGGGCATAGACAAGTGCGCCAGAGGGCCGCGCCGAATTGTCGAGCAGCGCCTTGTTCCAGCGGCTCGCCGCGTTATGCGTATCGAGCGCCGTTCGGGCCGCCGCCAACGGCGCAAATCCATAAAGATCGTCGAGCGGGTGGAAAAGCGACAGATGCAGTGCACTGCCCTGCTCCAGCGAGATGCAGCGCTTCGCGCTACCGCTGCGATGATCGAGAGCCACCGGCCAACCGCTCTCGTCGGTCACGATGCTGATCTTGTCGGGTCGCAGCAGGTGCAGCTCGCGTGCTTCGCCTCCCGCCTCCACCAGCTCGACATAGGCATTACCCGCAATCAGCAGATGCCCGTAGAGCGCCTCCATGAAAGCGGGCCCTGCCTGCCGACTGTTCGGAGCATCGAGCAGAGAGCGCACGGGATGGTCCTCGATCTCATGCCCGTTCTCCGAAACCAGCCACGGCACCGCAGCGGCCGCCTCGGCCAGCAAGCGCACGCAGCGATGCGCCACGGCATTGCCCATGAAGCCTTCGCGCGCCAGACTCAGGTAATCGGTCCCGGTCCATTGCGCTTCTGCCGCGCCCTGTAAGGCGATGAAGCCCGTCGCCGCCTGTTTCTCCTGCGTGCTGACACGCGCACGCCTTCGCCATGGCACCGTCAAGCGCATGTTCTTCTCCTTGTCGAAAAATCTTGAAAAGGCTGTGAACCGCGTCTCACACCTTTTCCCTTCAAAACGGGGCGTCGGCGAAGCCGCGGTCGAGGCCGGCAGTTTCTTGCAAACTATGCCCTCATAAAGCCCCCGCCTCTGGCGGGATGCTCAGCAATCGAGGGACGAGCGTTGAGACTTATAAATGCCGTATCTGCGGCTCGCTTTGCGGCCCCAGCATCAATTCCGAGATGGCCCAGACGAGTGCGTCGACCCGGTCCGGCGAAGCGGTTCCGGAGAGTCCGTCAGGGCCGAAATCGCACATTTCGTCGCAGAGCTTGGGAAAATGCGCGCCATGACGCACCATCCCCTGCATATAAAGGGCTGCCACGGGCTCGGCGCGCAGCCACTTGCCCCGCGTCGCGCGCACGCTTTTTACCGGCACGCGCGGATCCACGGTACGAAGCACCGCCGCCACCATATCGCCGCCCTGGTTGGTTTCGGCGACAATCGCATCTGCGCCCAGCCGGTGATAAAGCGCGATTGCGGCCCGCGCCCATTCCTGCGGCTGTGCTCCCTGCACGGTCGCATCGGCCAGCACGTAGGCGCGTTCGTCAACGCCCAGCCCGGCCGCCACAATCCCGCAGGCATTGGAATTCCTGCCGCTTGTTGCCGGTGGATCGACCGCCACGACGATGCGTCGAAGCGATCCCCCATCCACCGGCACCACCATCTCCAATTGCTCGCGAACCCAAAGGGCGCCCTCGCGGTCCTCGATCAGTTCCCCATCGAGTTCCTGCCGACCGAGCCTTGTTGCCGCGTAGCGTTTTTCCACCGCTGCGATGAAGCTCGCAGCAAGATTGCCCGCATTGTCATGTGTGCGCATACGGCTCACCGTAAAAGCCGGATCCCGCACCAGTCGCTTCATCAGCGGCGTAGCGCGCGGCGTTGTCGTCACGATCTGCGAGGGGCGCGTACCAAGACGCAGGCCGAACTGCAGCATGTCGAAGGTCTCGTCGGCATTGCGCCATTTGCCGAGCTCGTCGCACCAGGCGGCATCGAATTGCGGTCCGCGCAAGCCTTCGGGCGCGTCGGAGGAAAACATCTGCGCCACCGCGCCATTGTCCCACAGGAGCCGGCGCCGCAGCACTTCCAGCCTCGGACGCTCACCGCGCGAAATGGCAAACAGGCCAGAAGGTCCCTCGATCATGACCTCGCGCACATCGCCCAGGGTTTCGCCCACCAGTGCAATCAGTCCGTGCCGCCGTCGCGTAAAAGGCATCAATCCGTGCACGAAGCCATGCACCCATTCGGCCCCCAGTCTCGTCTTGCCTGCCCCGCGTCCGCCGATCACCAGCCAGTTGGCCGGCGCGCCACCGAGCGGATATTGCTCCTTGCGCGCATGACGGACCCATTCGCGCCCGGCAAGTGCGTATTGCCGTTCGCTGAGGACCAGGCCCGTCACGCCAGTTTTGTCTTCCGGCATAACCATTTCCTGTCATTTACATGTGGCGTGGCTGAGCTCACCAGCAGGAATACTGAAGGCAGGCATTCTGTCGCGGCTGCGGCGCGTGACGGCACACGCTGTCGGCCAGCACTCAAAAAGGCAGGTTGCTGGAGGGTGGCATGCGATAGAAGCTGCACACTCTCACCACGTCCTTGCCGATGAGTTGCTTTCCTAATCCGGTCATAAGCGTGTAATAGGCGTTCGACTTATCGACGACGGCGTAGAAATCCTTGCGCAATTCGGGCTCGAGCTTGAAAATGGCGTCTGGCAATCCTGGCCCGACCGGGTTGAAACAGCTTAGAAGTTTCACCCGGCCGCTGAGCATTGCCGCGTTCCAGCTTTTCTTGACCTGCACTGACTGCTCGGAGTTCGCGCTGAGATCCGTACCGATATGTCCTACGTAAGGCGAATTATCGAGCAGGAAACTGACAACCCAGCATCCGGACATCGGCCCTGTCAGGATATCCCGGCCCATCTGTCGAACCATAGTGATCTTGCCAGGCAGATAGGGCAACCACTGAAAGGTCCTGTTCTGTCGCAAACCGGGGCCGCCGTTTATCCGCGTGTCTCTGTGACCAAACCGACCAAGGAAAGAGGCGGCGGGGATGCTATCCAGATGAAAGAGACTATCCGAAACGACCATGAAATTCCGTGGAAGATCGACACTATCAAGCGCGCGCACTGACGGCAAAGAGAAGATGCCGTGTATACTCTTGCCGGCAACCAGTTTTTCAAGCATGAAACCACTCAGAAAAGCGTGATTATCGGCCAACTTCATGAAGCGACGGCCCTCTTTTTATCTTCATTTATATACAAATACGCAGCACCGGCTCCGAGCTGGATATGTCGTTCCAAATTGATTACGTAATGATGCCATTCTCACGATGCAGGAATTCCACCATGGATCAGACCTTCGCCATTTCCGCCCTTCCGGTACTGTTGCGCGAGTTTTCTGTTCATGCCTGCTTCCATCACTCTTTCTCGTCTCACCTGGTCAACACCTGACGGCACCGCTCTCTTCTCCGACCTCGATCTGAGCTTCGGGCTTGAACGGGTGGGAATTGTCGGGCGCAACGGAACGGGCAAGACCACGCTTCTGCGCCTCATCCGCGGCGATCTTTCCCCCGCATCCGGCACTGTCAGCCGAAGCGGTTCTATCGGCCTCATGCGTCAAGACATCGGCCAGAACCCTGCCGAAACCGTCGCAGACCTGTTCGAAGCAAGGGATGCACTGGCCCTTCTCGCCCGCGCAGAAGCGGGGCAGGCCACTGTCGAAGAACTGGCCGAGGCTGACTGGGCGCTCCCCGCTCGCCTGGACACGGCGCTCGCACGGCTCGGTCTCGCGCCTCTTCCCGAAACATGTCTTTGCTCCCTCTCGGGTGGACAGCGCGCCCGCATGGGCCTGGCAGCCCTGACTTTTTCGGGACCCGACTTCCTGCTTCTCGATGAGCCGACGAACAATCTGGACCGTGAAGGTCGCAAAGCCGTGGTCGAGCTGATCCGAAATTGGCGCGGTGGTGCGATCATCGTCAGTCACGACCGGGAACTTCTGGACGAGATGGACGCGATCGTGGAACTCACCTCGCTCGGGGTCAGCCGCTATAGCGGCAATTACACGACCTATCGTGAACGCAAGGCGCAGGAACTCACCGCCGCTCGAGAGAACCTCGCGCAGGCCGAAAAGATGACGAACGCCGTCGCCGCCCGCGCGCAGGAGGCCGCCGAGCGCAAGGCCCGCAAGGACAATGCGGGACGCAGATCCCGCACAAAAGGTGACCAGCCCAAGATCCTGATGGATTTCGCCAAAGGCCGCTCCGAAAACACGAGCGGCGCGAATGCACGTTTGCGCGATGCCCGCCGAACGGAAGCGCAGTTCGTGCTGGATACTGCTCGTCAGAAGATCGAAATCCTGGAGCCTTTGCACATGCAGATCGCCTCAACCGGTCTCAGCGCCGAAAAGCGCGTACTGCGCCTGGATCGCATCACGGGCGGCTATGATTTGGCCTCTCCCGTCATCCGCGATTTCTCGCTTGTTTTGACCGGCCCGAAGCGCGTTGCCCTCAACGGACCCAATGGCAGCGGTAAAAGTACGCTTCTTGCGCTCATCGCGGGCAGGCTCACGCCTGTTTGCGGCCAGGTAGAGTGTTTCGTGCCTCTCGCCTTTCTTGATCAGCATGTGGCGCTGCTCGATCCGGCGCTGTCGCTACACGACAATTTCCGTGCACTTGATCCGTCAGCCGACGAGAACCAGTGCCGCGCCGCCCTCGCTCGCTTCCGCTTCCGCGCCGATGATGCAATGCGCGTGGCAGGCTCCCTGTCCGGCGGCGAACGTTTGCGCGCCGGGCTTGCCTGTACGCTGGGCCAGAAGAAACCGCCGCAATTGCTCATTCTTGACGAGCCTACCAACCACCTGGATCTCGATGCACTTGAGGCTCTCGAAAGCGCGCTCACATCCTACGATGGCGCACTTCTCGTCGTCAGCCATGATCAGGCGTTTCTGGACACGCTTCGCCTGGACACTGTCGAGAATATCGTCGCCTCTCCCACAGGCTGATCAGTCGAGCCGGACGAATGCGCTTCCCCTCATGGGGTATGTTCCGATCACCCGCCAATGATCGTCGCTGCTGGAATGCAGACTGCGCGCCATGGCCACTGTATGAAATCTCCCGGTTCTTTCGACAAGGGCGAAGTAGGAAACCAGCTGCGTCTCGTTTGAACACCTTGCTGCGGCGGGGAGATGTGCGATCGGATCGAAGCCGCTGATGAGCCTCACCCTGCCGCTCGCGACCGCGCTTTTCCAGGCCGCTTTCGCTTTCAGCGACAGCGGCGCGGTCACCATGTCATATGTACCGATATGGCCGACGCAAGGCTGTCCGTCGAGCAGAAAGCGTACGATCCAGCATCCCGTCATGTCGCCGCTCAGCACATCCATTCCGCATGCGCGAATATAGGAGACCTTCCCGGGCACATAGGGAAGCCAGACGAAATTGCGGTGCGCCTTGGCGTCCAGTCCCGCCAAGACCGCACTCGTTCGCGACCCCGATCCGCACCATCCGCTGCCTTCAGACCGCCCGATTTTATACGCCAATGCTGGAAATTCCAGAAAATCATCCAGGCCGCTTGGTGTGGCAGCGGTTCCCAGCGCGATGTCCTTGATCCCGTCGATGAAGCGACCCGTCCGCAGTTTCTTTCTCATGCGAAACACCCGAGGCAAAAGATGTTTTCTAAGGCTCGCAACCGTTACCCGAAACCCGCAGATTTACTCTCGGGGTAACGCGCGGCCGCCTCAGTATCTGCGCACCGTCGAGAGGCCGCTTCCTCGTTTGCACCAACACGGGCATCGGGCATTCTTCATAAACAGCCCTTTGCCTATGAGGGTCCTCCGCACCGACATTCAGGAGCGATCACCTCCGGTTCGCAGGCAGGCCGTGTGCATCCGGCTCAATCCCATGGCGTTGCACAGTGCCATCTGACATATCGGGTTTAATGAGCGCAGTTGGTACGAGGCTATCAGCAGGTCCGGGCGGCTCGACAGCCTTGCCGACTGCCCGAAGTTACGGATCACCATCCTAACCCAAAGATCAGCCTGCCAATGCTAGAGCGGATTATCTTCAGGGCGCATCTGACGCACGGCTGGTCTAGTGGTGCGAATCCAACGTTTGATGCCCTCACGTCGCTGGTCCGTTCCGGACACATAGGCCACGTTTTACTCCTGAGACATAGGTAACACTTTTGGACCGAAAGGGTTCGGCAAAGGTTCGAGCCTGCATGTCTCAACTACCCCAGATCGCGATCCATGAAGTATGGTCTTCGACCTGCTTGATCCCGATGGCCTGTCCGGTGACCAGGCCGGGATTGAGCTTCTTCCGTTTATAGCAGATGCGGCCATGTGGTGACGGTGACGGTCTGGCCGTGGAACGGGTAGTCGAGATCGGATAAAGCGACCGGCAAAATCGGTGATCGTCAACGGATAGCAGAAGCGCTTGTCGGCCAGCATGAACTCGCCTTTGTATCGGCGCACCACAGATCGTTTGGCTGGCCTGGATTGGGGAGTGCGGTTCCTTCGGCCCTGTTGCGCCGCCGCTTATGCCGTGCGACCAGTCCATTGCGATCGAGGAAGGCGTGCACGGTCGATATAGCTGGTTCATGGACGTCCGGATAAAGCCGCGCCAGCCGCCCCCTGATCTTCGGCGCACCCCGGTTGGTTTGTCCTGCCTGATGCGCACGATGAGCCTCGATCTGGAAAGGAAGCTGATTGGCGTGACGGTAAGGACGGCGAGACCGATTTTGTCAGTCCCTCAAGGCCGCTATCATTACAGCGACTGATAATCTTGTGGCCGGTCTTGCGGGAAATGCCGAACTCGCGGCACAGCGCCGCTATCTTCTCGCCATCCAGAACCCGCGCAACAAGTCTGAGACGCTCGCCCGCGGTTGCACTCCTGCCAAGGCGCCTTCGCTCTCCTCGCTAAGGCAAAAAGTGCAACCCATCTCGCGGAAAGGACACACGCCGCTTGGTAAGGAATTGGGACGTTGGAGCGCTTGAACTGCTGCATCCGGTGGGATTGCAGCCCATGGCGACGCCAGATGCGCTGCACCGGGCTCGCCGAGATGGCGATTTCCTCGGCCATCATCGCCACGGTCCAGTGCGTTGTCTCGCCCGGCGGCGCCTTGCGCGTGCGCTCCACCACCCGCGCGGCGGCGTCCTCGCGCAGAGGCGGGTACGCGAGGGGCGCGTCTTGTCCCGGAGCAGACCGTTGACGCCTTCGGTGGCAAAAAGCGCTCCTGCATCGCCACACGCATGTCTTCGGCTTGCCGGTGCCCCGCATCACTTCGACGATCCCAAAGCCGTCCCCGGCAAGAGGGACGTCTGGGCTCGCCAGACGTGCTTCTGCGGAATTAGGTCTCGGACAATCGGCTGAAGGCACATGGCCGCATCATGGACACCCAACGGGGAGTCAACCATTAGAGATCAACCACTGGCTCCAACGCAGCTCGAATAAAATCGCCCGGCAATCCTTGCTCTTCTGCTTTGCATCCGGCGATGGACGGAATCGCGGGGGCGCCCCGCGACCACTTTCGCAGCATGTGAGCCTGGAACGAACGTCTTTATCGTCGATGAAGGCGGTAAACCCTGCCGGGAGCGGAAGGTGGTCTCTCATCCGGAGGAATCTTGTCCACTGGCGCCCATCATGGGAGGGCCGAGTGCCGATCCGGGAGAGAAGCGCGGGCCGCGAAAAGCGGTGAATGCTGCAAAAAGCGGAACGTGGATTGACTGAAGAATGCTCCAGTAGAACAGTGACCCTGTATAGGTCGCCACTTGTGGGCATTGTAACGGTCGTGTCGCAAATCCTTGGTAGGCTAAAGAACCTGAGTCTTTTCTGTTGCCGAGGATCGAATGAGCACGACATTCAAAGAGCTGAGCGACCGGATAGGTCAAGTCGGCGAACTTTACGCACGCGTGCATGATATTCCGAGAAGCGCAGATTGGTACCTACTCAAGCTGACCGAGGAACTCGGTGAACTGACAGCCGAACATCTGTTGCTTGGTGGCAGAGCCAGACCGAATCCGGACGGTTCAGGCGGCACTCGCGAGGCTTTGGAGAACGAAGCAGCCGATTTGTTCGGGCAGTTCATCCTGTATTTGCGCGAGAACGATATCGACATCGAAGCCGCTATCGAACGGAAATGGCTTAGGCATCTTGATAAGTAGACTCGATTAAGGCGACTGGCAGCAACTGACCGGCTCGGGCAGACGACGAAGGCGAAAGTGTCTCGTTCGCCCGGAAAACGCCAACTGTGCTTGACCTCGACATGCGGATTAGAGAAGCGCCTCCTGATCCGCGCTGAGCGCGGAATTGCAACTCTACGTATGCGTTTTTTCGCAAGTCAATGGCCGCGTTCTAAGAGTCGGTTTTGAAAGTCATTGATATCGAGCCAATCGTCTGACGAGCAGCATTACGGAGGCGGCATAGAGGAAAGCAGCGGCAGATTTGATTGAAGCCTCGAAGTCCTTCGCGAGACGTCTGTTTCGATTGATCCATACAAAGAAGCGCTCGACGACCCAGCGGCGCGGCAGAACGGCGAAACCGATCTGACCTGGGTTCTTCTTGACGATTTCGACGGCAATGCTGGTGGCTTCGGTGACACGTTGATGGTTGTAGCCGCCGTCGGCCCAGACGTGCTTGATGAAGGGGAAGAAAGGCTGCGCCATTTGCAGCAGCGGCCCGCCAGCATCCCTGTCCTGTATGTCGGCGGTGTGCGGCTCAACAAGCAACGCCCCGCCATCTGTATCGACCAGGGCATGGCGCTTGCGGCCTTTGACCTTTTTCCCGGCATCATAGCCCCGCGGTCCGCCACTTTCAGTAGTTTTCACGCTTTGGCTATCGATGATGGCTGCCGTCGGACTGGCCTCGCGGCCAACACGCTCCCGATCTGCCATGACAAGAGCGTGATTGATCAAATCCGACGGCAACAAGCGCCAGGCAATGCCCCCGCGTAGAACGTAGAAGATGGCGTTCACAATTTCACGCATCGTCCATTTGCGCGGTCGGCCAGTCCCGTGTGGCTCAGGAAGCATCGGCTGCAGAAGGCGCCATTCGTTTTCCGTCAAATCGGTCTGGTATCGCGTCGCGCAACGGCTATGCTGTACACGAATAGTCGGGGTCCACATTCCAGAAAGTGTCGCAACCTTCCGGAATCACAGGCACTCCAACTACTCAACCCATGTCAAAACGGCGTCTAAGCAGATCCGCTAGCCACGCACCACTACTCCGCCGCAATCACTTCCCGCCCCGCTGCTATATCCTCGGCGAACGCTCTTGCCAGCGTCACGATCCGTTCATCGATAATACGCATGGTTTCGGCCAGATCCTCGGCATCATCCTGCCCTGCCTCCTGCGGCCTGATCGTTCTGGCATTTAGATCGAGCGCTTTTTCGATCAGCCGCAGCAGGGCGGTCGCGCTGTCCATGCGTCCTTTGTCGAGCATTTCCGTGGCGCGCCCGGCCCTGTCCGATGGCCTGCCGCCCCCCTCTTCCGTCGTACCAGCGAGCGAAATGCCCGAGATGGCCTCGATCTCGAAAATTGCCCGCGCCATCAACCGCTCGATCTGCTCCTCCCGCGCCCTGGCATCAGCCAGGAAGCAAAGGTTGCGGCGTTCCAGCTTGGAAAGCCGTCGCTCCACCTGAAGCATGGGGCGGCCGCTTGCAGAAGCCAGCCGTTCCAGCGTGGGCGCGGCGCCCGCCTGCAATTGAGCAAGAGCCGTCCACATGCGTACGGTGCGTTCCGACATGAATTTACTCCCCGAGAATATGTCTGGTGATTGATGATGGATTATGAGCCAACGCCACCGTTGATGCAGATCCAACGACCGTTTCGATTAATGCGCATGTGGGAGCGCCCTGCCAGCAAGCGTGCGCTGCGCAACGCCCCATGCGCCCCATGCGCCCCATGCGCCCCGAGAGCTTCAGACGAACAGATCGTCATTCCGGCAAGCGGCCTTCACCCGCGGCCCTCATTCGCAGCCCTTGGCGGCGAGCCGGGGATCGCCATCGCCTCCCCGCCTCCCCGCCTCATGACATCGGCCGACACATTGCTGCCAGTCCCGCGCACGAACCTGCAAACGAATGGACCAGCTAAAGCGCTATCCGCGCAATGCACGGCAGACCGTCACCAGCCGTGAAACAATGAGTATCAGCACGACCTTGACGTGCGCTTGCAAGCTTTGGAATAGCAGGCACAGAACGGCAGATCGAACCGCCCCGGGTTTGCGGGAGGCTTCAGCTTCCAAATAGATGGAGCCATGACGAGCAAAACGACAAACAAGTTTTCCCCTGAAGTGCGCGAGCGTGCGGTGCGGTTGGTGTGGGATCATGAGGCTGACCATTTCTCCCGCTGAACTGCCTGCCAGTCGATAGCGGCGAAGATCGGCTGCTAGGCGCACACCGTGCTGGACTAGGTGAAGAAGGCCGAGATCGATGCCGGCAAGAGGGCCGGTGTGCCGACGGACATGGCCAAGAAGATGAAGGCTCTTGAGGGAGAACCGGGAGCTTCGGCAGGCCAACGAGATCCTGCGCAAGGCGTTCGCTTATTTTGCCCAAGCGAAGCTCGACCGCCCATTCAAACGATGATCGCGTTCATCGACGATCACCGCGAGGCGCACGGGGTCGAGTCGATCTGCGGGTGCTGCCGATCGCCCCGTCGACCTACCACGATCATGTCGCCAAGCGCGTCGATCCCGAGAAGCTGTCGGCGCGGGCGAAGCGGAACCTGGAACTCACACCAGAGATTGAGCGTCTTTGCGGAGAACTTCGAGGTCTACGGCACGAGGAAAGGCTGGCGTCAGATGCTGCGCGAAGGCTTTGTCGTCGCGCGCTGCACGGTCGTGGCCGACCTCGGCCTTCACGGCGTCATTCGTGGCAAGCCTATCCGCACCACGGTGCAGGACAAGGCTGTGCCATGTCCACGCGACCATGTAAACCGGGTCTTCCATGCCCCCAGCCCCGAACAGGCCCTGCACGATCGGCGTCCCGCAAATCGCGGCGGTCTGGTTCATCATTCCGACCGCGGATCGCAATATGTCAGCATCCGCTACACGGGGCGTCTGGGCGAGGCCGGCATCGAGCCCTCCGTCGGCAGTGTCGGAGATTCCTACGACAACGCGCTGGCCGAGACGATCAACGGGCTCTACAAGGCTGAGGTCATCCACCGGCGCAGACCATGGCAAAGCTTCGAGGCGGTTGAGTTCGCCACGCTGACCTGGATCGACTGGTTCAATAATCGCCGGCTGCTGGACTCCATCGGCAACATCCCGCCAGCAGAAGTCGAGGAACGCTACTACGTTATGCTGGAAGAACAGGCCGTGGCAGCGTGACTTAAACAGCCTCCCGCAAACCCGGGGCGGTTCAGATCGTCAGCCCGGCAAGCGGCCCTCATTCGCGGCCCTTGGCGGCGAACCGGGGATCGCCATCGCCTCCCCGCCTTCCCGCCTCATGACATCGGCCGACACATTGCTGCCAGTCCCGCGCAGGAGCCTGCAAGCGAGTGGACCAGGAGCTAAAGCGCTATCCGCGCAATGCACGGCAGACCGTCACCAGCCGCGAAACAATGATGCAGATCCAACGACCGTTTCGATTAATGCGCATGTGGGGAGCGCCCTGCCAGCAAGCGTGCGCTGCGCAACGCCCCATGCGCCCCATGCGCCCCGAGAGCTTCAGACGAACAGATCGTCAGCGCGGCAAGCGGGCCTTCACCCGCGGCCCTTACCCGCGGCCTCACCGGCGGCCCTTCGCGGCGAGCCGGGGATCGCCATCGCCTCCCCGCCTCCTCGCCTCATCGACATCGGCCGACACCTTGCTGCCAGTCCCGCGCAGGAGCCTGCAAGCGAGTGGACCAGGAGCTAAAGCGCTATCCGCGCAATGCACGGCAGACCGTCACCAGCCGCGAAACAATGA
>NZ_BMZO01000004.1:226864-326558 GCF_014652835.1 Limoniibacter endophyticus
CAGCCCTTGGCGGCGAGCCGGGGATCGCCATCGCCTCCCCGCCTCCCCGCCTCATGACATCGGCCGACACATTGCTGCCAGTCCCGCGCACGAACCTGCAAGCGAGTGGACCAGCTAAAGCGCTATCCGCGCAATGCACGGCAGACCGTCACCAGCCGTGAAACAATGAGCACCGTGCCTCGTGGATGCGAGTGCGACGGCTGCAAGGAAGTTTCTTGCAAGCCTGTCGCAGCTGTGGCGACACGTCTGAAGTGTTTGAATTTAAGAAAGAAGCGCCGACGAGATTACGCTGGCGACAGAGATTTGGACCGACCGATCTCTGGACTTCTCTGAACAGCTAGCATAATGCGCCAAAGCATCCCGCATACGCCTTTCGACGCACAACTCTGCCGCACTGCATGACAACTAGGCAGGCTTTCCCATTATGGAGGTTTCTAGCAAATCACCGTAACGGTGTCAACACTATATTTAAGGATATCGATTTTTTAACCGTGATATTCTTTTTATATTACTAAATACTAAATATACATAAGATTTTCATTGCTACCCACCTCCAACCCGGGCAGCCTGCCTACAAGAAGAGTCTCATATTAGTAACTGTGATCAGCAAACATTGTGTGATGACCCGCATTTGACTTGCCTTTGGTTCAATTTCGTCGACAATATGCAAGCAAGTCGATAGTCTCTCCAAGGGTCCCTGCGCAGCCATGCGTCGGAAATTCCTTTCAGAAACACAGACTTGAGACGGAGGAGAGTCCAGCGCGAAAAAATTCCGGATCGCATGTCGCCTGCCGGGCGCCTGCGCTCTTTATTGCGCGCTCTTTCCCCGAACAATTCGCCTCAGGCAACTGGTCAAGGCGAAAGCGTGAGGCGACGGAACTCCTTTATCGGCGCTTCGTTGCGGTGTAGTACATGATCGGTGAGAGTTTTAGTCGATGTTCTGGCGCAGGAACAGAAAGGCGCGTCGCGCCGTCCGGTCTCGCAATGCCATCTCTCGCAATCTCCTTGCGCTGGATGCCGCGCTGGATTCCGCACTCTACAATCTCGGCTTCACGCTCGCAGATCGGTGGGAACGCGCCATCATCTTCTTCCGCCGCTTCCGTTTCACCGGCTGGCGACGTGGCGTCTTCGAGATTCTCGGCGAAGGCATGACACTTGGTGCAGTGGGTTCGGTGGCGCTTCTTGCGCTTGCAATGCCGGCCTTTGAGGATACCAAGGGCAACTGGCGCGCCCAGGATGATTTCGCTGTCACCTTTCTTGATCGCTACGGCAATGAGATTGGCCAGCGCGGGCTGCTGCAACGTGATTCCGTCACCGTCGAGGATATGCCGGATCATGTCATTCAGGCAGTTCTCGCCACCGAGGATCGACGCTTTTTTGAGCATTTCGGGATTGATTTCCTTGGCCTTTTCCGAGCACTCAGCGAAAATGTCCGCGCCCAGGGCGTTGTTCAGGGCGGTTCGACGCTGACCCAGCAGCTTGCCAAGAACCTGTTTCTGTCCAACGAACGTACGATCGAGCGAAAGATCCGCGAGGCTTTTCTTGCTCTCTGGCTGGAAAGCAATCTGTCGAAGAGGGAAATTCTCCAGCTTTATCTTGACCGGGCCTATATGGGCGGCGGCACTTTCGGGATCAATGCGGCGGCCAATTTCTACTTCGGCAAGGACATTCGTGACGTCACGCTTGCGGAGGCGGCCATGCTTGCCGGCCTCTTCAAGGCTCCCACAAAATATGCGCCGCATCTCGATCTTCCGGCAGCGCGGGCACGCGCCAATGTCGTGTTGAGCAACATGGTGGAAGCCGGTTTCATGTCGGAGGGGCTGGTATTGCCCGCCCGTCTCAACCCGGCGGCAACCATCGACCGCGCCAAGATCAAGAGTCCTGATTACTTCCTCGACTGGGCGTTCGAGGAAGTGCGCCGAATCGCCAGGAATTCGCCGGTGCATTCGCTGGTGGCTCAAACCACCATCGACATGAACATCCAGCAAGCGGCCGAGGAGTCGCTCGAATTCCACCTGCGCAAGTTCGGCAAGGACATGCATGCGAGCCAGGGGGCCATCGTGACGCTGGAATCGGATGGCGCCGTGCGCGCCATGGTCGGCGGGCGCGATTATGGCGAAAGCCAGTTCAACCGCGCCACCAGGGCGTCGCGCCAGCCGGGCTCCTCGTTCAAACCTTATATATATGCGCTTGCCATGGAGCGCGGCATGACGCCCCAGACCCTTGTATCGGACGGGCCGATCTCGTGGGGCAACTGGTCGCCGAAGAATTACGGGCGCTCCTTCTCCGGGCGCATGACGCTGGAAACCGCCCTTTTGCGTTCCATCAACACGGTGCCGGTGCGCCTCGTGAAGGAAAAACTCACCACCGCGCCAGTCGTCGCGCTGGCGCATGCCATGGGGGTTGAGTCCGAACTAAGCACGCACAAGACGATGGTGCTCGGCACGTCGGGCATGACAGTGCTTGATCAGGCGACCGGTTATAATGTTTTTGCCAATGGCGGCTATTCCGGCACGCGCCACGCCATCATGCGCCTCACCTCGCATCATGGCCAAGTGATCTATGATCGCGGCCGCGCCAACCACGTGCCCACGCAAGTGCTTTCCGAGCAGGCCGTGGCGTCGATGAATTCCATCATGGTGCAAAATCCCGAACGTGGCACCGGCCGACGCGGCGCCCTTCCCGGTATCCGCTCAGCCAGCAAAACGGGCACGACGCAGGCTTATCGCGACGCCTGGTACGTAGGCTATACCGGCAATTACACCACCGCTGTCTGGATCGGTAATGACGACTTTTCCCCGACCAAGGACATGACCGGCGGCACGGTCCCCGCCATGGTCTGGCAGCGTGTCATGGCCTATGCGCATCAAGGCGTCGAACTTCGTCCCATTCCAGGTGTCGAGAACCCGTTCCTCAGCCCGGAGGCTGTGGCCAAGGCGCATGCCGAGCAACAGAAGCTCGCCGAGGCCAATGCGGAGACCTCCCGGCCCGCCGCCATGCCGTCGCGTCTCACGGTGGAAATGAATGGCGCGCTCACCGATCTTCAGATTCGCCTGCTCGCCGCGCCGCAACCGATTGCGGCTAACGCAAAGACGATCAAGGGGCCGGAGCGCCTATCGGCTGTAGCGGAAGAAACCATGCGGCGATAGCGCCGCGCATCTAGCCTGATCTCTGTCCTGAAACGTCGGCCCGATCTGATTCGGGCCGATGCTTCCCTGTGTTTCGCGCTGCGCGCGCGCCGCACCTATTGCAACTAAAGCCGGGCGCGAACCGAGATCTTGTCCACTTCGATCCGCTTGAAGCCAGCCGGAACGACGATTTCAAGCTTGTTCACACCAGGTGAGAGCGCAAAATCGCCGGAAAATGAGCCGCTGCTTTTCGTTGCCGCGAGCGGCAGCCTGTACTGGCCATCATTCAATTGCACAAATGCCGCATCTGGTGCTGTTCCCTGCTCATTGTGGCTGAGATCGACGGCAACATTATAAAGACCGGCATCCTCTACCTGGAACTCTTGACTGGCGATCACTTCGACGGTGCGAACCTCCAGGAATGATTTTCCATCGCCCGACAGGAAACGATAGGTGTCAGGTGCACTCGCGACCCAGTGCTCGGAGGCATTGATGAAATCGCCGTTCAGGATCAATTCCTCGCCGAATTCGATGATTTCGACCAGCGAAATGGACGTAATGGTAAAATGGTGGGCCCGGTAGTGATCAAGATTGCCGATTTCGATCTTATAGGAATTCGTGTCGCTCGGTTGGATCGTGTATTCGACGAGATATTCCTGCTCTCGGGTGGAGAATTCATGGATCCCGTTGTTAAATCCGAGCGTTACACCTCCGTGTGCAGCCCACTGGTTTCGGTCCTTCAGTACATCCTTGAATCCGATTTCCAGCTTGTATTTTTTATCGAGACTTAGGTCCAGATCTTGCGAAAGCCGCGTATAATCCTTGTCGACGTAGTTTTTTCTTCCTTGATCATCCTCAACTATTTGAAAGTCGTCGGCTTTTGCAGGTGCCGTTCCCCCGCCCGTAACCTGCAGAACAGTCCAGTCAAGGGGCAGTCCATCGCTTCCGAGTTCGAAGGAGGGATTTTTAATCAGGTTGACGGCGCGCACAGCGGCGGGCCTGACGGCTTTGGTAGACATTCGGTTTATCTCCGGTGAATTTTCCAAAGAGATATTCTGCAATTATAAGTTGTATTTCTATACGTGTTTCATGAAATCGCGCGATAAAACTCAAATTCACCTGAAGCCAATTAACAGCTCCCATAATACGGCTTGAGCAATTCCGACGTGCGCCTCGTAAAGGCGGGGTAATCTTCCCGCCGGACTCGAGCGCTCCGCTTGCTCCTCCTGTGCCCCTGCGCTATCCACGATGCGTCGCAGTTCTTCAAACAGGCATCCGATTTGCGCTTCTACACCTTCCTCATCGCCTTTACTGTGGCCATTTTTCTTGGTCTTGGAAGTGCATGGATCGCGCTTGAGCGCGGCTATGGACTTGAAAGACGCGTCAACGGCGTCTGGTATTCTTACCCTGATCGCGGTTCGCCCGATGCCGGACCTTATGCGCGCGCGCAACTCGCTGTTGCGGGGCGTCTCATTCCGGGTCGTGCGGAAGGCATGGTCTTTTATGCCGATATGGATAGCGCCGGACATGCCCTGCTGCGCCAATGCAGCTATCGCATCCAGGGGGAGTTCCCGCAGGCCCGGTTCTGGTCGCTGAACGCGCAGGATGAAGCGGGTGCAGTCATTCGCACGGCTGGCCTTTCGCCATCCTTTGTCTCCGATCATGCCACATATGGCGAGAATGGTACGATCTCGCTTGTCATTGCGTCACGCATCGTGTCCGGCAACTGGCTGGGAATCTCGGGCGAAGGCCCGATGCGCCTGGTGCTGAGCCTCTTCGACACGCCCGCCAGCGCCAATTTTGGCTTGGCGCAGTCCACCATGCCCACTATCACGCGTCTGACCTGCGCAGGAGATCGCCAATGAGCCTCTTGCGCAGCACCGCCTATGGGCTTTTCGCCGGCCTCGTCGGCGCGGGTATCCTCCATGCAGGGGCGATTTTGCTCGCCCCCACGCTGGCCATTCGCTACGAACTCAGCCCCTTCCCGATTCCCGCCCCCGGGGAAGTGGCGCGACTTGGCACCGATGGGGAAAACGGCGTGTTCGAGCCGCACTCGCCGGTTGTCCTTGCTGCCGCATGCGGCTTTTCGCTCGAAGATGATGCCGTCACCCTGTCCGCTCATGGCACTGTGCCCTACTGGGCAGTCACCACCTATGATGCGGAAGGTCATGTCACCTACAGCTTCAATGATCGCGTTGCCACGGAAAGTGCATTTGAGGTCGCGGTCGGTACACAGCCGCAACGTGATGGCTTTGCACGCGCACGGGTCGAAGACGAGGCCGATGGAGGGACGCTTGATCAGCGAGCACCCGTCATTGCCATCGCGCAAACAACGCGTTTTGCCGTGCTGCGTGTCTATGTGCCGGATGCAAGCTGGACGGAAAATGCGAATTCCATGCTGGAGAGCTTGAACTGCTCCCCTCTTCCCGTCCCCACGTCGGAAGCTGCACCGCAGGATTGACCTGCCACAGTCTATTCCGGCTGCGCCTTCAGAAGCGACTTCTTGCGCGAACGACGGCGCTTCACGGGTTCGGCAGTGGTCTTCTGGTCGGTAAAGCGCTCATAGCGAATGCCTGGGAAAATCACGATCTCCGCAGAGACGTGCTTGCCCGTCTGCACAATCTTGCAGGATCTGGAAGGCAGGAACTGGATAATCGTTGCCATGACACTTCGCCTTTTCCGAGACATTCGGAGCGGCTAGGTCGCGCTTCTCCTGCATCGGCGCGAAAATCGGAATGATCCTCGACAGGTGCGATGCAGCAGATTCTGAATCATAGCGCATCACTGTGCGTCGGCTGACTGCACGATGCGCTAGAAGCGCAATTTGCTCCAATGCCTAAAATCTAATTTACCAGATCATACAGGACGTGACGACAGCTTTTTTCCATCCGTATTACCGACACTACTAACGAAACGTTAATTTTCCCGTGAAGCCCATAGGCATAACTGCACATTGTCCGCGGTTCTCATATGTGGAAACTGCTTTCGGGGTAGAGCGGATGCGCCATCGTTTCACCACCTGTTAACCACGGCAGTCTAGGGTCAGGAAGCCGATGCGGCATCACTCCTGCAAGAGCGTGACAGCGGATCGGCATCGATGTTCGGATCGAGGATGGCGCGCAGCCTTCTGTTCCGGAAGATTGGTTTCAGGCGGCTTCTCGGTCGCAACGTGTCTCTTGTATCTGTTCGGGCGTAATCGTGGTCAACGAAGACTTCAGGTTCATTACGGTGAATAATGATCGAGGGGACCGTCCCGACCGCATATTGAGGGCTGCCGTTTGCGCGTTCTGCGCCTTGCCGCGTCCATCCCGAAACGAGATCGCGCAGCTCGACGATCTTGCGCGACCGCTTGTGCCGCGTGCATCCAAGGCGACGCTGGCTTATGTGTGCGCCATGCTATCGGAATGCACCGCTCAGCCGCCAAGACTTCTGCGCCTGTTGTGCAACCAGCCTATCGACGTGTGTGCGCCGCTTTTACTGCGCTCGGTTGCGCTCTCTTCCATGGATTTTCTGACTATCATCGGTCGCCGTGGCCTCGGCCACGCCAAGGTCATCGCGGCGCGGACCGATCTCGATCCGCAGATTCGTGATCTCATCGCCACGTTGACGGCTGCTCCCGCTGTCGTGCAGCCGGCCATTGCGCAAGCTCTGTCCATCGAAGTCGAGCCTGCTGCTCCGGAAAAAATGCAAGCTCCGCTCGCGCCCGCCTCCCTTCCGGGTGGAAAGGCCGAGGCCGTGCGCGAGCAATTGCGCAGCTATATGAAGCCGGCAGGCCCCGACGGCATCGCCCAGGCGCGCACCGACTTCGCCGTTTTGCGCGCTGCTGCCCTTTCCGGCATCCCGTCGCAAATCATTGCGGCCTTTGCGGCCCGTGGCCGCATCGACCTATCGACAGCGCGCCGTGTCGCCACCTCGCGCGATCCCTTCACCATGCTGGTCGGTTTGCGAAAGCACGAACTCGCCGTCGAGCAGGCTTTCTTTATTGTTGCGGCCATCCTGCCCGAGGCGTTCAACTCGACCGCGGATATCCGCAACTTCGCCAGCACCTATGCCGCTATCGGGCCGGAAGAGGCCACTGCCCTCCTCAAGGCCTTCGCTGGCAGCCTCCGCACTACCATCCCCTCGCCTCTGGATCGCGATTTCGCGGTGGAGCGTTCATCCGTCTGATCCGTCGTAACGGAGCCGCGTTGAGGGTTTGATCAGGCGATCTGCTCGCCAGCCTGCACCGTCCCGATCTTCTGAAAATGAGGACTCTGATGGAGCACCTGCCAAAGATAGGATGGCAGGTAGGACGCGCTGTCGAGGTTGAACGTCTTTGCAATGGCCTTTGTACGAAGGTCCCCCAGGATTGCATTCTGTTCTATGGCGATCTGGTAGCACAGGACGACGAACTCCGAACAAAAATACGATGATCCGCCGTCGGAAAACAGCGTATCGAGCGTTTCACTACCCAGATTTTTGCGTCTCCGCACAGAACGGATCAGCGAAGGACTGATGGCGCTTCGATAACCGATCTTCATGCCATCGCCCTTGAAACGGCAGGCGAGATCGCCCTTCTCGATCATTAAGGCAACTTCCGTCGCTCCTTGCGCTATGCGGCTTATCTGGCAACGGAAAACGTCATGAACCTCATCGAACTCATCCAGCTCGTTTCTGGCGAAGGTCCGCCCATCCATTTCTATGACCGACTGGCCGGAAACGGCAAGCGCGGCATGTACGATTTGGGACGGGCCTTTCCCGAAGGATTGAAACAAGGAAATACCGATATTGTGGATTGATCGGTTACTCCGCTTAAGGAGAACGTCGCCAGGTAAAATCATAAAAAACAATTACTTATTATTGGAAGACCGGCTGTCGCCACGCGCTTGAACCGCGTCGCTGTCCTTCACCAATGCAATGTAATCGTCAATGCCTTTTGATCCCAATTCGACATCAAGCACCCAGACGTCAGGGTCGAAACGCCGCTCGCGCGCAAGCTTTGCCTCGACGGCTTCGTCTTCGGCCTCCTTCAGCATCAGCCTGAACAGGCGTTCGTCGGGTTTTCGCTCGTCATAGGCGCTTTGCGGCGCCGGGCCATAGAGCGTCACCTGCCCCATGCGATCGCGCAGGGTAAAATAGATCGCGCCTGCCTCGTCCGCACCATGCGATACGACCGCAGCAAAGCCGCCGTCGGAAAAGATGCGCCGCGTCAGCGCCGAGACGAAAAAAGCGGATGTGACTCGCATCAGGATGCGCCCGGCAGACGCGAGAACCATGATCCCGGCGTGTCAGTTTCCATCGCAAGCATTCCTCAGCTCACCAGACCAATTTCTCGCATCTTGCTCAATACATCCGGCGATGGCTCGCCCGTCTCGTTCAGGCCGAAAAGCGACTGGAATTCTCGGATGGCGTTCTTGGTCTTGGCGCCCATCTTGCCATCGACTTCGATATTTGCGGCACCGAAGGCCCGAAGACCCTTCTGGATCTTTCTGATGCGTTGCTCGGCGCTGCCGCCGAGATCGGCCTGCGGGCGTCGAAGGCTTTCATCCGTCCGGACGGATGCAGTCTGTGTAATATCGCGTGGCGGCGTTGGCGCCGCATTCGGTCGGATTTGCGGACGTTCCTGCGGCAGCGCCACCGTCTGCACGCGCGCCGGCGCTTCCGGGTCTTGGCGCGGCTGTGGCGGGATGCTCTGCTGCGGACGCGCCGCTGCGGGCTGCGACGCCAGCCTCTGCGCTGCATGTTCAATGCCTAGCTGGCTCAACAGCGCGTCGTCCACCTTGCCGCTCACCGGCATCCCCACGATACGTTGATAGCGCGAGACAGCCTCGCGCGTGCTAACACCTTCCAATCCATCGATCGAGCCGTTGTAAAGTCCGAGATCGGTCAGTACGCGCTGTACGCGTTCGACCGGATTGATCTCCCGTTTTTCCTGCGGACGCTCGATCACGAAGGTGGTGGCGTCGTTCTTGCGGCCAAGGCTTTCCTGCCGGGTGATGGCGGGTGCCTTGTAATGCGCATTGTCGCGCGTGCGAAAGAACGCGTCCTCATGGAACTGTCCCTGATACCAGACGGCGTTGGCGGAAACGAAAGAAAGACAGACGACAAGCGCCGTCGCGCCCCCCACCGCAACCGGGTGGCTGGCAATCCAGTTGCCGACCCATCCCGCCATACGCGCGATCAACGGCGAATTCTTCTTCTTTTTCCTGCGCCTAGCCGGCTTTGCGGAGCGAGCCATGGGTCTCCTCTTGCATTTCGTTCGTCTGCGCCTGCGATACCATCGGTCTCTCGGTCGCAACCTCCAGCGGCAGCGTCACGGTCACCGTCGTGCCCTGATCGACCACGCTGTCGATCGTCACGGTGCCCTTATGCAATCCGACGAGGCCCTTGACCAGAGCAAGACCGAGACCGGAGCCTTCGCGCATATCATTGCTGTGGACTTGTGTGAATGGCTGGCCAAGCTCGGCGATACGGTCGGCCGGGATGCCGATGCCGTCATCGCTGATGCGGATCACCAGATGAGAGCCGGAGGCGCGCGCGGCGATGGTCACATGGCCATTCTGGCGGCAGAATTTCACCGCATTGCAGGCCAGATTGATCAGCACCTGCTGTACCGCGCGGCGATCCGCTTCGAGTTGCGGCAGGTCGGCGGCGAGATCGAGCGTGATATGCACATTCTTCTTCCCCGCCTCCGTTTCCAGCATGCGGGCGCAGAATTCGGCGACATCGGCAAAGGCGAAAGGCTCCGCCTTGAGACTATAGGCGCCGAATTCCACCTTCGAGACCTCGAGAACGGTGTTGACCACGGAAAGAAGATGATCGCCGGATTGACGGATCAGAGAAACATATTCGCGCTGGCGCTCATTGGAGAGCGGGCCGCAAATTTCATGCGCTAGCATATCGGACATACCGATGATCGCGTTGAGCGGCGTGCGCAGTTCATGGCTGACAGTCGCCAGGAAGCGGTTCTGCGCGCTATTGCGCCCGCCTTCGCCATCTTCGATGTCAACTTGCCTGGCAATGGCATCTACCGCAGCAAATTCCAGCCAGAGACGTCCGTTTGCATCGCGGCCGAGATCACATGCCAATGTATGAAATGTACCATCGAAAGAATGAACCCGCAGCTCCAGGGGACGCGTTTCCCCATCCAGGTGCACATCCGATACGGCCTTCAGGAAGACGACGCGGTCGGCGACGTGCAGCCGTTCAAACAGGCCCCTGCCCATAAGGCCCTCTGCCGGGAAACCGGCGGCACCCTCGCATTCGCCGCGTTCCTCCAGGACATCTCCCTGGCTGCTTAATTCAAGCGCAGGCTTCACTTCTTCCACCTGATCGACATCGACCGTCGGCGCAACATGCCCCTTGCCGCCACGGATGAACCGGCCTCCCAGCGTCATCCCGTAAAGCAGCGGCGCAATCCATTGCGAAATCGATGGTCCACCGGCGAAGTCTCCCGTCTGCTGCACGATCATCGCAACAATCGCGGCACTCAGGCTGGCTGCCCCGGCAAGTTTCAGGTCGCCGCGTGTGCGGCCGATCCAGCGTGTCTCGAGGAAGGGTATTGCAAGCAGCAGCGCCAATGGCGATGCAAGCCCCCCCGAAAGGGCCATCGCGATGCCGATCATCAGCGAGAACATGGCGAGACCGGAAACCAGCCCCAAATTGTGGCGACCGCTAAGGGACTGCGCAATCGCACAAGTCCAGAAGCCGCAGAACGCAACACCGCACAGAACCGTAACTTCCTGGATCGACGAGCCCTGCGCTACGCTTGCAGCAAAAGCCGGGGATAGAATGAATGGCGCGACCATGAGCCCGGCAAGCAGGCGCGATTGGCGCAGCCGCTCTTCCGCGCTCTTGACGGAAAAGTGAACCAGCCGATCGAACGACCGGGAAAAACGCGCGGCTGCTGGAAGCAGTCTGTCGGCGACGATTTTGGCGATGACCGATGACACTGGGGGCACTCGAACTCAATCCTTGCGGAAACGCTGTCTTACGTCCCCACCCTCGCATCCGCACCTTTAAGGAAAGGATAAAAGTGGAACGATCGCGGCAACCATGTGGGCACAAACCCCGCAATTGCAGCTTTTTCGAATGCTCAGTTTTGGCAATATGGTTAACGAAGGATTTTACGTGTGTTTCGGCTGAAAAGCCGAATGGCTTTTCAGCTCATGCGCAGAGATGCCCGGCACGTCCCCGGCTTGTCGGTTTTGTCGGTTTTGTCGGTTTTTTGTTGGCCATTGTCTGTTGTTTTCTCGTGACGACAGACAGGGCAATCCTTATATGAGGCGCATGAGCGACCGTATCGAAGAAATCCGCAGTGACTTCTCTCTCCTAGAGGATTGGGAGGACCGCTATCGCTATATCATCGAGCTCGGGCAGGACCTTTCCCCTTATCCGGAAGATGCACGCGACGATGACCATAAGGTTCCCGGCTGCGTCAGCCAGGTCTGGCTCAAGACGTATGTAGGCGACGGCACCGACCCTCTCCTGCGCTTCGACGGTGATTCTGACGCCCATATCGTTCGCGGTCTGGTCGCCATCGTTCTCGCCCTCTTTTCCGAAGAGCGCGCCAGCCGCATTCTCGACATCGACGCGGAGGCAACATTGCGCGAACTTGGCCTTGATGAGCATTTGAGCCCGCAGCGCGCCAATGGCCTGCGCTCCATGGTAAAGCGCATCAAGAGCGAAGCCGCGATCGCAACCACGCCAGCCTGACCTTCGCCCAAATTTGCACCCATCCCCTTCAGCATCACATGCAAGCGGCACAGATTGCATGACGATGACTGCTTTCGTTCGTCCCGAGGCGCTGGTGAATGACAGCTCGCAACCTGTGATCCGGCCAGGCAGAGCGTCCGCTTCCGCGAGAGCGGTCTGAGAACTCACCACCCCACCGGCACCAGCAGTCATGTTCAGGGCATCTCCATGTGCAGATTCACGGGCCTCTGAAGCGACCAGGTATTTGCAATGTTTTGCAAGATCATGCGGCTGTTCTCACGCATAGCAGAAGCAGCATGATCACAAAGAGTGCGGGCGAGCAGTCGCCCGTCACTCATTTTCCATAGCACACTTCGACCTATAAAATCAGCGCCTTACGATTCCTCGATCAGGCCGCGTTCCTGCAAATGCTCCAGATACTGGAGGCCAAAATCCTCGAAGATTTCATCGCCTTCCATCATGTATGCCTTGAGCAGGGGCTCCGTTGCCTCATCGTCGCGCCCAAGATCGAACAGAAGCGCGCCCAGCATGATCTGAACAAAGGGGTTGGAGACGCCATCCTCGGTCTTGGCAGCACGCTCGAACGTGGCAAGCGCCTCTTCATCATCTCCCATGTTGGCTTGCGCTTCGCCAATCGAGGCCAACAGCCAGGTTGCGGCCTCCCACTGGTCCTGCGGTTGCGGCAGGAGCGCAAAAGCTGCGCGCCAGACGGCAATTGCACCGGCATCGTCGCCAGCCTCGACGAGCGCATCGCCCTCTTCGGACAACGCCGTGACCTTTTCATAGATATCCTTGGGCAGTTCCTGCATCGATGCGCTCCTGGTTGCTCAGCGTACCCACGCATAGAGCAATTCCGTTAAAAGGGAAAACCGGTTTCGCCTCTTCCTCAGTTGATCTTGCACAGCGTCATCCGATCATCTCCCGCGACCGCGCTCCCACGCGGTGTCCATCCGCTCTCAGAGAACCGGATAGCGGTATTTCGCCACTAGTTCCTCTTTCGTATCCAGTTCGCTCAGAAATGTCGTGAAGGACGAGGCAACGAAGCCTATGTCGTTCCAATCATAGGCGTTCGTTCCGAAAGTCTGTCTCTTGATCTTCGGGAGATACCAGACCTTCCCGAATTCATCGTCACGTATGTCGATCAGCAATGTCGACTGATTGTCGATAGTCAACGGCACCAGCCCCGCGGGAATGCGCGGACCGACGGTGGAGTCTGTCGCCATTGTCTTTCTCAATGTGCGAGTGGCGAGAAGTGTCAGCTTCGCCCACGGGATAAGCGTCGCGTCCCAGGTGATGACGTCCTTGCCCTGGTATGTCATCGTGAAATAGTTGGCTCCATCGCCTATACGCGCGAGAACCGTGGAATACTCCTTCAGGAATTCCTTATAATCTTGAGGCAGCTCTGCTTTAACTTCCCCTTCGAGAGCCTTTATATCTTCGTCCGTGCTTTCTTCGAAATAGCCTGGACCGAGCTTTTTCTGAGCAATCCACATATCGTAAAGCTTGGGATTGATGGCTTTCAAATCCATGTGCGCCTCCCATAACCGGTTTTGGATCCTGCACCGAAAGGAACGGTACGTGGCACAATCGTGAACTGGCGAAGTTGCGAACCGTTCCATCTTGGAAATGGCCGTCCACGCTTGGAATGGCAAGAAACGCGACCGGCGCGAAAGCGTTTTGCGCTTCGCCATCATCAGCGTCGGTCGCGTCTAACGTGACATGCCATCGAGGCGCACGGCCTCGGTCAATCAGGTGCCGATTTACTCAGTCGCAGAAGAACCATCCAAGTCCTTGCGCGACCTTGCCCCCATGCGCTGTCGAATCTCCCATTCGCGCAGCAGGCTTTCCGTCGATTATCAGAAGCGTCGAGCCGGAGACGATCGCGTCCGGCGCCGGGGACATGCAGGCGCATTGCGACCCAAGCGTTGCTACCGGAACGCCGCCGACAACTGCTACGGTCTGCATGGGTTGCACGATTGCACCGCCCACATGCGGCTTCGGCACAGGTCCCGGATCGACCATGGGGCATATGTGATTATGGCCGATCAGCGCAACAGGAAGCCCCATGATCCTAGCCCTTTGCCATATTGATGAGGGAGGCCAGCATGTTCATGCCCTTCGCCTTCATGTTGAGATTGGCCTTGGCGCGGATATTGATGCTTGCGGCGGAAAGATCGATTCTCTGATCGGCCTCGAAGCTGATCTTTGTCCCTGAAACGTGAACGGTTCCGTCAGCCGACATGACGAGGCGCGACTTTCCGACCGTGACCTCATAGCGATCGCCGACCTTCAACGTCTTGATCTTGCCAATGTTTTCATCGTGGTTCTTGCCGACCTCTGTCCCCTTGTTACGCCCGACGGTCTCGCTTTGGTCATTCTCGACATGTTTCTTGCGATCATTGCCGATATGCAGACGCTGGTCCTTCTGGGCGTGCAAATAGATCTCCTCGCGACCGTTCTCGTCTTCGAAGCTCAGTTCGTTGAAGCCCTGCCCCTTATGCGTATGGGTACGGAACGCGCTTTTCGTCTTGTTGGCAGGAAGCGCGTATGGCACGGCGTTGCCGGCGTTCGCCACCGCTCCGACCACCAGCGGACGATCCGGATCGCCGTCGATGAAGGCGCACATCACCTCCATTCCAATGCGCGGGATGATCTGCCCGCCAAAGCCCGCCCCCGCCCAGTTCTGCGCGACGCGAACCCAGCACGTATCGGACCCGTCCTTTCGGGCTTTCCGGTCCCAGGGAAACCAGAGCTTGATACGGCCATAGCTGTCGGTCTCGATTTCCTCGCCCGCCGGTCCGGCAACGATTGCCACCTGCGCACCGTGGACGCGCGGTCGCCTGGTCTTGCGATGCGGCGTCAAGGCGACACGAGACGGCACTGCCTCGAAGCGATTGGCATAGGAACAGTTCCGACCGCCAGCATCATACGAGCCGTCACTGATCTCGTGCACGATCCTGACAATCACATATTCCTCATATATCTGATCCGAATGCGCCTTCTCGCACGGCGTAAAACGACGACCCGGCTCCAGGAAGCGCACGCTGGAGGCGCCGGCGATCCGCTCGTGATCGGCTTCGCTCGCCTGCATCCGCCACTTCTGCGCCCGCTCGGCAGCGCCAACATCGGAGACGCGCGCCGGGTACTCATAAAGCTCGCGTTTGGAAGCCTCGGGCATCTGCACCAGAGAGGGTACCGTCGCGAGCGGCATGGTGGAGGGCGTCTCGAAATTCCAATCGGCACCGCTGCGGCTGCCCGGCACGAAAGCGAAGTTGCGCGTCCAGCTTTCAATATGGCTCCCGGCGGTAGAGCCACGGGAGATAGGCACGCGACTTTTGCCCTGGGCGCAGGCCGATGCCCCCCTCCAGCCGCTCGCGCTATTGGCGACGACGAGCTTATGACTGCCCTTAGCGTGCTCGAACCAGAAGAACAGGCCGTCCTCCTCGAAGCGACGCATAAGATAATCGAGGTCGGTCTCGTTCCATTGCACCGAATAATGCTGCGCCGGCGGAGGCGAAACAACGCCTGACTTGTCGGCGGCAGGCAGCCCATGCTCGGAAAGCAGCGTGTCAAGAATGTCGAGGGACGTCTTGTCCATCCAGATACGGCAATCCGAACGCTGTGACAGAAGCCATAATTGCGGACGAAGCGTCATGGAATAGCTGCGCAAGCCGCGCCCAAGCATCGGGCCTTCCTCAAGACCGGTTACGAAGCCGTTGAAGGATCGGCGAATATCGTCACCGAATTCCTCCTTGGAAACAAGAAGCGAAATATCTACGAGACGCCCGACGAGCTTTTCGGCCTCCATCTTCTCGACCTTCGCATGGACTGCGGCGCGAATTTCAAAAAGCGTGGATACGCCTTCGTCGATATGAATCTGTTGCGGCAGCAGCATGTCTGAGCCGAGGGGGGAATCGATCTTCAAAATACGATTTGCCTGGACAAAATTCCCGGCAGATAAAAATTGGTTCATCTATGTTTCTCGTTCTTCGCTTCCAGCCTTCGTAGACAGAACTCGCGATGCGTCCGGAAGCAGCCATCCGCGCCAGTGGCACTTGACGCGCCGTCGACCTGGAAGCCTGCCATCGGCGCATCAGGCCCTTTGCCCGATAAGACGCGCATAGAGCCACTCAGCGTTCCTGGGCGGCGTTTCATCAATCTGCGGACCGTACGGAATGTGTCGGTCAGTATGTCGTGCACGCGGTCGAGATCTGGCAAGTGCCAAGCAGATGGATGCAACGGATCATAAAGGTCCGCGTATCGAAACCGCGATAAAAGTGCGTAATTCACCTTGACGATGAAACGCTGTGGTTGCGCCGTCCATCTCGCACAGGATCCTTGTCTCGTGCGCCTCGAGCCACTTGCGTGTCCCGACCTTGACGGACAATTCGTTCAGCGCCTCGATGCCCGTGCGGAAGGCTCCTGCCCCAGCACCGGCTTTTGCTGCGCGCGCCACGCGAGCGGATGGTCTTAACTCCCGTTCATTCGCCGGATGCACACGAAGCGCTCCGTCGTAATGTTGAAACCCGGCATAGCTCCTCGCAAGCAAAGCCGATATCACCGGCCTGCCCGAGGGATTCGACCGAATGCCAGGCCGCTTCCTCACCTACCAGTGAGACACAGGCGAGAGACTGGCGCGAACGCCAGTCTCGGGCTCTTGATGAGCTTAGGCGACTTTTGCGTCTTCGAGGTTGTAGGTCGTGCGGACCTTCGAACCGTTTGCGTTGTCCGCGGTACGCGGCGTGTAAGACATTTCGATCTTTGTGAAATTCAGGCTGATATGCTCCTGCGAAGAGGTGCCATCGGCCGACTGCTTCACGAAGTTGGAGATCAGCGCGTTGGTGAGCGTGAACTCTTCATAGGTTCCGTCGACATTGACAAAGTGTATCTGGACGGTATCGCCATTACCGCCCTTGAGCGCCTTCTGGGCCAGCTGCGGGCTGGCGGAATCGACGACCTTGTTGAAGGTGATTTCATCCACATGCGCATGAGCGCCCTCACGGTTCGAAGCACGACCGACTTCCGTGTGGATGTAACGGTGAATGCCGAGCTGGAAGTTGTTGATTTCGATCCAGCCCTTATGTGCCTGCTCCGTAACGTCGCCAGTGATGCCCGGAATCTTCAGGTAAATTGCCATTCTCTAATTTCCTTATTCAAAGTTGAGGGTTCGCCCTGTCGCTGTCAGGGCGTATGGGCCTTTCGGGTCTTCTGCATCCGGACAGTTTTATGGCCTGCCGGGTCTGCTTTATCCGCCACCTCTCTCGAAGATCGGGCGGATGCGTTTGCGGCATTGAGCGGCTCCGTAATTGCGAAACCGTCCTTGCCGAATTCGATGGCGATGCCGGTGACCTTTCGCTGGTCAGCCAGGGCATCGAGAAAAAAGGTGGAGAGCACCGGCAGAAGATCGCGAGCGATCATCACCTCGATGACGCGCGCACCCATTTCGCTGGTGCCTGCACGCGCCACCAGCGCATCGCGTGCAGCTTGGCTTAAATGAAGGGACGCGCCATACGTCGCGGCGACGCGGCTGCGAATGCGCTCGATCTGGATATCGACGATACCGGCCAGCGTTCGCGCCGTCAGCGGCATGAAGGGCAGAACCGTGGTGCGCCCGACGAAGGCAGGCTTGAACGCCTTCTGCAGCTCGGGCAGCAGCATGGCTTCCAGCGCCGCGCCCTCAGGCATGGTGTCGGGGTCGGCAGCCAGACTCGCCAGAAGCTCCGAACCTGTATTCGCGGTCATCACGATGGTCGTGTTCTTGAAATCGATGTCGCGTCCTTCGCCATCGCGCAACGTGCCCTTGTCAAACACCTGGTAGAAGATTTCCTGAACGCCCGCGTGCGCCTTGTCGATCTCGTCTAGCAGCAGAACGCCATAGGGGCGCCGACGCACTGCTTCCGTCAGCACGCCGCCCTCGCCATAACCGACATAGCCGGGAGGCGAGCCGAGCAGCATGGAAACCTTATGCTCCTCCTTGAACTCCGACATGTTGATCGTCGTGAGGTATTGCGTGCCGCCATAAAGCATGTCCGCCAGCGCCAGAGCCGTTTCGGTCTTGCCGGTGCCGGACATGCCAACGAACAAAAATACCGCCGGAGGACGGCGCGGATCATTGAGGCCCGCACGTGCCGCCCGCATTGCATCGGCGATATGTTTCAGAGCCCTGTCCTGGCCGATAACGCGCTCCTTGAGGCGCGCATCGAGCGTCTTGGCGGCAGCCACCTGATCGGAAAGAAGTTTACCGACCGGAATACCGGTCCAGCGGGCGACCACCGCGGCAATCACCTCGCGATCGACGACGCGCGGCACCAGCGCAGCTTCGCCCGCCACCTTGCCTCGCTTCTTCTCGGTTGCGGCATAGGCCTTGCGTGCCTGTTCGCCTGTGTCCTGCGGATCGACCTTTTCGGAAGGAACCGCGGCAATATTGCCAGCTGCAATATCCGCACGTGGCGAAAAAGCTTCTTCGAAGCGATCGGCTTCCCGCACCAGACGCAACTCAGCGTCAAGGCGGATTTCGACAGCTTTCTGCTCGGTGGCGAGCTGCGTCTCCCTCGCCTTGATAGCCTCAAGACGCTCATCGATTGCAGGCGTCAGCGGCTCACGGCGTAATGATTCCGCCTCACGAGCCAACATGGTGCGTTCGGACCGAAGATTTGCCAGCGCTGCGGGTGTAGTCTGGCGCGCGAGCGCCACGGCCGCGGCAGCCGTGTCCATAAGGCTGATCGCCTTGTCGGGCAATTGGCGCGCCGGAATGTAGCGCGCAGAAAGTTGAACGGCGGCCGCAAGAGCGTCATCGCGTATGCGCACCTTATGATGTCGTTCGAAACGATCGGCGATGCCCCGCAACATGCGAATGGCGGTCTCTTCGTCCGGCTCGTTGACGTGAACGACCTGGAACCGCCTGGTAAGCGCGGCATCTTTCTCGAAATAGCGCTTATACTCGCTCCAGGTGGTAGCGGCGATGGTTCGCAGTTCACCGCGCGCCAGCGCCGGTTTTAGAATGTTGGCCGCATCGCCCTGTCCGGCATGTCCACCCGCCCCGATCAGGCCGTGCGCCTCGTCGATGAACAGGATGATGGGTTCGACGCTCGCCTTGACGGCATCGACAACACCATGAAGACGGCGCTCGAATTCACCCTTCACGCCCGCTCCGGCCTGCAACAGGCTTAAATCGAGCATGAGAAGGCGCACGTCGCGCAGCATTTCCGGCACATCGCCTTCGACAATGCCGAGCGCCAGCGCTTCGGCGACAGCAGTCTTCCCGACCCCGGCCTCGCCAACGAGAATCGGATTGTTCTGACGCCGCCGCATCAGCACGTCGATGACCTGGCGCATCTCGCGTTCACGGCCGATGACCGGATCGATCCTGCCATCGCGGGCTTGCGCTGTCAGATCATGCGTATAGAGCCGCAAAACCTCATCGCCCGGGCTGGATAAAGCGGCAACAGCAGCTCCATGCGCGATCGGCGCTTGCACCTCCTTGGCCAGGCGACCGGATTCCTCCTGCATTTCCTCCAGGGCGCGCATGTCCAGCCCGCGCAGGCTTGGGGCGATCGCACGTGACAGAAGCCGCAGTGATGAGTCCGAAACCAGGGCGGTGAGAAGATCACCCAGAAAAACGATGTCGCGACCATGTTGAAGCGACGCGACAAGCCAGGCTTCCCGCGCGAGAGAAAGCAGATTTTGCGACAGTGTAAGATTTGCGCCCTCATCTCGTCCCAACTCACCAATGGCAAAATCAAGTTCAGTGCGCAGTGCTTCCGGATTCAAATCAAGTTTATCTAAAATCGAAGTATTTTCAGCCTGATCAAGTATAGATCGAAGAAAATGAGCAACCTCGACAGAGCCGTTACGATTGCGAGCCGCGTGTGAAGCCGCATGTTCCAGGGATACACGCAGGCGTGGCTCAAGCGTTCTTATTAGACGATTGAGATCTATATACACCATACGGCGACCCTCGTTACTTAGAAAATTCAATTTTCTTAGGCCTGAATGAACAACTAAAGGCGATTAATGCGTCTTGAATAGCAGGCTTAAAATAACATTACGTTATATATTGAACCCAAATTAAACATAGTTATGGCACGAAAATTTTACCGGTTGACAATTAAATTATACAAACGCAGTCCTATTACAAATATTATTTTACAGTAAAAAGGTTCATGCTTGATCATGTCTGTTGCGGCGATTTCATCTCCACTTAATGGCGATCACCCATGTGGAACGAATGTTCGATCGCAATCGTCTACGCGTGAAATATATTTCAAAATTAAAGATTTAAGAAATGCATCACGCAGCGCGGAGCGCGGCCAAAGCCCTGAAGAACCCTTCACACTACCCCCTGGATGGAAAGATATAAGTTCGCTCGCATTGCAATTACTTGGCCATCACAGCAAAGATATAGAATTGCTTGCATGGCTAATGGAAGCACAATTACGTATTTCCGGCTTCTCAGGCTTAAGAAATACTTACTCGGAAAGCGCACAACTAATAAGCGATTACGGCCACAGTCTTCATTCGGTCGACGAGGCGGCTGAAGAGCGCTTCCAGCCATTTGCCGGCT
The DNA here is from genome assembly GCF_014652835.1 of Limoniibacter endophyticus. Classification (GTDB taxonomy): domain Bacteria; phylum Pseudomonadota; class Alphaproteobacteria; order Rhizobiales; family Rhizobiaceae; genus Limoniibacter; species Limoniibacter endophyticus. Next base: position 247,250 of record NZ_BMZO01000004.1, read on the forward strand.
TGAATGGCGAGGGTGGCGAAGGGACGCTGATACAGCCGCTCCGTCTCACTTCTCTGATACCCAACGGCAATTTTGCACAGTTTTCGCTGTGGGATTTTCAGCTGGCGCAACGCGAAGGGCAAGAGAAGCGACGGGAAGAACTGCTCGAAGCGGCCAATGATGCGGGGCGTGAGGCGATGGCTGCGCGACTGCGCGAGGTAATTGGGTGCCTGGAAGCCTTTGATGCGTTCGTGACGGCGGTCAATGCGCAGGCGGGCTCGCAGGCACCATCCAGCTCGAACATCCGCAACACTCTTCAGGAGATTGCCGTCGCCATTCGCGCGATTGGCGGCTTTGCCGAGATTGAAGACGCCGCTGCCGATCAGGCGTCGACGGCCCTCGCCGAGAGCAGCGCCTCCGTAGCGAAGGCAGTGCGCAGTATCAGCGGCGAAATCCAGTCGCGCGAACAGGCCTTCGAGATGCTCGCCGCGATAGCGGGTTACTTTCGCCGCTACGAGCCTCATTCGCCCGTAGCGCTTTCCATCGAGACGCTGGTCCGCCGCGGTCGCATGGATTTTGCCGAATTACTGACTGAACTCCTGCCCGAAATGCATACGCGCAACGCGGTACTGACCGCAGCGGGAATACAGCCAAAGCCGGAAACGGAATAAGCCTGTCAGACAAGACGATCGCAACACCGAAATGGCGCTCCCGCGCCTTGTGAAGAAGGAGATGACCCATGGCTTCCAGCGTGCATGAAAAACTTGAGCGGGTCCGCAAACCCCGCGTCCATATCAAGTACGAAGTCGAGACGGAAGGCGCGATGGTGGTGAAGGAGCTGCCTTTCGTCGTCGGTGTTCTGGGCGACTTTTCGGGCAATCCGACAGCCCCTCTCAAGCCTTTCGGCGAGCGCAAGTTCGTGCAGATCGACCGCGACAATTTTGACGAGGTGATGCGCCGCATGACGCCGGGCCTCAACCTTTCCGTCGACAATACGCTGGCCGATGACGGAACACGCATGAGCGTCGATCTCAAGTTCGAAAGCATGGACGATTTCGAACCGGGCGCCATCGTCAGTCAGGTTCCGGCGCTGAAGAAGCTGCTGGAGGCACGCAACGAGCTGCGGGACCTGTTGAGCAAGGCCGATCGCTCAGACGAGCTGGAAAAGCTCCTCGAAGACGTTCTCCAGAACAAGGCTGACCTTTCGGCGCTTTCAGAGCAGCTCGAAGCGATCGGCAAGAAGCCATCGGCCTGAACCGGCGCAGCGACAAGGATCTAGAACATGAGTGCACAGACCCAAGCGAAGCAGGATGCTTCCACCGTCACAACCGAGGAAAATCTTCTTTCCAAGGTGGTCGCAGCAACCCGCCAGACGGAACCGGACCGCGCCCAGGACCTCCTGCGCAACCTGACCGACCAGGCACTGAAGGGTATGGTCACTTACGACCGCAACCTGACTGTGACGCTGAATAATGCCATCGCAGCGCTCGACAAAATGCTTTCCAGACAGCTTGCGGCCATCATGCAATCTCCCGAGTTCACGAAGCTCGAGGGCACATGGCGAGGCCTGCACTACCTGGTGAAGAACACGGAAACCAGTTCGAACCTGAAAATTCGCGTACTGAACGCCAGCAAGCGCGAAATCTACAAGGATTTAACCAAGGCAGTCGAGTTCGACCAGTCGCGCCTGTTCAAGTCGATCTACGAGGATGAATTCGGTACCCCGGGCGGTGAACCCATGGGCGCGCTGATCGGCGACTACGAATTTGACAATTCCTTCGAGGATATGGAACTCCTGCAAGGCGCTTCATCGATCGCGGCTGCTGCCTTCGCTCCCTTCATAACCGCGGCCAGCCCGAAGATGTTCGGCTTCGACGACTATCGTCAGCTGTCCAAGCCGCGCGATCTCGAGAAGATTTTCGAGACGGCGGAATATGCGAAATGGCGCGGCCTGCGCGAAAGCGAGGATTCCCGCTTCGTGACGCTGGCCCTCCCCCGCGTTCTGGCACGGATGCCCTATGGTCCGAGCACCCGCACCATCGACGCGTTCAACTTCGATGAGACCGACGGCACGAAGAATGGCGAGCTGCCGCACGAGAATTATACCTGGATGAACGCGGCCTATGTGATGGGCACCAAGCTGACGGACGCATTTGCGAGGAGCGGCTGGTGCACGGCAATTCGCGGCGCCGAAAACGGCGGCAAGGTGGAAGGCCTGCCTATGCACGTCTTCTCCAGTGACGATGGCGATCTCGACCTGAAATGCCCGACGGAGGTTGGCATCACCGACCGTCGCGATGCAGAACTTGGCAAGCTGGGCTTCCTGCCGCTATGCCATTACAAGAACACCGATTATGCCGTGTTCTTCGGCGCTCAGACCGCGCACAAGCCGAAGGTCTACGACCGTCCGGAAGCCACGGCAAATGCCGCCGTTTCCGCCCGCCTGCCTTACATGATGGCCACTTCGCGCTTTGCCCATTATCTCAAGGTCATGGGTCGCGACAAAATCGGCTCCTTCATGGAGGCAGAAGATTGCGAGGCATGGCTGAATCGCTGGATCTCCAACTATGTCAATGCCAACGACAATGCCGGCGAGGACGCAAAGGCGAAATATCCGTTGCGAGACGCGAAAGTGACCGTTCAGGAAATTCCCGGCAAGCCGGGTTCCTATAATGCGGTGGCATGGCTGCGTCCGTGGCTGCAGATGGAAGAGCTGACCACGTCGCTACGCATGGTGGCGCGCATTCCCTCCAAGAACTGAGCCGACACCAGGACCGTCGTCGCCTGTGCGGCGGCGGACCCTTTCGTTGAATGCAGGGCGCAATGACGAGCGAAACACGCGCAAGAGCACTGGCCGACCGGTTGATCGCGCTTATAGACGAAGTGCTGAACGCCCAGGTGAATGCCATTCTGCATCATCCCGGCTTCCAGGCCATGGAAGCGCGGTGGCGCGGGCTTGCCCTGCTCGTGGAGGAAGCCGGCAAGAGCTACGATGTTCGCATCAAGATTTTCCCGTGCGGCTGGGTTGAACTTGCGCGCAGCATGGAACGCTCCACAGACTTCGATCAAAGCGCCCTGTTCGAGCTGGTCTATAGCCGCGAATTCGGTATGGCGGGCGGCGAGCCGTTCGGTTTGCTCCTCGGCGATTACCTGCTTTCGCCCCTCGATGAAGGCTCGGCCGACACGGTGAGCACGCTGGCGCAACTCGGCATGATCGCGGCAGCGGGTTTTTGCCCCTTCATTGCTGGTGCAGCACCGGAAGCGCTCGGACTTTCCCGGTTTTCCGAACTTGACCGCGTGCAGGATTTTTCATGGCTCGGGCGCGATCCGGCCCGAGCGCGCTGGAATTCGCTCCGTCAGCGCGAGGATTCACGCTTCCTCGGCCTTGTGGCGCCGCGTGTGCTCGTTCGCCCGCCTTATAAGCCTTTCGCGCGCGCGCGCAGCGACGGCTTTCCATTTCGGGAGAAGGTGGCGGCTGATGGAAGCACGCTTTTATGGGCGAATGGCGCGTTCGCCTTCGCAGCGGTGATCATCCGCAATTTCATCCAGTCCGGGTGGTTTGCCGATATTCGTGGCGTAACCCAGAACGAGATCGATGGCGGCATGCTCTCGCCTGACCAGCTTGCTCCCTACGACCCCGGCACGGAAAGCGAAAGCCTATCGGCGCAGGTTCCGGTGGAGGCGCGCATGAACGGGTGGCAGGAGCAGCAATTGAGCGATCTCGGCATAGTGCCGATCGCAACCAGCTACATGTCGGCCAACGGGATATTCAATTCGAACCAGTCGCTGCACGCGCCGCAACATTATTCCACCGAAGCGGCGCGGCAGAACGCGCGACTTGCCGCAATGCTGCAATATGTGCTCTGCGCCTCACGCTTCTCGCATTATCTCAAGGTGATCATGCGCGAGGAAATCGGCACGCTGCGCGATGCCGAGACGATCCAGCGCCGCCTCGAAACCTGGCTCGGCGACTACACGGTCGGCAATGAAGATGCGCAATTGTCGCTGCGCGCGCGCTACCCGCTGCGCTCCGCGGGTGTCGATGTGCACGAGATTCCCGGCAAGCCCGGCGTCTTTTCCTGTATGGTCCACCTACAGCCGCACTTCCAGCTCGACGACGTTTCCACGAGCTTCCATCTGATCGCCGAGGCGCAAACACCCTCGCTGCGAGAGCCTTCGGCTGCGCCAACCACCCAGAGGATTTCAGCATGAAACTGTCCAGCGACATAGCCGCCGCCCTTTCGGAGGACCGACTTTCCGATGCGCTCACGATGGCAAAGGAGCATGTCATGACAAAGCCGGCCGATACGGAAGCGCGGCATTTCTACATCGACCTGCTGATGCTTTCCGGCGAATATGAGAAGGCGGATGCACAATGCAACATAGCCGTGACCTTTTCGCCTGGCGATACGATGGGCTTTGCCTTCCTGCGCAACCAGTTGCGTGGCATTGCCGCTCGCAACGCCTGGTTCGAGACAGGTGCGATGCCGCAGTTCCCGCACGGGCCGGATGCGGTCGACCAGGCTGCATTGAAGCTCAATCTGGCGCATCGCGAGGGCGAGGCCGGGGCTGCCCTTCAAGCACTGGAAGAAGCACGCGGCACCCAACCTATGCTCTGGAACGGCAAGGCGCTCGATGATCTGCGCGATCTCGACGACCGCACGCCACACATTCTGGAAATCATCACGACCGGGGGCGCCTATCTCTGGATCGGTCTTGCACAGATCACCTCGGTCAGGCTCGAGCCTATCGCGCGGCCTCGCGATTTCGCCTTTCGTCGAGGGCAGGTTGCAATGCATGACGGTGCAAGCGCCGATGTCCTGATCCCCGCGATTTACCCTGGTACCGCTGGCAATGCCGCCCTGCTGCTCGGCCGCGAGACGGACTGGATAGATGAAAAGAGCGGCATCGTGACGGGTCGCGGCCAGCGATCCTTTCTGGCAGGCGACGAGATAGCCTCGTTCCACGATCTGACCCTGCTCGAAGCTGTCGAGGTCGCCCATGGCTGATCACCCGCTTGAACGCTACCGCGCCAAGGATCGCATCCTTGCCCGCTCACTGCTTGACCGGTTACTCGACGACGCGCCGGATCAGGCTCAGGACCAGCCGCTGACGATCCCGCAACAAGTGCGCGAAATGCGTGAGGCGCTGCGCCGCGACCTTGAAGCATTGCTCAACACGCGCCGCAATCCCGTTGGCGCACCGACCGAACTGACAGAACTGCGCGACGCGCTCGTCAATTACGGCGTGGACGGTCTGGTTTCGGTCAATCTCGCCACAGACCAGGCGAAGCTGCAGCTTGCGCACGCGATCGAGCGGCGCATCGCCCTATTCGAACCGCGTTTGCAGGATGTCAGCGTGACGATACTCAAGCGCAATGCCCATGAACGTGCCCTGCGGATGCGCATAGAAGGCACGTTTCGCCTGTGGGATGACATGCCGCCGATCAGCTTCGAATCGACCATTGACCCATCAAACCAGCGCATTTCGGTGGAGGCACAGAATGGCTGACGGCTTTCTGTCCCGCTATAATGAAGAACTCGCCGGACTGCGCCGCCGGGCTGCGCGATTTGCGGAAAAATTTCCCAAGATTGCCGGGCGCCTGCGGCTGAACGGCGAAGTCGCGGATGATCCGCATGTCGAGCGGTTGATACAGAGCTTTGCCTATTCCGCGGCGCGCGTGCGCCAGAAGCTGGACGACGAATTTCCCGAGCTCACGGACAGCCTGCTGGAAACGCTCTACCCGCATTATCTGGCACCGCTGCCATCGATGAGCGTGGTGCAGTTCACGCCCAGCGCCACGCTGGCAGGGATCCAGAAAATTGCCCGCCATACGGAGATTCTCGCCGAACCGGTGAATGGCGAAGCCTGTCGTTTTCGCACCACGCAGGATGTGGAGATTGCGCCAGTCGAGATCGTGTCCGCAGCCCTTTCCGGTCAGCCGATCAACGCCCCGCTCTCGCCGCAAACGGGTGCTGCGGGCTGCCTGCGACTGTCGATCCGTCCGCTCGATCCGCGCAAGACGTTTTCCGAACTGAAGATTTCGAAGCTGCGTCTGCATATCGGATCGAACTGGCCGCAGGCCATCGCGCTGCATACTCTGCTCTGCAATCATACGCTCGGAATCGGTCTTGCGAAGCACAGTGATGATCCGGACGCCATCTTTCTCCCAGCCTCCAGCCTGAAGCCTGCCGGCTTTGCCGAAGAGGAAACCATGCTGCCCTACCCGGCCAGCAGTTTCGCCGGCTATCGACTACTTACAGAATTTTTCGCCTTGCCGCAAAAATTCCTCTTCATCGACATTGAAGGGCTGGATCGCCATGGCGACGACAATCTGGAGATCTTCGTCTATCTTTCCGAGAGCGATCCCAAACTGGAACGCGCCGTTTCCGCACGCGATTTCGTTCTGCACGCAGCCCCGGTCATCAACCTGTTTGAGCAGGCCTGCGAGCCGCTGGTGCTTGACGGAACGCGCACTGAATACCGCCTTCTACCGGATGCACGCCGCCAGAAGACACGCGAAATCCATGCGGTCCAGCGCGTTGTGCTATCCGGCCACGAGCGACCGGAAGAAGTGAGCCAACCTTTCTTCGGGCGGACGCAGCGGGCGGGAAGCTATAGTTCCGTTTTCTGGCAATTGTCGCGCCGTTTCGACCCGTCGGACGGCACGAGCGACATCGACATCGCTTTCATCGATCGCGGACGCACGCCAGCCAGCGCCCTACAGGCGGTGGCGAGCATCGACGCGCTGTGCATGAATCGCGATCTGCCCGAAAAGCTGCCCTTTGGCGGCGGCCATCCGCATTTGAAACTGGCCTCCGGCAATGAATCTGTCGCAAATGTCAAGGCGCTGATGGCGCCGACACCCTCGGTGCGCATGAACGATCCGGACGGACGGCACTGGCGACTGATGTCGCATCTCAATCTCAACCACCTGTCGCTGTTTGACAATGACGGTGCGGCGCTGAAGGACATGCTTTCGCTCTATGCCTTTCGCGACATGCCGGAAACGCGACAACTGGTGGAGGCGATCATTCGCGTGGATGCGAAAAGCTCGACGGCGCGGCTTGCCCATGGGGGCATGGTTTCAGGGACCGACGTCCGGCTGGAGTTCGATCCCGCAGCCATCGACCGCGCATCCGCCTATCTTTTCGCCAGCGTGCTCGACCGCTTCTTTGCGCTCTATGCCTCGATCAACAGCTTTACCCGCCTGACCGCGACGCTGAAAGGACATTCGCGCCCGATCGCAAGCTGGCCGGCGCGCGCCGCAATGAGGCCGTTGCTATGAGGCGGAAGCAGATGGTGACGCTTGCACCTGTACGAGAGCACAGCGATCTTGCCAAGCTCCTCGAGACGGAACCGGAGTGCTTCGAACCCACCACTGCGTTCCGGGTAGCACAGGCCAGTGCCACCATGCTGGATGCCGGAACCCATGCGGGCGTGACGCCGGCAGCTCTGCCCGTCAGCGGCTTTTCCCGTGACGCGGACGGCACGGCGCGCCTGCGCAGCACTTTTGCAGGCGTGAACGGCGTCAACGGTTCTCTGCCGCCCGCCTATGACGCGCTCGTGATGCGCGAGGAGCGTAATCGCGCGCATGGGCTTTCCGCCTTTCTCGACATGTTCAGTGCCCGCATGGCCGAGCTTTTCGTCGATGCCTCGGAGAAATACAGGCTGGCGCGATGCATGCGCTGGTCCGCCGCGCGAAATGTGCAGAACGGCTTCGTGACAACGCTTCTGGCATTGTGCGGCTTTGGCACGCGCAATCTGCGGGATCGCACGAAGATCGAAGAAGATACGCTGCTGCGTTTTTCCGGCTTCTTTGCCAATCGCACCCGCAACTCCGCCGCCCTTGCTGCAATGCTGCGCGAGGTGAGCGGCCTGCCGGTCGGGATAGAGCTGTTTCGCAGCCGCTGGCTGGATATTCCAGTCCATGAACAGAGCCAGATAGCGAAGGGCGGTGCTGTGCAACTCGGGATCAATGCGACGGCTGGGGCGATGGTGCACGATTTCGCTGGTAGTTTCAGGGTGATCATCGGCCCGCTCCGCTACGCAGACTATCTATCGCTAGGGCCCGGCAGCCACAATGTCGAGGCGCTGTTTGCGCTGACGCGGCTCTTCGTCGGGACAGGCTTCGATTTCGACATCGAAATCGTGCTGCGCAAGGAGGACGTGCCTTTCTGCCAATTGGGCGGTACGGGCGATCCGCCCCGTCTTGGCTGGAACAGCTGGGCACGCAGCGAACCGGCGTTAGAGGACAGCCGCGATGCGATCCTGCGCGAACCGCCCCTGACGACGAGGGAGGTGGTCCATGCGACTTGAGCTTCGCCAGACTGCGGGACCGGCGCTTGCAGGCACAGCACGCTTTTCCATGCAACGCGGACGGGTGACCATGGGCCGCGCCTATGATTGCAATTGGATGGTGGAAGACGAAACCCGCACCATCTCCAAGCAACATTGCCGCATCGAGCGAGACCGCGATGGCTATATCCTTTTCGACATGAGCGCCAACGGTACGCGGGTGGATGGCGAACTCCTGCTGGAAGGCCAGAGCAGGCGGCTGAACGACGGATCACAGGTGCAGCTCGGCGCCTATGCCTTCGAGGCAGCGATCAACGGCGCCAATGAGCATGACCGGGATGAAGCGCGAGAGGATGTTGCCCCGAGCGGCGAAACGCTGACGATTTCGGCCATTCTTTCCGATGTCAGCCCCGGCGGCAGCACAACGGGCATTCTCGCGCCCGGCTCCGACGATTGGGCGCTACCGGTGGCCCAGCCGATTAGGGGAACTCCTTCGTCGCGAAATGTCGACATCGGCTGGAGCGGGCCGCCCCAGACAGACGGCAGCGGTTTCCTGCCGGACGACTGGAACCGCGACCTCGACATGGGGAACCGGCTTGAACATGCATCCGCCATGCATGTCTCCGTGCCGATCACCCGTTCCAAACCAAAAGCCGCCGAAAAGGCAGCCACGGCAGACAAGGCCTTCAACGCGATTTTCGAGGAACAACCGAAGGAGGTGGCGCCGCGCGCGCCCGCCGATGACCAGACGCTCCCGTCTCTCCTGCTACGTCAGGAGACGGTTCTGGCGCGTCTCTCCAGCGACCTTGGTCTGCGCTTCGAGCCAGCAATGACGGGACAGGTTTCGGATCGGATGACGCGGATTGCGGTCGTGCAGGAAGAGATCGCCAGGCGCATCGAGGAGATGATGGCGCTTAGCAACAAGATGCTGGAGCCACGCGTGATCGAGGCGCGGGTGGATGCGCGCAAGCGCCTGCTGCCCTGGCAGAGAAACGGCGCTTACTGGGCAGAATACAAGGAACAGTTCGAGCGCCACGGGCAAGCTGCCAGCGTGCATGAGACATTGGTTTCCGCTGTTGCCGCAGCCTTGGCTGGCAACGGCGGAAAAAAGACAGGCGAGGAAGAATGAGAAGCGAAAATCGCGTTGCCTGGAGAGAGGGCATGTTCCTTCGCGTACAGCATTTTCAGCAGTCGGACCGCTGGACGGAGCGGCTGGTACGCAGCGCGACACGCGCGCTTTCGCCCTATCCCTGGGGCGTAGCCGAAACAAGCATCGACCGCGGTGCACTGGCTATCGGCCAGTTCGCGCTGTCGACGTTGCGCGGCATCCTGCCGGACGGCACGCCGTTCGAAGCTCCCATCGACACCGACCTGCCCGCCCCGCTCGAGCTCGACGAAACGGTGCGCAATGCCATCATCTATCTGGCCTTGCCGGTTCGGCAACCCGGAAAGGCGGACATGACTATGAAACCGACGAGTGCCGGTCCTAACGGGTCGGCCCGCTCGGTTCGCATCGTTGCAAGTCCCTACGAAGCCCCAGACGCCAATATTGACACGGATTTCATGGCGCCGATCGATGTGGGCCGCCTCAACCTGCGCTATCTCAAGACCGGCGACGAGCTTGCCGGCTACGAACTCATCGGCGTTGCACGGGTGCTGGAAGTACGCTCCGACCGGGCAGTCATCCTCGATGCCGACTATCTGGCGCCTTCGCTCAATTGCGCCGCAGAGCCGCGTTTGAAGGAGCTGGTAACCGAGTTGCTGGGGATTGTGCGCCACCGCGCTGAAGCAATTGCCGAGCGTATCGGCGACCCGACCATCCGGGGGACGGCGGAAGTGGGAGACTATCTCCTGCTGCAAATCCTAAATCGCACTGACCCGCTCCTGGCACATATTCTTTCCAATGCGACACGCCTGCACCCGATCATGCTCTATGAGGAATGCATTCAGCTGGCTGGAGAACTTGCGACGTTTACGACCGACAAGAAGCGCGCCAGCGACTTTCCACCCTATCGCCATGATGATCTGAAGGCGACCTTTGCAGCCGTATTCGACGATCTGCGCGCCTCGCTTTCCGCCGTTCTGGAACAGGCGGCGGTTGCCATCGAGCTTTCGGAGCGCCGCCACGGCGTACGGGTCGGCACGATCCACGACCGCACACTCATCAAGGATGCAGGCTTCGTGCTGGCAATCCGCGCCGACATGCCCTCGGAAGAAGTGCGCCGCAAGCTGCCCGCGCAGATCAAGGTCGGTCCGGTAGAGCGCATTGCCGAGCTGGTCAATGTGGCGCTGCCGGGGATCCCTGTGCAGCCGCTGCCGGTCCTGCCGCGCCAGTTACCCTATCGCTCCGGCACGATCTATTTCGAACTCGACACGAAATCTCCCCTTTGGAAGCAGCTCGAGACGTCCGGAGCGGTCGCCCTGCATCTCTCCGGCGAGTTTCCGGGTCTTGAGATGGAATTGTGGGCGATCCGCGAATGACCAGGGACAACGGCGCAGAAGCACCGCAATGGCAGGACCTGCCAACCGTCGTCGAACTAACAGAGGAAGGTCAGCGCAAGGCGCTTTCCGCCCAGCGCATGGCCGAAATGCTGGATGATATTGTCGAGCCGGAAGCCACAGCCCAGACCGGCCAGGGAGGCTGGTCCGTTGAAAGGATGATGCGCGACTTTCGCTTCGGCGGCGATGAAATGCCGATAATCGTGCGCTCCGCCGCACCCCTGCTCAATCTGGCGCACGGGCTACGCCAGACCGACGCGCAGCCGGATATCGAGGAGTTGCGCGGTATCAGCTTCGATGCCGTCCGCCGCTACGAGCGCGATTTGGCGGCAGCACGCATCAGCCCGGAACGGGCGCGGGCAGCGCATTACGTGGTTTGCGCAACGGTTGACGACGTGATCCTGAGCAAGGCCTGGGGCGTGCGGGCGGGCTGGGCGCGTTCCGGCCTTGTCTCAACCTTTCATATGGATGTGACCGGCGGCGACCGCGTGTTCGACCTGCTCGACCATTTTCACCAGAACCCCGGTGCCAGCAAGGACCTGTTGCTCCTCATCTACCTCTGCCTTTCGCTCGCCTTTGAGGGGCGCACACGCGTTTCGCCGCGCGGCCCACTGGAACTGGAACATATTCGCGGCGGGCTTTATCGCTCGTTGATGGGACAGTATGGCGATTTCGAACGTGAACTCTCGCCGCACTGGCGGGGTGTGTCGGCCAGGCATACGCCCTTGAAGACGGCGACCGGGCTATGGACCCTGCTCGCCGGGCTGATGCTGGCACTGGCACTCGGCTACATGTTCTTCACTCTGTCGCTCAATCGCGTCTCGGACGGCACCTTCCAGCAACTGGCGGGACTGCCGCCGCGCGACACGCCATCCATTCGGTTTACCGAGCGCGCCGAATCCGCGCAGCCGCCACCGGTGGTTTATACTCCGCCCGAGCGCAAGCAGATCGTACAGTCGACTGAGCTGCAAAATCTCATCGGCTTCCTGCAACCGGAAGTGGATCGCAAGCTAGTGACGCTATCCGATGCCGATGGAAGGCTGCGCATCCGCATCAGCAATTCCGGGCTGTTCGCAACAGGCAGCGCCGAAGTGAGCGATGAATTCCGCGGGCTGCTGGAACGAATCGGCGGAGCACTCGCCAGCGAAAAATTCCGGGCTGTCGTGGTCGGCTATACCGATAACGTGCCGATTCGTACCGTTCAGTTTCCGTCGAACTGGCATCTTTCGGAGGCGCGCGCCAAATCGGTAGGCGAAATTCTGACGGCCTATACGGGATCGGAAGCCATCCTGACGGAAGGTCGCGCCGATTCCGATCCGCTGGCGACCAACGATACCTCTGAAGGGCGCGAAACCAACAGGCGCACTGAAATTCTCGTTCTGACCAATCCCACCGAACAACTCGAAGCACACGGCATATTTGCCGATCCGCCTCGCCTGGATGCCAGTGGTCCGGCCGCCGGCAACGGAGGTAATGCACCGTGATGAACCCGCTCAGCAGTTTCTACGTCATCCGCAGCCATGTCGAATCCTATGCGAGCCTGATCGGTTATCGCTTCCTGTCACTGTTCTGGATTGTCGCGCTCGGGATCGTCATCTGGTTCTACGGCTCCATGCTGGCGCTGGGCGATTGGCGTCCGCTCACGGCTGTATTCAACCGGATCGTCGCGATCGGCATCCTCATTCTTGGCTGGGTGCTGTGGACGATCATTTCACTGGTTCGTGCCCGTCGGCGTGACGATGCGCTTGTGGAAGGGATCGAGCAGAATGCCGCCGCCGAAGCTGCCGCTGGCCATAACGCGGAAGTGGAGGAGATCCATGGACGACTGAAGGAAGCAATGTCGCTTCTCAAACGCATCGCCAAGAAACGGTTCGGCTATGTCTACGAGTTGCCCTGGTACGTGGTCTTCGGCGCCCCGGGTTCAGGCAAGACAACGGCGCTGACCAATTCCGGCCTGAAATTTCCGCTTGGCGACGCGCTCGGGCAGGCCTCCGTTGAGGGCATGGGCGGTACACGCAATTGCAATTGGTGGTTTGCCGAGGAGGCGATTCTCATCGACACCGCCGGGCGTTACACGACACAAGACGACCTGAACGGCACTTCCAGGGCCGGGTGGGAAGGTTTTCTCTCGCTACTCAAGAAATATCGCAAGTCGCAGCCGATCAACGGCGTGATCGTGACGCTCTCGATCGGCGACCTGATGAAGCGCGACGAGCAGGTGCAACTCGAAGAGGTGCGTGCTGTTCGCCAGCGTCTTTCGGAGCTGGATGATTATCTGGGCGCGCGCGTTCCGGTCTATCTCATGCTCACCAAAGCCGATCTGATGACGGGTTTCGTCGAATTCTTTGACGGGCTGAGCAAGAGCGACCGAGATCAGGTCTGGGGCATGACCTTCGGGTTGGAAGAGAGCTACGGGGCGAAATTTCTTCCAGAACGCTTCATGGAAGAGTTTACGCTGCTGCAGGAGCGTATCGGCGCCATGCTGCTTGAGCGCATGCAGCAAGAGCCCGATGCAGCCAAGCGCGGGCGTATCTTCCGTCTACCTGCGGAGCTTGCCTCGCTGAAGGAGCGCTTGCACGAGGTGATGGGCGAACTTTGCGCCTCTTCCAGGCTGGTGGAAGCACCGCTCCTGCGTGGCGTCTACTTCGCCTCAGGTACGCAAAGCGACGTCGCAACCATCGAGACTTCCGGCTCGCTGTCACGCTTGCGCCGCAGCTATTTCATTGAGCGACTGTTTAAAGGGGTGATCTTCGAGGAAGCTTCGCTCATCACCCGCGACAAGCGCCTGTCGCGCCGGCAACGGATGCTGCGCCGAGGCGCCTATGCGTTAGCCGGGTTTGCCTTCGCCTTCATACTCGCGGGCTGGTTCACGGCCTATTTCCAGAACAGCCGCGCCCTTGCGCAGGCACAGGACAGGATCGCCGCATATGATCAGCAGATCCAGGGAATTGCGGTACGCGACGTTTCGGATGCCGATTTCCTGCGCGTGCTGCCCGCCCTCGATTCGCTACGCAACGTGACGGCTGGCTTCCAGAACGACGGAGACTGGATGCCTCGCTTCGGCCTGGATCAGGGCGAAAAGATTGCCGGCCGTCAGCGAGAAGCTTATCAGCGCGCGCTCAATGCCCTTCTTCTGCCACGCGTGCTGGTGCAGTTGCAGGGTGACATCGAGCACGAGCGCGATGCCGAAACGCCCGACGTAGCGCGGACCTTCAACACGCTGAAGCTCTATGGCATGCTGGGGGGGCTTGGTCCTGTCGATCGCGATTTCGTTGCCGTTCAGGCGCAGGACATGTTCGAGCGCCTGTTTCCAGGCGAAGGGCGGCGTGCCGCACGCAACGCGCTGGTGGCGCATGTGGAAGCCCTGGCGCGCGGGGCGATGGTTCCGATTACACTCGACACGACGCTTATCGCCGAGGCACGCGCAATCATTGCCGACCAATCTCTGGGAAACCGCGCCTTCGATATTCTGGTTAATCTGCGCGATTCCCGCGCCTTGGGTCCATGGAATGCCGCCGACGCGTCCGGACCGCTGGGCGAACAGGTTTTCGCGCGAAAATCCGGCGCGACGCTGCGCGAATCCATTCCCGGCATCTACACAGGAACAGGGTATCGCGCCGTCGTGCTGCCACGCGTGAGCGATGCGGCACGGCAGGCCCTCGCGGAAGAATGGGTGCGCGGCTGGCAAGCTAATCCGGCCGGGTCGAGCGTCGAGACGATTACGCAAGCCGCATTGCAACTCTATTTCGACCAGTTTGCGCAGCGTTGGAATGCACTGCTCGCGGATATCGTCACGCGTCCATCGCAGACGCTGGGCGATGCGACCGAAACCTTGCGCGTGCTTTCCAGCGACCCCGGCCCTGTAGAAACGATTGCCAAGGCAATCGCCGCGGCCACCGATCTTGGTGCGCAATCGGGAATGCGCCTTGCCTCGACGGGTGACAATGCAGATGCAATCGCCAGCGCCTCCAGTTCAGCGCTGGTTACGGCGGCAAATGCGCCCGATCCATACGGCCCGCTGCGCGAGGCGCTCGAGGTAGCGCAGAATGCGCAAGGCCCGGACAGCGAACAGCCACGGTCGCGGATCGGCAGCCTGCGCCCGATTCTGCAGAAGCTCTACGGCCAATTGTCCCGCGCCTCGACTTCCTCCGGCGACGTGGCGCAGATGTTCGACGTCGACAGCCAGCTGACCAATGCCAACCAGGATCTGATACAGGAAGCCCGGACCCTGCCGGCGCCGGTCGATCAGTGGATGGCCAGCGTTTCTGCCGATATAGGCGGACTCGCCGTGAAAACGGCGCGTGGCCGGATCGGTAATATCTGGGCGGCAAGCGGCGCAAATCTGTGCGGCAATATCGTCAGCGGCCGCTATCCGTTCGATCGGGAGTCGAGCCGGGACGTTGCGATGGCTGATTTCGTGCGGCTGTTCGGCCCGAGCGGGCTGTTTCAGAGCTTCTTCAAGGACCGCCTGGAGCCTTTCGTCGACAAGAGCGAAAGCCCCTGGGGCTGGCGCGGCACATTTGGTGGCGAAAGCATTCCCAGCCCGGCACTGGCGCAGTTTGAAAATGCCGACAGGATCCACCGCGCCTTCTTCCCCGCCGGGAGCGAGCAACCGGCGGTGTCGATCAATGTCAGAACGGTATCGCTTGCCCGCACCAATGCGGCGATGCTGAGCATCCAGGATGAATCCATCGTGCAATTTGCCGACCGTCCAGTCTCGAAATCCTTCAGATGGCCGGCGCAAGGCCGGAAAAATCAGTCCTATATCGCATTTCAGCCAAGCGGAATTGCGGGCGCCACAACGACATCCGGCGACTGGTCACCGTTCCGGCTGTTCGATCGCGCGAATATCCAGATGCAGGGCGACGACGTTTTCCTCGCTAGTTTCGACAAAGGTGCGCAGCGCGCCACGTTCGAAGTTCAGTTCGGCTCGGTGCTCAATCCGTTCCGCCTTCCTGCACTGACGGAGTTTCGCTGTCCGACGCAGTTTTGATGAGGCCAAAGAGAATGAGCGGGCGCATGAACATAAGCCAGAAGGCGATACAGGCAAACCGGATCGGCTTCTTCGGCAAGGTACCTGCACATGGCGATTTTATCGCTTCCGGTTTCGAACGTGCAACAGAGAGCGGCCTCGATGCATGGGTGCGCGGCGGCTTGCAGGCGCTGCGAGATCAAGACGAGGCGGGGTGGAGGCATTCCTTCGCGCACGGTTCCACCTGGCGCTTCGTTGCTGAGCGCGGGGCCTTCGGTCCATCCGTGCTGGCGGGCGTCATCCTGCCCAGCCGCGACCGCGTGGAACGCTGCTATCCCCTGGTGATCGCTACGCAGATGCACGGCTTTGACCAGCATCCGAGCGTGCTTTGCCACGATGATGAGTGGTTCGAACTACTGACACGCCTGGGCCGCGACACCAGCGCGGAGCGCTTCGCCGTTGCCGCCTTCTCGCAGAGCCTGAAGGCCCTGCGCACGCCTTCAGCACGCAGCGGCAAGGCAAACACGGCTTTCAGGCCGGGCGATGGCAGGGCGACGACGCTCTGGTGGCGCTATGACCCACAAGCGGAAGCCACTGTCGGCTTTCGCACATGTGGCGCGCCCACCGCCACCGATTTTGCAAGACTGTTCGAGCCCAATGACGCATTGATCGCCAATGTCCCCGAGGACGTTTCGGCCATCGCGACAGGCGTCGAGGTCGAATGAACGAAGATAAAATCGCCCGGCATTTCAGGGCATTGACCAATGCATTGCACGAATCCGCCCCGGACGTGCGCGACAGGGTTCGCGATGCGCTCGACCGGCAGCTAGCGGCACCAGGTTTGGCGACCGCATTCATTGCGAACAGTTTCAGCACCGAAGCAACATTGCACGCGGGCGGGCGATATCTCGTCCAGCGCCTTCGTCACCGCGATCTGGCGACCGCGCACGTGATGAAGACGGTGCAGCTTTCCTGCCGCGATGACGGCATCAGCGCGGCATTGCTGTTGCGCGAGGCGGAGATGGCGATGCGCGTGCAAAATCCCTATGTCGTTCCGATTCAAACAGTTCTTCGACTGGATGATGGTCGCCCTGCCATGATCATGCCGGATCGCGGCTTGCCACTGGCAACTGCCCTGCCCTCACTCAAGATGACGTCCGGCTTTCTCCGGTGCTTTGCAGCCGCGCTGCTGGAAGGTCTGGCTGGCATTCATGCACAGGGCATCGTGCATTGTGACATAGCTCCCGACAATCTCCTGCTACGGAACGGCGATCCCGCAAACCTTGGCATTTGCGATTTCGGCATCGCGCTGGATGCCGGAGAGCGCCATGCCGATCACAATCTGGCGCGGGCGGGACGTGCCTCTTATGCCGCCCCTGAACAGTTACGCGGCGAGGCGCTGGACGCGCGCGCCGACCTTCATGCCGCCGGCAAGGTGATCGAGCGGCTTCTGCCAGGCGTAACCGACAAGGGTATGCAGGATCTATGCGAGAGCCTGACACAGGAACGCCGCGAGGAAAGGTTGGCGACGGCTTCCGAGGCTCTGAGACATCTTGGACGTCTCCCTTCTCCCTAGTTGCCCGCCCCAGGAGGCGGCGCGGCGGCCGTTTCGGCCCCCTTCTGAAAGACTGTGACGATCTTGGCGGCATCCACGAGACCGGCATTGCTTGCATAGAGAATGTCGCCATCCTGAATATGGAATTGCTGCATCAAGAGGAAATTCGAAACGTCGCGCAGGTTGACGCGATAGATGATCGGCTTCACCGTGATGAAGGGCGCATCCGGGCTCTTGCCTGCGGAAGCCGCAGCCGCACTGTTTGCGACCTTCTCGTTGCGCAGCACGTAGAAATCGCGCGGATTGGCGCGGCTGTCGAGGAGGCCGCCGGCCCGTGCGAGCGCCTGTGCAAGGGTGAGCTTGCCCGGCTCGAACTCGAATTCGCCTACATTCTTGAAGGCACCGAAGGCGGTAAAGCTCGGATTATCGCCATCGACGATAATCTGATCACCTGCGGACAGGACAATGTTTTGGGCACTTTCTCTGAGAATGCGCGACAGGGGAGCTGTGGCCCGGCTCTTGTCGCGGATGACCGTGACATTGGCCGTTTCGACGCTCGCACCGCCAGCCAGAGCCAGAGCATCCAGCACGCGTTCGCGCTTCGCCGTCAGGGGAAAGAGGCCGGGCGCCTTTACGCCGCCGGAAACATTGATGCCATTCGACGGCTTGTCCACCACGGTAACGACGGCCTGAGGATTAACGGCCTGACCTTTCAGACCGTTGACGATCTGCGTCGAAAGCGCGTCGGCTGTAGAGTCCAGCACATGTTGGCGGCCGACGAAAGGCATGATCACATAGCCTGATTGATCCACCGTGAAGCGGCCGAGATTCAGGGTCTTGCTGTCGGTCGAAGAGAACACGGCTTCCTCGCCAGTATCGAATATCGTGACTTCGATCGTATCGCCTCGCTTCAGGCGCGTATCGGCGCGGGTAACCGAGCGCAAGGTGACAAGCCCCTTGTCGGCCGGGGCATAGGCCGTGACATGCGGCCCCATCGGCGCATCGGCCAGCTCAACAACCGGTATCTTCTCATGCGTATGCGGAAGTCTGCCGTTCTTGACCGCCGACGCCTTCGGTCCATCCGCCGACATCGCACATGCGCTGAGCAACGCGACAAAGACGACCGGTAAAAACTTCCGCATCCTGTGTCCCTCAAACCATCACTAAAGATGCCTCAATAAGAGATGATTCGCACATAGCAATATTATACAATGATATTTATACATAATCAGAAATCATACTATATTAATTTTTTAAGAAATTTAACTAAGTGAAGTATTTTACATTTTAAACACATAATAATTTATATTATTCAATAATTATATAAATTCCAGCCATCTAAAATGAATTTTGCTGGAGATGAAATTTATACGCCTTTCACGCATGCAATCCTTGCAAAGCTTGCGCAGTATCCAATGCCTAACATATTCTGAAATAAGAAAGAGCCGCCTGTGCGGCGACCCTTCTTCTTCATGGTTCGGCCAGCTCATACGTCAGATTTTGCCCGCGATCTTAAGCGCGAAAGCATAATTCAGCGCGATTTCCTCGAGCCTCGAGAAACGACCGGACGCACCGGCATGGCCCGCATCCATATTGATCCGGAACAGGACCGGGTTGCCGCTGGTCGAATATTGGCGCAACTTCGCCACCCATTTGGCGGGTTCCCAATATGTGACGCGAGGATCGGTGAGGCCAGCAACTGCAAGGACCGGCGGATAGGGCTTTGCGCCGACATTATCATAAGGCGAGTAAGCGGCGATGGTTGCGTAATCTTCCGCAGAGTCGATCGGATTTCCCCATTCCGGCCATTCCGGCGGCGTGAGCGGCAATGTGTCGTCGAGCATGGTGGTCAGCACGTCGACGAAAGGCACTTCGGCGATGATCCCGGCGAAATCCTGCGGCGCCATATTTGCGACTGCGCCCATCAGCATCCCCCCGGCAGAACCGCCCTGGGCCACAATGCGATCATGCGCTGTGATATTTTCTGCCGCCAGATGACGCGCAGCGGCGATGAAATCGTGGAAGGTGTTCTGCTTCTTCTGGCGCTTGCCTTCATCATACCAGGCGTAACCCTTGTCCTTGCCGCCGCGGATATGGGCGATGGCATAGACGAAGCCGCGATCAACCAGCGAAAGACAGTTGGTGTTGAATGAGGCAGGGATCGCAATGCCGTAGGAGCCGTAGCCATAGAGCAGGCAGGGCGCGGAACCGTCGAGCGGCGTCTCCTTGTGATAAAGCACCGAAACCGGCACCAGCTCGCCATCATACGACTTCGCCATCAGGCGGCGGGTGATATAGTTCTCCGCATCGTGACCGGACGGCACTTCCTGCGTCTTGAGCAATGCACGTTCACGCGTGCGCATATTATAATCGAACTGCTGTGCCGGCGTGGTCATGGAGGAATAGGTGAACCGGATCGTATCCGTATCATATTCGTAAGAGCCGGATAGCCCCAGGCTATAAGCTTCCTCGTCGAAGGCGATCGCATGTTCTTCACCGGAAGCGCGGTCACGGATGACGATGCGCGGCAAGCCCTCGGCGCGCTCAAGCCGCACGAGATAATCCCTGAAGCTCATAATGGAGAGGATCAGGCGGCCCGGCTGATGAGCGACGAGTTCGCTCCAGTTGGAGCGGCCCGGCGCATTGACAGGTGCCGTCATGATCTTGAAATCGCGCGCGCCATCGGCATTGGTCAGCACGAAGAAGACGTCTCCGCCTTCCTCCAGCTCATACTGAACATCTTCCTCGCGCGGTTCGACAATCTTCGGCTCACCATAGGGATCGTCAGCCGAAAGAAGACGCGTCTCGGTAGTTTCGTGGTCATGAATATCGATGAAAACCCACTTGCCGTCGCGGCTGTCCGAAACGGACATAAAGAAGCCAGGATCCGCTTCCTCGTAGACAAGCTTATCATCTGCCTCCGGCGTGCCAAGCTTGTGATAGAAAATCCTGGACGGGCGATGATTTGAGTCGAGACGTGTATAGAAGAAACCTTCGTTCTTCTGGTCCCAAACGCCACCTCCACCAGTATTTGCAATCGTATCCGGCAGATCGGTTCCGCTTTTCAGATCACGCACCTTAAGCGTGAAGAATTCCGAGCCCTTATCGTCATAGGCCCAGACAAGCCGCGCATGATCTGAACCATGATCGACGCCACCAAGACGAAAATATGGTTTTCCGGCAGCCTCCCTGTCGCCGTCGAGGATGACTTCCTCGCGTCCCTCGGCGTCGAGGCGGAAATAGCGAGGCTGTTCGCCGCCGAGCACGAAGGCGGTGCCGTAGGCGTAGGGGCCATCGCGCATAGGCACGGATGAGTCATCTTCCTTGATACGCCCCTTCATCTCCGCAAAGAGCTTCTTACGCAACTCCTCCGTGTCTGCCATCAGCGCAGCCTGATAGCTGTTTTCCGCCTCCAGATGGCTGCGAATTGCGGGATCCAGCACGGACGGGTTCTGAAAAACTTCCTGCCAATTCTCGGCCCGCAACCAAGCATAGTCGTCCGTTCGGGTGATGCCGTGGCGGGTGTCGGAAACAGGGTGTTTTGCGGTGTGAGGTGCGGGGAGAGACGGAAATAAAGCAGCGTTTTTCATCAGGATGCAATCTCTTGAAATGACTGGCTGGAACGTAGGTGCCGAGCGGCAGCGGGTCAATGCGAAGCAGACCGAGATGCGCTCAGATTATACGGGACAGATAATCTTTTTGGTTGTATAAATAATTTGCCACAACCTATGGAGGTTTTAATGTTGAGTTTCAGATCTGTACTCGCCGCGTTGCTGGCGACAAGTTTGTCACTTCCAGCCATGGCGCAAGATCCTGCATCCAATCCAGCTACTCCCGCATCGAACAATTCAGCCAGCACCGGTGTCACCCAACGTTTCGTCATTCGATCCGATACGCAATATCCGTGGACCAACAAAGGCGGGGACGGTAGCGACAGCGAGGATGAACAAGCCGAGTCCCGGGAACTGATCGAGGCACAGGACGCGGCGATCAACGTCTGGCGTGATTCAAAGGGAAGCCGCGACGATATCCCAATCTTCCTGAACGGCGATGTCACCGCATTTTATCATGGCTGGCAGGCAGACTATATGAAAAGTCGCATCGCGGCCATGGCCCCGACCTACTATGGCCTCGGCAATCATGATTATGAGAACAATGTCGACGACTGCTACCAGAACGGATGTGCATCGCAGGCCATGCAAGATCTGTTCAGGCACATCGACAATATTGGGGCGGATGCTCGCGACAATTATCAGGAATCCGGTTTTGGCTGGGAAAAATACCGGGGAAGCCAAGCTTATTCCAAGACCATCGGCGATTTCACTTTCATCCAGCTTCATAACCATTTCAATTACGTAAAACAGTGGGATGATCCCTTCACCAATTTCGAGCGAAAAGAGTACAGAATTGAACCCTCCCTGAACTGGCTGGAAGAACAACTTAAAAACGCACGCAGCGCTGGCAAACTTGTCATCATCAACATGCACCGTCCTCCAGCCGACCTGGACGGCCTGAAGACCCGGTTTTCCGACCTGATGTCAGAGTATGAGGTCGTGGCCATCTTTCATGGCCACACACATATTGCCGGAGTTGGATCAGACATCGGCGGAGCAAAAGTTCTGAACACCGGCGCTGCATTCAACAAGACGTTCATGACGGCAGAATTCAAGAAAGCAGAGGGAGTAATCGAGGTTTTTCAAGCCACCGACAATGTCGTATCACCGTCACCCGTTGCCGAGATTCCTATTCGTAAAGATGCCAGTAATTCCTTGGCCGTGCCTAATTTCGGCAATATTCTTCCAAGTCGAAACTCCGTTACATTCACTGTTCATGCGAGCTGGCAGCAACAGGGACAACCGAAGCCGAAAGGCATTACTGCAAAAATTACGGGCATGGATCAGGAGTATGGAACATTCTTCACAGACAATTACGATGAAATAACAATTCCCAATCTCACTCCATCGACCGACTATACTGTAACCATCCAGTCGGAAGACGATTTTGGACGACGCTCGAAACCGGTTACCAGGGTGATCAGAACCGCTGACTCAGATACAGGCCCGGCCAAACCGATCAATTTCTGCTTCAACACAAACGATAAAATAGTCGAATGGAGTTTCGAGCATTATTACGAAAATCCTCTCAGTGTAGATCAGGAAATGGACACGGTTCTGACGGTCAATGGATCGCAACGGATACCCGTCGGACGCTATATTTCACAGAACACGCGTCATGAATATCTTTCCTTTGTGGAATCTATATTTCCCTTCACCGGAACCAGAAGCTTAGTCCTTCGGCAAAAATATCAAAGCATATGGTCCGACTATACCGAGCTGCCTTTGAACGATTTTTACGATGCGGACGGCAATTACGCCCCGGACACAGACGAAGCCTACTGGAGCGAGTACAATTGCGACGTTATGAACGGCAGACGCTCCGCGCGCAACGATGCACCACGCAACCGGAGCGATGCACAACCGACCAACAGAAGCGATGCAGAAACATACGCCTCAAACGTCAGGGAAAGATTCCGGGCGGTCGAAGCCGAAATCCAGTCCCTCAGACAGATCGTCCGCGCCTGCAGCAGCAACGGCCATAAGCGGATCGCCGGAGAAGATCCGCCGGTCGATCCCGGCGGATCTTTCTTCAATTTCTACTTCTTTTCGAAATCCAATGCCGTGCCATTCATGCAATAGCGCAAGCCGGTCGGCTGCGGACCGTCGGGGAAGACATGGCCAAGATGAGCGTTGCATTCGGCGCATTTGACTTCGGTGCGGACCATGCCGTGGGAGGTGTCGCTTTTTTCAGCCACAGCACCATCCTCGATCGGTTGATAGAAACTCGGCCAACCAGATCCGGATTCATATTTGGTTTCGGATGAAAAGAGCGGCTTGCCGCAACAGATACACCGATAAATACCAGGTTCTTTGTTATAATTGTAAGGATGCGAGCCGGGCCTTTCCGTTCCGCCCTGGCGGGCCACGTAAAACTCCTCCGGCGACAGTCTATCGCGCCATTCCACATCGTTCTTCGGTTTGTCTGCGCTGGTCATGGCGATTCCTTTCTACAGCTCTTCGCGGGTCGTCCCTGAAGATGCGTATGCGCCAGACGATTATCAATGGTCTCACACGCATCAATGGTCTACCGCAGCAGACAGAAGCTTAATTTAAGATGGTACAAAAACGTGTACAAAGAAACAATACAACCTGCTTTTGCAACCTTGAGCGACGCAATTCTGCTAAATTTTTAGCATCACAACAGATGTGCCGGGTCACCTGGGACGATGTTCTATCCCGCCTCCCCTGCCATCTCATGAAATCGAAAGATTGGCGCAATTTTCCTGTCGAATTATTCGGCCTCTACACATTCGATACTAAACAGAATTAAAAATCGATTTGACTTGCTTTCATAAAGCGCGCATTTACCAAAATCATTCGATTCGTTGAATGCATGCTCAGAAAATAAGAAGTCACCTCGGAAACATATCGAGGGACCAAACCGAAAATCTATCTGGGGCCGAAACCACATGGACACTACAGAACCAACGATCACCTCGAATTCCGAGATGCTGATTGAGCTTACTGCGGACGTCGTTGCCGCCTATGTCAGCAACAATCCCGTTCCCGTCAGCGAATTGCCGAACCTGATCGCCGATGTGCATGCAGCGCTCGGTCGTGTTGGCGGCAATGTCGAGCAGCCGGCTGCCGAGAAGCAGAAGCCTGCCGTCAACCCCAAGCGCTCGGTACATGATGATTACATTATCTGCCTTGAAGACGGCAAGAAGTTCAAGTCGCTGAAGCGCCATCTGATGACGCATTACAACCTGACGCCAGAGCAGTATCGCGAGAAGTGGGGTCTCGACGCCAACTATCCGATGGTTGCTCCCAATTACGCCGAGGCCCGCTCCAATCTCGCCAAGAAGATGGGCCTGGGCCGCAAGCGCAAGGCTGCAAACGCAAAGTAATTTTTCGCCGGCCTTGCCCCCAAGACCGGCGAAATTCTCTTAAAAGCGCTGGATGGCTTTTTCGGCCACAGCGCTTTTTCTATATGGGCTTTCCTCTGGAAAGAAGCGTCCGGCGAGCCAGACGACGGGCAGTGAGCGCGACGCGCAAACGCGCCCGTCGCGTCGCAATTGTCTCCTGACGCACGCAATCCGCGCCTTTTGGCGAAACATCCAGCGCCGCTCCCAACTCCAGCAGGCGTTGCCGGATGCGATCCAGCGCCTGCGTCATCGCGATGTGCCGATTGAGATCGTAAGACCAGTGCTTTTCCAGACCGCGTTGCCGTTCACGCTCGATCAGACGCACGAGCTTCAGTTCGAGCGCCCGGGCTTCAGAAATATTGAAACTGTCGAGCTTCGAAATATCCATGCCGCAGCTCATTTGAAAAGCGAAGCGTTGACGCGCCTCAATGGCAAGTAATTTCTGACGGGCAAGAAACGCTTCCCGGTCTACTTCGATATTCATTATGCCCCACTTCCTTATATCATAATTTTCGAATGTCGTCACTGGTGCGATCACGCAATACGCAACAGCCCCAATAATTTCGGATAGTTATCGTGGGGCGTGGACAAAATGAACGCGAAAAAATTCTCAATAATATTTTATTCTATCTTTTTCATATACTTAATCAGCGGGAATTTTATTTTCGTGCCGCAAGTTTCCCCACCCCCGGACGCAAACCTTAAAAACCGAACGTGCAATGAATTTGGGGGCACTTTCATATGAATTCCGGTTGCAACACCCTACCGACATCCTCTTCACCCGTCGGCATCCTGCCCGGCAAGTCCAATGAGTGGCCGACACTGCGCCACATCACAAGCAAGCGCCGCAAACAACAGGCCTGCGAGGCCATGGCAGATATTACAGCGGCAATCTTCAACATAAGCAGCACCAAGATCCGTTCCGGCGAACGCTCGCTGGATATTTCCCGCATCAGACAGATCGCCATGTATGTGAGCCATGTGGCGCTCGGCCTGAGCATGTCAGAAGTCGGCAAAGGGTTCGGTCGCGACCGCACCACCGTGCTGCACGCGTGCCAGGTGATCGAGGAGTTGCGTGACGATCCACAATTCGACGAGCTCATCACCATGGCCGAACGGGTTGCTTGCGCAGCGGTTCGTTTTCATGGAGAGCAAGGATGAGCATTCTCCCAACCGATCGGCAGACGATGCGCCTGCTCAAAATCCTGACCAAGGCCCCCGGAACACTTTCTCCCACCAGCACGCAACATGTTTTGTTGGTCGAATGCGGTGAACATGGTGCGGTTACAATTGGGGAACAGGCGCTGCGCAAGGCGCTCAATGCCGGATTGCTCCTCCGCCAGGGCGACGATATAGTTCTGGCACCGGATCTCGCTCAATCTCTTCCTCTCTCCGGCAAGGAAACGGGTCTGGTGAGAGGAGCCGACAAGAATATTGCACTTGTCGAGATCAATACTGCGGAATCCCCCCTTTCGCAGCTATTTCGACGGCGGGATCGGCGTGGCCGGCCCTACATCGACAGGGCGGAGTTTGAAGCCGGAGAACAATTGCGGAGCGATTTTACCCGAGCGAGCCTGACACCGCGCGTGACGCAAAACTGGTCTGGCGTTTCAGGCGGCGGGCAGAGCAGCGCCGATAGTGCCGCCCAACTTGCAGCGGGAACGCTTGCAGCGCGAAAACGCGTCGAGATGGCACTCGATGCTGTTGGCCCCGAACTATCGGGCCCGCTTCTCGACATATGCTGCTTTCTCAAGGGCCTTGAACAGGTGGAGGCGGAGCGCGGTTGGCCGGTGCGCTCTGCCAAAGTAATGCTGAAGGCGGGACTTTCGACTTTGGCTCGGCATTACGCGCCGCAAAGGAAACCACGCCCGCATCACTGGGGCGCGGAAGGATACAGACCGGAAAACATTTGACAAAACGGAGCTGCCCGAACCGAGCCAACTGCATTCAGTCAGCATCTTCCAGAGGCTTTATTCGGGCAGCGCCTTCAAATATTCGCCAATCGCCTGACGATCTTGGGCAGAAAGACGCGCCATATTCTGCTGAACCTCGACCATAGTGCCTCCCACGGAATCGAAATCCGGTGTGAAGCCGGTTTCCAGATAGGTGGCAATGTCATCCGCCGACCAATCGTCGATCGCCCCGCCCGGCGCAATCCCAGGTACCGTTCCGCCGCCTTCCGCAGCTGGTGCGCCCTGGAGCCATCGCGCTTTGTCGAGTGCACCGAAAGCATTGCGCGGCGTGTGGCACTCGCCGCAGTGGCCGGGGCCCTCGACGAGATATTGACCGCGCTTTACCGCATCGGCGGCATCCGGTGCCAAAGCAATGACAGGCTCCTCGCTCAAATAGAGCCGCTGCCAGAGCCCTACCCCGCGGCGCAGCGAATAAGGAAAGGTCAGCTCGTTTGCGGGTGCCCTGCCCTCGACCGCGGGAAGCGTCTTCATGTAAGCGAACAGGTCCGCAATATCGGCGTCTGGCATGCGCGCATAAGAAGTGTAGGGAAATGCCGGATAAAGCACGGCGCCGGCCGGATCGACACCGCGCTTCATTGCATTCATGAAATCGCCCAGCGACCAACCTCCGATGCCATCCTGCGGATGCTGCGAGATATTGGGCGCAACGAATTGGCCATAAGGCGTTTCGAGAGCGAGACCACCGGCAAGCCGGGTCTGCGCATCACCTTCAGCCTGCGGACTCGCGTGACAGGAGGCACAACCACCCGCCCAGAACAAGATTTCGCCCCGCGCTGCATCGGCACCGTTCGCTGCTGCATCGATCCGGGTCTGCCCAAGAGGCTGCGGCGCCGTGACAAACCAGAAACCGACGGCTCCGGCAAGCATAAGCCCGGCCAGACCGGCAGTGATTTTACCCGCCTTGCCCATGTTTTTACTGGCGATATTTCTGGTGGCACGCACCGCAATTTTCTGCAACTGGTCCGAACGTCGCCTTGAAGCTTGCCAGATCCTGCGGATTGGCATCGACGGCGGCCTTGGCATCTGCCTGAAACTTGGCGACAGCAGCGTTGAAGCCTTCGCGATCCGACCAGATGGCGGGGCCGGCCTTCGTATCGCCGGTCTCTGTGCCCGCCGGATAATGCGCCTCGACATCCATCCTGTCAGCATCTTCGCTCAGCTTCTGAAGCGCAGCCAGTGCGGTAGCCGCATCGAAAGGGGCCTTCTCCTGCGCCATCGGCGCAAGAACACGCATGACCGCAGCATTCTCCTTCATGAGCGCCTGGCGATCGGCGATGGGATCAGCATGAGAGACGAGTGTAGAAGCTGCAAGAAATACGACGGAAGCAATCGGTTTCAGCATGGTGTCCCCTGGCATTTGGCTTGAGGCGTTATTCAGACGCCCAGCTTGGCAGGATTTTGTGACAAGCGCTATGCATTCCATTCAAAGCTGCGTGATCGCGCACTGAAAGCAGAAGAGGCCGCCAGCACCTGCTGACGGCCTCTTCCAACAAAAAGCTTGCAGCGCTTACTTTGTAGCAGCTTCGTAACGCTCGAGAACGTAATCCCAGTCGATCAGGCTATCGACAAAGGCTTCCAGATATTTCGGACGCGCGTTGCGGTAGTCGATATAGTAGGAATGCTCCCACACATCGACGCCGAGGATCGGCTGACCGCCGTGAACCAGCGGGTTCTCACCGTTCGGGGTCTTGGAAATTTCGAGCTTGCCGTCCTTGACGGAAACCCAGGCCCAGCCCGAACCGAACTGCGTCATGCCAGCCTGGACGAAATCGGCCTTGAACTTGTCATAGCCACCGAGATCGGAATCGAATGCCTTCTGCAGGGCACCAGGAAGCTTGTTGCCGCCGCCGCCCTTCTTCATCCAGCGCCAGAAGTGGATGTGGTTGTAATGCTGGGCAGCATTGTTGAAGAGCGGCTGATTCTTGCCATAAGAAGCCAGAACGACTTCTTCGACCGACTTGCCATCGAGACCAGCTTCTGCAGCCAGCTTGTTGCCGGTATCGACATAGGCCTTGTGGTGCTTGTCATGGTGAAACTCAAGCGTTTCCTTGGACATATAGGGCTGAAGAGCCTCGTAATCATATGTCAGTTCCGGCAGTTCAAAAGCCATCGGATCGTACTCCCTTCATCAAAACCGGCGCGACTTGCGCGCGCCGGCGGATTTGAAACTTTCCCCCCGCTCTAGGCAAGGGGCTATTTTTTAAATTCAGCTCATAATTGAGACAGGCTTATTACAGGTTCAGCCCTTCGGGGTTGAATGCGCCCAATCCCAATAGAGATCGCGCAACCTTTTGGCGACCGGACCAGCCTGAAGCTCACGGTCCTCGACTTTCGTAACGGGTACGACCTTCGAGTGGTTCCCGGTCGAGAATACCTCGTCGGCATCCATGAAATCCTGCACCTTCAAGCTTTTCTCGCGAACCTTGTAACCTGCATCTTCAAGCAGCTGCATGGAGCGAGCGCGCGTGATGCCGGCCAGGAAGGTGCCGTTGGCCGCAGGCGTGAAGACCTCGCCATCCTTAACCATGAATATATTGGAGGAGCCGGTTTCCGCGACATTACCCAGCATGTCGAGCACGAGCGCATTGTCAAAACCGCGCGCCTTGGCCTCCATGATCATGCGACCATTGTTCGGGTAGAGGCTGCCAGCCTTGGCGTTCGTCACCGCAGTCTCGAGCGACGGGCGGCGGAAGGAGGAAACGCCGACCGAAAAGCCCGAAGACGGAATCATCGGCGATTCATAAAGGCAGAGACAGAAGCGCGTGGTTTCCGGATCGGCAGGCACGCCCATATAGCCGCCATCCTCGGCCCAGTACATGGGACGGATATAGACGGCCGTCTTGCCATCGAACTTCTTCAGGCCATCCCACGTAAGCCCAATTATTTCCTCGGTGCGCATGGTCGCCTTCATGCCGAGATTATTGGCCGAATTGTTGACGCGAGCGGCATGCAAATCGAGATCGGGCGAGACGCCTTCGAACCAGCGGCCGCCGTCGAACACGGTCGAGCCGAGCCACATTGCATGGGAGCGCGGGCCGATAATGGCCGGATTGCCCTCATACCAGTCGCCATCAATATAGGTCCAGGTGGTAGAGGTTGCGGCGCGAGCCAAGGTCATTTCAATAAATCCGTTCTTGCTACAAACTGCGCCCATGTGACTCCGGCGAGGTCCCGGCGTCAACCTCTGCCCGGACGAAGAGGGCGATGGGGCGCAAACTGGCGCAAAAAAGCATCCTCCATGGCCCAATAAAACGCGTTGCTAAAAAGTCACATCTTAGTGCGTTCCGATTTTCGCCTTGATTTAACCGAGTTGTTGACCGATTTGCGGTACCTATCGGTCAGTAAATCGTGGCATCAATGTTTCCGAAGCAAAGCCAGGCGGCTTTCCTTGAGGCAAGATGCAACGCGATGCGCTCAGATGCATTATCGGTCGGTCAAAAGCGTTCTTCCGATAAAGGCGCGTGATTTTGATGGCTCTTCCTTTAGGCGGGCCAGTTTGCAATGTGGAATGCGGGGTATAATGACCAAGTCCAGTTCCGAGACGGCGTTCAGCCGGCGGCAATTTCTTTCGCTCACTTCTGCTGCCGCTGCAGCCTCCGTACTGACGGCTTGCACCACGGTTTCGCAGCCAGTCATTCCGGCAGTCGCTCCGGCTCCGGCAGAACCGCCACTTGACGGTTACGCGCAAATGTATGCGGCGCGCATCGATGAAGGCTATGAGCTCCCGGCCATTCCCTATCAACGTATCGACCGCCGCTTTCTGCGCCAGTTGGTTCCGGACCCGACCGGGGAAGAACCCGGCACGGTCGTGGTCGATACGCAGCAACACTTCCTGTATCTCGTACGTGATGACGGGCAGGCCATGCGCTACGGCGTAGGCCTGGGTCGCGCTGGGTTCGAATGGGCCGGACGCGCCGTAATCCAGTGGAAGCGCAAGTGGCCAAAGTGGACGCCGCCTGCCGAAATGATCGCACGTCAGCCGGAGCTGGAACAATATTCCGCTGCAAATGGCGGAATGGAACCGGGCCTCACCAATCCGCTCGGTGCACGCGCGCTCTACATATTCCAGAACGGCGAAGACACGCTCTATCGTGTGCACGGGTCGCCGGAATGGTGGACAATCGGCAAGTCCGTTTCATCAGGCTGCGTACGCATGATGAACCAGGATGTCATCGACCTCTACGATCGCGTCCCCAACAAGACGCCGATTATCGTCAAGCAGAATGGCCTGCGCATGGCCTGACGGCCGCACCAGTCGGAATTCGAGAAGCCGGGGGAATTCCCCGGCTTTTTGCTTTTCCGAATATTGCACCTATGAAACATAACGAGAACATGCAATAGTCCGCTCGTCAAAGCCGATTGCAAGCCCTAGAGTCCTTCGCATGAATCAGAGCGTCCAGATTTCCACGCCCCAGCTTTGCGACAGCACGGACGAAATGCGCACAACGCGCATCGAGCTTTCGAACGCGCGTCTGATGGCCAGGGCATGGGCCTCGACAAGCGCTTATTCGGACAGCGAAGCGCTTGCCGCGTCTTTTGCCGGTCACGCGCTTGCGTCACTCGCGGCAACCTGTGCGATTTCCGAAGAGTTCTGCCCCTCTCTCCGCCGCGCGCGTCGCACGCTCGACGAAACGGCAATGGCGCTGGCCACCAAGATAGGGGAGATCGCCGCTCGGCTACCCTTGATCGAAGCGCTGCATCAAGTCACCAGTCTGTATCCTGCGCTTATGCCCGCGAAAGAGCGGAGCGCGCTTGGCGCCTTCTATACGCCGCCTGCTCTCGTGACACGGCTTCTGGATCAGGCAGCGCAAGCAGGCGTCGACTGGAGCACGGCAAAGGTTCTCGATCCGGCGGCCGGAGGCGGGATTTTTCTGCTCCATGCGGCGCGTCGGATGGTCGACGCGCTTGGCGAATGCGAGCCGGTATTTGCGCTGAGCCATGTGACGGCGCGGCTTTCCGGGTTCGAACTGGATGCGAATGCCGCAAATCTGGCGCAATGCGCGCTGGAAATCTCGCTGGCAGACCTGGCGCGAAGTGCCGGCAGGCCAGCGCCGCAGATCGTCAAGACCTGCGATACGCTGGCGATGCAGGCGCAGCCGGTCTTCGATCTCGTCATCGGCAATCCGCCATATGGACGCGTGACTCTTCCAACCGAGATGCGTGCGAAATATGCACGCAGCCTCTATGGTCACGCCAATCTCTACGGAATATTCACCGATGCGGCCATGCGCTGGACCAAACCTGGCGGGATCATTGCCTTTCTGACACCTACCAGCTTTCTCGGCGGACAGTATTTTTCGGCTTTGCGCTGCCTTCTGGCGAAAGAAGCGCCGCCCGTCGCCATCGACTTCGTCCATGCGCGCAAAGGAGTTTTCGAGGATGTGCTTCAGGAAACCCTGCTTGCAATATATCACCGCGGGGCCTTGCGTGGCGGCACATGCATTAATTATCTGACAATGCTTTCAGAGATCGAGGCAAGGATCACCAGCAATGGTGCGATCATTTTGCCGCAAGATGCCTCGGCCCCCTGGCTCGCACCCCGGCTGCCGGACCATATTGCACTTGTCCGCCGGGCGCAGCGAATGTCTCACCGGCTTTCGGACTGGGGCTACAAGGTGTCCACCGGGCCGCTGGTCTGGAACCGCCACAAGAGCCAGCTACGTGATCGCGCTGGCGGCAAGAATGTGCATCCATTGATATGGGCCGAAGCAGTGACGCCCGACGGCCGCTTCACCTATCGTGCGCACAAGAAAAACCACGCACCCTTCTTTCGCATGGAGCCGGGCGACGACTGGCTTCTGACCCGCAAGCCATGTGTCGTGGTGCAGCGCACTACGGCGAAGGAGCAGACGCGGCGCCTCATCGCCGCTGAACTGCCGGCGGCATTCATTGCCGAACATGGGGGCGTGGTCATCGAAAACCATCTCAACATGGTGCGCGCTGTCGATGATGAGGCGGTGGCACCAAGCATCGTCGCCGCGTTTTTGAACAGCCGCATTGCGGACGATCTGTTCCGCTGCATCAGCGGCAGCGTTGCAGTTTCTGCCTTCGAACTGGAGGCGGTACCCTTGCCCGCACCGTCGCAACTCGCAGTGCTGTCAAAGCTTGTTGCATCCGGTGCGTCCAGAGACGAGATCGACACGGAATGTGCGCGGCTCTACGGGACGGATGCATGACCCTGTTGCCAGCGTATGCAACGCGGCAGCTCGTCGCCGAGCGCCTGCCGCTGATCTTCCCGGAAGGAACGCCTAATCGCACCTACTGCGTGCGCGAGCTGGCAGCAAGCACCGTGTTCGCCGCGCTCTATATTGGCGCGATAGAGGGTAGCGATCGTTTTCTCGGGCCGATCCACGTCTACCGGATGACGCATGAGCAGGCAGCCATGGCCGCAGATGAGGAACGTTTCGCCTACGCGAACGCCGTCATGCGCAAGAACGGCGTCGTTTCCGGCACACGCTGGTATGCAGACAATACGCGCGAACCGATCCGCGACGAAACCTTGCGCGACGGGCTGGTGGCAATCGGAGCGGTTCTACGGCGAGAGGACCTGGCGACCACTTCGGGACGACCACGATATGCGCTGAAAAAGCAGTTTGCCGATCTGTTCGATCCGCACATGGAGGGGGAAGCGCTGGAAGCGGCGATCGCGGAATTTCAGGCGAAGCACTTGAGCAAGAGCGCCCTCGCCCGCGTCACCATCATGCGCGCCGGCGCGGTCGCCAACACCTCCGGCGTTCTCGCCACATTTCCAAATGGTGAGACACGAATGCTCGCACCAGGCCCCAGTTCGATCATTACCAAGGCGGTGGTAGAGGTTTTCGCGCCGCGCTTTCTGAAATCGCCGGTCGTGCTCTGGCTCAGCGAAAGCGGCAACAAGGTCGTCCTGCGCGACGATGCTATCGCCAATGCAATCGGCCTGAAAATCGAAGCGGACAAGAACCTGCCCGATCTCATTCTGGCGGACCTGCATCCGGCCGAACCGATCATTCTCTTTGTCGAAGTGGTCGCCACTGACGGCGCGATGACGGAACGTCGGCGCACCGCGATGCGCGAACTGACCAACGCCGCCGGTTTCGATCCCAGGCAGGTCGCTTTCCTGACGGCATATCAGGATCGGCAGTCTCCCGGTTTCAAGAAGACCGTCGCCCAGCTTGCCTGGGGATCATTCGCCTGGTTTGCATCGGAGCCTGCGCAGATCATCGCATTGCACGAAGGTCGCTCTGAAGACTCGGTACTAACCGACCTGCTTTGAACGGCAAGAGGGAGAACTCAGGTCCTCCTTCATCATCAAAACCGGAAGGATCGATCAGGCTGCGGCCTGATAAAAGCGCATCCAGACGCGTGAGTATGCAATGAGAACGGCGGCAAGATAGTTGCGCACTCTTCATATCTGGCGACATTTTTCGGAAACGTTTGATTTTACTGAAGAAGCGCCCGACCAGATTGCGGGCTGCAGGTGGCCCGCTCTATAGTTTGTTGCTGATTGCGCCTTTGGGGCGGAATGTACCCTCTCCGGGAGATCATCTCGAGGATGGGGCGGGCGCCGTATCCATGGGTTCCACATTGCCAATGACGTCCCGTGCTGTCAGCAACGCCGGAACAGCTGCCTTGTCGGAAGGCTGGCCAGGCGTTAGCGTGATCGCCGACAGGCCCATTGTGGTCGATCATGGCGTTGATCCTGGTGCTCTGTCCTCCACTGAACTGCCTCCACTTTCGACCGGACACTCAGCATAAGCAGGAAGGCTCAAGCACAGGCTTGAGGATAGGCTTATGTCTAACGAGTTTCGACAGGTTGATCTGATAATCGGTGACGTCCGGCGGCGACGCTGGACAACGGAACGCAAACTGCGGATCATCGAGGAAAGCTATGCCGCCGGGGAGACCGTTTCCTCCGCGGCGCGGCGGCATGGAGTTGCGCCAAATCTTCTGTATCGCTGGCGCAGGCTCCTGAGCGAGGGAGGTGCGGTGGCCGTGGATTCCGACGAGCCAGTGATCGGCAATTCCGAGGTGAAGAAGCTGGAAGATCGAGTGCGCGAGCTTGAGCGCATCCTCGGGCGCAAGACGTTGGAGAACGAGATTCTCCGCGAAGCTCTTTCCAAAGCCCACTCAAAAAACCGATATCGCG
The DNA here is from genome assembly GCF_014652835.1 of Limoniibacter endophyticus. GTDB lineage: Bacteria > Pseudomonadota > Alphaproteobacteria > Rhizobiales > Rhizobiaceae > Limoniibacter > Limoniibacter endophyticus. Next base: position 281,633 of record NZ_BMZO01000004.1, read on the forward strand.
GCCGCTCTTGTTGCCGAAGGACGTTCCCGATGAAGACGGCGGCAGATGTCCTGGGCGTATCGCGTTCCAATCTCCTCGAGCGTCTTAAAGGCAAGTCCAAGCCGCGTGGGCCGTATCTCAAAGCGGACGATGCCGAGCTGCTGCCTGCCATTCGCAGACTTGTGAATGCTCGGCCGACCTACGGCGAGCCGCCGATCTGCCCGTCGTCAATCGCAAGCGCGTTCATCGCATCATGGCCAATCACGCTATGATCCTTGAGAAACACACGGCGGTGCGAATAGGCCGTGTCCACGACGGCAAGGTCATGGTGATGCGGTCTAACCTCCGCTGGTGCTTGGACGGCCTTGAGTTCACCTGCTGGAATGGCGAGGTGGTCCGTCTCGCGTTCATCATCGATGCGTTGGACCGGGAAATTATCTCATGGTCAGCGGTGGCCAATGCCGGGATATCCGGCTCCGACATTCGAGACATGATGTTGGAGGCCGTCGAAAAGCGCTTCGGCGCAACCAGCGCCCCGCATGCAATAGAACATCTATCTGATAACGGCAGTGCATACACCGCGAGGGAGACCAGGCTGTTTGCCCAAGCCCTCAAGCTGATCCCATGCTTCACACCGGTTGCTAGCCCACAGTCGAACGGCATGTCTGAAGCCTTCGTCAAAACCCTCAAGCGCGACTATATACGCATCTCACCCATTCCGGACGCCGATACAGCTCTCCGGAAGATCGACGGATGGATCGAAGACGATAATGAAATCCATCCACGCTCAGCGCTGAAAATGGCCTCACCAAGGGAGTTCATCAAAGCATTGTCTCAATAGCTGATCTGTCCGTTGAAAGGGGAGGGCACTCCATCCACGAAAGCGACCGATGGAGCGATCCAAGCCGCTTTTTACCCAAGACTGCATGCTGACGCGACGGCTTAATCGAGGCACCGATGAACTGGATGAAGCTTGCGCCTTCTCGGCCCATTGCTCGGACATGCGCGCACAGATGCCTGCTTTGCCAGCGGGCGAAGCGATTGCAGACCGTCGTTGACGGCTCACAATGCTCGGGCAGCCTCGCCAAGCGAGCCGGTCCTCAAGACCCGGATACTCCGTTCCAAGCCTGCCGGTCCATCGGCCAGCCAAGCACAAAGCTGTATCCGGGGATCCTGTGAGTTCAGAGCCTAACGTCGCGTCAGGCTTCCCAGAATACCTCGGACGATGGCGCGCCCGACTGACGTGCCGACCGAACGCACCACGGATTTCATCGCTGCTTCCACAACGCCCTGACGCTGACTGACGGTGCGACGTGATGCCTTCTCCGCCGCAGCCTGCTGTTCTGCCGCCTCGTCCGCGGCAAGCTTTTCCTGCGTACGCTTTTGCAGGATTTCAAAGGCCGATTCCCGATCAATCGCCTTGTCGTACTGACCCGCGACCGGGCTCGTTGCCATCATGGCCGCGCGCTCCTGAGGCGTGAGCGGACCGATGCGCGAAGCCGGCGGGCGGATAAGCGTACGCTCGACCATGGACGGAATGCCCTTGTTTTCGAGCGTCGAGATCAGGGCTTCCCCAGTCCCGAGCGAAGTGATGGCCTTATAAGTGTCGAAATCCGGATTGGGACGGAAAGTTTCGGCTGCGACCTTGACCGCCTTGGTTTCCCGTGGCGTGTAGGCGCGCAATGCGTGCTGCACGCGGTTACCGAGCTGCGCCAGTACGCTTTCCGGCACATCGAGCGGATTCTGCGTGACGAAATAGACGCCAACGCCCTTCGAGCGAATGAGGCGCACGACTTGTTCGACGCGGTCGATCAGTACCTTCGGCGCCTCATCGAACAGAAGATGCGCCTCATCAAAAAAGAACACGAGCCTGGGCTTTTCCGGATCTCCAACTTCCGGAAGCTCTTCGAAGAGTTCCGACAGAAGCCAGAGCAGGAAGGTTGCGTAAAGGCGCGGGCTGCTCATCAGCTTGTCGGCGGCGAGAATATTGATGGCGCCAGCGCCGTTCGGCGCGGTACGCATGATATCCTTGATCGCAAGCGCAGGTTCGCCAAAGAAATGATCTCTACCCTGCTCTTCCAGCACCAGAAGCGCACGCTGGATGGCACCGACGGAGGCCTTGTTGACATTGCCATAGGAGACCGAAAGCTCGGAAGCGCGCTCATAGACATGCGCAAGCAGCGCCTTCATGTCCTTCATGTCGAGAAGAGCAAGGCCTTCTTCATCGGCAATGCGGAAAGCAATATTGAGCACCCCTTCCTGCGCATCCGTCAAATTCATCAGGCGCGACAGGAGCAACGGCCCCATTTCCGAGATCGTCGTGCGAATCGGATGGCCCTGCTCGCCGAACAGGTCCCAGAAGATAACCGGATTGTCGTGGAACTCATAAGGGTCGAGCTTTATGGCTTCAGCGCGGGCAAGGAGGAAATCCTTCGATTCGCCCTTGACGGCCGTGCCCGAGAGATCGCCCTTGATATCGGCAGCAAAGACAGGCACGCCAGCACGCGAGAAGCTCTCAGCCAGTATCTGAAGCGTTACGGTCTTGCCGGTACCGGTCGCGCCGGTAATGAGCCCATGCCGATTGCCATATTTCAGGAGAAGCGTTTCCGCCTCCTTGTAGGAATCATCGGGATTGCGGCTCGCGCCAAGGAAAATCGTTGCGTCCTGCTCTGACATGCCACCCTCTTCATGATCCTTATAATCGCGGAAACCTTACGCATTCGGATTGCAAACGTATAGATGCCATCCAACACAGCCCACAATGTAGCTCCGCACCGTTGCGGAGGGCATTCATTCGGCGAGAATCTCTTCATGCAAACCGGTAACAAGTGTTTTCCTGTCTGTTACCTTCTGCTAGTTTGGCGCTGAGGGTTCGCAAAAATCCCGGCAGGAGAAGGCATGAACAGCATGACAGTCGCACAGCAGACCGTAACGGCATCGTTTGAAAGAGACGCGCTCGCCGACCGGATTGGCAAGGCGATCGCCGAGGCGGATGGTCGTGTGCGCAATGCGACACCGCTGATCCTGCAACGCGCTGACGACCCCAACCCTGCACAGGCAAAACTACAGGCGAAAGACGATATGGACGGCGGCAGCGACGGCCTTGCCATCGTCTTCGAAGGCGCGGTCGGGGCTGGCGCGACTGGCATTGCCGCCAAGCCCGAGAGCCTCAAAAGCCTGCTTTCTGAAATTTGCGGCGACAGGCTTGCGCTGCGGATCGAACCGCACCAGGCAAGCCGCGCTTCGGCCGATTGGCTGATTGAAATCTTGAGCGCATCAAAAATGCGTTCCGACCGGCTGGATGTCTCCTTTGGTATAGACCCATCCGCAGTATTTGCCGCAACAGGCGGTCTACGCATGTCGATCGAAGCGATGGAAGCCGCAGCGCCGCAGCTTCTCGCCTATTTCTTCAGCATGGACGTTCCGGGCGTTTTGCTGGAAAGTGACGGGCGCCCCTATCACAATGCAGGCGCAGGGGCGGAAACCGAGCTTGGCGTCGTGCTGGCCGTCGCACTTGATCATCTGCGCATGTTTAAGGCCGCCCGCCAGCCCGTCGTCTATGGCGTACCGCATATCGGCTTCTCGATCAGCGTGGACGATGATGTTCAGGAAAGCCTGGCACGCATGAAGGCGTTGCGCCTGCTCTGGGCCGATGCGCTGAAGGCCCACAATATTCTCGATGGCGGCCAGGTGCGCATTCACGCCGAAACTTCCTATCGCATGATGAGCGCGGAAAGCGTGCGTGCGAACATTGCCCGGAAGATACTGGCGGCGTCGGCAGCCTTTATCGGCGGCGCAACCACGCTGACGGTTCTACCGGTGACGACGGGCAACGGCCTGGCCAATGCTATGTCGCGCGAAGTTTCGCGCATCCTGCCTTCGACATTGAGGCGGATCGATTTCGGCAGCTTCGATTTTGAAGCCGTGGACGCGCGCGCCGAAGAAATTTTCGCGGAAGCGAAAGCGCTTGCAGCGGAAATCGAGGGACGGGGCGGCGTTCTGCGCTCCCTTGCCTCGGGTTTCATCCAGGCTCGCATCGCCCAGGACTTGCAGAAGCTGAAGCCGACGACGAATGCACAGGCCGATGCGAAGATCGGCCAAAACCTGATACTTGCCTTCGAAGGCAATCCGAACCTGAACCTAAGCGGCATCAAGCGATTACCCGACACGGCCGATGATTCATCCTCCGTGTGCGAACCGCTGCGCCCTGTCCGATTGGAAACGCTCTGACGCCTAGAGGATCGCTGCGGCGGGACGCATTTCGCCGATGGGAGTGCCGACCCAGTTCTTCATGAGAGGATGCGCGATCTCGTCGAAACGTGCAGCGATTTCCGGTTCGCTCCTGAATAGCTTTGCGAGCAGCGCAGCGATCATCACCTCCGCGCCCCGCACGCCGCCGTCGTCGCATTTGAGGGCGATGCCCATGCCAAGTTCCGGTACGGCACCCGTATAAATCCCCTCGGCACCCATTTTGACAAAGACGCGACCGGGCGCTGCCTGCATCAGCTTGCCGCAGGCCCTGCCCGTACCGGCGACGTAAAACGGCTCGTTCATGCAGGACTGCATCAATCGTCTTGCGGCTGCCGCACGTGACGCGCCGACGCCGTTGCCGCTGGCCAGGCGCGCAAAACCCAATGCCGTATTCTTCAACGGAACGGCGTAGGTCGGAATACCACAACCGTCGATGCCTGCTTCCTGCGGATCGTGCCTTGCGTCGGTAACGTTTTGCATGACGTCCGCCAGCATGGTCTGGAGCGGATGATCCCGCTGGATATAGCCCTTATATGAGATCTTCTGATGCTGGCAGACGCAAAGAAAGCCGGAATGCTTGCCAGAGCAATTATTGTGCAGCGGTGTCGGCTCGATCCCGGCCTTTGCCTGCTCGATGGCAACCGGCTGGCTCATAGACCAGTGCGCTCCGCATTCAAGAGCATGGAGATCCAGCCCGGCGCGCTTCAACGTATCGGACGCAACAGCAACATGCGCCTCCTCGCCATTATGCGAGGCGCAGGCTAGCGCCAGCGCCTTTTCGTCCAGCCGATAAGCATCGGCCGCACCTGTCTCTATCAGCGGCAATGCCTGAAAAAGCTTGATCGCCGAACGCGAGAACACAGGCCGCTCGATCTCTCCAATTGCAGCCACCACCTTGCCATCGCCATCGACAATGGCCGCCGCCCCGGTATGGACGCTTTCGACAGTGTTTCCACGCAGAACTTCGACGCAAATCGGATCAGACATTTTTCTTCCTCTGCAGGCCGGCTTACAGAACTGATGCCAAGTCGGTTACCTTCTCGCAACCAAAAAGACCACCGGCTTGGAAAGTCGGCGGTCTTTTTCTTTCAGCCGAAAAATGCGTCTTACTTGATCCGCTCGAGGATCGACACATAATTCGCGACGGCTGCACCGCCCATGTTGAAAATGCCGCCAAGCGTCGCATTCGGCACCTGGATGCCACCTGCTTCGCCGGTCAACTGCATGGCGGACAAAACATGCATGGAAACGCCGGTGGCACCAATGGGATGCCCCTTGGCCTTGAGGCCACCTGAAACATTGATCGGAAGACGTCCGTCCTTCTGGGTCTGCCCCTCGAGGGCGATCTTGCCGCCCTGCCCGCGCTTGGCGAGACCCATGGCTTCATATTCGATCAACTCGGCGATGGTAAAGCAATCATGGGTTTCGACGAAGGATAGATCGTCAAGCGCCACGCCCGCACTCTTGAGACCGCGTTTCCAGGCTTCCTCGCAGCCTTCGAACAGGAGAATGTCGCGCTTAGACATCGGCAGATAATCCTGCACATGCTCGTGGGCACGGAAGGCAACCGCGCGGCGCATCTTGAGCGCCGTCTGCGTATCGGCCAAAACCAGAGCCGCCGCTCCGTCCGACACGAGCGAACAATCGGTGCGCTTGAGCGGACCGGCAACGATCGGATTCTTGTCGCTTTCATTGCGGCAGAAATCGAAGCCGAAATCCTTGCGCATATGAGCGAATGGATTGTCCATGCCGTTCTTGTGATTTTTTGCGGCGATGGTGGCAAGCGCATCCGACTGATCGCCGTGGCGCTGGAAATAGGCCCCTGCGATCTTGCCGAACTGACCAGCGAAACCCATGGGAATATTGGCTTCTTCCACCATGTAGGACGCCTTGACGAGGATGTCCTGCACCTGGGTGTTCGGCGTCGTCGTCATCTGCTCGACGCCGACAACCAAGACGACCTTTGCATCATTCGCCTCAATGGCGCGAATGCCCTGATGAACAGCCGCAGAACCGGTGGCGCACGCATTTTCAACGCGGGTCGCAGGCTTGAAACGAAGCCGGTCATCAGCCTGCAATACAAGGCTGGCGGTGAAATCCTGCTGCGAAAAACCGCCGTTGAAATGACCCAGAATGATTTCATCGACATCATCCGGACCGATGCCAGCGTGATCGAGCGCTTCCTTGGTCACGCGGACGATGAGATCTTCAACGGTTACGTCATCACCAAGCTTTCCGAAAGGCGTGTGCGCCCAGCCGACAATACAAGCGGTCATCCTCAACTCCCTGATTATTCCTGTGCGGCAAACGGAAAATCCGGCCGCTTTCTCCCTTCTGCAAGATGAACGGCTTTCGAGCCTACGTAAAGGCATCATCGAACATGAGGTTAGTTACTTTACGCACAACCACAGTGCGGATATGCGCAAGAATGCGACGTTGCCGCCTCGCCCTGGGTTATTTCAATTTGAAACCTTATCTTCGGCTTTGGCGGAGACTTAAGCACGGCATTCTGGCATACTAACAGAATATCGATAAAAATCAGAAATTTAGTTGAATTTTAAAGAAGCATTTTAATCACCGGAAGATAGTTTTCATGCGTCCACCCCAGAGCCCTTCACGGAGATCGCCGATCTCCGAATGTCTGCGCTCGGTTCGTTCGGCCTTCGTTGGCGTTGCCGCCCTGAGCGGCATCACCAACCTCCTGATGCTGACCGGCCCGATCTTCATGCTGCAAATTTACGATCGCGTTCTTGCTAGTCGCAGCGTGCCAACCCTCGTCGCGCTTTCGCTGCTAACGCTCGGCCTTTATGTCTATCTAGGCATTCTCGAGATGCTGCGTGGACGCATCCTGACCCGCATTGGCAACAGCCTTCAGGAAAACCTGAACGACACGACCTTCAAGGCAACCATGGAACTGCCGCTGAGCGGCCATCCGGAACTTTCAGGCGCGCAACCGGTACGCGATCTCGATCAGTTGCGCCAGTTCATGGCAGGTCCCGGCCCTGTCGCTATCTTCGATATGCCGTGGTTGCCGATCTATCTGCTCATCGTGTTCAGCTTCCATATCCTGCTGGGCTGGCTGGCGGTTGCCGGTGCCGCGGTTCTGTGCTGTATCACGCTGCTCAGCGAACGTGTGCTACGCGACAAGCTGAAGAAACTCACGGCTCTGTCTGGCGACCGTGCGACCTTCCTCGAGGCAGGCCGCCGCAATATCGAGACGCTACGTTCAATGGGAATGCTCGGTGCCCTGGGCGCACGCTGGAATGGCGTGAATGACAAATTCCTTGTCGAGCAGGAGGCCACCAACGACCTGACGGCGACCTTCTCGTCCGTCACAAAGGTGTTTCGCCTGGCGCTGCAATCCGGCGTTCTGGCGCTGGGTGCCTGGCTGGCAATCCGCCAGGAAGTATCGCCCGGCATCATGATCGCCGCATCAATTCTGACAGCACGTGCGCTCGCTCCCATCGAAATGGCCATCGGTCAATGGCGCAATTTCCTTGGCGCGCGGCAGGCGCATGAACGGCTGGACAAGGTTCTGACACTGTTTGCGAACAGCCGCCCTCCATTTGCGCTGCCGCGGCCTGCAAGGCAACTGGATGTGGAGCATATGTGCACGGGCATGCCCGGCACGCAGTTCATGACGCTGCAAAACATCACCTTCTCGCTTGGCGCCGGCAACGGGCTTGGCATTATCGGCCCGAGCGGCTCCGGCAAATCGACGCTAGCGCGCGCTTTGGTCGGAATTTGGCCGGTTAAACGCGGCGCGATCCGCCTCGACGGTGCGGAACTCGAGCAATGGGACCCGGAATTGCTCGGCCCGTCGATTGGCTATCTGGCGCAAGGCGTGGAGCTTTTCGACGGCACGATTGCAGAGAATATTTCCCGCTTCCGCACCGATGCATCGATGAACGCAATTATCGAAGCTGCGCAAAAAGCCGGCGTTCATGAGTTGGTGCTGTCCATGCCGAACGGTTACGATACGCCTATCGGAACGGGCGGGTCGATGCTTTCCGCCGGGCAGCGGCAGCGCATCGGCCTTGCCCGCGCGCTTTATGGCAATCCGTTTCTCATCGTGCTGGACGAACCCAATTCCAACCTCGACGCGGAAGGCGAACAAGCGCTTTCCGAAGCCATTCTCTCAGCACGCGAGGGTGGAGCAATCGTCATCGTGATCGCACATCGTCCGAGTGCTCTGGGAGCGGTCAACAACGTTCTCGTCATCGTGGGCGGCCAGCAAACAACCTTCGGACCTCGCGACGAGGTACTCCGTCAAACGACAGTGCAACCAACTACGGAGACGGTGCAATGAAACATGATCCAAACTCCCGTTCGGCTGCATCGATCCGCAAGAACCTCCTTGCCAGCGGCGCGCTGGTCGCGCTTCTGGTGCTGGGCTGCGGCGGCTGGGCGGTCTCGGTTGAACTGTCCGGCGCGGTCATGGCTCCTGGCCAGTTGATGGTCGAGACCAATACGAAGAAGATCCAGCATCGCGAAGGCGGCATTGTCGGAACAATCAATGTGCGCGAGGGCCAACGCGTCAAGGCGGGCGACCTCCTCCTTCATCTCGACGAGACGCAGACCCGCGCCAATCTTTCCATTGTCGAGCAACAGCTATTTCAGCTTCTGGCACGCCAGACGCGCCTGGAAGCGCAGCGCGACAAGATCGACAATCTGGGCGACCTCCCGCCGGAACTTGTCGAAAACAATGGCAGAGCCGACATCCAGGTCTGGCTTCGCGAAGAAGACAAGCTGTTTCGATCGCTTTACGAAATTCACCAGGGGCAGGTTGCGCAATTAGAGAAGCGCATCGAACAGATCGGCCATGAGATCGAGGGCGTCAGAGTCGGCCTCGAGGCGTCTCGAAAGGAATTTGCCCTTGCGGATCAGCAACGCAGTGCAAATGAAGAATTGCACAGACGCGGCATTATTCCGAACCCTCGCATCGTCGAAATAAGGCGTCTGCACGCGCAGCTCGAGGGCGGGACAGGACGTATGGTTGCAGAACTGGCCCGCGCGGAAGCGCAAATGGCCGAAAGCAGATTATAACTGCTGAGTCTCGAGCAGGATTATCGCTCCAAAGCCATGGCCGAACTGCGCGAAGTCGATATGCGCGTCGCGGAGCTGCGCGAGCGTCGCATCGCCGCACTCGACCAGTTGCAGCGCATGGATATCCGTTCTCCGCGCGACGGTGTCGTGCATCAACTGGCAACGCACACGATCGGCGGCGTCGTTAGCCCGGGTGAGCCAATCATGATGATTGTTCCCGAAGATGAAACGTTGATCGTCGAGGCTCGCATCCAGCCGGTCGACATTGATCAGGTTGCGATCGGCCAGCCAGCGAACCTGCGCTTCTCGGCTTTCAGCCAGAAGACGACGCCGGAAATCGAAGGGGCAGTAAGTCATGTTTCCGCCGATCTCAGCAAAAATCCGCAGACGGGCGAAAGCTGGTACACCGCTCATATCCAGATCGAACCGGATCAGGTCGATCGGCTGGGCAATGTCCCGCTGATTTCCGGCATGCCGGTAGAGGCATTCGTCAAGACGGGCGATCGGACGCCTATGTCATATCTGCTGAAACCGCTTTCGGACCAGCTGGCGCGCTCAATGCGCGAGCCGTAAGGCGGATCGACTGGGCGCCTCCCCCTTGATCTGGGGGAGGTCCGGGATTCACCAATATCAACGGCGCTCGAGGAAGCGGGAGCGATTGGCCGGGCAGACAAGAAGAGTCCGAAAAGCGGCCACACAAAAACGCTGGAAGGCTGCGGACAAATGACGACGCAAGATACGTATCAATGGACGTATCTTCGTACGTTCATGATTACTGTATCGCCAAGCTATTGATTTTACTGGTCGGAGTGAGAGGATTCGAACCTCCGACCCCCTCGTCCCGAACGAGGTGCGCTACCAGGCTGCGCTACACTCCGACATCAGTGCGTGGGCTTATAAACGCGGCGGGAAAACTACGCAAGAGGTTGATCGCCCAAAAAAGCGGTTGTAAGGCGGCAAAGTCAGACGGCTCTTCGCGCTTCATAAACGCTTCGTTGCACGAGCTGATCAAGCGTGATCGTCGTGCCTTGGAACCGCCGCATAACCTCCCCGTTTCCCATGCAGAACCGAACCGTATCAACGGCGTCAGGAGGAAAACATGTTGAAGCTTTTGAGTGCGGCGGGACTAGCTCTTGCCATGGCGGCGGGAGGCGCTGCCGTAACCGCGCCAGCCCAGGCGCAGGACGTCGAATTCCGCATAGGACCGGACGGTGTTCGCCCTGTCGTACGCGATCGCGAACGGGAAAGAGATCGGGACCGGCGTGAAGCCCGCATGCGCGGCTGTAGTGAGCGAGAAGCCCGTGCCGCGGCCAGACAATATGGCTTCCGAGACCCCGAAGTGATCCGCCAGACGAGAAGCCGGGTCATCGTGGAAGGTGAAACGCGACGCGGTATTCGCGAGATCACCTTTGCCAACGAGCCCGGTTGTCCGGAACTTTGACACCAGCCTTTTTCAGGCTGAAGCCCCGGAACACTGATCGCGTCCCGGGGCGTCTTCTGCAATTTTCAGCTCAGTTCTGACGCAGTTCCAGAAATCGGCGCCGATGTTTTTTTGCTGCCGTCGTCGTTTCGGGTCGAAAGGTTTCTTACCCTGCAGCAGGAACCGCTCTCGCTCCCTCCACGTTGAACGCAACACCCATCGGAGAAGCGGTTGATCATGACTTACTGCGTCGGAATGCGGCTCGACAAGGGCCTCGTCTTCATGTCGGACACGCGTACGAATGCCGGTGTCGACGATATTGCAAGCGTCAAGAAAATGTATAGCTGGGAAGTGCCGGGGGAGCGCCTCATCACCCTGCTCTCGGCCGGTAATCTCGGCACGACGCAAGCTGTCGTCGGGATGCTGGAAGAGCAGCACAAACGTCGGGAGGATCGGCAATCCGACCTGCACGAGACCAATACGCTTTTTCAGACTGCAAGGCTTATAGGCGATACGGTAAAGGCGACCATAAGGGACGCGCACGATGGCGGCCCGATGCAAGGATCGACATTTCACGCCACCTTCATCATGGGCGGACAGATCAAGGGCGAAGAGCCGCGCCTCTTCTTCATTTATCCCGAAGGCAATTTCGTCGAGGCAACTAATGAGAATCCATTTTTTCAGATCGGCGAAAACAAGTATGGCAAACCCATTCTGGTGCGTGCCTACGAGCCGGGCCTGAGCTTTGAAGCCGCCGCGAAACTCCTGCTCATCTCCTTCGATTCGACGCTGAAATCCAATCTCTCCGTCGGTATGCCGCTGGACTTCCAGGTCTACGAAACCGACGCTCTTTGCAAGGGTCCGGAAAAGCGCTTTGAAGTCGACGACATCTATTATCAGGAAGTCTCCGGCGGCTGGTCCCACGCAATCAAGTCCGCCTTCAACAGCCTGCGCGACTACTCTTTCGAGGCACAGCCACAGCGCGTCTAAACCCGACACATCGACAAAACAAACCCGCGCATCGAGCGGGTTTGTTCGTTGGCCGGCGAACGTCTCGTCAAAGCAGGCTCGTCACATTGGTGCCGATTCCCAAATCATAGGGGGAGCGTCCCGCCGGACCATAACGCGTGGCAGTACGCGAGCGCCTCACAGGCAAATCAAGATCGACCGGCAAGGCGCCGAAATGCTCATGCGTCCATACTTCGAAACGGTTCAGAGTGTGCGGCCCGAAAGTATTGAGAAGCGGCACGTCTGCCGCATCGCGCCCCCGGGCGACAATGATGCGCCCGATGCGGCGGCAATTATGACGCGGGTCAAAAGTATACCACTTGCCGCCGAGATAGGCTTCGAACCATGCATTATAATCCATGGGCGCAGGATCGGGTTCGACGCCGATATCGCCCATATAGCCGTTGACATAGCGAGCGGGGATATTCAGCGCCCGGCAGAAGGCTATCGCCAGATGCGCAAAATCACGGCACACGCCAATGCGCTCGTCGTAAGCCTCCATCGCGGTACGCGTCGAGCGCGCATAGCCATAGGAGAAGTGCAACCGTTCATGCACGAAATCACAAACGGCCTTCACCCTGTCCGCACCTTTTTCATAATGCCCGAAGAGCTGCCAGGCGATCGGCGTCAGACGGTCCGTCTCGCAATAGCGGCTGCCTAGCAGATACGGGATGCAATAGGAGGGAATATCCGCGGGCGCGACTTGCTCAGCGTCACCATCGAAGGCATCGAGCCGGCCATCATCCTCCACGAGCGCATCATATGCCAGAACGGTTTCACCAGGTTCGACGACCATGCGCTGGCACGCATTGCCGTGATTATCGATGAACTCATTTACGGCGGTTTCCTTGGGACGATACCAGCGAATATCTCCCCGACGCTCAGGATGAATGCCAAGGTAGGCATATAGAGCGGTGGGTTGCTCAACGACGATCGAGATCTCATAGCCGACACGAATAAGCATGACCGCACTCCATTTTTATCACTCACCTAACCCAATCATGCGACTTTAGTTGCGTAGGATTCGCAGCTGCATGCGTTTGTTTTTGCTTATTAACCGGGTAAAACGTGACTTTTCGGGAACAGGCGTGTAGCGTCGCGCGATCTGCAACAACCGCGTGTGCTCCATGAACTCAGAGAGGACTGTTCTGACAGTCTCCATCGCCGTCACTGTCCTTATCTCGGTCTTCAGTATTGTCTTCGGTATCCTGGCGGGCTCCTCGGCGATCATTTTCGACGGCATCTACTCCCTCACCGACGCCAGCATGACCGTCCTGGCTCTCATCGTTGCCAACTTGATCGCCACCACTGCCACCAATCGTTTCGCCGAACGTTTCACCATGGGCTTCTGGCATCTAGAGCCAATGGTGCTCGCCTTGAACGGGATGCTGCTGATCGGCGCTGCGATCTATGCCCTTGTCAATGCCGTTGCCAGCATCCTTGCGGGCGGACGCGAACTCGCCTTCTTTCAAGGGATCATCTACGCGGCGGTGACGCTTATTACGGCCGTCGCCATGGCATTGTTCGGGACGCGCGCCAACAGGACGATCCGATCGGATTTCCTGACGCTCGACATTCGCGCCTGGTGGATGTCAGCAGGCCTGACGGGCGCCCTGCTCATCGCCTTCGTGTTCGGACTTCTCATTCAAGGCACATCTGTGGAATGGCTGTCACCTTATGTTGATCCGGCCGCGCTTGCCTTGATCTGCCTCATCCTCATTCCCCTTCCCCTTGGTACCGTCAAGCAGGCTCTGACCGATATTCTTCTCGTGACGCCGACGGACCTGAAGAAGCAAGTGGATGAGATCGCAGCCCGTATCACGCAGGAATACGGTTTCCTGTCTCATCGTGCCTACGTCGCCAAGGTCGGCCGCGGGCGACAGGTGGAGCTATATTTCATAGTGCCCAAGGCTTGGCCCGCCAAACGTCTTGAGGAATGGGACGCCATCCGCAACCAGATCGGCAAAGCTATCGGCGGAGATACGAACCACCGCTGGCTGACCATCGCCTTCACCACCGACCCCGACCTGGCAGAGTGATCCCGGATGCATTCTGGACGGATACAATTCACGGTCTTGGTCAATTGTCTCAAAGGTGATTTCCTTTTATCAGACTCTTCGACTTTATTTACGCGAGTCACTGCCGGGCGCTGAACCCGGCAGGCCAATTCGGAGGAAAACCATATGCGTATCACCAAGCTGGCGGGTCTGAGCCTCGCCGTATCCATGCTCATGTCGTCGGCAGCGTACGCCGACATCGTGATCGGTGTCGTCGCACCGCTGACCGGCCCGGTCGCCGCCTATGGCGAACAGGTCAAAAACGGCGTCGAAACCGCCGTCGAGGTCATCAACGAAAAGGGGGGCGTCAATGGCGAAAAACTCGTCGTCAAGCTCGCAGACGACAAGGGTGATCCACGCGACGGCGTCAGCGCCGCCAATAATCTTATCGCCGATGGCGTCAAATATGTCGTCGGTCCGGTGACATCGGGCGTTGCCATGGCTGTCTCCGATGTTCTGGCCGAGAACGGCGCCCTGATGGTCACGCCTACCGCCACCGCTCCGGATCTTACGAATCGCGGCCTGGAAAACGTCCTGCGCACCTGTGGCCGCGACGATCAGCAGGCGGAAGTTGCAGCCGCCTACGTGCTTGAGCACATGAAGGACAAGAAAGTTGCCATTCTCGACGACAAGGGCACCTATGGCGCCGGTCTGGCAAATGCCTTCAAGGCAGCACTCAACGAAGGCGGCATGACGGAAGTAAGCCACAACACCCTCAATCCGGGCGAAAAGGACTATTCGGCACTTGTCACACGTCTTAAGGCAGACGGCGCGGAAGTCATCTACTTCGGCGGCTACCACCCCGAAGGCGGGCTGCTGGCACGTCAGCTGAAGGAAGGCGGCGTCAACGCCACGATCATCGGCGGCGAAGGCCTCTCCAATACTGAGTTCTGGGCGATCGGCAACGAGGCTGCGCAGAACAGCCTGTTCACCAATGCCGCAGATGCATCGAAGATCCCGTCTTCTGCCGAAGCCATCAAAGCGCTGGAAACCAAGAACATTCCGGCTGAAGCATTCACGCTCAATGCATATGCTGCTGTCGAAGTGATCAAGGCCGGCATCGAAAAGGCCGGTAGCGCGGATGACGCGACCGCCGTTGCCGCCGCGTTGAAGGACGGCTCGAAAGTGCCGACCGCAATCGGCGAGCTTTCCTATGGCGAGACCGGCGATCTTTCCTCGCCCGCCTTCTCAGTCTTCAAGTGGGAAGACGGCAAAATCGTCGCTGCCCAGTAAGGCAAGTTCAATTACCGAAAGGAAAGCCGGGCAGCACTGCCCGGCTTTTTTTTTCACCATCCGTGGCGCGCATTGGTATTGTCAAGCGCCTGACTCGAAATGGCCAAGGCCACAGTTTTTCTACACGAAGATGTCAATCCGCTCGGAAGATAAATCAAATCTAAGTCTAGAATATTTCCACTCTCATACGCGCGCCAGCTTCGTCCTTTTAATATAAAAATGGAAATGATTTCATCGTAAATTAATACTATAATTTTCTACAATATACTAAAATACACTCTTAAACCATTCCTCCACAAATAAGAATAATAATAACCCGACTATATCGCGACAACGATCAAATAGAAGGGAAATGACGTGAACACATCGGACTCAGACGAAAAGACAATCATCCACCTTCAGGACATAAGGCTCTGGCTACAGGTATGCGCCGGACTGCTGATCATGCTCAATATCCTGGTCATCGTATTCTAAATCGCATTGAAACCGCTCCTGCTATCGGGTCGAAAGTCGTTCCGTCCCTGGATGCGATGGCATGGAGCTTTCAGGCGCAGAGCGCGGGGAGGATACAACCAAGCTTCCCGCGCACCTTCCCTGTTCGGAAAATACCTCGTCGCCGTCTTTATTTTCCCATGAAGGGAACGCAATGCGCGATCCCCTCGTTTGAGAGGCAATCGTTTCATCCCCTCCTGAAACTTTGGAACCCTGGACCTGCACCCGAAGGCGCCTGGGGAATAGAGTATGGCATAGTGACATTTACACACGGGTGAAATTGCCATGTATTCGCCTACATTTCTTCATCAGGCGGTCAAGAGTGACCCCTACCATGTGAGCATGCAAGACATGGAGATTCCAACAATGATAACGCCGGAACTGACGTTTGACGAAGCACTCCAGGACCCCATGATCCACCAGGTCCTCCGCGCGGATCGCGTGAGCGTAGCGGAGTTCTCATCAATCATGGCAAGTGCTGCTCTCCGTGTTAATCGCACCCGCTGGGAGCGTTGCACCAAAACCATTCCGGCGCGGTTTCGCGAAATTGCGTGACAGGCCACACAAGCACAACATCCAGGGACCCGGCCGCCGTATCGCGCCGGGTTTTTTGTCGCCCGGATTCCTGAGCGCGGGTATATGCAGGAGCACTGTCACAGCATCTTGATTGTTTCCCGCCGTTTCATTATGTTCGAGCGATCGATCTTGTAATGAATATGGTTCTTCTGCGGCTTCGGCCATGACGACGTTTCCTTTCACTATCGATTTGCCGGCAGGGGGAGACCTTTGCCAACCTTTCTTGCTACGATTAGGAAAATCGTCATGATCAATGGTACCGTTAAGTGGTTCAACTCGACCAAGGGCTTTGGCTTCATTCAGCCTGAAGACGGCGGCCAGGACGTGTTCGTCCACATTTCGGCTGTAGAACGCGCAGGCCTGAACGGCCTGAACGATGGTCAGAAAATCTCTTACGAACTGGCTACCGACAAGCGTTCGGGCCGTCAGTCCGCTGACAATCTTCGCGTAGCCTAACACTCGCGAAAATGCCAATGAATGGCCGGCTTAGCCGGCCATTTTTATTTAAATTCAAAGAGATAGGCATAAACCGAGATTTCCCCCTCTCTCCGGAACCTCTATCCTGCCCGAGCATTTACAGGTGTCCTCCAACTCCTGATTAGATGGGACAGAAAAAGATGAGGTTATGGCGATGAGCGATAAACCCTTTCCCCAGCCGGTTTCGGTTCGAGTAGGAACCTTGGTCAATCGCATTTCCTCTACGTGGGAGGCACTCGAGCTATTGACTAGTCAGTGGCCCTGCCCGAAATGCGCCCGTTACCGCAAGGCAGTTGCAGCCTGCCATGATACGCTCGACGGGTGGGCATCGATCGACAAGGCACATTGTGCGTTTGTTGAGGCAGCCGAGAGTGCCGGCCTTCTGACGGAGACACCTCCGATTAAGGGAAAGACGCCGCTGGCGATCTAGCCTCAAAACGCTTTCAACGCCTGATTGATTTGATATTATATTGTGTCCCATCTCGCACCCTGCATGGGACATTTTTCTTTTCAGAAGATTTACTTCTTTCATCACGCCGACATTCATCCTCTCTATGAATAGGATCTTCAGCGGCACCCTCGAACTCGTTTCATTACCCTCCCCTAAAGTAGAGTTTTTATATAATTACAATTTTCACGATAAATCACATTCCATAAAGTTGACTTCCTTATTTTAGCCTGCAATATTTGACGCTGTTCAAGCGTCAGGACGTTAAGTATGCCCGTCCAAAATTTTGCAAATGATGTTCTTGCATTCGTTACGGCAAGCTCATCCGTTTCGACGGAAAGAGAACTGAACGAGAAGTTTACCTCGCTACTGCATAAAAACTCCTTTAACTCGTTCATTGTCAGCGACTTGAAGAGATCCGGTGCAGAGATTTCCACCCAAGTCATCCTGAATCAGTGGCCGGAAAGATGGACTGAACGCTATATCGATCAGAACTACTTCCAAGTTGACCCGGTTAGTCAGAATGCACTGGTATCCGAAGTCCCCTTCACATGGAATTCAGTAAAGAATACGCATTTCGGCAATAAAGCGGAGCGAATAAAGCGAACGGCTTTGCAAAAGGAGTCCGAGGCTCTGGGCATGGCGGACGGCATAACTATCCCTTTGCGGGATACCAAATGGGGCAAACGCGTCGTCTCGTTAGCAACCGAAGCTCCGTTGATCAACGAAACCAACACTGTTGCGATGGCATATCTGGCAGCTAGCTACTTCAACCTGGCATTGTCTCGCCTTCAACAAACCGCAGCCAGAACCGCGGCGGATCAAGCCAACAGGCAGATTTCGGGTCGCGAAATGGAAATTTTGACCTGGATAGCGCTCGGCAAAACTTCCTGGGAAACATCCGTGATCCTGGGCATCTCGGAGCGGACAGTCCATGTCCATCTTTCCACCATACGTGGAAAATTGAACGTTTCGACTACAACCCAAGCTGTAGCAATCGCGCTCCTGAACGGCTATATCAACCTCTAGACATAACGGAACAGACGCGCCGGACCGAGAAGCCGCGGTATATTCGCGCGAGAATCAATTCAACGTACTGTTCTTAAAAATCAATATCTAAATCTACGTATTAATAAAAACTTCCTAAAAATTAATATGCGCCCTGAAGCTTTCAGGGGAGCAGCAATGGAAACGCACGTCATAAACAGTGCAAATCAAAGCGAATACATAGAAATTCTGGAAAAATTATTTTCAATACGGCACGATATATATGTTGGGGAGAAAAATTGGCGCGAAGAACGAGCCGATGGCCTTGAAATTGATCAGTACGACACGGATCATGCAACATATCTTGTCAGCATGAATGGTGACGAGATTATCGCGGGCTCCCGCCTTATCCCTTTCACACAGCCAACCATGCTAGGCGAGCACTTCTCCGAGTTTTGCGGCAGGATACCGGTACCGACCGAAGCTTGCATTGCCGAGTGGACGCGGGGTTTCGTCGCCCCCAAATATCGCGAGAAGGGCGTTGGGGCGATCAAGAGCCGATTTTGCGCCGATGTGATGGAATATTGCATAAGGGAAAACATCACCTTCATCGGTGGGATACAGGAGATCTATTGGCGCCGCATGTGGAACGAGCTGAGATGGCAGGTCATCGTGCATGGCAAGATCGACCGCGTCTCGGGAAGGCGCTGCTTTGCAGCGTTCAATAGAGTAAGCCGTAATGCGCGGGACAAAGCGCTTCGATATGCGCGCAAAGCGGCAAAACATCCGGAAAGTCTTCTGGCCCTGGAGGAAGCGAAATCCACGGGGCTGGTTCATATAGGCCCTTATAGGCCCTTTATTCCCGCAACGCCCGCAATGCCAGCCGTCGCTGTTCAGGCAGCATGACCCTTGGGCAGGGGAAGAGCATATGCATCCTCCCCTGCCCGCTCAGCCAGCATCCTCAGACAGTTTGGCTTTTTTCGCCAAAGCGGGTCGGATCGATGGCGGCAGCCATGAGCGTCCTGGTATATTCCATCTGAGGATCATCGAAGATCGCCTCTGTACCTCCTTCCTCAATGATCCGGCCGTTCTTCATCACGATAATATAGTCGGCCATGGCGCGTACGACGGCGAGATCGTGGCTGATAAACAGGTAAGACAAGCCGTGCTCACGCTGGAGGTCGCGCAGAAGATCGACGATTTGTTTCTGCACCGTGCGATCGAGAGCCGAAGTAGGTTCGTCCAGCACCACGACTTCGGGCTTCAGAATAATTGCCCGTGCAATCGCGATTCGCTGGCGCTGGCCGCCCGAGAACTCATGCGGGTAGCGATTGCGCATAATGGGATCAAGGCCAACTTCCTCTAGCGCCGCGATGGCGCGCTGGTCCCGCTGCTTCCGACTGATTCCCGGTTCATGCACGAGGAGCCCCTCAGTGATGATCTGGCCGACCGTCATGCGCGGCGAGAGCGACCCGAAGGGATCCTGAAAGACAAGTTGAAGCTGCCTGCGGTAGCGTTGCATCGCCTTGGCATCGATGTGCGAGATGGCGTTGTTCTGAAAACGTATGTCGCCCGTGCTTGGCTGAAGCCGCAAGAGAGCGCGACCGAGCGTCGACTTGCCGGAACCGGACTCGCCCACGATGCCGATGGTCTGCCCCTTTCGCAGCGCAACACTTATGCCATCGACGGCCTTGAGATAAACCTGCTTACCAAAGAGAACGGATCCTCCAATATTGAAGGTCACGCCAACATCGCGCCCCTCCAGCAAAATCGGCGCATTATCGGCAACCGGGTCTTTCCGGCCCTCGGGTTCGGCGGACAGGAGCATTCTGGTATAATCATGGGAAGGCGCGCTGAAGAGGGCTTCCGTCTCGCCCTGCTCCACCACCTCGCCACGCCGCATCACATAAACGCGATCCGCAAGCCGTCGCACGATGCCAAGATCATGGGTGATGAAGACGATGGCCATACCTAGTTTCTTTTGCAATTCTGCCAGCAGTTCCAGAATCTGTGCCTGAATTGTTACGTCGAGCGCGGTTGTTGGTTCGTCGGCGATCAATATGTCCGGATCATTGGCGAGTGCCATGCCGATCATGACGCGCTGACGCTGGCCGCCCGAAAGCTCATGCGGATAGCTGTCGATACGACGTTCCGGCTCGGGGATGCCGACAAGGCGCAGAAGTTCCAGCACACGCTCGCGTGCAGCCTGCTTTGACAAGCCCTTGTGATGGATCAGCGGCTCCGCCATTTGCCGTCCGATCTTGTAGAGTGGATCGAGAGACGTCATCGGCTCCTGAAAGATCATGGTGATATCATTGCCACGAATCCGGTTCAGGTCCCTTTCGCGCAGGCCTACAATATTCCTGCCTCGATAAAGAGCCTGGCCACGTGTGCGCCCATTGGAGGCGAGCAATCCCATGATGGCCATCATTGTCTGGCTTTTGCCGGAGCCGGATTCACCGACGATCGCAACGGTTTCGCCCGCTTTCACGTCAAGCTCCACCCCTTTGACCGCGTGCACGGCGCCGTCATTGGTCTGAAACTCGACATGCAGGTCCCGGACGGACAGGACGGTCTGCGTTTGATTTTCCATGTCAGCGATCCTTCGGGTCGAGTGCATCGCGCAAACCGTCGCCCAGGAAGTTCAGGGCAAACAAGATAGCGGTGAGCGTGAGCGCCGGATAGACGAGCAGCCAGGTCGCGCCGCGCATGTTGGCTGCCCCCTCGGAAATAAGCAGGCCAAGACTGGTAAGCGGTTCCTGCACACCCAGCCCAAGGAAAGAGAGCAGGCTTTCCAGCAGGATCGCCTTCGGGATCAGCAAAGTCGAGAAGACCACGACCGGCCCGAGCGTGTTCGGAATAACGTGGCGTCGGAGGATGCCGCTTGATGAGACGCCGAGCGCTTGTGCCGCCTGCACATATTCCTGCCGTTTGATGGTCAGTGTCTGGCCCCGCACGATTCTGGCCATGTCGAGCCATTCCGTCGCACCGATGGCGATAAAGATCAGAATGAAACTTCGCCCGAAGAACACGACCAGCAATATGACGAAAAAGATGAACGGTAGCGAATAAAGCACGTCCACAACGCGCATCATCACGTCATCCACCTTGCCGCCAATATAACCGGACGCAGCACCGTAAGTAACGCCCAGCAGAAGCGACATGACCGAGGCGAGCAAACCAATGGCCATTGAAATGCGAATGCCAACCATGATGCGGGCCGCGAGATCGCGCCCATTCGCATCCGTGCCAAAGATAAAGCGAACGCGGTTGACGTCGGCCGCTATTGTTCCGGTGCGACCGTCAGCGGTCAGATCCTCGATGCGGGCATTCGTGAACAGGTCGGATCGTTCGAGATAACGCGTTATGCGCGGATCGATTTCATCCGCGCTCGAAATCGGCGCGCTGATCGATGACGAGCCAACTTCGATTTCACCCACTTCCAGCCCGCGCACGCGGTCCAGCGCGGATGCGAAGGCTGGCTGGATATCGTCGGCCTTCGGATAGGCCTCTATCGACGCTGGCATACGTACATATTGCGGATAGATGCGATCGTAAGGGTGCGGCCAGAGCATCGGGCCGAAAATAGCGATCAGCGCCATGAAGCCAAGCACGATCATGCTGGTAACGGCGGCCTTGTTGCGTCGCAAGCGGATCCAGGCGTCCTGCCAGAGCGAGCGGCCCGAAACGGTTTCGCCAGTGGCGGCAATTTCGACTGCGGGGGTAATCGTCATTTCATGCTCCTCAGTCGTAACGGACGCGCGGGTCGAGCCAGGCATAAACAAGGTCGACGATCAGATTGAACACCACGACGAAGCAGGCGATCACCACGACCGTTCCCATGACGAGGGTGTAGTCACGACCAAGCGCGCCTTGAACGAAATAGCGCCCGATACCCGGGATGCCAAAAATGGTTTCGACCACCACCGACCCGGTGAGCAGGCTTGCCGCTGTCGGTCCGAGATAGGAAACGACCGGCAGCATCGCAGCGCGCAAAGTATGCACAATCAGCACGACGCGGTTCGGAAGACCATAGGCTCGCGCCGTGCGCACATGATTTGAACGAAGCGCCTCGATGGTTGCGCCCCGGGTGAGGCGCGCGATGATAGCGATCTGCGGCAGTGCAAGCGTCGCGACCGGCAAGATGAGATGACGGATTGAACCGCTTTGCCAGCCACCAGCGGGCAGCCATCCCATCATGACGCCGAAGAGCAGACTGAGAATCGGCGCAACGATGAAGGGCGGAATGGTAATGCCGAAGGTTGCAACGCCCACGACCATATAATCGACCCAAGAATTCTGCCGCAGTGCTGCCAACGCACCGAAAAAGGTGCCAAGTACCAGCGCTATCAGGATCGACAGACCGCCGATCATGATCGAAACAGGCAGACCGACGCGGAAGAGATCAGCAACGGAGAAGTCACGTCGCGTGAAGCTTGGGCCCAGGTCGCCATGGGCGAGATTGCTGAGATAAAGCAGATATTGCTGCCAGACCGGCTTGTCGAGATTATAAACGCGCTCAAGATTTTGCATGATCAGCGGATCGAGCGGACGCTCCAGATCGAAGGGACCGCCAGGCGCCAGCCGAATCATGAAGAACGAAATCGTCACGATGACGAACAGGGTCGGGATGGCTCCCGCCAACCGACGCAACACATAGAAAAACACCGCGCTACTCCTGGATTCGGTGATGCCCAGCCGTATGGAAGAGCAATCCGGCGGAGCGGCAGGCTCCACCGGAACACGTCTCAGAGATTATTCAGCGATCGAGATATAGCGCGCGCGGTGCGCGTTCTGGAGATTGTCTTCCCAGCCGGAAACCTTGTTTGAAACCAGCGATCCCGATGCATAGTAGAGGACCGGGATAGCCGGTTCTTCGTCCAGCAGGATAGTCTCGGCCTGCGCCAGGATCTTGCTGCGCGCAGCGAGATCCGTTTCCTTCGCGGCTTCGGCCATCAGCTTGTCATATTCGGCGTTCGACCACCGAGGATAGTTGAAGCCGAGATTATCCGTTTCGAACAGGAACAGGAAGTTCTGCGGATCGGAATAATCGCCGATCCAGCCAGCGCGGCTGATGTCGAACGCGCCGTCATTCTTCATATAGTTGAAATAGCCCGTGCCTTCCATTTCAACATAAGTGGCGTTGACGCCGATGTTCTTGAACATGTCGCCCACGGCGGTCATCGTGTTCTTGTGATTTTCAGATGTGTTATAGCGCAGCTCGACAGTGAGCTCGCCTTCCTTGATGCCGGCTTCCTCAAGCAGTCTCTTTGCTTCATCCTCACGATCCAGAAGATCGTCCTCCTTGAATTCCAGGAAGACAGGATCATTGTAATTGTCGATGCCGGGGGGAACCATAGAATAGCCGGGCAGCATGGTATCACGCCAGATATCCTTGGCGAGGAAGTCGCGATCGATGACCAGCGACAGCGCCCGACGGACGCGCTTGTCCTTGAGCGGTGAGCCTTCCTTACCCTTCACCGGCAGATAATATGTGCCCAGATAAGGCGCGATGCGCACTTGATCCCCAAGGTTCTGCTTCATGTAATCCATTTGCTCGGCAGCCAGGTCCGAACATGTATGGATTTCCCCGGCTTCGAAGCGCCGCAGGCAGGCAGCCCGATCTTCGAAGGGGATGATGTTGACGGTCTCGAGCTTTACCTCGTCAGCCGCATGATAATGCGGGTTCTTCTTGAGAACGATCTTGTCGTTTGGAACGAAGGATTCCAGCATGAACGCGCCGTTCGAAACAAGATTTCCCGGACGAGAGAAGGCCTCACCATGCTCTTCGACCGATTTCTTGTTCACGGGAAGCCCTGTCTGATGCGTTAGCAGACCAAGAAAATACGGCGTCGGCTCGTTCAGGGTAATTTCCAGCGTGCGCTCGTCAATGGCTTTCACGCCAAGCTCGGCCTTATCGACCTCGCCCTTGTTCAGCTTCTCGGCGTTCTTGATGATATAGTGCATATTGGCATAAGGCGCAGCCGTTGCCGGATCCTGAATACGCTGGAAGGTAAAGACGAAATCTTCGGCCGTGACCGGCTCTCCGTTCGACCACTTGCCGTCTTCGCGCAATTTGAAGGTATAGACGAGACCGTCCTCGGAAATTTCCCAGCTTTCGGCTGCACCCGGCACGATCTCGGCCTTCGGGCCAAAGGCTACGAGACCTTCCTGCAGGTCACGCATAATATGCCCCTCGGCCACCGTCGAGGTCTTCTGATGATCGAGCGTCGTTGGATCGGTGTCGTTGCCTCGGTTGTAGGTTTGAGCCTGAGCAACGGAAGCAAATACGCCTCCTGCCATCGTCAGGCTCGTCGCGAGCATTGCACCTTTAAGGAATGTCTTTAGCATTTTGCCGTCTCCCATTGGCTTATATTGTGAGGCCGATTATGGGCACAGAATCCGGGATGACAATCGCCTTTCACGTAAACGAAAATGCAGGTCGCGATTTCCACTATACTGGAGATGTGC
Organism: Limoniibacter endophyticus; assembly: GCF_014652835.1. Lineage (GTDB taxonomy): Bacteria > Pseudomonadota > Alphaproteobacteria > Rhizobiales > Rhizobiaceae > Limoniibacter > Limoniibacter endophyticus. The sequence continues at coordinate 306,078 of NZ_BMZO01000004.1, forward strand.
GAGCGAAATTTTCGGTCGCCATAAAGCCGCCACCTTTTGTTAAAGTTCTTTTTAAATCGACAAAACAAGGTTTTGCTGTGGATGGCGGGGAAACTGATTCACAAAAAAAATCGACGTGGCGATCTTTGCAGCCGCCACGCCAGGGTTCTTCATCCGGATAATTTGGTCATCAAGTGATAACGGAAGGCGCATCGCGTCCGGTGTGTCGCGCTATACCGGCGATTTCTTCTGCTGCATGAACCAGCTTGACAAGCGCCGCCTGCGTCTCCTGACGATGATTTCCTCCCGCAGGCTCGTAGCGCTCCAGATAAACGCGCAAAGTCGCGCCGCTTGTACCGGTACCGGACAAGCGAAAGACGATGCGCGACCCGCTTTCGAACAAGACACGAATGCCCTGATTTTCGCTGACCGAGCCGTCAATCGGGTCGTGGTAGGCGAAGTCGTCAGCATCCGAGACCATTTCGCCTTCAATCGCCTGCCCCTTCAATGTACTCAGCTTCGCACGGAGTTCGGTCATCAAGGCGTCGGCGCGCGCCTGCTCCACTTCCTCGTAATCATAGCGCGCATAATAGTTGCGTCCGAACTCAGCCCAGTGCGCATTGACAATGTCGGCAACGCTTTCCTTGCGCACAGCCAGGATATTCAGCCAGAGCAGAATGGCCCACAGGCCATCCTTTTCCCGCACGTGATCCGAACCGGTTCCAGCACTTTCCTCACCGCAGATGGTGACCTTGCCAGCGTCAAGCAGATTGCCGAAGAATTTCCAGCCTGTGGGCGTTTCATACATGCCAATGCCGCGCTTTTCGGCCACACGGTCAGCCGCGCGGCTGGTCGGCATGGACCGCGCGATCCCGGCAATGCCGTTCTTATATGCGGGAGCAAGATGTGCATTGGCCGCCAGAATGGCAAGGCTGTCGGATGGATTAACGAAAATACCGCGCCCCAGAATGAGATTGCGATCACCATCACCATCGGAAGCGGCGCCGAAGTCCGGCGCGCCGGATCCCATCAGCTCTTCGTACAGTTTCTTCGCGTGCACGATGTTGGGATCGGGATGATGACCGCCAAAATCTTCGAGCGGCTTCGAATTGAGAACGGTACCCGCAGGCGCACCAAGACGTTTCTCGAAAATCTCGAGCGCATAAGGTCCGGTGACAGCACTCATCGCATCGAAGCGCATGCGGAATCCTGAGCCAAGCAGGTCACGTATCGCGGAAAAATCGAAAAGCTCTTCCATCAATTGCGCATAATCACTCACAGGATCAACGATCTCGACAGTCATTCCGGCCAGATCGAACGTACCTAGGATAGCGAGGGATGGCACATCGGCGTCGAGCGTCTTGTACTCTGCGATTTCCCTGGAGCGAGCGTAGACCGCATTGGTCAATTTTTCGGGGGCAGGACCACCGTTGCCGACATTGAACTTGATGCCGAAATCGTAATTGGGGCCGCCGGGATTATGGCTGGCAGAGAGAACGATGCCACCATCGACTTTGCGCTTGCGGATAAGGTTCGATGCCGCCGGCGTCGAGAGAATTCCACCCTGGCCAACTATGACCTTCGCGACACCATTCGCAGCGGCCATTTTCAAAACGGTCGCGATCGCCTGCCGATTATAATAACGCCCATCACCGCCAAGGATAAAGGTTTTTCCCGCTGCCCCCCCCTCCAGACTGTCGAGCAGCGACTGGACGAAATTCTCCAGATAGTTCGGTTGCTCGAAGATCTTTACCTTCTTGCGGAGCCCGGAAGTGCCGGGTTTCTGGTCGTTGAAAGGCGTCGTGAAAACGGTCTTGATCATTGTAATCCGGTCAAAAATGGAAGGGCGCTTGCCTTCAGGTGGGAACGCGAATCGAAATTGAAACGCAGATTCGCTATTCGTTTCTAACGCATTGTTTGTCTGTCGGTTTCATGTCGAGGGCGAGACGCTGCACACGCATTCCGTTCACTTCCTGTATCATACACGCCCAGACGGGTGATAACAAAGCACAGAAAAACTCATTTTTACTATTTATAACAGCCACTTGTTCATTTTCTTCGGCGCTCCGATTCAAATAGCTGCGACAACTGGTACAGTATTCGGGGGCTGGCGACGCTTTCAGGACCAGATGGCACCTGCTATTGAGCGCCCAGCAATATCTCGATTTTAAAACAGGCGACATATCATGCAGTTTATCGACCTAGGAGCCCAGCGCGAACGTCTCGGCGACCGCATCAATTCCGCAATCATGCGCGTGGTCAACAGCGGTAAATATATTCTCGGCCCGGAAGTCAGCGAACTGGAAGGCGCATTGGCAGAATATGTTGGCGTCAAGCATGTCGTCGCCTGCGCGAATGGTACGGACGCGCTTCTGATACCGTTGCTTGCCCGTGGCATTGGCCCAGGCGATGCGGTGTTCGTTCCGAGCTTTACCTTTGCGGCCACCGCGGAAGTGGTTGCACTCGCAAAGGCCGCCCCGGTTTTTGTCGATGTCGATCCGGACACCTACAATCTTGACCCCGCCAGTCTTGAAGCCGCAATCGCCATGATCAAGCAGGAGGGCAAGCTGAAGCCTCGTGCGATCATTCCGGTCGACCTGTTCGGTGAGCCAGCCGATTACGAGGCCATTCTGGCAATTGCCAAACGCGAGAACCTGATGGTGATCGAAGATGCTGCACAGGCGATCGGCGGCGGTGCTGACCAGATGTGCGGTGCTTATGGCGATGTTGCGGGTACAAGTTTCTACCCGGCCAAACCTCTTGGGTGTTATGGCGATGGCGGCGCAATGTTCACCAATGACGGAGAACTGGCCGATCTGCTGCGCTCCTATGCCTTCCATGGCAAAGGCGAGACGCAATATGACAATGTTCACGTCGGGCTGAATTCACGTCTGGACACCGTTCAGGCAGCCATCCTGCTCGAAAAGCTCGCCATTCTTGAAGACGAGATGGAGGCTCGCCGCAAGGTCGCGCAACGCTATTTCGACGGCTTCGGTACGATGTTGAAAGCCGCATCCAATCGAACAGGGACGCGGTCGGCATGGGCGCAGTATGCGATTGAAACATCCCACCGCGACGCGCTACGCGCTCATTTGACCGAAAACGGCATCCCCTCGGTGATCTATTATGTGAAGCCGTTGCACGTCCAGAAGGCCTATGAGCACTTTCCACGCACACCGACCGGTCTCGCCGTCTCGGAAACGCTACCCAAGCAGATTCTCTGCCTGCCTATGCATCCCTATCTCTCCAGCGGCGATCAGGACCGTATCATCGACACGGTCCTGACCTTCATCAAGCGTCAGGGCAAGTAATCATTCTATTTCGGCGAGGGTCAGGGAACTCTCGCCGACCAGCATAGTGTCTGCGGCGCGGCGATTGAGATAGACCGGGCCGCCATCAGAACTCGCGATGGCAATCTCATAGACGAAGGTGCCCTCACCTGGTTGATCCTCGCACTGGATAAGTGCCGGCGCGATGTGCCACGTCGATGCTGGCGCACTTCCTGTTTGCGGATAGTAGCTCGCATCCGCCAGTTGGGGCCATATACGGACTCCGTTCCGCAATATCCCGACCTTCGGCACCGTCAGCGCAAAATCCGCTCCCAGGCACAATGATGCGAGCAAGCGGATCCTGGCACTCCCCGAAGAGGTCGTGACGGTGCAGGAAAGCCCTGTCCGCGTCAGGACAGTAGATCCTGTCGACACTGCATCCGTCAGTGCGGCATAAAGGTTGTGCGTGAGGATACCAGGCGCACGCACTCCACCTGGGAAGATCGCCTGCCCGCTCGCACCGTCGATGCGCATGGCATCCCGCCAGGTCTCGCCGTCGGCGCTTACCTTGACGTTAAAATCATCGTTACCCGCCAGGCCCATTTCAGCACGGCCCGACCAGTTCGTCTGAAAAACCATTGTGGCTGTGTCGCTGGATACGTTCTTGTTCATCGTCAGCCGGTGCGATCCGCCTTCATGATTGAAAAGACTCGCCTGCGCATTGATGCTGAAGCGGTTATAGCTATCGGCCTCGGCATTGATCCCGATGCCATCCTGACGGATGAAGCCCCCCGGAAGCTTCGTCCTCACCGCCTCCCAACCGTCTGCATGCTTCACGAACACGCTCTCTTCATCCGCAACATAGGCGAGCGCGCCAACCGGCAGAATCAGAAAATCCCAACCATTACCGCGCCAGACAGCAAGTTTCTGCGCTTGGCCCTCCCATGCTCCGGTCGGATCGGGTGCAATGATATATCGATCGCCTAAAGCTGGCGCCGCTGGCGGAGCAACCGCCGTTCGGCTCAGAACCGAGAGTTGAACAAGGGCGTCGAGCATGTCGAGCGCTTCGTTGTGTGTGACGTGTTTCTGAGCCTGCGAGGGCATGATGAGAGGAAGCGAGAGAATTGACGAGCGGTCCATGCATTTTCTCCAGATTGCGATGGCCGCAATTCTCCCACCGGACACAAGAAGGTGGATAACATCGCCTTGTCCTCGCGCCCCGCTTGAAGCACAAATGTGAAAAAATGCGGCCCTGCAAGCCTTTAGCGATGTTCTTCAATGCGCTCGCAGCAAAAAACCATCCCCGTCCAGATTGGAGAGATCGCAGTATAAAGCCGCTGATCCTCTTACGATTTCCCTCCCAACAGATGTTTTTGCAAATCTCGCTATTCTGGTACTTATTGTGTTATGATCCGTGGCGCCCTAGACGGAGCACAGATGCTCCATGGACAAGCCGGTTTCTTATGCACGACGCCCTCATTCTTGATCTCTTCGCTGATCTCGCTCTCGCTGCTGGCAAGGAGACGCTTAAACATTTTCGCGACGAGACGCTCGCTGTTGAACACAAGTCGGATGCATCGCCCGTTACCGTGGCGGATCGTGCAGCCGAGGCGATCATTCTCGACGGGCTGAAAGACCATCTGCCGGACATTCCCGTTATCGCTGAAGAAGAAGCCGCGGCAGGACGAATCCCGAATATCGATGGCGAGCGTTTCATTCTGATCGACCCCCTTGACGGTACGCGCGAATTTGTCGAAGGACGCAGCGAGTACACAATCAACATCGCACTGATCGAGCATGGCATTCCAGTCATCGGCGCTGTGTTCGTGCCATGCCAACGCGTACTTTATACAGGTCTGCGGGACCATGCCGAAAAGATCGTCTATGACAAGGACTGGCAGGTCGAAAGCCGGGTGCCGCTGAAGGTGGTCGAACCCGGGGAACGCCTGCGCATCGTCGCCAGCCGCTCACACTCAACGCCCAAAACAGAAGAATTCATCGCGCGCCACAAGCAGGCCGATCTCGTTTCGGTAGGATCATCGATCAAGTTCTGCCTGATTGCATCGGGAGAAGCCGATCTCTATCCCCGCTTTGGCCCCACCATGCAATGGGACACGGCGGCAGGCGATGCCGTATTGCGCGCAGCCGGCGGGGTGACAGAGCGCGAAGACGGTTCGGTCGTGCGCTATGGCAAGCGTGAGGACTGCGACAAAGGCGGCTTCTCCTGCACCCATTTTATCGCGAGCAGCGGGCATGGGCGGAGCTAAACCCGGATAGTTGAGATACCCTCGTTCCGCGGTAAAGATTCGCAGTGCCTCATGCGAATATGAACCAAACTGCGTGAACGACTGCTATCGGCGCGCCGTCAGCACCTTGAAACCGGCCTGATCCGCAAGTTGCGTATAATTGCCGAAAGCCTGCTGCAGGACAGCCTCGTAGGGCAGCTGCCGATTTGCTACCATGTAAAGTCTGCCGCCAGGGCGAAGGCGCGCAGCGGCCTTCTTGATAAAGGCCTGCCCCAGTGACGGTTCCGCAGCTCTTCCCTTGTGGAAAGGCGGGTTCATGATGACCGCGTCATAAATCCCGGAGATTTCCTCGCGCGTCAGATCAAGCCATTTGAGGGAGAGCTCTGCCTCGCTAGCCTGCTCGTCCAGATTGGCGCGCGCGGCTTCAAGTGCTTCGAAATCCGCTTCATAGAGATCGAGATGCGTGATCTTGCCGGAAACCTTCAGCGCGTGAGCGGAGAGATATCCCCAGCCAGCGCCGTAATCAGCGACGCGCCCCTTGAGCTCTGGCAGATGCGCGACCAGCAATTTTGAGCCGACATCGATGCGGTCATGCGAAAAGACGCCCACCGGCGCCTTCATGCCTCCGGTGCCAGGAATTTCGGCGGTCGCTGCCTGCAACTGCTCCACGGCCGCCTCGCATGCCACCGGCCGGCGAAACCAGAAGGCGATGCCATGATATTTTGGTTCGGAACCTTCGATCTCGACCAGCTGCGCGATGCGCTTTCGCAAGGATTGTGCCCCGTCATCCTTGGAAGCGGCGACGACGATCAACCCGCCTTCCTTCACGGCGCGCAAAGCTTCTGCCACCCGCGCCTCGCTGCGACCGCGATAGCGCCCCCCCAGAATGAGCGCCGCATCAAAAGTCCCTTCGCTCAGGCGCGGCTCGACAGTCCAGCCGTATCCTTTGGCAGCAAGATAGGCGGGTCGCGACGGCTGCACACAGAACGCGGGCTTTGGAAAATCCATTGGCAAAGATCTATCGGCCTCGACGTCGAGAAATAAAACGCGATCGTTCGCAGCGGGATTTTCCAGCGATCCGGTTTCGAATGGGTGGAACAGGGTTTTCAGCGCTTCGTTCATGGCAATCAACTCGAACAAATATGGAAAAGGCGCTGCCCGCCAAGGCAACGCCTTTCCTGGTTTCAAAGGCAATTCTGCTTATTCAGCAGCGTCGTCCTTCTTGATTTCCTGGCCGGTTTCCTGGTCGACGACCTTCATCGACAGGCGAACCTTGCCACGCTCGTCGAAGCCCATGAGCTTGACGTAGACCTTCTGGCCTTCCTTGACGACATCGCCGGTCTTTTCCGGGCGGCCGTTGGAGAGCTGCGAAATGTGAACCAGACCATCCTTAGGACCGAAAAAGTTCACGAACGCGCCGAAGTCGGCAACCTTGACGACTGTACCTTCGTAAATTTCGCCAACTTCCGGCTCGGCAACAATCGTGTGGATCCACTTGCGGGCGGCTTCGATTTCCTTGCCGCTCGAGGACGCAATCTTGACCGTGCCATCATCTTCAATGTTGATCTTGGCGCCGGTCTTTTCCACGATTTCGCGAATAACCTTGCCACCCGAGCCGATGACGTCACGGATCTTGTCGACCGGAATCTGCATTACTTCGATGCGCGGAGCGAACTCGCCAAGCTGGCTGCGGCCTTCGGTAAGCGTCTTGCTCATTTCCCCGAGGATGTGCATACGGCCACCCTTGGCCTGCTCCAGAGCAACCTTCATGATCTCTTCGGTAATACCGTCGATCTTGATATCCATCTGCAGCGCGGTGATGCCTTCGCTGGTACCGGCAACCTTGAAATCCATGTCGCCAAGATGGTCTTCGTCTCCGAGGATGTCAGAGAGAACAGCGAAGCGATCTTCTTCCTTGATCAGGCCCATGGCGATACCTGCCACCGGCTTTGCCAGCGGAACGCCGGCATCCATCAGCGCAAGCGAGGTGCCGCAGACGGTTGCCATCGAGGACGAGCCGTTGGACTCGGTAATCTCCGAAACGACGCGCAATGTGTACGGAAACTGCTCGGCAGCCGGCAGCATCGGATGAACAGCGCGCCATGCAAGCTTGCCATGGCCAATTTCGCGACGACCCGGCGAACCCATACGGCCCGTTTCACCAACGGAATAAGGCGGGAAATTATAGTGCAGCAGGAAGCTTTCCTTGCGCGTACCGGTCAGCTCGTCGATGAACTGCTCGTCTTCCCCCGTGCCAAGCGTGGCCACGACAAGAGCCTGCGTTTCACCACGGGTAAACAGCGCCGAACCATGGGTGCGAGGAAGGATTCCTACTTCCGATACGATCGGGCGAACGGTCTTGAGATCGCGACCGTCGATGCGGCTGCCGGTATCGAGGATGTTCCAGCGAACGATTTTGGCCTGCAGATCTTTGAAGACCGCGCCAACCTGTTCCTTGGTCCACTTGGGCTCTACGTCGCCTTCGGGAAGAACTGCGGCAATGGCCTTTGCCTTTGCGGCATCGACGGCATTGTAGCGGCTCTGTTTATCGGTGAGCTTGTAAGCCTCGCGAAGATCGCCTTCAACGGCGGCAAGCAGCTCGGCTTCGAGAGCGGAGAGATCGTCGGCGTTGAATTCACGCGGTTCCTTCGCAGCAACTTCGGCGAGCTTGATGATCGCGTCGATAACCGGCTGGAATCCCTTCTGGCCGAAAATGACGGCTTCAAGCATCACGTCTTCGGAAAGCTCCTGAGCTTCCGATTCAACCATGAGAACAGCTTCGCTCGTACCAGCGACGATCAGATCGAGCTTCGATTCCGGCATTTCATCGACATGCGGATTCAAAACGTACTTGCCGTTGATATAGCCGACGCGCGCGCCGCCGATCGGTCCCATGAAGGGTACACCGGAAAGGGTAAGTGCTGCGGAAGCGGCAACCATCGACAGGACATCGGGATTGTTTTCCAGATCGTGCTGGAGAACGGTGATAACAACCTGCGTGTCGTTCTTGTAGCCTTCGACAAAGAGCGGGCGGATCGGACGGTCGATCAGTCGCGAAACAAGCGTTTCGTTTTCGCTCGGACGGCCTTCGCGCTTGAAATAGCCACCTGGAATGCGACCGGCAGCGTAGGACTTTTCCTGATAATTCACGGTCAGCGGGAAGAAGTCCTGGCCCGGCTTCGGCTCTTTTGCCGAAACGACGGTAGCCAGCACGACGCTCTCGCCATAGGTCGCCAGCACGGCGCCGTCAGCCTGACGGGCAATCTTGCCGGTTTCGAGCGTAAGCGGGCGGCCTGCCCATTCGATCTCGACTTTGTGGTGGTTGAACATGTGTCGTCCTTGGTTGGTCGGCAGCGTCATTTCGAAGACGCGCCTTTCGTTAGTTTTCTTGGCCACGGGCAAGACAACGGGAGACTCTATATAAAAGTATCCTGCAATCCTGCCCCAGGACCCTCATGGTTTGCTGCCTCGACACCCTTGCCGAACAGCACTTCTCTCCAAGGGGAGAAAAGAGTTCCGGCGGATTTCGCATTGAAACCCGCCGGAAATTCGTTTTAGCGGCGCAGGCCGAGGCGCTCAATCAGCGACTGATAACGCGGTTCATCAATGCGCTTCAGGTAATCAAGCAGGCTACGACGCTTGGAAACCAGCATCAGAAGGCCACGACGTGAGTGGTTGTCCTTCTTGTGGTCCTTGAAGTGCTCGGTCAGATTCTTGATGCGTTCGGAAAGAACGGCAACCTGCACTTCCGGCGAGCCGGTGTCATTTGCCTTCGTCGCGAATTCCTTGAGAATTTCTGCCTTGCGTTCCACGGTGATCGACATCGGGTCATCCTTTCAAAAATGAGGAACAATCGTCGCCCACAGCCGGGATGTCGTCCAGCAGGGGCCGTCTAAAGCATCGCCTAAAAGGCAATGATGCTGCGCATATAGGGGAAAAAGGCGCGAAACGCTAGGGGAAATGCGATTTCTCAAAGCGATGGACAGAGCAGCCTCTATTCATGCAAAAACAGAGAAAAACGTTGATAGGGATGAAAACCTGTCAAAAAAACCAACATAGACTATTGAATATTATGGAAGCGCTACCCATAATTGCGATGTTACTGATTTCTACATCAATAACATGAGCAGGTCGGCGGTGCGCCAACACCAACCGACCTATTTTGTACCCACCGTGCAGGTGGAACATAAGTGATCACTTGAGACGCTAAGTGGGCGCTATAAGCTCATTTGTCAATAGGGATAACATCAACTGCACGGATGTTCAGGAGCTAAACGCTTATGAAAATTCGCATGCCATCTTACAAGTTGACCCACAATGATGCTGTGGAGATTTGGTTGAGTTACTGGAACGGAGAATTCCAGCATCGGATCGCAGCTAAGTATGACGTCAACCCCGGCCGGGTTAATGAAGTCATTAAAGGCCATCGCCATCCGGGAAGTGAATTGATTGCTCGCAGCAAGAAGCCAGCAGCTTAACACTAACTTTGGGGGAGCGATGCTCCCCCAAAGTTATCAAGTTTTTCTCCTAATATTGACGCCGCGATTCACAGATGGTTGCGTGGTTAGCATCAGCCCATTGCACCAGTGCCTGCATGGGCACAAGAAACGAGCGCCCCACATCGGTCAGCGCATATTCGACGCGTGGTGGAACTTCTGCAAAAACTGTGCGGGTGATGAACCCGTCCTGCTCCAGCCGCTTCAATGTCCGTGACAGCATTTGCTTCGAGATATCATTGATCTCACGTCCTATTTCGTTGAAGCGCAGCGTTTTGCGCGACAGCGTTTCCAGCACGAGCAGGCTCCACTGGTCGCCAATCCTGTGCAGTACGTTCCGAATGGGGCAAGGATGATCGAACTGCGCTTGCTGCGTTAAAATATTCATGGCTTCCAACCCGGCATTTGCGCAAAAGTCATTACGCTGTGACCTGTTCGCGCAAAACTGACTTTTTGCGCCGTTTCCTGTCCTACCATAATTCTCAGCTTTCGGTCTACATTTGAGACTATCGTTGAAAGGAAAAGAAAAATGGCAAAGGTTGCACTTGTCGGCGCATCGGGAAATGTCGGTTCGCGTCTGCTGAGGGAATTGAGTTCGCGTGGCCACAGCATCACTGCGATTGCACGCAATCCTGAGAAAATCGAAACGCTTGAGGGTGTGACGGCAACCAAGGGCGATCTCAATGATGCTGCGGCGCTTGGCGAAGTTTTGAAGGGCCATGAGATTGTCATCAGCTCGGTGCATTTCAGCGCCACCGATCCAGACAAACTTTTGTCAGCTGTTCGCGCCTCAGGTGCAAAGCGCTATCTCGTCGTTGGTGGCGCGGGCAGCCTCGAAGTCGCCCCTGGCAAGCGCCTCGTCGATCAGCCCGGATTTCCGGCAGCCTATTTCAATGAAGCCTCTAAAGGGGCAGCCTATCTTGACATGCTGAGAAATCAGACAGACCTCGACTGGACCTTTCTTTCACCTTCGGCTGAATTCGTTGCGGGCGAGCGCACCGGCAATTTCCGTCTCGGCCAAGACACGCTGCTTACCGATGAGAACGGTCGCAGCTGGATTTCCTACGAAGATTTCGCCATTGCCCTGGTCGATGAAATCCAAACGCCAAAGCATCGCGGCGTGCGTTTTACCGTCGGATATTGAGTGGCATGAAGAATTTCCACGCAAAGCCTTCTTGCGTGGAAATTCCATCTCACGCTTTAAGAGTGCGTGAACACCCGTTTGGGGCGGAACATACCGGCTTCCACCGAGCCGATCGCGACCAGACGACCGCGTGCGGTGGCAAACGCTTCGTCGGCATGGCTGATCGCGTCGCGGCCCTTGACGATGATCGGATTGCCAAGACGCAAGCGCGTTGCCATTTCGTCCGAAACGACGACTTCCGGCAAACAATCGAGCGCGGCGGCCGTTTCGATCAGCAGACCATCAAGTGGCGCGTAGCGCTCCTTCATGCTCGGACCGCGCTCCAGCGTTGCAACAGGCGCGGCCTCGGCCGAAACGACCTCGCCATCACGCTCTTCAACAGCCAGGACGACCTTCTCCGCTTCCTTTCGCTCACGTGGGGGAGCAAGTTTTTCGAGCTCGTCCAGCGTTACGAAATCCTCCGTGGTGAAGGGATCGACTTCGATACGGCGCAAATCGGACACATGGCCATAGCAGCCAAGATCGCGGCCCAGGTCGCGGGCAAGCGAGCGCACATAAGTGCCCTTGCCGCACTCGACCTCCAGCGTCGTCTTCTCGTCCGTATGATCAATGATCTCGAGCCGGTCGATCTCGACTTCGCGCGACGGAAGCTCGACTTCCTCGCCGCCCCGCGCCCGGTCATAGGCACGCTCGCCGTCAACCTTGATGGCTGAGAAAGCAGGCGGCTGCTGCATGATGACACCGGTGTAATTAGGCAGAAGTGCCTCCACCTCGTCGCGCGAAGGGCGCTTGTCCGAGGTTTTACTGGCAACGCCTTCCAAATCGTCCGTCGTGCGTTCTTCTCCCCACGCGATGGTGAAGCGATAAACCTTGGTACCGTCCATCACGTAAGGTACGGTCTTGGTGGCTTCTCCCAGGGCAATCGGCAGCATGCCGGAAGCAAGTGGATCGAGCGTGCCTGCGTGCCCTGCCTTTTCGGCATTGAACAGCCACTTAATCTTGGACACGGCTTCCGTCGACCCCAACCCCACCGGCTTGTCCAGAACCACCCAACCGGAGATCGGACGACCTTTTTTCTTGCCACGACGCGACATCAGTCTTCTTCCTCTTGGTCTTTTTCTACGTCGCTGCGTACGACTTCCGAACGCAGCAGGTCGTCGATCTTGGCGAAATTGTCGTAGGACGTGTCCAGCCGGAAACGGAACTCCGGCATGTATTTCATCTGCCCCAGTGCATGGCCAGCGCGACCGCGCATGAACTTTGCGTTCTTATTCAGCGCTTCGACAACGGCGGCGTCATCCTTTGCGCCCAACGGCGAGACGAAGGCGGTCGCAATCTTCAGATCTGGCGACATGCGCACTTCCGAGATTGAAATGACCGTACGTTCGATCAGCTCATCGCGGATTTCACCGCGGTGCAGAATATCCGAAAGGGCGTGACGTACTTGCTCGCCGACACGCAGCTGACGCTGCGACGGCCCTTTGTTCGGGGTGTGAGACATCGTCTTCTCATAGGTTACGGGTTACGGGGAGACGTCAGGGCTTGGACCTGCACGCCTTCGCACATTCAGCCGCCAGAATAGCACATCGCGACCATCGCCGCGACGGGCCAGTTCCAACTGAAACTGCTTGTTTTTTCCGAAGCACCAGGCTTCGAAACTGAAACAAGCATCCGTGTTGCCACGGATGCCTGCCTCGTTTTTTCAAGCCGCAGACTTTAGAGCGTGCGGGTGATGTGTTCGACGCGGAAGGCTTCGATGATATCGCCAGCGCGCATGTCGTCGTAGTTCTCGAATGCCATGCCGCATTCCTGACCGACCGGCACTTCCGACACTTCGTCCTTGAAGCGCTTGAGCGTCTTGAGCTTGCCTTCATGGATGACAACGTTGTCGCGGATGAGGCGCACACCTGCACCACGCTCGACTTTGCCTTCGGTAACGCGGCAACCTGCAACCTTGCCAACCTTGGAGATGTTGAACACCTCCAGAATCTCGGCATTGCCGAGGAAGGTCTCGCGACGCTCCGGCGTCAGCAGGCCCGACATCGCTGCCTTCACATCGTCTACAAGGTTGTAGATGATATTGTAATAGCGGATTTCGATGCCCGACTGTTCAGCTGCATCCCGTGCCTGCTTGATGGCGCGGACATTGAAGCCGATGATCGCCGCATTGGAGGCTTCTGCCAGTGAAACGTCGCTTTCGGTGATGCCGCCGACGCCTGAATGCACGATACGTGCACGCACTTCATCGGTGCCCAACTTGTCGAGCGAGGCAATGATGGCCTCCACCGAACCCTGCACGTCGCCCTTGATGACCAGCGGGAATTCCTTCTGGCCGGACGTCTGCAGCTGACTCATCATCTGCTCGAGCGAACCGCGCTGACTGGTCTGGCGTGCAACGGCCTTTTCGCGAGCAAGACGCTGACGATATTCCGAGATCTCACGCGCCTGCGCTTCGTTTTTGACAACCGCGAAGCGATCGCCTGCGGCCGGCGCACCCTGGAGTCCCAAGACTTCGACCGGCATGGACGGCAATGCCGCCTGCAGATTTTCGCCACGGTCATTGACCAGAGCGCGGACACGGCCCCACTGGTCGCCGGCAACGACAATATCGCCGACGTTCAGGGTACCGGTCTGGACGAGGACAGTTGCAACCGAACCACGGCCCTTGTCGAGCTTGGCTTCGACCACGACGCCTTCGGCGGTACGATCCGGATTGGCCTTCAGTTCGAGAACTTCGGTCTGCAACAGAATTGCTTCCAGAAGCTTGTCGAGATTGGTGCCGTTCTTCGCCGAAACTTCGACGTCGAGCACTTCACCACCCATGTTTTCGACAAAGACTTCGTGGCGAAGCAGTTCGGTGCGGACCTTGTTCGGATCAGCCGACGGCTTGTCGATCTTGTTGATCGCCACGATAATCGGCACGTTGGCTGCTTTGGCGTGATTGATGGACTCAATCGTCTGCGGCATCACGCTGTCGTCAGCCGCCACCACGAGGATGGCAATGTCGGTTGCCTGGGCACCGCGAGCACGCATCGCCGTGAAGGCTTCGTGGCCCGGCGTATCGAGGAAGGTGATCTTCTGACCATTCTTCTCAACCTGATAGGCCCCGATGTGCTGGGTGATGCCACCGGCTTCACCCGAAACGACATTCGCATTGCGGATGGCGTCGAGCAGCGAGGTCTTACCATGATCGACGTGGCCCATGATCGTTACCACTGGCGGACGCGACTTCAGATCGCCGGCATCGTCAACAATGTTGAACATGCCTTCTTCGACATCCGATTCCGAAACGCGGCGCACCGTATGACCGAAATCGCTGGCAACCAGTTCGGCGGTGTCGGCATCGATCACGTCGCCAGGCTTGACCATCTGCCCCTGCTTCATGAAATATTTGACCACGTCCACCGCACGTTCGGACATACGCTGAGCGAGTTCCTGGATGGTGATCGTTTCTGGCAACGTAACTTCGCGCGAGATTTTCTCACGCGGCTGCTGCATCTGCGCACGCTTGAACTTTTCCTGACGACGACGCATCGAGGAAAGCGAACGACCACGCGTCTCATCATCACCCGTTGACGCCTTGGTCAGGGTCAGCTTGCCACGACGCTTGTCGTCGCCTTCGCGCGTTTTAGTAGGACGCGGGGCAGCTTCCTGCTTCATCGGCGCACCGGGACCGCGACGCGCAGGACCGCGACGATCCTCATCACGATCATCGGTAGGCGCAGAACGCGGACCACCACGCCCGGGCACTGCCGCCGCGCGAGCTTCCACCTCGGCCTGCGACAATACTACGGCAGGCTGCTTCGGCGGAACGCGACGCTGGGCTTCGGCTTCTGCCTTGCGACGCGCTTCTGCCTCGGCCTTCAAGCGTTCCTCTTCCTCGGCCTGACGGCGTTCGGAAGCGATGCGCTCCAGACGACGGCGTTCGTCTTCCTCTGCGCGACGCTTTGCGTCTTCGATTGCTTTGGCGCGATCTTCTACTTCGCGGATCCGTGCAGCTTCAAGAGCGCGACGACGCGCATCCATTTCACCGGTAGACAGGGAGTTCAGAACGACACCCGTGCGACCACCCTGGCCTGGACGATCATTGCGCTGAGGACGTCCGCCACCGCCCTGCCCGGGACGACCACGATTGTCACGACCCTGACCACCACCAGAACGGTCGTTACGATCATTGCCACGACCGCTCGGCTGGTTCGACTGAGCAGGACGCTGTGTTTGAGCGGGTGCGGCCGGACGCGGCGCCGCCGGAGCAGGTGCCGCAGCCTTGGCCGGCTCAGCCGCCGGGGGGGCTGCCGGCTTCGGTGCCTCGGCAACGGGCGCAGGCTTGGCTTCAACAGGTGCAGCTTCCGGCTTCGGCGCCTCGGCGGCGGGACGTTGCTCGACCGCCGGCTTTGCTTCTACCGCCGGCGCAACCGGAGCAGCAGGCGCTGCTGGTGTGCTCGGTGCGGGCGCGGGCGTTTCCGCGACCGGTGCAGGCGGCACAGCACCGCCTGCGGGGCGCGGCTTAAACAAGGCCTGCGCTTCCGTGGGCTTGTCGCCGGGCATGGAAAACTTACGCTTCTTGGTTTCAACGACGACCGATTTCGTTCGGCCGTGCGAGAAATTCTGACGCACGGTCCCCTGCTCGACTCCTGGACGTTTCAGGGTCAAGGTCTTCTTCGTGTTGACGCTCAGCGTCTTGTCGTCGTCGTTACTATCGCTCATTCCGTATCCGTATCCTTTGCGGCGCCTTGTTCATTCGACAGGGCTGCAGCTTGATGCTGCGATTCCGAGGTACCGCCCCGGTATCGGTCAAGCGCAACCATGCGCTTCAAGGCCGCCCTTCCCACCTTCGAGGCGAGAAGCGCAGCATGTATCACATTTGTGCCACCCAATGCCAAGCTCATTTCAGCTTCTGAAAAGAGACTATAGGCGGGAATGTCCACATCGAAGAGGTGGAACGTGGCAGTTCGGGCATTGGTGATCTTGCGAACACCGTCTTCGGCAGCTTCCGTGGCGTGAAGAACGGCTTCGATCTCGCCGGAGCGAACCTTCTGATCGATCTTGGCACCACCCGTCACGACCTGTCCGGCCTTGCGGGCTAATCCCAGTGATCCTAGCGCAGAACGCGCCAAAAGGCCATCGATCATGTCGGGAAGATCGGCGGGAATATCCACTTTGCACTTCAGTGCACGAGAAAAATGGCCCTTAGCGACCGCAATTTCAATATGCTTGCGGTCGGCAGTAACCCAACAACCCCGTCCAGGGAGGTCACGCTTGAGATCAGGAACGAGCACGTCGTCGGGAGCGACGACGAACCTTATCAGGTCATCGGCGCTGCCGGCCTTGCGCGTAACTATGCAAGTGCGCTCGTTCATACGTTGTTTCTGCTTCCTTCCGACGGGACGATGCGCAGTTACGCATCGTTGTCTTCCTCTGCATTGTCTTCGAGTACCGCCTGTTCGGCAGCCATGTCTTCTTCAGAGATCCAGCCGGCCTTGAGACGAGCAAACAGAACCATCTGCTCGGCATCTACACGCGACAACTGCTGTGCGCTGAACACGCCGGGCATCATCTTTGTTTCGCCGTCCTTGCGTTCCTTCCAACCGATGAGATCGTCAGCTGCGTAACCGGCGAAGTCCTCGATCGTCTTCACGCCATCTTCGCCAACAGCCACCATCATGGCCGTGGTGAAGCCAGGGATTTCGCGCAACTCATCGGCAACACCCAGCGCCTTGCGCTTGGCATCGAGATCGGCCTCGATCTGCTCGATGTAATTGCGGGCACGCGTCTGGATTTCGACAGCCGTATCGTCATCAAAACCGTCGATCGACGAAATCTCGTCCTGATCGACATAGGCGACTTCCTCGATCGAGGTAAAGCCTTCCGACGCCAGAACCTGACCGACCATCTCGTCAACGTTGAGCGCCTCCATGAAGAGATTCGAACGCTCGACAAATTCCTTCTGGCGACGCTCCGACTCTTCCTGCTCGGTCAGAATATCGATATCCCAGCCGGTCAACTGCGAAGCGAGACGTACATTCTGGCCACGACGGCCGATGGCCAGCGAGAGCTGATCATCCGGAACCACGACTTCAATACGCTCCGACTCTTCATCCAGAACGACCTTGGCAACTTCCGCTGGCTGAAGAGCGTTGACGATGAAGCTTGCCGCGCTGTCGTTCCAAGGAATGATATCGATCTTTTCGCCCTGCAGCTCACCGACGACGGCCTGAACGCGCGAACCGCGCATACCAACGCAGGCCCCAACAGGATCGATCGAGGAATCGCGGGAAATGACGGCAATCTTGGCACGGGAACCCGGATCGCGGGCAACAGACTTGATCTCGATGATGCCATCGTAGATTTCCGGCACTTCCATCGTGAAGAGCTTAGCCATGAACTGCGGATGAGTGCGGCTCAGAAAGATTTGCGGGCCGCGCTGTTCGCGACGTACATCATAGACGTAGGCGCGTATGCGATCGCCATATTTGAAGCTTTCACGCGGGATCAGTTCGTCACGGCGAATAATTGCTTCGCCCCGGCCGAGATCGACGATCACGTTGCCATATTCCACGCGCTTGACGGTGCCGTTGATGATTTCTCCAACACGGTCGCGATATTCTTCATACTGGCGATCACGCTCGGCTTCGCGCACCTTCTGTACGATGACCTGCTTGGCCGACTGCGCTGCGATGCGGCCGAATTCGAGTGGCGGCAGCTGTTCAGCAATAAAATCGCCGATCTGAGCGTCGGGATTGCGGCGGCGGGCCTCGTCAAGCGAAATTTCCCGCGCATATTCCTCGACCGTCTCGACCACTTCCATCAGGCGCTGCAGCTTCATCTCACCGGTCTTCGGGTTGATGTCTGCGCGGATGTTGGTTTCCTGACCATAGCGCGAGCGGGCAGCCTTCTGGATCGCGTCAGCCATGGCGTCGATGACGATGCCCTTGTCGATCGATTTTTCGCGCGCGACAGCATCCGCGATCTGCAGAAGCTCAAGCCTGTTTGCACTGACTGCCATCATGGTCTCCTGTAAGCATCCCGCTGCCATTCGTTCGCAGCGCGGGCTAGGGTCTTTCTTTTGTGACGCAATTCCGAAAGCAAAACCGTTTCCCAGCTTTGCTGGATTTGCCTGAAATCAGCTCTTAGTCTTTATTGTCATTCGCAGCTTCATCGAAGCCGTCGAGATCGTCATCTTCGTCATGTACTTCCAGATCATCGAAGTCGTCGGTATCGACACCCTTCTTCGCCTGCTTGCGCAGCTTCTTGTCCTTACGGAGCGCCTCGCGGATCAATTCGTCCGTGAGAACCAGACGCGCTTCGGCGATCGAATCGTAAGCGAGGGTCGACACGCCATGCTCACCGCCCTCGTCCAGCGTGAAGCTCTCCGCGCCAGCATCAACGATACGGCCGCGATAGCGCTTGCGGCCATCGACAAGAACCGAGGTCTCGACACGCGCCTCGTGACCCTTCCAGTCGGAAAAATCGGAACGGCGGACCAACGGGCGATCGATTCCCGGCGAGGACACTTCGAGATTATACGCCTTATCGATCGGATCTTCCACATCAAGCGCCGGCGACACGGCCATCGAAACGGCCTCACAGCCCTCCACATCCATGGTGCCATCAGAACGCTCAGCCATGATCTGGAGCGTCAGGCCCTCGCGATGCGACAGGCGCACTCGCACCAGACGATAGCCGGTTGCAGCAACGACCGGCCCGACGATGGCGGCGACGCGCGCATCGACGCCGCTTTCGCGTACGATCCGATCGTCCTTATATCCGCGTTCGTTCTCGCTCATGTCCGTCTCCAGAGTGCCTTTGTGAGAGGCAAAGATCGTCGAGGTAATAAAAAAGAGCGGGTCCTTTCGGGCCCACCCTTGTTAAGCTCAACAAGAATTTGAAATGGATATAGACGATTCAGAGACCTCTTTCAAGGCTGCTGATAAAGCGTCCACATCTTGCGTTCATCAATCCAGTACGCGCACTATTTCGTACGAGTTTGGATTGACGATCACCCGCTGCTCATTGACGACAGCGTAGCGATAGGTCGGCTCATCCGGAATGGGATAGAGCTCCACGTCGCGCGGAAGTTCTGCGCCCACGGCGATGGGCGCCTCAATCACTACAACGCGCTCAGGCATAGGCTGACGCTCTACATAGGTGATGATTTCCTGCCGCGGCTCAACAATTACTTCTCTCTCGATCACACGTACGGGTTCATCGACCGGTACGCCGCGCTCCAAAAGCTCGCGCTCCTGCGCCATCGCAGCTCCGGAAGCAATCGTCAGCGCAGCGGCCGAGAAAAGGATCAGTCTGCGTTTCATGGCGAACTCCTTTCGCGTTGAATTGCCATGTAAAGACAATGGCCATTCACGAAAATGGTTCGCGCAATTCTGCATCACAGTTCACAAGGGAAGCGTCGTCAAGTGTGATGATCACATAACGGAACGAACGTAATTTTGCCCCGATTGTTATATGCGCTGAAAACGCAGATATGCGGGCCTGCGGCCTTCCCGAAGCGCCTTGGCTTCGTAGCGAGTGCCCGGCCAATTCTCGTAGGGTGTGTGCCAGTCAGCGGCACTTTTCGCTTGCCATTCAAAGGCCGGATGCGCCTCGCAATGCTCCAGCGTCCAGTTCACATAGGTATCGATGTCAGAGGCAAAGCGAAACAGGCTACCGGGCTTCAAGACGCGAGCGAAGCGATCCAGGTTGACCTGACTGACGAAACGACGCTTCCAGTGACGCTTTTTTGGCCACGGGTCCGGGTAGAAAAGCGCGATTCCGTCGAGGCAGGCATCCGGTAGCCAGTCGAGCACCTGCGTCGCATCGTCATTATAGACGCGAATCGTTGCGGGCCAATCCTCGCCCCCCCTTTGCGGCGCAATGGCCGCCAGCAGCTTTGCCATACCATTGACGAAAGGCTCTATGCCGATCAGGCCCGTTTCCGGATTGACCCGGGAATCGTGCAACAGATGTTCGCCGCCGCCAAAGCCAATTTCCAAACGTACTTCTTTCACCTGCTTTGCGAACAACGTCTTGATATCGGCCGGTGCCGGAGCCTCAAGGTCGAGCTTCAAACGCGAAAGCCCCTCCTCCATCTGCTCGGCTTGCGTTTCGCGCAAAGGGCGTCCCAGACGACGACCGTAAAAGGCTTCCGTCGAGCGCGAACGGCGTTCTTCTTCGTGTTTATCTTCGCTCATCGCGTCTTAGCCTTTTTAAAAAGCAAGCCCGGCGGAAATGGTCTTGCGGGAACAAATCTGAAGCAGCCGGCATTTCGAAAACATACTGCTCCAGGAAAAGAGAATGGCCGGGCTTTTTGCAAACCCGGCCATTCCCGTCAATGTATTTCAAGCTGGCGG
>NZ_BMZO01000005.1:0-115476 GCF_014652835.1 Limoniibacter endophyticus
TGCCGGACATGACGCAAATCGTGTAGCAGAGGCACAGAAATCGTCAAGTAAACCAAACAGGCAGGTATTCTATGTAGATTTGATCTGGCAATGTGCGAACTGGCTAAGGGGCAGTACGAATGACGGATCAGCCGAAAATGAAAAGCTTTCTCCTCAGTGGCGCTTCCGGTTTCATAGGCAGGACCCTCATAGGCAAGCTCCTTGCATCGGGACACAGCGTATCCGCCTTTTATCGCCAAGATCTGCCGCCCGCATATCCTTGCGTGAACTGGATACGAACCGGGGACTTGTCCGTAGATGTGCCCGAGGTGGACACCAAGTTTAAATTCGATCTGTTCATCAACCTCGCTGCCGTCCTGAAGACGGGCCCCGATAATATTGCTGTCAATGAATCCGCAACGGCGCGTATTGCCGCTAACGTCTCGAATTTCATCCTTGCCGCGGACATCCCACGAGCGATTGTCATTAGTACGGTTGCTGCCAGCGTTGCAGAGAATGGTCTGCCGAACGCACGCCGCTATGGGCTTGAGAAGTTGGAGGCGGACAGGATATTTCTAGAAAAACTGCGAGATAGAGAGTTGGCAATTCTGCGCCCGCCCGCGGTTTATGGTCCAGGCATGCAGAGCAGTCTTTCTGCGCTGGCCTCCCTGATCAGGAAGCGCATGCCCATTCCGCTTGGCCGCGCGACGGCGCCACGTCATTACATTTCTCTTGTCAATCTTTGCTCGCTCATCAAAAGAATCGCGTGTGTGCCGTCGGAGCAGTGGCCTAAGGCTGGTCCTGTTTGGGAAGTGTCGGATGGGCAACCCATATCTACCTCTGACCTTGTTGAAATGCTTGGCCAGGTCATGGGAAGGCCAGCTCTTCTGGTTCCGCTTCCTTTAGCGTTGCTGCGGCTTGCCGGCCGCCTTAGCGGACAGAGTGAGCTTGTCAGCAGTGCGATTGATGAACTCGCTATATCCGAACAAAGCGCACTCACAAACGCCTTTGGCTGGGAACCGATAGAACGTATGCCGGACAGCCTTTGCTTCTTACGAGAGGGCGACGGCCATCATGAGGGCCGGAGGACCGGCTGAGGCAACAGAGCCTTTACCCGCGCAGATCAGTTGCCACCAACGGCATCTCCGCCACCTCGACCGATCAGCGTCAAGGCCATCAGGCGCAAATCGCCGCCCAAGCTCATCGTGCTCGCGTAGTCGCCATCAATACGAGCAAGCTCGGACGGAGAAGACATGTCTATGCCTTGAACTTGGCCACGGCCGGTAATGCCGGGGCGCACGCGATAGGCCCCTTCTTTTTCCCTTTGCATTATGAGTTCTGTCTGGCTCGGGAGACATGGACGTGGGCCCACGAAACTCATATCTCCTTTGATGACATTTATGATCTGGGGAAGTTCATCCAGCTTTGTTTTACGCAAGAAACGGCCGACGCGGGTGACTTTCGCGCTCGAAATCTCATGGCTCGGACGGTGTTCAGTTTCAACGGCCATGGTGCGAAGCTTGAACAACGTAAACTTTTCCTGTCCTCTGCCGATACGTATCTGTTTGAACAGGACAGAGCCATTTCTCTCATACCGAATGGCAACGGCGCATATGAGGCATATAAGGAGGGCCGGGATTGCCAGAAGGAAAGCAAGACAAAGGTCGAGTATGCGTTTCCCGGCAATTTCGTAGGTCCCTCGGCTTTCGTATTTCATTTCGGTATCGGTCATCCCTGTGGGCTGAATATTAAATATTCTTACAGTTGGAAGTTATTTTTGAAGCCGTATAAGAGGATCATCCTCATTTTAGTAGCAATAGGCGCTGTAGATCGTCATTACAATGCGGCGCGCCAGTACTGCTGCAACGAACACGCGTGGGTCCCGCCATCTGGCGTTATCCTATTGAGTTTTTTGGCGCATGAGAGCAGTCTCCGGGTGATAGGGTAGAGTTGACGAAAGCTATCTGTTCCAGCAAACCACCCAAGTGCCGGGCGAACGCGTGCGCAAGGTCGATTTCAGGTAGAATTGCATGAGACATATGAGTCTGACGGCGCATCTCACTTTACGCGTGGGTGGCGTCATTCTGGATCTAATAATCGCCGCGGCATCCATGACCTTGGCGTATTATATGGCCATGGGGACATTGGTGGCCTATGTGCCAGAGTTTCCGTGGCGTATAGCCGCTTTTTCCATGTTGGTTTTCTGCCTGATGCTGATGTTTTCCCTACATCGAGCGACATGGCGGTATGTTTCGATACCCGAGATCATATCCATCATAAAACTCGTCATCATATCCAACATACTTTACGTGATTTTCGCCTTTTTGCTGGTGCGAGGAAGCTATCTCCCCCGGAGTGTCCCCATTCTGACCGGGCTCTTCATGATTGCCGGTATGGCAGGCGTGCGGCTGACCTATCGCCTCTTTACGGAGGGCGGGTTCGCGCAATTCTTTACCAGCCCTTCTCCTGTTCCTGGTGCGCGTAATGCGCTGCTTTTCGGCTTCAACGACGAGGCCGAAGCTTTCGTTCGAAATCTGCGACGTTCACAAAAGAACAATCTGAACATCGTCGGCGTCGTCGACGACACCCCGATTAATCTGTTGGGATCTGTGCAGGGGCTCAAGATTCTCGGGCAATCGCGCGACCTCGAAAATATCGTGAACCGCCTTAAGACCCGCGGGATTCATGTTACGGAGCTTCTGATTGCAGAGAGTCAGTTAAGCAAGAAAGATCTTGTTGCAATCATCGATCATGCAGGTGCGAACAATCTGAAGGTCAAACGGATTCCGGATCTTAATCTCACATCGAATGTATCATCCGACAGTCTGCTTGAACCGCGGCCGATCGAGATCACCGACCTTTTGGGACGTCCCGAAACGAAATGGGACGTGGGAAATGTCGCCAAGCTGATTTCCGGGCAAACCGTTCTCATAACGGGAGCTGGCGGTTCTATAGGGTCGGAGTTGACCCGTCAGGTCGCTTCGTTTTGTCCCAAATCCATTGTTTCCGTCGACATCTCGGAGTTCAACGTCTACTCGCTGGACAAGCAAATCAAGACAGAGTTTCCGGCGGTCGAGCTGATCAGCCGCGTGGCTGACGTACGTGACAAGGCGGTTTTGAATGAGGTTTTCGCCCTTTGTAAGCCTGACCTCGTCTTTCACGCAGCTGCGTTGAAGCATGTTCCGCTGCTCGAGGAAAACGCCCTGGAGGCAATCAAAACGAATGTGCTTGGAACACGCATCGTCGCCGACGCAGCATTGCGGCACGGCGTAAAGAATTTCGTGATGATCTCGACGGACAAGGCCGTCAATCCTACTAATGTTATGGGCGCCACGAAGCGAGCAGCCGAGGCATACTGCCAATCGCTCGATATCATGTCCCAGACAACTCGTTTCAAGACGGTGCGCTTCGGCAATGTCCTGGGTTCCGCTGGCTCAGTCGTTCCGCGATTTTCGGAGCAGATTGCACGCGGAGGGCCTGTTACCGTCACGCATCCGCAGATCACACGTTATTTTATGACCATTCCGGAGGCTGTTCGTCTTGTTCTTCATGCATCGTCGCATGGAATGATAGGGGAGCTCACCCGTGGCAAGATCGTCGTGTTGGACATGGGGGAGCCCGTCCGTATAGTTGATCTTGCCGAGCGTCTGATCCAACTCGCGGGCTTTCGTCCTTATAAGGATATCGATATCACATTTACGGGCCTTCGAGCGGGCGAGAAGCTTTATGAAGAGCTTTTTGATCCCGACGAGTTACGGGATGGCATGACAGAGGAGGGCTTCTTCATTGCTTCTCCGCGATTGTTCGATCACAATCTGATGGATCGCTCGCTGCAAGAACTCGAGGCGGCAGTTGCGAAACTGGATCACCTACGCAGCTTGGAATTGCTCAGCCATCTGGTGCCGGAATACCATCCCGAACACCGCGCTTCTACCGATCCATTCATTCCCCACCATGTTCCTGCCGTGTAGTGTGTATCAATATCTGCAATGGCCTTATCCTGATCGTTTTGAGATGCTAGCGGTATAGGGTAAAAAACTTTCGTTATATCAGCAGCGGATAATCCACGGTACATGCTCAAGAAATTCATGCTTTTCCGCCGGGGACTCGATCCGATCCTCCTGACGATTGCCGTAGCTTGTTTTGGCGTTAAGCTTGTTCCTGATAAGATCATCCTGGGCATTTTTTGCGGAATAGGACTTTATCTGATCATCGTCCGTCACCGTGCGTGCCGGTTGATTGATCGGCGTTATGCCTTTGCGGCAGTGGCTTATGGGATCACCGTTGTTACACTTGGATTCGTTCATGGCGAAGTAGAAGCAAACGCCCGGTGGATCGCCTATCCGCTTTACTTTCTAGGGGCGATCCTGCTTTGGCCAGGTACCGTCCTTGTTCGTGATCCATTGCGACAGATTGCGCTGGGCGCGCGCCTGGGACTGCTTTTCTCCATTGTCTGGGTACTCTATGAGTACTGGATCAACTCTGCGCGTATTGGCTTTGGTGGCAATGCGGCTAACGCCGCTTTTGTTATCGCGGCATTGGCAATATTGGCTCGGTTCGAGGTAAGAGACGCACCTCGTTTTCTGCCAAACAGCGTGCTTTGGTTCTATCTGGCCATGTTCCCTGTGATAATGACGGGAACGCGTAGTGTTCTCCCTCTCTTCGTGATCGTCGCCTTAGTTGATCTCTATATAGCCTGTAAAGAATTCTCCGTTCAAAGGTCTGGCTGGACGAAACCAAAAGCCGCGTTATCCCTTATTGCGATCGCTGTCATCGCGGGAACCGGCTTCTACACGTCTGACATGATCGATCAGCGTTTGAACTATACTATTCAGGAAATAGACAGTCTCGCGGAGGGTACAGTGCTGGACACCCCTCCTACCGGATTGGAGATACGCGTCGCCCTTTGGAAAGGTGCTCTTGACGTGGTCGCCGAACATCCTGTGAGCGGGATGGGGGCGGTCCAGAGCATGCGGCAGATATTGGATGGAATTCCGGTCCAGCAATTAGGACATTATAAGAATTTCATTCATGTTCATTTCTTTCTTTTAGATGAATTGCGCATCCGGGGCACTATAGGTCTCGTTTTCCAGCTAATATTCTTCATAGTCGTTTTCGCGCGCCTCTTTCGCGACGGGACCCCCAACATCAGAATAAACAGCTTTATCTTTCTGGCACTATTGCTTCTCTACGGAGCAATGCACGGCTTGCTCCTCGGCGACAGGAATATCGGCGTAATGGTATTGTTTTTCTTCGCGACCCTGGGCGATATACGACGAAAAGAGCTGCGCATGCGAAGAACGGTGACGGAAGTATCGCCCTTAAGCTATGATGGATCCTCTTCGTCTCCAGACGGGGGAGAGCTGCGGCCGTCATCGGGAAGACACGTATGAACGTGGACCACGCGCTGCGGAAAGGTTCTAGTTCACGACTGTTTGCAGGTCATCCTTAAACCGGCCCCGATTTCTCAAGCCGAGGCGAGGGAAATCGCTTCGGCCACGTCCTCGTGCAGGGAGGGATCCAG
The DNA here is from genome assembly GCF_014652835.1 of Limoniibacter endophyticus. Classification (GTDB taxonomy): domain Bacteria; phylum Pseudomonadota; class Alphaproteobacteria; order Rhizobiales; family Rhizobiaceae; genus Limoniibacter; species Limoniibacter endophyticus. The sequence continues at coordinate 5,504 of NZ_BMZO01000005.1, forward strand.
CGTCGAGGTTGAAACACGGATGTGATTGACCGGCTCCAGCGAATATTTGCTGCCGGGATTGACCGCGATGTTGCGCGCGGCAAGGGTGACGATGGCAAACTGTTCGGATGCAACCGGAATCCAGTGGCAAAGGCCGTTTCCCGGCCGCAAGACGATGCCGCGTTTGCGCAGGGCATCTGCAAGACCGTCGCGACGTGCCTGATAGATCGATCGCGCCCTGATAATGTTCGCTTGCGTTTCCGGATGGTTTAGCAACCACGCCGTTGCCCCTTGTAGCAGACGGCTCGTCCATCCCGAACTGAATGATCGATATGACTGGATCTGTTCGATTATCTCGTCGGTAGATGAAAGAACGGCAAGGCGCAGGTCCGGCCCCAGCGTTTTCGAGTAGGAGACGATATGGATGGTCTGCTCGGGGAAACGCGATCCGAGGGATTGCGGAGGGGCTGCTGACAGATCGGCAACCCCGTCATCCTCAATAATCAGCGTGTTGCTTCCCTCGAGTACATCGCCGATCTGCGCAAGTCGATCCGATGTCATGGTCAAGCCCGTCACCGCATGCAGCCGCGGTTGGAAGATGAACGCCGCCGGCTTGTGTGTCATCGCCTGTCGCAGCGAGTCCGGACGCGGACCTTGCTCGTCGCAACTCACCGGAATAATCCGCACGCCGTAATCTTCGAGGATGTCGAGGAGGCGCATCGCCGTCGGGTTTTCGATGGCGACCACGGAATTATGCGGCACGACCGCACGAATGACAGTGTAGAACGCGTTATAGCCGCCATTCGTCGCCAGAAGCGCCTTTGCTTCGTAAGGCCAACGCTTGGAAACCGCGCCGCGCAACTCATCGGTTATCCTGCTGCGCTCATATGTGTTGAGATCCTTTAGCTGCGTGGCAAAGGCAAAGGCTCCGTCCAGTTCCGGCAATAGTCGCACATCGGGTACCGCCATGCGCAGATCGATGACGTCAGCGCGGTAATTGCCATTATCGGCAAAGCGCTCAGGTTTGGAAATGAAGCGATTTTCGCTCACCCTCGTGCCTTGTCGACCCTTTCCGGTGATGACTTTCTGCTTGCGCAGTTCGCTCCACGCTTCCGACAGGGTGGCCGGACTGATCCCCATCTCGAAGGCCAGATCGCGCAAGGGGGGAAGCCGCATTCCCACGGGGAGCACCCCCGCACGTATTAGCGCGCTGGTCTCCAGTGCTATGCCGCGTATCGTACGCTCGCCGATCTTTTCTGCCAGCCATTTAGCATCGATGTCGCCGCTCATAGAATTATCCATTAATGTTCAATAACGTAATAATGTTTGTATTTTCAGAATTGAACAAATAATTTTCCGAAAGCAAGGTAATTCAGGACACATTTCGCATGACAGTCACACTTCGCCTGGCCCTCCGCGACTGGGACTATATGACCCCTCTCGCGCTCGGAGACGTTTCCTCACCGCGCCTCGCCATCAAGCTGGATCGCGTCGGCACGCTGGTTGAGGATCTTGGCAGCTCGGCGGAACATGACGCCGCGGAGATCTCGTTTAGCCGCTACGCAAAAGCGCGTCTCGCAGGAGATGAGCGGGTTGTCGGTATTCCGAATTTCATCATGCGTGGATTTCGTCATCGCTGCATCATCACTTCCAAGTCCAGTTCGATACGCAATTTTGCCGATCTCGCCGGAAAGAAGATCGGAGTCACCGGTTGGCGCGATTCCGGTAATATCTGGACGCGAGCTGCCATTCGTCGCGAAGGCGTAGGTGTCGAGGATGCGATGTGGTATGCTGGCCGTTTGACGCAGGCGCATCCTGTTGTGGATCGGCTCGATGGCTTTGGTCGTCCTGGTCGCATCGAGGCTGTTCCGGGTGAGCGTCCCATGGTCGAGCTTCTGGAGGAGGGTTGGCTGGATGCGGTTTTCACGCCCTTCATGCCGAAGGGTTTCTTCGACGAGGCGTCGCCGTTGCGTCAGGTCCTGGATGATTTCCGCGCAGCGGAAGTCGCCTATTTTAACGAGGTCGGCTATGTGCCGGGCATGCATCTCGTAGGGATAAAGGCTTCTGTCGCTGACGAGCACCCGTGGATCATGGACGAGTTGAGCGAGTTGCTCGACGCATCGCAGCGCATGTGGCTCGAGAAACGCGAGAAATACGCCGATACGACGCCATGGATGATCGATGAGCTACGCCGTTGTGCAGCCGACCTTCCCGCTGACTGGAGCCATAATGGCTTCGCGAAAAACGAGAAGATGATCCACGACTTTGCTGTCGAACTCTTCGAACAGAAAATCGCCGACCGCGTTATTTCGCTGGCCGAGCTTTTCCCGCGTCATGCGGCGTAAGAAACGAACTCTTCCAGAATTCAAAAAGGGGAATACCGCAATGTCTTTCAAGTTGAATCTATCAGCTGCCCTCGCGGCTTTCGCATTCGCTGCTCCGGCTCTCGCACAGGATGTGCTGCCGGAAATCAAGGTGAATGAGGAGCTTCGTGCTAAACTGCCGGAAAACATCCGTACCGCCGGATCGATGATCTCCGTCAATAATGGCTCATTCCCGCCTTATGAAATTGTCGAAGGTACGAAAATGACGGGTGCAAGCGCGGATCTGACGAACGCACTGGGCCAGCTGCTCGGCGTCAAGATCGAACACGCGACAGTCGGTGGTCTTCCGGCGCTGCTGTCCGGTGTCAATTCCGGCCGCTATCAATTCGCATTCGGCCCCATTGGCGATTTCAAGAGTCGTCAGGAATCCAACGATTTCGTTGATTGGGTTCAGGAATTCGTGGTTTTCGCGGTTCAGAAGGGCAATCCTAAGGGTATTGTGTCACTCGATACGGCCTGTGGCACCCGCATCGCTGTCATGGCCGGTGGCTCCGCGGAACGCGTTATTCAGGCGCAGGCGGAAAAATGCGCGTCTGACGGCAAGGAAAAGCTCGAAGTCCAGTCCTACACCGACCAGCCGAGCTCGATCCTCGCCGTTCGCTCGCGTCGCGCCGACGCCTTCTTCTCGTCGCAGGCGCCGCTCACTTATTTCGTCTCGCAGTCGAATGGCCAGCTCGAATTGACCGGCGTCGGTGAAAAGAACGGTTTTGACGATCTGTTCCAGGGCGCTGTCGTCCCCAAGGGTTCGGAGCTTGGCCCGATCCTGCGTGACGGTATCAAGGAACTGATTGCCAATGGCACCTATGAGGCGATTATGAAAAAGTGGGGCCTTGAAAACAACATGATCAAGGAGCCTGGCATCAACCTCGCCGGGACGAAGTAACAATGACTGCCGCACAAACCCAAAATGCGTCGCCCTCTGGCGACGCCGCGTCGCCCTCTGGCGACGCCGCGTTGCGCGATGTCGCGAATGCGCACAAGGCATTTCCGGTCGGACGCGGCACGCTCTGGCTGGTGACGGTTCTGATTGCGGGCAACTTCGCCTGGATCATAGCAAATAACGAGAATTTCGGTTGGCCGATCGTTGCGGAGTATTTCTTCAACCCGACCGTGATGAGCGGCCTTTATGTCAGCCTTGGCTTGACTGTCATCGCCATGTTCATCGGCGTTGTGCTCGGCCTGTTGCTCGCCATTGCGCGTCTTTCGGACGATGCTCTGGCCCGTTCGCTCGCAGGGCTCTTTATCTGGTTCTTCCGCGGTACACCGCTTCTGGTGCAGCTCATTTTCTGGTACAATCTGTCCACGCTGTTTCCGCAACTCTCCATCACGATCCCCTTCGGCCCGACCCTTGCAAGCTGGGATACGAACTCGGTCATCACCCCGATGACCGCAGCAATTGTCGGTCTCGCTTTGAACGAAGCGGCCTACATGGCCGAGATCATTCGCGGTGGCTTGCTTTCGGTTGAGCGCGGCCAGTCGGAAACGGCTGAAGCTTTCGGCATGACGCGGATACGCGCTCTGTGGCGCATTATCATTCCGCAGGCGATGAAGTCGATCGTCCCGCCGACGGGCAATCAGCTTATCAGCATGATCAAGGCGACGTCGCTCGTCAGCGTCATCGCTATGGCTGATCTGCTTTACTCGGTTCAGTCGATCTACAATCGCACCTTTGAGATCGTGCCGATGCTCATGGTCGCGGTCATCTGGTATTTGCTGATCACCTCGATCCTAAATGTCGGCCAGGGATATATCGAACGCTACTATGCACGTGGTGACCGTCGTACGGTCACCCCTCAGGCAAAGCCGGTGGTAGCGCAGCAGGAGGCAGCGCATTGAACGCCGTCAACAAGCAACCGCTCGTTTCCGCCCGTAACGTGCATAAGTCTTTCGAAACGCTCGACGTTCTGAAGGGCATCGACTTAGATGTCTTCCCGGGGGAGGTGGTCGTCGTTCTGGGACCATCCGGCTCGGGAAAGTCGACCTTCCTGCGCTGCATCAACCATCTGGAGGCGATCAATCGCGGCTCCATCATGGTGGATGGCGATCAGATCGGGTACCGTTTGCGCAATAACCGCCTGGAGAAGCTGTCGAGCAACGCGATCGCCGTTCAGCGTCGCAAGATTGGCATGGTTTTCCAGCAGTTCAATCTCTATCCGCATATGACTGCGCTGGAGAATATCATCGAGGCACCGGTCGGTGTTCATGGTGAGAGTAAGGCCAGCGCCAAGGCTTACGCCCGGGAATTGCTGAAGCGTGTTGGGCTTGAAGAAAAAGCCGACAGCTATCCACGTCAACTCTCGGGTGGTCAGCAGCAGCGCGTGGCGATTGCGCGTGCATTGGCCATCAAACCGAAGCTCATGCTTTTCGATGAGCCGACCTCGGCCCTTGATCCGGAACTGGTCGGTGAAGTGCTCGCGACCATGCGCGATCTTGCGGAGCAGGGGCTGACGATGATCGTTGTCACCCACGAGATCGGCTTCGCCCGGGAGGCTGCCGACCGGGTGGTTTTCATGGACGGCGGTCATATCGTGGAAATGGGAACGCCGGATGAAGTCATTGGCAATCCGCAGCATCCGCGGACGCAATCCTTCCTGTCGCGCTTCTTGTAATAATCAGGCCGCCCGTTTGTCTACGTGGCGGCCTTCTTCATCGTTGGAACAGTTTTAATGTCTTCTCTCGATAATGCTTACGCCCGCCTTTCCGATTTCGATGAAATCGAAACGGAACTGAAGGAAATTCGCCACCACCTGCACGCTCATCCGGAACTCTCCTTTGAGGAGGCGGAAACGGCGCGCTTCGTTGCTGAAAGGCTGGAAGGCTGGGGATACGAGGTTACGCGCAATGTCGGCGGTCATGGCGTCGTCGCGCGCCTGAGCGCTGGGACGAGCAAGCGCAGTATCGGCATTCGTGCCGACATGGACGCGCTACCCATCCTCGAAGAAACCGGCGTTGACTATGCCAGCACGGTACCGGGCAAGATGCATGCTTGCGGTCATGACGGGCATACGACCGTTCTTCTCGGAGCTGCGCAACATCTCGCTAGGACACGCCGCTTCGATGGCACGGTGACACTGATCTTCCAACCTGCAGAAGAGGCTGGAAAGCCTTCGGGCGCACAGAAGATGATTGCCGACGGGTTGTTCGATCGCTTTCCTATCGATGCGATCTTCGGTCTTCACAATCATCCGGGTGCGCCGGAAGGCACACTCCTGCTGCGTTCAGGGCCGATGATGGCATCCGCCGATACCGCGACGATCACAATCAAGGGCAAGGGTGGCCACGCTTCGCGCCCCCATCTGACGATCGATCCTGTCGTGGTCGCCTGCAATCTCGTCGTCGCCTTGCAGACGGTCGTATCGCGCAACGTCGATCCCACCCAGACCGCAGTCGTGACTGTCGGCACCATTCATGCCGGCGAAGCATCCAATGTCATTCCTGGATATGCCAAACTGACCGCCAGTATCCGCTGTTTCGATCCCGGCATTCGCAAACTTCTGGAAGAGCGCATTACCAAGCTCACGCATGCGGTGGTGGAAGGGTTCGGCGCCACGGTCGAGTTGGACTATGAGCACGGCTATCCCGTCGTTGTGAACTCGGATGCCGAAACGGTATTTGCGCGTGCGGTGGCGGAAGAGCTGGTTGGCAAAGATAAGGTCTCCACCTGCCATCTCATTCCGGGGAGCGAGGATTTTGCCTATTATCTGGAGCATAAGCCCGGCAGTTTCCTGCGTTTGGGTAACGGTGTGAATTCCGCGATACTGCACAGCTCGAAATATGATTTTGCCGATGCCAGCCTGACGACGGGCGCAGCCATGTGGGCGCGTTTGGTCGAACGCTACCTGAGTTAAGGTGTCATTGGTCCGGCAGCGTGTTGTCTGCCTGCGGGAATATTACCACTGTGGCTGCCCGCCCGGTCGCAGTGGTCGAACTGCGCAAGTCTTGCCGCTTAAAACGGCAAGGCAGTCACGATGCTGAACAACCCCGTGCCAACGATCCCCACGAGAAGCATACCGAATAGCAGCATGCGAAATTCTCCGTCCATGGTCTTCCCCGAAATCAGAACCAAGAGAAAACCTCCGGATCGTCAGTTGGATCCCTCGTGGACTTGCCAATCGTGAGACGGAGTTAAGAAGTAGCTAATATTCGTGGGTGGCATGGAGAAAAGGCCGGGCAAAGCAAGCCCGGCCTTTCTTCGTACTGGCGGGTGAGATCAGCTGCCAATATGGACAGGGCGGTTTCGGATCGCGTAAGCGGCGATCAGCGAAATCACGATCAGCACGAGAATGTAGATCGCGATCGGTGTCCAGTCATCGAACGTCGTCAGAAGCCAGGTGGCGATCAGTGGCGCCGTACCGCCTGCAATGGCCGCGCCGATCTGATAACCGAGCGTTACGCCGGTATAGCGCACGCGGGCCGGGAAGATTTCCGAGGAAAGCGTACCGAGAACGGCGGTGATCGGCGACCAGATGATGCCGAAGATGATGATAGTGGCGAGCGTCAGGTAGAGGACGCTGTTCGTATTGACCATCCAGAAATAGGGGAACACGAACAGACCAAGCGCCACACAACCTACCGAGTAGACGGTCTTGCGACCAACATAATCGGACAAGAGGCCCATCAAGGGGATCATCAGCGTCGAAAGGCCTGCTCCGATCATGACTGCGGTCAGGACGTTTTCACGTGCGTAGCCAATGGTGGAGACCGCATAGCTGACGATGAAGGTCGAAAAGATGTAGAACGGTGCTGTCTCCACCACCTTGAGGCCAGCAGCAATCAACACTTCACGCCACTGCGTCGAAAGCGTCTCGACGAGGGGCATTCGCGAAACTTGACCTTCGGCCTTTGCTTTCTTGAAATCGGGCGTTTCGTCAATGCCGGCGCGAATCCACAAGCCAAGGAAGACGAGGCTCGCGCTCAGCAGGAAGGGAATGCGCCACCCCCAGGAGAGGAAGCTTTCTTCCGGCAGAAGAAGAAGGATCGTGGTGATCGAAAGCGTGGCCAGCAACATGCCTATCGTCACGCCGGTCTGCGGCACGGAGCCAAAAAAGCCCTTTCGGTTCTTTGGCGCGTATTCATAGGCGAGGAGCAATGCACCACCCCATTCGCCGCCAATGCCGAGACCCTGCACAACGCGCAACGCGATCAGCAGGATCGGCGCCCAGATGCCAATCATCTCGTAAGTCGGCAGAAGGCCGATACCAACAGTTGCGGCGCCCATCAGGGAGAGCGTGATCACAAGTGTCTTCTTGCGACCAATCCGGTCCCCCACATGCGCAAAAATGATGCCGCCAAATGGGCGAATGAAGAAGGTTAGAGAAAACGAAAGGTAGGAGAGGAGGAGGGCGATCGCCGGATCGGCAGCCGGGAAGAACAGCTTGTTGAAGACGAGCGCCGCGGCAGTTCCGTAAAGGAAATAGTCGAACCACTCGATGGAACTGCCGATAAGACTGGCGACGAGAGCCTTGCGTCGATGCGCCGGGGAGGGCGGCGCAGTCTCGGTTGTTGAGATTGTCATTTGTTGCCTTGATGAATCAAATGTAATGGGACAGGCAACTTCTTTACGCTGGGAAAGGATGGAATTGCACCAATCCTAAAGTTGAATCCCCGCGATTATGACGAAAATGTGATGGACGTGTGGGCCGATACATGAAAAACCACGGCGCTTATCGCGACACGGTAGAGCTGCTCGCCGGGCGATTTTCGAGCGAACGGTAGAAGGCGTCCTTCTTGTTCTGCGATACGAAATGCCGTTCCCACGGGTCATAGAGATTGATGGAAGACTGCTTCTCCGAGGCAGGAGCCTCCGTTGTCCGATGCTTTTCACTCATTGGTATCTCTTCATCAGTTTGTCGGCGTCATAAAGCGCTCCTGACCCAGGAGCAACTCACGAAGGCTTACGTCGGTGTAAGCAAGGTTGAGACCTGGCGCTCGGAGCCCAGATGCCCGCGTATCATCGATGATACCATTGTTCGAACCATTGTTAAAAAGGTTTGCGCTGTGGGGTATATTGGTGCTTGAATTGCAGTTGCGTAGACATTAAAGACCACGAAAGACGAAGTCGCAGCCATAATGTGACCGTTAGCGCCGGAGAAGACGAGCGTTCCGTCCATCTGGTAACCAAGCCATAAGAATGGGTTCGAACCAATCAGTATTGGTTTGGGGGAATTGCGTCGTGCTCGACAGTCAGTCTGAACATGCTTTGAAGCGGTTGCGATCGATGCTCACCGAAACATCCGGTTTGACCTCGACTCGACTTCCACCGGAGCGGCAGCTTGCGGATGCATTCGGAGTGGGGCGTCGTGCCATTCGCACAGCCCTCGAAGTTCTGGAAGAAGAGGGCGCGGTTTGGCGCAAGCAGGGAAGGGGCACCTTTGCCGGTCGTCCCGCGGCGTTGAACGGCTCCAATGCACGCAAACTTTCTGAACATACCAATCCCATCGAAGTCATGGATGTCCGCATCGAGATAGAACCGGCACTGGCCCGCATGGCTGCGGCGCGCGCCACGCCCAAGCTCATTCAGCAGCTTGAAAAGCTTGCGGAGAAGGCGGCCCAATCTGTCGATACACCGGAATGGGAGCAATGGGATGCCGCCTTCCATGCCAAGATTGCCGCGGCATCGGGCAATCAGCTTTTCATCGCTATCATGGATCTCATCGACGGCATCCGCCACAATGGCCCCTGGCAGGATTTCCGCAGCCGTATGCGCTCCCGCGGCCGCACTGCTCTTTCCGTGGAGCAGCATGAAGCTGTGCTGAACGCGATCCGCCGCTTCCATCCTGCTGACGCCGAAGCCGCCATGCGCAGGCATCTGACCAGTTTGCGCGACGCCGTTCTGGTCGAACTCGGCGAACCGTCGAAACAGATGGCACCGAACGCCAAAGGTGCCGAAAACCGCTCCGAACATAATCAGAGATAAAGGGGATGTTATGAGAATGCTTTCCAAACTCGTTGCCAGCACTGCGCTGATCTGCGCTGTTGCTGCACCGTCCTTCGCCGCCGATCTGCGCATTGGCTTGCAGGATGATCCGGACGTGCTCGATCCGCATCGCGCCCGCACGTTTGTAGGCCGCATCGTCTTCACCTCCATGTGTGACAAGCTGTTCGATATTAACGAGAAGCTTGAAATCCAACCGCAGCTCGCCCAGGAATGGAGCTGGTCGGACGATGCCAAGACGTTGCACATCAAACTGCGCGAGAACGCGAAATTCCATGACGGCGCCCCGATCACGGCGGCCGATGTGAAGGCCAATCTCGAGCGCGCCAAGACCCTGCCTGACTCGCTGCGCAAGAGCGAAGTTGCTTCCATCGACGCGGTCGAGGTCATCGATGATATGACTCTTGATATTAAGCTGACGAGCCCGGATGCCTCGTTGCTGTCGCAGTTGTCAGATCGCGCTGGCATGATCTTGTCGCCGAAAGCCTTCACGGATGGTGACTTCGGACAGAACCCGGTCTGCTCCGGTCCCTATAAATTCGTCAGTCGTGTCCAGAATGATCGTCTCGTTCTTGAGAAATTCTCGGATCACTGGGATGCAGACAGTTACAATTTCGACAAGCTGACCTTCCTGCCGATCCAGGACACGACGGTACGTTTCGCAAACCTGCGCTCCGGTTCGCTCGACCTGATGGAACGTATCGCTTCTTCCGATATCGAAGCTGCGAAGGGCGACAGTAATCTCGCTTTCTATCCTGTCACCGGTACGGGCTTTCAGTCGCTCACCTTCAACATGACGAAGGGCGATGAGAAGAGCTTCCCGATCGGCCACGATAAGCGCGTGCGCAAGGCTTTCGAATTGTCGATCGACCGCAACGCGATCAACGAAGTTGTCGGTCAGGGCCTGTTTACCCCGGCATATCAGCCCTTCCCGCCGGCAAGCTTTGCCTATGACAAGAAGTTCGAAACATCGACGCGCGATATTGAGAAGGCAAAGGCTCTGCTCGCCGAAGCCGGTGTCGAACGCGTCAAGCTTGAGATCTCCTACGGTAACAACTCCACCTCGCAACAGGTCTATGAGCTGATTCAGGCGATGGCTTCCGAAGCGGGCTTCGACATCTCGCTGCGCCCAACGGAATTTGCGGCATTGCAAAGCGCGCTGAAGGAAAAGAACTTCGAGGTAGCCCAGAGCGGCTGGTCAGGTCGTGCCGACCCGGATGGCAATATTCATCAGCACGTCACCTGCGAGGGTAATCTGAACGATGCTGCCTATTGCAATAAGGAAGTGGACGAGCTTCTCAACAAGGCCCGCTCCATGTCCGATCCGGCCGAGCGCAAGAAGGTCTACGATCAGGCGCAGGAAATCCTCCAGGACGAACTGCCGATCGTTTACCTCTACTACCAGCCGTGGCCATTTGCGGCGACCGCCAAGCTTGAAGGTTTCACAGCCTATCCCGATGGGATGATCCGCCTCAAGGGCGTATCGCTCAAGCAGTAATCACAATGTGCTTTCCGTGGCAGTATGGCGACGGAAAGCACTGTTGCTCATGAAAAAGCTCTGCCCTTCCTGTTGATGGGGAGGTGGGTCCTTCATCGCCGCAAAATAAAGAAGAAATGGGGACTGGATTAGCCCATGTTGACCTTGATCGCCCGGCGCTGCGTGGTTGTGCTGCCGACCCTTCTGATCGTTTCGATCCTCGTCTTCGGTATGCAGAAATTGCTGCCGGGCGATCCGATTCTCGCTATGGCGGGCGAGGATCGCGATCCCCAGACCATTGCTTATCTGCAAGAAAAATATCGTTTCAACGATCCGCTTCCCGTTCAGTATTTTGCATGGATCAAGCAAGTCCTGTCGGGTGATTTCGGCGAGTCGGTGCGCACGGGCGTGCCGGTCGGCGAACTGATCCTGCAAAAGCTTCCGGTCACGATCCAGCTTGCTGCCTTCGCGATGGTCGTGGCTCTGGCTATCGGCGTTCCTGCGGGCGTTATTTCCGCCGTCCGAAAGGGAACGATTACCGATTACTCGATCAACGTCGCGGCTCTTTCCGGCCTCTCCATTCCAAACTTCTGGCTAGGCATTCTGCTCATCATGGTTGTGTCGGTCTATTGGCAGTTGCTTCCCTCGTCGGGCTATGTCTCCCCGCTCGAAGATCCCTGGCAGAACATCCGCACCATGATCATGCCGGCCGTCGTCCTCGGTACGGGTCTTGCAGGCGTTCTGATGCGCCACACGCGCTCGGCGATGCTGGGTGTGCTGCGTTCGGATTATGTGCGGACGGCGCGCGCCAAGGGCCTCAACGAAAAGACCGTCATCCTGCGACATGCGCTGCGTAACGCCCTTGTGCCGATCATTACATTGTCGACGCTGCTTTTCGGTGAATTGCTGGCGGGTGCCGTACTCACCGAGCAGATTTTCACAATTCCGGGATTCGGCAAGCTGATCGTCGATGCCGTCTTCACGCGCGACTATGCCGTGGTGCAGGGTGTCGTACTTTGCACCGCCGTCGGTTTCATTCTGCTGAACCTGCTGGCCGACATTCTCTACATTCTCGTTAATCCGCGCCTGAGAGATGCATCATGAGCCACGCCGCTCCAATCGCTGCCGCGCCCAAGCGGCCGGGCAGCCGCGCATTGCGCAAATTCGTCAAGAACCGCGCCGCTGTCTTTGGCGCTTGTCTCGTTGCCTTCTTTGTTCTGCTCGCGATTTTCGCGCCGCTTCTTGCGGGCGCAGATCCATTCAAGACGAGCTTCACCGCCTTGCGCAAGCCGCCGTCATTCGAATACTGGCTTGGCACTGACGAGCTTGGTCGCGACCTTTTCGCGCGCATGGCCTATGGCGCACGCACTTCGCTTCTTGCGGGGGGTGTTTCCGTGATGATCGCCGTTCTGGTCGGGGTGCCGTTCGGCGTCGTCGCCGGTTACTTCGGCGGTTGGATAGACAGCGTGATTTCGCGCGTCATTGATGCAATGCTGGCCATCCCGTTCCTGATCTTTGCCATTGCTCTCGCAGCGTTCCTCGGACCGAGCCTCACCAATGCAATGATTGCCATCGGTCTCTCGGCCGCGCCGATTTTTGCGCGCCTCGCGCGCGGTCAGGTGCTTTCGGTCAAGTCCGAGGAATATGTGGAGGGGGCTAAAGTGATTGGATTGCGTCACCCGCGGATCATCCTGCGCTACATTCTGCCCAACGCTCTGGCACCTATCATTGTGCAGGCGACGCTGACCATCGCGGCCGCCATCATAGCTGAAGCGAGCCTCTCCTTTCTTGGCCTCGGCCAGCAACCGCCGAACCCATCCTGGGGATCGATGCTCAACAGCGCCAAAAACTACATGTCGCAAGCTCCCTGGATGTCGATTTGGCCGGGTGCAGCAATCTTCCTCGTTGTCCTGGGCTTCAACCTGCTGGGCGACGGCCTGCGCGACGCCATCGATCCGCGCGAACATTAATTCAGCACGAAGGAAAAATCCGAACATGTTCACCACGCGTCCTGAAATCCTCGGCACCTTTGGCGTCGTCACTTCGACCCATTGGTTGGCGTCTTCCGTGGGCATGGCGATGCTCGAAAGAGGTGGCAACGCGTTTGATGCAGCTGTTGCTGCGGGATTTGTCCTGCAAATCGTAGAGCCGCACCTGGTCGGCCCATCAGGCGAAGTGCCGATCATCTTCCACTCGGTGAAAACAGGCAAGACGGAGGTCGTCTGCGGTCAGGGCGTCACGCCGGATGCAGCGACAATCGAGCGCTATAAGGCTGAAGGCCTCGATCTGGTGCCGGGTTCAGGGTTGCTGGCAACCGTCGTTCCGGGTGCCTTCGATGCGTGGATGCTGATGCTGCGCGATCACGGCACGCTGTCGCTTCGCGAGGTGATGGAACCGGCGATCTATTATGCGCGCACCGGCCATCCCATGCTGCCGCGTGTGGCAAACACGATCAAGGATCAGGCCGAATTCTTCAAGAAAGAGTGGCCGACCTCCTATGATCTTTGGGCCAAGGGCGGGAATTTGCCGAAGGCCAAGGAGCTTTTCATCAACGAAGCCCTCGCCAATACCTATCAGCGCCTCGTGGATGATGCCGAGGCTTCCGGTGGCAATCGCGAGGCTATGATCGACAAGGCAAGGGACGGCTTTTACCGCGGTTTCGTGGCAGAGGCCATTGACCGGTTTTGCCGTGAGACCGAGGCCATGGACACGAGCGGTGAGCGCCATAAAGGCCTGCTCACCGCCGACGATATGGCACGCTGGAGTGCGACTTATGAAACGCCGCTTACCTATGATTATCATGGCTGGACCGTTTCGAAGATCGGTCCGTGGGGGCAGGGGCCGGCCTTCCTGCAGACACTTTCGCTCTTGAAGGACATTGACCTTGCGTCGATGGAAACGAGCGGGCCCGATTTCGTGCATACCACCATCGAAGCCATGAAGCTCGCCTTCGCGGATCGAGAGGTCTATTACGGCGATCCCGACTTCGTCACCGTGCCGATGGAACATCTTCTGTCGGATGCCTATGCTGCCGAACGGCGCAAGCTGATTTCCTCGACCGCTTCGACTACCCTCACTCCGGGGCTTGTCCCGGGCTACGAGGTACAGCGCGAATTGGCCATCAAGCAGTTCCGTTACGCTGGCGATACCAAGGTCGAAGGTCCCGGCGCTGGCGAACCGACCATGGCGCACCTGCGGACGGAAAAGCGCGGCGACACCGTGCATGTCGACGTCATCGACCGTTGGGGCAATATGGTTTCGGCAACGCCATCGGGCGGGTGGTTGCAATCTTCGCCGATCATTCCGGAACTGGGCTTTGCGCTTAACTCCCGTGCCCAGATGTTCTGGCTGGAGGAAGGCCTGCCGGCAAGTCTTAGCCCCCGCAAGCGTCCGCGCACCACGCTTACCCCCTCGCTTGCGCATTTCGAAGGCAAGCCGCGTATGGTCTTCGGCACGCCCGGCGGCGATCAGCAGGATCAATGGCAGCTTCTCATGTTCCTGCGCCGGGTCCATCATGGCCTGAATTTGCAGGAAAGCATCGACCTGCCGCTCTTCCACACCATGCACTTCCCGTCCTCCTTCTATCCGCGTGAGGCAATCCCGGGTCGTCTGGTCATAGAGAAGAGCATTGGCGACGGCGTCGTAAGTGAGCTGAAAAGACGTGGTCATGATGTCGAGGTGGTGGACGAATGGACGGTCGGTCGCCTTACCGCGGCGGAACGTTCGGACGACGGCATATTGCGTGCCGCTGCCACGCCGCGTCTGATGCAGGCTTATGCCGTCGGCCGTTAACCCGCGCTTCAACGATAGAAAGTATTAGAGAATGGGTATCGAATTACAGGAAATGATCTGGCTTGGGCTGGGTCTCTTGGTTGCCGGTGGCATCACCGGTCTTCTTGCCGGCCTTTTCGGCGTTGGCGGTGGTGCGGTTATCGTGCCTATTCTCTATGAGCTCTTCGGTTATCTTGGCGTGCCGGACGATGTACGGATGCCGCTTTGCGTGGGTACCTCGCTTGCGGTGATCATACCGACTTCGGTCCGATCCTACCGTGCCCACCTGGCCCGTGGAGCGGTAGATACGAGTTTGTTGAAGATCTGGGCGGTGCCGGTTGTGCTAGGCGTTCTGGCTGGCAGCATCATCGCCCGCTATGCCTCGCCGGAAGTGTTCAAGACCATCTTCGTCCTCGTGGCTGCGGTCTCGGCGATCCGTCTGCTTTCGGGCAAGGACAATTGGCGTTTCGGCGAAACTCTTCCGGGCAAGATGGCGATCCGCGTGGTTGGCGTGGTCATTGGTATTCTTTCCTCGCTGATGGGGATTGGTGGCGGGCAGCTGTCTAGCCTCTTCATGACGTTTTACAATCGCCCGATCCATCAGGCTGTTGCAACATCGTCTGGTCTCGGCATCCTCATCTCCGTGCCCGGCATGCTGGGTTATATGTATGCTGGCTGGCCACGCGCTGCCCAATATCCCGATGTTGCCGCGCTGCAGTTTCCGATGGCGATTGGCTATGTGTCGCTCATTGGCATGGTGCTCTTCATCCCGACCAGCATCCTCGCTGCACCGCTTGGCGTGAAGCTCGCGCATGCGCTGTCGAAGCGTAAGCTCGAAGTCGCGTTTGGCATCTTCCTTCTGCTGATCTGCGTCCGCTTCATCTTCAGCTTCTTCGAATGACTTCCAGGCACGATAAGGTTCCGGCCATGAGCACTTCGCTTCTCTCCGTCAAAGATCTGCGCGTTTCCTTCAAGGGCGACAGCGGCTGGAGCCCGGTCGTGCATGACATTTCGTTCAATATCGAAGCTGGCAAGACAGTCGCCATCGTTGGCGAGTCCGGTTCGGGCAAGAGCGTTACCTCTCTGGCCCTTATGCGGCTCCTGCAGGCGGGCGCAAGCAGGATCGAGGGCGAGATCCGTTTCGACGGCAAAGTGCTGAACCAGCTTCCCGAGGCCGGGATGCGCGCCCTTCGCGGCAATGAGATCGCCATGATCTTTCAAGAGCCGATGACCTCGCTCAACCCGAGCCTGACCATCGGTTTCCAACTGGCCGAAGTGCTGATGACTCATCGCGGCATGACGCGCGCGCAAGCCGAAGCCGAGGCCGTGAGGCTGATGGAGCGCGTGCGCATTCCTTCTGCCGCTTCGCGTGTAAAGGACTATCCGCATCGACTTTCCGGTGGCATGCGCCAGCGCGTCATGATCGCGATGGCGTTAGCCTGCAAGCCGAAGCTCCTGATTGCCGACGAGCCGACTACTGCGCTCGACGTGACGATTCAGGCGCAAATTCTCGATCTGATCCGTGAATTGCAGCGCGAGGAAGGCATGTCCGTGCTCTTCATCACGCATGATATGGGCGTTGTGGCTGAAATCGCCGATGAAACAATCGTTATGCTGCATGGACGCATCGTGGAGCAGGGGTTGACGGAAGAAGTGTTCGGCAAACCCGAGCATCCTTATACGCGTGCGTTGCTTTCCGCGGTGCCGAAGCTTGGTTCGATGAGCGGAGAACCGATCCCCAAGAAGTTCGAGGAGATCGACCGTACGACGGGCCTGCCCATTGCAAAACCGGATGAAGCGGCCGCTGCTCAGCCCGATCCGGCACAGAAGGCGGTTCTCGAAGTCGTCAATCTGCGCAAATATTTTGATATCCATACCGGTATCTTCCGCAGGGTATCGGGCCGCGTACATGCTGTCGAGAATGTTTCCTTCGACATCCGGCCGGGCGAAACGCTGGCACTGGTAGGCGAATCCGGCTGCGGAAAGTCCACCACAGGCCGCGCCATCATGCGCCTGTCCGATCCGACAGGCGGCGAAATCCGCCTCAACGGGGAAAATATTCTGAAGCTGGACGATAATGGGTTTCGTCCGCATAGGAGGAGCATGCAGCTCATCTTCCAGGACCCGTTTGCATCGCTCAATCCAAGCATGAAGGTGGGTGATGCTATTGCGGAGCCGATGATCGCGCATGGCATTATGTCTGGAAAAGCCGCTCGTGAGCGGGTTTCGGAGTTGCTGCACCAGGTCGGGCTCGATCCGTCAGCCGCCGAGCGGTTCCCGCATGAGTTCTCTGGCGGCCAGCGCCAGCGCATCGCGATTGCACGCGCGCTTTCGTTGCGACCCAAGCTCATTGTCGCCGACGAGGCGGTGTCGGCGCTTGACGTCTCGATCAAGGCGCAGGTCATCAATCTGATGCTCGATCTGCAAAAGGAACTAGGTCTTGCCTTCCTTTTCATCAGCCATGACATGGCCGTTGTCGAGCGTGTCAGCCATCGCGTTGCGGTCATGTATCTGGGGGAAATCGTAGAGATCGGCAATCGTGCCGATATTTTCGGCAATCCTCAGCACCCTTATACGAAGCGGTTGCTTTCCGCTGTTCCGGTGCCGGATCCCGCTCGTCGCCTGTCGCGGCCAGAGCTCCAGGTGTCCGAGCTGAAAAGCCCGGTTCGCCCTGCTGGCTACGTCGCTCCACACAAGACCATGCGCCAGATTTCGGCCGGACACTTCGTGCAGGAATGGGGCGCGGAGTGGGCTGCTTGAAATTTTCGAGCAATTGTCATTGACGTGAAACAAATGATCGTCATAAGGGATCGCATGGCGTTCATTCCCCAGGCGTGAGCGCGGCTCACCTATCGGGAACGCGAGGACATAATGAAAATCGGCTTGCAGGGTGGTTTCGGTGAAAAGGGCCGGACCAGCGTTTCCGTCTCGTCCGGCGGTAAGACCATCATGCTCGACGCCGGCATAAAGGTTGGTGCGCAAGGCGAAGAATATTACCCGCGACTCATCAAGCCAATCGGCGCTTATGATGCAATTCTCATCAGCCACGCGCATGAGGATCATATAGGCGCGATGGCGCGCCTGGTTGCGCTCGGCTATCGCGGTGCGTTCTACATGACGGCTGAAACGCTCGCCGAGGCGCAAGCGACGCTCGATCAATATGCTGACACGCAGGATCTTGCAGGTTTTGCGCTCGCAAATACGAAGATCACGCTTTTTGCACCCGGTGAAACGCTAAAGTTTGGGGACATGACTGTGTCTACCGGGCTTTCGGGTCATGTTGTCGGTGGGGTCTGGTTTGCTGTCGAAGCCAAGCGCAAGCGCATCGTTTACTCTGCCGACATTGTGCCGAAGAGCGCTGTTTTCCGTATGGATCCAATGCCGCTTTGCGATCTGCTGATACTGGATGCATCCTATGGCGCCGACCCGGTCTCGGCGCAGGAGCGTGCTGCGCAGATCGCCGACTGGGTAACGGCCCGGCAGGGCGGGTGTTTGTTGCCGACCCCACTTTCGGGACGTTCGATCGAGTTGATTGCCGCGCTCGACATGCAGTTTGCGATCCACTCCGGCATGCGCGACCCGCTGCGCCGTCAGATTGAGGCGGAGGATGCGCTGGTTGCCGGCATAGCGCCAATGCTCGGGGAGCGCCTCGCAAATGCGCGCAACTGGGAAGTGGACGAAGCGCTGCCGGATTGCCCTCTACTTGTGCATGATGGAATGGGCGTGGCTGGTCCTGCTGCCGATGCGATACGCGCTGCCCAGACAGGAGATTATCCGATCCTGCTCAGCGGTCATTTGCCTGCGGGCTCCCCCGGAGCGTTGCTGAAGGCGTCGGGTCGGGCCGACTGGATCCGAATGCCAACCCATCCCACCCTGCCGGAAGCCATGGCGCTCTGGCAGCGGGCAGGGCGGCCCGATCTGCTCGCCCATTCCTGCGATGAAACCATGCTCGCCGAGCTTGGCCAGCACATCGATGGGCTGGACATATCCGCCCGCACCGGCCAGATCATCACAGTTTGAGAGTTTAGAATGCGCATCCTGCTTGCCAATGATGATGGAATAGACGCGCCTGGCCTTGCGCTTCTGGCCGAGGCTGCCCGACTGGTCAGTGACGATGTCTGGATCGTCGCGCCGGAGGAAAAGCGAACCGCGGCAAGCTCCTCGCTCACTATTGCGCGCCCACTGAAAATGACCCGCCGCGCCGAGAAAACCTATGCCTGCTCCGGCACGCCGGCCGATTGCGTGATTGCTGCCATGGCCTGGCTGTTCAAGGATGGCAAACGCCCGGACATCGTTCTCGGGGGTGTCAATGATGGACGCAACACGGCGGAAGACATTGCCTATTCCGGTACGCTTGCTATTGCTCGCGAAGCGACCTTCTGGGGCGTGCCGGCCGTTGGTTTCTCGCGCGTCAAACGCCCGGAAGTCACTGAAACGGACCCTACATGGCTTTCCCATCTCATCGCCAGGCTGGTTGCCGAGCGGGATGCATGGTCGATCGAAGGCCATTGGCTGAGCGTCAATCTGCCGTCGCGACTGGCGGGAGCGGTCGCGGTTCAGCCCGCGCGCTTCGGCCGCGACAAGATCGGCGGCTTTGCCGAAGTCGTTGAAGAACACGGCAACGAGACGACGATCATCTTCCCGCGCGGCCGTCCTCACACTGTTCTGGAGGGCGACGACAATGGTCTTATCGATGCGGGCAAACTGACCATCAATCGCCTCAACTGGTTCGGACAAACCCCGCTCGAAGAGGCTTTCGTCGAAACTCTGCTCTAACCTGTCTGAATACGACCGGAGGCATAAAGAAGCGGGGATGAAAATCCGTGCCATTTCTTTTAATTGCCTGTGAAAGCAGGTATTTGTGATTTTTCCCGATCGAAAAACACCTCCATTTGTCCACACTCCACGACTCTTGGGCGATACTCCTCCCATCGCGTCGAGGGGTCAGGTGAGCTCCCGGACATTTGAGGCGCGAAGCGGCCGGGCCATGCATGCGGATTGACAACCTGCAGGTGTGGTTTGGATGAAACGGCGTAGCGACCCTTTTCGTTCACCGGCAGCGGAGCATGTGGATGCATGCAGACTAAATGAGTGTTTCGGGCCACATGCTCCAACCCCTCATTCTATTTGCCCGGACAGAAAAAACCGGGCGGACATTGATGAACTTTCCTACCGCGCGGGTAAATACCCGTCAGCGGAATTTCGTGCTGCGTTTTCTTCGGATTGAATCGTCCGCACCCATCGGATAAAATGCCGCTTCAGAGGAGTTCGATCGCATGCCATCTTTGCCACTGCCACCGTTGCCGCCTGAAAAGATGGGCAACATCGTCACGCAGGTGATGAAGGTCGGTCCGCGCGATCTGCGTCTCATCGCGCAGCGCCTTTATGATCATGCACTCGAGCCGCGTATGCCGCCGGGCGCCACCAAGGCGCTCGTCGCCGATCTCGGTTATCGCAACCTGCGCGAGTTCTGTGCCGCAATCGGCCTTCCCGAGCATATAGCCGATCGCTGGTCGCGCTTCGGCATCTCCTCGGAGATGCGTCAGGTTCTTCTTCTCGTTACCGAACAGCGCCTGCGCATGATTGAGGCTATAGAAGAATTTGAATCCATGACCCATTGCGGCATTGATGATTTTCTCAAAAGCCGTGGTCTGATGGACTGAGCCACACGCGGCTCCGCCTTGGGATAAGGAGCGCTGCAAGAAGCGGCTGAAACTGGGTGAGACGAGACTTTAGTCCGTCAACAGGCTCTTCGCCGTCTCTGCATCCGTGATCAGCACGTTGGCATCCATGCCTTTCAGCGCTGCGCGGATTGCTTCCACCTTGTTTTCGCCCCCAGCCGCCAGAATCAGCTGTGGGACTTTCGATACGGTCTCAAGATCGATTGCCATGACGCGATCATTGATCTCATGGTCGACCAGCTTTCCCTCCGCATCGACAAAGTAGCAAAGCATATTCGCCACGGCGCCTTGCGCTTTCAGCGGTTCGATCAGCGCCGGGTCGACAATCCCATGGCGAAAGATTGTCGAATCCGGGGAAAGGTCGCCGACCGTGAGTACGGCGATATCCGCTTCTGCGGCGCACTGCGCCACCACCTGCAACATGGGTTGTTTCCAGAGGCGATCCCGTAAGGCAGCATCATCAAGCACGACAGGCGCTGTGATCTGGTAGCTCTCCACGCCCAGCCGCTCCGCAACCTTGGTAGCGACGATAGAGGGGTTGACCCATCGCGAATGCGGCAAGCTCCCGACGAGACCAATCACCAAGGCATTTTCCAGTGTGCGTTGGGCCATGAAGGCGAGGCTGGCATGCATGGTGGCTCCGCCGCCGATCGCCAGCGTCATGCCGCTTTTCATCTGGGCGTCGAGATAAAGCGCAACCGCATGGCCGATCGACTTCTCCAGATGATCGGTTTCAAGCGGCGCGGGCACGACGATTGCGCTATCCAGTCCGAAACCTTCCTCTAGCTTGCGCTCCAGTATCACTTGTTCGCTGCTCGGCGTGTTGATCGTCGTCACGACGATATTGTCGGCTGCGGCTTGTGCGAGCGCTCGCATTACCTTGACGCGGGATATATTGAGGCGGCGGGCGATCTCCTCCTGTGTGAAACCCTCGACATAGTAGAGCCATGCCATCTTCACATTGAGATCGCTGGAAGCGAGAACGGATTTCTGGTGTCGCTTGCCCTTGGTCTTCGCCGCCATCTGTCTTGTGCCCGTTGATCTTGCGTCAAGACTTCGCATTTCGAAGGCGAGGCCGCAATTACCGCAGATCGGCCATGCACAGCTCAGGAGGGACGAGATGGGCGAAAGGCCGGACGATCCGCAACCATTCCTGAGTTTGAAGGTCGTCGAGGGTTCGCCTGTTGCCTCATGGACAAAGAAATCCCAGTGCGCGGCTTTGCGGGTCACAGAGCGTCTCGATCACATTTGCGTGGTGCGCATCCGGAATCTCCCAGGCATCCGTCGCTATGCCGAAGCCATGCCAGATGTCGGCGATGAGCGTACTCTGGCGGCGAAATTCGGGAAGTTCGCCCTGGCCGCAGCATGCCTGAATCTCCAGATCTGTACGTGGCGTGAGCAGAACCGCGCTCTCGCGCGCGGCTTCATCCGCATCCATGCCGAAAATCATGTTCATTTGCGTCGGAAGCAGAGGGCGCAGGTCGTGCAGCCCGCTGATCGACAGGACACGCACAATCCGCTTTGCAGTTACCGGGCTGATCGGCGCGTTTTCGCAAGCCATGCGCGTTACCAGATGTCCGCCCGCAGAGTGGCCGGTCAATGCGATTTCGCCGTTTACCTCCGCCGCTAGACTGTCGAGGAACATGCCTATCTCGCGCGTGATCTCGCTGATTCTCGCTTGTGGGCAGAGCGTGTAGCTCGGCATCGCTACCCGCCAGCCGAGCGCGATCGCACCGCTCGCCAGATGCGACCAAAAGCTTTTGTCGAACGCTTTCCAGTAGCCTCCATGCACATAGACCAGCGTCCCTTTTGCCTCGTCTTCCGGTTCGAAAAGGTCGAAACGGTGGCGTTCGGCCGGTCCGTAAGACATTTCGCGCCACCGTTCGCCGAAATCATCGCGAAACGCCGCCGCTTGACCGCTCCAGAAGGCTGGATAGCGGCCGAAATCGGCAATCGCCTTGCCATTATCATAGGCAGTATCGAAATCCGTTAGCTTGCTCATGCGATCGTACTTTCCTGTTTTGCCCGCTCGCGCAGCGCAAAACGTTGCAGTTTGCCGGATTCGGTTTTCGGCAGGGCGTTCACCCACTCGATAGCGCGTGGATATTTGTACGGCGCAAGATCGTTCTTCACATGCGTCTGCAGGTCCTTCTGCAGAGCGCTGTCTGGCTCGTACCCTTCGCGCAGAACGACATAAGCTTTGACGATGCAGCCGCGTTCTACGTCAGGTGCAGCGACCACGCCACATTCGGCAACGGCAGGATGGGCAAGCAGGCTTGCCTCTACTTCCGGACCGGCGATGTTGTAGCCAGCCGAAACGATCATGTCATCATTGCGGGCCTGGTACCAGAAATAGCCGTCCTGATCCATGACATAGGTGTCGCCCGTAATGTTCCAACCGTTCTCGACATATTTCGCCTGCCGCTCGTCGGCGAGATATTTGCAACCAAGCGGGCCGCGCACTGCCAGTCTCCCCGGTGTTCCGGGCGGGCATTCCTGTCCCGCTTCGTCGATGACACGTGCCTCGTAACCCGGCACCGGCTTGCCCGTCGCACCGGGACGAATATCCTCTTCCTTTGCCGAGATGAAAATGTGCAGCATCTCGGTCGCGCCGATCCCGTCCATCATGGAAATACCGGTAGCTTCCTTCCAGGCCTTGAAGGTCGGCAAAGGCAGCATCTCTCCCGCGGAAATGCACTTGCGCAGCGAAGAAAGGTCATATTCCGAGATCTTGGGCAACATGGCGCGGTAAGCGGTCGGTGCCGTGAAGCAGATCGTCGCCTTATATTCAGCAATGGCCCGGGCCAGATCGTCAGGTGCGGTCCGGGGTGGCAGAACGGTCGATGCGCCGACGCGGAACGGAAAGAGCACGAGCCCGCCAAGACCGAAGGTGAAGGCAAGTGGCGGCGAGCCGATGAAGACGTCGTCCTCAGTGGCTTGCAGCACTTCCTTGCCATAGGCATCGCAGACGATCAGCAGGTCGCGGTGAAAATGCGTGGTCGCCTTCGGCAAACCGGTAGTGCCGGATGTGAAACCCAGAAGACACGGATCGTCCGCCCGGGTCTTCGCGGCTTCGAACGTGTCCGGCGCGCTCTCCAGTAGTTCCCCAAGCTCGCCACCCGCCGTGCCTTCCCAGGTCACGAGACGCTTCAAATAAATCGACTGCTCCGCAGCCTTCTGCATGTCCTCGACAAGTGCCAGATCACACAAAGCGTGTGAAATTTGCGCCTTCTCCAGGATTTGCACCAGCTCCTTCGAGCGCAGCAACGGCATGGTTGCAACCACGATACCGCCCGCCTTGATGATCGCAAGATAGAGTGCAACCTTCGTCGGGTTGTTGGCGGAGCGCAGGAGAACGCGGTTTCCCGGCACCAGCCCCAGAGGTCCGACCAGCACATTCGCCATCCGGTCGATCATTTTCGAAAGATCGGCATAGGTCCAGGAAACGCCCGGCGCGCGGATCGCGATGCGATCGCCTCTGCCCGCCTCGATGTGGCGATCGACCAGTTCAACGGTCGCGTTCAGCTGTTCCGGATAGCCCAGCGCGCCGAGATTGATGATATCCGGCATCATCTCGGGAGAGGGGAGATTTGCGCGCACGAAACCATCGACATGAGCGGATGCAACCATGTCTTTCACTCCTATTGGTAGACCTGTGCGTCGGCCTTTGCGGCTCTAGACGTGCAGGTATCGTTCCTTGATGTCGGGCGTCTTCAATAGGGCTGCCGTGTCGCCCGACCAGACGACGCGCCCTTTCTCGATAACGACGTGCCGGTCGGCGAATTTCGCCAGCACGTCGACATTCTTGTCGATCACCAGAATGGCTTCGCCTTCCGCCTTGATCTTGCGAAGACAGGTCCAGATTTCTTCGCGCATCAGTGGCGAAAGACCTTCTGTCGCCTCGTCGAGCACGACCAGTTTCGGATTGGTCATGAGCGCCCGGCCAACCGCGAGCATCTGCTGTTCGCCACCGGACAGCTGATTGCCCATGTTACGCCGTCGCTCCCGCAGGCGCGGGAACATCTGGTAGATGCTGGAAAGCGTCCACTTCGGCGCGTTCGTCTCGGCACGCTGGGTGGCAAGCAGATTTTCTTCGACACTGAGTGTCGGGAAGATTTGCCTGCCTTCCGGTACAAGGCCCAGACCTTGTCGCGCAATCGCGTGCGGGGCCTCGCCCGTCATGTCCTGGCCATTGATCTCGATGCGCCCGCCAGTAGGTGGCAGAAGTCCGAAGATCGATTTGATCGTCGTTGTCTTGCCCATGCCGTTGCGGCCCAGAAGGGTCACGACTTCACCAGCCCCGACGAAAAAGTCGATCCCGAACAATATACGCGACTGGCCATAGGCGTTCTGGAGTCCCTCCACCTTCAGCATTACGCGGCCTCCTCTTCGCCAAGATAGGCGGCGCGCACTTCCGGATCGTTGCGAATGGCGGCTGGCGAGCCGGATGCGATCACCCGCCCATAAACCAGAACGCTGACACGATCGGCGAGCGAGAACACGGCATCCATATCGTGCTCGATCAGGACAAGCGTATGCGTTTCACGCAAGCTGCGCATCAGGTCGATCAGAATGCTGCCCTCCTCATGTCCGGTTCCTGCGAGAGGCTCGTCAAGCAACAGCAGCTTGGCGCCGGTTGCCAGAGCTATGGCGATTTCGAGCTGACGCTTTTCTCCGTGAGACAAGGCTCCGGCGCGACGTTGCGCCCGATCGGCAAGCCGCACGCGAGCAAGAAGCCCCAATGCCTCCGCGTTCAATTCATCCTCGGCCGCAGCCGGCTTGAAGAAGCGGAAGCTCGAGCCAGAACGTGCCTGAATGGCGATGGCGACATTTTCCAGTACTGAAAATCCTTCGAGAATCGAGGTGATCTGGAACGAGCGCGCCAATCCAAGCCGCACACGCTCCGCCATCCCGAGCCTGGTGATATCCTGCCCGTCATAATAAACGGAGCCGCTATCGCTTTTCAGATTGCCCGACAGTTGGTGGATCAGCGTCGTCTTGCCCGCCCCGTTTGGACCGATAAGGGCGTGGATTTCTCCCTCCAGCACCTGGAAATTGATGCCGTCAGTGACCTTGAGCGCGCCAAAGCTCTTGCGAAGGTCGACGACGTTAAGAAGTGTATTACGCATCAGAACCTCCTTTCAGCCGGTTGGCCAGTCCGCCGATGCCGTCGCGGCTGAAGAGCACCACGAGAACGAGAATGACGCCGAGGCCGAGTTTCCAGTGCTCGGAAAAATGCGCGAGAATATCTTCGAGCAGGATGAAGGCAGACGCACCGATGATAGGGCCGAGCATGGTGCCCATGCCGCCCAGAACCACCATGACGATCAACTCGCCCGAGCGCTGCCAACTCATAAAGGCCGGCGAAACAAACTGGATCTGGTTGGCGAGAAGCGTGCCCGCAATCGCTGCCGCAACACCCGCAATTACATAGGCGGTGAGCTGAAAGCGGAAGGGCGAGAAGCCGATGGCGCGCATACGGGTAGCGTTGTCGCGTGTGCCGCGCAGGACACGGCCGAAGCGCGAGGCGACAACCCGGCGGAAGATGGCGAAAACCAGAACCAGCACGGCCAGCACGAAGTAGAAGAGGACCATATTGTCTCGGAGCAGGTCGATGCCGAACAGGGTGGAGCGTGAGGACAGGCTCATGCCGTCATCGCCGCCGAAGGCAGAAAGGGATACCATGAGAAAGAACGCCATCTGCCCGAAAGCCAGCGTGATCATGATGAAATAGACGCCGCTTGTACGCAGCGAGAGATAGCCGGTAACCAGAGCGTAGAGCGCAGCAGCCACGGCCGCCGCCAGAACCTGCAACAGAATATCCGTGATGCCGTAACTCGCCAGAATGCCGACCGCATACATGCCTATGCCGATATAGGCAGCGTGGCCGAAGGAAACGAGCGCGCCATAGCCCATGATCAAGTTGAGCGAGAGCGCAGCTACGGCGAATATCATCATGCGTGTGGCGATGACGAGAATGAAGCTGTCGCCCAGCACCCACGCAAGCGCGGGAACCAGAGCAAATAGCGCCAATATGGCCCAAGGGGCGATACTGCCGAAAAGAGAACCCTTCGGCGCCGGATTTTCCTGCACGTCGCTGCCTTGTGTGATCTCGCTCATCGCGTGCCTCCACGTACTGGAAACAGGCCCGTCGGGCGAATGCAGAGGACGGCTGCCATGAGAATATAGACCAGCATGGGCGCGAATGTGCGGCCCATCTGCGAAGCCGCTGCCGGATCCATAAGATTGCGCAGGAGCATGGGGCCGAAGACGCGCCCCAGCGTGTCGACGAGACCGACGATGATCGCCGCGACGAAAGCGCCGCGGATCGAACCGACGCCCCCGATGACGATGACGACGAAAGTCAGGATCAGGATCGAATCGCCCATGCCGGGATCGACCGAAAGAATCGGTGCGATCATTCCCCCGGCAAAGCCCGCCAACATGGCACCGATGCCGAAGACAATCATGAAAAGCTTCTTGATATTGACGCCGAGGGCCGAAACCATATCCCCATTCGAAGCACCAGCCCTCAGCAGCATGCCGATCCGCGTATGATTGACCATGAAATAGAGGCCGAGCGCCGTCAGGAGGCCAGATGCGATGATGACGATACGAAACACCGGATAACGCAGGTTGCCCATCAGCTGGATAGAACCGGAAAGCACTTCCGGCATCGGCACGCTCAACGGTGCCGAGCCCCAGACGATCTTGACGGTTTCGTTGAGGATCAGGATCAGGCCGAAGGTCGCCAGGACCTGATCAAGATGACTTCGGTCGTATAGTCGTCGGAAAACCAGGAACTCAAGAGCAATGCCGATCGCCAGCGTGGCCGGCAGCGCCAGCATGATGCCGGAAAAGAAGCTGCCTGTGGCGGCGGTGAAGGTCGCCGTCAGATATGCGCCTATCATGTAGAGCACACCGTGGGCGAGGTTGATGAGATCCATCACGCCGAAGATCAGCGTCAAGCCAGCGGCAACCAGAAACAGCAAAATGCCGAACTGGATTCCGTTGAGCGACTGGAGCAGAAACAGGTTGAGCATGTTTTGGGTCCGGCGATCATGTATCGCCACGCGGACGCGAATGGTCGCAGGTCCGTGTGGCAAATTCGGGATGCGAAATCATGGCGGGCGGCAGGGCGAACCTGCCGCCATGGCCAGAATTACATCTTGCACTCGGCGGCGTAATTATCCTTGTAATCGTCGAAGATCTTCTCTTTGAACGATGTCGCAAACTGTCCGTCTTCGCGTTTCACGACCTGCGTCAGGTAGAAGTCTTGGATAGGGAAGTGATTGTCGCCGAAGGAGAACTGGCCGCGCGGAGACTTGAATTCCGCGCTCTTCATGGCTGCTCGCAACGCGTCCTTGTCCTCGAGATTTCCGTCCACCTTCTTGATTGCGGAATCGATCAGCATGGCGGCATCATAGGCCTGCACGGCATAGGTTGCCGGTACGCGCTTGAACTTCTCCTCATAGGCGGCGGTAAATTCCTTGGCTTCCGGCGTGTCGAGATCCGGTGCCCAGTTCGACCCGGCAAAGAAGCCGATGGCTGCGTCTTGCTGTGCGGGCAGAGTGGTCTCGTCGACGGTGAAAGCAGAAAGGAACGGCGTGCCTTCAAGCCCTGCCTGGCGATATTGCTTGACGAAGTTCACGCCCATGCCGCCCGGCAGAAACGCATAGACGGCGTCAGGCGCATCCGCTGCGATTTGCGCCAATTCCGCGGAATAGTCGAGTTGGCCCAGCGGAACGTAGATTTCTTGCGATGCTTCGCCCTTGAAGGAGTGCTTGAAGCCGGCCAACGCGTCCTTGCCAGCCTGATAATTCGGCGCGATCAGCACGACGCGGCTGTATCCCTGGTCTTGTGCATACTTGCCGGATACTTCGTGCATCTGGTCATTCTGATAGGAGGTCACGAAGAGGTTTGGGTTGCAGTCCTTGCCGGCGAGGTTCGACGTGCCTGCATTGGTGCTGATGAGGAAGGCCCCGGAACTCGTCGCCGGCTGCACGATGGCATTCAGGACATTGGAGAAGATCGGACCGACAACAAAATCCACTTTGTCGCGCTCGATCATCTGCTGGACCTTGGTCACGCCGACATCCGGCTTCTGTTCGTCGTCCTGAACGATGATTTCAGCATTCAGCCCACCAAACTTGTTGCCGAGCTTTTCGGCAGCAAGGAGGAAAGCATCGCGCGATTGTTCGCCGAGCAGCGCAGAAGGCCCGCTCAGAGTATAGATGAGGCCGATCTTGACGGTTTTTTCCTGGGCCGTCGCTGCGCCCGTCAATGCTGTCGCGGTAAGCAGCGCCAGCGCTGCGCGTGTTATCGTCTTCATGGTTCCACCTCGGTTAAGCTTTGTTGCCTATTATGCTTTTTGCCGTCCTGGCGCGCGCCCCGCATCAAGGATGCAAAAGGGCCGCACCATCGCGAGCTGCGCAGGCTCCCATACCCGCGCC
This sequence comes from Limoniibacter endophyticus, assembly GCF_014652835.1. Classification (GTDB taxonomy): domain Bacteria; phylum Pseudomonadota; class Alphaproteobacteria; order Rhizobiales; family Rhizobiaceae; genus Limoniibacter; species Limoniibacter endophyticus. The sequence continues at coordinate 34,183 of NZ_BMZO01000005.1, forward strand.
GCCCGATTGTCAGATCATTCCGCCGGCGGTGGCAGGAACTCCACCTCGTGCGCCGGCGCAATGCGAACGATTTCTGCCGGATCTGCGACATTGTCGATCTTCATGAAGAGGTCCCACAGTTTTGCGGTTGGGGAAACCCAGAAAATGCATTTCACGGGCTGTTCCGACTTGTTGAATATGCCGTGCGAAACATTACGCGGGAGGCAGACGAGGTCGCCAGCTTCGGCGACCGCTTCTTCGCCGTCGAGCAGCAGGTCGAACCGACCCTCCAGGACGTAGATGAATTCTTCCTGCGTCGTGTGAATATGGGGCGGCACGAAGGTTCCGGGCGGGAAGGTAGCATGCCAGGACATGGAGCTTTCACACAGATGCTTAGGCACGTAGGTCTGGCCCAGAATATGCCAAACGACTCCATCGACCGACTTGCCGGATTTCATCACCTCTGAGGGAAGTTCTTTCACTATTTTTCCTTTCAAGCTGTAGCGCGCAGACCGTTCGGCCCCACAAGGACGCGGGAGTTCAAATTGCTGCATTGTGTGGGTACTGAACCGGTGCGGCGGTTTGGTTGACTTGTGCTTGCGTGAAGCCGGCCTTGGCTGCGTAGCCGCGCACAATGGCTTCGCGTTCCGTGAAAGTGATGACGGCATCGAGATCGTCGCAGCCCTCGGGCGCACGGCGCTCAACTTCGTCGATGACACCTTCCGGCCCGCCCTTGCGATTGAGGCGCACGATCTCGGCCGTAGCGGGCAGGCGGATCGCCTGATAGGCGGCAAGCGCTGCGCGGCCATGTTCGGCGGAGGCCAGACAGTCGGCCAGCGTGCGCGCGTCTATGATCGCCTGGCTCGCGCCATTGGAGCCGACGGGATACATCGGGTGCGCAGCGTCGCCAATCAGCGCCACGCGCCCATCCGTCCACCAGGGCAGGGGATCGCGATCGCACATAGGATATTCGAAGAAGGTCTCGGTCGAGCGGACAAGCGCAGCCAGATCGATAATTGCGGGGTCGATGCCGAATTTCTCGACATGCGGCATGAGCTCCTCATGGGTCCCTCTGCGGTTCCAATCCTCGCGTTTCGGCGCAACGTCGCCCTCCGCTCCGGGGCGATAGGTTACGACCCAGTTGGTCAGCACCTTGCCAGGTTGAGAACCCCTGGCGATTGGATAAAGGACGAGCTTATAGGTGAAGCCGCCTGCGACGATCATGGTACGCCCGTCGAGGAAAGGTTCACGCTCAACGGCTCCGCGCCACATCATCACGCCATTCCATTTCAGCCCCGGCTCGGCAGGGAACATCTGCTTGCGGATCGCCGAATGAATACCGTCCGCAGCAATCAGCACGTCGCCGCTGGCGGCCTTGATACTGGCGCCCTCGGCAAAATGGGCGGTGGCGCAGGACTCGCTTTGAGAATAGCCGGAACAAGGTTGCGCGGTTACGATGGCATCGCTGCCCAACCGCTCCAGCACGGCATTGTAGAGCATCTTCTGCAGGTGTCCGCGGTGGATCGAAAATTGCGGCACGTCGAAGCCAGCATCCACGCCTCGCGGCTCGCGCCAGATTTCCTGGCCCGAACGCGTGGAATAGATGAGCTCACGGGTCCGGATACCGATGGCGTCGAGCGCGGGAAGGAGCCCTATCTCCGCCAGTTCCTTGATCGCATGCGGCAGCACGTTGATGCCGACGCCGAGTTCCTTCACTTCGGGTGCGGCTTCGAATATCTGGCAATCGATGCCGCGTGCATGCAGCATCAACGCGGTCGTCAGGCCACCAATGCCGCCTCCGACGATGATCGCTTTCATCTTCGTTCCCTTTATTAGCGTGCCTCGCTATCCGGGGATAAGGAGTCGCGCCTTCTTTTTTCTTTGCAGCGCTTCGTCTGCTTGAGCTTGATGCTAGAGGGGATCGGGCGGCTTTCTATCGCCAAACCGCCATGAAGTCGGCAAAGCGCCAAAAAGCGAATATGGCATCAATAGCCAGCCGGGGAAGGCCGTTGCATCCCGATGCCTCGGTCACGTTAGCGGCATACGCCTTTCGGGGTGCTTGCACCCTTTCAGGAGCGTGATACTTTAATCTTCAAATGTTGTGGCAATTCCAGCCAGCGCGGGAACCGCTTGCCTTCGGAAATTGTGTATAATGGAGCGGTCAAGCCTTTGGATTAAGGGTCAGGCCGCTTGAAAATGGGGAACAATCAGATGTCGAACGCAGGGTACATGTACCGGCTTTCGCCGTCGCTCGACTCCTTTCAGGCGACGATGTCGGGGCTTCTTCGGCCCTGCCGCATCAGCCAGAAATCGAGTCGCAGCTACCGCACGGAAGTTTCGCACGGCCGGATGAAACCGTTTGGTCTGACCGCTATCCGCATCGGCGGCCAGGCGCGGATCGAGGTTGACGCTCATCGCGACATGACGCTGCTGCAAATACCTTTGCAGGGCAATTTCATTTCGCGCGATCAGCGAGGTGATGGGTTGCTCTACAGTGCGGGCATCAATGCGCAGCTCGTCGATGCGCATTCCCCGATCGACCTGGAATTCCACCCGTCCACGCGTATGCTGATTTTCAATCTCAACGACAGCCAGATAGACATTCTCGGTGGCAAGGCGCTGGTTGAACAGTTCACGCATAACAAGCGCGTCATTTCGTTCAACACGGGCGCGGGCAGAGCTTTCTATCATCTGGCCGAATTCGTGATGAAGGAGATCGAGACCGATCGAGAAGCCTTTTTCGATGGCGGGTTGGCGGATCGGCTTGAGGACAGCTTGCTTGCCTCGCTTGCCGCCGCGCTCGATGCCATGCCTCAGCAGAAGCCGCGCGCCACGGCAGTACCATGTTATGTGCAGCGGGCCGAACGCTTCATGGCCGACAACCTCGACAAGAATCTCACGCTGGGCGAAATCGTTACCGTAACGGGAGCGAGCGCGCGTACGCTGCATCGTACCTTTCGCGAAGTGCGTGGCGACACACCACTCGGTGTTCTGAAGACGATGCGGCTTGAGAAAGTGCATGCTGAACTGATCCGAGGCACATGTGGCGCAGGCGATATCACGCGCGTCGCGATGCGTTGGGGCTTTAACCATATGGGTCTTTTCGCCGCGGACTACCGTAACCGTTTTGGCATGGCTCCCTCCGAAACAGTGCGGCGGGCGCGGTCAAGTTAACTGCTCCTGATGGAACCGAATTGCGTTATGATGCTTCCTGATCAAGTATGGGGGGATTCTGACCGGGTAGAAGTCGTCTTAAAATAGCGACGATCTAATTGGTCCTGCTATGTCAGGGGGTTAAATTGTTTTCCAAATTCGTCATCAATCCGCCCGTTTTTTTCGGCTCTATTGTTATCATCGCGCTGTTTCTCGCCGTGGGTGTTATCATACCCGAACAGGCCGAAGCCATCTTCGGTTCAATTCAGGCTGACATTCTACAGCGCTTCGGCTGGCTCTATCTTCTCGCGGTCGGCATCTTTTTCTTCGCGGTCGTTATTCTGGCTGTGGGCCGGTTCGGTGATCTGAAGCTCGGGCCGGATGATTCCGAGCCCGATTTTGCCTATGTTTCCTGGATGGCAATGCTCTTTGCCGCAGGTATGGGAATCGGCCTCATGTATTTCGCGGTCGGGGAACCAATCACCCATTACGCCGTCCCGCCGACCGCCGACCCCATGACGATCGCTGCACAACGCGAGGCGATGAGCGTTACGTTCTTCCATTGGGGCATTCACGCCTGGGCAATCTATGCGGTAGTGGGGCTGTCGCTGGCCTATTTCGGCTATCGCTATAATCTGCCACTGACGATACGTTCCGGCCTCTATCCCTTGCTCAAGCATCGCATCAATGGCTTCTGGGGGCATGTCGTCGATATTGCCGCGGTTTGCGGGACGGTGTTCGGTCTGGCGACCTCGATGGGCTTCGGCGTGCTCCAGATCAGCGCCGGCATCGAATATCTTCTCGGATACGATGCGAACGTAACGATGCAGGTGGGGCTGATCGCCCTCATCACAGCCGTTGCAACGATCTCCGTCGCAACGGGTGTCGATAAGGGCGTGCGTATCCTCTCGGAGCTCAATTTGAGCGTTGCGATCCTGCTCATGCTCTTCGTACTTGCAGTGGGCCCCACGTCGCAGCTCTTCCGCGATTTCGTGCAGAATATCGGTCTTTATCTCGATACGTTCCTGCTGCGCACCTTTAATATCTATGCCTATGAGCCGACGCCCTGGATCGACAGCTGGACGTTGTTCTATTGGGCCTGGTGGATTTCGTGGTCTCCCTTCGTGGGGATGTTCATCGCGCGTATCTCGCGCGGCCGCACGGTGCGGGAATTCGTGATCGCTGTGCTCTTCATTCCTGCCGGCTTCACGTTCTTCTGGATGACAGTATTCGGCAACACGGCCATCTTCATTGACCAGACGCAGGCGGCTGGTCAGCTTTCCAGGGATATTCAGGCAGATATTTCCGTTGGTCTGTTCCAGTTCTTCCAGTATCTGCCGCTTCCGGCGGTCACGTCGACGCTGGCAGTCATTCTCGTGGCAGTGTTCTTCGTCACGTCGTCGGATTCCGGCTCGCTTGTCATCGATACCATTGCAGCCGGCGGCGAAACGGAAACCAGTGTGATCCAGCGTGTCTTCTGGTGTGTGATTGAGGGTTTGGTGGCTTCCGTTCTGCTCGTCGCCGGGGGGCTGGCGGCGTTGCAATCGGCAACCATCGCTACAGCATTGCCTTTCACATTCGTCTTGCTCGTGCTCGTCTGGTCGCTGTTCCAGGGCATGAAGGCGGATGTGGCGCAAAAGTTTGCCAAGTCCACTAATGCGCCACATGCCTATCCGGCCTCAGGCGTGACCTGGCAACGACGTCTCGCAATGATCGTCAATGCGCCGAAGGCAAAGGACGTCGATCGCTTTATTAATGAGACGGCAGCGCAGGCCTTCGAGAAGGTGGCGGACGAATTGACCAGGCGTGGACGCCCAACAACGGTGGAACGCGATACGGAAAACGAAACGGTCTACCTGACATCGCCTGCCGAGGATTTCCGCAATTTCATCTACGGCGTGCAACGCAAGGAGCACAAGCTTCCCGCCTTCTCGGCATATGAAGCAGCGAAGATGGATCATCGTTACGAAGCCCGCACCTTCTTTTCGGATGGTTCTCGAGGCTACGATATTATGGGTATGTCGCAGGAGCAGATCATCGCCGATGTTCTCGCGCAGTATGAACGCTATCTGAACATCGTCCGCTCGAATGATACGACGTTGATGGTTGTGGCGCCGGAGCACTCCGAGCCCCTGTGATGATCGGTTGGTTTGGAAATCGCGCCGTCGCGTCGCTGGTTGATGCGGCGGCTTTCCGTGCCGGTGAGCTGTGGACAGCTCGACGCCCCCAGCCCTGCTTCTTGTTAGCGCTGCCGTTGATCATCTAGAAAAGGTCAGATGAAATCAGACGGACATAGCGCGTGAAAATCATCCACACCGCCGACCTGCATCTTGGTCGTCAGTTCAACGGTCTCGCGCTTGACGCGGATCATGAGACGATCCTTGATCAGATAGTTTCGGCGCTGGTCGATCATCGCGCGGACGCGCTGATTATCGCCGGCGATATTTACGATCGCGCGTCACCCCCGGCTAACGCGGTGCGGCAGTTCAACGACTTTCTGACGAAGGTTGCATCCGAGACGAAGGCTGCCGTCATCATGATCGCCGGCAATCATGATTCCGGCGACCGGATCGGGTCCATGTCGATCATGACGGATACAAACCGGGCACTCATTCGCGGCGTAGTCACGGCGGACGAAAAGCCGCTTGTTCTTGCTGATGCGCATGGCCCGGTGGCATTTTCCGGCCTGCCCTTCGCCTATGAATACGCCGCCCGCGAATGCTTTGCGGATGAAGCGTTGGAAACGCCGCAAGACGTTCTTGCAGCGCAAGTTGCGGCCGCACGCCGCAATGTTCCCGCTGGCGCGCGATGGGTTCTTGTCGCCCACGCTTTCGTGGCAGGCGGTTCTGGCAGCGACAGCGAACGTCCCCTGACCAGAGTAGGTGGCATCGAAACGGTAAGCCCCCAGATTTTCACCGGCGCCCACTACGTTGCACTCGGCCATTTGCACAAGCCGCAATCGGTCGGCTCCCATCACATTCGCTATTCCGGCTCGCCATTGGCGTTCGGCTTTGATGAGGCGGATTCCACAAAAGTCATGAAACTCGTGGAAATCGATGCGGCGGGGCAGGTTGCAGTCGAAGAGATAGCTTTCAAACCTGCTCGAAAGGTCAGTGTCATGCGAGGAAGACATGCAGAGCTTCTGCTCGGCCGACCCTCGAGCGATTTTGTCAAGGCGATCCTCACTGATGATGCACCGGTGATCGATGGCATGAAGCGCCTGCGCGAGGTGTTTCCCAACGCTTGTGAACTTTCCTACGAATGGAGTGAGCGAGCGCCTTCCATCAAATCCACGGGCGGAGTTGCTCGAGGGGTAGCGGATCCAGTCAACGTTCTCGGCGATTTTCTTGAACTCGTAAGGGCGGAGCGTCTATCGGGATCCGAACTGGAAGTCGCAGCAGCAGCACTCGGCCGGCTTCGTCACCAGGAAAATGCCGAATGAGACCCGTAAGGCTTACCCTTCAGGCATTCGGCCCCTACGCCAAGCGCGAAGTGATCGATTTTCGTGCCGCCATCGAAGCTGGTCTCTTCGGCATTTACGGCAAGACCGGCTCCGGCAAGTCGACCATCTTCAGCGCCATGACTTTCGCGCTGTTCGGGCAGCCGGCGAGGTCGGAGCAGGAAACGCTGTCGCTGCGCTCGGATCATGCGGATCCCGGCACGCCAACGGAGATCGAACTTGTGTTCGAGGTGGGCGGCAAGCGCTTCGTCGTGCTTCGTCGTCCCGACCAGATGCGACCCAAACAGCGCGGCGAAGGTGAGATACGCGACGCGCATGAGGCCTGGATCTTCGACGCGACGGGACTGCCTCTGGATGAGATTACAGAAAAACAACGCGGCAAGATCATTGCCGAGAAGAAGGTGCGCGAGGTCGACGCCGCGATCAGGGACATTCTCGGATACGGGCCGGAGCAGTTTCGTCAGATCGTCCTTCTTCCGCAGGGGCGTTTCGAAACCTTTCTGTCCGCAAAGACAAAAGAAAGGCTGGAAATACTCCGGGAGCTTTTCGATGTATCGCTGTACCAGAAGCTCATGGCCGATTTGAAGAGCGAGGCCGAAACGGCGGAACGACATGTGCGGACGGAGCGGGAAATCTGCGCAAGGCGACTTTCCGCCGAGGGGTTCGAGAGCACCGATGCCCTGATCGCCGGCATTGCGGATGCAGAAAAAGAACGTACGCAGCTCTTTGAACGCGAGGAGCTTGCGCGCAGTGCTTGCATGACGGCTCGCGCGGCGCTGCAACAAGGCCAGAAGCTGGAGGAGAAGTTTGTAACCTGCGAAAGGGCGCAGAAGATTTTCGCAGACCTTGAGATGCACAAGGATAGGGCCGATGCCCTTGCGGAGCGGGTAGCGCGAGCCGAACGTGCCAGTTCGCTTCTCGATATGGAGAGCTTCGTCAGCGAAACAGGGCGGGAAGCCGCCGAAGCGGAAAACAAGCTTCAGAACGCCCAGGCAATTGCGGAACAGGCCAGACAGAAAGCCGCGGCGGCAGGTGAGGCGCTTGAGAGGGAAAATCTCAGGGCCGCCGAGATGGACGAACTCCATCGAAAGATTGATGAACTCACTCGGTTCGGCGAAGCCATCGAGCGGGCCAAGGGCTGCGCCGATATGGTTCAGAAAGCCGAAACCGCCGAGAAAGAGGCTGTAAACAGGCTGAATGCCGACCTGAAAGAGCTGGCGCTGCGTCAACAGTCGCGCTTCGAGAGGGGCGAAGGCTTGAAACTCGCACGTCTTTCGGAAACGCGCCGGCGGGAGATCAGTGCGCGCGTCACGAATCTCGTGATGGCTCAGGTCATGGCTCGAAGCTATGAGAAGGCAGAGCGGGATGTCGCGCAGGCGAGGCAGGAGATCGACGAAAAGTCGCGCTCCTACGACAACGCGGTGCAAAATGCCGAAGAAGCTCGGGCAAAGCTCGGGGAAGCCGAGCACAATCTTCTTGCCGCGCAGGCGCTTCACCTCGCTTCCAAACTTGAAGATGGAGCACCTTGCCCGGTTTGCGGAGCGCTGGAACATCCGGCGCCCGCCATCGGGTCTATGGAGAATCCGGGTCTTGAGCGCGCAATCAGCGACGCAAGAACTGCCTGGGAGGCAGCCGACAAGGCTGTTCAAAGCGTAGCACAACTGTTCGCGGGAGCACGAAGCGTTCTCGCTGAGCGAGAGGGCGTGCTTGCAAATCTTGAACGTCCTGCCCGGTCCAGCAGAGAACTCACGGAAGATATAGAGACGGAACAACTGGCGCTCGATGGGCTGGGCCCAACGATCGATATAGCCGCGGCAGAAGCCGGATATGAAAAATCGGGCGAAGAAGTGACCCGCTGCGAGCACCAGCGCGACGCGCTGCGGGAGGTTCTCGCCGAACGGCGGCAGGAAGCGGCAGCGTTGAGGGCGCGGCTCGATGAAATGCTTGGTGCCGTTCCGCAGGCGCTGCGCGCGCCCGATGCGCTAACGACGGCCAAGGCACGGGTGTCCAGCGATTTCGCCGCTTTGCAGGCGGCAAGGGTTGCCGCGGAAAAGGCGGTAAACGAAACGCGTGAGGCAGCTTTCGGGGCGCAGAAGGATAATGAATCCGCGATCGAGACCTTGTCCGTGTGCCAGGAGCGCCATCGCAGGGCGAAAGAAGCGTTTTACGGCCGTTTGTCTGAAGCGGGCTTTTCCGAGGAGGCGTATCGCGATCTCAAACCAGCGATCGCCAACCGCGTGGCTGATCGGGAACGGGTGGAGGAATATCGACGCAAGCTCGAAAACGCCAGGGAGGTCGCGATCGTGGCCGCAGCCGAAGTAGAAGTACTGGAGCGACCCGACATAAAGTTTCTTGCCGAGACCAGCCGCACAGCCGAGGAAAACCTACTGGAGGTGACGCGGCAACACATAGCTGCGGAGAGCCGCGTGGATCATTTGACCCGGTTGCGCGATAGTCTGGCGGAGAATTTGCGTCGTCTCGACGAGGCTGAAGCCGCTTCCGGCCCTCTGCGCGCTCTTGCAGCCTTGGTGAATGGCAACAATCCGCAAAAGCTGAGTCTGGAAACCTTCGCGATCGGCGCCATGTTCGATCAAGTGCTCGAGGCAGCAAATCTGCGGCTCGGACCCATGACGGCAGAGCGTTATCGTTTGGAACGGGATATTGAAGGCGGGCGCGGCAGTCGTGGCCTTGGCATCCAGGTTTTCGATATGCACACCGGCAAGTCCCGATCCACCACGACCCTTTCCGGCGGGGAGACATTTATCGCAGCGTTGGCGCTGGCGCTCGGCCTGGCCGATGTGGTCGAGAGTGCGAGCGGCAAGGTTCGGCTCGATACGATCTTCATCGACGAGGGGTTTGGCAGCCTCGACACTGAAAACGGATCGGGCACGCTCGATCAGGTGCTGCAGATTTTGAACAAGCTCGTCAGCCAGAACCGTGCGGTCGGTCTCATTTCACATGTCACGCTGGTACAGGAGGCCATCCCGAACGGCTTCTATGTCAATAATGGTGCGGGCGGTGGCCGGGTTGAGGAGCGGGGGCTGAACTGACGCGTGAACGAGGCGGCGTGAGGAGCGACAAGACAGCTCTTCAACGGAGACGGGGCTGTGCTGAATGAAAAGGTCAGATCACCTTGCGCCTGATCGCAGCGGAAATTTGTTCAAAGCCAACGACGACGACGAGAATAACCAGGATGATGGTGAGAGCCTGATCGAAGCGGAAGAGGCGCATGGCAGTGGACAGTTCCACGCCAATGCCGCCAGCGCCGACAAGACCGAGAGTGACAGCGGAGCGTATTGCCTTTTCGACGGAAAAGAGGCTTGTTGCAGTCATGGAAGCGAGCGTTTCCGGTAAAATCGCCCCCATGATGATGGACGAGCGCGAGGCGCCGGTCGAGGTCAGGCCCTCGGTTGGCCCCTTCTGAACTTCCTCGATGCGTTCGGCAAAGAAGCGGGCGCAAAAGCCGATCGTATCGACGACGATGGCGAGAATTCCGGCAAGCGGACCAAGACCCACGGCCACCACGAAGATCAGCGCCCAGATGAGATCCGGTACCGTCCGCATGACAGCGACGGCGAGCTTCACGGCATTGCGCAGCCAGCCGATCCCACAGGTGTTGCGCGCCGTCAGGATTGCAAAGGGCACGCTGAGGATGACGCCGAAAGTGACGCCGACGATAGCCATGTTGAGCGTTTCCAGCATGGCCTTGGCAATAATATCGAGGCGCGACAGGTCCGGCGGGAAGGCCAGCGACAGGAAACGCCAGAGGTTGGTGGCACCGCGCCAGATGCGTTCGGGAGTAAGCTCGGCCGCTGCAATGCCTTGAACGAGAAAGGCAAGGAAAGCGATCAGTATCAGCCAGGCGCCGATTGACGGAGAACGGAAGCGGGCGGGCAAAGAGGGACGTTCGGGATGAATGACGGACATGCTCATGCCTCCGCGGGTTCGAGTGAGGGGGCACGAAGAGGCAGGGCATCGACCCGCGCCTGACCGTGATACAGCTCGTTCAGTTCGTCACGCGAGAAGCTTTTGCCGGGTCCGTCGAGATGAACCTTGCCGGCCTTCATGCCGACGATCCGCTGGCCGAACTCGATGGCAAGGTCGAGCTGATGCAGCGTACAAAGCACCGTGAGGCCGCGCTCGCTGACGACCTCCCAGAGCAACTCAAGCACTTCGCGCCCGGCCTTCGGATCGAGACTCGCAATGGGTTCGTCGGCAATCACGATGGCCGGATCCTGCATCAGCATACGGGCTATCGCTACGCGCTGTTGTTGACCGCCGGAAAGCTGCGAGGCCCGGAAGGCCGCCTTGTCGGCCAGGCCGACGCGTTCAAGACAGGCCATTGCGCGGTCGCGTTCGGCGGCTGGCGCCAGAAGATTGAGCGAGCCGGCCCAGGACCGCCTTCCCAGCGCGCCGAAAAGTACGTTCTGGAACACGCTGATATTAGGCACGAGGTTGAACTGCTGAAAGACGTAGCCGACGTGCCGGCGTAGATCGCGCAGCCCCTTGCCGTGCAATGTCTCAGTGGCCTGGCCTTCTATGGTGATCGTGCCTCTGTCATGCGTTTCCAGCCGGTTGAGGCACCGCATGAAGGTGGATTTGCCGCAACCATTGGCGCCAAGCAATACAACGCCCTCACCGGATCGAATGGAAAGGTCTATGCCGCGCAGCACATGCAGCGCGCCAAAATATTTCTGAACACCCTTCGCTTCAATGGCGAGCATCTTTATCCCCTTATGGAGAAACCGGCCGCAAGATCGCTCCTGCGTCCGGTCGTTTGTATGAAAGCCTAATGCCGCTTAGTTCAGCGGGATTCTGGCTGCGGCATAGGCCTGTCGCACGATGTCGTAGTCGGCGGGCGTCAGGTCGAAGGTCAGGCTGGCATCCTTGTCGAGGAACTTGTCCTGATTTTCCGGTGTCTCGATGAGAGCGGCCCAGAGCGCATCCTTGTTGGCTTCGAGTGTGGCCCGGAGCGCAGTTTTGCATTCGGCAGGCAGACCGGCACGCAGGATGACCGGATCGCCCGGCAGGATTTCCGACTTAGCGATGGTTCGGTACTTGCCGTTCGGATCGAGCTCGGCAATGTCTTCAATGTCCGAATTGCCCCCGCCGAGCACGTCCACATCGCCATTGACAAGGGCTGCCGCACGAACATCGCCTGCCATGACGATCTGGAGATCCTTGTCCATGTCATAGCCGGCTTCAACGAGCATCTGGCTCGGGAAGATGTGGCCGGAAGTCGAACCGACGTCCTTGAGCGCGACTTTCTTGCCCTTGATATCGGCAAGTGACTGGATCGGGCTCTCGTCCTTGACGAAGAAGCTGGTGCCGTAATGCGGGCGCAGGATTGCGAAGAGGATTTCCGGCTTCTCTTCCTTCAGCATGTCGGAGAAGAGAACGAATTCCGACGGGCCGGCAAAAACGAGATCGACTTCGCCGAATTGAAGTGCGGTGCCAGCCGCGGTGCGGTTGGACAGGCCGTAGAGCGCGATCTTCACGCCGGCGATTTCCTCAAACTTCCTGGCGAACGGGCCGAAAGACTCTTCAAGGCCGGACATGCCTTCAATGCCGGTATCAGCCATTTTCAGGGTAGCTGGACAGACATCTTTCGGAGCCTGTGCAAGCGCCGGGCCGGCAAAAAGAGCGGTGGTTGCAGCAAGTGCCGCTGCAAGGGTGATTTTCTTCAGCATGGATTTCCCCCGAAATCGAAGAGTGAGTTCAGTTCGTTTTTCACGCCTATGTTACGGGGATATGTCAGCTTGCCGGGGATGGATGAAAGAATGGTGGCATTAACCGTTTTGTGAATGAGCAGTGGATGCGCAGCAAATCTGAGGAGGTTCTCTATAAATTCGTGCTAATTTAATATTTACGTAACAATTGGACCCTAAATCTGGGTTCATGCAGAGTGGGAGTCAGATGCAAAGCGCTGACAGGCATGACGCCGCCTCGCTCTCCCGGCAGCCCGGGATGATCAAGCAAACTGATCATTAAAGGATATGCTCCCATGGCGAGCCTTCTTACCAACGCTTCCGCAATGACCGCTCTTCAGACGCTGAAGAACACCAACAGCAATCTCGCTACGACCCAGAATCGCATCGCCACCGGCGAACGCGTTTCGACGGCTTCGGACAATGCTGCTTACTGGTCGATCGCTACCTCGATGAAGGCACAGAGCTCCACGATCAGCGCTGCGCAGGACACGCTCGGCGTCGGCAAGGCTGTTGTTGACGTTGCTGTCACCGGTCTCGAAGAAGCTATCAAGCTCGGCACGCAGATTCAGGCAAAACTCGCTACGCTCGGCACGCCCGGCGTTGATGACGCCATCATCAATGACGATGTTGCTCAGCTGAGCCAGCAGATCGTTGACATTGCGAAGTCTGCATCGTTCGAAGGCATCAACCTTCTCTCGGCCGCAGGTACTGACGTGACGATCACGACCGGTTACACCTCTGCTGCTGGCGGTGGTACGGCTGGCCTGAACACCCTCGACGTTGCCAAGTACGACCTTGAAACTGCTTTCGGTACCGCACCGGCTGACGCAGTGGCTGCGGAAGTTCTCGTAACGGCAATGCGTGAAGCTGCTGCTACCTTCGGTTCGGCGGCAAGCCGCATCGAATCGCAGTCGTCCTTCAACTCCAAGCTGATCGACGCAATCGACCGTGGTGTTGGCCAGCTCGTCGACGCTGACATGAACGCTGAATCTGCTCGTCTGTCGGCTCTTCAGACCCAGCAGCAGCTCGGCATCCAGGCGCTTTCGATCGCCAACTCCTCCTCGCAGAACATCCTGTCGCTCTTCCGTTAATCGGAACCGGCTGATTTCTGAAAACCCGTCGCCTCGACAAGAGGCGGCGGGTTTTTTATTGCGCTTCACGCATATGAAAAGGGTCGCGATTATCATCACGACCCTTCCTCAGAAACTCAGGCTGTCAAACAAACCCGGCTACGCAAATCTATTCGCGCAACCCAAAAGAAAGCGTTCAGCGCGAGGTTTGCCCCACACGTAATACCGCCTTTCCAAAGCTCGTGACTGCTGAAATCTGATGAGACATTGGATCACCTCCTTTCGATGGTTGCCGATTACATTAATGTGGGGCCGAATCACTTCGCTGACAAGCCCCAGTTTCGGGGGGCGAAAGAACTTGCATTTGCCGCCCCGCAACGATTGAGTGCCGGCAACACTACGAGGTTTTCATGAGCAGTCTGAAATTTGGCACCAGCGGTTTGCGCGGCCTGGTCAGCGATCTGACGGATGACGTTTGCGCGGCGTATACGCACGCCTTTCTCGCGCACATGCAGACAAAGGGCGATCTGGCCTCTGTTCTGCTCGTTGGTCATGACCTGCGTTCATCCAGTCCGCGCATCGCGCAGGCCTGCATGAAAGCGGCGCTCAGCCTCGGTATCGAAGTCGAAAATTGCGGTGTTTTGCCGACCCCGGCGCTTGCTCTGCGAGCGATGAGCCGGAAGGCGTTCGCTCTCATGGTGACGGGAAGCCATATTCCGGACGACCGTAACGGCCTGAAATTCTACCGTCCGGACGGGGAGATCGACAAGGAGGATGAGAAGGGCATTCTCACGCATTTCGACAGAGGCGGCTGCGCCATGTCTCCCAATGCGATACCGGAGACGAGTACAGATGCCTATGATGCATATTTCGCACGCTGCGCCTCCATATTGCCTTCAGGTGCTTTGAGCGGCAAGAGGATCGGTGTCTACCAACATAGCTCCGCAGCGCGCGATCTGATGATGAAGCTGATAGAAGCGCTTGGCGGTAAGGCGATCGGAGTGGCGCGGTCGGAAGTTTTTGTGCCCGTCGATACCGAAGCCTTGCGGCTTGAAGATGTCGCACTAGCGAAGGCAGCGGCGCAAGAGCTTATGCTCGACGCGTTGATCTCCACCGATGGTGATGCGGACCGCCCGCTGGTGGCCGACGAGCGCGGTATTTTCCTGCGCGGCGACACGGTGGGGCTCTTGACCGCGCGCTTCGTGCAGGCCGATGCCGTAGCGACGCCTGTTACCTCCAGCACCGCCGCGGAATTGAGCGGTTTCTTCGCTCATGTGCATCGCTGCCGGGTGGGTTCGCCCTATGTGATCGCGGCTATGGAGGAGACGAAGCGGCAAGGCGCCACGGTCATTGTTGGTTACGAGGCCAATGGCGGCGTGCTGCTCGGATCGCCCTGGGGGACGATTTCTGCCTTGCCGACGCGCGACGCAATGCTGCCTATCCTGGCAGTGCTTGGTCTGGCGGCTGCACGTGGCGCCACGGTTTCCGAGTTGATGGCGGAACTACCGGGACGTTTTACAGCGAGCGGTCGCATTGAGCATGTAGATGCATCACTTAGCGGCCCCTTCCTTGCTGCACTAGCGAATGCCGGACATGCGCAGCATTATTTCGCCGAGCTGGGCAAGGTGCACGAGGCCGATGCCATCGACGGGCAGCGCTTCATGCTTGAGGGAGGCGATGTAATTCACTACCGCGCTTCCGGCAATGCACCCGAGCTGCGCTGCTATGTGGAAGCAGAGAGCCAAGAGCGGGCGCAAGAAGTGCTCCAATGGGGGCTAACGAAAGCAGCGAGGGCTCTTTAGTCGCATCTCCTATGCTTTTGCCGGTAGCGGGAAGAACCCGACAAATTTTTCAGCGGCAAGCATGTCGCCTTCGATTGTCAGGCCGCTCGCCGGATCCGCTGGATCAAGCCCGCCATAGATCCAGCCAGCGACAGCGCGCGCGGAACCGATAGCCGAAAAATCCACCTCTTCATACGAACCATGACTGAATTCAACGCCGGGGGGGGAGACGTCCAGGCGGTAGTTCTCATCGTCGAGATGCAGGTTGATGCGGGCTGAAAAGCCTTTAGCGCTTTCCGACGAAAACATCGTGCGCAGTGACAATAATAGCGAGGCATTGCTGAAGGGCGCAGTCGGGTCGTGAAACGGCGAGCGCGCTGCCCAGCGCCCCAGGGCCTGGAAGATCGGCTCCGTCTGATAGCCCCAGGCGGTCAGTTCGTACACTTGCACTGAAGCCGGTTTCGCGAGCTTGCGGCGGACGAGAATGCCCGTTTCTTCGAGACCATCAAGGCGTTGGGTCAGAACATTAGCGCTGATACCGGGGAGGGCGGCTCGCAAGTCGCTGAACCGCTTGGCACCGGTCATGAGTTCGCGCACGACAAGCAGAGACCAGCGTTCGCCGAGCAGATCGAGTGCGTGAGCAGCGGCGCAAGCGTCGTCGTATCGGCGCTTGGACGGGCCGCTTTTCTCTTCAGTTATTTTTTCTAACTTCATAGTTGCTTTTTATAATCTCGTGCAGCATGATGGTCAATAGGCAGGACCGAGGAGGAATAAATGTCCAAGCTTATTTTCGTCAATTTGCCCGTTACCGATCTCAATCGTTCGATTGCTTTCTACGAGGGCGTCGGCGCGCAGAAGAACCCGCAGTTTAGCGATGATACCGCTGCATGCATGGTCATCTCCGAGACAATCCACGTGATGATCCTGACGCATGACAAGTTCCGTCAGTTTACGTCGCTGCCGATCGCTGATGCCCACAAGACCTGCCAGGTTCTTCTCTGCCTTTCGGAGAACAGCCGTGAGGAAGTCGACAAGACCGTGGATGGTGCTGCAAAGGCCGGTGGTCGTGCCGATCCCAATCCGCAGCAGGATTATGGCTTCATGTATGGAAGAAGTTTCTCCGATCCGGACGGCCATATCTGGGAAGTCATGTACATGGACATGGCTGCCGCGCAAAAGGCGTTTGCAGCAGAATAACAACCGTGAGGGAGGAAAATCATGTCGAAGATTTCACCATGCCTCTGGTTCGACAACAATGCGATGGAGGCGGCAGAGTTCTATGTCGATGTCTTCCGGCGTTGCGGACAGCAGGCGTCGATTGGCGACACGCTGCGTACGGGACCAGATGACAAACTTCTGGTCGTGGACTTCACCCTCGCCGGAACAAGCTATATCGGGCTGAATGGTGGGCCGCATTTCAAGTTCAACGAGGCGGTGTCGCTGTCGATTTCATGCGAGGATCAACAGGAAGTCGACGCGTTTTGGAGTGCGCTTCTGGAAGGCGGAAAGCCGTCGCAATGCGGTTGGTTGACCGACCGTTTTGGTCTGTCCTGGCAGGTCGTGCCCAGACGGCTGATGGAATTGCACCACGATCCGGACCCAGCGCGCCGCGCACGTGTGATGGATGCGATGATGAAAATGGTGAAGCTCGACATTGCGGTTCTGGAGGCGGCGGCAGCGGGCTGATCGCGCCCCGCCTTTCGCTTATTTACAGCGCCAGTAATATTCTCTGACGCTCAGCGATTAACTTACGCGAAATCTATTTTCAATATTCGGAGACGGCTCTTTATTATTATTTTTATACCTAAGGTATTGCGGTGAATAGAATAGAATCCGGAGATATTCTTCTTGCACGAAATAACAATATGCTGGGAAATCCTGTCGTCTGGGGGCAGGCGCTTGCTCGCGGACCGTCCAGTTCATCGATCGTGCATGCTGCCATTGCGATATCCGGCACACGGATGATCGAGCTGTACGGAGGTGGTCTTGAAAACAACCGCATAGGCTCCTGTCCGGCCACATTAGAGATTTTTCGCTGCGAGGCTGCTCATCTGGCTCTCATGGCAGCAAGACACGCTTACGAGATCCTCGTGGAAACTAACAGGGTCCGGTATGCGGAACAAAAGGAACGGCTCACGTTCCGCACCATGGGGCCGAAGGGATGTCTTCTGGGACTTTTCTCGCGAATGCCTTTGAGAGGTCACGCCAGAACCCTGGAAATCGCACGGAGAATTAACGAGGAAGGGTACAGCTTCTATTGCTCGAGCTTCGTCGCATTTTGCTACCAGATCGCGCTGGCCAAGGTTCAGTATGACAGGTTCGGCTTGTCCGACGAACTGGAACGGGTCTTCAAACGCGAGCATCACGGATATAATCCATCGCGTCTCTATGACAAGCTTGCCCGCAGCTTTGCCTTCACGAAGATCGGTACGAATATCTATCGGTAGTGCCGTCGCTCCTGTTGACAGCCTATGAGATGGGGAGGCACGCGGATGCCTTCCCCATCAATCTAGCGCTCGATCTCCGTCCACACTGCTCCATTCCTGCTGGATCGGATGGCAGCTTCGATGAAGGCAAGCCCTTCTATGCCATCCTTGATGGAGGGGTAGATCACGGCAGCATCGGGATAAGCCCCTGTACGGGCCGCAATGATGGCATTGGCTGCTTCTCGGTAGATCGTGGCAAACCCTTCCAGATAGCCCTCGGGATGGCCGGAGGGGACGCGAGAGACGCGTGTCGAGGCGGCAAGCGCACCCGAGCCATTGCGGGTAAGCGTCTGCATCGGCTTGCCATAGGAGGTGTAGCGCAGTTCATTGACGCGTTCATGGTTCCACTCGAGGCCGCCCTTGTCTCCGTAGATGCGGAGAGCCAGATGGTTCTCGTTGCCGACTGCGACCTGACTGGCCCAGAGCATGCCTTTGGCACCGTTTTCATAGCGCAGCAGGATGTTGGCGCTGTCATCCAGAACGCGGCCCTCGACGAATGAGGAGAGATCGGCCAGCAGGGATGAGGGCGTTTCACCGGTAACGAAAGTGGCAATATTATAAGCGTGCGTCCCGATATCGCCGATGGCACCGCCGCTGCCAGCCCGCGCCGGATCGGTGCGCCACTCGGCTCCCTTGGCACCTTGCTTTTCGACTGCCTGGCTAAGCCAATCCTGCGCATACTCGACGTGGACGTGACGAAGCTTGCCGAGCAGGCCGTCCTGCACCATGGCGCGCATCTGCCGCACCATAGGGTATCCGGTATAATTATGCGTCAGCACGAAAAGCCTGCCGCTATCAGCAATTGCTTTCTGCAGGGCTTTGGCTTCTGCCAGCGTTGTCGTGACCGGTTTGTCGCAAATTACGTGGATTCCCGCCTTGAGGAACGCCAGCGTCGGCTCGTAATGCAAATGGTTTGGTGTGACGATCGATACCGCCTCGATGCTATCCTCTCGCGCAGCTTCCTTTTCCGCCATCTCTGTGAAGTTTGCATAGGAACGCTCAGGCGCCACGTGCAGCTCCGCGGCAGAGGCGTCGCCGCGCTCGGGGTTGGACGAGAAGGAGCCGGCGACCAGTTCGTAACGGTCGTCGAGACGCGCGGCGATGCGATGGACGGCGCCGATGAAGCCGCCCTGACCACCGCCAACCATGCCGAGACGAATGCGCTTATTCATGCTGATAGCCCCAGTGCCTTGCGATTGGCTGCCTCGTCCATTCCGGCCTGTACGAAATCATCGAAGGCGTGCGGGGTGACGCGAATAAGATGATCGGCAATGAACTTGGCGCCTTCACGTGCGCCATCTTCCGGATGCTTGAGCGCACATTCCCATTCAAGCACGGCCCAGCCCTCGAAATCATATTGTGTGAGCTTGGAGAACATCGCCTTGAAATCGACCTGTCCGTCGCCGAGCGACCGGAAGCGGCCGGGACGGTCGACCCAGCTCTGGAAGCCGCCATAGACGCCGCTGCGGCCCGTAGGGCGAAATTCCGCGTCCTTCACATGCATGGCTTTGATGCGCTCGTGGTAGATGTCGATCATTGCCAGATAGTCGAGCGCCTGAATAATATGGTGCGACGGATCGTAAAGCATATTGGCACGCGGGTGATTATTCACCGCTTCGAGGAAGCGCTCAAAGGTGGCGCCGTCATGCAGATCTTCGCCAGCGTGCAACTCGTAAGCGAGATCGACGCCCGATTCATCGAACGCGTCGAGGATCGGCGTCCAGCGTCTGGAAAGTTCCTCAAAGGCGGTTTCTATCAGGCCTGCCGGGCGCTGTGGCCACGGATAGACAAAAGGCCAGGCGAGTGCGCCGGAGAAGGTGGCATGGGCTTTCAGGCCAAGATACTCGGACGCCTTGGCGGCGTGCTTGAGCTGCTGGACGGCCCACTCCTGGCGGGCTTTTGGATTGCCGCGCAGCGCTTCCGGCGCAAAGCTGTCGAACATCGTGTCATAGGTCGGGTGAACGGCGACGAGCTGACCCTGCAAATGGGTGGAAAGCTCCGTAATCTCAATGCCGTGGCTGGCCAGCATGCCCTTGATATCGTCACAATAGGTCTTCGATGTGCCGGCCTTTTCCAGATCGAAGAGCTGCGGATTGGTCGGAATCTGCACGCCCTTGAATCCGAGCGACGCCGCCCATCTGGCGAGGTTTTCGAGCGTGTCGAAAGGCGGTTCGGAACCGGCGAACTGCGCCAGGAAAATGGCGGGACCCTTGATCGTCTTCATGGATTCTTCTCCTGTAGAGCGTTAGAGCGCCGAGCGTCCTGCCGCATGCACGAGAGGCGCCCTATGTTTTCAAATCTATGCATCGCGTTTTCCGGCGATCGATCCCGCTTTTCGGGCCGATGCGGAAGCGACGGAGCCGCGCAAGATAAGCTCGGTAGGCAAGAGGACGTCGGCAGGGCGCGTATTGCCGGATAGCAGCTCGATCATCATGCGCATGGCGTGTCGGCCAAGTTCGCGGCGCGGCTGACGCACGGTGGAAAGCGGCGGTTCGAAAGCATTGGCAAAGAGGATATCATCGAAGCCGATGACGGATATGTCCTGAGGAACCGAAAGGCCGCGGGAGCGCAACGCTGCAATTGCACCGATTGCCATCTGGTCGCTCGATGCAAAGACGGCGCTGAACGTCTTGCCACGTGCAAACAACGCTTCAATTCCCTGGCGACCGGCTTCGATGCTGTAATCGCCAGCCTCGACAAGCGATGGGTCGAACGAAATTCCAGCTTCGGCCAGCGCTGTGCGATAGCCGGCAAGACGATCGCTGGCAAGTTGCTCGGGCAGGGGACCGGCAAGATGCACTATCGCATGATGGCCTTGCGCGATCAGATGCGCGACGGCGCCCTTGGCGGCCGCGACGTTGTTGACCTTGACGCTTGGCAGATCAAGGCCTTCGAAGGTTTCGGAGGCCATGACGATGGGCGGAAGGTTCTTTAGTTCGACCAACTCTTCCGGATATCGCCCGATCATGAGGATGAGTCCATCGGCGTGGCGTTCGCGTACCATGTCGATATGGTTGGCAACGCGGGTTGCATCCCCGCGTGCATCACCCATAAGGACTTTATATCCCGCAGCACTCGCTTCTTCCTCGACGGCACGATAAATTTCCAGGTAAAATGGGTTGGCGATATCGCGCACCAGCAAAATGACGGTTCGATTGGACCGTTGGCGAAAACTTCGGGCCTGTGCATTGGGCACGAAATTCAGCGCCTCGACTGCCTTCATAACCTTTTCGCGCGTCGTTTCACGCACCTTGTTCGGCTCGGCGAGTGTACGCGACACCGTGGCGGTCGAAACGCCCGCCATGGCTGCCACTTCGCGAATATTGGGTGCCGAATGCCGGGTCATGATCGTTTCAGACCCGCAGCTTCTTCTGTCGACCGTAAAGCAGCATCAACGCCAGAAGCGTCGCGCCGAAGATGACCTGACGTGCCCATACGTCCATCTGGAGCGTGATCAGAACGCTTTGCAGAAGCGTGAGTGCCACCGCACCAGCCATCGTCCCGAGATAGCCTCCCATGCCGCCCGCGAGCGAGGTGCCGCCGATGACCACCGCAATGATCGACGGTAGCACGTACTGATCCCCGACGGAGATGAAGGAGGTACCGGTATAACCGATCACGCAAAGACCGGTAAGGCCAGCGAAAAGACCAGAGAGGCCGTAAAGCAAGGTGCGCACGAACGGCACGGGGACACCTGTGAGATAAGCGGCGCGTTCATTGGAGCCGATGGCATAGACCGAATAACCGAAGGCGGTGCGGCGCAGGACGAAAAGCATGACGAGCGCAATCAGCACCCAGACGATCAGGATGCCGGGCACCCCCAGGGCAAGCGGCCGGTTGATGAAGCTGGAGAGCAAAGGTGCGGCGTTACCGGAAGGTACGCCGCGCGAATAGACGACGAGGCCACCCTGGATCACTGCTGTCATGCCGAGTGTCATCACCAGCGGCGGGATACGCAGGAACGTGACGCCGAGGCCGTTGACGATGCCTATGAGGAAAGGAACGCCAGCGGCGACGAGAATGGCCAGCGGAATACCGGTGTTCTGGCCGGCCATCATGTTGCCGGCAAGAACGGCACCGAGCGAAATCATCGCGCCGACGGAGAGGTCGATGCCTTCGCGCCCACCCAGGATGACAAGATTCTGGCCAGCGGCCACAATCCCGAGAATAGCTGCGACCGTGAGGAGGCGCACTATCTGATCGCCCCGCGCAAAACCGGGCGACAACAACTCGCCGACGATAAGAAGCGCGATAGAAGCGCCGATGGCAAGCGTCAGCGGATCGGTAAGAAAGGCGCGTATTTTCATCGGGGAAACCTGAACCGATTGGATCGACATGTTAGCGCCTCGTCACGAATACGCCGCCTGCAAGGGCCGCAAGTACGATCAGACCCTGCACAAGCGTCTGATATTCGAAAGGAAGTCCGGCAAAGAAGATGACGTTGCCGATCATGCCGAGCACCAATGCACCGAACAGCGATCCAAGCGGCGTGCCAAAACCGCCGGAAAGGGCAGTGCCTCCGAGCACGACCGCAGAAACCGACGAGAGCGTCAGCGCCGGGCCAAGCAGAGGATCGCCCGACGCGGTTTCGCCGACCAGGCAGAGAGCCGCCAGGCTCGCAAAAATACCTGATATGACATAGGCGCCGATACGGATCGCGCCTGAACGCAAGCCTGTCTGGAAGGCCCCGGTGCGGTTCCCCCCGACCGCCAGCAGATGCGCGTGGAAGACAGTGCGGGTTGCGATCAGCGTGAAGATGAGACCGGTGAGGAAAATCCAGAGGACTGTGGGCAAACCCAGCAGGAAGCCCGAATAGCCCATCCAGTAAGCTTCTGGAACGCCGAGGCCGGCCTGAGGCAGGACCCAGATCGCGAGGCCGGAGAAGATGATGCCGGTGGCGAATGTCGTAACGATGGGCTGGAAGCGCAGCACCGCGACAAAAAAGCCGTTGAGAAGGCCGCAGGCCGCGCCGACAAGGACGCCCGCGCCCATACCGATCAACATTGCCGTGCCGCTGTCGCCCATTGCGGTGATGACGGTAACGACCGTGACATTGACCAGCGCGACAACGGCTCCGATTGAGAGATCAATATCAGCGGCCAGGATCACATAGGTCTGGCCAATGGCAACGAGCACCAGCGGGAGGAAGGTCGTCAGGTTGGATTGCAGCGCGCCGGGCGTGAGGAAGCTCGGCTGCAAGTATGTGTTAACGGCCAGAAGCACGGCGAGCACCGCAAGGGTGATTAGAAAAGGTTGCTGGCGAAGCGTGCTCATGCGGCTTCTCCGTAGGCTGCGCGGGTGAGATTGAGCGCATTGATGCGCTCGCCGGAAAGCTCTGCTGCGATGCGCCCGCCATTGAAGACAAGGACACGATCTGCATAGTCCAGCACTTCCGAATCTTCCGACGAATAGAACAGGATTATGGCGCCAGCATCGGCCAGATCACGCATCAGGCGGAACAGATCAGCTTTGGCGCCGAGATCGATGCCCTTGGTAGGATCGTCGAGCAGCAGCACCCTGGGCTGTGTGGCCAGCCAGCGGGCGATGAATATTTTTTGCTGATTACCGCCTGAAAGCGTGCCGATAGGATCATCGATCGCGCCATATTTCGTCTTCAAGCTGGCGCTGACTTTCTCGACGCGGGGCTTCAGGCTCGATGGCGACACGATCTTCTTGCCTTCGCGCACGGTGAGCGCGGCAATCAGGTTTTCAAAAATAGAGCGGCCCTGCAATGCGGCGTCTCTGGCGCGATCGCCTGACACATAGGCAAACCCGTTGCGCACAGCCTGGCCAGGACGCGCAAGGACGATTTTCTTGCCCTCGAATGCTATGCTGCCGCTTGAGAAGGGGAGGGAGCCGAACAGGCCCTGCAGAACCGCCGATTGACCCTGGCCTTGCAAGCCGGCAAGGCCGACGATCTCGCCCTTGCGCGCCTCAAAGGAGATGCCGCGCACGCGTGCATTGGAAACCTCCAACAAGCGAAGGGCAACATCCCCCTCGACTTCCCCGGTGCGCGACGGCGGGGCATCATGGGCCAGTTGCCCGATCATGTGCCCGACCACTATATCGCGCGTCGTCTCTGCGGCATTGAGCGCTGCCACCGTGGCGCCGTTGCGCATGACGGTGATGCGGTCACATACGGCGAAGACCTCGTCGAGACGGTGTGAAATCATGATGGTGGAGACGCCCTGGGCGCGTTTCTCGCGCAGGATCCCGAACAGGCGCTCTGACTGGCGGCCATCAAGAGCTGCGGTCGCCTCGTCCATGATCATGATGCGCGGGTCCTGGGCAAAGACTTTAAGAATTTCGACGAGCTGTCGCTGATCCGGCGACAACGTTCCGACAATTGCCCGTGGGGTCAGTTCCTTGCCGCAGACGCCAGAAAAGAGTGAAATCAGTTCCTCCGCCTTCTGGTTCAGCGCCTGGCGATCAATGAAGATGCCGCGCTTCGGCTCGCGGCCGAGAAAGATGTTGGCGGCAACGGAGAGCTGGGGCACGAGGCTCAGCTCCTGATAGAAAAGCGCAATGCCCGCCCGTTCCGCATCTCGAGGCGAACGAAAGGCGCCCTGTGCGCCGGAAATCGTCAGCTTTCCCGAGGTGGGTGCGACGGCGCCGGCAATGATCTTGCACAGCGTGCTCTTGCCGCAACCATTCGCACCGAGCAGCGCGTGAATTTCGCCCGCCTCCAGTGTGAGATTGCCATCCGTCAGCGCTCGAACCGCGCCGAAATTCTTGGCGATTGCGCTTGCGTGAAGAGCCGGGGCCATAGGGTTTGTTCCACTCAACGCGACAATGCCGGACGCAAGACGGTCACTGGCATTGTTCAAAGATCAGGCGATTTGGCCTGCAAAGCGAAAGGACCTGCGCGACGAGCTTTCGCGCGCAGGTCGGGGCGAAGTTTACTTGAAGAACTCTTCAGCCTGTTCGGGCGTGACCGTTGCCGTCACCGACCAGTAGCCTGGCTTGTCCTTTGCCGCGTCGAGGTTCTGCGCCAGATTGTCATTATCGACGAAGGGGATCGGAATGTAGATGGCGTTGCCGTTCGGACCGCCGAACACATCATCCTTGAATTCCTTGCCCTGCAGCTTGAGAACCGCGACATTAAGCGCTGAGGCCATGACGCCGGGAGGATTGACCGATGCGCCGGAGTTCAGCTTCTTTTCCGCCCAGCGGGTCATGAAATCCTTGCGGATCTCGCCGGTAGCGGCGATCGAATCGGTCTTGCCTGCGGATTCGATGGCGCGCCAAGCACCGTCGGCCATGCCGTCCTGAACCCACACGCCATTGATATCGGGATAGGTGGCAAGAAGGTTCTGCATGGTCTGCTGGCCCTTGGCCTGGTCCCAATCGGCATTGGCTTCGTTGAGGATCTTGATATCCGGGTAATTTGCAAAGGCCGCCTTGTAGCCTTCGACGCGGGCCGTATTGGCGGGGTTGCCGGCAATGCCGTTAATGGTCACGACATTGCCCTTGCCCTCAAGGGCCTTGGCAAGCCATTCCGCCGATTGTTGTGCCCAGGCCTTCTGGTCGATGCCGACATAGATGGCATCCTTGGACTGAACTTCGGCATCGGTCGCGATGACGAGAATATTCTGCCGCGCGGCCTGCTGGAAAGCGGGCGAAAGCGCCGTCGGGCTGTTCGGGTTGATGATAATGGCATCAACGCCCTGATTGACGAAATTGCGAACGTGGGCGGCTTGGCCCTGCGCATCGACGTTAGCACTCTGGACAACGACTTCGACCTCGACGCCCTTCTCCTTCCAGGCTGCCGCCGCCGCCTGTGCCTCATCGATCATTTGCGTGCGCCATTCGGAGCCAACGAAGCCGTTTGACAAACCGATGGTGAATTTATTGTCCTGCGCATACGCGGCAGACGACAAGAAAACGGCCGCAGTGGCAGCCAAGATGAACTTTGACATGAATTCCTCCCTCGGGCCTCCTCAAGGCCCATGGACGTGAAATGTAACCGGTTACAAATCGGAGTCAACAGGCTTTTCTCGCCGCATATTTCAAGCTTTTGTGTCTGAGCATGACGCTTTCAGCAAAATGGTCTGGACTTTTGTTCGCGCGCCAAGCATCGAGGGCGCGCCGTACGATAAATTTTGGTTGAAGAAGCATGAGCAAAATCGTTCTCACCGTCGCCTGTCCCTCGCGCCGTGGCATTGTTGCCGCAATATCCGGTTACCTGGCGTCGAAGGGCTGCAACATTGTGGACAGTGCGCAGTTCGATGATTTCGACACGCATAATTTCTTCATGCGTGTGACCTTCGTCTCGGAGACCGGCGCAACCCTGCCGGAGCTGGAACAGGGTTTCTCACCGATTGCGCAGGAATTTGCGATGGAAGCGCAGTTTCATAGCCCTGACGTGCGCATGAAGGTGATCCTTATGGTCTCGCGCTTTGGCCATTGCCTCAACGATCTGCTCTACCGCTGGAAAATCGGCGCGCTGCCGATTGATATTGTGGGCGTCGTTTCCAATCATCTGGATTATCAGAAGCTCGTCGTGAACCACGATATCCCGTTCTTCTACGTGCCGGTCACCAAGACCAGCAAGGCACAGGCCGAAGCACAGCTCCTGAGCATCGTGGAGGAGACGAATGCGGAACTGATCGTGCTGGCGCGCTACATGCAAATCCTGTCGGAGACGCTGTGCGAAAAGATGTCTGGCCGCATCATCAATATTCATCACTCCTTCTTGCCGAGCTTCAAGGGAGCGAACCCCTACAAGCAGGCCTATGAGCGGGGCGTGAAGCTGATAGGCGCGACCGCGCATTACGTGACTGCCGATCTCGACGAGGGGCCAATCATCGAACAGGACATTGCCCGCATCACTCATGCGCAGAACGCGGAGGATTATATCTCGATCGGCCGCGATGTCGAAGCGCAGGTTCTTGCCCGCGCCATCCACGCGCATATCCACCACCGCGTGTTTCTCAACGGCCACCGGACGATCATATTTCCCGCAAGTGCTGGGGGGTATGCCTCGGAAAGGATGGGATAATTCTTCCAATATGGGAGCAGTTTACATGGCGACGCATGGTTAACGAAGCGTAGGAAGTTTCTGTAGATTAACGGGATTTCCGACGTGAACAGTTTCATCGAAAACTTTTTAGGTATTCAGGTTGCATTCGCACGGAGTGGGGGTTCACGCGGCGGTGGGTCTAAAGGTGGTGGGTCCAAAGGGGGAAACTCAAGGGGCGAGAGAGGACAAGAAGCACCAATAGAGCTTGATAGAATTACTATCGAGTCTTCGCCGCGAGGAGGCTATCACGATAGCTATTCGCAAGGTGACGGCAGATCATCTGGTGGATATGGGGGGAATGGCGCCGACCGCGGTGCTGTGAGAATAATCGGGCGGCCAAAGCCGGATGACTTTTATGAGAAGGAAACGAGAATAGGACGCCCCAGCCGGGACGACGGTCTTCCGTTTAAAGCTGATAAAACAAAGCCACTGTTGAAGGCTGCACCGGTTTCCCCAAGCTTGAAGCTTGCGAAGAAATCACCTGTTTCTATGCCTACCGTCAGCAATCCCCCGAAAGGCAGTTTGGTTGATCTGGCGACAAAAGCGCCTCAGAAAACGACCCCATCGAAGCCACCAGCCACAACGGTTACGAAAACTGCTCTTGAAAAAGCTGCCAGCGTTCCTGCAGCGAAAGGGGACAAGCCAGCTTCAGCTAAAACTACACCTACTTTCGAAAAGGTTGGTTCAGCAGTTGGCGTGGAGCTTGCGAAGACATCGCAGTGTCGGTGCCGAAAGTCGATAATCCGCCGAAGGGTAGCTTGGTCGATTTGGTTCAGCAGCGTGAAAAGGCACCTACTTCCGTTTCATTCACGCCGAATGCTGCAGGTCCGCAGAATAAGATTGCGGTTGAAGACGTCCAGACAAAAGTAAATTCGATGGTGAGTCATTCAACCACTGTGGGGGTTGCGATCGGCAATGCTGTGGATCAAAAGGTGGCGCTTGATATCCGTCAGCAATATGCGGATACGGTGACGAAAGGAAACGCAAAGAACTTTCCTGCAAATCAGGCAAAAGCCGATGCCATGATAGGGAAACAGACAGGTAGCCTTGCGAAGACGGCTGCAAGCCAGATTAAAGCTGCGCATGATTATGGCGATCTTGTAAAACTTGAGAAGGCAGCGAAAAAACGGTGATCTACCGACTGAACCCAAGAGCAAAGGTGCCATCGGCTTGGCTGATGCTCTAGAGGCTAACAAAACCGCTATAGGGATTGCGGAAACGGCCAAGGTGGTTGGGAATCTTGCGGGGCCTGCAGTTGGAGCCGTTGAAGGATATCAGGCTGTATTGGAAGATGCGTCGGCTGCGGCAAAGATGGCGGGAGCTGTGAACGGTGCATTGAAACAGATAGATAATACAATGATCAGTAGCGTAGTGTTTGGAGTGACAACACTAGGCGCTTCTCCCGCTGCAGGGCCGTCGTTAGGTGTTGTCCCTGTTGCCGTTGGGGTACTGGCGGCGAGTGCTGCTAATGCCACTTACTCAGCATCTCCCGCAGAGCGATATGTTGATGCAGTCATTGATGCGATTACACCGGGAATTGAAAAGGGGATCTCTTTAGCTATTCAGGTACATGATATTCATGGAGCTATGCTGAATAAGGGTTTATCGACATTGGGCGAAGTATTCGAATAATGATGAATTGTATTAAAAAGGTGGCTATATACTACATTTCTTATGGAAAATTCATGAGTAGGAAAGAAATTTCGAAATTTTTTTCGGGTTTTTGATCCTCGGATATTTTTGTTTTTGTGAATTTACTGGAAGTGGGGCAAATCAATCTTTTTTGTTTGTAGATGGTCTAATGAAATATGTATGGTTAGCTCTGTTCGTAATGACAGTATTAATCATATATGGATATTTTTTTGGGCACCACCATGAGATCGTTCCCTTAGATGCAAAGTATACTACTCCTTCCCCGCTCGCTCCTTATGCCTTCGCTGGCGTGATTATATATATAGCGTTATCAAACTATTATAATTGGTAGTATGCCGTTAGGAACGAATGGAAATTCTATCGTTCCTAAATTTTAAATTATCTGAATGATCATTCGAAATATCCAATGAGAGCTTTTCAAGAGCGATAGCAAGTAATTAAAAACTGCATTGGAGCCGTGATTTTTATGTGTCTTTCGGTTGCGGCATGTAACCATGAATTCGTAGAGAGTCTTTATTTCTCTTGGCGCGAATTGTTAAAATATTTCTTTATATTTGGAAGTGTTGCCATGCGTCTCATTGTCTATGGCAACTTCTTCGGTCATCGCCATCAGCTGACGAACGCCATCGCCGCTTGCGCCGTATGCTTTTGCGGGAACGATGATCATCATTGCTCTAGCGAAGTATTGCGACTGGTGAGTAAATAAAGGGCGAGGCGCTTTACGCCTCGCTTTTCCTCTGTAACCGTCCAAACCGCTTATCCATATTGCACAATCATCTGCATCGCGTCGTACGCCGAGATCACTGTTACCATCTGTGCTGTGTGGCCGGCGATGAAATCGTCGCCATAGATGGTTTCGTCCGGGTATTCAGTGATCAAGGTGAGCGGAGCCGTGTGGCGATCGTCCACCGACACGAGGCAGGGGAAGCCGTTGATGATGCGGAAGCCTGTTTCGCCTGCATGAATTTCGTAAAGTTCGATCTGGGCATCGTTGTAGGTGATTAGTCCTGGAATCTTGCCGAGCTGGCGCGTCACGTGATTAAGCATGGTATCGGCGCGACGGTCCCAGCCTTCGTGATGACGCATGACGAGGAAGAAGCCCTTGGGCAACGTCCACATGGCGAAATTACGTGGCACGTAGCCTGAGAGGGGGCGCGTCCATTCATGGCTCGGATAGCCGTGCAGATTAACGTGCAGCGGCGCATGCGTCAGGTCGGTCGCACCGTTGCGAATGTTCTTCTCGCCGAGGTTGCCGCCGGTGTTTTCGGCCGTGCGATATTCAAGGTCGTCACCGAAGGCGGTGTAGCGCGCGGCGTGATGCATGTGGCGCGGATTGACGAGACGTAGACGCTGATGCAGCGCATAGCCGTCCGGGTTCTCGAGCGGCGAGATGGTGAAATGCGCGCCCGGACGCTGGCGCAGCAGCTTGGCGGCGCGCAGCGCCCCCACGATGCCGGTGTTCTCGTTGGCATGCTGCCCGCCGCTGATCATGACGGGAGCATCTGTGCCTTTGACATAACGGGCGCGTACGATGCGGCCCGAACGAGTCGTTGCCTCGAAGGTTTCGCCGCCAATAGCGTCGAGCTCCGCTTCGATCTGCGTGACGTAAGGTGGCTCTGCGATTGTTTCGAGATCGAATGTCGCGCCTGTCTCGACGCTCCTGTCGAGTTTGCGCAGGCTGACGCAAACGGATGGCACTGCGCCGAGCACAATTTCAGGCACGATCTGTCCAGGGCGCAGGCCGCGATCGCCGAGCGGGCGCCCCGATTTTTTCTGGAAGAACTCAAGCAGTGAGAAGTAGAATTCCTCGTGAAGGGCTTCACGCAGGCTGACGGCCTCATCGCCATGGGAAAGCCGCTCGTCTTCTGCCGGATAGGTGGCGGAGATGTTCAGCTCCTCGAAATAAGGCTCGGTCCCGCCCCACTCATGCGCAGCGATGGCCTGCATGGCCTCTTCGAACAGGGCTTCATAATCGGTATCGAGGCGGATGCCTTCATGCGCCGGGTGGTTGCGCAGCCAACCCGTCGGCGAGAGATTGGTTTCGCCAGCGAGGTCGGTGTGGACGCGGTTGGGCGCCAGAACGTGGTGCAGGGCCTGCGCGCCATCAGTATAAGTCAGCTGCACGTCGTAGGCAGGAAGAACATCGGCGCCGATCGTTTGGGCGACGAATTCGAATTTTGCATCGCCCAACATGGCCGCCAGCGGATAGGCCTCCAGCGTGAAGCGGTTGGCCGGGGCGTTCGGGTGCACGGGAAAAACGATGCGCACGCTTTCCAGGCCAACGAGCTGCACTTCTTCCAGGAAGAAATGCAGGAGCGGCTTGTAGGCCGAGCGAATGTGCGCTTTCACGCCTTTGGCGGCGAGCGCGTCCTGGGCGGCCTTGCGGCTCTTGGCATCGTCGAAGGTCCAGGCTTCGAAGGGGCCAATGGCATCGGCCACCAGCGTATCGAGCGTGCGGGAAAAGCGTTTATCGAAGAGTATGGTCATCGGGATGTTCTACCAGTGGGATCGAGGCTGTCACGTAGCCAATCGCCAAGAAGGTTGAGGCCAAGCACGGTCAGCAGGATGGCCAGGCCCGGAAAGACGGAAACCCACCAGGCAAGCTGGAGATAGGTGCGGCCATCGGCCAGCATGCCGCCCCAGCTGGGAATGGTAGGATCGACGCCGAGGCCAAGAAAGGTGAGCGACGATTCGAGCAGAATGTTGGTTGCGATGTTGAGTGTCATCAGAACGATGACCGGGCCGATCAGGTTCGGTAGCAGGTGCTGAAAGATGATACGCCAGTCCCTCACGCCAATAGCCCGCGCCGAAAGAATGAATTCGCGCTCGCGCAACGAAAGCACGGAGCCGCGCACCAGACGCGCATATTGTACCCATTGGGAGACGATGAGCAGGATGATCGTGTTCGTCAGGCTGCCGCCCACGATGGCGATGAAGGTGATGGCGAGCAGAATGAAGGGCATGGCCAGCTGGACGTCGGCGAAACGCATGACCAGCATGTCCCAGAAGCCACGATAATAGCCCGCGATCAGCCCCATCAGAACACCGATGACCACCGAGCCGGCAACCGAGAGAATGCCGACGGTGAGTGAAATCTTGCCCCCTTGAACAACACGGGCGAGAACGTCGCGACCCAGCGGATCGGTGCCCAGCGGGTGCGCCGGATTGCTGAATGGAGCAGCGAGGCGTGCCATGAGATTGATCTTTGAGCCGCCGTCCGGAAACAGGACGTCGGCAAAGAGGACCGCAAGACAGATGGCGCCGGTGAGCAGCACGCCCAGAATGAATTCAAGGCTGAGGAAACGTGAGGAAAAGCTGGTCATGGCCGCTACTCCGTACGGATGCGTGGGTCGACGAGGCCATAGGCGATGTCGACGACGAGGTTGATCGCGACGATGAGCAGCGACAATACGGTGATGACGCCCTGCAGAACGGGATAGTCGCGAGCGCCGACGGCGTCGAAGGCCAATGTGCCAAGGCCCGGCCAGTTGAAGACGCGCTCGATAACGACAATCCCGCCGAGCAGACCGCCAAACTGGATGCCGAAATAGGTGATGAGCGGGATCGCGCAATTGCGCAGCGCATGTTTGTAGAGCACCTTTCGCTCGCTCAGCCCCTTGGCGCGAGCGACCATGACGTATTGCGAGGAAAGCGTTTCGAGCATGGTGGTACGTACCAGGCGTACATTGGTGGCGGTCAGGATGACGCCCATGGTGAAGGCCGGCATGATATAGCTCTTCCATGTCCCCATGCCACTTGGCGGCAGCCAGCCAAGCGTAATGGCAAAGAGCAGAACAAGCATCGTGGCAAGCCAGAAATTGGGGAAGGAGAGACCGATCAGCGAGAAGATGCGGATGGCCTGGTCGCTCCATTTGCCGCGCGATGTAGCTGCCTTGATGCCCAGGGGGATGGAAACGATGATCGATACAATGATGGAGAGGAAGGCAAGGATAAGCGTGGGGCCGAGCGCCTGGGAAATCAAACCGGAAACGGAGGCGCCGCCCGCAAAGCTGCGCCCGAAATCAAAGGTCAGCAATCCCTGCATGTAGAGGAAATATTGAGTGAGGAAGGGCTTGTCGACACCGAGGGCCTGGCGGATGCGATTGAGATCGTCTTCCGTCATCGAACCGCCGCCCTGGAACATGGTCATCGCCGGATCGCCGGTGAGACGGATCGCGAAGGAGACGAGAAGAGTGATGGCAATCACGACGAAAATCGCCTGAAGCACTCGTTTTATCAGAAAACCGGCCAAGTATTCATTCCCCAAGAGCGTGGTCTTTGCGAAGCGGCAACAGGTGCCGTTTGGAAAAGCTCACGGAAGAAGGGGGCTGCCCGGCAGGACAGCTCCCCGTGATTAATCTTATTCGACCGAAACCTTGTCGAACTTCGTGCGATTATCCGGTGCAGGAACGAAGTCCTTCACACGTTTGTTGACGCCGTAGATGGCGTTTGAGTTGTAGAGCGGCATTTCAAGGGCGCGATCAGCGGCATAGGCGGCTATCTCCTTGAGGATGCGCTCGCGCTCGGCGCGGTCGGTCAGCGGGCGTTGCGATTCCAGAAGCTTATCCAGTTCCGGGTCGCTGTCATATGGGTTCCACTTCTCGCCCGAGTGATACATCGAGTAAGCGGTGTTGTCGTAGTCGAACGTCCAGCCACCCCACTTCTGCTGGAACATTGCGCCGGTTTTACCTTGCGGAATGATGTCGTTGAGCAGGACGTTGGTTTCATAAGGCTTGATGGTGGCAGTGATGCCGACCATCTGGAGGTAGCTCGCAATGACCTGAGCGACTTCGTTCATCGTCTGGTCGTTGCCGCGCACGTCGATCTGCACGGTTGCGCCTTCCTCGATGCCAGCTTCGGCAAGCAGCTTCTTGGCACCTTCCGGATCGTAAGGCAGCGGCTTCAATTCAGGATCGTAGCCGAAGGAGAGTTCGCCCTGAAACGACGCGATCGGCGACGCCTGCCCAGCAAGAATCTGGTCGACGATCGCCTGACGATCGACCGCCATGGTCAGTGCCTGGCGAACCTTGGGATCCTTGGTGATCCCGTCACGCGTGTTGAAGCGCAGTGCATCAACCGTCGGGCCGGGAACTGAGACGAGCTCAAGCTTTGAATCATTCTTGATGACATCGATCATTCCGATCGGAATGGTGGGCGGCAGGACCAGATCGACGCGGCCGGCCTGAAGCTCGGCGACGGCGGTCGAAGGCTCGGCAATGAAGCGATATTCCAGTTCCGAAAGCTTCGGCGCACCATCCCAATAGTCGGCATTGGCCTCAAGCTTGATATTGACCTTCGGCGCATAGGAAATGAACTTGAACGGGCCGGTGCCGACCGGGTTCGTGTTGAAATGCTCCTCGCCATGTTCGGCAATATATTTCGGCGGCACGATCATGGCGCCATAGCCGGCTAGCTTGGTGAGCAGTACTGGATCGGGCGACTTGAGCTTCATGTCGACAGTATAGTCGTCGATGATCTCGATGCTGTCGATGGCGACGTAGTTGGAGCGCTGCGGACCCTTAGAACCTTCTTCGCCGAGCAGGCGCTCGAAGGTGAACTTGACGGCTTCTGCGTTGAAGTCTTCGCCATTGTGGAATTTCACGCCCTGACGCAGCTTGAAGCGGACGCGCTTGCCCTCGTCCAGCTCTTCCCAGGATTCGGCAAGGCCCGGGACGAGCTTCAGGTCCGGGCCGCGATAGGTCAGACCATCGAAGATATTGGTTGCGACTGCTGCCCACTGAACAAGGAAGGTGTCGACCGGGTCCCAACTGCCTGGATCCTGTGGCGATGAGACGGTCAATTTGCCTTCGGCCAGCGCCGGCGAAGCGATAAAGGCAACGCTGGCCATGGCAAGGCTCAGGAACGCTGCGCGAATTCCCTTTGTTGTTTTCATTGCATCTTCCTCTTCAGATGAAACTGTTTTCGTATCGTCAGGCGCTTCTTGCCACGAAATGCCCTGGATTGATTTCCTCACGCGGCAAAATGAGCGGCTCATTGCCGACCTCGCGGATGGGACTGGGGATCTCGCCTTCGATGAGGGCGGAGCCGCGATCGCGGGTTGGGTCGGCGACCGGAACGGCGGAGAGAAGTTTTTTCGTATAGGCATGGCTCGGATTTTCGAAGACCTGGCGGCGGCTGCCCAACTCCATGATCTGACCGAGATAAAGCACGGCGACGCGGTGGCTCATCTTTTCGACCACTGCCATGTCATGGCTGATAAACAGATAGGCGAGGCCACGCTCGGCCTGCAAATCCATGAAGAGATTGATGATCTGAGCCTGGATCGACACGTCGAGGGCGGACAGTGCTTCGTCAGCTATGATGAGCTTCGGGTCTGAGGCGAGTGCACGAGCAATGCAGACGCGCTGGCGCTGACCACCGGAAAATTCGTGCGGATAACGTTTGGCATGCTCCGACGTGAGACCGACGCGTTCGAGGAGACTGTGCACGCGTTTCTCGATTTCCTTGCCGGAATGCAGCAGATCATGTGTACGGATCGGTTCGGCGATCGAGAAGCCAATGGTCTTGCGCGGATCGAGCGAAGCGAAGGGATCCTGGAAAATATACTGTACGTCCTGGCGCAGGCGATGGCGTTCCGCAGCGCTCATTTGGTCAAGCGGTCTGCCGCCAAAGGAAATCTGTCCCGAAGTCGCAGCCTGCAACTGCTGGATGGCGCGACCGATGGTGGATTTACCCGAACCGGATTCGCCGACCAGCGCCAGTGTTTCGCCGGGATGGATGTCGAAGGAGACCTGCTCCACCGCATGAACGCGGTGCGTAACGCGGCCGAAGAGAGTTTTCTTCACGTCGAAACGGACGACGAGATCCTTTACGGAGAGAAGCGGAACGTCGTTATATTTTGCCGTGTCCTGCACACGTTCGGTGCCTACGAGCCTAGGTTCGCCATCCTCCAGGACGGTAAGCGGCATTCGCTTGGGCAGTTCCTCGCCTTTCATGGAGCCGAGCTTAGGTACGGCGGCAAGCAATGTACGGGTATAGGGGTGCTTCGGGTCTGCGAAAATCTCGCGTACCGGCCCTTCCTCGACCTTTCTGCCTTTCCACATGACAACGACGTCATCGGCCATTTCGGCCACGACGCCCATATCATGAGTGATGAAGATCATCGCCATGCCGAGCTCTTTCTGGAGATCGCGCATGATATTGAGGATCTGGGCCTGGATTGTAACATCGAGCGCGGTCGTAGGCTCGTCTGCAATGAGCAGGCGAGGGCGGCAGGCGAGCGCCATGGCTATCATGACGCGCTGGCGCATACCGCCGGATAGCTGATGGGGGAAACGCTTGAGAAGCTCGGAGGAGTCCGGCAGGCGGACCATGTCGAGCAGGCGCTTGCCTTCTGCCAGTGCGGCCTTCTTGCTCATCTTCTCGTGCAGGATCAGGACTTCGCTGATCTGGTCGCCGATCGTGTAGACAGGATTAAGCGAGGTCATGGGCTCCTGGAAGATCATGGCGATCTCCTTGCCCCGAATGCCACGCATGTCCTTCTGGCTTTGCTGGAGAATGTCGATCTCGCCCTTCGGGCTGGCGAACAGAATGCGCCCGCTGGGATATTTCGCGCCCATGATATCGGCAAGGCGCATGGCCGACAGCGAGGTCACGGACTTGCCTGAACCGGATTCACCGACGACTGCAACTGTCTTGCCGGCGGGAACCGTGAAGCTCAGATTTTCGATAACCTTGGCGGCACCGAACTGGACGCTGAGATCCTCGACCTTGAGGAGCGGTTGAAAATTGACGTCGCTCAAGTAAGGCTCCTTATAAAGTCGTTGCGGAACGCGCCGCCTGGTTGAATGCGCCGGACATAAAGCGAAGAACTGCGGCGATTTCCGACAGCGTTTCCTCGGAAGGACGGGCATTGGCAGTGGAGTCTACCAGCAGGCGCTCGCGGATTTGCGCATAACGAGCACAGGCATCGGCGCCCTTTTCGGTAATTTGCACAATCTTTTCCTTGGCCACCTTGCGGGAGGTCAAAAGGCCGGCTGTCTCCAGTTTTTTCACGGCGTAGGTCACAATATGCGTGTCTTCGATGTCCAGAACGAGACAAAGGTCGGCCAGTTTTTTCTCGCGACCGCGATGACGGATCGAATGCAGGATCAACACTTCCATTGCAGACAAACCAGGCAGACCGGCAGCGGTCATGCAGCGCACCATCCACCGCGAAAAGGCGTGACTGGCAAGGACGAGGCCATACTCGACTTCTGAAAGGCCGGGTGAACCCCCATCTGCCAGATGGGCGGAAGAAACGATTGGCCCAATGGAAGGGACGGGCTGCAGATGTCTCGGCAGAGCGGTTTCGAGCCGCTCCAAATCCACATGCGATTTTGCGTCCATCAATCCACCCCATACGTCTTGACGAAATTATGTCACCATTTTATCGATATTTTGTCAACGTTGATTGATGACTTTATGGACGTGCCTATTTTATGGGCAGTGGCTTGGGGAAAACCGTCATGACCGAACAGAACGCAGCCTGGGATTTCTGGATCGACCGCGGCGGCACGTTCACCGATGTCATCGGGCGCGACCCGCAAGGCCAATTGCACGCCCGCAAGGTCCTTTCGGAAAATCCGCAAGCCTATCGCGATGCGGCGGTGCATGGCATCCGGTTGCTTCTCGGCTTGAACGCCGGTGAACCAATCCCGACCGGCATGATCCACGAAGTGCGCATGGGCACGACCGTTGCCACCAATGCGCTGCTGGAGCGCAAGGGCGAACGCCTGGCACTGGTGACGACCAAAGGTTTCCGCGACGCGCTCAAGATCGGCTATCAGGAGCGCAAGAACATCTTCGCCACCGAGATCGTCAAACCTGAAGCGCTTTACGAAAGCGTGACGGAAATTGACGAACGTGTTCTGGCAGACGGTACCGTTGAAAAGTCACTGGACGAGGCAGCTGCGCGCAAGGCGCTCGAAGCGCTGAAGCAGCAAGGTTATGACTGCATCGCCATCGTGCTCATGCACGCTTACAAATTCCCCGCGCATGAGGCGATCCTGGCAAAGATCGCCCGGGACATCGGTTTTGCACAGATTTCTGTCAGCCATGAGGTCTCGCCGCTGGTGAAGTTTGTTGGACGCGGCGACACAACTGTCATCGACGCCTATCTCTCGCCAGTTCTGTCGCGTTACGTTGCGCAGGTTTCCTCTGAACTGGATGTCGAGCGCACCGGTGCGCGGCTCATGTTCATGATGTCGTCGGGCGGTCTGACCGCTGCCGATCTTTTTCAGGGCAAGGACGCCATTCTTTCCGGCCCGGCCGGTGGCGTGGTCGGTCTGGCGCGCACTGGCGAATCCGCAGGGTTCGACAAGGTTATCGGCTTCGACATGGGTGGCACCTCCACCGACGTGGCGCATTTCGACGGGGAATATGAACGCGCCTTCGAAACGCAAGTCGCGGGGGTGCGCGTGCGCGCTCCGATGATGCTGATCCATACAGTTGCGGCGGGCGGAGGCTCGATCCTTCACGCTGATGGCGGACGCTTCCGCGTTGGTCCCGACTCTGCCGGTGCAAATCCGGGTCCAGCCTGCTATCGCAATGGCGGTCCACTGGCGGTTACCGATGCCAATGTCATGCTGGGCAAGCTGATCCCGGATTACTTCCCGGCTTTGTTCGGTCCGGACCAGAACGAAAAACTCGATGTTGAAGCCGTGCGTGAGAAGTTCGCGGCGATTGCCGAGGAACTGGGCGACGGGCGCAAGCCAGAGGAGATCGCCGACGGCTTCATCAAGATCGCTGTTGCCAACATGGTTGAAGCAATCAAGAAGATTTCAGTGCAGCGCGGCTATGACGTGACGCGATATGCGCTCAATTGCTTCGGTGGCGCGGGCGGGCAGCATGCCTGTCTGGTGGCGGATGCTCTTGGCATGAAGCACATTCTACTGCATCCGATGTCGGGTCTTCTCTCTGCTTATGGCATGGGTTTGGCAGATATTCGCGCCACCCGCCAAAAGGCGCTGGGCGTTGAGCTGAACGCTGATGCGCCACAGGCGATGCTCGGTCTGGCGCGTGATCTGCAGGCCGAAACGTTGGCGGACCTGGCGGCGCAAGGCATTGAAGGCAAGGATGCAAAGACGCATCTGCGCGCCCATATCCGCTACGCCGGCACCGATACGGTCATCCCGGTGGAGGCAAG
This sequence comes from Limoniibacter endophyticus, assembly GCF_014652835.1. Taxonomy (GTDB): domain Bacteria; phylum Pseudomonadota; class Alphaproteobacteria; order Rhizobiales; family Rhizobiaceae; genus Limoniibacter; species Limoniibacter endophyticus. The sequence goes on from NZ_BMZO01000005.1 coordinate 72,645, forward strand.
TTATCCCCAAGCCGACACGGCAGAGCGTCTGCGCACGGAATTCGAGACGTTGCACAAGCGCCGCTTCGGTTTCGTCGATACGACCAAGGCCCTGGTGATCGATGCCGTCGAGATTGAATCCGTTGGCGGCAGCGGCGCGGAAATCGATCATCCTGCCGGGGATAAGGGCGAGGGTGAGGTCATGCCTACGCGCCGTACTCGTTTCTTCTCGCAAGGTCGGTTCCATGATGCAGGTGTCATACTGCGTTCGGAGATGAAGGCCGGCAACCGTGTTTCGGGTCCTGCCATCATCATAGAGAAGAACCAGACCATCATTATCGAAGATGGCTGGCAGGCAGAACTGACTGCGAAGGACCATGTTGTCCTGGAGCGTGTGAAGGCATTGCCTACCCAGATGGCGATTGGCACCAAGGCCGACCCGGTAATGCTGGAAATCTTCAATAACCTCTTCATGTCGATCGCCGAGCAGATGGGCGTGACGCTGCAGAACACCGCCTATTCGGTGAATATTAAGGAGCGCCTCGACTTCTCGTGCGCGGTGTTCGACGCGGAAGGCAATCTTGTCGCCAACGCACCGCACATGCCGGTGCACCTGGGTTCGATGGATGCATCCGTTGCAACTGCCATCCGCGAAAACCCGATCATTCACCCGGGCGATGTGTTTCTGATCAACGCGCCATATAATGGCGGCACACATCTGCCTGACCTGACGGTTTGTACTCCGGTGTTCGACGAACAAGGAAAGAATATCCGTTTCTGGGTGGCAAGTCGTGGCCACCACGCAGATATTGGCGGCATTGCGCCGGGTTCAATGTCGCCGCTGGCTGTCAATATCGAGCAGGAAGGTGTCTATATCGACAATTTCAAACTCGTTGATAAGGGCGAGTTCGCGGAAAAGGCGCTGTCGGAACTGCTGACTGGCGGGAAATACCCGGTGCGCAATCTTGTGCAGAATATCAACGACCTGAAGGCACAGATTGCGGCCAATGAGAAAGGCGTTGCCGAGCTCGAGAAGATGATCGCGCAATTTGGCGAAGATGTCGTCGATGCGTATATGGGCCACGTGCAGGATAATGCGGCCGAGAACGTGCGCATGGTTCTCGACCGGTTACCGGATGGCGAGTTCACCTATGAAATGGATCAGGGCTGCTTCATTAAGGTGAAGATAAGCATCGACCGCGAGAAGCGCGAAGCAACTGTCGATTTCACGGGAACCTCGGAACAGCGGGACGACAATTTCAATGCTCCGGCACCGGTGACGCGAGCCGCAGTGCTTTATGTATTCCGCGTGCTGGTCGAGGGCGATATTCCAATGAACGCTGGCTGCCTGCGTCCGATCAAGCTGATCGTACCCGAAGGCACGATGCTTTCGCCGCGTTACCCCGCTGCGGTCGTGGCGGGCAATGTCGAGGTGAGCCAGGCAGTAACCAACTGCCTCTTTGGCGCGACCAAGGCGATGGCCGCCGCGCAGGGCACGATGAACAACCTGACCTTCGGCAATGATGCGTATCAATATTACGAAACGATCTGCTCCGGTGCTCCCGCCGGTCCCGGCTTCGACGGTGCTGACGCAGTGCATACGCACATGACGAACTCGCGGCTTACCGACCCGGAAATTCTGGAAACGCGTTTCCCCGTCGTGCTCGAGGATTTCCACATCCGCGAGAATTCGGGTGGCAAGGGCAAGTTCACTGCCGGAAACGGCACGCTGCGCACGATCCGCGCCATGGAGAAGCTTGACTTTGCCATTCTCTCCGGTCACCGCCGCGTCGCGCCCTTCGGACTGGAAGGTGGCGAGCCCGGACAATTGGGCAGGAACTCTGTGCGTCGTCTTGACGGCTCAATGGAGGTTCTTGGCAATTGCGACCAGACTGTCCTGGAGAAAGGTGAGGCGATCACCGTCCAGACGCCGACAGGTGGGGGCTACGGGAAAGCCTGATACAGAGACGGAAAATGCCGGGCGATAAACCCGGCATTTTTTTTCGTGGATGAAGCAACCTCTTACTGCGAGGAGCTTCCGCCGGTGGTTGGCGAAGGAGCGGTGCCGGTCGAAGGCGACTGCTCCGTGCCATTAGTGGCAGGCGGAGTTGTCGTCGTGCCCGTGTCCGAGTTGGTGCCCGTAGCAGGTGCTGTACCGGTTGCCGGAGCTGTACCCGTAGCCGGGGCGGTGCCGGTTGCCGGAGCTGTGCCATCGGCGTTTGCCATATCGCGTTCAAATGCCGGAGCTGCCTCGAGCTGTTCCTTGGTCTGGTCGACGATCACACGCCAATCGTCTTCATCATTGGCTTCAGGCATCACAGAGACGCTGGCGAGGTCTATCGCTACTTCTTTTTGTCCCATACCGAGGAAGCCGCCGACACTGACGACAATGCCTTTAAGCTGGCCGGAGCCGTCAAAGAGAAGATCTTCGACTTCGCCGATATCTTCCCCATCTTCACCTGCGGAGGTGTACACGTCCTGGTCCATCAACTGACTTGCCAGTACCTGACCTTCCGCAGCGGTGAAATAACCGTCCGCGCTTTCCATGGGGGTGGATTGACCGCCTTCGAAAAGCTTCATTGCCGTCCCTGTGTCGCCAGCTGGGGCCTCGGTGGGGGTCGTGGCAGTCTGAGCCATGGCCGCGCCGGAGAACATGACGAGAAGGGCGGTCGTCGTGAGCAGTTTCTTGGTCATAGCGTTTTCCATCCTGTTTTGTTTAAGTGAGAAGCGTTTGAATCTTATCGTCTTTTGCTTCTTGGGATGGAAACACGCTTCTTCACGCGAAGTTCCGAAAGATTTTTTATTAGATCGATTGAAACATAAAACGGCCTGCTTGCGCAGGCCGTTTCTGGGGAGAAAAGCGGTAAGTTTAATAAGCGCTTGCGTCGTTCAGTCTATGCAGAGCTTCCGACGGTAGGGTAAGGCGCGCTGCTCGAACCAGGCTCTCAAGTTGTGAAAGGCTGGTTGCGGACGAAATTGGCGCGGTGATGCCCTTTTGCGCAATGATCCAGGCAATGGCTGCTTCCGCCGGTTTCACGCCCAACTCGTTTGAAACTGCATCGAGCGCGTCGAGAATGCGCAGACCTCGCTCATCGAGATAGCGTTCCACACTGGAGCCACGCTTGCTCTTGCCGAGATCGACCTTGGAACGGTATTTGCCGGTGAGGAATCCTGCCGCAAGGCCATAATAGGAAATCACGCCGATATTCTCTTCCACGACGCGCTCCTGCAACGCACCTTCGAATATTTTGCGATTGTGCAGATTATATTCCGGCTGCACGCTTTCATAGCGTGGCAGGCTCTGCTCGGAAGATATCCTGAGTGCTTCTGAAAGCTGATCGGCGGTGAAATTGGAACAACCGATCTTACGGATCTTGCCTGCCTGGATCAGTTCGGCATAGGCAGACAAAGTCTCTTCATGCGGAGTGTCGGCATCGTATGCGTGGGACTGATAGAGGTCAATCGTTTCGATCTGAAGGCGCTTGAGAGAGTTATCAACCGCCTTCATGATCCATTGCCGGGACAGTCCCTTCTCCGGCAAGCCCACATCAAACCCCACCTTGGTGAAAATCAGCACATTGTCCCGTTTGGAAGGATTGGCCTTGAGCCAATTTCCGATGATGATTTCCGACTCGCCACCTGTGTTGCCGGGTGCCCAGGCCGAGTAGACATCCGCTGTGTCAATCGCGCTGAAGCCACTGTCCACAAAGGCGTCGAGGATTTGAAAGCTGGTCTTTTCGTCTATGGTCCAGCCGAACACGTTGGTGCCGAGAACCAGAGGTTCTATGGAAAGACCACTATTACCGAGTAAGCGTTTTGCCATGAATCAGTCTCCATTAAGCCGATACGCTCAGCCTTAATGCGCGAAGACGCTGTCGAAATCCTTGAAACCCTTGACCTCGATCGGATTGCCACTCGGATCGAAGAAAAACATGGTGCGCTGTTCGCCAGGCTCGCCTTCGAAGCGCACGACCGGGGGGATGTCAAAGGCGATACCTGCATCCTCGATGCGCTTGGCAAGCGCGAACCAGTCATCCAGTGCAAGCACTACGCCCAGATGCGGCATCATCACCATGTGGTCACCGACCTTGCCGGTTCGAGTGACTTCAAAGGGTTTGCCAAGATGCAGCGAAATCTGGTGGCCGAAGAAATCGAAGTCCACCCAGGTGTCGGTTGAGCGGCCCTCGGCACAGCCGAGCACATCGCCATAGAACTTGCGCGCCTCATCGAGATCGGTGACGTGATAGGCGAGATGGAACAAGGATTTCATTCGTATTCCCCAGTGGATTATTGAAAAGGGGATGCTGCGAGTCACACGCCGCATCCCCTTGGGGAATATTTGTCGCCATTAAGGTTGCCGGTCAATGCTCTGTTTTTTGGTCGAGCCTTCTGAGCAGCTCTTCGAACTGCTGGTCGTTCTCCGGAGCCTGGAAGCGTGTACCCACGGCGTCCCGATAGAGCGGCTTTCTTATCTCCGCACGGATCAGCCTCGCCAACTGACTCGGATCAACCCGGGGCGGATATTTGCCTGATTGCGCGTTCATGTTTCTACTCCTGATATGCAGAACCAACTTTTCAACGCAGACAGAGTTCCGATCATCAACCCGTATGATTTATAAAAGCTTACTAAAATTCGAGAATAGCGAAGTTGATGAAGAATATGTCTTTGCCCTGCCTATGCAGGGCGTCTGAATTTCCGATTTAAAGCTTAACGAAGAAAAATATTATGGTTAGCGATTAAGGTTAAGTGAGTGTTAACTGTTTTAGATGAAGGCTTCTTTCAGGTCCGCGACAAGCTCAGTCGGCCCAGGGGAGTTGTAATGAGTACGTCACTTCGTTCATTTGCATGCGCGGCGCTTATATCCACTGCGGGTGGTTCCGCTTTCGCTGCCGATATCGCTTACGAACCCACTCCGATCGAGGCTCAGCCGGTCGTCGAATATCGCGGCGTTTCCGCCGGAGGCTGGTATTTGCGCGGAGATGTGGGTCATAGTTTTTCGTCTTCGCGCAGCGGCTCTTATCGTTTCTATCAAGGCGGGGGAGTCTATCAGGAGCAGCGTTACGAGAAATATACGCTACGTTCGAACACGGAATTCAGCGCAGGCGTTGGCTATCGCTTCAACGATTACCTGCGCGTGGACGGGACTGTAGGTCACTGGCGGCGTGATCTTGTCGGTTCGTCCTCCTTCGGCGGCTTTTCCTATGATGACAGCTCGCGCGCCAAGGCATGGGAACTGATGGCGAACGCCTATGTCGACATCGCGAAGTGGGGTCGCTTTACGCCCTATATTGGCGGCGGTATTGGCGCGACGCATATCAAGTACGGTCAGATGAAGAACCGCGCCACCTGTGTGACGCCCGCTATCTGCGGTGGCGGTGGCTATACCGGATTCCACGAGGGCTATGGTTCCTGGCGTCTGACATGGGCTCTGATGGCCGGTGCTTCTGTCGATATTACCAGCCGCACCAAGCTCGATTTCGGGTACCGCTATACCCAGATCAAGGGGGGTGACGCTTATGGCTTCGACGCGATTGACCGGGCAGGCGGTGCAACAGGTGTTCAGGGCCGCGATCATGGCTATCACAGCCATGCCATTCGGGTGGGCCTACGCTATGAATTCGGCGGTGCCGATTACGCACCTGTCTACGAACCCATTCCCGATTACCGCCCGGTTCCAATTTACAAATAAACAAACGTAATCGGTGTCTTAGAAAACCTCGCGATCCGAAAGGGCCGCGGGGTTTTCTTGTTTCGAGGCCGCCAGAGAAGATGCTGCCAGAACGAGCCAGCCGAGAATTGTCAGGCTGCCGCCGATTGGCGAGGCCATCGGGAATAGGCGCTGACCCATATATTGCCGCATCATCAGGTCGATCGAGAAGAGCAGGAGCCCGAGGAGGATGGCTAGCCCGCCGAACGACAGGAGCCGTGTACGCGGCGCGATCGACAGGAAGAGGAACACAGGCGCGTGGGCCAGAAGCAATGCGGAAACGGTGCCGTCATAGCCGCCTCGTCCATGTGCGGCGGCAGCAGCCAGAACGACGCCCGCTGCGCCAGAAAGTCCACCCATGGCGAGAAATGCGCGATTATTGATCATTTTTTAGCCCCCGAACCAGTCTTTGCCGAAGTTATAGACCCGACAATCGCCATGCGCAGCCGTTGAATCGTCGCAGGCACCGTTTCCTGTGGAGCAGACAAGGGCCGGCAAAAGCCGATATTGGCCTGCCACATCGCGGCCTTTATGGTCGCGCATCCAGAAGCCTTATCCTTTTGAAATGGACGCGAATGAGCACCGACAAAACCAGCGAAGCCCGAATTTCCACGCTGATTGCTACCGAGATCGGGGCCAGACAGAACCAGGTGGAGGCTGCCGTCAGCCTGCTGGATCAGGGAGCCACGGTGCCTTTCGTTGCGCGCTACCGCAAGGAAGTGACGGGTGGCTTGGACGACACCCAGCTTCGCACATTGGCTGATAGACTGACCTATTTGCGCGAGCTGGAAGCGCGCCGCAAGACGATCTTCGAGACGATCACCGGGCAAGGCAAGATGGATGACGCGCTTGCGCTCAAGATCGCACAAGCCGCCACCAAGGCTGATCTCGAGGACATTTATCTGCCCTATAAGCCGAGGCGGCGCACAAAGGCAGAAATTGCCCGTGAGCGCGGCCTTGGTCCACTTGCTGAAATGCTGCTGGAAAATCGCGGGCTGAAACCGGAAGAGGCAGCAAAGCCTTTTGTTGCAGGTGACTTGGCAGATATAAAGGCTGCCCTTGAGGGCGCGCGCGATATCATTGCCGAGGGCATCGTTGAAAATGCCGACCTGTTGCAGTCGCTACGTGCCTATATGCGCGAAAAGGCGTTCATCCGCTCGACCGTGATCGACGGCAAGAAGACCGAGGGCGCGAAGTTCGCAGATTATTTCGACCATGTGGAGCGTTGGGAAACGGCGGCCGGGCACCGTGTGCTCGCCATGCTGCGGGGCCGTAACGAGGATATACTCTCCGTAGATATCGAAGTGGATGCAGATGATCAGAGCGCGATCAAGCCCGTGGAGCGCAAGATCGCGGCGAGCTTGCAGGTGGGCGCTACTCAGCCCGCCGATATCTGGTTAATGGGCGTGATTGGCTGGACGTGGCGCGTGAAGCTCAAAATGTCGCTATCGCTTGACTTGATCTCCGAAATTCGCGAGCGGGCGGAAGAGGAGGCGATCCGCGTCTTTGCCCGCAATCTCAAAGACCTGCTTTTGGCCGCGCCAGCTGGCGCGCGCGCTACGATCGGGCTTGATCCCGGCATCCGTACGGGCGTCAAGGTGGCGGTAGTCGACCAGACCGGCAAGCTCCTGGATACGACGACCGTCTATCCGTTTCCGCCAAAGAACGATCTGCGAGGCGCGCAGGCCGAGATTGCCGGGCTTGTTCGCAAGCATAAGATCGAGCTGATCGCGATTGGTAACGGCACGGGCAGTCGCGAGACGGAGAAACTGGTGGCCGACATGCTGAATGACCTGCCTGCGCCCAAGCCCACGAAAGTAATTGTTTCGGAAGCGGGCGCTTCGGTCTACTCCGCGTCATCAGCCGCTGCGGCCGAGTTTCCGGGCCTCGATGTCTCCTTGCGCGGGGCCGTTTCGATCGCCCGCCGTTTGCAGGACCCGCTGGCTGAGCTCGTGAAGATCGAACCGAAATCGATCGGCGTCGGACAGTATCAGCACGATGTGGACCAGCACCGTCTCGGGCGTTCGCTGGAAGCGGTGGTCGAAGATGCGGTGAACGCCGTGGGGGTCGATCTCAATACGGCTTCCGCCTCGCTTTTGGCGCGCGTTTCGGGCCTCAGTTCCGCGATTGCGGAGTCAATCGTCGCCTTTCGCGATGCCAACGGTCCATTCATGACGAGAAAGGCCCTGATGGAAGTGCCGCGTCTTGGGGCTCGCACCTTCGAGCAATGCGCGGGTTTCCTGCGCATTGCGAACGGCAAGGAGCCGCTTGACGCTTCCGCGGTCCACCCGGAAGCCTATGGGATTGCCAAGAAGATCGTCGCCGCCTGCGGTCGCGACGTGCGCACGCTGATGGGAGACACAACTGCCTTGAAAGCGCTTGATCCACGCGTTTTTGTGGACACGCGCTTTGGCCTGCCGACAGTGAAGGATATTCTGGCCGAACTGGAAAAGCCGGGCCGTGATCCGCGTCCGAGCTTCAAGACCGCGACATTTGCTGAGGGCATCGACGACATTAAGGATCTGAAGCCGGGCATGCAGCTTGAGGGCACGGTGACCAATGTCGCCGCATTCGGTGCTTTCGTGGATGTCGGCGTACACCAGGATGGTCTCGTACACGTGTCGCAACTCGCCGATCGTTTTATCAAGGACCCGCACGAGGTGGTGAAGGCAGGCGACGTGGTGAAGGTGCGTGTGACGGAAGTGGACGTGGCGCGCAAACGTATCGGTCTTTCGATGCGCAAGGAGGGCGGCGGTGAGGCGGTCGCATCGCGTTCGTCTGCGCCGCGTGAGCAGATGAACCGCAGCCAGCAAAGCCGCATGCAGGCCAAACCTCCCCATGCACCGGACGCCATTGGCGCGTTAGGCGACGCATTGGCGAAGGCGATGAAGAAACGATAATCGCGGCTGGCGCCATTCGTGCTAAGCTCCTCCGGCTCATTTCTTGGGAGGAAGCGATGCGTGTTATGGTTCTGGTCAAGGCAACACCTTCGAGCGAAGCGGGCCAAATGCCTTCGGCTGAATTGCTTGAGGCGATGGCGACTTTCAACGAAACGCTTGCTGAAGCAGGAATTCTGCTGGCGGGGGAAGGGCTGAAACCGTCCTCCCAAGGCAAACGCATCTTGTTTTCAGGCAGAGATCGGATGGTAAGAGACGGGCCCTTCGATCATGTGACCGAACTGGTGGCGGGTTTCTGGATCTGGGAAGTCAAGGACATTGACGAGGCTGTCGAATGGGTCCGGCGCTGTCCCAATCCCATGCCGGAAACCAGCGAGATCGAAATTCGTCCGGTTTATGAGCTGGAGGATTTCGGGGAAGCGGTGACCCCCGAGATAAAGGCTCAGGAAGAGTTTTTACGCAACCGAACGAAGCATTGAAGCATCACGCTGCACAGACCGTCGATCGTGTCAGGAACCGCTTCTCTCGGCCGTTGTCGAGCGAGAACATGCCGCCGCGGCCGGGCACGACGTCGATGATGAGCTGTGTGTGTTTCCAGGCCTCGTACTGCAAGCCGCTGATATAGAAGGGCGCACCGCCTATCTCGCCCAGGAGCACGTCGTTATCGCCGATGATGAAATCGTCTGTCGGATAGCACATCGGGGAAGAGCCGTCACAGCAACCGCCCGACTGGTGAAACAGGATCGTCGGGTGGTCCCGGCGTATCTCCGCAATCAGCTCGAGTGCTGCTGGGGTGGCAGATACCTGGGGTTCCATGCTCTTTACAGGATGATCGGGCATTGACAGACCTCCATGCGGACTTGCCGTCCATGATAGCATGGGCAGCGATAACGGTGGAGGGGGCAAGAGACCGCCATCGCTGCCCACTGCATGGCGCAACGCAAAAGGAAAACATTTCTGCTTCTGCTTGCGTTGCGCATCGGACCGCCCGGTGAACGGTCCCTGCTCCGGACAAAGGGGGAACTCCGGAGCATGTCTTGATAGAACCCGGCGAGGCTCAACCTCGCCGCCGGCCTGAGCGATCAGAAGAAGCCGAGCTTCTTGGGGCTATAACTGACCAGAAGGTTTTTGGTCTGTTGATAATGGTCGAGCATCATCTTGTGTGTCTCACGCCCTATGCCGGATTGCTTATAGCCGCCAAAGGCCGCATGGGCCGGGTAGGCATGGTAGCAATTGGTCCAGACGCGGCCTGCCTGAATAGCGCGCCCGAAGCGATAGGCACGGCTGCCATCGCGGCTCCACACCCCCGCGCCAAGGCCGTAGAGGGTGTCGTTTGCGATGGAAAGCGCTTCATCGTCATCTTTGAAGGTGGTGACAGAGACCACCGGCCCGAAAATCTCCTCCTGGAAGATGCGCATCTTGTTCGTGCCTTTGAATACCGTCGGCTTCACATAATAGCCGCCTTCAAGATCGCCGCCGAGATTGTTTCTTTCGCCGCCGGCCAACACTTCGGCCCCTTCCTGGCGTCCAATATCGAAATAGGAGAGGATCTTCTCTAGCTGTTCGCTGGAAGCTTGCGCACCGATCATCGTGTTTGGGTCGAGGGGGTTGCCCTGCACAATGGCCGCGACACGATTCAAGGCGCGCTCCATGAACCTGTCGTAGATCGATTCATGAATGAGCGCGCGGGATGGGCAGGTGCAGACTTCACCCTGATTGAGAGCGAACATGACGAAGCCTTCAATGGCCTTGTCGAGGAAATCATCGTCTTCCGCAGCAACATCCTTGAAAAAGATATTGGGTGATTTGCCGCCGAGTTCCAGCGTGACCGGGATCAGGTTCTGGCTGGCATATTGCATGATGAGGCGGCCCGTCGTGGTCTCACCAGTGAAGGCGATTTTTGCGATGCGGCTCGATGAGGCAAGGGGCTTGCCTGCTTCGAGACCGAAGCCGTTGACGATATTGAGCACGCCTTCCGGGATGAGATCAGCAACGAGAGCGGCCCAGACGAGAATAGAGGCCGGTGTCTGCTCGGCCGGCTTCAGCACAACGCAATTGCCGGCAGCAAGGGCAGGCGCCAGCTTCCAGCATGCCATCAGCAGCGGGAAGTTCCAGGGAATGATCTGGCCGACGACACCGAGCGGCTCGTGAAAATGATAAGCAACCGTGTCGTGATCGATCTCCGATAGCGAACCTTCCTGCGAACGAATGGCGCTGGCAAAATAGCGGAAGTGGTCGATCGCGAGTGGGACGTCGGCAGCGGTCGATTCCCGGATAGGCTTGCCATTGTCCCAGCTTTCGGCCCGTGCCAGCAGGTCGAGGTTCTCCTCCATACGATCGGCGATGCGATTGAGCATCAGCGCACGTTCAGCGGCGCTGGCCTTGCTCCATTTATCCTTCGCTTTGTGCGCTGCATCGAGCGCTGCATCGACGTCCGCGGCGTCCGAACGCGCCACTTCGCAAAGCAGCTGGCCATTCACAGGAGATGTGTTTTCGAAATATTTTCCAGACTTTGGCTCGACCCACTGGCCACCGATGAAGTTGCCGTATTTCTTGTCGAACGGCACACTTGCAGTTCGCGAAACATCTATCTTGTTCATGATTTTCCTCCGCTATTGTCGCCCTATGGGCGATCCTCCAGCGCGGATCATGCCATTCACTTGTGCGATGTCACCGTGCGCGAACGCATGTCCGCAGAAAACTGTCGCAGAACTGCGACAGTCTTCAGCTCAGGGCACGCGGTGGCGCAGTGCCAGCCGCTTCATCTTTCGGTGCAGCGTGGCGCGGCTGATGCCAAGTTGACTAGCAGCCGCCGAGACGTTTCCGCCGGCTCGCGCCAACGCGCGTTGCAGAGCTGACCGCTCTGCCTTTTCCAGGCCGGATTGCGCGAGATCGCGCCGGTCGGCCAGAAGATCGGAAGCGGGGAGGGGAATGCGCATTTGCTCGCTCGAAAGCGATAGGAACTGGCGTGCTGCGCGCGTAGCCCCGATAACGAGATCATCTTGATCGACGGCGATGAGCCGTGCAGGTCCCAGGCTGCTTTCCTCGCCGACAATGACGATGCGGGCCTTCGAGAAGGCGCGACGGAAATTCTCTGTTTCGATGCGCCGTGCGGCATCGGTTACAGCCATGGCGATCAGCCGCATCACGTCACGGGTCAGATCATTGCGACAGGACGAGACGTCGAGTGCAGCTATCAGCTGGCCATGTTCGTCATGGATAGGCGCGGTCGTGCAGGAAAGACCGATGTTGCGGGTGAAAAAGTGCTCATCGCGATAGACTGTAAGTGCACGACCTTCCGCCAGACAGGTGCCGATGCCGTTCGTCCCCTCGGAACGCTCGTCCCAGACTGTGCCTGTCCAAAGTCCCCAGCCTTCGAAGGTCTCATCGTCTGCAATCGCGCCGCGGCGCTCGATGAGTATGCCATCCTTGTCGGCCAGCAAAACGCAACACCCGCTATTGCCCACGGCGGCATAGAGGTGGTCGAGGTTGGGTTGGACAACAGAAAGCAGGTGGCTCGACCCCTCGCGGTGCCGCGACAATGTTCGGTCATCGACGCGATTGGGCGGACGGTGTTCCCCCGGCCGTAGATGGTGCAGGCTGGCTGATCGTTGCCATGAGGCAACCAGTGCCGAGCGAGCGGCCCCGCCCGCCGACAATGCCGCTTCTACGCGACCTGCGTGATGATGGTCCATGCACTCCTCCTGCAAAGACAATCCGGTCGTGGAAGCATCCTCCATGCTGCCGCGACTGCGCTACTTCCTGTCGATTCTTCCAGCTTGCACTCATCTCGTCAATCGGGAGAGCAGTAGATAAAATCCAACAGGCCGAGTGGAAATGCATAGGAGCTATGCGTATTTATTTTAATTGCCTATAGATGCCAATATACGAAATATTATAATAAAAATCCCCAATATTTTCTTGCACTCGTTACCGGAACAGAGTTTACACCACGTAATTTCGTCTCCGTAGCCGCTTGTCCGGCTTGAGCTTCACGAAATTTTTCTTGTAACGGACGGTTCGTCGCAATTCCCGGCGGGCCTTTTTGCGGATCGTATACGTGGTCCCAGGATAGCAGACTATGACAACCATGGACGCAACCGGCGTCGCAGCCGAGCCAAGGAACAAGTCCCGAACTGTTCTGATGGCGAGCATGATCGGCACGACCATCGAATTCTTTGACTTTTATATCTACGCTACAGCTGCGGTAATCGTATTCCCGCACCTGTTTTTCCCCGCCGCCGACCCAACTTCGGCACTTCTATCGTCGCTGGCGACCTTTGCTATCGCTTTCTTCGCCCGTCCGATCGGCGCCGCCGTGTTCGGTCATTATGGCGACAAGATCGGCCGCAAGACGACACTGATTGCTGCACTTCTTCTCATGGGCATCTCGACGGTGGCCATCGGCTTCCTGCCTACTTACAGTCAGATCGGCGTGATGGCACCGCTGCTTCTCGCGCTTTGTCGCCTCGGACAAGGGCTCGGCCTTGGTGGAGAATGGGGCGGTGCCGTTCTGCTGGCAACCGAGAACGCGCCTAAGGGCAAGCGTTCCTGGTACGGCATGTTCCCGCAGCTCGGTGCGCCGGTCGGCTTTATTCTGGCCACCGCGTCGTTCCTGATACTGGCGGAAACCATGTCGGAGGAGGCGTTTTTCGTCTGGGGCTGGCGCGTTCCGTTCATCGCGTCCGCACTTCTGGTTGCTCTTGGTCTCTTTATTCGCCTGAACATTACCGAAACCCCTGATTTCAAGAAGGCGATCGAGGACAAGACCCGTGTGCCTGTCCCGTTCTCGGTCGTTCTGCGAGAACACAAACTGCGCCTTCTTTTTGGCACCCTGGCCGCGCTCGGTACCTTCGTGCTGTTCTACCTGATGACGGTGTTTACCCTTGGCTACGGCACAGGCACACTCGGTTATCCGCGTGAACAATTCCTGTTGCTGCAGATGGTCGGCGTGGTGGCATTCGGCCTGTTCATTCCGCCGGCGGCACTGCTTGCCGACAAATATGGCATGAAAATCACCATGATGCTGATCACCGCTGCCATAGGTCTCTTCGGCTTCTGCATCCAGCCGCTGCTGGCCGGCGGTACAGTCGGGGTGATGGCCTATCTCGTCATCGGTTTCGCGCTGATGGGGATGACCTATGGCCCGCTCGGTGCGGCACTCGCTCAGCCGTTCCCAACGGCCGTGCGCTACACTGGTTCGTCGCTGACCTTCAATCTTGGCGGTGTCTTCGGTGCGTCGCTGGCGCCGATGGTCGCAACCTGGCTCGCCAAGAACTACGGCATTGCCTATGTCGGCTACTATTTGATTGCTGCTGCGATCATCACGCTGATCGGTTTTGCATTCATGCGCTCCGCCAAGGACGCTGAAGGCTGACCCTCTGCCGTTCATCTTTGAGCTAAAAAACCCGCCAGCTGATCCTGGCGGGTTTTTTATGAGCTACCGAAGAGCGTCAGTCCTTCTTTGGGGAATCTGTGCAGAGGTCCGGGACCTTCTTTTCCGATATTGCATCCATCGTGCTGTCAGGGCCCTTTTCAAGCGGAGCCATGATCTTCTGGGCTTCCATCTCTTCCTGCTCCTTCTCTTGCATCACTGCATCAAAGCTCGTGCGGCGCGCCGGATTAGGCGTGGTCACGTCCGGATAGGGGGTGATATGGATAGCATCGTCATTGTGACGCATCGGATGTGAGCCGAACGCCTGTTCGATCATGCCTATGGCTATTTCCTTGCGTCCCACGACGACGTGGTCCACGCCCTTTGCGATCAGGTGGTCGATTTCCGTTTCCTTTTCGGCGCGTGCGATGATCGTTACGTCGGGATTCTGTTTGCGCGCTTTTTCAATGACCTGACCTGCTTCGAAGACATTTGGAATGGCGACAAAAACACGGCTAGCCTCAGCAAGGTTTGCAGCCCTGAGCGCTGCACTGTCGGCGGCGTTACCGGTGATCGCCTCGATGCCATCGGCACGCAAGCGCTCGATGCTTTCCTGACGGTCATCGATGACGACGAATTTCTCACCGGTTTCGACGAGCGAGTTGGCGAGATACTGACCCACAAAGCCGTAACCTGCAATGACGGTATGCGCTTTCATCGTGCATACGGGACGCGCCTCTTCCTCGAGCGCCAGGTGAACTGTCGCAGGTTCGGTACTTACTCCATCGGGTTGATCGGCAGGTGTATCAGTGGCTCCTGCTGATGAGGAAGCTTCAGACGCTCCCATTTCGCTCTCCGACCTTGCTGCTTCTCGGACTGATCCAGATGTTTCGGCTTGCAGCTTCGCCTGATAGCGATCGATCAAGACGAAGATGACCGGATTGACCAGGATAGACAGGATCGCACCGGCGAGTATCAGGTCCTGGCCCGTCTCGGGTAGAAGCTGGAGCGACAGGCCGAGCGAAGCAAGAATGAAGGAAAACTCTCCAATTTGGGCAAGGCTGGCTGAAATTGTCAGGGCAGTGATGCGCGAGTATCCAAATGCCAGAACGATGAAATAGGCCGCAATGGACTTGCCGAACACAATGATCGCAAAGGTCGCGATGACAGCGAGCGGATGCTCGATAAGAACCATCGGGTCGAACAGCATGCCAACTGATACGAAAAACAGGACGGCGAAGGCATCGCGCAAAGGAAGCGAGTCTTCGGCAGCCCGATGGCTCAGTTCGGACTCGGCCAATACCATGCCGGCAAAAAAAGCACCTAGGGCGAACGAGATGCCAAACAGGACCGACGAGCCATAAGCAATGCCAAGCGCGACAGCCAGGACGGAAAGCGTGAAGAGTTCCCTTGATCCCGTGCCCGCCATGTAACTCAAAGCCCATGGAATGACACGACGGCCGATAACGAGCATGATGGCGACAAAGAGCGCTACCTTGGCCAGGGTCCACCCCACGGTGGAAAGGATGGCGCCGGTCTCCAGCGCAAGCCGTTGGCCGTTCTCATCAACGCCGCCGAGCAGGCCGGACAAAGCCGGCAGCAGGACCAGAGCCATGACCATGGCAAGATCCTCGACTATCAGCCAACCCACCGCGATGCGTCCACGCTCCGTTTCAAGGATATGGCGCTCCTGCAGGGCACGCAGAAGCACGACCGTACTGGCAACAGAAAGCGCGAGACCGTAGACGAGGCCAGCGCCGAGCGACCAGCCCATCGCCCATGAAAGCGTGACGCCAAGCAGGGTGGCTATGGCAATCTGCGCGAGCGCTCCAGGTATAGCGATTGCCTTCACCGAAAGCAGGTCGCGCATCGAGAAATGCAGGCCTACCCCGAACATGAGGAGGATGACGCCGATTTCGGCAAGCTCGGGCGCAAGATGAACGTCCGCGACATAGCCCGGAGTGGCAGGACCAACGACAACGCCCGCAACCAGATAACCCACCAACGGCGATAATCGCAGTCGATTGGCAATTGCGCCAAAAATGAAGGCAAGTACGAGGCCTACTGCGATAGTGGTAATCAGCGGAGTGTCGTGAGTCATGGGTCGTATCGATCACCTAATCTGCAATTTACGAATATCTTGACATTTCGGAATGCTGACCTCAAATGTCAACCATTATGGTTGAAAATAACCTTATTGGCCAAGATAAACTCTGCTGCTGGCGCCTCATTCCTGCGCAATGTCGCGCCGCTCGTGGATTGATTTGCTGGACGCAGGAAAATCTCGCCGAAGCGGCGGGCGTTTCGCGCAGCACGATCAAGGATTTTGAAGCTGGCCGCCATGATCTGCAACGTGCAACGGAAAGCCAGATACTCTCTGCGCTGCGCGATGCTGGAATCAATCTCATCTGGCGTGAAGATGGCACTGTCGGTGCGACGATACGCCTTTCCCCGGCAAGTTGCGGCGGTTCTTCCTAATCGAGTGTCCGTCGGAAGCGGGACAGAGCCATTGCGGCAAAGACGGCAATGAAGACGCAGAGCGCGCCAATCTGCCAGATCACTTCGTAGAAATCCGCCCCTTTGAGCATAACGGCACGCACCACGCGAATGAAATGCGTAAGGGGGAATATTTCACCGAGATATTGCGCCCAGATCGGCATACCGAGATAAGGGAACATGAAGCCTGACAGAAGGATCGAGGGCAGGAAGAAGAAAAAAGTGAGCTGCATCGCCTGCATCTGGGTTCGTGACACGGTCGAGATCGTGTAGCCGAGCAGGACCAGCGCCATGACGAAGATGAAGATTGCTAGAAGGAGCAGAGGCAGGCTGCCTAGGAACGGCACCGAGAAGAGAAACTTTGCGGCCAGAAGCACGATCACCACCTGCACGGCGCCGACGCAGGCGTAAGGCAGGACCTTGCCAAGCATGATTTCCGTTGGGTTGGCAGGCATGGCGAGAAGGTTTTCCATGGTACCGCGCTCGGTCTCGCGCGTGAGCGCCATCGAGGTCATCATTACCATGGTCATCTGCAATATGACGCCGAGCAGACCCGGCACGATATTGTACTGGGTGATGCTTTCGGGATTGTAGCGCCGGTGCACGATGACCTCAAGCTCCCGTTCCTTTTCTTCTTCCGCCTCGAACGTCCGTCCCTGTTCACGCAACAGCGCTTCGCGTGCAACGGTTGACAGGGTGGAGATCGCACCGCTTGCCGCAGCCGGATCGGTGGCATCCGCTTCAATCAGCATCTGCGGGCGGTCGCCACGCCGTACGCGCGTGCCGAAGTCTGACGGAATGGTGACGATGAAAACGACTTCTCCCCGCGCCATCAACAACTCGGCCTCTTCGGTCGAGGCCACGACATGATCGAAACGGTAGTAATCGGTGGTTTGCAGGCTCGCGACGATGGCGCGCGTGTAGTTGTCAGTGCTGGAGGTGACCAGCGCGGCGGGCAGATGTTTCGGATCATTGTTGATAGCAAAGCCAAAGAGCACGAGAAGCATCAGCGGCACGCCCATCATCATCGCAAAAGTGACGCGGTCGCGCCGCATCTGGATGAATTCCTTGGCGAGAAGTGCGCCCAGGCGGCTGAAGGAAAGGACGCGGTTCATGCCATATTGTCCTTCGAGCCAGCCATGAACTGGATGAACACGTCTTCGAGGCTGGTTTCGCCACGACGTATCTCTATGCCCGGTTTGCCTTCCAGTTCACCCATCGAGGCTTGTAAGGCCGCGCGATCCGCGCCGACGACATGCAGCGTATTGCCGAAGGGGGCGACCTGCTCGACCCCTGGGCGGGTCCGTAATTCCAGGGCAAGACCAGCCATATCCGGGCCGGTGATGATGAAAGTCGTAAGATCGGCCTGGGCGATGACCTCATCTACAGTGCCGGTTGCAAGCATCTTGCCGTAGGAAATATAATTGATGCGGTGGCAGCGCTCGGCTTCGTCCATATAATGGGTCGACACGAGAACGGTCAGGCCCTCGCGGGCCAGCGCGTGAATCTCATCCCAGAAATCGCGGCGGGCTTTCGGGTCGACGCCGGCTGTTGGTTCGTCGAGCAGAAGCAGTTTCGGTTGATGCATAATGCAGGCGGCAAGCGCCAGGCGCTGCTTCCAGCCGCCCGATAATGTTCCGGCGAGTTGGTTGCGACGCGAAGTCATGTCCAGATCGGCAAGCGTCTTGTGTACGAAGGCGTCGACGGGGTTCAGTTCGTAAAGACGCGCGACGAATTCGAGATTCTCCTTGATCGTCAAATCCTCGTAGAATGAGAATTTCTGCGTCATGTAGCCGACTTTGCGTTTGATCTTCAGCCCTTCCGACAGAAGATCGTAGCCAAGCACGTTACCTTTGCCGGCATCCGGTGTAAGCAGGCCGCAAACCATGCGGATGGTTGTCGTCTTGCCGGACCCATTCGGACCGAGGAAACCGACAATCTCCCCCTCGGCCACCTGCATTGACACATTGTCGACGACCGTCTTGTCGCCAAAGCGCTTGATCAGGCCTTCGACTTCGATGGCGTTGGTCATCCACCAGTCCTCAGGCGCGCATCAATGATCTGTCCCGGTTGCAGGCGGGTGGCCTCGCCCTCCGCGCGCGCTTCGATCAGATAGACGAGCTTCTGGCGCCGTTCGAGCGAATATATGACAGGTGGCGTGAATTCCGGATCGGAGGAGATGTAGCTTACCTTTGCTATCATCCCTTGCGCGCAACCATTGCAGCTGACGGCAAGCTCGGCGCCGAGCCGCAATGATGAGAATTCCGTTTCAGGAACGTAAAACCGTAGCTTTACCGCGCCATCCGGCAGCATGGAAAGCACAGGTGCGGAAGGCCCGGCAATGTCGCCTGGATTGCGGATGACATCGTCTACGCGCCCGTCAGCAGGCGCAGTGAGAGTACGCTGGGAGAGAAGCCACTTCGCCTGTTCGAGCTGTGCTTGCGCCTGTTCTGCCTGCTTTTCTGCGGCTTTGATCGCTTCGGGGCGAGCTGGGAGCCTCGCTACGTTCAGATTGGCTTGTGCTTCGCCGAGCGCAGCGTCGGCAATCTGTGCATTGGTCTGGGCGCGGTCGAATTCCGCCTGACTCGTAGTGCCGCGCGAAAGTAGATCGCGTGCGCGCTCCAGATTGCGGTCCGCGTCCTGCTTTTGGGCGCGAGCTGAGGCGAGTGTCGCTTCCAGCACTGCAATCTCTTCCGGACGTTTCCCGATCTTCAGGTCGGCGAGATTGGCTTGCGCTTGCGCAAGAGCTGCTTCTGCCTCCGCCAGTTTGTTGCGCGCATCGGTGTCCTCAAGCCGGCCGAGCACATCACCCTGTGCCACCCGATCGCCCCGCCTGACGGACAGCTCGCGCAACTGCGCTGCTTCGATCGGCGCGACCTGCACGAAATCTCCCTCGACATATCCAACCGCCAAAGGAGCAGGGGCGGCACAGGCACCGAAAAGACTGGCAGCAAGTGGGAGGGCGCAAAGGATGCTCATGACTTCAAAGCCTGTCTTGCAGCGATAATTGCGGAGAGGTTGGATTTAATGATCCGTGTCACTTGTCCCAATTCGTCTTCTGAAATCCTGTTCCAGGCCATACGCTTGGCTATCGCTTCGCGGGCAATGCGGAAATAGATGACTTGGCCAATCATCGAAAAGACAAGAAGCCGGGTCTCGTTCGCCTCCGCTTCCATGCCGGTGGCCGCTCCCCATAACATACAGCATTGCTTGTGAATGGGTTCGAAGAGGCCGTGATAGAGGGTATCAAGCGTAGGACCCGGAACGGCAATTGCTCGTAGAACAAACTGGATAATCGATCCTGCTTCCTCGCTTGCCGTAACAAAAGCGATCATACGTTCCAGGATTGCCTCGATCATCACATGCGCCTGATCAGGTGAAAGTCGCGTGTAATCGATGACCTCGCCAGCGAGCGCGCCGCCTGATGCCTCGCGAATGAGCAGCACTGCATGTTCGGCGCAGGCTGCGTGCAGGCCTTCCTTGTTGCCAAAATGATAGGCGATGGAGCCGATATTAGCTTTGGCCTGAGCCGCGATGTCGCGCGTCGAGGTAGCCTCGAAACCATTCTCACCGAAAAGCAGAAGGCCCGCCTGGATAAGCGCAAGTCGCGTTTGAT
The DNA here is from genome assembly GCF_014652835.1 of Limoniibacter endophyticus. GTDB lineage: Bacteria > Pseudomonadota > Alphaproteobacteria > Rhizobiales > Rhizobiaceae > Limoniibacter > Limoniibacter endophyticus. The sequence continues at coordinate 92,715 of NZ_BMZO01000005.1, forward strand.
GGGTAGGGGAAGATCTGGTTGTCATAGATTCAATTTAATCAATCGATTGATTAAATCAAGGTATATTGAAGCCGACAGGATAGACGAAGGCCGGGCATACGCCCGGCCTTCGTCCGATCAGAGATCAGAGGAATGCATGTTGAAATATGCCGGCGTCGGACCAGTATTGCTCCGGTTCGGGGCCAGCATCCTCGAATATTGCGACTGCTGCGCGTTCCCATTCAGCATCATTAGCATGTATTACCAGTTCGCTTGATGCAGTTGCGCCGGCTTTATCGGTCGCGAGCAAAACCAGACGCACTGATTTGCTGAGGCTTCCCTCGATCACGCCAGTCTCGGCGTTAATCGAAAGATTGGTCGGTGCCATTCCCGATTTAGGGTCGCGGAGACTATAGGTGAGCGCATCGTCGGACTGCTTATACTGAATGTCTTTGTCGGCAAAGATGCGCTTGATCTCCGGGTCGAAGGTGAATTCCTTCCCTTTGAATACTTCGTGATCCACCCGGCGGATCTTCGCCTCCGGCGTGTCATTGACGTTTTCCACTGTAATGGTCGCCGTTGCCGGCAGAGAATAGGCTGTTTCGCTTTCCAGCTTTCCCTTCTCGCGAACATTAAATTGAAAAGTCACGTCACCCGTATGGCCATAGGTGGGGGTAATCTCAATATAGTCCTGAAAAATCGCCGAGCGTTGGATATGTTTCGCACTACCATTTTCGACGTTCAGTATGTTGCCGAATGCCAGCTTGTCACCATCCACATCGTAGAAGTGCTTAAGAAGACCGGAGACAGGTATCTGGATGCTTCCATTGTGCTCCTTTACCGTTTTGGAGAACGTGCTGACCGCTACAGGTATATCATTGACAGGTAGTACCGAAACCGAAGCTTCTCCGTTAATTCTCTGTCCATTACCGTCGCTGAGAACATAATCGAATTTGACTGTCCCATTATAATTGGTTTTGCCGGCGACCCGCAGATCAGTGCCGATCTGTTCCACCTCAAGCTTAGGCGAAGCCGCGAACTTTTCGATTTTCACCGTGTATGGGTCGAAGCCGACGAGATCGCGGAAGAGCATTTCAGTGGAGACTTCCGAACTGCCGGATTTCGGAACGTTCATGAAATAGCTTCCTTCGGAGGATTTTCCGGAACCATCCATGAGAATGTAGCGAAGCTCCAGCTTATCTGATTGGCTTGCCTTTGCTTCATTCGGCAACTCTATTGCCCGGCTCAGCTGGACACGATCCGCAGTGTAGGCGATTTCCATATCGCGAAACGCATCCGCGGATACGACTTTGGCTCCCGCAATGCGAACAGTGTTGAGATCGAGCCCGGTGACTTGCTTTGCAAGTTGCTGGGGAGAGATGTTCATCGCCTCCTCTTCCTTCACGGTGAAAGAGGTGGAGAGTTTGATCTCGGGCTTGATCTCGGGCTTGATGGCCGCCTTGCTTTCATCAACGGAGAACAGTGCTAGCATCTGCGCCTCCTTCTTGTCATGAAAGGTCAAATGAATTCTCTGAACGTCCTTTAGACCTTTGCGATCAACCGTTTCATAGCGAAAGGTCGCGAGGCCGGAGAAATCTGCGGGCGGCGTCAGGATAGCAATGCCGTCCTTCCGGTGAATAGTGAATCCTTCTGCTTCCGACATGATAGAAACGATACGCGGTGCACCATCACTTTTATGCGCCAGATCGTTGCCAAGCAGCTTGCGTTCCTCGATCGCCGCTGTGCGGCCTTTGATGGCATGAAGAACGTCGTCGCCGGGGGTGAGGTACACAGGCGTTGTGTCCGTATCCGCAGCCACAAATTTTATGGTCGCCTTGGCGCGGGCTTTCGCACCTTTATTGTCGACTACGTCATAAAAGAAGCTGCCTGTGTCGGAGTCCGTCGCGTAGGAATCAGAGAACTTGCGCTGCACGACAATCCGGTCATCAACCAGTCGCACGGAGCAGTTTTCATTAGCTGAGACGCCGATGATTTTCAGCTGTCCGTGAGTGGTGGAATCATTTTGCAGAAGCTGGGAAGCACTGAGAGAAAACATTCTGTCGGAAGAGGCAAAGAAATCTTCCTCTACCGAGATCTTATGTGTGGGGGCCATCCAGCCCCATGCGCGAAATGTTTTCGGGAAAAAATCATACCAAGCCATAAAATATATCTCTCTGAAATAAGATAATTGCTTGGTGGGGATACGGATATTTTAAAATATCATCGAGTATTTTTAATTTCAGAGTGATTTTTTTAAGGTGTATTGGAGCGTGTCTGAAAGCAATAAGCGTTCGAACGGCAGCGGCCCGACTGTGTGCCGGACCGCGATTAGGAGCGTACTAACTGCACTGCCTTAAAACAGGGCGGTGACCTACATTGTTAAGGAAGGTGACGAGCATCTGGTTGCCCGTCGGTGTCAGCGTCACGCCTTCATTGTTGCCATTGCAATCCAACTGCAGCGCATAGGTGCCGGAATAATTGTTGACCCGGCGAACGCTGCACTGGCGCGAGTTGCTGTCAAAGCGGTTGCGATCAATCACGTAGCGGTCACCGTCGCTTGCGCACCAGGTTCCAGAAATCGGGGTCACGTCCACCGGCGGTGCAGGCGGACTTGCAGCAGCGCTAGTCGTACCCCCCGCATCGGGTTGTGATGGTGAGCAGGCGGACACGATAAGGGCGGCGGCTGCGACCAGGGCAGCGACGCTTATGGCTTTTCTCATTCCGGGAGAACTCCGTTTATGGCTCTGATTTTGTTGTGCGGGTCACTTATAGAGGCGTTCGGCGTGCCAACGCAAATGGTCGCCCATGAAGGTGGAGATGAAGAAATAGGAGTGGTCGTAACCTTCCTGCATGCGCAGTGTAAGTGCAATTTCCGGCTTGTCCTTCACCGCTTCTTGGAGGAGCCAGGGACGCAAGCCATTATCGAGGAAGCCATCCGCAGCACCCTGATCAACCAGGATTTCGCGGAATTGCGCACCATCGGCGATGAGATCGCACGTGTCATATTGTCTCCAGCTTGTCTTGTCGGCGCCAAGATATTTCTCGAAGGCCGGCGCCGACCAGTCGGCGGAAGAGGGGGCGACAATCGGTGCAAAAGCCGAACAGCTCTTGAACTTCTGCGGATTTTTTAACGCGATCGTGATGGCGCCGTGACCGCCCATCGAGTGACCGAAAATTCCCTGACGGTTCATGTCGACCGGGAAATTGTCCGCGATCAGCGCCGGCAGTTCCTCGGTTATATAGCTGTACATCTGATAATGCTTTGACCACGGCGCCTGCGTCGCGTCGAGATAAAAACCTGCACCCTTACCCATTTGCCAATTGTCCGGTTCGTCAGCAATGCCATCGCCGCGCGGGCTGGTATCCGGGCAGACGATAATGATGCCGAGTTCAGCCGCGAGGCGACGATATTCGCCCTTGTCCATGACATTGGCATGGGTGCAGGTAAGGCCGGACAGATACCAAAGGATCGGACATTTTTCCGTGGCTGCTTTGGGAGGAAGGTAAACAGCAAAGGTCATCGTACAATGGCAAGCTTCCGACTCGTGGCTGTAGACACCTTGTATGCCGCCGAAAGCTTTTGCCTGTGAAATGGTTTTCATGGGGGGAGTCCTTAAGATCAGGGTGCCAGCGACACAGCCATATTGACAGCCGCCGCAACGAGCACTGTGTTGAAAAAGAACGAAACAATGGAATGCGCCAGATTGAACTTGCGCATGTTGCTTGAGCGAATGGCGACGTCGGAGGTTTGGGCCGTCATGCCGACGACGAAGGAAAAATAGAGAAAATCCCACCCCTGGGGCTTCTCCGTACCAGGAAATTCCAGTCCGCCTTGACGCCGTGCTTCTCGATCGTGCACTGCGTCCGCCTCGCTACGGAACCAGTGCAAATGCGCATAATGCAGCGCAGCCATGGTGTGGATGGTCAGCCAGCCCAGAACAACGGAAGCGAGCATGATAATGATTTCGCCCGGCGCTGCGCCGTGTTCGCTGTTGAGCGCGAGGAAGAGTGAGGACACCGCCGTAACGACCGCGGCGAGCGTGATGGTAAAGATGATCGCGCTGGGGAGATCGGTTTCGGCCGCATTTCGCTTCAGATAGACGGCGTATAGTTTCGGCACGATGCTCCACGCGATCACCAGATAGGCGAGGAAGAAGCCGAGCACCCCGTAAAGCAGTGCCTTCTCTGGTTGAAGGAACATTGTGGCGATCAGGATGAGCAGTCCAGCTCCGAAAGCCAAATAAAAAGCGCTGTGCCTGCGGCGATGATGCTGCAATGCTTCACTCATGCCACACTCTTCAAGGCACGGCGGCACAATCGATCCAGTGTTTCGAGAAAGGCCGAGCGGTCACGTTGCGTGAATGCGGGATTGTAGCCCTTGCTTTCGCCGGTCTCTCGCAGGTGCTGACCAAGGTCCCGCATCGCGCTTGCCATGCCGATATTGCTTTCGTCGAAAATACGGCCCGCCGGTCCAGTGACAAGCGCGGCTTTCGCTACACATCGCACGGCCAGCGGAACATCGGCCGTAACGACGATGTCGCTCGCGGTGGCATTTTCCGCGATCCAATCATCTGCTGCATCGAAACTCGCTGAGACAATGACATTCCGGACCATCGGATCGCGAGATGGGCGCAAGCCTGAGTTAGCGACAAACGTGACGCGCAGCCCGTGTCGCTCGGCAACCTTGAGTATTTCGGGTTTCACCGGGCAGGCATCGGCGTCGACAAAAATTTCAGGCATTTTTTCAGTCATTGTTCTCATTGCGCACAATTAACGCATGCTGCGCTGCGCGATCAATGCCTTCAGGAGTGAGGAGGGGCTTTTCCGCCCCTCCTGGTTTTTCAATAAACCACGACGCCGCGCACACTCTCGCCCGAATGCATCAGCTCGAATCCCTTGTTTATGTCTTCAAGCGGCATGGTGTGGGTAATCATCGGATCGATCTCGATCTTTCCGTCCATATACCACTCGACGATCTTGGGAACGTCCGTACGACCGCGAGCGCCACCGAAAGCCGTCCCCATCCATTGACGGCCTGTGACAAGTTGGAAAGGCCGCGTGGAGATTTCCTGACCGGCACCGGCCACACCGATAATGACAGACTTGCCCCAGCCGCGATGCGCGCTTTCCAGTGCCTGACGCATGACATTGACGTTGCCGGTGCAGTCGAAGGTGTAGTCCGCCCCCCCGATCAGGTCGCCGTTACGTTTGGTGAGATTGACCAGGTACGGCACTATGTCTTCGCCGACTTCCTTCGGATTGACGAAGTGCGTCATGCCGAAGCGCTCGCCCCATTCCTTCTTGTCATTGTTGATATCGACGCCGATGATCATATCCGCCCCGGCCAGACGCAGGCCCTGGATGACGTTGAGACCGATGCCGCCAAGACCGAAGACGATGGCCGTCGAACCGATCTCCACCTTCGCTGTGTTGATGACGGCACCGATGCCCGTCGTCACGCCGCAGCCAATATAGCAAATCTTGTCGAATGGGGCGTCGGGGTTGACCTTGGCAAGCGCAATTTCTGGCAGAACCGTGAAATTTGCGAAGGTTGAGCAGCCCATATAGTGGAAGATCTTGTCCTTGCCAATCGAGAAGCGGCTCGTGCCATCCGGCATCAAACCCTGGCCCTGCGTGGCGCGGATCGAGGTGCAAAGATTGGTTTTCTGTGAGAGGCAAGAATAACACTCGCGGCATTCCGGCGTGTAGAGCGGAATGACATGATCGCCTTTCTTGAGTGTCGTTACGCCTGGTCCCACATCCACGACGACGCCAGCGCCCTCATGCCCCAGGATGGCAGGGAAAATTCCTTCCGGGTCGGCGCCCGACAGCGTGAAGTCGTCCGTATGACAGAGACCTGTCGCCTTCACCTCTACCAGTACTTCGCCAACCTTCGGGCCTTCGAGTTGAACTGTCATGATTTCAAGCGGTTTGCCGGCTTGAACGGCAACGGCGGCGCGTACGTCCATGGTGCTGATTCCTCTGCGTCTGATTTGAGGTCACAATCGCAGAGCGGCGGCGGCGGCTCAAGAGGGGATGGGTGTCCTGAACTTAATTTCACATTAGATATTACAAATATATATTTTGAAATATAAAACTATTGATAAAATAATGATGCAATGCTTTTGGGGTTAAGAATTTCTTACAATCCCAGGAATTGATTGAATAATGAAGAAATATATTGTTTTTTTATCTTTAACTACTGCAATTTTTGTATGTGAATCGGATAGTGTAGAAGCTAGTAGTTTATTAAAAGATTATGGTAATGTTTCTGATCTTCGTTCTGAGGTGCCTTCTGGCCCGCAGGAACTGAGGCCGGGTTTCCATTTTTCTGCGCATGGCGGCGAATACATAGAAACAGAAAAACGGCATCTTCTGGAGTTTCTCTCAAAAGGTGGCTCGGAATCCTTGAGTTTAAACGATTTCCATTTTGATCCAAATATTAGAGGCATGAAGATAGGGCAATCTAAGCAGTATTTCCTAGAAAATCTTTCGGAGGTCCCTTCAGGAAAGGAAATTAATATCTCCGCTGTGGATCCCGTTCATTTCTCGATGACGGATGATCGCCATTTTGTCCTTACCTATCAGGGAGATCGTGTAGAACTTAAACGTGAGGCGGATGTCTACGCTGGAAATTTCGTTTATCCCAGCGGACATTCCTTGCCGCGTTCGCTGGAAAACCGGTCAAATGTGCGCGACTACGTGACGATACATAGACTTCGGACATGCGGCCCAGATCAGTATCCGTTCGCCACGCCAGGATTGCCGCCTCAGTGTGGAGAGCGTGGGAATGCAAGCTCAGATGGCCGAGACGACACGAAACACACAAATGGCGCGCCGGGCGTGGCCGGTCCGAAAGGCGATACTGGCGAGCAGGGTGCCAAGGGCGAAAAAGATGACGCTGGCCGCGACGGCATAGACGGACGCGATGGCATAGACGGCGTGCCGGGTGTGGCCGGGCCGAAGGGCGATACTGGCGAGCAGGGTGCCAAGGGCGAAAAAGGTGATGCCGGCCGTGACGGCCTAGACGGCGCGCCCGGCCTTCCGGGCCGCGACGGCAAAGATGGTCGCGATGGTGTGGATGGTGGGCCGGGTGTGGCCGGGCCGAAGGGCGATACTGGCGAGCAGGGTGCCAAAGGCGAAAAGGGAGATGCTGGCCGCGACGGCAAAGATGGTCGCGACGGTGTGGATGGTGCGCCGGGTGTGGCCGGGCCGAAAGGCGATACTGGCGAGCAGGGTGCCAAGGGCGAAAAGGGAGATGCTGGTCGCGACGGCCTAGACGGACGCGACGGTGTGGATGGCGCGCCGGGTGTGGCCGGGCCGAAGGGCGATACTGGCGAGCAGGGTGCCAAAGGCGAAAAAGGTGATGCCGGCCGTGACGGCATAGACGGACGCGACGGTGTGGATGGTGCGCCGGGTGTGGCCGGGCCGAAGGGCGATACTGGCAAGCAGGGTGCCAAAGGCGAAAAGGGAGATGCTGGCCGCGACGGCATAGACGGCGCGCCCGGCCTTCCGGGCCGCGACGGCAAAGATGGTCGCGATGGTGTGGATGGTGCGCCGGGCGTGGCCGGGCCGAAAGGCGATACTGGCGAGCAGGGTGCCAAAGGCGAAAAGGGAGATGCTGGCCGCGATGGCATAGACGGCGCGCCCGGCCTTCCGGGCCGTGACGGCAAAGATGGTCGCGATGGTGTGGATGGTAATAATGTCGATCCCGCCGAGGTCGCTGCCATTCATAGACGCATTGACGAAATGGAGAAGCGCCTGGAGGCGGAGGCGGTTCTTCGCGATGATTTGCAGCGCCAGTTGGAAGTAGCCAAAAGAACCGATACCGAAAACGTAAAGACACTCGAAAAGAAACTTCAAACCCAGCAAAAACGGCTGGAAGAGCTCGAAGACGAAGTGAAGGCGCAGCAAGAAAAAGTAGCGGCGCTGGAAAAAAGTGCCGAGAAGACCAAACAGGAATTGGCAGAACAAAAGAAGAGCGATGCTGAGCAGAAGGCAGAAACTGCGGCGCCGGAAGCTCACCCGATTGTCCCTATTGTCCTTCTCGACCGAGCCCCTGTCGATCCGCGCCCACTCGATCCGCGCATGCGCGGGGCGATGCATGCCACGACATTGGCAGGTGCGGTGGATGACAGCCTCGCCATTCGCGATGTCGTTGCACGTCGACTCGATGGTGCCTTCAATAAAGATACGGATGATCGCAAGCATGTGATTGGCGAGACCGCCGAGAGCGGTCTCTGGATGGCAGCCATCGGTCAGGGCGGAATGATGAAGGCGCTTGGCGATGCGCTGGACACGAAGCGCAAAATGACAGGCACGGTTGGCGGCATCGACTTTGCTCTTGGCGAGAGCGCACGCCTCGGCGTCTTCGGCGGCCATACGCGAACCACGTTCACCGAAGGAGACAAGGTCGCCAATGCCCAGCTTTCCGGCGTCCATACAGGCATCTACCTGGTCATGCAAGATAGCGGGTTCGACTATAAGGCGGGCGCGATCCATGGCCGTTACGACGCCAAGATTAAGCGAAACGTGATAGCTGATGGCCGAATGAATGGCTACGGCACCGATTACGATCTCTCAACCACTCAGATGTTCGGGGAGGTTGCCTATACGGCGACGTTTTATGACACCGCGTTTCAGCCTTTCCTTGGCTATACCCATCTCTGGACGGAGCGCGACAGCTTTGCCGAAAGTATGGGCAAGGCCGCACTCAAGAGCGAAAAGAAGGCTTCTTCGGTTGGTGTAGTCGATCTTGGTCTGCGCGCGTCGAGGAAAGTCAAGGTACGGGAAACCGAAGTCGCTTTGCGTGCCAGCGCAAGTATCCGTCACAAGACGAAGGACATGGCTGTCGCGACGCCTGGTCTCGACGACGGCACGCCTTTCGAAACGCGCGGTACGCACAAGGGACGTAGTACGGCAAAACTAGGTGTTGCCGCCGACGTCAAGCTGACGAAGAAGGCGCGGCTGGCGTTGAGCTATGAGACGGAGATCGGACGCTCGATCGCTCATTCGGTTGATACGAGCTTTACCTTCAAATTCTGAGAAAAGAGCGCAAGGAAAAGGCCCGCCGATTAAAACCGGCGGGCCTTTCTATTCGGGATGAAGAAGATTAGGCCGCAGCGAACTTCTTCTTCGGGCGGCGCGGCTTGGCCGATGCCTTGTTCGGTGCGGCACCGAAGCCGCCACCATTGCGTTTGGCACCGAAGCCGCCTGGCTTGCCTTTGCCGCCGGCAGGACGAACGGAAGCGCGTGGACGATCCTCGCGGGTTTCGCCCAGGCCGTCATTGCGGAAGCTGCCTTCGGCGCGACGTTCACCGCCGCGGCCTTCACCACCACCACGACGCTCGCCGCGGAAACCGCCTTCACGGCGTTCACCAGAGCCTTCATGTCCGTTCGGACGACGACCACGATGACCGGCACCGCCACGGGGTTTGCGGCCAGCTGGGCGCTCGGCAACCGGCTCTTCGCCACCTGCCACTTCGATCTTGATGCTCATCAGCTTCTCGATGGCACGCAGGAGATGCATGTCGGTTGAGGAGCAGAACGCAACTGCCGCGCCGTCGGCACCTGCGCGGGCTGTACGACCGATGCGGTGTACATAGGCTTCCGCGACTTCCGGCAGATCGTAATTATATACGTGCGTGACCCCGGGAATGTCGATGCCGCGTGCGGCCACATCGGTCGCCACGAGAACGCGACACTCGCCGTTACGGAAGTTCTTGATGGCGCGCTCACGCTGGCCTTGGCTCTTGTTGCCGTGCACGGATTCTGCCTTGAAGCCAGCCTCGACAAGCTGCTTCATCAGCTTTTCGGCACCGTGCTTGGTGCGCGAGAAGACCATAGCGCGTGCAGCCGGATTGGCGCGTTCGGCGGCCGAAAGCAGATCGCGCAGCAGCGGCAACTTGTCGCGCGCGGCGACATAGAAGACGGACTGGGTAACCTTGTCAGCAGCCTTGCCGGGAGGGGTGACCTCGACGCGCTTCGGATCTTTCAGATATGTGCTGGAGAGATCTTCGATCTGCTTCGGCATGGTAGCCGAAAACAGCATGGTCTGGCGCTTGTCGCCCACCAGCTTGGCAATTTTGCGCAGTGGGACGATGAAGCCGAGATCGAGCATCTGGTCGGCTTCGTCGAGAACGAGGAAGGTCGCGTGGTCAAGGAAAACGGCGCGACGCTCTACGAGGTCGAGCAGTCGTCCCGGCGTTGCGACGAGAATGTCGGTACCGCGGGTAAGGTTCTTCACCTGCACGTTGATAGAAGCACCGCCGACGACGGAGCCGATCTTCAGCGGTGTGCCCTTTACATAGGCGCGCAGGTTGGTGGCGATCTGGTTGACCAGTTCGCGGGTCGGAGCAAGCACTAGCGCACGAATATTCTTCGGGGCGGGACGCTCCTGCTTGTGCATCAGATGGTCGACCATCGGCAGGCCGAAAGCGGCTGTTTTGCCGGTGCCGGTCTGGGCCAGGCCCAGCACGTCATGACCGTCGAGCACGGTTGGGATCGCCTGTGCCTGAATTGGCGTGGGCGTCTCATAGCCGAGGCCTTTCAACGTGTTGAGTAGGTGTTTGTTGAGACCGAGGTCTGAAAATTGTGTCAAAGTCGAGCCTTTCGCAGCGAGCAGGCCAATCCTGTCGCGAGCAAGCAAAGAAAACAGCCGCCGCGCCTAGGGAGAAAGCGAGCGGTCACATTGCGGTTGCCGTTCCGAACTCGCCAAGAAGCCGAATGCTTGCTGGGCCGTCAGAAACGTCAGAACCCCGCGTGATATGGGAACTGGAAAAAAGTCGACGCTGGCCCCGGAGCATTGCGCTCATTCGTCATGGGCGAGGAGGCTGCTCACGCGTCAGCTCGTCGATAGGGGGCTATATGGTTAAGTTTGCAAGCAAAGTCAAGCGATGCTTGTGGCGAGCTTGTTTGCAACCAATTTGGCAATCGCCAGCGATGATGTCAGCCCCGGGCTTTCGATGCCGTAGAGATGCACCTGCCCCAAGGCGCCGTGCATGTCCGATCCGTGTATGGCGAAATCGGCAGCAACCGTGCCTTCCGGAACAAGCTTGGGACGAATTCCGCTATAGCTGGGAAGAAGCGCATCATCCTTCAGATTCGGCCAGTAGCGGCGTATTTCTTCGTAGAAGATGTCCGCGCGCCCTGCATCGACCCTGTAATCAATTGTCTGGATCCACTCGACATCCGGACCGAAGCGCATATTGCCGTCCAGATCGAGCGTCAGGTGAACGCCCAGGCCACCTTCTTGCGGGACAGGATAGATCAGGTGTGAGAAGATATTACGTCCATTTGCGGAGAAGTAATTGCCCTTGGCCATATAGAAGGGTGGAATGCTTGTAGCGTTGAACCCTTCAATGGAATGGGCGATGCTCTGTGCGCCCAAGCCGGCGGCATTGACAAAATTTTCCGCCAGGATCTCGAATTCCTCACCCGTGTCACGATTCTTGGTAAGCAGGACTACGCCGTTTTCCACGATTTTGCCGGAAACAATGCACGTACTAAGCGCGACAATGCCGCCCGCATTTTCAAGATCCCCTTCCAACGTCTGCATCAGCACATGGCTGTCGATGATGCCGGTTGAGGGGGAGAGCAGGGCCGCTTCGCAAGAGAGCGAGGGTTCAAGCGCCTTTGCTTGGCCTTTAGTCAGAATTTTCAGATCCTCGACGCCGTTGGCGAGCGCCTTCTGCTGAATGGCGTCCAGGGTGCCGATCTGCTCCTGCTCGGTTGCAACGATAAGCTTGCCGCAACGTTTGTGCGGAATCCCCCGGTCCTTTGCGTAGGAATAAAGCATTTCCTTACCCTGAACGCAAAGCTGCGCTTTCAACGACCCTTTCGGATAATAGATGCCGGCATGAATGACTTCCGAATTGCGCGAACTGGTTTCGCTGCCGATCATGTTCGCAGCTTCGAAGATCATGACTTCTTTGCCCCGAAGCGCCATCTCGCGCGCAATCGCCAACCCCACCACGCCTGCACCGGCCACCACGCATTCGATTTTATCCATGGGTTCCCCTGAACATGCCGCATCGTCCTTCCAAAACGGGTTTGGATGCAGAAGCCGCAGAGAGATGCCGCGAAGAAGAGAGGACAGCAAGCGGAAAAGGATCAGTCCAGGCTAATTTCTCTGGTCAGAGGCGGGTTCGCACCCTTGCGCGAAACGGTGACCGACGCTGCGGCAACACCGAGTTTCAACGCATATGCAATGGCATCGCGACCAGCCCTCTGGACACACCGCTTGGTCAGCAAGTCGTGTTCCTTCAGGCCGGCGAGAAAGCCTGCGTTGAAGGTATCGCCGGCGCCCACCGTGTCGATGACGTCAACCTTTCGGCCCGCGACGTTGATCTTGTCATGAGCGGTATAGGCGCAAGCGCCGTCGGCGCCGCGTGTGATGACCACGATCTTCGGACCCTGCGTCAGGAGACTTGCCGCCATTGCGTCAATCTGGCCATCTCCCTCCAGCCAGTGCAGGTCCTCGTCAGATAATTTGAGAATGTCGCTCATGGCGCACATGCGGCGGATACGACCCCGATAGAGCGCTTCTTCGCGAATGAAGCCGGGCCGCACATTTGGGTCGAGCATGATTAGGCGTTCACCGTGCTCGCGATTGAGCAGCGCCTCATAGGTGCTGCCGCACGGTTCGCCGATCAAGCTGATTCCGCCAAAGAACATGGCTTCGACGTCTCTTCCGATTTCCGGGAGATCGGCGGCCAGAATCATACGCCCGGCGGTGTTTTCGTCGTAGAAGCTATACCGGGCCTGGCCGTTGTCCAACTTGACGAAGGCAAGCGTGGTCGGGCGGTCGCTTTCCAGTAGATATTTCGTCGAAACATTGGATTTTCGCAGCTGGGTGCCAAGAATTTCCCCCAGCAGATCAGTTGAAATGCCGGAGAGGAAGCCAACAGGCTGACCAAGTCTCCCCAGCGCGATGGCGGTATTGAATACGGCACCGCCCGCAAGGGGCGCGAAGGCAGTGGCACCCTCAGCCTCGACCGGGATCATGTCGATGAGCGCCTCGCCGCAGCACAGGATCATGGTCGTTAGCCCAGATGCTTGTCGTAATCGGCGACGAGAAGATGAACCGGCTCGACATCTTCCTCGATATCGGAGAAACGGCCGATGGGATCACGGAAGATATTATCGGTGAGATCGTCATTGACGGTGGAGACTTCGCCGATCAGCACATCCTTGCCTTCTCCCCAGAAGGCATGCCAGACATTTGGCAAAAGTGTGACGCTTTCACCGGGTTCCAGCTTGAGCAATCCGCCCGCCGGCAGTTTCTTCATCACGCTGTCAACAGGTACTTCCACATTCGCCTGGTCATCAATCGAGCCGTCTTCGCGCGCGGCGAACAATTCGAGCACAAGTTTGCCGCCGCCACGATTGATGATGTCCTCGGCCTTGAGATTATGCCGGTGCATGGGTGAGATCTGATCCTTGCGTGAGATCATGATCTTTTCGGCGTAGAGCATACCCTTGCCCTTCGCCAGGTCGGCTACCTTGCCGTTGCGCACGGTGAAGAGGAAGAGCCCCAGTTCGTCGAACTTGCCCTGCCCGTAGTCGGTAATATCCCAGCCCAGGCGGGCGTTGATGATGCCGTCCATATCCGATCGCCTGGCCTTCATCTCGGCAGGTGTCCAATAGGCGAAAGGGGGGAGAACATAGCCAAAGGAGCGGATGAAGCGGTCGCCTTCGGCGAGAATTTCATTAACGCGGGAACGCTTCATTCTTTTGTCTCCAAAATGCTTGCGGATATTCTGTAAGAGGTGGACCAGGGGCATCCTGCCACGAAATGATGCACAGCTTCATCGTCCGAGTTCCGCGGAATGCCGTTTGCACCGAAACGCAGTTTCATGGGTTCCACGCCGAGGCCACGGAACCGTCCGCCCCATGGTGGCTTGGTGCGTCCTTGGGCCGAGACCCAAAGAAGCACCTCTGGCAAGGCCGAGGCATCCCATTCCAGCGTGGCCTGCATCCGACGATCCGGATAACGCACCGAAAGAACACCGCCGGCGCCGACGAGCTGAATCGCTTCCTCGGTGAGGCTGGTGGCGAGCGTCGCAAAGTCGGTCGTGGTGCCGTCCGCCAACGGTAGCGTCTCCAGCGAACGCGTTGCGCGGCCGGGGAGGAGTTTCGATACACCTTCCTCGAAGGTGACCGGAAACGTCAGAGCCTCTTCGAACGTCCCATGAAGCTGAATTCGTTCCGGGGCTTCCGGCAAGACGAAGACCGGATGCAGCCCTATGCCGAAGGCGCAATCCCTGCGCGGGAAAACCTTTAGCGACAATGAAATCGCCGCTTCGCCGTCTCGCACGGAGAGCGTGCGCTCAAGTTTTTCTATCGGATGTGTTTTCGGATAGCTGATCGCAAGCTTTACGTGTTTTTCGTCTGCCGCGATGATCTGCCAAAAATTGTCGGTGCCGAAGCCATGCACGACAGGGTCTACCGTGCTCTTGCCGAACGGCACGCATGCCCACTCCCCGCCAAGCTGACGCAGATGCGCGGGTATGGTAGCATCGGCCTGCACCTCGGCATCATCCTTCCATGGTGCCTCAGCCAGCGGAGTGACGCTACGCCCATCCTCTAATACGAACCGCGCATGATGCAGCATGGCACCGAGCGAGAACACGCTTGCCTCGCCACGATCCCAGAGCAGCCGATGCACTGTCCCGCTGACGGTCATGGCTCAGCCGATCCGCTGTTCAGTCTTCGGATCGAAGAACACGGCCTTGTCGAGATTGACGGCCAGTTCGGCTGTTGTTCCGGGCGTGATGCCGGTGTCAGCGCCAAGGCGAGCAACGACGGCCTTGCCACCGAGATGCGTCACGGCAAACGTATCCGCGCCCGCAGGTTCCACCACTTCGATTGGAGCGATGAAACGTGCCGTCTGCCCCTTGTGCGCTTCCGCTTCGCCAATCTCGAACAGCGCCTCGGGACGCACGCCGAAAATAACCTCCTGCCCGGCATGGGAGTTGAGCGCTCCGTTTTCGCCGGAAAGCGGCAGCGTAACCGATGCATCTCCGGTAGCGATCTCGATGGCCAGCGCGGTGCCATTCTTCTTGAGCTTGGCAGGGATGAGATTCATTGACGGCGAACCCATGAAATCGGCGACGAAAATGTTTGCAGGGCGATTGTAGATTTCCGTCGGCGTGCCGAATTGCTGCAACAGGCCGTCGCGCAGCACTGCAATGCGGGTCGCCAGCGTCATGGCTTCAATCTGGTCGTGCGTCACGTAGACGATGGTGGTGCCCATCTTCTGGTGAAGTCGTTTGATTTCGGTGCGCATGTCGACACGCAGCTTCGCATCAAGGTTCGATAGCGGCTCATCGAACAGGAACACCTGCGGATCACGCACCAGGGCGCGGCCCATGGCAACGCGCTGACGCTGGCCGCCTGAAAGCTGGCTCGGTTTGCGATCCAGCAGATGCGCGATCTGCAAGGTTTCAGCTACGGACTGAATGGCCCGCTCACGTTCAGGCTTTGGCACTTTGCGGATTTCCATGCCGAAGGCGACGTTCTGGCGTACGGTCATGTTCGGGTAGAGCGCGTAAGACTGAAATACCATGGCGATGTCGCGCTCGGAAGGATGCAGGTCGTTCACCACGCGACCACCGATGCTGATCTTGCCGCTGGTAATATTTTCCAGACCGGCAATCGTGTTCAGCAAAGTGGATTTGCCGCAGCCGGAAGGGCCGACCAGAACCAGGAAACCGCCTTCTTCGATTTCGAGGTCAATGCCTTTCAGGACCTGCGTGTCACCGAAGGACTTGTTGAGATTTTCGATCTTCAAGAATGACATGGATCAGCCTTTCACCGCGCCGGCCATCAGTCCGCGCACGAAGTAGCGGCCCGAAACGATATAGACGATAAGGGTAGGGAGGGCGGCAAGCACTGCGCCCGCGAAATGGACGTTATATTCCTTCACGCCGGAAGATGAGCTGACAAGATTATTCAGCGCCACCGTCATCGGCTGTGCGTTCAACCCACCGAAGGAAACGCCGAAAAGAAAGTCATTCCAGATTTGCGTGAACTGCCAGATGACGGTCACGACTATGATCGGGCCGGATGAGGGCAGAAGAATGCGCCAGAATATCTGGAAGAAGCTCGCCCCGTCGATCTGCGCTGCGCGCACCAGTTCCGTCGGAAATGCCGCGTAGTAGTTGCGGAAGAACAAGGTCGTGAAGCCTACGCCGTAGACAACATGGATCAGAACGAGACCCGATGTGGTGCCTGCAATGCCGAGCATCCCGAGGATGCGGGCGGCCGGAATGAGCACGATCTGGAACGGGATGAAGCAGGCAAGCAGCATGAGCGCAAACAGGATGTTGTCTCCGCGGAAGCGCCACTTTGTCAGCACATAGCCGTTGAGCGCGCCCAGGATCGTGGAAATGGCAACGGCCGGAACCACCATGAGGATGGAATTGACGAAATAGGGCTTCAGACCGTTGGCGGAGACACCGATCTGCGCCTGCGACCATGCATTCAGCCATGGCTCGAAAGTCGGGGCTGTCGGCGGGGCAAGCAAATTGCCTCCGCGGATTTCTTCCAAGGTTTTGAAAGAGTTCGCCAACATTATGTAAAGCGGCAGCAGATAGTAGATCGCAAACAGGATGAGTGCGATGTAGATGAGGCCGCGAACCAGCTTGTTGCCTGGAACTGTCGTGTCGAGGGTGCTTTGGCTCATTGTTGATCCCTCGGTTTCAGTTCCGAATAGAGGTAAGGAATGATGATCGAGAAGATCATCACCAGCATGATGATGGCCGAGGATGCACCGGTGCCCATCTGGTTACGGGTGAATGTATATGAATACATGAAGGTTGCGGGTACTTCGGTGGCGCCGCCGGGTCCGCCGCCGGTGAGGGCCACGACGAGGTCATAGGCCTTGATGGCGAGATGAGCGAGAACCACGAAAGCGGACAGAAACACCGGGCGCATCAGCGGAATGATGATGCGCCGATAAATCGTCCAGTTCGACGCGCCATCGATTTGTGCCGCCTTGATGATCTCGCTGTCGACACCACGCAAACCCGCAAGAAACATCGCCATCACGAAGCCGGAGGATTGCCACACGGCAGCGAGGACGACCGTATAGATCGCCATGTTCCGGTCGACGATCCAGTTGAACACGAAATTTTCGAAGCCCCAGTCACCCATCACGCTCTGAAAGCCGATAGATGGGTCGAGAAACCATTTCCATGCGGTTCCCGTGACGATGAAGGACAACGCCATCGGATAGAGGTAGATCGGACGCAGGAACCCTTCACCCCTGATCTTCTGGTCAAGCAAGATGGCCAGAAACAGGCCCAGCGCCGAGCAGATGACGATGTAGAGCGTGCCGAAGATCGCAAGGTTCTTCAGCGCCGTCCACCATAGGGGCGTGTTCCACAGGCGCACGTAATTGGCGAAGCCGACGAAGTCGTAGCTGGGCAACATGCGCGAATTGGTGAAGGAGAGGAACAATGTGTAGAGAATGAAACCATACACAAAGACGAAGATCATCGCGAGGCTGGGGCTGAGCACCAGCTTGGGAACGATGTCTTGCAGGCGGTTGCGGGTCATCGGACCGTCCTTGCATCACGTGTCGAGCATCAGACGGGAGGCATGCGACACGGAAACTGGAATTCGAAACAAAGGCGCTAAGCGCAAAATGCTGGAAGGTGACGACGGCCGGGGTGCGGTTGTCGCATCTCCCGGCCGTCTCCCCCGATTGCCTTTTACTTCGCGGCAGCGATCGCATCGGCAAGAGCTGCCGGGGCGTCATCGGTCGAAATCTGACCGTTGAAATGCTGGTTGACGATTTCAAGCACGGCGGCCTTCACAGCCGGAGGGCCACCGTAACCGTGAGCCATGGAACCGAGCAGTGTTCCGCCGCTATTGGCTTCCTTCAGGTCGGCCATGCCCTTCTTGCCACAGTCGTCGAACTCCGTGTCTTCAACGTCGGTGCGGGCCGGAACGGAGCCTTTGACCTTGTTGAAGGCGATCTGGAACGACGGATCCATCACGGCTGCGGCCATTTTCTTCTGGGCGGCCTTCTGCTCTTCGCCAGACACTTCGAACATGACGAACTGGTCGGCATTGAAGGTCACGGAGCCTTCCGTGCCGGGGAAGCGAATGCAAACGAAGTCTTCGCCTGGCTTCTGGTTTGCGCGCAGGAATTCGCCCTTCGCCCAATCACCCATGAATTGCAGGCCAGCGCGGCCTTCGATCACGTCAGCGGAGGCCAGGTTCCATTCCCGTGCGGCGGCTGCGTCGCCAATATATTCATGCAGCTTTTCCATGCGTGCAAATGCTTCCTTCATCTGATCCGAGCGCAGAGCCTCGTCATCGAAGGGTTCATTGAGCGTCTTCTTGTAGAGTTCCTTGTCGATGCCGAGAACGACGGCTTCGAACAGGGTGGCATCCTGCCATGGCTCGCCGCCATTGGCGATCGGCGTGATGCCGTTTTCCTTCATTTTGTCGAGAAGGGCGATCAGCTCTTCCCAAGTTTCAGGAGCTTTGCCGCCGGCGTCATCAAGCGCCTTCTTGTTGATCCATACCCAGTTGGTCGAGTGGACATTTACGGGAGCGGCAATCCAATGATCTTCGTACTTGCCGAAGTTCTGCAGTGCAGTCGGGATCACGTCACCCCATTTACCGGCTTTGGCAACGTCATCGACATTGGCGACAACGCCAGCCTGCGCCCATTCAGTAATGTCGTAGCCCAGCATCTGAACGGCGGTCGGCACATTGCCAGCCGTCACGTTGGCGCGCAGTGTGGTCATGGCCTGAACGCCTGAGCCGCCAGCAACCGGATAATCTTTCCAGGCTACGCCTTCCTTCCCGAGATTTTCCTTAAGAACGTTGAGGGCAGCTGCTTCGCCGCCCGCTGTCCACCAGTGCAGTACGGTGACTTCCTCGGCAGCCTTGGCAGCGCCAAGAGAAAGGGCGATAGCAGCCGCGCCTGCCGCGAGCACGGCGCGTGAACGGTTTTTCATGATGATCCTCCCAGATACTTCTTTGAACCTTGCGTATTTATAACGTTGTAAATGACGTTAACGTCAATAGTCAATCGCTCCAAGTTCGAGATTTTGCGCGGAAAATGGGTAGAACTTTTGCATTTCAATGGATTCAATTGTGTGGATGCTTGATGGATAGCGTCTTTCAAAATGAATTTATAACGTTATAAATAAACTTGCGGAGGAAGATATCATTGGAAAGAGGCGCCAAAAAGCCGACATTGAGGACCATTGCCGAGATCACCGGCCTTGCCGTGACCACAGTTTCGCGGGCTCTTGCCGATGCACCTCAGATTGCTCTGGATACGCGCACACGTGTTCGCCGTGTCGCAGATGAGATCGGTTATCTGCCCGATCGCGCTGCACAAAGGCTGCGCACCGGGCGCACCAATGTCATTAGCCTGATACTTGATCCGCACGACGAGATTCTGGGTTTTTCCACGTCGATAATACGCGGGCTGACAAAGATACTACGTGAGACCCGGTACAATCTCGTCATCACACCGCATTTCGCCGAGGTGCCGACGCTGGAGCCAGTGCAGCATATTCTTAAGAATCGTATGGCGGACGGGATGATCTTCTCGCGCACCGAGCCGTTTGATCCGCGCGTCAAGCTTCTGCTCGAAAACGATTTTCCCTTCGTCTCGCACGGGCGCACCGATTTCGTTTCGGCTCATCCTTATGTCGATTATGACAATGAGAGGTTTGCAATTACTGCTGCGAAAAGATTGATAGAGAAGGGGAGGAAAAAACTTGCGATCATCCTGCCGCCGGAGCGTTTCACCTTCTGTCAGCACCTGCGTTATGGCTTTATGTCGGTGGTGCGATCGGAGGGCGTGTCCTTCGAGATTGCCGAAGGGGTAACGCTCGATAGTCCCGCTTCAGACGTTTTCGCCTGGGCGCAAGCGCGTTTCGTAAAGGGAGATGCGCCGGACGGTTTCGTCTGTGCTGGCGAGGTGTCGGCGCTGGCCATCCTCGCTACTGCTGCGGATAACGGCCTGGAAATTGGACGCGACATCGACATCGTGTCGAAGTCCACTTCCGATATTTCGCAACTCTTCCGGCCGCGTATCGACCAGATCAACGAACCACTCGATGAGGCGGGCGAATTGATGGGGCGTTTTCTCTTGCGGCGAATTGCAGGGGAGTCTGTTGAAAAGCTCCAGCATACTCAACTGCCGGAGCCCCGTTTCATGACGTTTCACTCCTGAGAATACAGATCTAAGCCTCGCAGAACCTCCGCAAGCCGTTCGCAGTCGGCTTGCTTACGTCCGTTTCGCGCATAGGCGAGGCAGATGGAGCGGCTGGGTTGCGGCTCTGCGAAAGGCACAACGCGCACATTCGTCATCGCGGTGGCGCCGTTGCGGGCCATTTCGGGTACGAGCGTCACGCCCAGGCCATGCGAGACCATCTGCAAAAGTGTCGTCAGGCTAGTCGCGCCGAAATGGGCCATTGTTACCGGTTTTACGTTGCGGCAGACGGCAAGCGCCTGCTCGCGCATGCAATGACCTTCCTCCAGCAGCATCAGCTCTTCCAGTGCGGGATGATCGGGCTTGACCGGTGGGTTGACGAGCCGGTTGTCCCCCGCGTGGATTGCCAGAAAGAATCTGTCCTCAAATAGCGGCGCTTCAACCAGCCCTTTTTGCTCAAGGGGTAGGGCAGCGACCAGCGCATCCAGCCGCGCCGACAGGGTTTCTGCAATCAGCGAATGCGTTACGGCCTCTACGATTTCAAGTTTCAGCTTTGGGAAATCCGTCTTTAGCCGCGGGAGGAGCGACGGTAGCAGGTAGGGCGCGATTGTTGGAATGACGCCGAGGCGAAATCGTCCTTCGAGCGGTTGTCTTCTCGTGCTTGCCCCTTCTTCGAGTTCCTGCATCCCCTGGAGGATATGCTCCACTTTCGGCCAAAGCTCTGCACCGTCGGTGGTCAGGCGCACGCCTTTGCCACTGCGGTCGAACAATTGCTTGCCGAGGTGGGCTTCCATGTCCGCGATCTGCGCGGAAAGGGCTGGCTGGGAGACGCCTGCAAGCGCTGCGGCCTGCCCGAAGTGAAGCGTGCGAGCCAAGGAATCGAAATAAGAAAGATGTCTAATAGTTAGTCTAGCCATAAGTTTTTCTTATCGATCATAAAAGCAAAGTCAATTGGATTCTGAGTGGGAGTCACCCTAACTTGGAATTGTTCAAAAGATTGGCCGGCAAGAAGCTGGTCTCAATGTTCACCCAAAATGGGAGGCACTTCCAATGGCGGACAAGCCCACCTTGACGACCACAGCCGGTGCACCGGTACCGGATAACCAGAATTCTCTTACGGCTGGCGAACGCGGGCCGGTGCTGCTCCAGGATTACCAGCTTATCGAGAAGCTCGCGCACCAGAACCGTGAGCGCCTCCCTGAACGCGTCGTCCACGCCAAAGGCTGGGGTGCCTATGGCACGCTGAAGATTACCGGCGACATTTCGAAATATACCAAGGCAAAGGTCCTGCAACCGGGCAGTGAAACGCCGCTTCTACTGCGTTTCTCCACGGTGGCCGGAGAGATGGGGGCTGCTGATGCCGAGCGCGATGTGCGCGGCTTCGCCATCAAGTTCTACACGGAGGAGGGCAACTGGGACCTCGTAGGCAACAACACGCCGGTCTTCTTCGTCCGCGATCCGGTCAAATTCCCTGACTTCATTCATACGCAGAAGCGTCATCCGAAGACCAATCTTCGCTCTCCCACCGCGATGTGGGACTTCTGGTCGCTTTCTCCTGAAAGCCTGCACCAGGTGACGATCCTCATGTCGGATCGCGGCCTGCCCACCGACGTGCGCCATATCAATGGCTACGGCTCGCACACCTATTCCTTCTGGAACGATGCCGGCGAACGCTACTGGGTCAAGTTCCATTTCAAGACCATGCAGGGTCACAAACACTGGACAAACGAAGAGGCCGAGCAGGTTATCGGCAAGACGCGCGAATCCACGCAGGAAGATCTGTTCAACGCGCTTGAGAATGGCGACTTCCCGAAGTGGAAGGTTCAAGTGCAGATCATGCCTGAGCTTGATGCTGAAAAGACGCCCTACAACCCGTTCGATCTGACGAAAGTGTGGCCGCACGGCGATTACCCGCCCATCGACATCGGCATCCTTGAGCTCAATCGCAATGCTGAAAATTACTTCACCGAGATTGAAAACGCGGCCTTTTCACCGTCCAACATCGTTCCCGGCATTTCCTATTCACCCGACAAGATGTTGCAGGCGCGTGTCTTCTCCTATGCGGACGCGCACCGTCATCGCCTTGGCACTCATTATGAGAACATTCCGGTCAACCAGCCGAAGTGCCCGGTTCACCACTACCACCGCGATGGCCAGATGAATACATATGGCGGTATCAAGACCGGCAACGCAGACGCCTATTATGAGCCGAATTCCTTCTCCGGCCCCGTCGAAAGGCCGTCCGCCAAGGAGCCCCCATTGCGCATCTCAGGGGATGCCGCTCGTTATGATCATCGCGTTGGCAATGATGATTATTCGCAGCCGCGCGCTCTCTTCAACCTCTTCGACGAGGGGCAGAAGCAGCGTCTGTTCAAGAATATCGCAGCGGCCATGACCGGTATCCCCAAGCACATCGAAGATCGCCAGTTGGCACATTTCGATAAGGTTCATCCGGACTATGGCAACGGCGTTCGCAAGGCGCTCTCGGAAGCCGACGGTACTGAGCGTCCTGCAATCTCGGTGACGCCTGCAACCCCGCAGGAAGCTGCTGAATAACCGCCTGACCAAGGGGATACAGAAGCTTCGCGCTGGAAT
>NZ_BMZO01000005.1:115534-321286 GCF_014652835.1 Limoniibacter endophyticus
GCCATTCCCTAAGGTGAAAAATTACGCTAGCTAGGCGCTATCACGGTTCAACCGAAGAGGGGTAGCCCGACATGCGTATCGGCGGCAGGCTGGCAGCAGCCATTGAAATTCTCGAAGATATTGAAACACGGCATCGGCCGGCGTCAGATGCGTTGCGCGATTGGGGGCTGTCGCATCGTTTTGCCGGCTCCGGCGATCGTGCGGCTATAGGCAATATCGTCTACGATGCATTGCGCCATCGCCGCTCGGCAGCTTGGCTGCTGGACGATGCGAGTCCGCGGGGCCTGGCGCTTGGCGCGCTCCTGTTGGAATGGGGCTACGATGCAGATACGCTTGATGCGGAACTGGTGGATGACCGTTTCGCGCCATCGGCCCTGAGTGAGAAGGAGCGGGCAGCGATAGCTGAGCACTTCGGCAAACAGCCATCTGACGATATTCGCTCCGATGTGCCGGAATGGTGCGAACCACTGCTGCAAAAGACTTATGGTGATGATTGGGGGAAAGAAGGCGAGGCCTTCTCGCAGCGTCCGCCGCTCGATTTGCGCGTCAATCGGCTGAAATCGGACACGTCTAAAGTGTTGGCTGCGTTGCACGGAACAGGTGCCAGGAAGGCTGCGATCGCGCCTTTCGGCATCCGCATCGAGAAGGTCGAGGGTCGCGGTCGTCATCCGAATGTGCAGGCTGAGCCCGGTTTCCAGAAGGGCTGGTTCGAGGTGCAGGACGAGGGGTCGCAGATCGTCGCCGAGCTTGCCACGCCGGATCAGCCAAATCAGGTGCTCGACTATTGCGCTGGCGCGGGAGGCAAGACGCTGTCGCTCTCCGCCGCTTTCGACAACAAGGGGCAGATATTCGCCCATGATGCCGAGAAGGCGCGGCTGTCGCCTATTTTTGATCGTCTCAAACGTGCCGGTGCGCGTAATGTACAGGCCATCACGGCGCAGCCCGCTCTGGATGCACTGGAAAACCAGATGGACCTGGTTCTGGTCGATGTGCCCTGCACCGGTTCCGGCACGTGGCGTCGCAGGCCCGATGCGAAATGGCGCCTGACTGAGCGCCAGCTCGAAGTGCGTATGTCGGAACAGACCCAGATCCTGGATCATGTTACGCGTTATGTGAAACCGGGCGGCACACTGGTCTACATTACCTGCTCGATTTTCCGCGAGGAAAATCAAGAGCAGATCGAAGCATTCCTGACGCGCCACCCCGATTTTGTCGCCACCGATCACCACGCGCTGTGGGCCAAAAAGTTTCCGCACGCCAAAGAGCGTGCGATGGTCGATGCACATGGCATCATGCTGAGCGCTGCGACAAGCGGTACGGACGGCTTCTTCTTCTGCGCGATGACTCGCAACTGACGCGGGAACCAAACGGGTCGCATGCGAATTTCTCTCAACAGGTTCTGAGGAATAACATGCGGCGCGTTCTCTCCCTTATCATCTTTCTGGTCATAACCGTTGGTGGGGGGCTGGCCATCGGGCTCGCGACGCTTCCTGGCGAATGGTATGCGCAACTCGAAAAGCCTTTCTTCAACCCGCCGAGCTGGATTTTCTCGCCCGTCTGGACGGTTCTCTACGTTCTGATCGCTTTTGCCGGCTGGCGCACTTTCGAGCAGGCGCGCAGCTCCGCCGGTATGAAGCTTTGGTTTGCCCAGCTGGTGCTGAACTTTCTTTGGTCGCCTTCCTTCTTCGGTGCGCAGCGTATGGACCTCGCGCTTTTCGTCATCATCCTGTTGCTCATTACGATTCTTTTCTTCATTCGTGAGCGGTGGGGGAAGGACCGGATCGTCGCATACTGCTTCATGCCGTACGCCGCATGGGTGGCATTCGCTACACTTCTCAATGCATCGCTTTTGATCCTCAACTGAGGACGCACTCACTGATGCGGCAAACTTGTTTGCCGCATTTGCCTCTGCCATAGTCGAGCCGTTCAAATATGAAGGTTCATGTTTATGGCAGATGTCTTGACGCCCGATGCGAATTTTGAGCCGCGCGTGCGTAATTCCTTTGAGCGTCAGAAGGTGATGCACACACTGGGCGCGACGTTGACGCGTGTCGAGCAAGGCACCGTCGAAATTGAGTTGCCATTTTCCGAGGATCTAACTCAGCAGCATGGTTTCATCCATGCCGGGATCATTTCCACAGGCCTGGACAGCGCGTGCGGCTATGCGGCCTACACGATGATGCCTCCGGAGGCAGCCGTTCTCACCGTCGAATTCAAGATCAATCTGCTTGTCCCGGCAAAGGGAGAGCGCTTTCTATTTCGGGGATCCGTGACCAAGCCCGGACGTACCATTCTTGTCGCCGATGGCCAGGCTTTTTCTTACAGCGAGGACGGGGAGGCGCGTCTCATCGCGACCATGACGGCGACCCTGATGACAATTACCGGGCGCGAAGGACTGGAAGGATGACTTTCCAAGAAACCATCGCGGGCGCGGGTACTTTGCGCACCATTGGCAACAGTTCCGTGCTTTATGTCATGGCGGTCGACGCCGAATATGGACCGCATTTGCGCGAACGTATCGACCCGCTCATGACCGGGGTTGGTCCCATCGAGGCTGCGATCATCGTCACCGAACGGCTGGCACGGCTTAAGGCGGCGGGCAGTCTTCCAGATCTGCTGGTTTCACTTGGCTCTGCCGGTTCGCGCGTTCTGGAACAGACAAAGGTTTATCAGGCGTCGCACGTATCCTGGCGCGATATGGACGCAAGCGCGCTCGGTTTTGAAAAGGGATGTACGCCATTTATCGACCTGCCTGCCATGGTGGCGCTTGATCTCGTTGTCGAAGGCCTGCCGCAAGCCTCGCTTTCCACCGGGGCCAACGTCGTGTCGGGTGCAGATTACGATTCGATTGACGCGCATATGGTGGACATGGAGACGTTCGCAACATTGCGCGCCTGTCAACGCTTTGGCGTCAAGCTCATTGCGCTGCGCGGCATTTCAGACGGCAAGGCCGAACTTACCCACGTTGATGACTGGCGCGAATATCTTCACGTGGTCGATAAGAATCTGGCAGGCGCGGTTGAGAAGATCGAGCAGGCGGTGGCCGAGGGGCTTTTGTCGCGATAATATGGGATTCCGCGTTTCCATTGCGACGCAACCATTGCAAATGATGCGAAATTTCTTTAATCGCCCGACATGAGCACGAGCACCCACCCAGATTCCGTCCTTATCCTCGATTTCGGCAGTCAGGTAACGCAGCTGATCGCGCGCCGCGTGCGCGAGGCAGGCGTGTTTTCTGAGATCGTGCCGTTTCAGTCCGCAGCCGAAGGTTTTGCCCGCATTAAGCCGAAAGCGGTCATCCTGTCGGGTAGCCCGCACTCGGCCGTCGATATTGGCAGCCCCCGCGCGCCGCAGGAAATCTTCTCCGCCGGCATTCCCGTTCTTGGCATATGCTATGGTGAACAGACCATGTGCGCCCAGCTGGGTGGCAAGGTCGAGAGCGGCCATCATCGCGAGTTTGGACGCGCCTTCCTTGACGTGAAGGAAAAGAGCGCGCTGTTCGATGGCGTGTGGGAGAGGGGCTCGCGTCATCAGGTCTGGATGAGCCACGGCGACCGCGTCACTGCTCTGCCAGAAGGCTTCAAGGTTATTGCCACGTCGGAAGGCGCCCCTTATGCGGCGATTGCCGATGAAGGGCGTCGCTTCTACGCCGTACAGTTTCATCCGGAAGTCGTGCACACACCGGATGGCGCAAAGCTGCTTTCGAATTTCGTGCACAATATCGCCGGCATCAAGGGCGACTGGACCATGGCCGCCTACCGTGAGCAGGCCATCAATGCCATTCGCGCCAAGGTCGGTTCCGGTAAGGTCATTTGCGCGCTTTCGGGCGGCGTGGACTCCTCCGTCGCGGCTTTGCTCGCGCATGAAGCCATCGGCGATCAGCTCACCTGCATTCTGGTTGACCATGGCCTGATGCGCAAGAACGAGGCGCGCGATGTCGTGGCTATGTTCCGGGAGCATTACAATCTGCCGCTCATTCTGGTCGATGCTGCCGATCGCTTCATCGGCGCGCTGGAGGGCGAGGCCGATCCGGAAGTGAAGCGCAAAACCATTGGCCGTCTGTTCATCGAAGTGTTTGAGGAAGAAGCCAAGAAGCTCGGCGGCGCCGATTTCCTTGTGCAGGGTACCCTTTATCCGGACGTCATCGAGAGCGTTTCTTTCACCGGCGGTCCGTCGGCAACGATCAAGTCGCATCATAATGTGGGTGGTCTTCCCGAGCGCATGAACATGCAGCTCGTCGAACCCTTGCGGGAGTTGTTTAAGGACGAGGTCCGTGAGCTTGGTCGTGAACTCGGTCTTCCCGACAGCTTTATCGGTCGCCACCCTTTCCCGGGTCCGGGTCTTGCTATTCGCTGTCCCGGTGGCATCACCCGCGAAAAGCTCGAGATCCTGCGCGAAGCCGATGCGATCTACCTTGACGAGATTCGCAAGGCCGGCCTCTATGATGCGATCTGGCAGGCATTCGCTGTGCTGCTGCCGGTCCAGACCGTTGGTGTCATGGGGGATGGTCGCACCTATGAGTTCGTCTGCGCGTTGCGCGCTGTCACTTCCGTGGATGGCATGACGGCGGATTTCTATCACTACGATATGGATTTCCTCGGCCGCGCTGCCACTCGCATCATCAATGAGGTGCGTGGCATCAACCGCGTCGTCTACGACGTCACGTCGAAACCTCCCGGCACCATCGAGTGGGAATGATTCAGGCCCATCCAAACGCCGCCGACAACGCGCCAGAATTTCCCCTAACACTCTGATTAAAAATATTTTTTTATCCGCCACCTATCGAGACCTATCGGTGGGTAGCAATCACAAGTACCGTCACGATTGACGGTGCTCGCTCATATTGATCACGGCCGTCTCAGAAAGTACCGTCGCAAGAGTTGAGGATCGTGACGGTACTTTTTTCAACATAAGTCACTGATAACAAAGTGATTTAGGCGTCACGAACCTCCCAAAACCGCATGACGGTACTTTTCGGAGGCTGCGCGAACATGTTGACGGACGCTGCGCTTAAGGCGCTGAAACCAAAAGACAAAGTCTACAAGGTGTCAGACAGGGACGGCATGTATGCCCGTGTCACGCCGACAGGTCTGATCTCATTCAGCCTGGATTACCGGCTGAATGGGCGCCGCGAGACCGTCTATCTCGGCAGGTACGGACGTGACGGCATTTCGCTCGCACGGGCTCGCGAACTCTGCCTGGACGCCAAACGCGCAGTCCGAGAGGGCCGCTCACCCGCAATTGAAAAACAGCGCGAGAAGCGCCGCCTGAAAGAGGCCAAGAGCTTCGGTCAGTTCGGCGAGAAGTGGCTGGACAAGGCTCCGATGGCGGACAGTACCAGAGCGATGCGGCGCTCGATCTTCGATCGAGAGTTGCTGCCCGTCTGGCGCAACCGGCTGCTGCGCGAAATCACCCCAGATGATCTGAGAGCTCTCTGCGCCAAGATCGTCGATCGCGGTGCGCCTGCAACGGCCATCCACGTCCGCGACATCCTCAAGCAGATCTACAGTTTCGCGATCCTGCACGGCGAGAAGGTGCCCAATCCCGCCGATGAAGTCGGCCCAGCTTCGATTGCTGCATTTCGGCCCAGAGACCGTGCGCTTTCACCGACAGAGATCCGCATCATGCTGAGGCAACTGGAGCATGTCCCGACTTTGCCGACCATTCGCCTCGGCATGAAGCTCTTCCTGCTGACGATGGTTCGTAAAAGCGAGCTGCAGGACGCCGTATGGGACGAAGTGGACTTCGAGAACGCGGTTTGGAGCATTCCGAAGGAGCGGATGAAGCGCTCCAAGCCACACAATGTGTATCTTTCCCGACAGGCGCTCGACATCATGATCGCGCTCAAGACCTGTGCCGGCAATTCCCGGTATCTGCTGCCCTCGCGTTACGATGCGGATGCCCCAATGTCGCGGGCGACGTTCAACCGCATCACCTACGCGGTGGTCGATCTGGCGCAGAAGGAGGGGCTGCCGCTCGAGCCGTTTACAGTCCATGATTTGCGACGGACCGGCTCAACGCTGCTGAATGAACTCGGTTTCAACAGCGACTGGATCGAGAAATGCCTCGCCCACGAGGACGGGCGATCTTCGCGCGGCGTCTACAACAAGGCAGAGTACGAGGTTCAGCGCCGCCATATGCTCCAGGAATGGTCGGACGTCGTTGACGCATGGGTGGAAGGTCGCAAGCGGCCTGTCACCCTTCTCCCCCCGACCATGCCTATGCTTGAGCCCGACCCTGCCCTTTGACCGGCCGGAACTTCCGCTGGGCGACGTCGGGGTGTTTGGCGCGCGGGATTGGCCGCGTGCGCCGGCTTTCGAGCCACGCTTCGACCTCGGCAAGATCCCAGACGACGCATCTGGGTGAAAGGGCAAAGCGGCGAGGAAATTCTCCGCGCTGCTCCATTTCGTAAATGGTGCTGTCCGCCAGAGGAACGATTTCTCGCAGTTCATTCCTCCGGATCGAACGTTTGACGGGGCGGTCGCTAACGGATGGCATCTGCAGCTCCTGATCGTGGTGCGCTGATGCGATTGGAGCCGATATGTGCCGATAAGGGCCAGCAGAAATTGGCCGCGGCGTATGGTCGGCGGCCATGGCGTGCAGATCGGACAGGCTTGATGCTGATCGCGGTCTCTTCTCAGGCGGGTTCCCTCCTTTTAGGCCCCACCGCGGTTCCTAGAGTGAGAGTGCAGACGGGGTTTGCCGTGACGGGTTGAAGGTCGGGAGAGAGGCTTCCGGCGCCCGTCGCGGAGACAATCCCGATGGCCAGACAGAACCACGCCGCACGCGGCGGCGGCGACCGCACCAATCTCTATGACGAGATCACCGCGAAAATCATCAACGAGCTGGAGCAAGGGCGGTTGCCCTGGGTCCAGCCCTGGGGCACGGCGGCGAAGGCACCGCTCGCGATGCCGAGGAATGCCGCGACGGCCCGGCAATATTCCGGGATCAACATTCTGATCCTCTGGGGCGCCGTTGTTCAATACGGCTATCCGACCCAGCATTGGCTGACTTTCCGCCAGGCCCTGTCGCTCGGCGGCAATGTCCGGAAAGGTGAGCGCGGCACGACCGTCGTCTATGCCGACCGCTTCACGCCCGAGGATGAGAAGCGCCGCGCGCGGGAGACGGGGGAGGAAGCTGGCAGCATCCCGTTTCTCAAACGCTTCACCGTGTTCAACACGGCGCAATGCGAGGGCTTGCCTGAGGATGTTGCTATCGAGGCGCCGCCACCGCCGCCCCACATGATCGAGCCAAGGGTCGAGGCGCTGATCCGGGCGACCGGAATCGACTTTCGCATCGGGGGGAACCAGGCCTTCTATGTTCCAGCGCACGATTATGTTCAGGTGCCGCCGCCACAGGCCTATTTCGAGCCGATCGACTGGCACCGGACCGCCTTGCACGAGCTGGGGCACGCCACCGGCCATGCCTCCCGGCTTGGGCGGGATATGTCGGGCCGCTTCGGCACCAGGAAATACGCATTCGAAGAACTGGTCGCCGAAATGAACGCGGCCTTCTGCTGCGCCTCGATCGGCGTTGTGCCGACCGTACGCCATGCCGACTACATCGGCTCCTGGCTCGAGGTGCTGCGCGAGGACAACCGCGCCATCGTCCGCGCCGCTTCCCAGGCCAGCAAGGCAGCCGATTGGCTGCTGGCGCATCTGCCCGCCGAAGACACTGGCGAAGCGGATACAGCGTCGACGGATCGGAGGGCCGCGGCATGATCCTCCTGACCAGCACCCAGCGCGAGCAGCTCCTCGCCAATGGCCGCCAGAGCGATGTCGACCATGTCCCCGTGGTAAAATTCTTCAATCCGTTGGGTAGCGGCGTCTGGCTTGCGACCGAATTGGATAGCGACGGTGACACCCTTTTCGGCCTTGCCGATCTGGGGTTTCCAGAGCTTGGAAGCTGGAGCCTTGGCGAAATGCAGGCGATCCGCTTGCCCTTTGACATGAGGATCGAGCGCGATCTGCACTTCACCGGCGATTTCCCGATCTCGGTCTGGGCTGACATGGCGCGGCGGGCCGGTGGCATCCGCGAGGCCGAGCGCATTCTTTACTCCGGCGCCCGAGCCGCCTCCACGCCGACCCGGAAACAGACCGATACACAGAGCCGGAAACACTGAATCCCGCTTCTCCGGCTTTACGATTTTGCGCCGCTCTCTTGAGAGGAAGAGGGCGGCGCTTTGCTTCGTGACGGGTTGGTGGCCGGAGAGAGAGGCTCCCGGCGCCCGTCATGGAGTAAGGCATATGGCTACTGCCGTTCAGAAGATCACCCTCGCGTCCTCGCGCGATATTCCGTTCAACAAACTGGCGCTGAGCCAGGCCAATGTCCGGCGCGTCAAAGCTGGCATCTCGGTCGAGGAACTGGCCGAATCCATCGCCCGCCGCGGACTGATCCAGTCTCTGCATGTCCGGCCTGTTCTCGATGCCGAGGGCAAGGAAACCGGCATGTTCGAGGTGCCCGCAGGCGGTCGCCGCTATCGGGCCCTGGAATTGCTGGTGAAGCAGAAGCGTCTCGCAAAAACTGCACCGGTACCGTGCGTCATATCCGAGGCCGATGCCGACATCCTGATCGACGAAGTCTCGCTCGCGGAAAATATCGAGCGCGCGCCGCTTCATCCGCTCGATCAGTTTCGGGCCTTCCAGGCGCTGCGCAACAAGGCGATGAGCGAGGAAGCCATCGCAGCCGCCTTCTTTGTCGACCCGAAGGTCGTCAAGCAGCGCCTGCGTCTTGCTGCGGTCTCGCCCGTGCTTCTCGACGTTTACGCCGAAGACGGCATGACGCTCGAACAGCTCATGGCCTTCACCGTGTCGGAAGACCATGCCCGGCAGGAACAGGTCTGGGATGCGATCAAGGATTCCTGGCAGAAAGAGCCGCACTATATCCGCCGTCTCCTGACTGAAACCGCAGTGCGCGCCTCTGACAGGCGAGCGCTTTTTGTCGGTATCGAGGCCTATGAAGCCGCCGGCGGCTATGTGCTGCGCGATCTCTTTCAGCGCGACGACGGCGGCTGGCTTCAGGATCCGGAGCTGCTCGATCGCCTAGCAGGCGAAAAGCTGAAAGCCGAAGCCGAGTCCATTGCGGCCGAAGGCTGGCAGTGGGTCGAGGTAGCGGTGACCTTTCCCTATGGCCACGACCACGGCCTGCGGGAACTCGAGGGCTCGGTCGCCGATCTGACCGACGATGAGCGCGCCACCCGCGAATCCCTGCGCGAGGAATATGACCGGCTCGAAGCCGAATATGCCGAGGCCGACGAGCTGCCCGATGAGGTCGATCAGCGGCTTGGTGAGATTGAGCAGGCGTTGGAAGAATTCGAGCGCAGGCCGATGATCTATGATCCCGAACAGGTTGCGCGGGCGGGCGTCTTCGTCAGCATCGATGGGAACGGCAAGCTGCGGGCCGAACGGGGTTATGTTCGGCCCGAGGATGAAGCGGCGATTGATGGCGAAGATCCCGATGGCTCCTCCGGCCCGGCCACAGAGGGCGCAGTAGCTAGTGTGTCGCATGCGGTTGTCCAAGTCGGTGGCGGCAGCGAATCTCCGGAGGACGACGATGAGGCCGAGATTGTGCGGCCGCTGCCGGACCGGTTGATCAGCGAGCTGACCGCGCATCGCACGCTCGCGCTGCGCGATGCTGTTGCGATGAATCCCCATATTGCGATGACCGCGCTGCTGCATCGGCTGGTGATGGACACCTTCCTGCCGCAGCCCGCCAGGGGATGCCTCGAGGCCCATGTCCGCCAGGTTCACTTGCCGGCACAGGCTGAGGATTTGCGCGACAGCGTCTCGGCGCGGTCTGTTACCGAACGGCACGAACGCTGGGGCGATCACATCCCGGCTGACGATGAGGCGCTCTGGAACTGGCTGATCGATCTCGATGAGGAGTCTCGCATGGAGCTTCTCGCCCATTGCGTCAGCTTTGGCATCAACGCCCTTTACGAAAAGCCCAATCCCTATAGCGGCACGGGCGTCAGCCAACACGGGCTGGAGGTGCGTCTCTCCCAGGCGAACCGTCTGGTGTGCGCTACCGGTCTCGACATGGTGGTGGCGGGCTGGAAGCCGACCGTCAGCAACTATCTCGGCCGTGTGACCAAGCCGCGCATCCTCGAGGCGGTTCGCGAAGGTGCAGGCGAACGGGCATCGGAGCTGATCGGGCATCTCAAGAAGGGCGACATGGCCAAGGAAGCCGAGCGCCTGCTCGCCGATACCGGCTGGCTGCCCGAGCCGCTGCGCACGATCGATCCTGCTGCGGAGCCTGACGCTTCGGCGGAAGGCGATGTCGATGTGGACCTTCCTGAATTCCTCGCAGGCGACGCCGAGGATGACATTGTCGACGAAGAGGATGAGGCGCAGCAGGTGATCGCCGCGGAATGATCGTCACGCGGGGCGGCTCCGGCTGCCCCGTCTCTTCCTGACGCAATCGGGATGGAGCAAGCCGCGTCAGGGTCGCCCCAGGATCAATCCCCGTCATGGCTGGCGCAATGGGTGCCGTCCCCGGGGCTGAAGGATCATCGCTTATTGCCCGCGTGGTAACCAGGCTGGCGCGGCGAACCGATCCGCAACGGATATGCGGATTCCTGTCAGAGGCAGAACACCCCCCCCGCTTCCATTCGCAAACCTTGGTCTGAGCCGTCGTCTTTGCATTCAACCCGCAAGGGGTCGGCTTGACGCTTTGCGTGCCGCCCTCGCGGATCCGGACAAGCCGAACGCGCGAGGGTGATTGCAGATCCGGTCAGACACTTCGGGCGCCTGTCGCGCGGGGGATGGTCCCCCGCCTCCAAAACAGGAGCCGGAACCCATGTCCTATGCAGATGCCACCGCCTTTGCCGCCAGCCTCGCCACCACGCTGATGACTGTGATCGTCGTGTTCCAGGCCGGGGACGGCACCCATGGCGCCATGCCCGCCAATGAGTTCGATGGCGACGAAGAGATGGTGAAACTCGAACTTGATCCGTGGATCTGAGGCACGAGAAGAGCCTCATCCCGATGGCCCGGCGCGCAGGCAACGCAGCCGAGCCATCGCTTTGCGGATAATCTCTCACTGCCGGCGGTAGCGGCCATACCGCGATACGAAAGAGTTAGAGTGCGGGCCGGTTGGCCGTGACGGGTTGGTGGCCGGAGAGAGAGGCTCCCGGCGCCCGTCGCGGAGTAGTTCCCATGTCCCTCCACCGCTCATCCGGCTTCCGCCCGATCGGCGAAATCCTCGCCCGGCAGGTGCTGCCCGGGCTGCGTAGCGCCCTTCGGTATCCGCTACGGGTTTCCTGCCTCGGCACTGTCAGTTTCGTCGACGATCACGATACCAGCCAATTCGACCGGACTATCGTTCTCGGTGAATGTACCACTCCCGAAGACGCCATGACGATCGCGGCACAGCGCGTTTCGCGTGACGATATTCGCGTTGGAGAGGACGACACGCTGCGCTTTGAGGCGCGCATTGCCGCAATTCATGACTCGACCTACGGTCTGGTCCTCGCCGGAGAAATCCGGGCTCGGGCCATTGTCTGGCAGCAGCCAGTCATCTCTGACGCGCAAGCCCGCCGTATCGTGAGCGAGGCAAGCCGGTTGCGCGGCAGCGCCTCGGCGGCTTGCGATGCCCGGTCGGCGCGGAACCTGCGCTACCGCGCCAGTCTGCTCGAAACACGCCTGGTCGATCGCGGCTGGCGGGAGACCGCTGCGGAACTGCTTAGCCTGCCCCGCGCCGCCTGATTTTCACCTCTTCCACGCAATCGGCCTGGTCCTGCGCCAGGCCTCCTCATGTCCGGAGGCCGTCATGGCTGACTATTACACCCATTTTTCCTGCCTGCTCGATGTAGGCACCCCTGAGAACGCTGTCCGTGCGCTCGAACTCTATAATGCGCTGGCGGACGAAAATGCAGCCGAAGATCCCTCATCGGATGGCTTCCTGCTGTCGATCCAGCCCGAACATGGCGGTACGCAGCTCTGGATACGCGACGATCCCACCGGCGATCCCGAGCACGTTATCCAATTCGTCAGGCGCTGCGCCGCCGTGTTCGAGCTCAAGGGCCGGTGGGGCTTCCAATATGCCAA
The DNA here is from genome assembly GCF_014652835.1 of Limoniibacter endophyticus. Taxonomy (GTDB): domain Bacteria; phylum Pseudomonadota; class Alphaproteobacteria; order Rhizobiales; family Rhizobiaceae; genus Limoniibacter; species Limoniibacter endophyticus. Next base: position 127,582 of record NZ_BMZO01000005.1, read on the forward strand.
CACCTGCTCGAAGCCGCGCCTCGATGGCTTCGGCGGTGGCGCACACGTACTCGATCTTTCGACCGGCGAGACAGTGGATTGGATCTATACCGACGGCTGGCTCTCGACCGTGCTGGAGGGAGGCGATCCCCATGCCTGAAATCATCGAAACCACAGTCTATCGCCTCGACGAACTTTCCGAAACGGCGAAGGACAAGGCCCGCGCCTGGTATCGTGAAGGCGGCTTCGACTACGATTGGTACGACGCCGTTTATGAGGATTTCCAGCGCATCGCCGAGATCCTCGGCATCCGCCTCAAGACCCGAACCGCTCGCCTGATGGGCGGCGGATCGCGGCAGGAACCCTGCATCTGGTTCCGGGGCTTCTGGTCGCAAGGTGACGGCGCGTGCTGGGAGGGGTTCTACTCCTACTGCAGGAACGCCTCTGCCGCGATCCGGGCTTACGCGCCGCAGGACGAGATGCTGCATGGCATCGCAGATGCGCTTCAGGATGCCCAGCGGCGCAACTTTTATCAGCTTCGCGCTGACGTCGGTCATCGCGGCCATTACTACCACGAATACTGCATGGACATTGCGGTAGAGCGGGCCAGCCCGAACTGGCAGGACATGACCGCCGACGCGGAGGACGTCGTCGCCGAGGCGCTGCGTGATCTCGCCCGCTGGCTCTATCGCCAGCTCGAGCGCGAATATGACTACCTGTCCTCGGATGAGGTGGTGGACGAGACCATCCTCGCCAATGGCCACACCTTCACCGAAGGCGGACTTCGTTTCGGCTGATCCCGCTTGAAGCATCCCCGCCTCATGGTCGGGGCGCTCTTCATGTCGCTCCAGCCAGAGTGAGAGGGCCGCCGGAATGGGTGAGCCTGGGCGGTCGAGAGAGAGCGCAGTCCGGGCTTTCCCGTTTCCGCTCTCCCGAGGTTCCCTTCCATGAATATGGTGTCTCCCGTGACCGATCCGGTCACGTCCTTAGCCGCAGCGCCCGCCATCCTCGCTGCGGCAACCACACTCCTTGGCCATCTGGAACGCGGCCAGCACGTCAGTGCCGCCACGCTTCGCGATGCGATGGAGGCGGCTTTCGGCGCTTCCGATTCGACCGGCGCCTGGGACTGGAAGATGGGTTATGAGACTTGCGAAGTCGCCACAGTCCTTTTCCTACGCAAATACGGAAAGGCGCTTTTCCGGAAAGCCGCGTCTCCGGCTACACGGTTTTCCGCAATTGCCCGGATCGTGGACCGGTTGCCGACCCACACGCGCCGATCCGAGGAAGGCCAGGCGCTCCAGCAATTCTCGACGCCCGCGCCGCTCGGTCTCGCGGCCATGGCAGCCGCCGCAATCACCCCCGGTGACGTGGTGCTGGAACCGTCGGCCGGAACCGGCCTCATGGCGATCCTGGCCGAGATTGCCGGCGGCAGGCTGGTGCTGAACGAGCTCGCCGATACCCGCGCTGAGCTGCTTTCTTCCCTCTTTCCGGCTGTTTCCACAACCCGCTTCGATGCCGCACAGATCGACGATCACCTCCAACCGGCAATCGTCCCCTCGGTCGTGCTGATGAACCCGCCATTCTCGGCGATGGCCAATGTTTCGGGACGAATGGCTGACACGGCGTTCCGCCATGTTGCTTCTGCTTTGGCGCGGCTGGCCGATGGTGGGCGGCTCGTAGCCATAACAGGAGCGAATTTTGCTCCTGATCAAGCTGGCTGGCGGGATGCTTTCGTCCGCTTGCAAGAGCATGGCCGCCTTGTCTTCAGCGCTGCCATCGCCGGATCGGTATACGCAAAGCATGGCACGACCTTCGCGACGCGCCTGATCGTTATCGACAAGACGCCGGCCGAAGATCCATCTCAGTTCTCTCCCTCATCCGGCACTGCGCCCGATGTTGCGACGCTGCTCGCTTGGATCGAGGCGCAAGTTCCACCACGCTTGCCGGTCGCAAGCCCGAAATGCCGGGAATTCATCCCGGCGGCCGCGCCAAAGACAGTGCGCGGCTATCGCACGGGCGTGGCCCCGGTGCGATCCGTCACCGATACAGTTGGCGATCCCGAGGGCGTCGAGCTCGCTTATGAGACGGTGGACTGGGCACCGCCCGAGGGCACGCGACTAAGCGATGCGATCTATGAGCAATACGGATTGCAGTCGATCCGGATTCCCGGTGCACAGCCACATCCAACCAAGCTTGTCCAATCGGCTGCGATGGCGTCGGTTGCACCACCAAAGCCGTCTTATCGGCCGATCCTGCCTGCCGACATCCGCGAGCGCCTCTCCGATGCCCAGCTCGAGACAGTGATCTATGCCGGTGAGGCCCATGCCGATTATCTGGCCGGCGCCTGGTCCGTGGACGAAACCTTCGAGACGGTCAGCGCGGCGCCCGCGGACGCAGAAGGCGCTGTACGGTTCCGCCGGGGGTTCATGCTCGGTGATGGCACCGGAGCCGGCAAAGGCCGTCAATCGGCCGGGATTATCCTCGACAGCTGGCTGCGCGGGCGGCGCAAGGCGGTCTGGATCAGCAAGTCGGACAAGCTGATCGAGGACGCGCAGCGCGACTGGTCGGCGCTCGGCATGGAGCGACTTCTGATCACGCCGCAATCGCGCTTCTCGCAGGGCAAGCCGATCACGCTGTCGGAAGGCATCCTTTTTACCACCTATGCCACGCTGCGCTCGGATGATCGCGGCGAGAAGGTTTCGCGCGTCCGGCAGATCGTGGATTGGCTGGGATCGGATTTCGACGGTGTCATCATCTTCGACGAGAGCCATGCCATGCAGAACGCCGGTGGCGGCAAGGGAGAACGCGGGACTATCGCGGCATCGCAGCAGGGGCGTGCCGGGCTGCGGCTCCAGCACGCCTTGCCCGATGCCCGGATTGTCTATGTCTCGGCCACGGGCGCAACGACGGTGCATAACCTCGCCTATGCCCAGCGGCTCGGCCTCTGGGGCGGCGAGGATTTCCCTTTTGCCACCCGTGCCGAGTTCGTTGAGGCGATCGAGGCTGGCGGCGTGGCGGCGATGGAGGTGCTGGCGCGCGATCTGCGTTCACTTGGGCTCTATACCGCGCGGTCCCTTTCCTACGATGGCGTCGAATATGAACTGGTGGAGCATCGGCTGACGGACGAGCAGCGCCGCATCTATGATGCCTATGCCGGCGCTTTTGCGGTCATTCACAATAATCTCGATGCGGCGATGGAGGCGGCCAACATCACTGGCAGCGACGGTGCGCTGAACCGCCAGGCCAAAAGCGCCGCCCGATCCGCCTTCGAATCCGCGAAACAGCGCTTCTTCGGGCATCTGCTGACCAGCATGAAAACCCCGACATTGATCCGGTCCATCGATGCCGATCTTGCGGCCGGGCATGCCGCCGTCATCCAGATCGTCTCGACCGGCGAGGCGTTGATGGAGCGCCGCCTCGCCGAACTGCCGGCTGAGGAATGGAACGACGTCCGCGTCGACATCACGCCAAGGGAATACGTACTCGATTATCTCGCCCATTCCTTCCCGGTGCAGCTCTACGAACCCTTCACCGATAGCGAGGGCAATCTCTCCTCGCGGCCGGTATTTCGCGATGGCCAGCCCGTCGAATGTCGGGCGGCCGTTGCCCGGCGCGACGCGATGATCGAGCACCTGGCCTGCCTTCCGCCCGTTCCCGGCGCCCTGGACCAGATCGTGCAGCGGTTTGGGACCGATGTCGTGGCCGAGGTCACGGGCCGTTCGCGCCGGATCATCCGCAAGTGCGAAAGCTCAGCGGCAAGGCTGGCGGTCGAGAACCGCGCACCCTCCGCGAACCTTGCCGAAACCGCCGCCTTCATGGACGATCGCAAGCGCATTCTGGTCTTTTCCGATGCGGGCGGCACCGGGCGCAGCTACCATGCCGATCTCGGGGCGCGGAACCGGCGCCTGCGGGTCCACTATCTTCTCGAACCGGGCTGGAAGGCAGACGCGGCCATTCAGGGGCTGGGCCGCACCAATCGCACCAACCAGGCGCAGCCGCCGCTGTTCCGACCCATCGCGACCGATGTGAAGGCCGAGAAGCGTTTCCTTTCGACCATCGCACGGCGTCTCGACACGCTCGGCGCGATCACGCGCGGTCAGCGCCAGACCGGAGGTCAGGGCCTCTTTCGGCCCGAGGACAATCTGGAAAGCCCCTATGCCCGCGATGCCTTGCGGCAGCTCTATATGCTGATCGTGCGCGGCAAGGTGCAAGGCTGTTCGCTCGGACGTTTCGAGCAGATGACCGGTCTGAAGTTGATGGATGCGAACGGCATCAAGGACGACCTGCCGCCGATCACCACCTTTCTCAACCGGCTGCTGGCGCTGACCATCGACCTGCAGGCCATCTTGTTCTCGGCTTTCGAGCAGCTCCTCCAGGCGCGAGTCGACGGGGCTATCGCCTCCGGCACATACGATCTTGGTCTCGAAACGCTCCGCGCCGAAAGCTTCACTCTGACCGGCCGTCAGGTCATTTACACCCACCCCGCGACTGGCGCTGAGACCCGGCTGCTTTCAATCAGCGAGCGCAAGCGCAACAGGCCGATGTCGCTCAATGCGGCCCTGCGTGAACTGACCGATCCGCGGGCAAAACTGCTGGTGAATGAACGCTCGGCCCGCGCCGCCGTCCAGGTCCCCACCACCAGTGTCATGCTGGACGATGGCGAGATTGAGCCGCGCGTACGACTGCTCCGGCCGATGGAAAGCACGACCTTTGCTCTTCGGGCGATGGGCGAAACGCGCTGGATCGAAGCCGATCGGGACAGCTTTGCGGCCATGTGGAACCGGGAAGTCGCGCAGGTACCGGCCTATTCCGAGGGCACCCTTTACATCGTGGCGGGATTGCTCTTGCCGGTCTGGAAGCGGCTGCCGCAGGATTCCACCCGTGTTTATCGGCTCCAGACCGATGACGGCGAGCGCATCATCGGCCGCCGTGTCTCGCCGGCATGGGCAGCCAGCGTTGCCACCACAGAAAGCGTCAGCCTGACAGCCAATGAGGCTTACGCCGCTTTGATCGACGGGCGCACAATCCTCGACCTGGCCGAAGGGCTGCAACTGCGCCGCGTCCGGGTCATGGGGGCTCACCGCATTGAACTTACAGGCTTCAGCGATGCCATGCGCGAACGCCTGCGCGCTTATGGGCTCTTCAGCGAAATCATATCGTGGAAATTGCGCTTCTTTGTGCCGGTCGGGGCAGCCGGCACCGGGATTATCGGCAAGCTTGTCGAGCGCTTCCCGATCGAACGCATTGCCGAACGGGAGGCGGCCTGATGTCCCGTCTTTACGCCACCGATCTGGCGCAGCGTCTCGGCCGGCAGGCCGAGTCGGTTTGCCGTCACTACCTCTCGAATGGCCATAAACAGGGCCATTACTGGCAGGTCGGCGACGTCCGCAATTGCGCGGGACGCTCGATGTTCGTGCGGCTGCATGACAGCGCCAGGGGGCCGGCGGGTAAATGGTCCGATGCCGCCACCGGCGAACATGGTGATTTGCTCGATGTAATCCGCGAAAGCCTCGGTCTCCTCGACTTCGCCGAGGTCGCTGCGGAAGCCCGCCGCTTTCTGAGCCTTCCCCATCCAGAATCAGTTCCCACCGGGCGGCGTCGCGGAACCCCGGCTATATCGGGTTCGGCAGAAGCCGCACGCCGGCTCTGGCGCATCGCACAACCGATCACGAGCACGCTCGCAGAGACGTATTTGCGGAGACGCGGCATTACGTATTTGCAGGGGACCGGCGCGCTGCGCTTCCATCCGAACTGCTACTGGCGGCCCGAGCATGAAGGGCCGACCGAGACCTGGCCGGCGATAATCGCGGCGGTCACCGATCTCGATGGCGACATAACCGGCGCCCATCGTACCTGGCTCGCGCGTGACGGGTCGGGCAAAGCGCCGCGTGATCCGCCACGCAAGGCCATGGGGGACTTACTTGGTAACGCCGTCCGGTTCGGAAAGGCACAAGATGTCATCGCGGCGGGAGAAGGCATCGAGACCATTCTGTCGCTGCGGCAATTGCTGCCGCAGATGCCGATGGCCGCCGCACTCTCGGCCGGGCACCTCGCTGCTTTCCTGTTCCCGGCCCATCTGCGCAGGCTCTATATCGTGCGCGACAATGATCCGGCAGGCGACAGCGCACGAGACAGGCTCGTCGAACGGGCGCTGGCGGCCGGAATCGAGACCATCACGCTCTCGCCGATGATGGGTGACTTCAACGAAGACCTCACTTCGTGCGGGCTGGATGCATTGCGGGCACGGCTTCACGGGCAACTGGCTGCAGACGACGTCGGCCGCTTCATGGCTTTGGCTGCATAGCCGGGATGAGAAGCGGGCGGGCGCTCGTGTTCCGTAGCGGCATACAAGAAGCCTTCTCTATTCGGCAGGGGACCGCGCCTCGGCCTTCGAGAGGGCGAGCGGCCCACAAACGGCCCGGCCGGGCAATGGCGGCGCCCGACTGATTTCCGTCGGCGGCCCGCCACCCCACGCGACTAGTCGCGTGGGGACCCCGTCTCGCCCGCCTTTACAGCGCGAAGCAAATCAGCCGGGCTTTGCCATCGAGACCCTCGCGAAAGGCTCGGGCTGCCTGGCCGGACCGCCTGCGGGCTTGTCGTCGCCATGAGGCCGCGACGGTCGCGGTCCTTGCCATCGGAGCCTGCCATGTACACCTATGACGAACGCGAACCCGATCACGCGACATCTGCCACCGGCCATGCCATCGAGGAGCTTGAGCTTTACGGCTATCGTCCGTCAGAGGACAAGCCCGATCCCCGGATCTCGCCCGAGGATCACATCATCCAGAGCGCGGTCGCTGATATTTTCGACGCCCTGATCTCCACCATGGCCGACACCAGTCTCGATTTCGACCTTGCCGAGATCCTCTGGTCGAGCGTCAATACCTTCCACCGTGCTGTCGAACGGATCGAAAAGAAGCTCGACGACAACGAGCAGGCCCAGAAGCGCCTCCAGTGCGAACAGGACGGGTCCGAGGTGAAATCCGTCCAGCTCGAGACCCTGATCGGGATCGGGCAAAGTCTCATCGAACGCCGTGACAGTCTTGAGCTTTTCCGCGAGACCGCTGCCGATATCTATCTGCGCACCCTCGGTACGCCCTGGTCGCAGCGCTCGGGTTCACGGGTCAATCATCGCCAGATGACAGCGGCCATGATCGATAGCCGGGACTTCATCGCCGCCAAGCGACGCGCTGACAATGAGGTGCTGCTACCGGCCGGCACGAAGATCGCCTTTTCGGGTGGCGAGACCACCGATCATCGATTGATCTGGGACAAGCTCGACCAGGTTCATGCCAAGCATCCTGACATGGTGCTGCTGCATGGTGGATCGCCGAAGGGCGCCGAGCGCATCGCCGCCACCTGGGCCCACAATCGCAAGGTGCCGCAGGTCGCCTTTAAGCCCGATTGGGCCAAACACGCCAAGGCTGCGCCCTTCAAACGCAACGATCAGATGCTCGGCACGATGCCGATTGGGGTCATCATCTTTCCCGGCACCGGCATCCAGGACAATCTCGCCGACAAGGCGCGCAAATTGGGCATTCCTGTCTACCGCTTCGGGACGGGCGGCGCGTGAGCGCTGCCCGCCATTCCTCAAGGCCGTCGACGAACCGGAAGCGCCTCGACGGCCTATCATGCCGGCGAAACACATCGCCTGTAGGACGATGGGCCGCCGGATCCGACCATGTCCAGGCAGAACAAGGAAGATGGCCGGACAGGGTCAGGGGATCTCTTTGATCCCTATTTGTTCTTAATGATCGCGGGCACTTCTGCTACTGTTCCGATCGCGCCGTGGAGGTGGTGGCAGGCGCACCGTCCAATCCATTGCACGGAGACACCACCATGACCTTTCTCGGTATTCTCGTCGCCATGGCCGCCATAGGCTTCATGTGCTGGCTGCTGTTCAACCTTGCCGTCTTTGCGTTGCCCTTCTTCATCGGGGTGAACGCCGGTATCTGGGCCTACGGCACCGGCGCGGGCTGGCTTGGGGCTGTTCTTGTCGGATTACTCGCTGCCGGCCTGACCTTGGCGGCAGCCCAAGGCCTGCTCATTCTGGTCCGGCCTCTATGGGCGCGGTTGCTGATCGCACTCGCCTTTGTCGCTCCGGCAGTCGTCGCCGGCTTCTACGCCACGCTCGGCATCGTCAAACATATGATGCCGTCCGAGACCTGGCAGCTCATCTTCTCGGTCATTGGCGCAATTGCCGTGGGAGTGACGACCTTCCTGCGGCTCGCGGCGAGGGCGTCTGCCGAGTCTGCTGGCACGGGCCATGCGCGCATCTAGCTGCGTGCAGAATCTGGTTGGAAGCCAGAACAGAGAGATAAACTCGCCGTCCTCAGAGATAAGGGGCGCGGGATCGGCGTAATGAACTCACATCAATCTAGTGGAGTGATGCGGCACATATCGGGAGCAGGACGGGTGGCGCGAATTTCGCGGGCACATTGCGGAACCCAGGCGGGATGAGCTCTCGCCGACTTCGATTGGGTCAAATAGCGGTACGCGTGCCAAGGACAGGGGCGACGTCACGGGCATCCGTCGCCACCGGTCTGGCTGAACTCGAATGCGCCAGACTCTGCGCTCTTCTCGTATCTTTGACCGCTCCAAACGGCCTCTTCCATGGCCTGATCTGGCCGAAGACCAGCGCGCGGCGCGCGCTTCGATCGCTTTGGCGCAACAGCGTCGTCACAACTTTCTTCCCCTGACGGCCCGCCCCATGTTCCATGGGTCCCCGGGGCGCGTCATTCCTCGCGCGAGCAAGAAAGTCCCTCCTGTGCTGTCCAGTCCCCGCAAACGGGGATGCGCCAGCGATCGTCTCCGTCCCGTCGATCGCCATCGAGGCCGCAATGGTGCGGGCTCGAAAACGGAAAACGGAGATTTGAAATGGCGACCATCGGTAGCTTCAAGAAGACCGGTTCGAACGAATTCACCGGCGAAATCGTGACCCTCAGTGTCCAGGCCAAGGGCGTGCGTATCGTTCCCGACATCCGCGCAAACGGCGAGAACGCTCCCAGCCACCGGGTCCTGGTCGGCCGCGCCGAGATCGGTGCCGCCTGGTCCAAGCGCTCGGGCGAAGGCCGCGATTATCTGGGTCTCAAGCTCGATGATCCGAGCTTCACCGCCCCGATCTACGCCAACCTCTTCGATGACGAGGAAGGCGAAGCCTACTCGCTGATCTGGTCCCGCCCCAACCCGCGCCGCGGCGACTGAAGCGCAAATGGCCTCGGCGACACAGCCGGGGCCATTTCTCTGTCAGCCGCACCAATGAACGGCGCTCAGTCCAAGAGGACAGGCATCATGGCCCTCACGTGGGCGTCGATCCGGTCCAGAACGATCGTCGGGACGGCATCACGCTCCGGCAATTGCCACCAATGCGCATCGATACGTCTGGCTGTTTCGCTGACAGTTTTCAGGACGGCGGGCTCTGGAAGCCGCGCCCGATTGGCGAAAGCCTTCCACCGCGGCAGCGTCAGTGCCTTGAACGCGCGTTCGCCGCCAAGTGACAAAGCCAGATTGTCAGCCGGGATATAGGGGACCGTCGAAAGCACGTCGTAGATCGGTGCCAGGGCGGGCGAGTTGCCGTCACCGGGATAGACCAGCGACCAGTTTTTCAGGTGCATGTCGCCATTGCCCATGACCACCGACAGGGTCAGGCGGCGGACGAACTCCAGCGCCGCTATCGGCGAGATCGCCACATTCAGCGCCGCGGCAATGTCGTGATAGGCCGCGCCTTCGTATTTCCGTGTCGGATAGATGCCGAAGACCTGAGCGAAATCCTCGATATGAATTCGTCGCGCGCCGGCGGCGCGATCGAACCGCCGGATAAGAAGGACCAGCCCCTCGGCCAGGGTCTCGAACTCTTCAGGGATGCCTTCGAACTGGTCTTTGCCCACCAGCTCGCGTTCGGGCACGTCCATGCCGATGGCTTCGGCCAGCGCGAGATTGGCGAACTCGTTCTCCGACACGCCTGGAAAGGCGGTCGAAGGAAACTTGGCGATGTACTGACCGTCGCTGTCCCCGAGCGGCACTGTCAATCCGCCGCCCTTGCCGGTGTTCTTCATCACCGAAAGCTTCATCTGCACGCCGGCGAGCGAGAAACGCGCTTTCGGCTCGCCCTCAACTGCAGCGGTTGCAGCGACGATATCTCCGTTACTCGGGATAACACGCACGGCACCCGGCAGGTCGGCACCCAGCGCGGCCAGCAGATCGAAATCATTGCCGGGCCGGACGGTCCGGACGTGATGCTTTTCCATCGCCGCGCGCAGCTTGTCCTCGGGCAGGAGGTTGGCAAAGAAGGCCGGTAAGGCGCCTGCCACCGGGCGCGGATCCTTGCGCAATCCTCCTGTTGCCGCGCGGAAGGACAAGCTCAACACGGGATGTCCTCCGCTCGCGCGGTAGGCAGGATCGAAGCTGAAGGCGTTGAAGTCGCCCGGTGTCCTGACAATCGTGCCGACCTTTACCTCGTTGAGGAGAACATCGAGAGACAGGACGGTTTCGGCGGAGCGGGCTCTATTCATCATCACCTTCCGCTTGCGGGCTGAAAGCCGGCCGGTCGTCCTCGCCCTGCGGGCTGAGCAGCGCCTCAATGGCCGGGACCATCGCCTGAGGAACCAGCATCATCTCCAGGCCAAGCGCCCTTGCAACATTGATCAGAGTCGTGGCGCGTGCCGCTGCAGCTCCGGTTTCGACGTCGCGATAGCGGGGACGGGATATGCCGGCGAGATCGGCGACCTGCTCCTGCGTCAGGCCCGCCGCTAGCCGTGCGCGCCGAAAATGGTCGCCGATCATATCCAGAGCCTCTGCTTCGGTTTTCATGTGAATCCTTTACAGATCAATTTGCTCGATTTGATCCAGAAACGTATCACAGGGCGGTCTGGAAGGCAAAAATTTGATCCGCAAACATATCTCAGTAGGATGGATTGATACGTTTGAGCGTCATTCAGTGTTCTTTGGTGGGCCAATCCCATCAGCCTTGGGCGGCCGAATCAGTCGTCCGACAACAAAGGTCAGCGACGCCATAGCTGAGGAACAGAGGCCCAATTATCGATGACTATTTGCCCAGAACGACTATTATAGTCGTAGTTCTGGAGTGCGCGCCGGTCGCAATGGGAGGTGATCATGCATGATCACCGCCCGACAGTCGCGGGCCGCGCGCGCCTTGCTGGGTTGGACACAGGAGACGCTTGCTGACAAGGCCCGTGTATCACTGACCGCGCTCAAGCGCCTCGAATCCGAAAGCGGCCTCGAGGTGTACGAAAGCACGCGCGATCAGGTCCGTCGGGCTCTCGAAGCAGCCGGTGTCGTCCTCCTGTCGACCGAGCGTGGACACGGAGTGCTGCTGGTCCATGATGGTGGTGACAAAAAGCGCTGACGGGCAAGCGGCAGACGCCGTATTCCCTCCAGGCGATATTCTCCCAAAACACACAATCCTGGAGTATCTGATGTTACCCCGCGTCCTGCAGTGGGCAGCACGCATCAGGCAATTGACATGCCCCCGATAGAACCCTTCGAGGATGCACCGCCGGTCTCCAGCGAATTAACCGCCTACGACCGTGCCCATATCAAGCTGTACATGCGACTGCTGGATGCCGCTGCCGATGGTGCCGAGTGGACCGAAGCCGTTCATATCCTGTTTGGCATCGACCCCAATCTCGAGCCGGATCGCGCGCGCCGTGTCCATGATGCTCATCTGGCGCGCGCCAAATGGATGGCGCAGACCGGTTACCGTCATCTTCTGTGGAAGCGATAGGTCTGAAGTTCGCGTCCGGCGCGGCGCACGGAGACGCGCGGGCGAGATACGGCGTTTCGCGGCCTGTCGGCAGATTTTCCGCATTGCCGGCCGCCCTGTCATGCCGCTGCAACAGATCTTGTCGTAAATAGCTCGGCGAAAAATCTGACCTGCGCTTTGCACGTGAGGAGGGACGGGTGCGACCGGACACTTCCCATTGGCGAGACGGTCGTCGCTATGAATTCTTCGACACGCTCTCAGTCGAAGGGCTCGCATGGGAATGTTTGCGGCGGTTTGAACGCTACCAGGAGCATTATGGCGAACTCGTCGCCATGAAGGCCGAAGATCATCCCTATTCAACCGACGCCCAGCGTCACTGGGGGTTGCGATTTCCCGGCTCGTCCGAGCCTTTCCGCGCTTCGTCAGGACGTCCTATGGTCGCCGCTCGCCAATCCGGCGGTCTTGCTCGCTGACGACGCTCCGGAATTTCTGCCTCCGTCACCATCTCCGTCGCCGGCCGTGTCTGCTGCCGTTCGCCCGAGTCCGGAAGGTCTTCATGCCATCCATCGCGGCGGCATCGTCGCGCAGATCCTGCTGCTGTCGGGCCGAAAAACCGATAGAGCCTCGGCCGTTATCCTGCCAATCGACGACGATCTGCCCGACCGGGTCGAGGCAGTGCTGCGGCTCTGGCAAGCGCTGAACGCGCGATCCGTTACGCGCGACGGACGCATCACGCCGTACCAGCGTCGACGTATCCGACTGATGATGCGAGCCGCCGACGGCCGGGCCAATGGCGCGACCTATCGCGAGATCGCCATCGCTCTGTTCGGTCCCGAGCGGGTCGCGGCCGAGCCCTGGAAGACCTCATCCTTGCGCGATGCCGTGATCGGGCTGATCGAAGGTGCCGGGCCGCTCATCAATGGCGGCTATCGCAAATTGCTACGGCATCGTCGCCGATCTTGAGTGCGCTTCGATGTCGGGGTGGGGATTGTTCGCCTGTTATCTTCCCCATCCACCCCGCCTGCATTCCTTCGCCACCGTGATCGCGATCCGCCGTTGCTCCGCAGCGGCGCTCGGCAACGCCACGGAGGCCCGACAATGCGACCCAATCTCGCCGCCCTGCCGCCACGCTACCTGCGCACCAAGGAAGCGGCGGTATTTCTCAGCCTTTCGGCGCGCACGCTGGAAAAGCACCGCACCTATGGAACCGGCCCGGCCTATCGGAAGCTCGGCGGGCGCGTCGTCTATTCGGTAGCTGATCTCGAAGCCTGGGCTTCGCGCGGCGCGGTTACTTCAACCTCCGATCCGCGCGGACAGGTTCTGCCAGCCAAACGGCACACGTCAGCGGCCTGTGGGTCGGCCGGTGGCATCAATCGCTGACCGTCGCGCGAGGATTACCCATGGCGATCCGGCGACGTTCCCCGTCCGAGCGCGGGCAGCTCGACCTGTTCAGAGCGCTTCCCGGTGACTTCGCACCGCGGGACGCGCAGGACCTCATGGCGTATCCATTCTTCTCGCTCGCCAAATCACATCGCATCACCCCGATCGACTTCACCGCCGGAAAAATTGCGATCCGCGTCGAGGCGGTTGCCGACCACGGCATGGCAACGATCTGGGACGCCGATATCCTGATCTGGGCTGCCAGCCAGATCGTCGAAGCGCGCGATACAGGCCTCCGCACCTCGCGGCTCATGGCGGCAACGCCCTATGAGATTCTCACCTTCATTGGCCGCGGCACCAGCCTGCGCGATTACCAGCGTCTCAAGGCAGCGCTCGACCGGCTGCAATCCACCACCATCTCGACCACGATCCGCCAGCCCGCTGAAGGGCGGCGACACCGCTTCTCCTGGATCAACGAATGGCAGGAACGAACCGACGGCGCCGGCCGCCCCGATGGTATCGAACTGATCGTGCCGGACTGGTTCTATCGCGCTGTCCTGGACGATGCGCTGATCCTGACCATCGATCGGGCCTATTTCGATCTGACCGGCGGGCTCGACCGCTGGCTTTACCGGCTCGTGCGCAAGCATGGCGGCCGCCAGAAGGGCGGATGGCGGTTCGATTTTCGTCATCTGCACCAGAAGTCCGGCTCTCTCTCGCCCTATAAGCGCTTTGCCTTCGAACTGCGCGATATCATCCGCCGTCAGCCGCTGCCCGGCTACAGGCTCTTTACCGAGATCGAGACCGGGCGCCGGGCGCTGCTCGCCTTCGAGCCATGGCCGGCCTGTGGAAAAGCTGTGGACGGCCTCGTGCTATCGGGAACCCGAACTATCGTGCCATCGGGAACCGGTGGCTCGTGCTATCAGGAACCCGATCCGGGTTTAAGGCACGGAGATCGTTCGGCAAATCGCGCCCGTAACAGAGAGTCTAACACAGAATCTAACCTTGAAGAGCGCAGGCGCGATGTTGAAAACCTCATCGCCCGCACCGGCCAGGCGCTCAGAGCGACGGCGAACCGTCGGCCGCCAACGCCATCCGATCACACATCAGAAATCCGCTTCGACACCATGCGCCCGCTGCGCGGTGAGCGTGAGGACGGTCAGCGATGATCGTTGCTCTGCTCAACCAGAAGGGCGGTGTCGGCAAGACGACACTGGCGCTGCATCTCGCCGGAGAATGGGCCGGAAGGGGGCAGAGGGTCACTTTGGTCGACGCCGATCCGCAAGGCTCGGCGCTCGACTGGTCTGAGCAGCGCGGTCATGAGGGGCTGCCGAGGGTGTTCGGTGTCATCGGTCTTGCGCGGGACACGCTACACCGGGAAGCGCCGGAACTGTCCCAGCAGGCCGATCATGTCGTCATCGATGGGCCGCCGCGTGTCGCCGGTCTCATGCGCTCCGCTCTGCTCGCCGCTGACCTGGTGCTGATCCCGGTGCAGCCTTCGCCATTCGATGGCTGGGCTTCCGCCGAGATGCTGTCGCTCATCGCCGAAGCGCGCATTTACCGGCCCGATCTCCTCTCCCGCTTCGTCCTCAATCGCTGCGCTGCGCGCACCATCCTTGGCCGCGAAACCGCCGCTGCGCTCGCCGATCACGATCCTCCGGTGCTCGTGAGCCGGATCGGGCAGCGTGTCGCCTTCGCCAGCGCTGCCCAGACCGGCCGTCTCGTTCACGAACTGGACGGCGCCACAGCCGCGGCCAATGAGATCGCAGCGCTGATTGATGAAATCGAGCGGCTCCCGCGCACACGGAGGGCGTCATGAGCGCTCGATCGCCCAGGAGCGGCTTTGCCCGCCGGCCGGCCGATCCCGAAACCTGGGTGAGAGCCGCAAAAGAGCTGCCGGCCGGTAGGGCGGACGGCGCTGCGAACACGGCGCGGCTCACCATCGATGTGACACCGGCGCAGCGCGGCCGCATCAAGATCGCGGCCTTCGAGCGCGGCATGACCGTCGCCGACATGCTGCGCGCGCTTCTGGAGCGTGAATTTCCACCCGCCGGAGACGCTGGGCAATGACCGGCTTGGCGGGACATCGAACGCTGGCAGCCGAGGGCGCGCGCTCCTCATCGGCTACAGCGCTGACCGAAGTGGAGCTGATCTGGATCGAGAAGTCGCTCGAATATTGGGTGCGGTTCGGGAATCCGGTTCAGGAGCGCATCATCGACCGCAGACGCCGTGTCCTCGGCTTTCGTCCCGGGAGCCTTTTCGCCTTCGTGCGCTGGACGGCGAATGACTATGGCACCGTCGCTTCCCATCTCGACATCCTGCGCGCGGTCGCGCCGCACGAAGCCTACCAGACCGTTCCCGCCGTCACGCCGGGCGGCGAACTTCTGCTGACAGTCTCTGCCTGGCCGAAAGTCGAGCGCGTGCTGCAGCTCATCGATGCGATCGAGGCGCGCGGCATCGACGGGGCCGATGTCGCGCCCGATCACTGGCGCCACGTTCATAACCGACTGGCGGCCGGGGAAAGCCCCCGCGTCTACACGCAAGCGCAGCACCGCGCCTGGATCAAGCGGCGGAGCATTCTCCCATGACCCGGCGCGCCATTTTCGCCTCCGCTCTGGTTTCGGTCGGGCTGGTCGTCGCCCCGGTCCTCACCGGGCACGGTCCGCGCTTCATCTGGAACGCCTCGGCCAGTGCGCCCATCGGCCTCTACGCCGTCGAGCCGGCCGACCCAATCGAAGTCACCGATCTGGTCGCGGTCCAGCCGCCAGACGCGCTTGCCGAGCTGCTTGAAGCGCGCCGCTATCTTCCGCGCGGCGTGCCACTGATCAAGCGTATCCTGGCGCTCCATGGCACGAGAGTCTGCCGCCATGGCACGGCCATTACCGCTTACGACCACCTTTATGGCCATGCCCGTGAGCGCGACCGGATGGGCCGCGACCTGCCCTCCTGGCAGGGCTGCCGCGTGATCGCCAAGCGCGATGTGTTCCTGATGAACTGGGACGCCGCCGACAGTTTCGATGGCCGCTATTTCGGGCCGCTTCCGCTTTCAGCCGTCACCGCCCGCGTCGTGCCGATCTGGACCGATGTGAATGGTGACGGCCGCTTCGAATGGCAGGCGTCAGCGCGGTGAACGCCTGTCCGCGGGCGGGCGCAATGTCCGCCCGATCGTCTTCACCGCATAGGAAAGGAAACGGCCATGCCGCAGATCGGTGAATTTACCAGGCAAAAGACCGGCTTTGCCGGGCGCATCCAGACGCTCACGCTCGACCGCGAGATCGCCATCGTCGCGGTGGATCCGGCCGATGTCGAGAACGCCCCCGACCACCGCGTCCATCTCGGCGAAGACGACACCGGCCCCGAGATCGGCGCGGCCTGGACACGCACCGGCGAGAAGGCCGGGGAATATCTCTCCATGCTGATCGACGATCCGGCTTTGCCGCACCCGATCCGCGCCGCCCTGTTCCAGAACGGCGCCGATGCGGCTTCCTGGTCGCTGCACTGGAACCGGCCGCCCAAACGCGATGCAAAGGACTGAGCGATGCCGCGCTGTCGCCTCGGGCATGGCCACTCCGGTGCGATCGGGCGTCACCGCGCCGCCC
The DNA here is from genome assembly GCF_014652835.1 of Limoniibacter endophyticus. Classification (GTDB taxonomy): domain Bacteria; phylum Pseudomonadota; class Alphaproteobacteria; order Rhizobiales; family Rhizobiaceae; genus Limoniibacter; species Limoniibacter endophyticus. Next base: position 144,262 of record NZ_BMZO01000005.1, read on the forward strand.
GATCCATTGCCTTCCTTCTCCTTACCGGCCTGTTCTGCAACCCGATCGGCGTCGCGGCGCAGGCGCAACCAAGTCCGCTCGCGCCGCGCGTCCTGCACGATGCATATGCCGACCATGTCGCCGAAGCTTCGCGGCGTTTCGACATTCCCGAGACCTGGATCGATGCGGTCCTGCAGGTCGAAAGCGCGGGCAATGTGCGCGCCATATCCTCGGCTGGGGCGATGGGCCTGATGCAGATCATGCCCGCCACCTGGTCGGCGCTGCGGCAGCGCCATGGCCTGGGCCGCGATCCTTACGAGCCGCGCGACAATATCCTCGCGGGGGCGGCCTATCTGCGCGCGATGTTCGATCGCTACGGCAACGTCGCGGCGATGCTGGCGGCCTATAATGCCGGGCCCGGACGCTACGATGAATATCTTTCGGCGGGTCGCGTTCTGCCCGCCGAAACGCGCGCCTATGTCGCCAAGCTCGCACCGATTCTGGGGGACGCGACGCCGTCTCACGGCGCCTCCATGCCCGCTGCGCGTCCGCCCGATTGGCGCGAGGCGCCGCTCTTTGTTGCGCGCAGCGGCAATCGACAGAGCGTTATCGGCGACGCGCCCGCTCCGCCGGACGGCAACACTCGCATCCCCGTTCCGGATGCGACCGGCGCGCCTGACCGGCGACAGCACGAGGCCATTTTTGTCACTCGAGCCGATAGCGGTGCTACGCCATGAGACGGTTTTTGCTCGATCGCACGGCATCGTGCGCCAGCGCGTCATGGCGTGCTGGCTGGCTGGGCAGGACCACAACAACCGACCGATGGCAGGATAAAAGGCCGCACAGTGTCGGCCAGGCGGTCGGTTGTTATTGCTTGGGTTTTTCTGCGATTCCGCACCTTGTGACCCGAGGGCGCAATGTGCGCGCAATGCAGGATCCTTCGTTTTTGCTCCGGTTTCCACACATTGCGAGGCCGCGTCATGTCCGATGAGCGCGAGTTCCGCATTCGTCCGGGGCGCATCCGTTCGACACGCGCTCAGCAGGCGCGGCCCTTCATTGCCCAGGCACTGGCGGCGGCCAAAGAGGCCGGGGGCGGCGTTTCGCGCTCGGGCCGGATCGTCTCGGGTAGTCGTTCGCGGTTCGGGCATGGCCAACGCGCCAGCATTCAGGCCAATCGCTTTATCACCGCCCGCTCGCGCGGGGCCGTGGTCAAGGCCCGTGTCGTGCGCCATGCCGCGCGCCGCGCATCGCTTGGCACCCACCTCGACTATCTGCGCCGCGATGGCGTCACCCGGGACGGAGAAAAGGCGCGGCTGTTCGGGCCGGACGTCGACGCGGCGGATGCCGGGACATTTGCCGAACGCTGCGGCGGGGACAGGCATCATTTTCGCTTCATCGTCTCGCCCGACGACGCGCTGGACATGGCGGACCTCAAATCCTTTACGCGCGAGCTGGCCGGACAGATGGAAAAGGATCTCGGCACCCGACTCGATTGGGTGGCGGTCGATCATTGGAACACCGAGCATCCCCATGTCCATTTGATCGTGCGTGGGGTGCGCGATGACGGCCAGGATCTTGTCATCGCGCGCGACTACATCAAGGAAGGGATGCGCGACCGGGCGCGCGATCTCATCACCCAGGAACTCGGGCCGCGAACCGAACGCGACATTCGCCGAACGCTCGAGCGCCAGATGGCTGCAGAACGCTGGACTGGTCTTGACCGTCAGCTTGTGCGCGACGGACGCGGCACCGGGATCATTGATGTCGCTCTGCGGGCTGGCGAAACGCCCGACGAGTATCGGGCGCTAAAGCTCGGGCGGTTGCGCAAGCTCGAAACACTTGGTCTGGCCGAGCAGATCGGTCCCGGCCAGTGGGCGATCGACGACAAGGCGCCAACGGTGCTGCGCGAGCTTGGCGAGCGCGGCGACATCATCAAGCGTATGCACCGCGCGCTGACCGAGCGCGGCATAGAGCGCGGTGCGGCAAGCTATGTGCTCGCCGGCGAAAGTCTGGATGCGCCCATCATCGGCAGGCTGGTCGCGCGCGGGCTCGATGATGAACTCAAAGGCACTGCCTATGCCGTGGTCGATGGCGTCGATGGGCGAACCCATCACATCAGGCTTCCCGATCTCGATGCCGCCGGTGACAGCGCACCCGGCTCCATCGTCGAGTTGCGCGGCTTCGACGATGCCAGAGGACAGCGGCGGGTCGCGATCGCGGTCCGCTCCGATCTCGATTTGCAGGCACAGGTCTCGGCACCGGGCGCGACCTGGCTCGACCGGCAGGCCTTGGCGCGCGATCCGGCTGCGCTGTCCGCGGGCGGTTTCGGGGGCGAGGTCCGCCAGGCCATGGAGGAACGCGCCGAGCATCTGGTGGGTGAAGGGCTGGCCACGCGCCAGCATCGCCGGATCATCTTCAACCGCAATCTGATCGAGACCCTGAGGCGGCGCGAACTCGACGCGCTGGGCGACAGGCTGTCGCGAGAAACCGGCCTTGCGTTCAACCGCGCGGTTGAGGGCGACTATGTCGCCGGCACCTACCGCCAGCGTCTCACGCTCGCCTCGGGCCGCTTCGCCATGATCGATGACGGGCTCAGCTTCCAGCTCGTCCCCTGGTCGCCCTCGCTCGAAAGACATCTCGGCCGCCATGTCTCAGGACTCGCCCGCGGCAATGGCGGGGTGGACTGGAGCTTCGGGCGCAAACGCGGGCTCGGCCTCTGAGAGCCACGACGAAAGGACCTGCCATGTCAGCGACGAAAATCCTCTGGGGCCAGATCCTCACCGTCTTCCTGATCATCCTCGTGACGACATGGGCGGCCACGCAATATGTCGCCTGGGAGCTCGGGTTTCAGACTCAGCTCGGAACCCCGTGGTTTCGCCTTGCGGGCTGGCCCGTCTACTATCCGCCGGCAATCTTCTGGTGGTGGTATTTCTACGAGGCCTATGCTCCGGAGGTCTTTGCCAAAGGCGGCATGATCGCCGCCTCGGGCGGGTTCATCGCCATCGCCGTCGCGATCGGCATGTCGGTTTGGCGCGCCCGCGAAGCCAAGAACGCCGAAACCTACGGGTCGGCCCGGTGGGCGAAACCGCAAGAGGTAAAGGCGGCGGGCCTGCTCGATCCTGACGGCGTGGTGCTCGGCCGTTTCGAGGGCAGCTATCTTCGCCATGACGGGCCCGAGCACGTGCTGTGCTTCGCGCCCACCCGATCCGGCAAGGGCGTCGGCCTCGTCGTGCCGTCGCTCCTGACCTGGCTGGGCTCGGCCATCGTTCACGACATCAAGGGCGAAAACTGGCAGCTCACCGCCGGCTTCCGCACGAGGCATGGCCGCGTCCTGCTGTTCGATCCCACCAATCCGAAATCGTCGGCCTACAATCCGCTGCTCGAGGTCCGCCGCGGGGAATGGGAAGTGCGGGATGTCCAGAATATCGCCGACATCCTGGTCGATCCCGAAGGCAGTCTCGAAAAGCGCAATCATTGGGAAAAGACCAGCCACGCGCTTCTGGTCGGCGCGATCCTGCACGTCCTCTATGCCGAAAAGGACAAGACTCTCGCCGGGGTTGCCGCCTTCCTTTCCGATCCCAGACGGCCGATCGAGGCAACGCTCGCAGCGATGATGAAAACTGCTCATCTCGGGGAAGCCGGACCGCATCCGGTCATCGCCAGCGCGGCGCGCGAATTGCTGAACAAATCAGATAATGAGCGCTCGGGCGTGCTTTCGACCGCCATGTCCTTTCTCGGGCTTTACCGCGATCCGGTCGTCGCGGAAGTCACGCGCCGCTGCGACTGGCGCATCGGCGATATGGTGGACGCGAAAGCTCCGACAACGCTCTACCTCGTTGTGCCTCCCTCCGACATCAACCGCACCAAGCCGCTGATCCGCCTGATCCTCAACCAGATCGGGCGCCGGCTGACCGAGGATCTCCACACCAATGGGGGCCGCCACCGGCTGCTCCTGATGCTCGACGAGTTTCCGGCGCTTGGGCGCCTGGACTTTTTCGAAAGCGCGCTGGCCTTCATGGCCGGTTACGGGCTGAAGAGCTTTCTGATCGCGCAATCGCTCAACCAGATCGAGAAGGCCTACGGGCCTAACAATTCGATCCTCGACAATTGTCATGTGCGCGTCAGCTTCGCCACCAACGACGAGCGCACCGCCAAGCGCGTGTCCGACGCGCTGGGCACCGCGACCGAGATGAAGGCGATGAAGAACTATGCCGGGCACCGGCTGTCGCCCTGGCTCGGGCATTTGATGGTCTCGCGATCCGAAACCGCCCGGCAATTGCTGACGCCGGGCGAAATCATGCAGCTTCCGCCGACGGACGAGATCCTCATGGTCGCGGGAACCCCGCCCATTCGGGCGAAGAAGGCGCGCTACTATGAGGACCGCCGGTTCACCGAACGCGTTCTGCCGCCGCCGGAGCTGGTTGCGTCCGCCGCGAAGCAGTCAGACGACTGGAGTGCTTTGCCTCTGCCGGGAAACCCACGTGCCGCGACCGAACCGGTGATGGCTGACGAGGATGAGGATCCCACCCAGTCCGAGCCCCGGCAGCAGCCGGAATTGAGCCGTGTCAGTCCGGACGAGAAGAAGGCTCCGATCGAAAACGAGTTCGACCCCTTGTCCTTTGACGGCAGCGACGATGATGCCGCCCGCAACCAGCGACTGACCCGCGTGATGCGCGGCGTCGCGCGGCAGATCTCGATGGATCCCGGCGACGGCATGGAGCTGTGAGTATCATGGTTCGCCGCAAGAAGAAGGTGCAGGTCTCGGTCTACCTCGACCCCGAGATCATGACGATGCTGGCGGACTATGCTGCCCGCCGGGACCAGTCCCAGTCGATGATCGCGGAAGCCGCTATCGCGTCCTTCCTGTCGCCCGACGCCGACGAGAGAAGAGAAGCGGCCATCGCCAAGCGGATCGACCAAGTCGACCGTCGCCTGATGCGCCTGGAGCGCGATCTCGGTATCAGCGTTGAGACTATGGCAGTCTTTATCCGCTTCTGGCTCTCCTCGACACCGGCGCTGCCCGAACCCGCCGCCCAAGCAGCGCGGGCCAAAGCGGCCGAACGCTACGATGCTTTCGTAACCGCGCTTGGGCGGCGCCTCGCGCAAGGGCCAAAACTACGGCAGGAAATCAGCGAGGACATAGATCCAGCCGAAAATAGCTGAGGGCTCTGCTCCAGCTACAAGCATAGGTCGTTCTGCCACCGGCTCGTTCTCATCAGGGGGAACTAACTCCGAATGGGCGCGCGATCCGACAGCTTCCGACCCCATTTCGGTCGTTCAATATCTCAACAGACATCCCCGCAAGCAGCCGTAGATCGCCCAGCTTCTAACGCGGTTGAATGTCAAAGGTGCAGGGCGACCCTGGGCACTTCACGCGATCAGCGTCTTAGCATCGCTGAAGTCCCTGTCGGGAAGCGACCCATCTCGGCTGTTCGCAGCAAGGATGAACCATCCCGCCAGCTGCCGTTGCAGAAAATGGTCCGGCAAGGGTTGCAAAGTTCCGGCTCCCCCTTTATCTAGTGCGCTATATAGTAGTTCATCAGAAGCCTGGTGGATAGGAAAGTCGCCATGTCCGAACCAAAAACTGCCTCTCGTCTGGTCAGGAAGCAGATCTCGTTCGCCGTCTATGGTGCAGCGGGCCGTATGGCACGCATGCACAAGCCATTTCTTGACCCCATTGGCCTGACCTTTCCCCAGTACCTGGTGATGCTCGAGCTCTATACGGATGCACCCCGAACAGTCGGCGATCTCGGAAACGCTCTGGGCATGGACACCGGCACGATAACTCCGCTGCTCAAGCGGCTTCATGCGAGCGGGATGATCAGTCGAACACGGGACCCGGAAGACGAACGTCGGGTCATCGTCGACCTCACGCCTGCCGGGCTGGCCATCCAGGAGGAGGTCTGGGGCGTCTCCGAGAAGATCAAGTCTGCCTGTCAGATGACCGAAGATGATGTGGTCGCGCTTCGCGAGACCCTGCACAATTTTGCCCATCCGGCAAAAGCCTGAACTACAAAGGATCAGAATATGAAAATCGGAATTATTGGTGCCGGCAACATCGGCGCGCTCGTTGCCAAGAAGCTGAACGCTGCCGGCCACCAGGTGAAGCTAGCCAACTCTCGCGGACCCGAAAGTCTCGCCGATACGGTCGCAGGAACGGGCATTGAGGCGGTTACCGCAGAAGCCGCGGTCCGGGATGCCGAAGTGATCATCCTTTCGGTGCCATACGCCAAGAACCCCGAGCTCGCTTCGGTCCTGGCCGGTGCGCCCACAGATGCCATCGTCGTTGACACCTCCAACTACTATCCGGCTCGCGATTCCAAAATCGCCGACGTGGAAAGCGGCAAGCCCGAGACCGTCTGGGCCAGCGAGCAAGTAGGTCGTCCCTTGGTCAAGGCTTGGAATGCCCTCCTGGCGCAGACCCTGGCCGACGCCGGTACAGAGCCCGGCACCGCGAACCGCATCGCTATCCCGATCTCGGGCGACGACGACGCTGCAAAGAGCCTCGTCTCCGATCTCGTCAGCATAACCGGTTTCGACACCGTGGATGCCGGCACCCTGGAAGAGTCATGGCGCCTGCAGCCCGGCACCCCGGCTTATTGCACCGAACTTACCGCCGAGGAACTCAAGGCTGCCCTGGCGGCTGCCGATAAGCAGCGTGCGCCCAAGAACCGCGACGCCATCATGGCCTCTTTCTCCAAACCCGATGCTGAGTTCACCCGGACCATTGCCGTCGAAACCAATCGGTCCCTGTCTGCCTAAGCTAGTCTCGGTCGTCCGCTGATAGCGGGCGACCATCAACTTACACCCTCTATACTGCCAATTACCTAGTGCACTAGATTATAGGATAATGTCTATGGCCGATATCGCCATGCCCTCTGCCGCAGACATCAAAGCCGCAGAGCAAAAACTCGCCCCTGGATCTGCCATCGCCATTGCTGTCCTTGTCGCATCCACGTTTACCGTCATTCTCAACGAGATGCTGATGGCGGTGGCACTGCCACGGGTCATGACCGACCTGAACGTGACCGCCTCGACGGCTCAATGGCTGACGACCGGTTACATGCTGACAATGGCCGTGGTCATCCCCACGACCGGGTTTCTGACCGAGCGCCTCCGCATGCGGACGGTTTATACGCTCGCCATGTCGCTGTTCGTTCTTGGGACCATCGTAGCCGCTGCCGCTCCCGACTTCAGCGTCTTGCTGATCGGTCGTATCATCCAGGCTGTTGGCACGGCTATCGTGACGCCACTGGCGTTCACGGCGGTAACAGCTCTTGTTCCTCCATCCCGAACGGGCAGGATGCTGGCTCTGCTCACCATCGCAACGTCGGTCGCACCGTCACTCGGGCCAGTGGTTGCTGGGGCGATCCTGTCGGTCGGGAGCTGGCGCTGGCTGTTCATTACCATTCTGCCAATCGCAGCGATCTCGCTCATAGTCGGCAATATGATGATCCGTGTTCCGAGCACTCCCCGCGAGGCCAAGCTCGACATCCTGTCAGTGGCTCTATCAGGAACCGGTTTTGCAAGCCTGGTTTACGGTTTGGCATCGCTGGGTGAAGGAGGCGAGGGCCATGCCGTGGTCTCGCCATGGACCGCCCTCGGTGTAGGAGCACTTCTTGTCGCTGTGTTCGTGATCCGGCAGGTACATCTACAGAAATCTGACCGCGCTCAGCTCGATATGCGCCCGTTCCTGAACCGGACCTTCAGTGCCTCGGCATTGCTTGCCCTCTTGTTCATGACCGCTGCATTCGGGATGTCGACCCTGTTGCCGGTCGTCCTGCAAACATCCTACGGCCTTAACACGCTTCAGGCAGGACTGTTCATGGCACCGGGTGGCATTACGATCGCGATCGTTTCCACCATTGTGGGACGATACTATGATCGCATCGGACCACGTCCTTTGATGATCGCCGGCGCCATCATCGACGCTGCTGCGCTGTGGTTCCTGTCGACACTCGGGCTGGGTACCCCAATCTGGCTCCTGCTGGTGACCTTCATCGCGATTATCGTTGGGCAGGCCTTTATGTGGACCCCTGTCTATGCTGCGTCCCTCAGCTCGTTGGACAAGCACCTGCTTCCCCACGGCAGCGCCATTATCAGCACCATCCAGCAGCTGGCCGGCGCGGCGGGCATCGCGATCATGTTCTCGATCTCCGCAATAGCAAGCGCCCGCTATGTGGCAGGTGGCGAAGCCTCTGGTCTGGCCTTGGCTCACGGCGCTCAGCAGGCCTTCTTCGTGGGAAGCCTGTTTGTCCTGGCCGCCCTGGTGGTCGCCCTGTTCGTGCCGCGCAAGGTCGCTGCCGGCGGCGCCCCCGTCGTCATCCATTGACTTGATCCAGACCTATCCGGAGTCCACTAAATGAATGCCATCTGGACACAAAACGTGCCTGTGGAACCGAGCTTAACCAAGCACAACGACCCCGTTCCGCAGGCGATGCGATCGGCAACATCAGCCTTTCCCACTGGCGTCGTACTGCTTGCTGCCAAGGTCGACGGCTTGCCCGTAGGCATGCTCGCCAACTCCTTCACCTCGGTCTCGCTCGACCCACCCTTGGTATCGCTCAATATCGCCCGGACCTCGCGGACATGGCCGGTGCTGAGCAAGGCCGAGCATTGGGGGATCAGCGTCCTTGCCGAAGAGCAGGAAACAGTCTTTCGGCAACTTGCTGGCAAGGCCGGGGAGCGCTTCGCGGGCTTGGACTGGACCGCTGAAGCTGACGGCAGCCTGGTCCTCGGCGGCGCCAGTGCAACCTTCATCGTCGGCCCCGCAGCCCAGTTCGATGCCGGTGACCATATCCTCGTGCTGATGCACGTGCTCGGCCTTCAAAGGTCCCCCGAGCGCCGGCCTCTCGTTTTCCATGGCAGTCAGACTGCACGCCTAGCGATGCCAGATACCGCCTCCCCAATTTTGAACCGAGTACTCTCATGACCAAGCAAATGATCATCGGCATGCACCTGGGAAACGGATACGGCTCCCAGCCTGGCGCCTGGCGCATGCCCGGGGTTGATCCCAAAAATTTCGCCAGCTTCGATGCCAAGGTGCGCTATGCCCAAGCCGCCGAACGCGGCAAGATGCAGTTCCTGTTCCTGCCTGACGGTCCAAGCCACGTCGGCGACATCGGGAACGAAGCACCGCATTTCAACCTCGATGTCATGATGACCCTGGCAGCCATTGCACGGGGCACCGAGCGCATCGGTCTGGTGGCGACGGGCTCCACCACTTTCAACGAGCCCTATAATCTTGCTCGCTCCTTCAAGGCCTTGGACATCATGAGCCATGGCCGGGCCGGCTGGAACGCTGTGACGTCCAGCGGTGAGGATGTTGCCGCCAACTATGGCCAGCGCATTCCGTCCAGTGCCGATCGGTATGGGCGTGCCCATGAGACTGTGCAACTGGTCCAGGCCCTATGGGGCAGCTGGGGCAAGGACGCCTGGGTTCATGATGTCGAAAGCGGACGGTTCGCAAACGAGGATCAGATCCAGCCTATCAACATGGGTGGAAAATACGTTGCTTCTCGCGGGCCGCTTTACATTCCGCCATCCGAGCAGGGGCAGCCCGTTATTTTCCACGCCGGCGGTAGCCCGAATGCACACGCCCTTGCTGGTCGGTTCGCGAATGTCGTCATTGGTGCCACGTTCACAATTGAGGACGCGAAGGCGCAGAGGCAGGCATTTCGCGACGCCGCTGAGCACGCCGGTCGGGATCCTGATGAAATCAAGTTCATCGCCGGCATGATGACGACGATCGCGGCTGATCGTCGTGCTGGTCTCGATCGGAAAATCGCGCTCACCGGACGCACATTTCCTCAGCGCGTTCGATATCTTGAGCAGATGTTGGGTGTTCCCCTCGATCCGAGCCGACTGAATGAGCCGTTGTCGAAACAGCAACTTGCCGCTGCTCGCCCGTCCCCCATGGATCCGCGCTCCCGCAACGCGTTGAAGATCGCCAAGGAGGGCTGGAGCCTGAGCGACATCCTTGCCCACGGCGTTATCGACTATCATCCGTCCATTGTCGGCCCGGGTGTTGAAGCCGCCGATCACATGCAGGAATGGTTCGAGGCCGGTGCCGTCGATGGCTTCTGGATATCACCGGACGTCTATCAGGATGGCGTTGACGCATTCGTCGACGGGGTAGTCCCCATCCTTCAGGAACGTGGCCTTTTTCACCGGGACTATGAGGGCGCGACCTTGCGGGACCATGTGGGCGCCCCCGCCCAGTATGGCATCGACCCACGGGTGTAGGGCTCAAATCCCGCCCGCTGGGCTGCTCATCTATCCACCAGGAGTACGGAAAATGAAGTTACCCAACCAAGGCAGCATGGCATTGCAACATGCTGCTCGACGTAGTTCCGCGAAGCTACTCACAAGAGGCTTGACGCTCGCCACCATGGGCATGCTGACGGCCATGCCAACCATTCCGGCACAGGCCCAGCAACCATCATTGGCAGGTTTATCCTGTGATGATGGAATAGCGAACGCACTGTCTGGGGTCGAGGACACAAAGGTGCTGCTCGTCCGCCATTTCGAACAGGGCGAGTCCTTGATATTGAGCGATGGCGCCGATGCTGCGGCATCAACTGCAGTTGAAGGAACCGGGGCGGCCACACCGCCAATCGCCGGTGTTGATCTGTGTCTCGTCAAGCTACTCGTCGGACCTGGCGTTCCGGGCCCGGCTGATGCCCCTTCCACCTCAGCCGGTATCGGAATCGAAGTGCTTTTGCCGACTCATGAGACCTGGAACGAGCGCATCCGTGCCTATGGAAACAGCGGCTGGGCCGGCACGCCGCAAGCTAACCTAAATGTGGTTGCCAGCGACGACATTCACGTGGCTGCCACGACAAAAGGCTTTGTCGTTGCCACGTCGGACCATGGCCATGTCGGTTCGCCGATCGATCCTTCCTTTGCCATGAACCCGGACGGCAGCATCAACACGGTGGGTTGGAATGACTTCTCCGAGCGAAGCCTGCATGAGGTGGCCGAGAAGACGAAGCTGCTAACCAAGCTCTACTATGGCCGCGACCATACCTATGCTTACTGGGACGGTTTCTCGACAGGTGGGCGGCAGGGACTGAAGCTCGCGCAGACATTCGCCGAGGACTTCGACGGCATCCTGGTTGGCTCGCCCGCCATCAACTGGACGAAGTACCACACCGCGGGTCTCTACGGGCAGATCGCGATGCAGCAGGACCTTGGTAACCTAATTGAACCAGGCAAGCTCACCGCCGCAACAAACGCCGCCATTGCTGCCTGTGGCGGCGCGGAGTTGGGGTTCCTGATCGACCCTCTATCCTGCGAATACGATGCCGCCCAAGACGCGGCCAACCTATGCCAGGGCCAAGCCAGCAATGGTCCGACAGGCACCAACACAGCCGATACCTGCCTGACGGCTGAAGAAGCCCAGGTCATCAACAAGATCTGGTACGGACAAACCGCTGATGGTGCGGCGCCCACGCCAACTGAAGACAACGGCGGTTCCAATGAGCTCGTCGACGGTCGCATCTGGTTCGGCTGGACCCGTGGTACCGACCTGGCCACCACCCCTGCCGGAGGTGCGCCGGGTATTATCCTGGCAGCCGATCAGACTGCTCTGGAACTGCAAGACCCACAACTGGGCAGCGACTTCTTCGTCAACGCCACAGGCACAGGCGAGAACAGCTGGCTGCAATCCTTGGATTATACTGGTCTTGCCGACGCTCAGGCGAAGGGCGTGGAACTGCAATCAGAATTCAGCAACATCAACACCGATAACCCCGACCTAGCAGCCTTCGCCGCTGCAGGTGGCAAGTTGGTGATGTATCAGGGGCTCGCTGATGAATACATTCCGGCACAAGGCGCGATCAACTATTACGATCGGGTGCTGGAACAGATGGGCGGCGCCCAAGCGGTGCAAGAATTTTATCGCTTTTATCTCGTTCCCGGCTTCACCCACAGCGGGCGCCAGGAAGGTCTCCCCACGGTGCCAGTGCCGCAGCCAGCCAATGGCCGCGACGAGATGTTCACAGCATTGCAGGATTGGGTTGAGAACGCACAGGCACCACAGGAGATTGAGCTGACTTCAAGTGACGCGAGCGTTGCACTGCCGGTCTGCGTCTATCCGCAGAAAGCCACCTATGGCGGCACTGGCCCGGTGAAGTCTGCGGCAAGCTATAGCTGCAGCTAGCTGATCGATATTGTAGGTCTCGGCAAGCTGAAAGCTCGCCGAGACCTGGCACTGGCACCCCAGACCTTCTAGCATGCTAAGCTCTTGGCCGCTTTGCTAGGTAGTTAGCCACAAGCAGACAGTCAGCTACCCACCCCGTTCAGGGCGCTAGAAAATCGAATTGGCAAGCTCCACGCAGCCGGCAACGCCCAGTTGCGCTGCGGTGCTGCTGGCTGCATTTACGCCTGCCACAGTTGACTGCGCGCGAAAGTTTAAGCTGCATCGGCACCGGGTGGCGTCTTGGCTAAGCTCCACGCGCCTCCAACCCTCTTCGCTACAGGATCCAGCCGACCGCACCCTACGCTTTTCCCTGTATTTGCACGCCAGGCTTCGACGCCGCCAAGCAGATGTTGAATTGGCCCGGTTTCGGGTTCTTTTAATCGTCCCCGTCGGGACAGGATCGTCTTGTTTCCGGCCAGAACGGGGACACGATGGCTACCTCTCATCACAACAGCGAAGGACATGCGCGCAGTTCGCGCATGCTGCGCACCGCGCTCGGGAGTGCGATCACTGGACTCCTCGATGACCCCAGCGTCGTCGAAATCATGCTGAATCCGGATGGCCGCATCTGGGTCGATCGTCTCTCCGAAGGTCTCGCCGACACCACAGAACGCCTCTCGCCCGCCGATGGCGAACGCATCATCCGCCTGGTCGCCCATCATGTCGGCGCGGAAGTTCATGCCGGAGCGCCGCGCGTCTCGGCCGAGCTGCCCGATAGCGGCGAGCGCTTTGAAGGTCTGCTGCCGCCGGTGGTGACGGCACCAGCTTTTGCCATCCGCAAGCCCGCCGTCGCGGTGTTCACCCTCGATGATTATGTCGCCGGCGGGATCATGACGGCGCTGCAGGCCGAAGCGCTGCGCGTTGGGGTTGCCGAGCGGGCCAATATCCTCGTCGCAGGCGGCACCTCGACCGGCAAAACGACGCTGGCCAATGCGCTGCTCGCTGAAATGGCGCGGACGTCGGATCGGGTGGTGATCATCGAAGATACGCGCGAACTGCAATGTGCGGCGCCCAATCTTGTCGCCATGCGCACCAAGGACGGTGTCGCTTCGCTGTCCGATCTGGTGCGCTCGTCGTTGCGCCTCCGGCCCGACCGCATCCCCGTGGGCGAGGTGCGCGGCGCCGAAGCGCTCGAACTGCTCAAGGCTTGGGGCACCGGCCATCCCGGTGGCGTCGGTACCATCCATGCCGGAAGCGCCATCGGCGCGCTACGGCGCATGGAGCAGCTGATCCAGGAGGCGGTGGTCACCGTTCCGCGTGCGCTAATCGCCGAAACCATCGACCTCGTCGCGGTCCTGTCTGGCCGTGGCTCAGCGCGCCGCCTCGCGGAACTCGCGCGCATCGAGGGTCTCCGGCCGGACGGGGACTACCGCGTCGTGCCCGCCTGCGAGCCTTCTGCTGCCCATCCCGAAATCCTTGAGGAACCCCAAGCATGACCCATGCCTTGCGCACCCTTCGTCGCCATTTGTCGCTTGCCGGCTCCGTCATCGCGCTCAGCATGATGATGGCGCCAGCGGCCCATGCTTCCGGGTCATCGATGCCCTGGGAAGCGCCGCTTCAAAGTATTCTGGAATCGATCGAAGGTCCGGTCGCCAAGATCATCGCGGTGATCATCATCATTGTCACCGGCCTCACCCTGGCCTTCGGCGATACGGCGGGCGGCTTTCGGCGGCTGATCCAGATCGTTTTCGGCCTGTCGATCGCCTTTGCCGCCAGCTCCTTCTTCCTCAGCTTCTTCTCATTCGGCGGTGGAGCGCTGATCTGATGGCGGTGGGTCTCGAACAGCTTGGCGAGGTGCCGGGTTTCTTGGTTCCGGTCCATCGCGCACTGACCGAACATATCCTGCTCGGCGGTGCGCCGCGTTCGATCGCCATCATGAATGGCACGCTTGCCGGAGCGGTCGGGCTCGGCCTGCGTCTCTGGCTGGTTGGTCTTGCTATCTGGGCGATTGGACATTTCGCGGCGGTCTGGGCTGCCAAGCGTGATCCGCTCTTCGTGGAGGTCGGCAGGCGCCATCTGCGCATCCCGTCCTTTCTGGCGGTGTGAGGCAGAGCCATGATTAACCTCGCCGAGTATCGCAGCCGCAATGCCAGACTGGCCGACTATCTGCCCTGGGCGGCACTGGCCGCCCCAGGCGTGGTGCTGAACAAGGACGGTTCGTTTCAGCGCAGCGCAAAGTTCCGCGGTCCCGATCTGGATTCGGCCGTGGCCGCCGAACTGGTCGCGGTCGCCGGGCGCATCAACAATGCCTTCCGCCGGCTGGGTTCGGGCTGGAGCATATTCGTCGAAGCGCAGCGCTTCGAAGCCGCGACCTATCCTGAAAGCCTCTTTCCCGATGCCGCGTCTGCCTTGGTCGACGCCGAGCGCAAGGCCGGGTTCGAGGAAGCCGGGGCGCACTTCGTGTCCAGCTACTTTCTGACCTTTCTCTGGTTGCCGCCAGCGGAAGACGCCGCTCGTGCCGAAACCTGGCTCTACGAGGGTCGCGAGCAGTCGGGCGTAAACCCTTACGAATTGCTGCGCGGCTTCATCGATCGCACCGACCGGATACTGGCGCTGCTCGACGGGTTCATGCCCGAGTGCCGCTGGCTCGATGACACTGAGACGCTGACCTATCTCCACTCGACCGTTTCGACGAGCCGCCATCGTGTGCGCGTGCCCGAGACGCCGATCTATCTCGACGCGCTTCTAGCCGATCAGCCTCTCGCGGGAGGGCTGGAGCCTCGTTTGGGCGAGCAGCATCTGCGTGTCCTCACCATCATCGGGTTTCCGAGCACGACGACACCGGGTCTTCTCGATGAAATGAACCGGCTGGCGTTTCCCTATCGCTGGAGCACCCGCGCAATCCTGCTCGACAAGCTTGAGGCGACGCGGCTGCTGACCAGAATCCGCCGCCAGTGGTTTGCCAAACGCAAATCCATCGCCGCGATCCTCAAGGAAGTCATGACCAACGAGGCATCCGCTCTGGTGGATACCGATGCGGCCAACAAGGCCGCCGAGGCCGACCTGGCCTTGCAGGAACTCGGCGCCGACACCGCCGGCATGGCCTATGTCACGGCCAGTGTCGCGGTCTGGGATGCCGATCCGCACATCGCCGACGAAAAGCTGCGACTGGTCGAGAAGATCATTCAGGGCCGCGACTTCAATACCATGACCGAGACAGTCAATGCGGTCGATGCCTGGCTCGGAAGCTTGCCCGGACATGCATACGCCAATGTCCGGCAGCCACCGATATCGACGCTCAATCTCGCTCACATGATCCCGCTGTCGGCCGTGTGGGCGGGGCCGGAACGGAACGAACATCTCGCAGCGCCCCCCTTGCTTTACGGCAAGACAGAGGGATCAACGCCGTTCCGGCTCTCACTGCATATCGGCGATGTGGGCCATACCCTGGTCGTCGGCCCGACCGGCGCGGGAAAGTCCGTGTTGCTGGCGTTGATGGCGCTGCAGTTCCGTCGCTACGCGCGCAGCCAGATTTTCGCGTTCGACTTCGGCGGTTCGATCCGCGCCGCCGCGCTCGCCATGGGCGGTGACTGGCATGATCTCGGCGGCGGGCTGACCGAGGGGTCGGATGCGTCGGTCTCGCTGCAACCGCTCGCCCGCATCGACGAGTCGCACGAACGCTCCTGGGCCGCCGAATGGATCGGCGCGATCCTGCTGCGCGAAGGCGTCGCCAGCACGCCAGAGGTGAAGGAGCATATCTGGACGGCACTGACCTCGCTCGCCTCGGCGCCCGTCGAGGAACGCACCATCACCGGGCTCGCAGTGCTGCTGCAATCCAGCGATCTCAAACAGGCGCTGCGGCCGTACTGCGTGGGCGGTCCTTATGGACGCTTGCTCGATGCTGAAACCGAACATCTCGGTTCTGCCGACGTCCAGGCCTTCGAGATCGAGGGTCTGGTCGGCACAGGCGCGGCGCCGGCCGTCTTGTCATACCTCTTCCACCGAATTGGTGACAGGCTCGATGGCCGCCCGACACTGCTCATCATCGATGAGGGTTGGCTGGCGCTGGACGATGAGGGATTTGCCGGCCAGCTGCGCGAATGGCTGAAGACGCTGAGGAAGAAGAACGCCTCGGTCATCTTCGCCACACAGTCGCTATCGGACATTGACGGTAGCGCCATCGCCCCGGCCATCATCGAAAGCTGCCCGACGCGGCTGCTCTTGCCCAATGAGCGCGCCATCGAGCCGCAGATTACCGCGATCTATCGCCGCTTTGGATTGAACGACCGGCAGATCGAGATCCTGGCGCGGGCTACGCCCAAGCGGGATTACTATTGCCAGTCGCGGCGCGGCAATCGGCTGTTTGAGCTGGGGCTGAGCGAAGTCGGGCTCGCGCTCTGCGCCGCATCCTCCAAATCCGATCAGACCGCCATCGCGGGCATCCATGCCGAGCATGGAAGCGATACCTTTCTTGAGGCGTGGCTGCGTCATCGCGGCATCGATTGGGCCGCTGACCTCATTCCCGATCTCACCAATCTCGCAAGCCGGCCGGAATTGACGGAGCCCGCCGTGCTTGGTGGCGAGCCAGAAAAGGAGACCAACCTATGATCCGTATCCCCATCGCCCGTTTCGCCAGGAGGTCGACCGTGGCGTTTGCGCTCGCCGTGCCGGTCGCGCTTGCGCCAATCGCATCGAGCCCGGCTCATGCCCAGTTCGGGTTCGGGCGCATCGTCTATGACCCGACGAATTATGCGCAGAACGTTCTCACCGCCGCGCGTACGCTCGAGCAGATCAACAATCAGATCATCTCCCTTCAGAACGAAGCGCAGATGCTCATCAATCAGGCCCGCAACCTCGCCAGCCTGCCATATTCCGCGCTCCAGCAGCTTCAGCAAAACGTGCAGCGCACCCAGCAGCTTCTGGGCCAAGCGCAGAACATCGCGTTCGAGGTCGGCCAGATCGATCAGGCGTTCGAGCAGCAATACGGCCAGATCTCGCTCTCTGCCACCGATCAACAGCTGATCGCGGATGCGCGCAGGCGCTGGGGAAACACCGTGGGCGGCCTGCAGGATGCGATGCGCGTCCAGGCCGGCGTGGTCGGCAATATCGACACCAACCGCGCTGAAATGGCTACCCTCGTTGGGCAAAGCCAGAATGCGAGCGGCGCGCTGCAAGCAACTCAAGCAGGCAACCAGCTTCTCGCGCTGCAGTCGCAGCAGCTTTCCGATCTGGTCGCGCTGCTGTCGGCCAATGGCCGATCCGAAGCGCTGATCGAGGCCGAGCGCGCCACCGCCGCCGAGCAGGGACGCGTCCAGCGTGAGCGCTTCCTCACGTCGGGCTCGGGCTACCAGCCCGGCAATGCGCAAATGTTCGGCAGCGGCAATTAAAACGCTGGGGAGGGGCGGCCATGGACAGCAAGATGCTGGTCCGGCTGGGGGCGGTCATATTCGTCGCCATCGCGATTACCGCCACGGTGATTGAGCTGACGCGGCAGGAGGATACCGCGCGTGTCAGGACCGCACCGCAGCTTCAGCCTTCGGCGGACCCATTGAAGGCGATGCTTCGCCGCTGCCAGGGACTTGGCGAAGCCGCCACCCGTGATGGCGATTGCCTGTCGGCATGGGCTGAATCCCGCGACCGCTTCTTGGGCCGCACGCCCGTGCCCGCCGCGCCGCAACCGGATGAGAGATAGTGACCCATGGGCGGAACCGGAGTCATCGACAATTTCCTGGGGGTCTTCACCAGCTACATCGATTCCGGTTTCGGTCTGCTTGGCGGCGAGGTCGCTTTCATCGCCACCACCCTGATCGTCATCGATGTGACGCTGGCGGCCCTGTTCTGGAGCTGGGGCGCCGATGACGACATCATCGCGCGCCTCGTCAAGAAAACGCTGTTCGTCGGCGTCTTCGCCTATCTCATCGGCAACTGGAACAATCTGGCGAAGATCATTTTCGAGAGCTTTGCCGGGCTCGGGCTGCAAGCCTCGGGCACCGGCTTTTCCGCCGCCGATCTCATGCGGCCCGGCCGCGTGGCGCAGACCGGTCTCGACGCGGGCCGCCCGCTGCTCGAATCCATCTCCGGCTTGATGGGTTACTGGTCCTTCTTCGAGAATTTCATCCAGATCGCCTGCCTGTTTTTCGCCTGGGCGCTGGTGCTGCTCGCCTTCTTCATTCTCGCCGTCCAGCTCTTCGTCACCCTGATCGAGTTCAAGCTGACGACTCTTGCGGGCTTCGTTCTCATTCCCTTCGGGCTTTTCGGCAAGACGGCTTTCATGGCCGAGCGTGTGCTCGGCAATGTCGTTTCCTCGGGCATCAAGGTGCTGGTGCTCGCCGTCATCATCGGCATTGGCTCGACCCTGTTCGGCCAGTTCACCGCGGGCTTTGGTGGCGCCATGCCGACCATTGACGATGCCATGGCGATCGTCCTGGCGGCGCTGTCGCTTCTGGGGCTCGGCATTTTCGGGCCAGGCATTGCGTCCGGGCTGGTTTCGGGCGGACCGCAACTGGGCGCAGGATCGGCCGTTGGCACCGGCCTTGCCGCCGGCGGCATGATGGTCGCCGGAGGCGCTGCCACAGGCATGGCGGCGAAAGGCGGCCTTGCAGCGCTTTCGGGAGGAACCGCCGCTGTCCGGGGTGGTGCGGCCGCCGCGGGCGCTGCCACATCCGCCTATAGCCTTGGCTCGTTCGGTCAGACTGGCGCGGCCGGCGTTGTGTCCGGTGTCGGCGGTGTTGCCCGGGCGGCGGGCTCGGCCGCCATATCGCCGTTGAAAAACGCCGTCTCCAGGGCTTCGCAAAGCGTGAAGTCCAGCTTCTCCGATGGCGCGCGTGCCGGCCTCGGTCTGACCGGAGGCTCATCCTCCACGGGCGGAGCCGGTGGTGCGAGTGCCGCTCCAGGGGCGGCAGAATCGTCCCCGCCGGCCGGTGGCCCGCCCGCTTGGGCACGGCGGATGCAGCGGCGGCAAGCGCTCAGCCACGGCACCACCATGACCGCCCATGCCGTCCGCTCCGGCGACAGCCATGGCGGCGGCTCTTCCGTCTCCGTCTCCGAAAGTGACCGATCATGAGCTTGTTTAAACGCCCGGCCGTCCATTACGGCAAATCCCCCGAGCCTGAGACACCCTATCAGAAGGCCGCGCAGGTCTGGGACGAGCGCATCGGCTCGGCCCGCGTCCAGGCGCGCAACTGGCGCTATATGGCATTCGGCTCCCTGATCCTTACCGCCGGATTTGCCGCGGCTCTCGTCTGGCAATCGGCGCGCGGGACCGTGGTGCCCTGGGTGGTGCAGGTCGATAGTCTCGGCCAGGCGCAAGCGGTCGCGCCGGCTACAGCCGACTACCGGCCAACAGACCCGCAAATCGCCTGGCACCTCGGCCGCTTTATCGAGCAGGTGCGCTCAATTCCGGCCGATCCGATCATTGTGCGACAGAATTGGCTGCGCGCCTATGAATGGACGACCGATCGCGGGGCGGCGGCCTTGAACGATTATGCCCGCGCCAACGACCCGTTCACCCGTGTCGGGCGTCAGCAGATCGCCGTCGAAATGTCCTCAGTCATTCGCGCTTCACCGGATTCCTTCCGCGTCGCCTGGATCGAGCGGCATTATGAAAATGGCCAGCTCTCCACCACCGAGCGTTGGACCGCGATCCTCACCATCGTGATCCAGACACCGCGCGATGCCGAACGCCTGCGTGCCAATCCGCTTGGCATCTATGTCAACGCCATCAACTGGTCGCGGGAGATGAGCCAATGATCTCCGCCATCCGTACATCCGCAAGTCCGGCTTTCCGTAAACCCGTATCGGCAGCTTTGCTGCTCGGCGCGACCCTGCTCGCGGGCTGTGCCACAAACCGAACGCCGCAGTTCAGCTACGATGCTGACGTGCCGCCGCTGCCGGCAGTCCAGGCCTCCGTCACCGATGATCGGCAGCGACCGCTGCACACGCCCCCTGGCTGGACCGTTGCGCGCGGCGGAGAACCTGCGAGCACCGCGGCCGGCCGCGTTGAAAACGCCAACGCTGCCGCGCGCGTCGAGCCGCGCCGCGCGGGCTATTACAATGCCATTCAGATCTACCCCTGGTCGCAGGGCGCGCTCTACCAGGTCTATGCCGCGCCTGGGCAGATCACCGATATTGCGCTCGAGCCGGGCGAAAGCCTGACCGGCGCGGGGCCGATTGCAGCGGGTGACACCGCCCGCTGGATTATCGGCGATACGACGAGTGGGTCGGGCAATGCCGCACAGGTTCATATTCTGGTCAAGCCGACGCGGCCGGAGATTTCGACCAATCTGGTCATCACCACCGACCGGCGCACTTATATGATCGAACTGCGGGCTCGCGAGGCGCTCTATATGCCGGCGGTGGCCTGGGCCTATCCAGCGCCGCCACCCGGGCAGCGCCAAAGCGCGCCTGCCGCGCCGATCATCCCCAAGGAAGCCGCGCGCAACTACCGCTACGGTCTGACCGGCGACAGCCCGCCATGGCGTCCTATCTCGGTCTTCGATGATGGCCGCCGCGTCTATGTCGTTTTCCCGCGCGGCATCGTGCAGGGCGAGATGCCGCCAATCTTTGTTCTTGGCGCCGATGGCGAGCCGCAGATCGTCAACAGCCGCGTCCACCACAATATCCTGATCATCGATCACCTCTTCGGTGCGGCCGAGCTTCGCCTTGGCAGCGGTGATCGCCAGCAAACGGTCCGGATCGTCCGCATCGAGCAAAGGCAAGCTGCGGCATCGTCCTCTTCTGCGACCGGAGGCGCCCCGTCATGACGGAAGCTACTACCCCCAAGGACGCCGCAGCTCCAATGCGGCTGCGCGCGGAGCCGCCCCGGGTCACCCGTCTGTCCCGCAAGATGCTCGCCGCTATCGGCGGTATCGCACTTCTCGGCATTGGCGGTGCGCTCATCTACGCGCTGCAGACGCGCGATGCCGAGCCTGGAGGCGACGAGCTCTATTCTGTCGAGAACCGTCCGACGGCAGACGGGCTATCCGAACTGCCGCGCGACTATACCGGCCCGGTTCTTGGACCGCACTTGCCGGGTGATCTCGGCGGTCCGATCCTCGATGCCCAGAACCGGGGGAAGCCAGTCGCGCCGCCTGCAATCACAGCGCCGGCCGTCGATCCCGAGGAGCAGCGCCGTTTGGCCGAAGAAGAAGCCGCTCGCACCAGTCGTGTGTTCTTTCAGACCGCTCCTGCAACTGGAGCCACACCGAGTGCGGCTGTATCCAGCCTTGCCGGCCTCGATCTTGGGGGCCTGCCTGCCGCACAGGACAGACACACCGCTTTCCTCAATGAGCCCGTCGATCGGCAGACAGTCGCCCTCGATCGCGTCATGGCACCTGCATCGCCATACATCCTTCAGGCGGGAGCCGTGATCCCAGCGGCGATGATCACCGGTATTCGTTCCGATCTGCCGGGACAGGTCACCGCCCAGGTGACCCAGAACGTCTATGACAGCCCGACCGGTAGCCTGCTTCTGATCCCGCAGGGCACCCGCATCATCGGCGAATACGATGACGACGTGACTTTCGGTCAGCGGCGCGTGCTGCTGGTGTGGAACAGGTTGGTCTTTCCCAATGGCCATTCGATCGTGCTGGAGCGTCAGCCCGGCGCGGACGCCGCCGGCTATGCCGGACTTGAAGACGGCGTCGACTATCATTGGTGGGATCTGATGAAGGCCGCCGGGCTCTCGACATTACTCGGCATTGGAACCGAACTCGCGACCAGCGACGAAGACCGGCTGATCCGCGCCATCCGTGACGGCGCGCAGGACACCATCAATCAGGCTGGGCAGCAGATCATCCAGCGGCAATTGCAGGTCGAGCCAACGCTCACCATCCGCCCGGGTTTTCCGGTTCGGGTAATCGTCACCCGCGACCTCGTGCTCGAGCCTTACAGGAGCTGATCATGGCGAAGTTGAAACTGGGTCCCATCGTCGAGGACAAACCCGTTAAGGTGACAGTGGCGCTGCCCGGGCCGCTCCATCGGGATCTGGCCGCTTATGCCGAAGTGCTGGCCCGTGAGAGCGGTCAAGCCGCGGCGGATCCGGTGAAGCTGATCGTGCCGATGCTCGAGCGGTTCATTGCCACGGATCGCGGCTTTGCCCGGGCCAGAAGGGGCTCCCCAACCACGTCCTGATCCGCGCGATTTGAAACAGCCGCCGACATTCGCATTCCTCGTAGATTGACCAGCCATCCAGATGGGGATAATAACTTAACGGGTCACGTCGATATTCCCATAGGGTCTTTGTCTCTATCGACTTTGGGATGCTTGCGATGCCGGGGGGCAAAACGGTGCTGAAATGGGGCGTAGAGCGCCGGCTCGAATTCATTGAGTTTCGCCTTTATTGGGAAGGCGGGGTCAACCGGTCCGATATCGTCGAGGCCTTCGACGTGTCGGTGCCGCAGGCCTCGAAAGATCTGACGCTCTATCAGGAACGCGCCCCGCACAACGCGGTCTATGACAAAAGCGCCAAACGGTACGTGGCGAGCGAGACGTTCCAGCCCTGCTTTTTAAAACCTGACGCCGCCCATTATCTCACGCAGCTGCGATCTGTTGCCGAAGGTATATTGCCGGCCGCGGCGTCGTGGATCGCACATTTCCCGCCCTTTAGCGGCCCACCTGTTCCCACGCGGGATGTCACGAACGAAACGCTGCGGACCGTGCTCGGCGCCATTCGCGACAACCTTGCCATCGAGATCAAATATCAGTCGCTTTCGCGGCCGGAGCCCCGCTGGCGCTGGATCGCGCCGCACGCCATCGGCTTCGATGGCTTTCGTTGGCATGCGCGGGCCTTCTGCTGCATCGACCAAACCTACAAGGATTTCCTCCTCGCTCGGATTGTCGAAACGCGTGCTTCCAAACCCGGTGTGGTCGAGCCCGGTACCGACACCGACTGGAACGAGGAAATCACGCTTGAGATCGGACCGCATCCCGAGCTGTCCGAGACGCAGGCTAAGGTGATTGCACTCGATTATGGCATGCGTGTCGGCAAGACGAAGATCAAGGTGCGCAAGGCGTTGCTCTATTACGCGCTGAGGCGTCTCGGGCTTGATACCGATCCGAACGCGCGAAGGCCTGAGGATCAACAGATCGTTTTGTTGAACAGGGAGGTGGTCGATGAAAATCATCGATAATACCTCTCAGCTTCTCGGAGATGATCTGAAGAGCACGATCGGGCGCGGAACACGGCTAAAAATCGCCGCGTCGTGCTTCTCGATCTATGCCTTCGAAGCGCTGAAATCAGAGCTTTCCAAGATTGATAGCCTGCAGTTCATTTTTACCGCTCCCACATTCATACCCACCGAAGCCACCGATCGCTTTCGCAAGGAGCGGCGAGAGTTTTTTATCCCAAAGTCGCGGCGGGAAAGTGGGCTCTATGGGACCGAATTTGAAATCCAGCTGCGGAACAAGCTGACGCAGCGTGCTGTGGCTCGCGAATGCGCCGAGTGGATACGCAAGAAAGCCAAATTTCGATCGAACACCACGAAAGCTCCGATGCAGCAGTTTCTGCACGCCGCGAGCAACGATGGAGGGGTGGCCTATATGCCCATCAGCGGCTTTACGGCCGTTGATCTCGGCTACCAGAAAGGCGACGCGGTCTCGAATTTCGTGACCCGGTTCGACGATCCGAGTCACACGCAAATGTATCTTCATCTGTTCGATCAGATTTGGTCGGATCCGGAGAAACTCAACGATGTCACCGCCGCTGTCTGCGACCATATCGCGTCGGTCTACCAAGAGAATTCGCCAGAGCGCGTCTATTTCCTGATGTTGTACAACATCTTTCAGGACTTCCTGGAGGATGTTGACGAGGACGTTCTGCCGAACGACCTCACTGGCTACCGCGACAGTCTCGTCTGGAACAAACTCTTTAACTATCAGAAGGATGCCGCCACAGGCATCATTAACAAACTCGAGACCTATAATGGCTGCATTCTTGCCGACAGTGTTGGCCTTGGAAAGACCTTCACTGCCCTGGCGGTTGTAAAATACTACGAGCTGCGCAATCGCTCCGTGCTAGTGCTTTGCCCGAAAAAACTCGCAGACAACTGGCGCAACTATAACACCAATCTGACCACCAATATCTTCGCCAAAGACCGGTTCAATTACGACGTCCTGGCGCATACCGATCTGTCGCGAACATCGGGCGAGTCCTTCGGCATACCGCTCAATCGAGTGAACTGGGGCAACTATGACCTGGTAGTCATCGACGAGTCCCACAATTTCCGGAACAATGACGTCTATAAGGACCGGGAAACTCGTTATCAAAAGCTGATGAATAAGGTCATCCGCGCCGGCGTGAAGACCAAGGTTTTGATGCTTTCCGCAACGCCCGTGAACAACCGTTTCACCGATCTCCGGAATCAGCTCGCGCTCGCCTATGAGGGGCAATCAGAAAAGCTCAGCGAGAAGTTGGGTACGCAGGCCAGCATCGAAGAAATTTTCCGGCGGGCGCAAAGGGCCTTCAACGACTGGTCAGCACTTCCGCCCGAGGAGCGGACAGCGGCTTCAATCCTGAAGGCGCTGGATTTCGACTTTTTCGAATTGCTCGACGCGGTGACCATCGCGCGCTCGCGCAAGCATATCGAGACCTTCTACGACACGACCGACATTGGCAAGTTTCCGGAGCGGCGCAAACCGCTCTCTTTCCATTGCCCGATTACGCAGCGGCCAGACGTAATGGGCCTGAATGAGATCTTCACGCAGCTGTCAGTGCTGAAGCTCTCGGTCTACGCCCCCATCAGCTATATTTTGCCGAGCCGGCTGCGCAAATACGAGGACATCTACGATACGCAGGTCGAGGGCGGCGGCGGCAAGCTGCGTCAGGCCGACCGTGAGCGCAGCCTCCAGGCGCTGATGACCACCAACCTGCTGAAGCGCCTCGAAAGCTCGGTCGCGGCATTTCGGCTTACGCTGCGTTCTCTAGCTGGCAATATTTCACGCACGCTCGATGCCATCGACGAATTCGAAAGAACCGGCCGCAGCGGTAGCGTCGGCGACCATCTTGCAGAGATTAGCGATTTCGATCCCGAAGATGACGATCTGTCCGGCCTTGATGAATTTACCGTTGGCAAGAAGGTTCAGATCAGCCTCGGCGATATGGATTTGCCGTCGTGGAAGCATGACCTTTCGGCAGATTTGGCTCTGATCGACAGCCTGATTGCGTCGATGGACATGGTGGCGCCCGAGGATGATTCAAAGCTCCAGCACCTGCTTTCTCTGCTGAAACGGAAGATCGAGGAGCCGCTCAATCCCGGCAATCAAAAGGTCATCATTTTCACGGCCTTCGCGGATACGGCAAACTACCTCTTCGAGAATCTCGCCCCGGTTGCTCAAAGCCTGGGTCTAAACCTAGGTCAGGTGACGGGATCGGGTGCGCCGAAAACCACACTCCGAAAGTCCTATGATTTCCAGAGCGTCCTGACCCTGTTCTCCCCTCAATCGAAAGAGAAAGCTGTCGTTCTGCCCAATGAGCCGGCCGAGCTGGATATTCTCATTGGCACCGATTGTATTTCGGAGGGGCAGAACCTCCAGGACTGCGATTTCCTGGTGAACTACGATATCCATTGGAACCCGGTGAGGATCATCCAGCGGTTCGGTCGGATCGACCGCATCGGCTCACCCAACAGCCAGATCCAGCTAGTGAATTATTGGCCGGACATCTCGCTCGACGAGTATATCAACCTGAAGGAACGCGTTGAGAACCGGATGGTGATTGCGGACGTCACTGCCACGGGCGATGACAACGTACTCACCGCGAAGTCCAGCGACATTGCCTATCGCAAGGAGCAGCTCAAACGGCTCCAGGACGAGGTGATCGAGCTGGAGGATGTGAAGACCGGCATTTCTATCACCGATCTAGGGCTGAACGACTTCCGGATGGACCTGCTCAACTACGTCAAGGTGCATGGCGAGCTCAACAACGTTCCCTTTGGGATGCACGCCGTCGTTCCGGCGCAGCCAGAGTTAGGCCTGCAGCCCGGCGCAATCTTTGCGCTAAAGAACATCCATGAGGGCGTGAACGTCAATCAGCAGAACCGCCTCCATCCCTTCTATCTGGTCTATATCGGCGATGACGGTGAGATCATTGCTGACCATACCGAGGTTAAGCGGCTGCTCGACTTGATCCGCAGCAGTTGCAAGGGACGGGCGGAGCCGATCCCGGACGTCTGCCGCATTTTCAATGAGCGGACGGAAGATGGGCGGCAGATGGGGCGTTATTCCGATCTGCTTTCCAGCGCGATCCGGTCCATGATCGAGGTGAAGGAAGAGAAGGACATCGACAGCCTGTTCAGCGGCGGGCGTACGACGGCGTTGACCCACACCATCAAGGGTCTGGACGATTTCGAGTTGATCGCCTTCCTGGTCATTGAAGGGGGTGAACCATGACCCTTTACGATTGGCCGCGCGCAGCCGCCCTCGGACGCGTGATCCCCAAGAGCAAGATCTATGAACACGCCGGGGTGAACACGAGTCTCAAGGACCTCTTCGTGCGCGAGGTCGATCAGATCGTCTGGTCGCACAAGCTGGCGCCCGAGACGGTCAATCTGGCGGCTACCAAGCAGGTAGCCGAGATACAGGTCTTCCGCATCACCGCGCGCACCGCGACGCTGGACCATGACGTGCTGCGCGCCATCGACAAAGCCATCCCCTTTCCGCTGATCTTCGAGGTGACCCATGGTGGCCGCGTCAGGCTAGCGGCGGCTTACAAGCGGCCGAGCGAGGCCGACCGCACCCGCTGGGTGGTGGGCGACTATTTCGAAGGGGATTGGTTGCCAGAGGACCCGCCGCGTGCCCCGCTTCCGGTGGCGCTGAACATGGGCGCGCTGTACGAGCGGCTGCTCGAACCGCTGGTGGTGGGGCAGACGGCCCGGCTGGTCACCGGCTTGGGAGAGGCGCCGCAGACGCCGATCACCCCTGCCGAGGCGGACCGCCCCGTGCCGCTGGAAGAGCGCATCGCGCAGGCCGAAGCAATCAAGGCTCAGGCGCGCGAGGTCGAGCGGATCAAGGCGCGTCTTGGGCGCGAGAAACAATTCAACAAGCGCGTGGCGATCAATGCCGAGCTGCGCGCGGCCAAGCAGGAATTGGAGCGGCTGACGGTGGGACACGCCGGCGCCGCCGTGACGAACGATTAAGAGGACGAGCATGGACAAGCTGAAGATGCACAGCCCTGACCTAAGCCAGGACAATATCGCGAAAATCCGCGAGCTGTTCCCCGGGTGCGTAACCGAGGCACGCGACGAGACGACGGGCGCGGTCCATCTAGCAGTGGACTTCGATCAGCTGCGTCAGGAGTTGAGCGACCACATTGTGGACGGGCCGCAGGAGCGGTATCGGCTGGACTGGCCCGGTAAGAAGAACGCACTCTTGCTCGCGAACGCGCCACTTTCGAAGACACTGCTGCCTCACCGCGAGGAAAGCTTGAACTTCGATGAAACGAGAAACCTTCTTGTCTCAGGAGACAACCTTGAGGCGCTTAAGCTGTTGCGAGAGACGTTTCTCGGAGAGGTGAAGGCTATCTACATCGACCCGCCCTATAATACTGGAAGTGACTTCATCTATAATGACGACTTCTCAGAGACGACTGAAGGATATCTGATTGCATCAAGGCAGTTGAGCGAGGACGGTTCTCGACTTGTGGCCAACCCAGAGTCGAACGGCCGTTTCCACTCGGATTGGTTGACTATGATGTACTCGCGCTTGAAGCTTGCGAGAAATCTTCTTGCAGATGATGGTGTAATATTTGCTTCTATTAGTGACGAAGAGTCTGCCAATATGAAGCGGTTGCTCGATGAAGTTTTTGGCGAGGACAATTTCATTGATACTATCGTAGTTGAAATGTCGACAACCTCAGGACCAAAGACGGTTAATGCACAGCAGGGCACCATCGTAAAGAACGCCGAGTTTGTGCACGTGTTTAGAAAGACGGCGGCTTTCGACAAGATTCGGCATACGCCATTGTTCGATGGCGTAGTCTCCTTCGATACTCACTATACGGCCTGGATGAACGACGATGGCACTTTGAGTACGCTTGCTCAGAAGATGATGGAAGATTACAAAGTCGGGGCAGATATAGAGAAATTTGGATTTTCTTCTCGAGGATCCTTCAGCGTCAACAATATGGATAGGCTGTTGTCTGTATCTGATTCCGCAAAGGAATTCATAGAAAGCAACCTCGACAGGATCGCTCGTATCGACAGGCCGCCAGTCTCCGCCAGCAAACAATCTACTGAGGTTGGTTGCTGGATTGCCTTTGAAGCTGATCACCGCACCTATTACTTAACGACTTTGTCAAACGGGACGCTCCAAGCGCTAATGCCGCTATCCCTCAACTATCGCATGTCTGATGATTACAAGCCTCGGTTTGGGCGCACCGTAATTCGCGGTGATCTATGGAAGGGCTTTTATCAGGATATGGGAAATGTTGCGAAGGAAGGAGGCATTGCGTTTGCCAACGGGAAGAAGCCCGTACGACTGATAAAGCAGTTGTTGAAGTGGGCAAACAACACCAAGGATGGCATTGTTCTTGATTTCTTCGCTGGTTCAGGAACAACCGCTCATGCGGTTATGGAGGCAAATGCGGACGATGGTCAAAATAGAAAGTTCATACTGGTTCAGCTTGACGAAGTGCCAGATCAGAAATCAACGGCAGCAAAGGAAGGATTTGCGACCATAGCAGATTTGTCGGCGGAACGCATCCGCCGCTCTGGCAAGAAAATCCTCGAAGGCGAATGCCACCCAGATTGGAACCGCGATGTCGGCTTCCGGGTGCTGAAGGTCGACACCTCGAACATGAAGGACGTCTACTACCGCCCAGATGAGCTGCAGCAGTCCGACCTGCTCGACATGGTTGACAACGTGAAGGAGGGTCGCACGGCCGAGGACTTGCTGTTCCAGGTGCTGGTCGATTGGGGCGTGGACCTGACGCTGCCCATCCGTCGCGAGACGGTGCAGGGCAAGACCGTGTTCTTCGTCGACGACAACGCCCTCGTTGCCTGCTTCGACCGCGGCATCACCGAGGATCTGGTGAAGGAGCTGGCGGGCCACGAGCCCCTGCGCGTCGTCTTCCGTGACAACGGCTTTGTCTCGGACGCGGTGAAGATCAACGTCGAGCAGATCTTCCGCCAGCTCTCACCGACCACTGACGTCAAGTCGATCTGAGGCGGCCATGAAGCTCAAGTTCAAGGTCCAGCCCTATCAGACAAATGCCGTCAACGACGTGGTCGACTGCTTCGCCGGCCAGCCCATGACTTCTGGCCTAACCTACCGCATCGACCCCGGCCGCAAGGCGCAAGCCAGCGCCTTCGAGGAAGGTTTCAAGAACGCCGACCTCGCGCTGACCGATGCGCAGGTTCTGGAGAATATCCAGAAGGTGCAGAGGGGGCAGAACCTGCCCGTCTCGCAGTCCCTGACGGACTTCACGACCTTCAACGCCCGGGGTGAGCGGGTGCCTGTCACCGCGAACTACAAGCGCGACGCGCTAGCTGCGACCCGCGTTCACCTCGACGTGGAGATGGAGACCGGCACGGGCAAGACCTACTGCTACATCAAGTCGATTTTCGAGATGAACAAGCGGTACGGCTGGTCGAAGTTCATAATCATGGTGCCGTCGGTTGCCATTCGTGAAGGTGTCTACAAGTCGCTGCAAATTACGGCGGACCACTTCACCGAAAGCTACGGCAAGAAGGCGCGGTTCTTTATCTACAATTCCAAGCACCTGCATGAGCTGGAGAGCTTTTCGTCGGACGCCGGCATCAACGTGATGATCATTAACATCCAGGCGTTCGCCTCACGCGGTGCCGACAATCGTCGCATCTACGAGGAGCTGGACGACTTCCAGTCCCGCAAGCCCATCGACGTGATCGCCTCGAACCGGCCGATCCTAATCTTGGACGAACCGCAGAAAATGGAAGGCCCAGCCACGATGGAGGCGCTGCCAAAGTTCAAGCCACTGTTCATCCTGCGCTACTCGGCCACCCACCGGACCCAGCATAACCGCGTTCACCGGCTGGATGCGCTCGACGCCTATAACCAGAAGCTGGTCAAGAAGATCGCGGTGCGCGGCATCCAGACTCGCGGGCTCGCCGGCACCAACGCCTATCTCTACCTCGAAGGCATCGACATCTCGAAGAAGGCCCCCGTGGCCCGGATCGAGCTGGAAGTGAAGCTTAAGTCCGGCGAGATCAAACGCCAGCTCCGCCGGCTCGAGTTCCGCGACGACCTGTTCGTGGAGTCGGGCGAGCTGGACCAGTATCGCGGGTTCACGATCAGCCAGATCGATGCCGTCAACGACACGGTTGAGTTTACGAATGGCGTGGTGCTTGAGGCCGGCAAGGCTACGCGGGACCTTACCGAGCGCGATATCCGCCGCATCCAGATCCGCGAGACGATCAAGGCCCATCTCGACAAGGAAAAGCAGCTGTTTGCACAGGGCATCAAGGTCCTGTCGCTCTTCTTCATCGACGAGGTCGTGAAGTACCGGGACTACGGTCAGGCCGACGAGAAAGGCGAATACGCTCGTGTCTTCGAGGAAGAATATGAGCTGCTGAAGGATGAGTACCTCGCGGAACTCGCGATTGATAATGAGGCATACCGGACGTACCTTGCCGGGATCGATCCGGCCAAAACCCACAACGGCTATTTCTCGATCGACAAGAAAACGAACCGACTGAAAGATCCGGCGGTCGGCGCCAGGTCAGTCGATTCCGATGACGTCGATGCCTACGACCTGATCTTGAAGGACAAGGAACGGCTGCTGTCCTTCGCCGAACCCACGCGGTTCATCTTCTCGCATTCGGCGCTACGCGAGGGGTGGGACAATCCGAACGTCTTCGTCATGTGCATGCTCAAGCACAGTGACAACACCATTTCCCGCCGCCAGGAAGTCGGGCGCGGCCTTCGGCTGAGCGTTGACCAGCATGGAGACCGGATGGACCATCCGGCCGTCGTGCACGACATCAACGTGCTGACCGTGGTGGCGAGCGAAAGCTACAAGAATTTCGTTGCGGGCCTGCAGAAGGAGATTGCCGAAACCCTGTCGTCGCGTCCGCGGCAGGCGACGGAGGCTTATTTCACCGGCAAGACGATCACGACCGAACAAGGTCCGGTCGAGGTGAGCGCCGCAATGGCCAAGCAGATCTACCGCTATCTCGTGAAGAACGACTACACCGATGATGCCGACCAGATCGCCGACGCCTATCACGAGGCCAAAGCGGCTGGAACATTGGCTGAGCTACCCGACGAGCTGAAGCCTCACGCCGAGCAGGTATTCAGGCTCATCGATGGTGTCTTCAGCGACTCTCAGCTTCCGGACATCGGCGATGGCCGGAAGCCCAAGACCAATCCGCTCAATGCAAACTTCGAGAAGAAGGAATTCCAGGAGCTCTGGAAGCGGATCAATCGCAAGGCAGTCTATCGGGTCGAATTCGATTCCGCTGAGTTGATCCGCAAGTGCGTCAGCGCGCTGGATAGCCAGCTGCGGGTTACTCCGCTGCAATACACCGTTCAGGTTGGTGTGCAGAATGACGGTTTGACCGACGATCAGCTTCGCGGGGGCGACGGTTTTACCGTCACGAACACGACCACCCAGCAGGGGGACTCGATCCACTCGCTGGTGAAGTACGACCTCGTCGGGAAGCTGGCTGAAAATGCGCAGCTGACACGAGACACGGCCGCGACCATCCTTGGCCAAATCGAGGCTGCGATTTTCGGGCAGTTCAAGAGCAACCCCGAGCACTTCATCTCCGAGGCTTCGCGCATCATCGCCGAACAGAAGGCCGCCATGGTAATCGAGCGTCTGGCCTATGACGAAGTCGACGAAAGGTACGATATCGACATCTTCACCGCCAATCAGACCGGGCAGGATTTTTCGCGCGCCACGGCGAAGCTCAAGAATCATGTCTATGATTACGCGATCACGGACTCGAATGTGGAACGGGCGTTCGTCAAAGAGCTCGATACGAGCAGCGAAGTGGTCGTCTACGCTAAGTTGCCGCGCGGTTTCCTGATCCCGACCCCCGTTGGCGATTACAATCCTGACTGGGCCCTTTCGTTCAGGGCCGGCAGCGTCAGGCACATCTACTTCGTCGCGGAAACGAAGGGCACGATGTCGTCTATGAAGCTGCGGGAGATCGAGAACACGAAGATCGCGTGCGCCCGGAAGTTCTTCGATGAGATCAGCCGGCAGGTGACTGAAGATCGCGTCAAATATGACGTTGTTACCGACTATGGGAAGTTGATGGAGGTCGTGGGCGTTACTGCATGACAAATGGGGGCGGGGTGGGTTCTCGCGCATTGAAGTTGGTGGCCTGACCGACTCATGGCGATTACCCGACAATCCATACAGACTGCGTTGGAAGCAGAACGTCGTCTCACTCAGAAGGGCGGGGGCTTGGAGGTTGCCTCCGTTTTCTGGGAGGAGCACTATCTGGTTTTGAGCGTCAAGCCGCTCAAAGGCCGTAACCGTGTCGCCATTGACGAGGCCTTGGAAGGCGTGCGTGTTAAATGGGGTGCGGAACTCGAATATGCGGGCTTGATCAAGGTCGTCGATGCGGACCTCGAGCGCATCATTGTGTTGCCTGCGACCGGCGGGCAGCCCGACATTGGCGACACACTTTGGTTGTTCCCCGGAGATTTTCTTGGCCCGCTTATCGATATGTGGGGCGGGGAAATGGGCAAGCTGGCGGCGAAGCGATTGCGCCAGTCCAAGGAAGAAACCGAACCGCTTCAGCAAATTCGTCCGCTTGGTCCTGAATTCGACGAGCTGCGCGAGCGGCAGAAAACTGCCGTTCAAAATGCCGCATACCGGTGCTCGGTGGTAATTGGCCCGCCCGGAACCGGCAAGACGTTTACGGTTGGCGCGCTGGGCACTTATCTTCTGCGGCGGTTCAGCAAAGCGCGCATATTGGTCATTGGCCCGACCAACGTGGCGGTGGACACGGCTCTTCTGTCCATCGATGACTGGTTGGCCAAAGCCGGGCGCCCCGACATCGCCAAGCAGATGAAGCGGGTCGGCGCGCATTTCGATCCGCGCAAATATGTTGACCGTCCCCATCTTCTGGCCGCTGGTCTCGACCAGAAGGTCACGGAATTTCTGCTTTTGGAGGCATCCGAACCATCAAAAAGCAAGATTGCCGAGTATGTCAGATGGAAGGATCGCCTGGCGGCCGCACGCAAGGAGCTTGGTGCGGATATCGAAAGCGTCGCTCATAGCGCCCGTGTTGTCGGGATCACTGTCGCCACGGCGGTCAAGTGGCATCATGTCTTGAAGGCCGCAGGCCCATGGCCGTTCGTCATCTGCGACGAAGCCAGTCAGATAATCGGGCCGGCGGCCCTCATGGTTCCGGCGCTGGGGCAGCAAACGATTTTTGCCGGCGATCCCAAGCAGCTTTCGCCGATCGTCCAGTCTGACGGTCAGGTCCATCGGAATCTCCTCGCGAAGACTGCCTTTGATCTATTTGCCCACGTGCCCACTACATTTCTGAACGAACAGTCCCGTATGGCTATGGGGATTTGCCATGCGGTGAGCAGAACCTTCTACAATGGTGAGCTGACGGTTTGCCGCAAAGCTCGGCGGGACAAGGCCTGGAAGGTGTATCGCAGTCCATATTTTGTGAACGGCCGTGAAGTACCGCGCGTGTGTTTCGAGCAAGTGTCCGAGCCCTACCAGTACTCGCAGAATTACGGCGGCTTCATCCGTTTTCAGTCGGCCAAAATGGTTGAGACGATTATTGATCATCTCGCTGGCTCTTACATCGATGCGGATGACGTTCTGATCCTTACGCCTTTCCGTGCGCAACGGACCCTGATCAGGAGTTTCCTGAAACGCCGGCATCCGACGATCTCCGTCAGTACAGTCCATCGCGCGCAGGGTAGTGAGCGCAAGGTAATCATTTTTGATCCGGTCGACGCAACGTCCAGTTTTCTCCGTGGGAAGGAAGGTGATCGGCTGATCAATGTGGCGATCTCACGCGCCCAGGCCCACGTGATCATCCCCTATCATGCGTCCGAACTTACCAATCCAACGATTTCTCGCCTCCAGCATATTTCCTCAGGCATCTTCCAGGCCAGTGGCCGATATATGCGGCCGTTCTCCTTTGCGACTGCTGGATAAGGCTGCGAACGATCCGCTCCACCGATGCCTTGCTGGCTATCAAGGAACGACCGGATAGAAGGGCTTGCCCCAATCCTTCTCGGGATTGTCCATCATCAGGTCGGTGAAGACGGGCATCAGGAAGCCGAGGATCGCCGCGCCATCGCGGACCTGGGTGCGGTTGATGCCGCTGTTCCAGGTCGAGCCGCCATGAACGAGCTGGTTGCGCAACACATATAGCCGGTCGAAGACGAAGCTGAGCACGCGCTTGGTATCACCGCTCTGGATGGCCTGCGCGAAGGCGCGGGAGGAGACTTTGAAACGCTCTTCCCAATCCTCGAAGCCGGCAATCCCGTTATGGTGCTGCCAGAACGGATTGAAGACGTAGCGGTTCTCCATCAGCAGCCGCACCGGCCCCGAAAAGCGCTGCCAGATTGCCCCATAGATACGACGCTGCTCGTCGAGGTCGATCAACTTTCCGAAGAAGTCTGCAAAGGCGGCGCGTTCGCCAGGCTGGATGGTCTGGAATTCGCCCTCGTCGGCATAAGCGGCGTTGAACGCGATCCATAGGAAGATGAATTTGGCGTCGTCGTCGGCCCCGCAGGCCTCGGCGCGGCCGATCCAGCTGATGGCGCGATGGACGCGCAGGCCCATCGTTTCCGGAAAGCTGTCGCGGATCGCGCGCTGCTTGGTTTTCAGTTCTGCATGGGTGAGGCCCGTCTTTGTGGTCATTCCGCTTCGTTCCTGTTGCCTTATGGCAGGGCGCCAAAATCGCCCCTGCGGTGATTTTCGACCAGCGTGCGCAGCCCCTCGGGCGCGATAACTTCAACCGCATCGCCCCATTGATAGAGATGCCACGCCATCTCGAGCCAGCCCGCCGCGTGAAAGCGCACGATGAGCCCGCCATCTTCTTGCACCTCAACGGTTTGCTTTCGGTGAAAGCAGAACTCGGCCGCCCTTGTTGCGGCATGCGGCGCAAACCGCCAGATGACCTCGTCATATTGCGCCGGGTCCTGATAGACGCCGAAGGATTGCGCCGCATAGTCCTCCAGCGAAAAGCCGGGCATCAGGCTGAAGCTCTCATCCAGGGTCTGGGCGCTCAGGATCTGGTCCATCCGGAAGTTCAGCATGTCTTTGCCGCGCGCCGGCTGGCGTGCCACCAGATAGCTGCGATGCCCCAGCAGGAGCCCGTGCGGCTCGATGATCCGTTCAGGCGCATCCTCGTCCCGGTAGCGCAGCCGCAGACGAAACGGGCCGCGCAGTCCCTCGATCACGGCATCGAGCACCGCCGGCGCCAGATTAACGCGCGGGCCGGGCCGCGTCACCGAACCCATTGCCAACAGAACCGCCTCGACGTCGGCTTCGGTGCGCAGCGCATCCTTTGGTGTCAGGCGCGCCAGTAATCCGTCGCGCAGGTCTTCAAGGGCTGCCGCGTGGCGTAGTCGGCCATCGCCGCGCGCCGTTCGGCCGGCGATCTCCAGCGCTTCGACCGCCGTTTCCTGGCGGGTCTGAAGCCGGTCGAGCATGGGGTCGGCAACACGCCAGCGCCGCCGACGGTCGTCACCATCCACCGCTTCGACATTGGTGAACACGGTCTCCAACGCATCGGTCATGCGCTGCGCCGTGCGATGCGAAACGCCGAATTCCTCGCAGATCTCGTCGAGGCCGATCCCCGTCCGCCGCGTGGCAGCCAGACGCGCCAGCCTGATCAGGTCCTGAGCCTTGGCGAACGACATGATCCAAATCCTGGTCACAGACTATGTCAGATATTGACACCCACGCACGCTATGGCTGAACGTGCAATCTGTCGAGATGCAAGTCTTGTCGCGGATTGCGTTCGACGAGGGGGCAACAATGCGAACTATTGAGGGTGATCGGATACTCTTGTCCGCATCGGATCTGATGCGGTTCATGGGCTGCGCTCACGCAACCGCGCTCGATCTCGCCTATATGCATGGCACGGGGCCAGTTCCCCGCGAAGATACCGAAGATGCCGCGCTGCTCCAGAAGCAGGGCGATGCCCACGAGGCGGCTCACCTAGCCAAGCTCAAGGCATCGAATGTGTCGGTGATCGAGATCGATCGGTCCGACCTTGCCGAGAATGCGCAGACAACCCGGGCGGCTTTGGCAAGCGGGCCGCAGATCGTCTTTCAGGGCGCGCTTCTGGGCGACAATTGGGGCGGTTGGTCGGACTTTCTCGAACGCGTAGAGCGCCCGTCGGATCTCGGCCCCTTCAGCTACGAAGTCACCGACACAAAGCTCAAGCGGCGGCCCCATCCCAAACATGTGCTGCAACTGGTGCTCTACTCGGATTTGCTGACCGAGATTCAGGGTGTCGCCCCCGAATTTGCCCATGTCGAACTCGGTGATGGCAGCCGGGCGCAGCTACGGCTCGCGGACTATCAGGCTTATGCGCGCATGGCGCGTCAGCGGCTCGAGGCATTCCTCGAAAACCCGGTGCCGACCCGGCCGATACCTTGTGCCGATTGTGGGCTTTGCCGCTGGGGCGATCACTGCGAAAGCCAGTGGCAGGCCGAGGACAGCCTGTTCAACGTCGCCAATATTACCCGGACCCAGGTCAAGAAGCTCGAGGCGGCGGGTATCACCACCATGGAGCGGCTGGCCGGTCTCGATCATCCCATCCGCGGCATGGCCGAGACCACCCGGGCGCGATTGGTGACACAGGCGCGCCTGCAGCACGCCCGCAAGACCGGGGCGCCGGCCTTCGAGTTGCGCGACGCCGAGCCCGGCAAGGGCTTCGATCTTTTGCCCGCGCCGCAGCCGGGCGATCTTTTCTACGATATCGAGGGCGATCCGCATTACGAAGGCGGTCTCGAATATCTTCACGGCGTCTGGTTCGACGGTCAGTTCCAGGCTTTCTGGGCGCATGATCACGGCGCCGAAGCGCGTGCCTTGGCTGACCTTCTGGAGTTTTTCCGGCAAAGGCTCGCGGCCTATCCCGAAGCGCGCATCTATCACTATGCGCCCTATGAGATCACCGCCTTGCGGCGGCTGACTGCCCAATATGGAATCGGTGAGGCCTTTCTCGATCGTCTGCTGCGCGAGCGGCGTTTTGTCGATCTTTTCGCGGTGGTGCGCGGCGCGCT
Organism: Limoniibacter endophyticus; assembly: GCF_014652835.1. Lineage (GTDB taxonomy): Bacteria > Pseudomonadota > Alphaproteobacteria > Rhizobiales > Rhizobiaceae > Limoniibacter > Limoniibacter endophyticus. The sequence goes on from NZ_BMZO01000005.1 coordinate 181,577, forward strand.
GATTGGCTCGGAAGCCAATTACTCGATCAAGTCGATGGAAGCCTTCTATGGCCGGGTGCGCGAAGGTGAGGTCAAAACCGCCGGCGGCTCGGTCGTTGCCTATGAACGCTGGCGCGAAACCGGCGAACAAACGATTCTTGACGAGATCGAAGACTACAATCGCATCGACTGTATTTCGACCGAGGAGCTGCGCGACTGGTTGGTGAGCATCCGCCCCGCCGCACCCTGGCCGGTGCTTGCGGTGGATGCCGGCGACAAGGAAGTCGAGGAGGATGCCGATACGCAGGCCTTGCGCGCGAGGCTTGCCGCATCCGGTCTGCCGCAGGAGCGGCAAGACATGTTGTTCAACCTTGGCCTGTTCCACAAGCGCGAGGCCAAGCCGGCGCAATGGGCGGTTTTCGATAGCGCTGGCAAGGACGAGGACGAGCTGATCGACGATCTCGATGCCTTGGCCGGCCTGGAAGCCATTGATCCGGCAGAACCCGTCAAACGCTCGGTGCTGCGCCGTTATCGCTTTCCGCTTCAGGAGACCAAGCTGCGGGCCGGCCGCAAAGCGACGGTCCCGGTTATCGACGGGCCGCCGGCCACGGTCAGCATCGAAGAGCTCGACCGCTCCGAGCGGATCATCGCGATCAAGGCGGGGCCGGCCAAGGCCCATCTTTTGACCGATCGCCTGACGCTCCACCCCGATTGGCCGCTCAATACGGACGTCATTGCCGCGGCCCTGCGCGATGTGATCGACGATCAATGCGGCGTGCGCCGCCTGACGGCACTCGATGATTTGCTTGCGCGCACGGCCCCGCATCTGGTGACGGAACAGCGCGCCGATCTGCTCGATGGCGCCGATCCCCTGACCGGCACGATCGCGGCGATCGTCGCCATGGATGGCACTGTGCTGCCGATCCAGGGGCCGCCGGGAACCGGCAAGACCTATGTCACCGCGCGGGCAATCCTTGCGCTGGTGCGCCAGGGGCACCGTGTTGGCGTGGCCTCGAGCAGCCATGAGGCGATCCGCAATGTGCTGATGGGGTGTCTTGCCGCGCAAGATGATGGCGATCCTGTCCCGGGCCTGTGCATCGGGCACAAGGTCAGCAGCGGCGAAGACAGTTATCCGGACGACTGTACCGGCGTCATCCGCTCGACGGCCAATGACGATTCCCTCTGGAGCCGCGCCCATGTGGTCGGCGGCACCGCCTTCTTTTTTGCCCGATCCGAGCACGAGCAGGCGCTCGACTGGCTCTTCGTCGATGAAGCCGGGCAAGTGGGGCTGGCCAATATGGTCGCCATGGGGCGCTGCGCGCGCAACATCGTCTTGGTCGGCGACCCGCGGCAATTGCCGCAGGTCATCCAGGGTGCCCATCCCGATCCGGCCAACCTTTCCTGTCTCGAGTGGATGCTGGGCGAGCACGCCACTATCCCGCCCGATCGCGGCATCTTCCTGCCGGTCTCACGCCGCATGCATCCCGATGTCTGCGGGTTCATCTCGCAGCAGGTCTATGAAGGCAGGCTTGTTAGCGCGCCCGATACAGCCGTCCAGGCAGTCCGCGGGACGGGCTTTCCTGAAGCGGGCGCTTTCTGGGTGCCGGTCGTCCATGAGGGCAATGCCCAGATCGCAGCCGAGGAAGTCGCTGCCATTCAGGCGGCGATCGACGATCTGCTCTCGGGGAGCTGGACCGATAAGGATGGGACACCGCGCGCCCTTGAGCCCGCCGATATCATCGTCGTTGCGCCCTATAATGCGCAGGTCAATGCCCTGCAGGACGCGTTGCCCGCTGGCATTCGTGTCGGCACGGTCGACAAGTTCCAGGGGCAGGAAGCACCCGTCTGCCTGGTGTCCATGACCGCCTCCTCGGTCGAGGAAACCCCGCGCGGCATGGATTTCCTGTTCTCGCTCAACCGCATCAATGTCGCTGTCTCGCGCGCCAAAGGCCTGGCGCTCGTCTTCGGCGCACCGCGGCTGCGCGAAGCAAAATGCAACACCGTTGAACAGATGCGCCTCGTCAACACGCTATGCGCGCTGCCTGAATTTGGAGACATTTGAATGTGGGAGAATTTCGAGGCGCGCCTCGATGAAAATGAGCGCGAAGGCTCCATTCCACTGCGAAGAGTGCTTTTCGAGGTATTGCGCAGCTCGGGGCTTCGTCCCGGCGCGGGTATCACCAAGAAGATGGTGTCGCTTGAATTTGGCGCTGGCGAGCGGCTCGTGTGGGAAATCCAGAATCCGTCCAACGTCTTTCTGCACACAAAATGGCGCGATTCTGTCGAGACGAATGGCTTTGCCACCGAGTTGCGTCCTTATCAGCGCGGCATGAAGGATGGTGGGCGGCATTCCGCCCTCAGCCGCGACTGGTCCTTTGGCGACGCTGACTGCTTTGTCGTGAGGATTGAAGATGCCGACAGCCTGCGCCGGCTGATTGCGGTGCTGTTGCAGTCCGGCGATGCGCTGATGCTCAATCCGGCTGCGATCACGCGCTGGATCGAGCGGCTACGCCATTTCTTTCCCGCCTTTGACCGTTTCGATCCGCCCGATCCGCATTTCGATGAGGCGGAGCGGACCTACAAATTGGCGATTGCCGCCGAGCTCAGGACGGCGATCGAACAGGCCGGTTCCGACCAGGAACTGGCCGATGCCGTCAACACCGCGCTGGCCAAAAGCAATCTGCTGCAATGGCGCGCTTATTGGCCGATGTCGCCCAAAGGCGACGCCGATCGCGAGCAGCTCTGGCCGGCCTTGCGCGCGCTTGTCGACGCCGCGCTTGGCGCAGCGGACGGTCACGCCTCGGCGCTGGAGGCCTTTGTTGACGCGTGGATTGCGGCCGTCCCCGATGGCAAACCCGATCCGGCGCGCCAGATCGCCGAATTCCTGTTCCTCCATCTCGCCCCCGATGATGGCATCTATATCCGCCATTCGGTGCGCCAGGATCTCTGGCTCGAAGCCGTCGGCAGCCGCTTTCCCGATCATGCGTCGATGGCCGACACCTATCGCGACGAATGGCGCTTCATGCAGGCCGTGCGCGCCGCTTTTGCGGATCGGGGCCTAGCGCCGCGCGACATGATCGACGTGCAAAGCGCGCTGTGGATCGTCTACAATTACAAGGAAGAAGATGTGGCGACCTTTTCGCGCGAAGCGATCGAGGCGGCGATGGACGCCTATGACAGCTACCGCAAGTCGGGCGAGCACGCCGCCATCTTCGAGGCTTTTGGCGAGCCGCGTGACTATTGGGTGCGCTCGACACGCGCGCGGCCGGGTCGCGTCTATCCCTCCAAGCCGATCGTCGGTTTTCTGCGCAGTAAGACGCAGCTCAATGGCGGGTGGGGACAGAAGGCCGATGCCGCCGCCCAGCTCCACAATGCGGGTTACATTATAGTCGATGCCGATGACGCCCCGGTCACCCCGCCCGAGCGCTACGAGCATCTGATCCGCGACGCAGATCGCATCCGGCTCTGTGCGCGAAACTATTATGTCGAACCGGCCCGTGAGAACGGCGCGGCAGACATTGCAATCCGCGCCGGCGATCTTGGCCGCGACATGGGGCTGCGTGACGCGTTCCCGGCGATCTGCAGCGCGCTCGGCGGCGAGAAATTTCAGAAGCTCGCCAATGTCCCGGCGCCCTCGCACACGCTGCCAAATCCCAGCAGTTCCACCGTCTTCACCTACCAGCTCGCCTCAGCGGAAGGGCACCAAACCATGACCTTTGAACCAATGACCGCGATGCCGGCGACCACCAATCTCATCCTTTACGGCCCGCCCGGGACCGGCAAGACCTATGCCACCGCCTGGGAGGCCGTGCGGCTTTGCCTGGGCGAAGTCGCGGCCGAACCCCTGCGCGGTGACCGCGATGCCCTGATGGCTGAGTACCGCCGTCTTGCCGGTGAGGGACGGATCGAGTTCGTCACTTTTCACCAGTCCTTCGCCTACGAGGATTTTGTCGAGGGGCTGCGGCCGACGACAGGCGTCGAGCAGGAAGGCGACGATGAGGCTGCCAGCACGTCGGGGGGCTTCAACCTCAAGCCTCATGCCGGCGTGTTCAAGATCATCAGTGAGAGAGCACGGCTCGACACCGGCGATGCGCCGGCCAAGCGGCTCGACCGCTCGCGCCCGATCTACAAGATCGCGCTCGGTCAGCGCGGCAGCCAGGAAGGCCGAATCCGCGAAGGGCTCGATGGCGGGCTGATCCATCTTGGCTGGGGCGGCGATATCGACTGGTCCGACGAGCGCTTTGATGATTTCGAAGAAATCCGGAAGACGTGGAACGATCAGAAGGATCCCGACGCATCCGGCAAGGACCCCAATATCGAGATGCTTTACGCCTTTCGCTCCGGCCTGCAGGTCGGCGACTATGTCGTCGTCTCCGATGGCCGTGACAGCTACCGTGCCTTTGGCCGGGTGAGCGGCGAGTATTATTTCGATGCCGACGCCGATTTCCATCCGCATCGACGCAGCGTCGAATGGATCTGGCGTGATGATAATGGCGCCGAGCGCGCGCCATTCTACGCCCGCAATTTCCGCCGCCAGTCAGCTTATCGGCTTGATCCGGACCGGATCGACTGGGATGCGCTCGAAGCGGTGGTGATCGATCCCAATGCCGAGCGGCCGGTGGCCGGCGCACGGCCGCATGTCCTGATTATCGACGAGATCAACAGGGCCAATATCTCCAAGGTGTTCGGCGAGCTGATCACGCTGCTCGAAACCGACAAGCGGCTCGGCTGTGAAAACGAGGTCCGCGTGCGGCTTCCCTATTCGGGGACGAGTTTCGGCGTGCCGGCCAACCTGCACATTATCGGCACGATGAACACGGCGGACCGGTCAATCGCGCTGCTCGACACCGCACTTCGCCGCCGCTTCACCTTCCGCGAGCTGATGCCCGATATCGAGGAACTGCGGCAGGCCGTGGCGGCTAGGGGGCTCGATGCCGCAAATCTCGAGGGGATCGATCTGTGCAAGCTGCTGCACACGATCAACGAGCGGATCGAATATCTCTTCGATCGCGAACACCAGATCGGCCACGCCTATTTCACTGGCTGCCGTAGCCGCGCCGATGTCGAGAGCGTCATGCGCCACAAGGTCATACCGCTCTTGGCGGAATATTTCTACGAGGACTGGTCGAAAGTCGCCGCGGTTCTCGGCGATGGCGACGGCACCAATGGCTCCCATTTCGTCGAAGCGCGGCGGCTGACGGCGCCGGCGGGCTTTGCCGATGATGAGCTGGGCGGCGACAAGCTGCGCTGGAGCGTCAAGGCGCGCTTCGACTTTTCGGAGTTTGCCGCCTGATGCCCGCCTATACGGTTCGGGAATGGGACAAGCTCGCCTATGGCGAAGGCGCGGGGCAGATTCTCGATGGCCATGCCGAGAAGCTGGCGGCGCTGGCAGCCCGCTCGACCTTCGCTGGGCGCGGCGGCAGTGGTGTGCTCGAACATGGCCGGCATGCCTTGCGCGCGCGCGGCGTTGTGGGAATTCTGGCAGCGGGCGATGCCAGCCTGGAGATCCTGCCCAAGATCGATGTGGCGCCCGGTGAAACAACCGATTACCAGAACGCGGCGATCCGCAAGCGCCTGGTGCATATGCTGGCGGTTGCGCTGGATTTGAAAATTGACCTGGGCGTCATCACCGATCTCGCCTGGCAGCGCGAGACCCTGCTCGAAATCCTGATCCGCATCTTTTGCGACAAGCTGACCGAAGCGCTGCGCAAGGGCATGCCGCGCCGCTATATCACCTGCGAAGACGATCTGCCGACCTTGCGCGGCCAGCTCGACATTACCCGCCAGTTCACCCGCCATGCGGTCAATCCCTCGCGCCTTGCCTGCCGCTTCGATCTTCTGTCCGAAGACACGCCGCTCAACCGGATCATGAAAGCGGCAGTGCTGCGCCTGGCGCGGCTCTCGCGCCGGCCCGCAAACCAGCAACGTCTGCGCGAGCTGGCTTTCGTCTATGCCGATATTACCGACGTGCCGGTGGCCGCGCTGCGCTGGGATCAGGTGATAATCGATCGCACCAACCGGTCCTGGCAAGAGCTCTTCGCCATGGCTCAGCTCTTTTTGCAGGACCGCTATCAGACGACGACCGGCGGCGCCGGCCAGGGCACCGCCATGCTGTTCGAGATGAACGCGCTGTTCGAGGAATATGTCGGACGCTTGATCGCGCGCGCCTTGGCGGGGACCGGGTTTACCGTTTCGCTGCAAGGCGGGCGGCTATTTTGCCTGAGCGCACAGGATAGTGGGCGCGCCCTGTTCCAGACCAAGCCCGATATCCTCATCCGCCAGAATAGCAAAGTCGTCCATGTCATCGACACTAAGTGGAAGCGGATATCGGCGCGGATCGATGATCCCAAACAGGGCGTCTCGCAGGCAGATGTCTACCAGATGATGGCCTATGCCCAGCTCTATGACGCGCCGCGCCTGACGCTGCTCTATCCCCACCATCCCGGCCTCGGCGGCCAAGACATGGTTCATGGGCGTTATGCGATCACCGGACACGCCACGATCCTGGAAACCGCAAGCATCGACGTGGCCAACAGCACCGACATGCTGGGGCGGCTTCGCCGCCTGATCCTGAGGGAAGAGCCGGTGGATCTGGAACCGGTAGGATGATGGGCTGGCGATCTCAGGGAACGAAGCTTGGTCCAACCGGCGGCGGTTACGCACTCATCCGGGCAATTTACAAGCGTTGCGAGGGACGAAAATGAGCAATTTCCACTTCCGGCGTCTTGAGCGCCATAGAACAGGAGGGACGCGCGATAAGATGCAGCTTTCCTACCCGCTGCCCCGCAGTCCTTCGGGCAAGGCCTACCAATATTCTCCGAATCCGAGCGCGGCGCCCCGGCTATTTCTGATCGGGGACGCTCCAGAGACACGTGCGATATCGGAAGAACACCGTCTGGCCATCCGACGCGAGCCGGGCCCAGGACAAACGGTATGTCCCTATTCTGGCTTTGTGGCCGATGACGATGAGTTCATCCATTTCTCCGACATCGAGGCCGTCAAAAAGCAAGTGGCGTGGGAAGCAACAGCGGACGTCGAGGATCATATCGCCGATCTGGCGAAGAGCTTTAACCGACGTCAGGGCAAGAGCGGGCTGATCTCGATAAAGATGGATTTCAAGCCGAGCAGACGACCGCAGCCTCTCGCCATCCGTGAAGACCTCCTGCGAGAATTGACCTGCAGTGTCTGCGCGCGAGAGTACGCCGTCTACGCCATTGCGCTGTTCTGCCCGGATTGTGGTGCGCCGGGCTACGGTCAGCATTTTGAGCGGGAAGTCGAGCTGGTGCGCGAACAGGTTACCCTAGCTGACGCGCAGTATGAAGCCGGACGGCGCGAGACGGCGTATCGCCTGATGGGAAACGCCCACGAAGACGTTCTGACGGCCTTCGAGACTGCTTTAAAGACGCTTTACCGTCATCTTGTTCGCGAACGCCTGCCGGACAAAGCCGAAGGACTGCTGAAAAAGAAGCAGATCGGTAATGCCTTCCAGAACATCGAGCGTGGACGTTCCCTTTTCGAACGGATCGGTATCGATCCATTCCATGTCCTGTCTGAAGGCGACCTCGAACTGCTGCGCCTGAATATCGAGAAGCGCCACGTCATTGGGCACAATCTCGGAATCGCCGATGAGCATTACGTCGAACTCACGCAATCAGACCAACCAGGCGAAACGGTGCGACTGATCGGCGGCGAGATCGAGCGCTTCGCCGATCTGTGCCTGCGGGTCGTGCTTGATCTGGAAAGATCCCTGCTGCCCGGCCAGTCTGAGGCGCGCGAAACAATCAGTTGATCACCAATAACAGGGGGGAGCGATGGGCTACCGGAACAAGACCTATGTGATTTTTGATGCCGACAGCGACATGTGGGCCTATGGCTACATGAAGGGTTGGAATAAGAACAAGAACATCGAGTTCAACTTCCATGACGCCCATGATCTGAACACGATCACAAATGCGTCGAGTGAGGAAAATACTAAGCGGAAACTCCGCGAGCGGTTCTCCAGCGCAAAGCAGGCTGTTGTGCTGATCGGTGAGTCGACAAAGAACCTGTATCGCTTCGTCCGATGGGAGATCGAAGTCTGCCAGAGGCTCGGCCTACCGATTGTGGCCGTAAATCTGAACAAGATGCGGCGCTATGATGCTGACCTCTGCCCGCCGATCCTTCGTGATGCAGACGCCGTGCACGTGTCTTTCAATGCTCGGATCATCAAGTACGCCCTTGATGATTTTTGTGCGAACTACAGTAAATATCAGGGCAAAGGGGACAACTGGCATTATAAGGATCAGGTTTACAAGGATCTCGGCTTGTGACGCCTGAAGATTATCCCGCTCTGTTCCATTCCGCCGACGAGTCCTCTGTCGCCGCGCAGTCGAGCTACCTGTGGCTGATCCGGCTCCAATACGGGCTGTTGATCACGGCCGCGACAGTCGCGCTCTGGTTCGACAATGCGCCGGCGCTTCTGCTCGTTTACGCGTTTATCGTTGGAGCATCGACGGCGCTGCTGATCTATATGTCGGTCAAGAAACCGGAGAAGGACTGGTACGGGTGCCGCGCGCTCGCCGAATCCATCAAAACGTCGACATGGCGCTACATGATGCGCTCCGAGCCTTTCGAAGACGTTCCCCAGGTCAGTTCGGTCAAGCAGAAGTTCGCAGCGTTCCTCAAAGGGATTCTGGACGCGAACAGCCATGTGCGCGATTCAATCAGCCGCCGTCCGAAGATGGGTGATCAGATTACGCCCAAGATGAACGAAATCCGTGCTCTTCCTCTTGAGGAGCGGCGCGAGTTTTACCGGACCAAGCGCATTCTCGAACAGCGCAACTGGTATGTCCGCAAGGTAAAAACCAACCGACGGCATTTTTTGGGCTGGATCGCCTTCTGCATCCTCATTCAAGGCAGCGCTATCGTTCTTGCGCTCATCCGTTCGCGCTACACTGAAGGTTGGTCGATCTGGCCGGCAGAACCGCTGCTTGTCGTCGCGTCTGCCGCGATTGGTTGGATTCAGATCAAGAAATTCAACGAGCTGGCCTCGGCATATAGCCTCACGGCTCATGAGATCGGGATCATACAGACCCGGATTAGCGATGTTACCAGCGAGTCTGAATTCTCTGAATTCGTGAACGAGTCTGAGCGCGCATTTTCGCGCGAACACACCCAATGGGTGGCGCGTCAGAACGATTGAGATAGTGGTTATTCGGCCAGTGCCTTCACGTACTTGAGTCGGGTATGGAACTCTGGCCGTTTGACGAGTGTCCTACCGCCTGGGACATCTGGCCGACTCTGACTAGCCGCGCTTCGAGGAAAGCAAAGTCGGCGTGCCGGATGGCGTCCTCCGGCACGCCGAGCTGAGATACGGGAGCTTGTCGTGCTTCCGCGTGCGGCTGGACCTGATGGCGGCCAGCCTGGTGGGCTCCATGCGGGTTCGCCGCCATTCCCACCGCCATGCTCGATCCGCCCCAGCGTGCGGCGTCTCCCATGGTCCCCGCGCTTATCGGGTCCGGGTCCCCATTGGTTGGCTCAGGCGTCCTGCTCGGCCAGCGGCGCGAGCGTGTCGATCTCGGCGATCTTTTCGAATTCGCCGAGATATTCCTGGCGGTGGCTGGCGAGCCAGCGCGCCACGCGGCCATTGGCCAGGAGCTTGGCGATATAGCCGCGCGCCACCGTCAGATGCAGATTGTCGATACCATAGGTTTCCTCGACCGATTTCACCTGCGTCTGCAGCGCCGCCAGCTCGCGCTCCATGCGCGCGATCTGCTGGCCCGACGGGGTCGGGGCGGCCGCGCCCTTGCCCTTCTTAACTGCAGCCAGCTGATTGTCCGGCGTTGCCGCGCGAAGGGCGCGGGCAAACATGATCGAAAAGTTGTTCTGCCCGATCATCAGGTCCGCAGCCTCGATCTGGCGCACCGCCGACATCTGCCGCAATATGTCGAACACCCTCATCGAGCAGGGCGTGTCTTTCAGCATCTCGGCCGCTTCGGCGCTGATACCGTCGAGCAGGCGAAAGCGCCGGATGACCGATTCCACCTGCAGGTTCAGCGCCTCGGCAATGTCGGCCGCCGGCACGCCGCGCTCCATGGCCCGCGCGATCATCCGGTGCTCCTGGATCGGCGGGATCCGGTTGACCCGCTTGTTATAGGTATAGGTATCGTCTTCGGTCGCGATCAGGCATTCGACCTCTTCAATGCCAAGTTGCTTCAGCGCCTCAATCCGCAAATGCCCGTCGAGCAGGAAGTAGGAGCCGGTCCTGGACGTGTCGGCCATGACCACCGGGGCCTCGACCAGCCCAATCGCTTTGATCGAAGAGAGCACCTGCGCGAAACTCCGGCCCTCGCGCGCGCCCTCAGGCAGCGTCTTGAGCGGCACGATGCTTGCCACCGCTATGGTCATAAACTGGCTATCGAACCCCTGACGGATGCGCTCGCCCGAATCCTCGATCCGTTCAGCCATCGCTCTCTCCTGAAATCCGCATCGCCAGCGCCCGCGGCATTGTTGCCAGACCCTCGGCCCGGAGCAGGTTGAGGAATCCCTCATCGCCGAGCAGGTCTTTGAGCGCCTCGACGATGAACAAGAGCCGGGTCTGAGTGAAATCGGACTTCTTGACCAAGAGCCGCTGCTTTTCCGCCTCGCGTTGATAGACCTGCATCAGATCGTTGGCGGTCATCCGCCTCCCGCTGCCCTTGCGCCCCAATCGGCCCGAAGGTAGGCCCTTGCGCTGCGCCCGCAGGCGCATGTCGAGAATGCGCCGCGCCGCCGCTAGCTTCTTGCCCCTGAGCTTGCCGGTCTCATAGGCGTCGAGCAGCAGGGTCTGGGCTTCCTCGCTCTCGGCCTTGGAAATCTCCATCGCCAGCGTGATCGGGATAACGCCGGTTTCGACCGCTGCGACCAGACGCTCCTCGCCGCGCTCAAGCAGCGAAGCGATCATGTTGACCCAGGACGCGCCGACGCCGAGCTTTTCGCCGATCGCCGTGTCGTTAAAGCCGCGGGCGCGCAAGGCGCCGATCTCGCGCATGATATCGATCGGACGCGGCGTGCGCCGGGCAATGTTTTCAACCAGGCTCATCACCAGGCATTGGCTCTCGCTGGCCTCGATCACCACGGCCGGGATTTCGCTCTGGCCGAGCATCTGGAAGGCCTCAAGCCGGCCTTCGCCGCAGACCAGATCGTAGCGCGCGCCGCCCGGGCCATCATGGCGCGCCACCGTGATCGGCCGTTTGAGCCCGATCGCCTCGATATTGTTGACGATCTCGCGGTGCTGGCGCTTGTTGCGCGCCCGCGAATTAAGAACCGTGATCCGCGAGATCGGGATCATTTCCACCTGTGTCGAACGCACGGCAGGCATCAGGCAGCCTCCGGTAAGGGGATGGGAGCGGCGATGGTGTAGAGAAGATCGAGGTCGTCGAAGCGGTAGGCGTCGAGGACAAGCGCATTGTCTTCGCTCAGCCGGACCTTCTCGGAAAGCGTCTCGATGCGCGGGAAAAGATAATAGTCGAATGGCGCGCGGTTGGTACGGTCCATGCGCACGACCACGGTGATGTCGGGCGCAAGCGAAGCATCGAAACGCAGCTTCCAGCGCAAAAGCCCCGTCGGGGTCTCGAAACAGCGCGCGATCACCACCGAGACGCTGAATTCGCCATTGACGATCACCCGGTCGCTCTCGTCCTCCTGCCAGCTCTCGCTGCCCGTGGCCGTAAGCCCCGCAATCAGCTCGGTCACAATGCCGGGATGAAGCTGGCGCAGCTGCCGGTTGATTTCGATGTAGCGATAATCCCGCTCTGGCGTGAACCCGACCAGACTATAGGCCCTGAGCAGACTGCCGAACCGCGAACTGTAAGCGCTGCTCGAGGCCATGGCTTCGCATTCGTCGATGATGATCCCCGAAAGCATGCCCTGACGCTGGTAGAGTTCGGCCAGGGCCTCAAGCATCTCCTCATTGCTCAAGCGGAACGAGCGCGCGGCGATGATCGTGCGCGCCGCCTCGAACAATTCGCGTTCGACAATAGCCTCAAACGCGCCATCGGCGCGGATCCACATCTCGGGCGCATTGCGCACCCGCTTCTTCTTGAGCTTGAACGAACGGCGGTTCCAGACATTGTCGCCAACATATTTCTCATTGATCAGGACCTGATGGACCGTGCCGCGCGTCCAAAGCCGGCCAAGATCGGTTTTGAAGCCGCGCGCATTGAGGTCGGCCGCGATCGCGCTTTCGCTGCGGCCTTCATGGACAAAGGCGCGGTAAATCTCGCGCACCAGCGCGACCTCTTCCTCCGGTCCCGGCGTCAGGATCACCCGGTCGGTCTGGATGCTCTTGTGCTCGCCGCGCGAAAGCGCCCCCTTGATGGCGCCATGCTCATCGATCAGCATGCGCCTCAGACCAAACCCGGCCGGGCCGCCCTGGCGATAGCCCTTTTCGATCAGCCGGCCTTGCCCGGCAAACACCTTGGTCGAGAGCTCGCGGCTATATTCGCCCGCCATGGCGCGCTTTACGCCTTTGACGATGGTCGAGACCGGGCTGCCATCATTGTCGAATTGCTCGGCGCAATATTGCACGGCAATCCCGGCGCGCCGGCAGATATATTCGTAGTAGGCGCTCTCATCGGCATCCTGGAACCGGCCCCAGCGGCTGACATCATAGACCAGCACCAAGGTGAAATCGGCCGTGCCGGCCTCAACATCCTCAATCAGTTGCCTGAGCGCATCGCGGCCCTCGATCTTGAGTCCGCTCTTGCCGGCATCGGCATAGGTGCGCACGATCTCAATCCCGCGCGCCTCGGCATAGTGCCGGATCGCGTCGGACTGGTTTTCAGTCGAATATTTCTGATGATCGGTCGACATGCGGACATATTCGGCAGCACGCACAGGCGGTGCCGGATCTGATCGGTCGTCGTTGCTAAGCTCCCATTTCGGCAAACTTTGCCCTTTCCTCTCTCTGGCTGAGATGGTCCGGGCACCCGACCGCCTCAGCCGGTGGCAAATTTAGGCCACCCCTTCCGCAGGTTGATCAGTTTAACTGCGGAGGAACCGGAAGATGTTGCAGAAAAAGGGCAGGAAATTACCGCCATGGAAAGGCGTTCTCGCCACGCGCCAGGTCTATGCTCAAACGATGGCCGAGCTTTTGCGAAAAGAGCACGGTGATAGCCACCGCGCGATTAAGCAGATCATGCGCCAAACCCATGCGAGCGAGCGCGCCGTCAAGCATTGGCTGTCAGGCCAATATGGACCCAACACAGTGTATTTCTTGCGTCTGGTCGTGTCCTCGCCGGTCATTCGCGCCTTCATCCTCGGGTTGATTGAAGGCCCGGTGGCCGCCAAGCTGTCAGGGCCCGTCGATCGCTACGCGCTGGCTGCGACCCGAGCTGCTTATGCTGCAGGCGAGATCGCCGGCGGCAAGCCAGCAGCCGGACACCGGCGAAATGACCCTATAGATGGCTCTGATCGCGACCCTATGAATGACCCTGATCCGGTCGAACTCAACGAACGGCAATACTGGTTCCTGGCCAGAGTCGAAGAAGGCAGCCGCTGCGGGGCCAGCGAGATCATGGCCTTGTGGCAGGTCAGCCTCAAAACAGCGCGGCGCGATATCGCCACGCTGAAAACGGCGAACCTCATCTGCTATGTCGGATCGCGTCGGAAAGGACGCTATCGAAGAATCGTCGGCGCTCCCGGCTAGCGACGCGCGTCTGCGGGAAGAAGGGTGATATGATCTTCGGCCGCGCCGACGTCGGCCACTCGGCGCAAGTGAGAAGACTCTAGGCAGCCAAACGCGGACTCTCTATGATAATGAGAGCCTATCCACTTATGGATCGTCCAGCATGGATCCCCTTAGCGACGTCATCGCGCTGCTCCGGCCAAGCACAGCGATTGCCAAGCCCATCACCGGTCGGGGTCGCTGGGGTGTGCGGTATGCTGCACATAATGCGCCTGGTTTCACGATCATTCTGAAGGGCGAGTGCTGGATTGCGTTCGACAGCCAAGAGCCAACGAAGCTGCAAAAGGGGGACTTTGTTCTTTTGCCGTCATCGCCGCCATTCACCTTGAGCAGCCATCGAGGCATCGAATGTGAACCGCGCGATCCCTTGGACACTCCGGTTCGACATGGCGAGCAAGATGGCGAAGCCGATTTCGAGTCGCTTGGCGGCACATTTCGTGTTGAGCAGGTCAATGCGCCTCTGCTCCTTTCGCTGCTACCGCATGTCAACCACATACCGGCGTCGGAGGGTCGTACGGGGAAGCTCAGCGGCGTAATCGAACTGATCATGAACGAATGCGAAGGCGACGAGCCCGGCAAGGAAATGATCTTACAGCGCATGCTCGAGGTGCTTCTTATCGAAGCCCTTCGCTGGCGTGGCATGGCGCCTGACGACGTTCGTGCCGGCCTTCTCAAGGGTATGCAAGATCCCAGCCTGGCGCGCGTCCTTCGCGCGATGCACGCAGACGTACGCGCCGGCTGGACCGTCGCGGGTCTTGCAAAAATCGCCGGGCTCTCCCGCTCGGCTTTCGCTGCGCGCTTCAGCGAGGTCCTCGACTGCGGTCCAATAGAATATCTGGCTCGCTGGCGGATGGCCTTGGCGAAGGACGCCCTTATCCGCGGCGCGAAAACGCTCGACAGGATCGCCGACGAAATCGGCTACGAATCCGCGAGCGCATTCAGCACAGCATTCCGAAAGCGGCTGGGCTGCTCGCCTGGAAGGTTTGCCCGAAGCGGCGCCGTCGCTGAGGCTCCTTAGCTAGCCCCGGGATTGAGCCTCTGGATCGCGGCTGCACGCCGCTGGGCCACGTCGTCATTGACCTGCCATCGCGGTCGCAGCGATGAACCAGTCATCGAAGTGCTTCTGGACAGTCGGACAACAATAACGGACTTCTAATTATGGTCCGTCCAATTGGTTGGGCTTATCAATGGCCATCGCAACCAGATGGAGATTCCAATGCAAACGATCCTGATTACCGGCACCTCCTCGGGCTACGGCCTTGAGACTGCTCGTCACTTCCTGGCCAATGGCTGGAACGTCGTCGCCGCCATGCGGACACCGAACCTCGAGCTTCTGCCGCGCTCGGAGCACCTGCGCATCCTGCCGCTGGACGTTACGAGCGATGAAAGCATCGCCGCCGCCGTCGACGCCGCTGGGCCGATCGATGTTCTCGTGAACAATGCGGGCATCGGTGTCGTCGGTGCCTTTGAAGCGACCCCGATGTCGCACATCCGCAAGGTTTTCGACACGAACACCTTGGGCGTTATGGCAATGGTGCAGGCCGTAATTCCGCAGATGCGGGAGCGTCGCTCCGGTGCCATCATCAATGTTACTTCCAGCGTCACCCTGGCCGCGATGCCGTTGGCAGCTGCCTACACGGGGAGCAAGCAGGCCATCGAAGGCTTCACCGGCTCGCTGGCTCATGAACTTGCAAACTTCGGCATCCGTGCGAAGCTCGTCGAGCCCGGCTATGCTCCGACGACGCGCTTCGCGCAGAACACTTCGGTTCGCGTCGAAGATCTGATCCCGGCGGCCTATGCTGACTTCGCTAGGCCTATTTTCGCGGCATTCGCTCAGCCAGCGCTGTCTACGAAAGAAACCGATGTTGCCGAGGCGGTCTGGGCTGCGGTGCACGACACGTCTGGCCAGCTCCGCTTTCCCGCTGGCTCGGATGCGGTTGCGCTGGTCAACGCCGCCTAGAGCCGCCAGCCCGCGCTGATAGAGCGCCCCACAGCTCGGCGCGGGCACCAATCAGGCGGTAAAAGGCCATCCCAAGCCTTGCCGTCCGTTGGAACTGGCCGAACTGCGAGCTATCGCCGAACCTCTTCAAGCTGCCGCACAATGCCTAATCGTTTCTTCGCGCTCTGTCTCGGTGGGAGCGGGAAGTAGTCGCGGCACGCACTGGTTCACCAGGTGGCGCCCCGGGGACGCTGCAAATGATCTTCGCGGTGGGCCGACTTCATGCGCGCCTGCGTTGCTGCGTCCTTGACTGCGCCGGCCATTCTTCACTGTGTTTGCAATCGGGAAACTGGTTGCACCCGCTGAACACCGTGCCGTTCCTGTTGCGCTTCTCGACCATCTGCCCGACCAGACACTTGGGGCATTGGCGCAGCGCTGCGCCTCCGATCGTCTCAAAGCGGATCTCGTCGCCCGCGATCTCGCACAGCTCCCGAATATAGCGCGACGGTTGCCGGCCATTGGTGATGAGATACGCGCCCCGGCTAGCACGCGTCAGCGCAACGTAGAACAGACGTCGTTCTTCCGCATATGCGTAAGTCTCAGGGCGCGGAATAACCAGATTGAGCAGTTCATCATCCTCGATGCGGCTCGGCACGCCGTAATCGCCCTCGCTAACGTCGAGCAAAACCGTGTAGTCCGCCTCGAGCCCCTTGGCCCGGTGAAAGGACATCCCCGAAACCGCGATATGGGCAAAGACGGGCGGACGTCCTGCGAACGGGTCGAGCAGATTGTACCGCCATAAGACCAGAACCTTGAGTTTGGCGTTCGGCTCCTGGCGCCACTGGGCGGCCATGCCGCCCAAAGCCGTGTCGAGCCGATCGAGTAGGCGATGGCAAGCCAGAGCAAAATCAGGTCTGCCGCGCTCGTCATCGATAGGAATGACCCGGATCGAGCGCGCGATGGCGGGCCGCGCCGAGCGGACCGCCTTGACGATTTGTTCCGGATTGCGCTGGACGAATTTTGCGGCCGTCTCGGCGATCAGCTGATTGCAGCGATAGGTCTGTTCCAGCCGCCCCTGCCAGCTTGCTCCGAAATTGGCCTCGAACTGGGTAAAGATCGTGATGTCCGATCCGGCAAAGCGGTAGATCGACTGCCAATCATCGCCGACAGCGAATATCTTGCTGAACGCCTTCTGCTGCTTGAGCGCCTTGATGAGATTGGCGCGCGGCTCGGAGATATCCTGGAACTCGTCGACAAGGATCAGCGAATAAGGGCTTTGATAGCGGCCGGTTTCGACGAGCCGTACCGCGTCGGCGATCATGGAATCGAAATCGATCCGATCGGTCTCTTCCAGACGGCGGGAATAGCCTTGCGCGATCGACCAGACGACCCGAGCATAGAGCTTTGCCCGCTCCTTGTCGTGCAGGGTTTTGGCGCGTTCGAGCAGCATATCGAGCGTCAAATGGCTGGCGCGAATGTGCTTGATGCAGATCGAT
The DNA here is from genome assembly GCF_014652835.1 of Limoniibacter endophyticus. Taxonomy (GTDB): domain Bacteria; phylum Pseudomonadota; class Alphaproteobacteria; order Rhizobiales; family Rhizobiaceae; genus Limoniibacter; species Limoniibacter endophyticus. The sequence goes on from NZ_BMZO01000005.1 coordinate 198,696, forward strand.
ATGAGCTTGTGATAATGCTTGATCACCACCGGCTCGAGCGCCTTGGTGATCTCGGCATAGTCCCTGCGCTCCAATGGCACGGCGCGCTGCGCCAACTCGGCTTCGAGCGTGCTCAAAAGCGTTTCGCTACTGGCCTGGGCTGACGTCGTTTCGAAGAAGTCGATACCTTTGCGGCGATAGGCCTGCCGCTTGCTTTCGGCATGCACGGCATAGTCGGCAAACGGCGAGGTCCCATCGTGGTTGAGCGCGAAGTGCTCATGCACCGTGTCAGCCTGCGGATAATAGAAGTCGGGATGGAGGTGGCGCAGTGTGCCATCATCGTCTTCGACTGCGATCTGCCGCTCGTATTCGAAGGCAACCGAATGCAGCCACAGCCAATTGACGATCTTCTGCTCCTGCAGGGACTTGACGATAGTGCCGGCAAGCGAACCGATCGTGGCAGAGCCCTTCCTGAGGCGATCGGTGACATAGCGATTATAGTTGGTTTCGGTGTCGAAGGCCTCGACCGGAATGTCGGCCTTGGGATGCACCACCAGCAGATCGCTCCACATCCGCGCGAACTCCGGATCGCTCTCGACCAAGGCCTGGATGATATCTTCGATAACCTTGGTTTCGCCGGCAGGGTGCTCCACCCAATTTGCCAGCTGGGGCGGCCGCCCCTCGACTTTCTCGATTATGCCGCGTCCCAGCGCATGAAACGTCGTGACGCGGCAAGCCAGCTCGCTTTCCTCGACCTGCAGCTGCCGGGCGATCCGAGTTTTCAATTCGTCGGCAGCACTCTTGTTGAAAGCCAGAAGCAGGATCTCCTCAGGCCGGTAGAGCTGCTTTTCCAGGACATAGGCAACCTTGCCGACCATGGTTGCGGACTTGCCCGAGCCCGCCGAGGCGACCAGCAAATTGTTGTCCTCGAGGCGAATGCAGGCTTCGCGTTGCTGATCGGACAGGGAACGCCCGTCGAGATCGTCGAAGAAGTCCTGGAATTTTTGCAGCTCCGCGGTGACGAATGTTTCATTATAGGCTTGGCGAACGCCCGGATCCGTCAGGAAGATGAACGAAGGCGGCAGAGACGCCTTGAGCCTGGCCGGCATCAACTGTGAATTCAGGAGCGGATGCGCGAGGGCGGCCGCCGCATCGCCTGGCACGCTGGCAATCGCCCGGCCAAGATCGGCCTGAGCGAGATACTGCTTGCTGCCTTCGGTGATTTTCCGAAGCCGAGCATCGACATCGTGCAAGCGGCCCGTTTCGGCGCCAATCAGGCCGAAGAGATGGGTATTGATGAAGGCGTGAAGGTCGGCGACCAATTGCGCGGCTGCTTCACCCGTCAGGCCGGACAGACCATCCGTTCTGCCGCGAGAGCGGATCTCAACGCTGTGCCACAGCAGAGCCTTGCTGGCCGAAATCGATACGATATCGAGGCAGACAAGCTCGACATCACCGTCCTGGCGCAGCCGGATGCGCCCGGATGATTTCGGATCCAGGGTCAGCTTCCATTTTCCGGAAGCAAACAACCGTGCAAGAAAGCCGGGGCGGTATGTCTGCGCTCGGCTGGATAACAATTTGCTCAATGCCACATTCGATATGCCCGAACATCCTGATTCAAATGTCTGATTATCAGCAACTTGTTGAGATGTTCCAAACCGGTGGCCGGCAGATTTCTGAATGAACGATCATGAGCGCCGCTGCGCAGGCGACACTTTGGCTGCTAATCGATGCGGCGCACGCGCACTGCCTTGGGCATGCCCTCGACATGCATATACCGGCCCTCGATCACCACACGCGGCCGGTACTTGTTCTGATAGCGATAATAGTACTGATCCTGGCGCCAGACCGTCCCATTGGCGAGTTTGACAATGGTATCGCCGCTCCAGCCCGTCCAGGCTCCTGCAGTGCGTGTCTGCACCATTGTTCTCCTAGTCGATCCGGCGGACGCGGATGCCGCGGCTCATGCCCTCGACATGCATGACGTTGCCGGACAGGGTCACCGAGGGGCGGTAGGCGTAGCGATACTCATAATGATACTCCTCCTGGCGCCACACCGAACCGTCGGTCAGCCGGACGATGGTGTCGCCGTCCCAGCCGCTCCATTCATCCTCAATCTGCTTTCTCATCTGGTCTCTCCTGGCGCCTCTGGCGTCACGCTGCGTTCGGCAAGCGCACGACGTCCGCGATCTCCGCGGCAATCTCTTCGACGGTGTGGGTGGCGGTGCTACGCGCCAGTCGATCAGCGAGCGAAGCCGAGTAGCCGATCACCTCGCGTTTGGAGACGTTGTGCCAGATCGGCAGCAGGATCTGCTCACCCGACACGGCGCGGGTCACGAGCCCGTCGAGCTCGTATTCGGGCCAGCCTTTGCCAAAGAACGCCTGCGACAGCACAACCACGCCGAAACGGCTGCTTCCCAGCCCCCGGTCGATTTTGCGCCGAAGGCTGTCGCCGATCCGCAATTCGAACTCGTCGTACCAGACCGACAATCCTGCTTCGCGCAGTGCATTCGCCAGGGGTCGCACGACTTCATCCTTGTCCTCCGATGCGTGGGAGATGAAAACGTCGAACACTCGGCCATCGGGCGCCTCGGGGGGCGGCGCGAGATCATCCTCGGCGTCGCGGACGAGTGTGGGGATGCTACGCAGCGGTGCCTCGTTGATTGTGGGCAGAGGGTGGAACGCTTCCCCTGGGATCACCTGAACACCGGACCGCACCGATCCGCGAAGCCCCTGCATGTCGACGGCGACATGCCAGGTGCCGGAATGCGGCACCGGCAGCCGCACCGGAGAACGTTTGGCAAGTCCGCCGACGTAGCGATGCTGGCGCCCGGACTTGTAGCTGCTGAAATTCGAGCCATCCATGAGGCGGACGTTGGCCGCACTGCCGCTGAGCGTCACCACGACGACACTGCCCCGTTCGACGTGCCCCAGATTGTAATGCGTGAAATTCATCGAGCTCTCCCGATCGCGGTGTCCAGCAGTCCGAAGTGCAGGTTGCGCGGGCGGGCGAGCCACTCGAATCACCTGTCCTTCAACAGGAGCAGGTTCGCACACGAGGGCGTCAAAACATGTCACCCATGGGCTGTTTGGGCGAGCCGCCGATACGGCCGCTCCGCCGCCTATATGGTGGGAATGCCAGTGCCCTGGAGAACCCGGTTTAAGTCATCGAGGCATCGCTGCCGTAGCTCTTCAAGATAACGGGCAAGGGCTGGCTCTCGAATGTCTAGGTAGGTGCCGACTGTCCGGATCGTTTTGTCCTTGAGTCCTTGCTCAAGATGAGTCCGCAAGATCTTCAGATTCTTATCAACCTCGCCGAGACTCGCACGTGCGTCACTATCATCCAATTCATGGTAACCGCCGATCGCCTTGCGAATGACATGTCTGCTTTCGCGATCGACCAGCTCGCCGGTGCGGAGAGCCTTTTGCGTATCCTTCAACGCTTGAAAGAAGTCGCTCGGCGTTTCGCAGTGAAGCGGCACTTCGAACGCAGGGCGGGCGAACGCCATGGCAATGGTGCGCAAGATAATCTCGTCGAGATCCTTCGGCGCGCAGACCTGGATCACGTCCCGATAATATTTGCGTTGAAGGTTGGGATAGCTGTTGAGATGGGAAATGCACTCATCCCACGTCCAGACGATAGCGATCCTGTCACGGCCGGCCTGTTGCCACTCGTCGTTTAATTCTTCCACCCACTCTTGAACCTTTGTGTCCCGGCGCGCGGTGGTAGCAAGGATCCAGAGTTTGAGGTCGTGTTTGAAGGCCAGCGCCTTCTTCGCTTCTGCGCGAAGAAAGGCGCGCGTGATGGGCCCGCCCGGATAGGGATTGTTATGCTCGTCAAGGTCGGAAAGTCGCTTGCACTGAATCCCGATCCTGCCGTGCCGCGCCGACTGCCCGAATACATCAATCCCGTTCTGTGCCTGCCCCGGGCGGCCCACTTGCTGGGCATTCGGGACATCATAGACCTCGCCAAGCAACTCGACGCAAAGCTCCTCGAATTGCTGCCAGTAGAGAGGTGGTTGGAAATACTGCCAAACACTACTCACGGATCATTCCCTCCCGATAAACCCCGTGACTAAAAAGGAAACGTCGCGTTTCCGTTCGCGCCGATGTGCCGCACTAGGCATCTACGTGGTCAGCACCTCTTCAAGTTGCCGCACCAGCGTGTCACGCTTATCGGCTTTCAAACCATCAAGGTTCTGTTGCCGCCATCGCACGGCTGGCAAATCGGCGGCGGACTCTAGGTCGAGCACCGCCCAGTCGGGTTCACCGCGCTCGAACGCCAACAGGAACTGGCGGTGCGCATCGGGCATCGCGCCGACAATGTCGGCGATCAATGCTTCACGCGCCGCAAGCAGAGTCTCAAGTTCGACCGGTTGCCGGGTCATGCCGACAAAACCGCGCGCGAATTCGGTGGCGATGTCCTTGCGCCGAACGGCCAATACCTCGGCCATGGGACGATCATGGCTGATGAGATAGATGAGAAAGGCCCGGCGAAGGGCCTCGTCGATGCCTTCGTTCGCCAGTAGGTCGCGGACGTCGAACAGATCGCGCGGATGCTGCCTGTCGAGCGCGGCGACAATCTTGCCGGCATAAAGATCGGGGAAGGAGACGATCCGCATTTCGGCAAATCCGAATTCGTCTTCCACGCTGGGCGAGACCGAGCGTATGGCGGGCTCGAACACGCAGCCACGCAGGACCGGCGTCACCTCAATCTTGATTTGCGCGCCATCGCCACGGACCACGAGCTTGGTGGTCACGTTCTCGCGTGAGCGTGACGGAGCGACACGGGAGCCGCGGACTGTCTCGGTAATGCGCTCGGCGATACGCGCCATCGCCGCATCGATCGTTGCAAGCGAGGTCGCGCGATCCTGCACTGGCAGGTAGGTAAGGTCGATATCGACCGAGAGACGCGGCAGGTCGCGCACGAACAGATTGATCGCCGTGCCACCCTTCATCGCGAAGCACTCTTCAGCAGCCACCGAAGGCAGTGTGCGGATCAGTAGTGCGACCTGTTTTCGGTAAGTGTCCGCAAATGCCATCAATACGCCTCGGCCAGTTCCTTGGGAACAGTGATCTCGTAGGTCGGGTCGTACCTGCCATCCTTGACCAGCATGCGCTTGCCCGATCCCAGATCGATTGCGGTCCGGTCGACATGCTTGAGCCATGCATGGCGATGCCGATCGGCAAAGAAGAAGAACAAGCGCTTCACCTTCACACTGCGGCAGCGGACAAGCAGCTTCTGGAGCCGCCTCGGCGCAAGATCGCTCAGACCTTCCATCAGCACGTCGACCTGATCGAAGCTTTCATGCTGCGGGAGTTCATCGAGAAGTTCGAGAACCGCTCGTTCGGGCGTCGATACCGTCAACGGCCAGTCCCATTGGCCCCAGGGCAGAACGCGAAGTCCGGCATCCTGAAAAGATCCCGCATCTCGCGCGTCAGGTGCGCGGTCCGAAACGAGGGAAGGGAAGCTGATACCTTCCAGGTCGGCCCCGAAAAGTGGCGTGCTGTTATGATACACGAACCGTTCCGTCAGCGGCAGCGTCGTGAGCCAGCTGGGTGGCCTTGCTGGACCGTGAAGGTGGATCTCGGAACGATCCTGTGAGAGGTAATGGGCATAGCCTTGCAGCTCGAGGGCTGTCCGGCCGCCAACGGTGAGACGATAGCCTAGAAGCGTCTGCAGCGAGACGACCACCTGCTGCCAGCCAAGCTGTCCGCGAGGGCGCCGATAGACACGGCGAGCCGGCTGTTTGAGCCAACCAGAGGCGACATATTTGGTGCGCAGCGAGGTTGAGTAGCCGTGAGCAGAAAGCCACGCGGCATCGACGAGCAATCCCTCTGGCAGGAGGTGCTCCAGCTGCTTTAACTTCCCTGTTGTTTGCTCACTCATGGTGAGTGTTTTAGCATGTTTTCAAACTATGCGCCAGTTTGAAGGAGCCGTAATTTGCTGCGCTGTGGTTGGCAAATCGGCACAAACGTAAACTGACCTCTTGTTCGAGGCAGGCCGCTCATTGTGGTCAGCGGTGTTTTCTGATACAAATTGGCTATTCCGTGGGGTGGCCTTCACAGGGTCCAAACGGGCGATAGACGCCGATTGACCTTGAAACTCACAAATTTTTTTTCGACCCTTTTTCCCTTTAAAATCAAAAGCGTAGCATTTTGACTAGCCAGTAGTCGGTTTTTGCGCGCCTGAAGGTCATAATTACATGTGATATCAATGACTTAAGGTGGATTTGGACGATTGAGTGGGAATGATTCAGGCCTATCCCAATGCCGCCGACTGTGCGCCAGAACTCGACGTAACACACTGAAATAAAATAATTTTACGACGATGCCTATCGATATCTATCGATAGGCATCAATCATATGTACCGTCACGGTTGACGGCCCTCGCATCAATCCAGAAAGTACCGTTACAGGCGCCGGCGATCGAGAAGCAGCGCGAAAAGCGACGGATCAAGGAAGCAAAGAGTTTCGGCCGGTTCGGCGAGAAATGGCTGACCAACGCGACCACGGCCGACAGCACCAGGGCGATGCGGCGCTCGATCTTCGAGCGCGGACTACTTCCCGTGTGGCGCAATCGGGCCCAGGCGCCTTCGCTTCAGGCTTTTGTTTCGTCGAACTCCTTTTCGAAGCGCAAAATCGCCGCCAACATGAATTCTGCGATCAGCACCGGCGTTGATCCCGCGGTCGCACGTTATTACCGAACCAGCTATCAGCCGCTAGGATAGACTTCGATTCCGATCGATTGAACCTGAACCCATTTCAGACTGTTGGGCGCCCGCCAGTCGGCCGGCATTTCTTTCCAATTCGCTTATGGTGCCGGTCATCCGGACGTTGGCGCCTTCCGGCAGCCTTCGGGGCCGGGCGAACTCGGGTCGTCGATTACTTCCGGTTTCGATGCATGGCGGCCAAGGTGATGCCGATCTCGGGGCTAAGATGATTGACGAGCGCAGGGCGACGGGTTGTGGCCGCTCCTCTTGGCTGGCCTGTCACACCGGCGGTGCGATCCGTCAAGAGGGGGCCGGATTCGGAGTGCGGTAGAGGCGGGCTTATTAAGCTCGGGCCATCTGCGTGGGCAGAGATGATATAAAATCGGTCAACTGATCGCCGAGCAGTTGGACGTGATCGCTCGCCGCCTTCTGGGCGGCTTCCGGGTCGCCCGCATCGATGGCGTCCATGATTCGGACGTGTTCGCTTAAGGTGCTCAGCATGCGGCCAGGCTGGTAGGTGGCGCGCATGCGATAGGCGCCTATGCGGCGACGAAGTTGCAGCGCCTGGTCGGCTATGAAATGCGTATGGGCCGATTCGTAGAGCAGGTCATGGAATTTTTGGTTCACCTTGTAGAAGGCGACTGGGTCGCCGGCTTCGAAGGCTTGGACCAACTCTTCGTGGACCGCGCGCATGGCGGCGCGTTCGGAAGGAATGGCGCGACGGGCGGCAAGACGAGCACAGAGTCCCTCCAGCGCCGACATCACGTCAAACATCTCGATCAGGGCTGGGATGGACAGAAGCGCGACATGGGTGCCTTGGCGGCCACGGGTCTCGATCAGGCCGATCGCGAGCAGCGACTTGATCGCTTCCCGCACGGGTGTACGGGAAATACCGAAGCGACGGGCGAGTTCCATCTCGTCAAGTCGCTCGCCGGGCGCCAAGCGGCCGTCGAGGATCATCTGCTCGAGCTGATCGCGTAATTCGTCGGAACGGGTCGGCGCACGCCCTGCGGAATTCGCCGGCGTCGGGGCATCATCCTGATCCAAAGCGAAGGCTCCTATCGTTTGTCGGCGTTTCGTCACGCGTGACCTTGTAGGGAGCATATGTACTTTTCTTTCAGCTCTGCATTCAATGCGAGGTTTTAGCGTATACGAACTTGGCGAGGCTGCTTCGCAGCTTTTCCACAATCATTGCGGGCGATTCGACCATCGGGAAATGGCCGGAATCGTATTCGACGATCTCGGTGCCCATGAAGCAGGGCATCGGCTTGGGATGGGCGAGGCGCGCTACCCAGGTCGAATTGAGTAACAGCGCCTGACAGGAAACGAGGGGAAAGCGCTCTTCGGCATTCCAGGCGAAGAGCGCATCCTTGATGTCGAGGGCGAAGGCGACCTGCGCCGCGGCGATCATCCCATTGGTGATTTCCCGGCGCATCACTTCGGCGGTGGTCGGATGAACGATGTTGTCGACCATGGCCCGCATGTTGCCGGAATAGTCGAGCGCAAAATCATCGTGACGACGGCGAATTTCCTCATCCGGCACACGGCCATAATAGCCGCGATCCGACAGCGTATCGAGACCGATCAGTCCGGCGATCCGGCCCGGAGCTGCAATCGCGACCTCTATCGAGATCGGACCGCCCATGGAATGACCGATCAGGATGGCATCGCGGATGTCGAGATGGGCTAGCACGCTTGCGACTGCCAGGCCCATGGCCTCGATCGTCTCGCCGCCTTTCGGGGGCGGCGCCATGCTGCCAAAGCCCGGATGGGAGACAACGAGCACGCGGTAGTCGCGGGCTAGCTCCGGAGCGATGATGCTCCAGTGCTTGGCGCTGCCGCACCAACCATGGATGAGCACTAGCCAAGCGCCTTCGGTGCCGAAAGTCTGGTGACCAATCCGGCCTCCGTGCGGGGCATCAAGAGTGAAGAGGGGCGCAGGAGTGGTGCCACTGATGTCCATGCGTCAGCCCTTGATCCCGCTGGTAGTCATGCCCTGGGTGAAATATTTCTGCAGCAACAGGAAGAGCAGGATCAGCGGCACGGTGGCGACCGTCGCGCCGGCAAAAGTTTCACCCCAGTTGGGAAGCTGCGTCGGAGATCCCTGCTGGGCGATCGCTACCTGGATGATCTGGTTTGCCGGATCCTGGACGATGACCAGCGGCCAGAGGAAGCTGTTCCAGGAGAAGAGGAAGGTGATGAGACCGAGCGTCAGCATGGGTACCTTCACGTTTGGCAGCACGATCGAGAAGAAGATGCGGACATGGCCCGCGCCATCGATGCGGGCGGCATCCTCGAGTTCGACGGGCAGTTCCTCGAAGGCTTGCTTCAGGAGGAACAGGCCGAAAGGGCTGGCGATCCAAGGGATCATGATACCGAGCAGGGTGTTGGACAGGCCGAGGCCCGAGACGACCTGATAGAGCGGCACCATCATCGCCTCGATAGGCAGCAGGAAGGTGAGCAGGATTAGGACGAAGACGATCTTGGCGCCCGGGAACTTGATGCGTGTCAGTGAATAGGCGGCCATCGAGCAGAGAAGTAGGGTCAGTGCGACCTGGCCGCCGGAGACGATCGCGGTATTCAAGAGCGCGGTCAGGACATTCGTGCGTTCGAACAGCGTCTGGTAATTCTCGATGGTGCCGTTGACCGGGAAGAAGGCCTTCCAGGAGAGCGGCGTCACGTCGTTGAACAGCGTCAGTTGGTTCTTGAACGACGAGGAGACGATCCAGGCATAGGGGGCCAGAAAGCAGCAGAGGATCAGAGCGATGACGAATGCGACCAACAGGCCGCGCTTTACCGTGAGCGTCTTCATGTCAGTAATTCCAGCGAGAGCGCAGAAGGGCCATCTGGGCCATGGAGATGCCGAGCACGACGAGCAGCAGCGCGACGGAAAGCGCCGACGCGTAGCCGGCCTGCTGCATGATGAAGGCCGTGTTGTAGATGTGGTAGACGATCAGGTTGGTGCTCTCCTGCGGTCCGCCCTGGGTCATCAGGAATGCCGGCGCGAAGGCCTGCAGCGAAAATACGGTCATGATGACGACGACGAAGAGCGTCGTGCGCGAGAGCAGCGGAATGGTGACATTCCACAGCACCTGCCGGCGAGTGGCTCCATCGATGCGCGCGGCTTCGGTCAATTCGACCGGCAGACCTTGGAGACCGGCGAGGAAGAGGATGGCGCCGAAGCCGACCTGCTGCCAGAGTGTCATGGCTATGAGTGCGGGGAGCGCCTGGCTGGTCGAGGTGAGAAAGGGCTGGTTGGTGACGCCGAGGATGTTCAGCACGCCGTTGATCAGGCCGTTCGATGGGTCGAGCAGGAAGGACCACATGGTGGCGACGACGACGGAGGAGGTCACCACCGGCAGCATGATCATGGTGCGGACGAGGCCGCGGGCCGGCAGTTTCGAATTGAGAAACAAGGCTAGCGAAAAGGCGACCGGAATGACGAAGAGCACAACCCCGAGCGCGAAGGCGAAGGTGACGCCGAAGCTGATCATGGCGTCGTCATATTCGATCATGTCGGTGAAATTGCGCAATCCGACGAACTTTGCCGTCGCCGGGTTGAGCAGGGAGTAGTCATAGACGCTGTTGCGGGCCATGACGAGCAGAGGCACGTACTGGAAGACCAGCAGCAGGATCATGAACGGAGCAAGGAAGCCGGCCGCAAAGAGCCAGTCCCGCTTCTGCCGCGTGGTTGCGGGTTTGCGGCTCTTTGGTCTTGCGGGAGCCAAAGACGTAGAAAAGATATTTGAAGCCGACATTCTTGCGTCCATTGCTATTAGCGGTCGAGAATCCGCTGAACCTTCTTCTCGGCATCCGCCATGATGTCGGTGGGCTCACCGCCGAAGGCGACTGCGCGCAGGGCATCGGTGACGAGCTTGTCGTACTGGGCAAACTTCGGACCCGGCGGGCGCGGCTGGCCCCATTCCTGCAGCTGGTCGACGAAGACCTTCATCGGGTAGCTGTTATAGATCTCGAAGCGCGGGAACAGACTCTTCAGGGTTGGCAGGTTACCGCGCTGGCTGACGTTCATGTAGGCATATTCGCCCCAGGACATGTCGACGACAAACTTGGCCGCGATCTCCGGGTTCTTCGAGCGGGCCGTCGCGCCGATCGTGGTCGAGCCGGTGTGAACGACCGGAGACTTGAAATACGGCATCGGCGTGATGCCCCATTCGATCTTCGGGTCCTTCAGAAGCGCGTTTCCGGCGGCTGGCGTGTCGATGTAGAAGCATGCCTTGCCGTCGAAGTATGCATTCGGAATGCCGACCTTGGGCGCCACGCCTTCGGAGTTGAACAGCGACTGATAGAATTTCAGCGCTTCAACAGTTTCCGGCGTGTTGAGGTAGCCCTCGACGCTTTTGCCGTCGGGCGAAAGAGCCCAGAAGGTCTTGAAGGCGCTGCTTTCCGGATCGGCCGTCGGGTCGCCGGCAGAGCGCTGATAGATGAGGTCCTGATAGGTTAGGCCCGGCTGGCCATTGCCGAAGCGGGTCGGGCCGAGGCCCCAGATGGTCGGCGAGCCGGCTGGGCCCTGTTGGCAAGCCTTGAAGGCTTCGAGTGCCTGCGGCCAGGTCCAGGCATCCTTCAGATCCTGCGGCGGCTTGATGCCGGCGGCTTCGACGAGCGCCTTGTTGTAGTACATGGCAATCGTAGTCTGCTCGATGCCCGGCGAATAGACCTCACCCTCATAGCTGTGTTCGGCCTTGGTCGCTGGCAGGATGTCATCATCCCAGCCATCCGGCAGATACTTGGTGATCGGCAGCAGGATACCGGAGGCGGCATAGGACTGGGTGTTGGGGCCGTCATAGACGATGATGTCCGGCGGGTTGGAGCTGGCAGCCTGGACGGAAATCGTGTCTGCGAGCTGGGCGAATGGAACTTCGTTGATTTCGAAGGTTACGCAGGGATTTTCTCTCTGCCAAGCTTCCATCGGCGCCGGGTAGGGGTAGTTGCCGGGCGTGCGCAGGATACGCAGCGTCACCGGTTCGCCGGCGCAGGCTGGTGCATCCTGGGCATAGGCGCCGGTGCCATAGAGCGCGGTGGCGCTCAGCAGGCCGGCGAGAGCGAGATTGCGGGCATCCATCAGCTGTTCTCCTTATTATGGTATTGTCGACATCAGAGTGTCGGTCACGTCAAAGCGCGTATCCGCTGTCCGGATCGAAAAGCGACATGCGGTCGGATGCGATACGAAGAGGTTGGGGCTCGCCCTCAGCAACGGCCAGTTCGGGCGGCAGCATGGCGGAACAGGCGGTCCCGGCCACAGTAAAGTGAACCAGAGTAGTCGGACCCAGCAGCTCGGCCATCTCGACGGATGCCGTCAAGTCCGGCGCGCCATCGGCAAGGAAGTGTTCCGGACGCAGGCCGAGTTCGACCTTGCGTCCGATGTACGGGCTGACGGCGTCGATCTTGTGGGAGGGAACCGGAACGAGCGCCGTGCCGACTTTCAGCATCAGCGTCCGGCCTTCGCCGACAACCTCCGCCGGGAGAAAATTCATCGTCGGGCTGCCGATGAAGCTGGCGACGAAGCGGGCTGCCGGGCGCTCGTAGAGTTCCTGGGGCGTGCCTTGCTGTTCGATCTTGCCCTTGTTGAGGACGACGACCCGATCGGCAAGCGTCATGGCCTCGACCTGGTCGTGGGTGACGTAGATCGTGGTGGCCTTCAGGCGCTTGTGCAGACGGCGGATTTCTGCGCGCATTTGGCCGCGCAACTGGGCGTCGAGGTTGGACAACGGCTCGTCGAACAGGAAGACGGCCGGATCGCGGACCATGGCGCGGCCCATGGCGACGCGTTGACGCTGGCCACCGGAAAGCTGCTTGGGTCGGCGCTTCAGGAGACCTGAGATGTCCAGGACCTTGGCGGCATCCTCGACGCGGCGGCGGATCTCGGTCTTGTCCATGCCGGAAAGACGCAGGCCGAAGCTCATGTTCTGGGCAACGGTCATGTGCGGATAGAGCGCGTAGTTCTGGAAGACCATGGCGATGTCGCGTTCGCGCGGCTCCAGCTCGTCGACGCGGCGAGCGCCGATCCAGATCTCACCGTCCGACAGTTCCTCGAGGCCGGCGATCATCCTGAGCGTGGTGGACTTGCCGCAGCCGGACGGGCCGACCAGGACGACGAATTCACCGCTTTGGATTTCCAGATTAAGGCCCTCGATGGTGTTGGCCGAGGCATTTTCGTAGGTTTTTCCCACAGATTTGAGGGACACATCTGCCATGAGGATTTCCCGCAGTCCTTTTTGCTTGGCCCTCCCAGGCCATTTCCGCGACATTGGTGTGAATTTCGTATTCGCGCAATACCAATAGGTATACAAAAAATACATTTTATCCAAAATCCTATGTGTAACGGTATTTTTCTGCATTATGCATAAAAACTAAGCAAATGTGCGCAAAAACTAAGCAGATTATGGAAATCTGTTCTCATTATCCTATTTTTTAAAGAAATACTGAGGGAATAACCAAAAAAACCGTGGACACGAATAACAAATTGCGTATGCAAGAAAGTGAAATATGTATTCAAATAGGGGACGCAGGTGGAACTCAGTCTTGCTGGAAAGACGGCTCTGATCACCGGAGCTTCACAGGGCATTGGTTACGCGATCGCCAAGGTACTGGCGGCCGAAGGATGTCATCTTCATCTTGCTGCACGCAATGGTGCGGCGATGGAGGATCTGAAGAAGGAACTCGCGCAGTATCCGGTTAATGTGACCGTGCATGAGGCAGATCTCGGCACGACCGAGGCCATGGTCGCCCTCGACAGGGCCTGCGGCGACTATGACATCCTGATGAACAATGCCGGCGATATCCCTGCCGGCTCGATCGAAGACGTCACGGATGAATCCATCCGCCGCGGTTTCGACCTCAAGGTCTTCGGCTACATCTCGCTTGCCCGCGAATTCTGGAAGCGCCGCAAGGGCAAGGGTGGCGTCATCATCAATGTCATCGGCAATTCCGGCGAGAACTGGGATGCGGCTTACTTCGCCGGCTCCACCGGCAATGCAGCGCTGATGAGCTTTACCAAGGCGATCGGCGGACGCAGCATGGACGAGGGCATTCGTGTCGTCGGCGTCAATCCGGGTCCGGTCGATACCCCACGCATGTTCAAGATCATGAAGCGTAAGGCGATCGACATGCTTGGCGACGAGAGCCGCTGGGAAGAGCTTTACGACAAGTATCCGGGCAAGCGTCCGGCAACGGCCGAAGAAGTCGCCGACCTTTGCGTCTTCCTCGCCTCGCCGAAGGCCGGCTATATCAGCGGGACCGTCGTTACGATCGACGGCGGCATCGCGGCTCGCGGTTCGGTGATCTGATCGATGGCCGACGCTCGCACCCGCAACCGCTATTTCGACGATCTGTTCTCCACGCCGGACCTGGCGTGGATGGGGCAGAATACCAATCACGTGTCCGCTCATCCGGCGGTCACCGATGCAATGATCCGTTCCGTCGAGGCCGGTGAATTTAATGCCTATGCGCCGCCGATGGGTTTCGAAGCCCTGCGCAGCGCCATCGTTGCCGATCTCGGAGTGGCTGGGTCGGGCGCCGAAGCTCTCGTGAGCGAGGGTGGCGTAAATGCACTCGCCATGATCTGCAAGGCGCGTGCCAAGCCTGGCACGACGCTGGTCACTACCGATCCGACCTGGAAATGGCCCTGCATGTTCGCCGAACAGGCAGGTGCCGAAGTTATCCGAATCCCAATCTACGATGCCTCGGTCAACTACAAGCTGACCCCGGAAGCGCTTCGCGCCAACGTAGATGAACGTTGCGCGATTATCTACATCGTCGATCCCAACAACCCGCTCGGCATCCGCTATGACCGCGAAGAGATCGAGGCCTTTGCCGAGATCGCCCGTTCGGTCGGCGCGCTGATGATCCACGACTGCACCTATCGCGATTTCGCCGACGGCCATACGCCGGTTCTGAAAGTGGCGCCGGAAGGTACGGTGGTTTCGCTTAGCTTCTCCAAGTGGCTGGGTCTCGCCGGCATGCGCATCGGCGCACTCGTCGCCGAACCAAAGCTGATTGACGAGTTCGGCGCAGCCTCCACCTCGGTTCTCGGAGCATCGGTCGTCGCCCAGCGCGCGGCCATGGCTGGCCTCGCAGTCAAGGCGGAGTGGATGGAAGATGTTCGCCGCGCGGATCGCACCAACAAGGCGATGATCATCGAAGCGGCCAAGGCTTCGGGTCTTTCCGTGCCGATCCCGGTTTCGCACGGCAACTTCCTGGTTCTCGAAACGGCTGCGACCGGCGTTTCGCCGGAAGCGATCGTCGAAGCCGCCCGCCGCGAAGGTGTGATGATCCGCCAGGGTCGCTATCACACGGCCGCCTTTGGTGATCGCTTTATCAAGGTCTCAACCTCGGTGCCGACCGGCTGGGCCGAGCGGTTATGCGAAGGCCTGCCGCGCTACATCCAGACGGCGCGCACCCTCAACGACGTACCAGCGCTGTTCTAGGGCTGGCATTTCTTTCGATCAGACGAGGCAAAGAGGCTCATCATGTACGCGACGGCCAAGGATGGAACGAAGCTCTACTTCGAGACGGCTGGAGAGGATGGAACCCCGATCCTGTTCATCCACGAGTTCGGCGGAAACTACGATGCCTGGGAGCCGCAGATGAGCTTCTTCGCCCGTCGTCATCGCTGCATCACCTATGCAGCGCGCGGCTATGCGCCATCGGACATTCCGGCCGACACGGAAATGTATTCCCAGGCGATCGCCGCGGACGACGCGGTCGCGGTACTCGATCATCTTGGCATCGAGAAGGCGCATATCGTCGGCCTGTCCATGGGCGGTTTCGCTACCCTGCATTTCGGCCTGCGTACGCCGGAGCGGGCGCTGTCGCTGACGGTTGCCGGAGCCGGCTACGGCACGGAACGGGAAACCGCGGATTATTTCCGCAACACCTCGCTGAAGGTGGCGGAGAATTTCGCGAAGGATCCTGCCGGCTTCTCGAAGATCTATTCGCTCGGCGCCAGCCGGGTGCAATTCCAGAACAAGGATCCGCGCGGCTGGGCGGCCTTCGCCGAGCGCCTGTCGCATCACTCCGCCGTCGGCGCGGCCAATACCATGCGCGGCGTCCAGTGCCGCCGTCCGTCTTTTTGGGACCTTGAAGATCAGCTCACGGCGCTGACGGTTCCGACGCTGGTGATGACCGGCGACGAGGACGATCATTGCCTGCAGCCGTCGATCTACCTGAAGAAGATGATCCCTTCCTCTGGTCTGGCGATCCTGCCGAAGACCGGTCACACGCTAAACCTTGAAGAACCGGCGCTGTTCAACTCGCTGGTCGCCGATTTTATCGCCCAGGCCGAGCATGGCGCGTGGAAGCTGCGCGACCCGCGGGCAGATCCCGGCCAGGTCATGCGGACGGAATAAGATCATGGCGCTGCCCCGGATTTCTCCCGATAGGCTCTGGGCGCGACTGATGGCGCTCGGCGGGGACGGTGCGCTGCCCGGCGGTGGCGTCAATCGCCAGGCGCTGTCGGCGGAGGAAATCCTGGCTTGGCGGCGCATGATCGCCTGGGGTGCCGAGGCGGGTCTTGAGCCCTCCACCGATGCCGCTGGCAATCTTTTCCTGACTCTCAAGGGCGCACGTCCCCACCTCGCGCCCGTCGTTGCAGGCAGTCACATCGACAGCCAGCCGACGGGCGGCCTTTTTGACGGAGCCTTTGGAACGCTTGCGGCTCTGGAGGCCGTCGCCGCGATTGCCGAAGCCGGCCTGACGCCGGAGCGCTCGATCACCGTCGTTGGCTGGATGAACGAGGAGGGCAGCCGTTTTGCCCCCGGCATGATGGGTTCGGAACTGTTTGCCGGCCAACGCACGTTGGAGCAGGTCATGGCCGTGCGCGATGCCGATGGCGTCAGCGTCGGCAAGGCGCTTGAGACGGTGCACGCCGCCTTCCCAGAGATCGAGCGCAGGCCACTCGGGTTTCCGATCCATGCCTATGTCGAGCCGCACATCGAGCAGGCGGATGTGCTGGAAACGGAAGGTGCCGTCATCGGCGTCGTATCCGGCATCCAGGGCAAGAAGACCTACGAAATCACGGTGGTCGGCCGCGAGGCCCATGCCGGGACGGAGCCGATGGCCCGTCGTCAGGATGCGGTGCGCAGCTTTGCGCGCATGACCGCCGCCATGCATGAGGCGGCGGCGGACGACGCTGTGGTAAAGTTCACCATCGGCCGCGTCGTGGTCGAGCCGAATGCGCCCTCCGTCGTTCCGGCCAAAGTGACGTTCCGCATCGACCTGCGCCACCCTGACAATGACGTTCTCGATGCTTTCGGCCTGGCGCTCGAAGAGATCGCGCTTGCCGAAGCGGGCGCTTGCAAAGTCCATGTCCGCCGCCTGGTCGATGCGCCCTCGAACGGTTTCGACGAGGGACTGAAGGCACAGATCCGCGCCTCGGCCGAGCGACATGGCCATTCCTGGCTCGACGTGCTGTCCGCCGCCGGCCATGATGCGCGCCAGATGGCGCCACTGACGCGCAGCGCGATGATCTTCATTCCCTGCCGGGGCGGCGTCAGCCACCACCCGGACGAATGGGCGGAGCCCGCCCATGTGGCGGCGGGTGCCGCCGTTCTTCTCGACCTGCTGCTTCAAGAGGCGGGTCTTTCGTTCAACCAAGGAGATGCATGATGAGCACAGCCAACGACATGGCAGAAATGCCGGTTCAACTGCCGCGTAACCCCGCCAATGCTGCGGAGGGACGCAGCCGTTACTTCAACTCCGGCAATGCATTCAACATCAAGCTTCCTCCTGTTCCGGGCCACATCTTCCTCGACGAGCCGGCCCAGGCGATGAAGATGGAGAAGACTGGCTTCATCAATTGCGATCAGTCCGACAAGATGCAGTGCAGCTTTGCCGCGACGACGCCGCTGATGCTGGCGCGTTATGCGGTGGTCAAGGCGGGTGAGACGCTCGACACGACGCTGATCAACACTGCCTCGATCTGGTATGTCATCAAGGGCAAGGCCAAGCTCGTTGTCGGTGCGGAAAATGCTTCGCTCGGCAAGGCCGATGTCTTCCTGCTGCCGGGTGGCGTCGAGTCGCAGATCACCGCGGAGGAAGACAGCGTCTTCTGGGCGGTCGGCAACGATCCGCAGTTGAAGTTCGACACCTCTTCTCCTGTTACCGGTAAGGATGCCGCCGTCCAGTTTGTCCATTACCCGGCGGACGAGATCGTGCATCAGCTCGACGTGGTCTACGGCTCGAACGCCAATGCATCGACCTCCGGCCACGCACTGATCTTCTCGGCGGAAAAGTCGGAAGCGGCGCGCAACATCACACCGACCATGACGCTTTCGCTCAACACGCTGAAGCCGAAGAGCGAGCAGCCGCCGCACAAGCACAATTCGGCGGCGATCACGCTCGTCGTTGCCGGCGATCCGGCCTATTCCATGGTTGCTGACCAAAAATGCGACTGGTCTCCCTGGGCAACGCTGATCACGCCGCCGGCCGCCAAGCACAGCCACCACAACGACGGCAATACGCGGGCCGAATTTCTCATCGTCCAGGACGGCGGCTTCTACTATCACGCGCGCACCATGGGCTTCGAGTTCTACTGATGCGGCTGATCATCGACACCGATACGGCAGGGGACGATACCTATTCCATGCTGCTGGCGATGAAGACGCCGGGATCGACGCTCGAGGCGGTGACCGTCTGCGTCGGCAACGTGCCATTCGACCAGCAGGTCGAAAACGCGCTGGCGACGATCGAGGTGGCCGGCTTCTCCGGCAAGATTCCGGTCTATTGCGGCGCGCGGCGTCCCATGGTGAAGCCTTGGGAACCCTCCACCATGCATGGCAATGACGGGATGAGCGGTGCAAACCTGCCGATTGCCCGCCAGCGCCCGGAGACCTTGCATGCCGTCGACGCCATTATCGAGAAAGTGATGGCAGCTCCCGGTGAGATCGACATCCTTGCCCAGGCGCCGCTGACCAATATCGCGCTCGCGGTGATGAAGGAGCCACGAATCGCTAAGGCGGTGCGTCATCTTTGGATCATGGGCGGAACGGACAATTCGGTGGGCAACATCACCCCTTGCGCCGAGTACAACTTCTTCATTGATCCGGAAGCCGCCAGGATTGTCTTTGAGGCTGGGTTCAACATCACCCTGTCCACCTGGACATTGACGATGCGCTCCAGCCTCTTTGAAGCCGACCAGCTTGAAGAGATCTTCGCGATGCAGACGCCTCTGTCGGAATTCTACCGCAAGGTTTCGGCTGTGCCGCGCCAGACGGCGGAAGCCCGCTACGGTCGTCCGATCAGCACACATCCGGATTCATTGACCTGCGCGATCGCGTTAAACCCCGATCTCATCGAAAGTGCGCGCGATGCGGTGGTGCGGATCGAGACGATGGGCGAAATCACCCGGGGGTTCTCCGCCGTGCATCCGCCGGTGCTCGGCAATCGCTGGCCTGACTTCAAGGTCAATGCACGCGTGGTTGAAGTGGCCTCGAATGACGGCTTCTTCTGGATGATGAAGCAGGCGTTCTCATAAATCCGACGCCATCTCTCATGTCTGCCGGCCGGCTACGGGAACGTAGTCGGCTTTTCTTTTGGATCGATGACCCGCGTTGCACCTTTCGTCGGGTTGCCTGATATATGAACAGTGGATGCACTTTATTTAGCATCTTATGAATTCAAATAACGAAAAACTGAATACATTTAATCCAAAATGGATTATTTTTTGATTTTGATGTGGCATTTCCAGCATCTTGAGTAATAGCGCAGCCTTCTCCCTGCGTAGGAGGAAAAGTAAATCTGATTTTTCTTTGAATTTGAGTCTGGCACGGCAATTGCTTGTATTCTGATATCGAATAAATGCATACACGCAGGAGTGAGGGTATGACCGACACCACGATGGCCTTGACCGAAGAATATCTCCGTGGTCCTGCGGCTGGCGGCATAGGGTTGATCGAGCTTTTTAAGGCGAGGAAAACCAAGGTAGCGGCTACCGCGAAGCTTGAGGCCGCTGAACCGATTGCGGAAGGAAAGCCGTTGATCGAACTGCGCAACGTCTCGAAAACCTTTGGTTCGGTCAAGGCCCTCAATGATCTCGAGGTCGCGATCCAGCCGGGCGAACTGGTAACGGTCGTTGGACCCTCTGGCTGCGGCAAGAGCACGCTGTTCAATATTCTCGCCGGTCTTGAAGAGCCGGACCCGGGTAATATCCTGCGGTTGAAGGGGAAGAGCTCGATAGCCTCCGACCTGCTTGGCCAGGTTTCGTTCATGCCGCAGCGGGATCTGCTGCTGCCGTGGCGCAATGTGATCGACAACGCTATTCTCGCGCTCGAGATCGAGGGCATGTCGCGAAGCGAGGCGCGCAAGCAGGCGATGTCCATGCTGCCGGAATTCGGTCTGGCCGGTTTCGAGAAGCAGCACCCCAACCAGCTTTCAGGCGGCATGCGCCAGCGCGTGGCGCTGATGCGCACCTTCCTGTTCAAACGCGACCTGATGCTGCTCGACGAGCCCTTCGGCGCACTCGACGCGCTGACACGCACGATGATGCAGCGTTGGCTGCTCGATGTCTGGCAGAAGCACAAGCGTACCGTCCTGTTCATCACCCATGACGTCGACGAGGCGATCTTCCTGGGCGACCGGGTGCTGGTGATGACGGCGCGGCCCGGCAAGGTGAAGCTCGAGCAGGTCGTCGACCTGCCGCGCCCGCGCAAGCCGGACATCGTGACATCGCCTGAATTCATCGCGCTGAAGAAGACCCTCCTTGATGCCATCGAAGAGGAGAGCATGAAGTCCTTCCAGGTTGCTGGACACTGATAGACGAAAGGAAATGACGATGACTGATCATTATTCTGGCCGCCCTACGCATATCTCTGAAACCGAGTGGGAGGCACGCGTCGATCTCGCGGCCTGCTATCGGATGGTGGCGCGGCTGGGCATGGACGACCTGATCTACAACCACATTTCCATGCGTGTTCCGGGTCATGACGGCCAGTTCCTGCTCAACCCCTATGGCTTCCTGTTCGAGGAAATCACCGCCTCAAGCCTGGTGCGCATCGACACCGAGGGCAACAAGCTCGATGACACGCCCTATGCGGTGAACAAGGCCGCCTTCGTCATCCATGGAGCGATCCACAACGCAAGCCATGACGCGGCCTGCGTGCTGCACACCCATTCGGACGCCAGTACGGCGGTGTCGTGCCAGGAGGGAGGGCTTCTGCCGCTCAGCCAGTTCGCCATGCGTTTCTACCAGCGCCAGGCGTTCCACGACTATGAAGGCGTGGCGATTGATCTCGCCGAACAGGAGCGGATCATCAGCCACCTGGGCGACAACCGCGTCATGCTGATGCGCAACCACGGCATCCTGACGGTCGGCCGTACGCCGGGCGAAGCCTTCATGCTGCTTTACTATTTCGAGCGTGCCGCCCGCATCCAGCTGGACCTGCAGGCCGCGACCGCTTCGGGTACTTCCCTGGTCATCCCGCCGCACGACGTCTGCGAAAAGGCGGCGCGGCAATTCTGGGAAAGCAAGGGCGACATTCTCATTGCTGGCGAACGGGAGTGGCCGGCTTTCCTGCGTCAGCTCGACAGGGAGGGTTCAGATTACCGGCAGTGAGACTGGGTGGAGGTCAATAATAATCAAACGACCAACAGAGAGGTTCCATGCTTAACAGACGTAACGTATTCGCTGCCTTTGCTGCCGCCGCGATCGGTTTCCAGGGGCTCGGCATGACCGTCGGCCAGGCAAGCGCCCAGGACCTGGTCGACGCCAGCCTGCGCCTCAAGTGGCTGACCCAGGCCCAATTCGCCGGCTTCTATGTCGCCCTCGAAAAGGGCTACTATACGGAAGAAGGCATCAACCTCACGATCAATCCGGGCGGTCCGAACCTTCTGACCGAAAACCTGGTCGCCACCGGAGCCGACACCTTTGGGCTTTCGGGCGGCACGGACAGCGTTTTCGCCGCTCGCGATAAGGGCCTGCCGATCGTTTGCATCGGCGTTTCCCACCAGGAAACCCCATTCGTCTTTGTCTCCCGCAAGGATGGCGCGGTGCAGGACGTGGCGGACTTCAAGGGCAAGACGATCACTACCTGGTTCACAGGCGCAAATCACGTCTTGTCGGCGATGCTGTCTAAGGTTGGCATCGACGCCAAGGAGGCCGATATCCAGCCTCAGCAGGTTTCTGTTACACCGTTCGTCGACAAGCAGGTCGATGTCGTGACAGCCACCCGCTACAATGAGCTCTATGTGATCAACCAGCGCGTCGGCAAGGAGAACCTCAACCTCTTCGTTCCGGAAGACAGCGGCGTTTCCTTCCCGCGCGATACCCTGATCGTTTCCGAGCAGACCACCCAGGAGAAGCCGGAACTGGTAGAGAAATTCCTGCGCGCCAGTGTCAAGGGCTGGAAGGACGCCTTCGCCAACGAGAAGGAAGCCATCGACATCATCATGAAGATCGCGCCGACGCTTGACCGCGCCCAGCAGGAATTCATGCTGGGCGAGATCAAGGTGCTGATGACCGCAGGCAAGGCGAAGACCGATGGGATATTCACCATCGACAAGGCTGCCGTCGGCTCGGCCAACGACCTGCTCGCCCGGTATGGCGTAATCTCCAAGCCCGTCGATCTCGACGCCGCCTTCGATGCGAGCTTCATCGACAAGATCCCGGCCGCGGATCGCAGCCTATGAGTGGTACGGCAACCCCTGCTGCGGACCTGCCCGTCGTTTCGGCGGGCAGGATTTATGCCGTAATCAAGCCGATGCTCTGGCTCGCAGTCGGCCTGCTGGCGATCGAGGTGATCGTCATGGGCTTCAATATCGAACCCTATTACCTGCCCAGGCCGAGCGCGATCGCCGCCAACATCATGGCAACGCCCGGAGCCTATCTCACCGGCCTCTGGCGGACGTTCCTGGAAACTGCACTGGGTTTCGTCGCCGGCGGCCTGTTCGGCGTGGCCGTGGCGGTCGTCTTCCACCGCTGGACCGTGTTGAAGGAGCTATTCTTTCCGCTCTTCGTCGTTTCGCAGACCATCCCGGTCATCGCCTTCGGCGCCGTCGTGGTTCTCTGGTTTGGCAATACGCTGTTCGCCAAGGCTGTGATCTCCTTCTACATCAGCTTTCTGCCGGTGACGGTAAATACGATGCTGGGCTTTTCCGCCGTTGATCCGCGTCAGGTGCAGTTGATGAAGAGCTTCGGCGCCGGTGACGGCCAGATCCTGCGCCGGCTCTATCTGCCGGCCGCCCTGCCGCAACTGTTCGTCGCCCTGAAACTCGCATCCTCGCTGGCGCTGGTCGGCGCGATCGTCGGCGAATGGTTCGGCGACACGACCGGTCTCGGCGTACTGCTGCTGCAGGCCATGTACAACGAAAACGTCGTCGGTATCTGGGCCACCATCGTCGTCTCCGCCTGTCTCGGGATGGGGCTTTATGGGCTTGTCACCTATGCCGAGCGCAAGATCGTTTTCTGGGGGAACGAGCAATGAGCGCATTTCTCGAAAATGACAGCGCCCGTCAGATTGGCCGCGGCATCGCAGGCGCCCTGCTGGTCGCCGTCATCTGGGAGCTTTCTGCCCGCGGGCTGAACCTTCCGGCCTATGTGCTGCCGTCCGTCTCCAGTATCCTGAGCGGCATGGTGGGCGATGCGGCTAATCTGCTCGCCGCGGCCCACTTCACTGCGGCAGAGGCGCTGTCAGGATACGCGATCGGCTGCCTGATAGGCATCGCGGCCGCCGTGCTGGTGACCATGATCCCGGTCGCCAGAAGCGTGGTGCTGCCGCTGGCCACAGCGATCAACTCAGTGCCGGTGGTCGCCTATTCGCCGCTGGTGCTTCTCTGGTTCGGCATGGGCATGGCCTCGAAGATCGTCATGGTCGCGGTTGCCGTCAGCTTCACCATCTTCCTCAGCACCATTGCCGGACTCGACCGGGTTGATCGCAAGTCTGTCGACCTGATCCGATCCTTCGGCGCCGGTCGATTGACGGTTCTCTGGCGTCTCCGCCTGCCCACGGCCTTGCCGTTGATCATCGCCGGCATGCGTGTATCGACCGTGCGCAGCGTCATCGTCGCCATCGTCACCGAGATGCTCGGCGCCTATGGCGGGCTCGGCTGGGTGATCTATCAGGCGGTGCTGCAGATCGATTTCGTCAAAGTCTGGGCCGCCATCATCGTCGCTTCCGCGATTAGCCTCACCTTCTTCGGCGCGATCAGCTTAGTAGAGCGTCGCTGCATTTTCTGGAGATAAGCATAGCATGAAACGCATGATGCATTTTGGTCTCTTCCTGCTAGGCACTGGCAGTCATGTCGCGGGATGGCGCGTGCCTGGGGCGATCGACAGCTTCCAGGATATCGAGATGGTCAAGCGGATCGCCCAGGAAGCGGAGCGCGGACTGTTCGATTTAATATTCATGGGCGACAATCTGCATGCCGATCCGGCGGCGCATCCATCCTACACGGCCCGCCTCGAGCCGCTGACGCTGTTGTCGGCCGTTGCGGGCGCCACTCAGCATATCGGTCTTGGCGCCACGGTCTCGACGACCTATAGCGATCCCTTCACGGTCGCGCGCGTCTTCGCCTCGCTAGATCACTTGAGCGGTGGGCGCGCAGCCTGGAACGCGGTAACTACGGCAAACCCGACGGCGGCCGCCAATTTCGGTACGGTGCATCCCGATCATTCCAAGCGCTACGAGATCGCCGAGGAGTTCCTCACCGTGGTGCGCGGGCTGTGGGACTGCTGGGCTGACGACGCGATCATCGCCGATCGTGAAACTGGCGTCTATATCGACCCGGCAAAGGTCCGTGCGCTCGACCATGAGGGCGCGCATTTTAAGGTGAAGGGACCGCTCAATATCGGTCGCTCGCCACAAGGCCAGCCGATCATCCTGCAGGCCGGGGGCTCTGGTCCGGGTCAGGAGTTGGCGGCGAAATCGGCCGATGTAGTGTTTTCCGTCACCCAGGACCTCGAGGAGGCGCGGATCTTCTACCGTTCGGTTAAGGACCGGTTGCCGAAATACGGCCGCGCAGACAATAGCATGGTCATCCTGCCGGGCATCATGCCCATCGTCGGGCGGACCGAGCGTGAGGCCCATGATAAGCTCGCACAATTGCAGGGCTTCATCAGCGAGACCAATGCACTGTCGCTGTTGTCCGATCGCTTCGGCATCGACATGAGCGTCTATGATCTCGATGGCCCGATCCCCGAGGGTCTCAAGCCGTCCGACAACTACCACGCCTTCGCCAAGGTCATGCTCGACAAGGCGCGGCGCGAGAGCATGAAGCTGCGTGACGTCTATAACCTGATGGCGGCGGCGCGCGGCCACTGGGTCCTTTGTGGTACGCCGAACTATATCGCCGACACGCTGGAAACCTGGTTCCATACGGGGGCGGCCGACGGGTTCAATATCATGCCCTCGCATTTCCCCGACGGATTGACCGACTTCGTCGACATGGTCGTGCCGCTTTTGCAGAAGCGCGGACTTTACAGGGCAACCTATGAAGCTGGGACACTACGCGACCGAATGGGCTTCGACCGCCCGCAGAGGGCCTGAGGACAACGGTATTGGGTGCCATGGATCATCGTTTCGATATCGTCGACAGCAAGGCGTTCCGGTCCGGGATGTCGAGGCTTGGGGCCGCTGTCAACATCATCACCACGCAGGGCGTGGACGGCCCTCATGGCTTCACCGCCTCTGCGGTCTGCAGCGTCAGCGACTCGCCAGCGACGCTACTTGCCTGCATCAACCGTTCGGCCTCCTGTTTCCCAGCCTTTGAGGCTGCGCGCTACTTCTGCGTCAACACGCTTGCCCCGCATCATGAGCCGATCGCCGATCTCTTTGGCGGCAAGACACCTATGGCGGAGCGCTTTTTGGCGGGTGGATGGGAGGCGGGCAAGTCCGGTGTGCCGGTGCTTGATGATGCCTTGGTGAGCTTCGAATGCTGCCTGTCGCACTTCATCGACCAGGAGACACATCGCGTGTTGTTCGGCTCGATCATTGGTATCCGCGCAACTACCGAGAATTCAGCCCTTCTTTATCAGGACCGTCGGTACGTTAGAATATGAGGCCGCCTATGTTTTGCTCGGGGTGCTATTAGCAATACCACCTGCGCGGAACGCTGGCTCCACGACAGCCGGTTGCACTTCGACTTCCTATCTTTGCTTCAAGGTCGGACACAGTTAATTGCGTCTAACGGGAGATGAGTTCCGCTTCAGCACTGGGATTGGGGCCAAAAATGTACATCTCTGCAGACACAGGCCCCGCAACTAGTTCCTACGCTACACTGTGTGCAGTAGCCCAAAAATTGTGATCCAGTGTGTAAAAAACGCTACGAGCGTCAGAAGACCCCCATGAAACGAAGACACTCTGCGTGAACTCAAAAGGATTCGTCCAGTTCGTCGGTGTGCTCTCCCGTCCGTCCGCTCCAGCACCTGAACGGCGGGTTCCGCACTCACCGTCTCCGCGAAATTCGAAGAAGCCTGTCCGTTGATAGATCTGATCCACGAGGCGAACGATTAGTGTTGATGAGGTAAAGATCGGATCCCTGGCATGAACGATGCCTCCATGGCCTCCGTCATTAGGCGCTCTCCGGAGGCGGCGAAGGAGAAGCCGTAACATTCGGCACCTCGCATGATTGCCGCTCCGTGAGCCGCGTTGATCATCGGGACTGCAGCCCACGCGCTCGACTTCGATGATACCGGCGCTAACCCGGTAAAAATACTTTTAAATCAATATTCAAACAAAATTGGCTTTTGCTTTGTACCGTTAAAGGACTTGCTAGGCCGCGCAGGCCTCGATCACGCGGTTGCGGCCGCTACGTTTTGCCTCGTAAAGCGCCCTATCTGCCGCGTTGATCAGATATTCGTAATCTGGGTGCCCTTCGAAGGTTGCAACGCCGATCGATGCCGTGATTTTCAGGTTTTCGTGCTCTGATAGCGGGATATCAAGGGCGGCCAGTCGCTGCCTGATGCGTTCGGCGATTGTCAACGCCTCAGTTCGACCTGTTTCGACCAGGACAATGAGAAACTCCTCGCCACCATATCGGAAAACGAAATCGCTTACCCGGACGAAGTCGAGAAGGGTTGCTGCCGTGTGGCTGAGCGCTATGTCTCCAACCGAGTGGCCATGGGTATCATTGATAGACTTGAAATGATCGATATCGACCATGAGGACGGACAGTTCCGAAGGTCCTTCCTTTGCGAGGGTGATCTCGCGGCTGAGAACCGAAGGCAGGAAGCGCCGGTTCAAGGCTCGCGTCAGCGGATCAGTGCCGTTCTCGACGTTTGCTGCTGCCTGGAAGAGATCATTCAGATGGAACTTTACCTCGTCCATACGCTCCTGAAGAGCGACGATGGAGGAGGGCGTCTCACTGTCGATCGACGGGAGCAGATCTTCATCAACTTCGATCATGAGCTTTTCGATGCTACGGAGGATAGGCGAGCCTTGGAACAAGAGTGCCGCACGGTGGCGGACCCAGAGGCCGAAAGGGGAAGCTGAAAGAGAAACCGGGAGTGTTTTGTTGCCGCGACCCAGAAGCCCGAACAGCACCGACTGGCTCCATTCCATCAGTGCCGCGCGCTGGGTTTCTCTTTCCAGGTTGATATCCTGGCCGAGCGAAAACAGGCGGAAGGCTTCATCCGTTTGGACGCGACGGGTCGTGTCGGTGACGTAGGATCTCGTCATCAGACGCATGGAATAGTCGACCAACTCGCCGAGGAGAATGAGCGTCGTCGCAACCTGTACAGCATCGGGATTGTTTTGCGCCACTCGCCTTGAAATTTCGCTCTTGAGAAGGGTCATTCCTTCCATCACCAGATGGTTCGGAATCTTCAGCCGGGCATGGACTTCACCGATCTTGATCTGGCGTGCGTCGAAGCCTGAAAGATCTCCGTCTGGATCAGTCTGAACTAAATCCAGAAGCCAGCGGCGGAGCGAGGAATGAAGGCGGTCGTTGACGACGGAATGGCTGAGGAAAGTCGAACCTTCACTATGGGTGAGGAATACTGAATAAAATTTGCCGACGAGCGCATCCACATGCTCGTGGACGATCTGCGTAAGAATTCCGCGACTTTGAACAAGAGATGCCTCCGGCGTGCTTTCCCAAATGGATAGTCCTGGCTTCTCAGTCATTTGTATTTACCCCGATTCAACGAGGACTGCGTAACCAGTGGTTGCTTCCGGATCAAGGCGTGAACTGTTTAAAAGAAGACGATCTCGTTTCCCCTGAACGAGGAGACTGCTGGCGGGCGTAGTCGTCGGCGAAGATGCTTTCAGAATAGACGCTGCTTTCGGCGCGATAGAGTAAAAGCCGCGACCTTCGCCATTGATGCAGGTGGATGCCCTGCGTCTCGGAGTGGCGGGTGAAACCTTGTGCGCGAATAACCTCCCCATAACGCAGAACCGTCGACTGCGGATTGATAATTGTGTCTCCGGCGCAAAGAGCTTTGCCAGGACCTTGCGGGGAAATCGCAAAAGCGTTTCCCCAATCCAGTTCGCAATCATCGGGACGAGGCAGGCTGGACTGCGCCGCGATGATCGCATCGCAGCTGGTCCGGCTTGGTCAGGATTACGCACTAAATATTGCCGCCGGGAGTTCTGAAATCCTGCCCCAGCGCAGCCACTGGAATGAGTGCGACCGGAAATGGAAGTGTAGGCCGCATCAATGTCTGGTCCCGAGCGCGGCTTTGTCACCGCGTTCATACCATCCCTTGGAGCGGTTGACGATCCAGACAACTGAAAGCATGACAGGCACCTCGATCAACACGCCCACAACAGTGGCGAGCGCAGCACCGGAATGAAAGCCGAACAAACTGATCGCCGCTGCAACCGCCAGCTCGAAAAAATTGGATGCGCCAATCAAGGCAGACGGACCGGCGACGCAGTGCTGCTCCCCCGAGATACGGTTGAGGAGGTAGGCCAGCCCGGAATTGAAATAGACCTGGATCAGGATAGGCACGGCGAGGAGCGCAATAACCATGGGCTGTGCGATAATCTGCTCGCCCTGAAAACCGAACAACAGGATCAGCGTCGCCAGCAATGCCACAAGTGAAATCGGCCCCAGACTGCGAAGCGCCCGGTCAAGTGCTGCTTGTCCGTCCGCTGCGAGCAGGCGGCGGCGCAGGATCTGGGCGATGATGACCGGAATTGCAATATAAAGCATCACCGATAAGACGAGCGTTCCCCATGGCACGGTGATGGCGGAGAGGCCGAGCAGAAGGCCGACGATGGGCGCGAATGCGATCACCATGATCGCGTCGTTGAGCGCGACTTGGCTTAGAGTGAAATGTGGTTCACCTTTGGTGAGATTCGACCAGACGAATACCATCGCCGTACAGGGAGCGGCGGCAAGGATGATGAGCCCGGCAATATAGCTGTCGATCTGGCCGGCCGGAAGCAATGGCCGGAACAGCCAGCCAATGAACAGCCAGCCAAGCAGCCCCATCGAAAAGGGTTTTACCGCCCAATTCACGAAGAGCGTCACGCTGATGCCGCGCCAATGCCGACCGACCTCGCCAAGGGCGGCGAAATCGACCTTGAGCAGCATCGGAATGACCATAAGCCAGATCAGCGCGGCCACCGGAATATTGACCTTGGCGATCTCTGCTGCGCCGACCAGTTGAAATAGGCCGGGTATGAAATGACCGAGCGAAATACCCGTGACGATGCAAAGGGCGACCCAGAGAGTCAGATAGCGTTCAAAGATGGACATAGCTTCTCTATACCTTCGGCGTGTAGCCGCTCCGCTCATCGACGACGTGCTCACCGTCCTCCTTGATGAATACCGCTTGTTGCGGCGGCAGCAGCTCGAGAACTTCCTCAGACGGACGGCAGAGCTTCACGCCTTTGGGACTGATGACGACAGGACGGTTGATGAGGATCGGATGCGTCATCATTGCATCTAGAAGCTGGTCATCCGTCAGTCCCGGATCATCCAGTCCGAGCGCGGTATAGGGAGTGTCCTTTTTCCGCAGCAGAGCACGAAGGTCAGTACCCATTCGCTCTATGAGTTGCACCAGCATTGCCCGGCTTGGTGGCGTCTTCAGATACTCGATGACGTGCGGTTCGATACCCGAATTCCGGATCATGGCGAGAGTGTTGCGAGACGTGCCGCAATCGGGATTATGATAGATGATAATGTCCATGGCAGACCCGTATAGCAGTGGTTGGAGAAGAGGGACGTGGAACGTTAGAGAACCCTTCCGCAGGTACGGTCAGGCGCAACCGGACCCCTTCGGGACTTCGCAGCAGGAGGACAGAGCGGCAACAGCGGGATTGCACACCTCTGGATGGCCTTGGCAGCAATCGCGCATCAGGAATTCGATTAGCGCCGCCAATGAGGGCAGGGCGGCGCTATAGATGATCGATCGCCCGTCACGACGTGAAATGACCAACCCCGCCTGCTCGAGATGGCTCAGATGAAAAGACATGCGGGAAGAGGATGCACCGTCCATCGCCTCACCGATCGCGCCCGCGGACATTCCTCCAGGGCCGGCCGCTACGAGCAGCCGCACGATCCGCAAGCGTGTTTCTTGCGACAGGGCCGCAAAGGCTTCAAGAGCTTTTCCTTCGTTCATCATCTCAATATCTCAATAAGTGTTGAGATATTGAATACACCACGAAATTGTCCTGCGCTAGTCCTAAATATTCCGGCTCTGATTGGCGCGGCGTGATGAGTTCAGGCCTCTGCGTCCATATCCAGAAAATCCTCGGTTGTCATCAATCGCAACTGAACGGAAAAGCGATCTCCAAGCAGCTTGATGGAGGCATCATGCGTCTCGTCTGCACCGCTGCAAACGGCGTCGGTGAGGAGGATGACGTGATAGCCCAGATCAATCGCACCAAGGACCGTTGCGAGCACGCAGACATCCGTCTCGCCTCCGCTTATCGCCAGCGTGTCAACGCGGGTCTCCTGAAGGTGCGCATTGAGTTCGCCTCCAAGCCAAGGGGAAAAGGTGGTCTTGGCAAAACTGCGGGCCGGAGGGGTGTGTCGAGCCATGGCAGGAACAAGCTCAAGCATCTCAGGGGCAAGCATTTCCCCCGTCATTACGCGCCATTTTTCATAATAACTCCGCCATGCTCCTGGAGCATCCTCAGCCCGTTTGGGCGGAATGAATCGTGTGAAGATGGTTTTTTCGGGAGCACGGCCAACAAGCTCCTCCAATTGCGGCGTTATCTTCATCAGCCATGGCACCTGCCAGGGTGTGTCTTCCGCAAACATTCTTTGGACGTCCACGCAAATATGTCGCCACTCAGCCATTGATTTTCTCCAGATGCTGGCTTGCTACCAAAGCGCGTCGCATTCGCTTTAATTCCGATCAGAAGGCCGGATCGATGTCATCGTTACCGGAAGCGCCCGCTTGTGTGCGGTCTTCCGATACGCTTCCGCGATACGTTCCTTTGAAGCGGGTGCAATATTCTTCCCCTCCAGAAAGTCGTCGATTTCGTCATAGGTTACGCCGTAGACGTCTTCGTCGGGCAGTAAGGGTTTGTTGGTCTCCAGGTCTGCCGTCGGAACCTTGACGATCAGATTCTCCGGTGCGCCAAGATGTCTTGCAATCGCCCGCACGCGACGTTTGTTCAGGCCGGCCAGCGGTAGGATGTCCGCTGCTCCATCGCCGAATTTCGTATAAAATCCCATTAGGGCTTCAGCCGCGTGGTCAGTGCCGATCACAAGGCCTCCCAATGCTCCGGCAATGGCATATTGCGCGATCATGCGCTGACGTGCCTTCACATTGCCGGCGATAAAGTGCTGCGGCGCACCGTTCTGCAGCACGCCCGTATCCGCTACCGTCTCCATCATGGCGTCCGTTGCGGGCTGGATATTGATAGTGTGAAGCTGGTCAGGGCCGATCACGGCGAGCGCAGCTTGTGCATCTGCCTCATCTGCTTGTCTCCCGTATGGAAGGCGGAGGGCAACGAACTCAGCATGATATTCCAAAGTTCGAAGCTCCAGGACGGCGCGCTGCGCAAGCATCCCCGCCGCAAGCGAGTCGATCCCGCCGCTGATGCCGAGCACGTAGTGTTTCAGGCCCGAGCGAACGAGATAGTGCTTGAGGAACTCTATGCGCCTGGCTGCTTCCTCCTCTGCATCAAAGGCTTTCTGTACGTCCAAGGTTTCAATGATTGCAGATTGGTCAAACATGCCTCTATCCATAGGTGGTTGATTGAATGCCAAACAATAAAGAGGGCAGTTCGATCCAATGCCCGAGAAAATCGGGGTTGAACCGGTTGCCGATCGAGCGTCGCAAAAAGAAGGTCGGGGAGGCGTGGATAAGGCAAATTGATAGCTTTATTTATTTATTTGACGCAAATTATTTGGATGCAAATAAATCTCCCAATACTTCCAACGGGTTCCCCTCTGAGGGATCCATTTCAGGAAAAGTGACTGTTCATACCGTCGTGAACAGATAGTCGGCAAAACGAACAATTGTCTCAAGAGGATCGAAGACCTAAATTTAAGCCGTCAGCGATCAACAGCTAAGCCATTAATAAGACTTGGTGATTTCGCTCTCGAGCCATTATTGAACGCATAGGAGATTTATCATGCGTAAGGTTGTTCTTTCTGCAATTGCTCTTTCTTTCCTCGGCCTCGGTGCTGCATCGGCAGCTTCCCACACCTCTGCCGGGGTTGTTGAAAATCTCAATGCCAAGGCTGGTGTCGTTCGTCTTGCAAATGGCGACCAGTACATTCTGCCTGCCGGCACGGATCTGTCCGGCATCGGCGGTGGCGACAGGGTCATCATCAACTGGGAGACCCAGAACTCGTCCTCGATTGCAAGCCAGCAGTCGAACAATGAACTGCCCGCCCGCATCCTTCAGGCTGACAGCATCTCCCTCGCTCGCTAAGCTTCTCTGCGACGAGAAAGGGGCCGCATTGTTGCGGCCCCTTTTATTTGACAATTATCGTGCCCCTCGCTACCGCCTTTGAAAACAGACGCGGAGCTTCTCATGGCTATTCTCTACGGCATCCCTAATTGCGATACGGTCAAGAAAGCGCGCAGCTGGCTTGATGCCAACAGTATCGCCTATCAATTTCATGATTATAAAAAGGCAGGTATCACGCGCGAAAAGCTGGTGTCCTGGTGCGGGGAGTTCGGTTGGGAAAAGGTGCTCAACCGTGCTGGCACGACCTTTCGCAAGCTGGACGAGGCGCAGAAGGCCGATCTCGACGAAGCAAAGGCTATCAACTTGATGCTGGCACAGCCGTCGATGATCAAGCGTCCCATTGTTGAGAAGAACGGGGCGAATCTTGTGGGCTTTAAGGTCGAGGACTACGAAAAGGCATTCGAAGTCTGACCATGGAAGCAGCATCCGACAGCCGCGAGGCATGGCGACTTGCATGGGCAGGGATGTTTTCTCTCGTGGCTGCGATGGGGATTGGGCGTTTCGTATATACGCCGGCCCTTCCTAGAATGATGCAGGAACTTGATCTTTCGGCCGTTGATGGAGGTTTGATCGCTTCCGCCAATTTTCTAGGCTATTTCGCGGGCGCCATGGTTGGCGGAGGCCGCTGGGCGGCTGGCCGTGAACGCATTATTCTTGTTGCTGCACTTATTGCGAATGCTGCACTCTGTCTGGCCATGGCGCTGACCCATTCGGTCAATGTTTTCATGGTCCTGCGTTTCGCTGCCGGCCTCGCCAGTGCGTTTGTGATGCTCTATTCCTCTGCGATCGTGCTTGGCAGCCTCAATGCAATGGGCGCCAGCAAGTTACAGGATCTGCATTTCGCGGGTGTCGGCAGCGGGATCGCGCTCTCTTCGCTGATGGTACTGATGCTCTTCGCCGTTGATCTTCACGAGTGGCAGGGCATTTGGTTGGCTTCGGCCGCTGTGGGCTTTCTTGCTGCGGCGGCCGTCATGATCCTTTTGCCAGGCCGGCAGATGCGCCCTGGGCAGCAGGAAGGACTCTCGCAGATGCCATGGTCGGAGTCCCTGCTGCGCGCGGTCATATGCTTCGGCCTTTTCGGCATTGGTTACAGCGTGTCAGCAACGTTTCTCATTGCGTTGGCGCGTCAGCAGGGCGCTACACAGATCGATGAAGCCATGCTTTGGCTGATCGTCGGCGTGACTGCCGCGCTATCCGTTCCAGCAGGTAGTTTCCTTGCGCGTCGGTTTGGATTGGTACAGACGTTGACGGCGCTGTGCATCGCAGAGGCCGCCGGTGTCGCCGCCTGTGTTCTTTTGCCGGTTCCCCTTGGGGTCTATCTCGGCGCATTTCTGTTCGGCGTAACTTTCATGTCGATTACCGCGCTCGCACTGGATGTGGCACGGCGGCTGGTGCCGCAGCATGCTCGACGCGTTTTCTCGATCATGACGATCTCTTTTAGCCTCGGCCAGATACTAGGGCCCTTGCTCTCCGGATTTGTCGTTGATGCAACGGGAGATTATGTCGCCGCTTCGCTGGGTGCGGCAGCCTTGCTTGTCATTGCGGCGTTCATCGTCTGGCCGGCGAAGGACCGCGCGGTACTCTCCTGACTACCCCGCGTGGCTTTCGTCGGGAGCGGCCGTTTCTTCCAGATATGTCCGGTAGCTGACGCAGCGCACCTCCTTCTGCCTGCACACTTCGCGCGCAAAATGTTCGAGGGCGCGCCAGTAAGCGCCATCGTTCATCAGTGTGAAATGAAAGCCGAATTGGAGCGGGATGCGTTCGCCCGAATATTGCGTGTCGAAGGTTGTCTTGAACGCCTCGTAAGCTCTGGCTTCGTAGATTGCCGCCTCTTCGGGGCGTTCCTTGCCACCGCTGTGGCGGACATAGAGATTGTAGTCCATGCCGATAACGAGGCGCTTCGATGGTCCTTCAGGAATGAGCGGCAGTGAAAACTGCATTATGTCCTTCTTCACATGGGGCTCCAACGGCCCGCGCGAAACCGTGCTGGCGTCGTACTGCAAACCAGCCTGCCGCTGAGCGGCGTTCAGTGCGGGAGACATGGCCAGATAGGGAGCGCGAAAGCCGATAACCGAACGCGCCATCTCCTTCCAGCCGTTCGGCTCACCTTCGATGCCGTTGATCTCATAGGCATGCGTCAAAATGCGCGAAAACTCGGAGAATTCCTTGTCCCAGGTCGCTTTCGTCCACTTGGTGCCGTCGAAATGCCCGCAGCCGTGGCTGGCAATCTCGTGGCCGGCTTGATGCGCCGACCAGATCGCTGCAAGCCGATCTGCAACCTCCTGCTTACTCAGGGCAAAACCGACATTGGATCGCGCCTTTTCGCCAGGAATGCGCGCATATTCGTTGCGAGTGTCTGGTGAAAGCAGAAAGACGCAGGACTGGAAGTAGGTGAAACTCGCCCCGGTTTCGCGCCCCAGATCGGCACTGCGCCGCCATTGCCTGAGATCATGAGCGCCGTCGAAGGAGATAATGACGTATTGCGGCTTTTCCTGCTTTGCCTCGGCATAAGCCGGGAAAGGCAGTGCCAGCATCGCTGACATAAAAGCGACTATACGCCTGACGCTCATCATTGAGAAAATCCTTCGTAACTGGAAATGCAACGCACCTATTTGCCGGCAAGGGGCTTTAGTTCGCCTTTATGGCGTGTTTGAGATTACGCAGGGTAGGACCGATAAGAAGATCCGCTGCATAAATTTGGTGTGTTCGGGGCGTCGCAGGCGCACAATATGCACGTAGTGCCCCTTCCATGCGGCGCGAAATCCTTTAAAAGGCGGGCTTTAGAAACGCCTCTAATAAAATTGGATCAGCGATGTCGAATGACAGTTTCATCCGCGAAGTGAACGAAGAGATCCGTCAGGATAAGATGAAGGCCCTGACGCGCCGGTTCGGACCGATCGTGGGTGCTGCGGCCGTTCTCATTATTCTGGCCACTGTTGGATGGGTAGCCTGGGACCGATGGCAGAAGGCGGAAGCTGGTGCATCCGGTGATCAGTTTATTTCGGCGCTCGAACTCGCTAGCGACGGCAAGGTCGATGAAGCGCAGTCGGCCTTGCAGACGATCGAGAAGGAGGGGCACGGTAATTATCCGACCTTGGCCGCGTTCCGTCTCGCTGGTCTTGCTGCTGACAAGGGCGAGGCCACTGCCGTCCAGCAATTCGATGCCATTGCCGCAACGGGCAGTGCAGCGGCGATTGTGCGCGACATGGCACGCCTTCGCGCCGGACTCCTGCTGGTCGATAGTGGTTCCTATGAGGATGTCTCTGCCCGGGTCGAGCAATTGACGGCCGATACAAATCCGCTGCGCCACGTGGCCCGTGAGGCACTGGCGCTTTCCGCCTACAAAGCCAGGCGCATGGCAGATGCGCGGGCCTTGTTCGAGCAGATCAGCAACGATGCCGAAGCCCCCGGCAACGTGCGCGGCCGTGCCGGCCTGATGCTCGACCTGATCAAGAGTGGCGATGGAGCCAACGAATAAATGACTTTCAAGATCGCTGTTCTTGGGCGGCCGAATGTCGGCAAGTCAACCCTGTTTAATCGTCTCGTGGGTCGCAAGATCGCCCTTGTGGACGATACGCCGGGCGTAACGCGCGACCGGCGCGTACATGACGCGCATCTCTACGATCTCGATTTCGATGTCATCGATACAGCGGGCTTCGAGGATGCCGCCGCCGAGACGCTGCAAGGTCGCATGCGCGCGCAGACCGAGCTTGCAATCGAGGAAGCTGACGCGATCATCTTCATGATCGATGCCAAAGCCGGAGTTCTTCCCGACGACCGAACTTTTGCGGAAATCGTCCGCCGCTCCGGTAAACCGGTAATTCTTGCCGCCAATAAGTCCGAATCGCGCACCTCTGAAGCAGGGCTGCTCGAGGCTTGGGAGCTTGGTTTCGGCGAGCCGATCCCTCTTGCTGCCGAGCATGGCATCGGCATGCCGGATCTACGAGATGCGATTGTCGATGCCATTGGTGAGGATCGTGCGCTGGGTATCCGCGACAGCGAAGGCTATCTCATTGACGAAGCGACGGTTGATATTGATATCGAAGATCCCGACGCTGAAGAGTCGGAAGATGATTATGACGCTACCAAACCGGTTCGCATCGCGGTTGTGGGTCGTCCTAATGCCGGCAAGTCCACCATGATCAACGCGTTGATCGGGGAGGAGCGTCTGCTGACTGGTCCCGAGGCTGGCATCACGCGCGATTCCATTTCGGTGGAATGGGAATGGGAAGGTCGCGAGGTCAAGCTCTTTGACACTGCCGGGATGCGGCGCAAGTCCCGCGTGCAGGAAAAGCTAGAAAGACTCTCTGTGGCCGATGGTCTGCGTGCAGTCCGCTTCGCCGAGGTGGTTGTTATCGTGCTGGATGCGACCATTCCCTTCGAGAAGCAGGATTTGCAGATTGCCGATCTCATCATTCGAGAGGGACGCGCGCCCGTTATCGCCTTCAACAAGTGGGACTTGATCGATAATCCGCAGGAAAAACTTGCAGAACTGCGTGAGGCGACCGAA
Source organism: Limoniibacter endophyticus (assembly GCF_014652835.1). GTDB lineage: Bacteria > Pseudomonadota > Alphaproteobacteria > Rhizobiales > Rhizobiaceae > Limoniibacter > Limoniibacter endophyticus. Next base: position 235,724 of record NZ_BMZO01000005.1, read on the forward strand.
CGTCTGCTACCGCAGATCCGCGGCATACAGGCCGTGCCGATCTCCGGCGAGACGGGCAGGGGACTCGACAAGCTCATGGCTTCGATCTTCAAGACCCATCGCGTTTGGAACAGTCGTGTTTCGACGGGACGGCTCAATCGCTGGCTGGAGCGCGTCTCCGCGCATCACCCGCCGCCAGCCGTGTCCGGCCGCCGCCTCAAGGTCAAGTACCTGACGCAGGTCAAGACGCGCCCTCCAGCATTTGTGCTCTCCTGCTCGCGGCCCGATGACATGCCGCAGAGCTATGTGCGCTACCTGATTAATAATTTGCGTGAGACTTTCGACATACCTGGCGTGCCGCTGCGCATGTTCCTGCGCACGTCGGATAATCCATTTGCCAGCAGGGCAAAGAAGCGCTGATGGCTAATCAGGCACTTACGAGGGAAGATCTTCAAACGTTGTTCGCGGCTCCGGTTGTCCCGGACGCTGCAAACGTTTTTGAGGCTTTTACTGATGCAGATGACCTGAAGAGGCTCGTTGACCGCTATGAACGCGGCATGACCATGTGGCGCAACGATACCCGTCTCAAGATCGAGAAAGCCATTGCCAGCTTGAAAGAGAAGGCCGCAGAGCACGCTGCTTCGACCTATTCTCAGGCCGCGCTCCCGCTGGTCAACGACATGTTGCACACGCTGGAGCGCGCCACGGCCTCGCTCACGACGCCGCTCGAGAGTGAGCCGGAGCATCAGGCGACCTTTCGCCGGTTAAGGTTCGGGTCTGGCGCGAAGGGGAAATTCTTTCGCAGGAATCTTGACCGGGCCGAGGAAATACGTGTTCTCAATTACGACGCCGTTCTGAATTGGCGTTCCCAATTGCTGGGCTTGAAAAGAGATCTGATGCGGGACGCTGCGGACGTTTAGGCACCGAATTTCATCCTATTCCGAAATTTGAACGCGGGCGGCGACGGCGGTATTCCTCACGTCATCGTTACCTGTGATCCCTGCCGGCTTCCCGGTTTTATGGTTACCAACTTCCTTAATCTGGCTCCTCTGTTAACTGTCCATCAAGGTTACCGCTTCATTATCGACTTCGATTGCTGCTTGTATCGCGTTGGAGGGTAACTCGTGTTTCGGAAACGTCGTAGGCCGACGGTCTATCTGACCGCCGAACCCCGTCGCTCGTTCGTATCGCCGGTGGTTTTCGGTCTTGGTGCCCTTCTTCTTTCATCTTCGCAGATAGCCTATCAGGACATGACGAGCATTCTGGCTTCTGCCGGTGGTGTAGGCGAGCGTTGGGCAAGCTACATTGAACGCTCAGCGGCAGGCGGAACGCAGATCGCTTCGCTCCCCTTTGGTGGCGCAGAGGGCATGGCGCTGTCAGGCGGGGGCGTACGTACGGCAAATCTTGGCGAAGTTACCATCCGTGCCAAAGACGGTTCGATGGTCGGCTCGGACGAATCCCGCATCAATCGTGCCGAGAAGACGGGACGTCTTGTTAAAGTCGCCCCGACCGCGCCGCCCAAGGCCTTTAGCGCGGGAACGATTCTGCAGCGGACCAGCTTGCTGAAGCGTCCGAGTGAACTTCCTAAACGGGAAATGGCCTTTATCGTACCCAAAATCGCCGGCAAGGAGTTGCAGATTGCAGGCAATTTTCACAATACGCCGCCCAAGGTCACCGAGCAGATTCCCGTCGCGATCGCGTCGCTGGTTACCAACGATACGCCGGACGTGCTGGCTTACGCACCGTCGGAGCCCAATTATGCGAAACAATCGCCTTTCTCGAGCCTGCTGAGAAAGGAAGATCCGAACGAGGGCCGTTTCATTCCTCCGATCGGTGAGAATGATCATGGCTGGATGGCGAGCCCTTTGCCACCGAAAGTCTTCTCGAGCGCTGAGCAAAAATGCCTGGCGACGGCAATTTACTTCGAGGCGCGTAGTGAGCCCAAGCTGGGACAGGCTGCGGTGGCTCAGGTTGTGTTGAATCGCGTGCGCAATCCTGCGTACCCGAATACGATCTGCGGCGTTGTCTATCAGAACGATGACTGGTTGAACCGTTGCCAGTTCTCTTTCGCCTGCGAGGGCCGCAAGAAGGTCGTCTACGACCGCAAGCGGTACAAGCTGGCAGAGGAAATCGCGTTGGCCGTGACATCCGGCGCGATCTTCATCCCGGAGGTCGGCTCCTCGACCCATTACCACGCTACGTATGTTCGTCCGAAATGGGCTCCGACCATGACGCGTCTGACCAAGATCGGCCTTCACATATTCTATCGTACGAAGAACGGTGGCTGGAGTTAAAGAGCCGGATCGTCGGGAGAGGGTGCGAATTTTCTCCCAAGCCGCTGTTCCAGCTCCAGATTCGGTGTGCCGCCGTGGCACATTCGTCGCACTCGCTGTTAAAGTTCTGGTGAGCGCATTTCAAACGATTGATTTTATTTCACAATTTTCATGTATGAGTCTTGGTGTCGGAGTCTTGACGCAAGAAGGGCGTCTCTCTATGTTGCCCGCGACTTTGGAGGCAGGTTTTGCTGCTCGCAGGGGAGGAAGGTCATGGCACCTGAACGGCAAGATGACGCCGACGCCCGTAAGCGTAAGCAGGCAGGATCTGGACCTTCGGCAGGTGGCGATCTCGATCGCCGCAGGGATGTGCTGGGCGAGAAGTTGCAGGCAATGCGTGGCCAGAACAAGGCCGACCGCGAACCTGCTTCGGCAAAGTCGGGCTATGGTCAGGCCATGAAGCTGTCGAGCGAGTTCATCGCCGGTGTGCTGGTTGGTATCGGATTGGGTTGGGTGATCGATGAGTGGGCCGGAACGCGGCCTTGGGGATTGGTCATTTTTCTCATTCTCGGATTTTGTGCGGGAATCCTCAACGTGCTGCGTTCGATGGGGGTTGTCGTTGAAGAGGGGTTGAAACCATCCAAAAAAGATGGTGATAAGCCGGACGTAAACTGAAAGCGCCCGAGCGCGCAAAGGAAGAGGTTCCCAGGTGGCTAACGATCCGCTCCACCAGTTCCAGATTTCTCCTCTGGTTCCGATTGAAATCGGAGGTCTGGACTTTTCCTTCACCAATGCGTCTGCCTTCATGGTTGCAACGGTTGCCGCCGCAGGCGCATTTCTGTTCCTGACGACGTCGAGCCGTGGCCTCATTCCAGGCCGTCTCCAGTCGGTGTCGGAACTGTCCTATGAGTTCATTGCCAACATGCTTCGCGATTCCGCGGGCACGAAGGGCATGGTCTTCTTCCCGATGGTCTTTTCGCTGTTTATGTTCGTGTTTGGCGCGAACATGCTTGGTCTGTTCCCGTACTTCTTTACGGTTACCAGCTCGATCATCGTCACCTTCGCCCTGGCGCTTCTCGTCATCGGCACGGTAATCGTCTACGGCTTCTCCCAGCACGGCCTTGGCTTTCTCAAGCTTTTCGTGCCGAGCGGTGTCCCGCCGATCCTGCTGCTCATCGTCGTGCCGATCGAAATTATCTCGTTTCTGTCGCGCCCGATCAGCCTCTCGGTTCGTCTGTTCGCCAACATGCTGGCAGGCCACATCACGCTCAAGGTCTTTGCAGGCTTCGTTACCTCACTCTCCGCACTTGGTGCGATCGGCGTGTTCGGTGCCGTTCTGCCGCTTGCCATGACGGTTGCGATTACCGCTCTCGAATTTCTGGTGGCTTTCCTCCAGGCTTATGTCTTCGCAGTGCTTACCTGCATGTATCTCGCTGACGCGGTGCATCCCGGCCACTGATCTATAGAATTCCGCAGGGTTCCCGATACAGGGGCGCTGCGGTGCAATCTCGCCGACGGTTCGCCGTCATCTAAAAAGTTCTGCATGAATCGTAGATTCCAATGAGGAGTAATTGAAATGGAAGCAGAAGCAGCACGTTACATCGGCGCAGGTCTCGCTTGCTTTGGCATGGCCGGTACGGCTCTCGGCCTGGGCAACATCTTCGGCAGCTTCCTGTCGGGCGCTCTGCGCAATCCGTCGGCTGCCGATGGCCAGTTCGGCCGTCTGGTTTTCGGCTTCGCCGTGACCGAAGCTCTGGGCATCTTCTCCCTGCTCATCGCCTTCCTTCTGCTCTTCGCATAATCGCAAAGACCGAGAAGCATTTCGATATGCCGGCCGCTTGAATTCTTTAAGCGGCCGGAGAGGTTGAACAGGGGTTCTCTATGCTGGTTACACCGGTTTTCGCCCAGGAAGCGCCTGGCGCTTCTCATAATACCGATGCGGCGGTTCCTTTGGCACCGGAAGGCCCACAGCATCTGATCGAGCAGGAAGTTGCGCACGAAGGCGTTTTCCCGCCTTTCGACGCGACGACCTATCCTTCGCAGCTTCTTTGGCTCGCGATCACCTTCACCCTGTTCTACCTCTTCCTGAAAAAGGTAGTTCTTCCCCGCATCGGCGGCATCCTCGAAGTTCGTCGCGATCGCATCGCGCAGGATCTCGACCAGGCTGCCCGTTTGAAGCAGGAAGCTGACGAAGCAGTTGCTGCCTATGAGCAGGAACTGGCCGAGGCACGCGCCAAGGCGCAGAAGATCGCGACCGAAACGGCAGACGTCGTGAAGGCCGAAGCCGAAGCCGAGCGTCAGAAGGTCGAAGGTGCACTTGATGCCAAGCTGTCTGAGGCAGAGGCGCGGATTGCTACGATCAAGGCAACGGCCCTGAAGGATGTCGGCACCATCGCCGAGCAGACCGCCAAGGCAATCGTCGAAGAACTTGGCCTTACTGCCGACGACAAGGCAGTTGCTGCCGCCGTCAAGGCAGCAGGCAACTAAGGAGAGACGACAATGGATGCAACATTCTGGGCGACAGTCGCTCTCGTCCTCTTCATCGCCATCGTCTTCTACGTGAAGGCTCCGGCAATGCTTAACAAGTCGCTCGATGCGCGTGCGGATCGCATTCGCAACGAACTCGACGAGGCGCGCCGTCTGCGTGAAGAAGCGCAGCAGCTCGTTGCGGAATATCAGCGCAAGCGCAAGCAGGCTGAGAAGGACGCGGAAGACATCGTGGCTGCGGCCAAGCGTGAAGCCGAACAGCTGACCGCAGAAGCCAAGGCGAAATCGGAAGAATATGTCGCACGTCGTACCGCCATGGCAGAGCAGAAGATTGCTCAGGCCGAACGGGATGCCGTGAACGAAGTCCGTTCGAATGCTGTCGAGCTTGCCGTTGAGGCAGCGCGCTCGGTAATCGCGGAACGTTCGGATGCTACAAGTCGGGATGCGCAGTTCAAAGCCTCGCTGGAACAGCTCAAGGGCAAATTGCACTGATCTTGCGCAGCAGTACCTGAAACGAAAAGAAGCGTCGGGCAACCGGCGCTTTTTGTTTGGCTTAAGATGTTCATGACGTGGAAAAAATTCTTGCCAAGAAATCTTTTCCTTTTGCAAGTTCAAGCGCTTGTCGTTTTCTTGCGCGGCAAGATCTCAGCAATTGTCCACACCCGGGTATGGCTGGCGGATAATCTCTCTCACGCGTCGAGGGGCTTTGGTTGCGCACCCGTGGCATCGAAGGCGCGAGGGCAAGCTGTCTGCCGGGATCTTCCGGTGGGCGGTGGCTGCGGGACGTGACAATCTTCACATCCGGCCTGCAAAAGCGCATGTGGAAGCATACGCAATTTATGAGATTACGGGCCACATGCGCTCTTCCCCTCATGAAATGCGGCAGTTTCCGGGGAAGCGAGAACCGGCTTCCCCGGAACTGACGATCTTCTCCCTTATCAACCGCGCGGCGAGAGCCGTGGCGGCGCCAGCGCATGCAATGGAAGTTGCCGAAGGAATCTGCCTCAAGGACACCGTTATAACTGCGGATAGCGCGGCTATGGCCTAAATCTTATGTGAAGCTCTCAATGACACAATATTAGTTGGAGCTTTGCCTTGGCCGCTACGGAATTTGTTACACCCAAACATTCAATGGAAAGCATCTACACGCTTCCCAGCGGGTTTAAGGAAATGCCCTTCGCTACCTATCAGCACCCGAAGGTCGCCTCTCATGAAAGCGAAATATCGCTGGATGAAGTCGCTCTTTTTGTCATGGACGACGCATATGCGATTGCAATGGGAGGGAGCGGAAATGACCGTTTCGAGATATTCCCCCCCGCCAATGCCGAGACCGTTCTGCTGATTTATGGAATGGCTGGCGATGACGTTGCAAGCGTGCATCTGAATGCCACTGAGCTGAAGATTGTTCGGGAACCTGGTCAGTATACGCTGATTACGTCGCTGCCAGGCTATGCGCATAACGTGCATATAGAACTGGAAGGCGTCGAACAGGTCAGGTTCGATACGGCTCCCTTTGAATGCCTTCTTTGAAAGCAACCGTCCTGACCGGAGGGGAGTTGGAGTGGCCGTCCGCTCGTGAAGCCCGTTTTCAGCTCCTCAAATCTTGCGGAGTGATCTTGTTTGCATTGCGTGCCGGCCCTCCATTGAGCTGTACGGCTTCGATGTACAAACGATAAAGTAAAGCATCGGGCAGCTGGAGATAGAGCTTCGACTTCGGAAAACGCTCTGCATAGGCGTCTTTGAACGACGCAAGGTCGGGCCCGCTGATCAACTCGACATGGCCCGACAATGTCAGGCGTGGTGTCACCATCACGTCGCTTGCATAATCGGCAACGGTAATCGACACTCGCGGGTCGGCTTCGATGTTCCGCGCATGCAGGGAAAGCCGGGCCATGAACAGGACAGGCATTGCCTCGGCGTCGATCAGCAGGTTCGTCACGGTGCTGTAGGGAAAGCCGCTCGGGTCGAGAGTGGCAAGTGCTGCCACCTTTGCGCTGAAAAGCAGGTCCTTGGCGACTTTGATCGCGTCGATGGGACGGGCGGCCTCCGGATTGATCTCGATGCTTCGGGGCGTGATCGCCTTCATGTCCTTCCTCCATCAACTGACGAAATAGTACTTCTATGTCAGGCAACCTGGTTTTGGTGCAAGAATGAACATCTCTGTTCGACTTGAATCTGGTGAGAAAGCAGGTCCTGGGGCCGTATTATTTGATCCAATTCTCTTGCGGGTACGCGAGGGCCGGGAGAGCCAGGTTCACTTTCCTCAGATCTGTTTGCTGACAATCCCGCATGGGGAACGGCGCCGGGACGGCTGGGAGGCTGGCTGCCTCTGAATGATATGCGCAAGACGCAGTATTTGCTCATAAGCACGCCGAAGGCAGTTAGAGGATACTCTCTTGTGTCCTCTTCAAGATGCCAGACCATGGTAGCTGGTAGCTGAATTTTCGGCCATCCTCCGTCGTGCTATTTCATTGGCTAAAAGTCAGGCGCTTTTGAGTGGGGCGAAGGTCATGCGATGAATACGTACCAGCGCGCCGCTTTCCAGAATTGCCTGCCGGTGCCGAACGGTGCCGTAGCCGGCATGCGTCTCGAAGCCATAGACGGGGTGATGATTTCCGCATCCTGCCATGATGCGATCGCGCATGACCTTGGCCACAATCGAGGCAGCTGCGATAGATTGCGACCGCGCATCGCCTTTGATGAGCGGACGGCTCTCGCAGGGCAGCCGCGGCGGGTGATCGCGCCCGTCGACCAACACAAGTTTCGGTGCAATCGACAGTGCCAGAACGGAGCGCCGCATGGCCTCCAGGCTGGCGCGCAGAATATTGACGCGGTCTATGGTCTCGGCACTCATAGAGGAAAAGGAAACGGCAAGGCTACTCGTTACGATCAAATCGAAAAGTGCTTCGCGGGCTTTCAATGTCAGCTTCTTGGAATCGTTGAGGCCATCAGGAATGTTCCGCGGATCGAGAATGACGGCTGCTGCCACGACCGGCCCCGCAAGTGGGCCGCGCCCCGCCTCGTCTGTCCCTGCTACTGGAAAATGGCCAGCGTCTATTGCCGCTTTCTCTATCGAGAAGTCGGGAACGAGCACCTCGTCGAAGAGGAGCGGAGAATCGGGAGATGTTCGAGCCATTGCGGCAAACTCGCACGTCACCCCGATTCTCCGCAAGTCCCTCGCAAGAATTTGGGGAACTTGCGAGGCACATCCGGCCAGATCTGACGGCGGCAATGATCGCACTTTGGGACGAGTACAGGCGGCGATCATTCGTCACATCGGCCGCAAGGTTTTGGTCACAAGAGACCAGGATCAGAGAAGGCTGAGTTGCCCCCCTTGCTGAACAGGACGGCGGAATAGGTCGGTCCGAAGCTTCGTGCGGTCCTTGTTGAAACCGAGCTTGCGGGCCGCAATCTCGAAACGACGACCAATCTGCCAGGCATAGGGACCTTCACCACGCATGCGCTTGCCCCATTCAGCGTCGTAGTCCTTGCCACCGCGCATTGAGCGAAGCAGCGACAGCACGTGCCGATAGCGGTCAGGATAATGGCGCAACAGCCAATCCTTGAAGATCGGGCTGACCTCGAGCGGCAGGCGTAAAAGTACATAGCCAGCATTGAGCGCTCCCATTGCGCGCGCGGCATCGAGAATCTTTTCGATTTCGTGGTCATTCAGCCCCGGAATGATCGGCGCGACCATGATTGAAGCGGGAATACCCGCCTCGTTAAGCTGGCGGATGGCGTCAAGCCGGCGCGATGGTGTCGAGGCACGCGGCTCCATCGTGCGTGCCAGGGTGCGGTCGAGCGTCGTCACCGACAACGCGACCTTCGCCAGCCCTTTTTCTGCCATACGTCCCAGAATATCCAGGTCGCGCAGGATCAGCGTCGACTTCGTAACAATACCGACCGGATGATCGAAGGCCTCGAGCACCTCGAGTACTTCGCGCATGATGCGATACTGTTTCTCGATCGGTTGGTAAGGATCGGTATTCGTTCCGATGGCGATGGTCCTGGGCTCATAGGAGGAGCGTGCCAGCTCTTTTTCCAGAAGCTTGGCCGCATTCGGCTTGGCAAAGAGCTTCGATTCGAAATCCAGCCCCGGGGACATGCCCATATAGGCGTGTGTCGGGCGCGCGAAACAGTAGACGCAACCATGCTCGCAGCCGCGATAGGGATTGATCGAACGGTCGAAGGAAATATCCGGCGAATCATTGCGGCTGATGATGCTGCGCGGGTTTTCCGTCTGCACCTCGGTCTTGAAGGGAGGTAGTTCCTCCAGGCTGTCCCACCCATCGTCGAATATATGATGGCTGATCGGTTCATACCGCCCGCTTGGATTGATGGCAGCAGCGCGCCCGCGCCGCCGATCCACCTGAATGCGCACAGCCCCACCCTCGACAATGGCATTGGCAAGCGCCGTCCGGCCTTCGGAAAAAGCTGCCGCATCCGCACGCGAAATCTGATCCATTTCCTGCCTCCGGACATGTTCTCATTTTCATACCATTAGGATCAAAAAGAGAACATAGCAAGAACTTTATATTTTCTTGCGAGGCCAGACATGCTAGGTTACCGATAGGCCATGCTGAGTGTCGTTGTTGTTCCTGCCGATGATCCAGAGGCTCTTGCCCGCACGCTCGCCGTGCTGGTCGAGGGGGTCCTGGAGGGTGTGATATGCGAGGCCTTCGTCATCGACGAAGGGCTGGAGGCAGCCTCGCTGGAGGTGGCCGATCAGGCGGGCTGTATGCTCATGAAGAACAGGCCGGCTGAAATCGCTGCTGCGATGCGGGGCGAATGGTTACTGGTTCTGGAAGCGGGTGCGATTCCGGGCGAGGGGTGGGTGCAGGCGCTATCGCTGCACATGGCGTCGGCTTGTGAAACGGCATCGTTCCGGCATGAACGCTGGTGGGGCAATTTGGGGCTGCGATTCCTGCGCAGGCCGCTGGCCTTTGGCCTTCTGGTGAAGCGTCGCCGGGCCATGGAGCAGGCGGAAAAGGGCTTTGAGGTGATTGCGCGTGGCGCGCGCCTCTCGATAGCGGCGACTATCGTACCTGCCGAAGGGGAAAGCAGAAAACCGGCTGTCGCAGAAATGAGAAAGCGACCTGCGGCATCTGGAAACTAAACTTTTAAGCGCCGCAGATGTTCATCCAATCGCGGCATGATCTCGACGAAGTTGCAGGGCTTGTGACGATAGTCGAGCTGGTCCTTTAAAATGCCGTCCCAGCCGTCACGGCAGGCGCTGGGCGAACCGGGGAGACAGAATACGAAGGTAGTGCCTATTAGTCCCGCAGTTGCACGCGATTGCACGGTCGAGGCCCCGATTTTTTCGTAGGAAATTCGATGAAAAGCGTAGGAAAATCCTTCCATGCGTTTGGTAAACAAAGGCTCCAGCGCTTCCGGAGTGACGTCGCGGCCAGTAAAGCCTGTGCCGCCGGTGGTGATCACTACGTCTGGGCCGCTATCTGCTATCCACGCTTGAACCTTCGCCCGGATAGCGGAAATATCGTCGGGCGCGATCGCGCGAGCGGCGAGCTTGTGACCTGCTTCGTTTATGCGCGCAACGAGTGCGTCACCGGAACGGTCGTCGTCAAGCGTACGTGTGTCGGAGATGGTGAGAACGGCGATTGAAACGGGGATGAAGCGGCGTTCGTTCATGGCTCAATCATCGAGTGTCCTGGCGGCGCGTACCCACCATGTGGGATTCGCGAGCGCGATGGCGTCGGCAGTCTGCCTTGCCTCATCGGCGGTTGAAAATATGCCGAAGCACGTGGCGCCTGAGCCAGACATACGGGCAAGGCGAGCGCCCCCGTCGCGCAGCGCCACAAGGCAGGGCGCAATGCCCGGCGCAATTTCGAGTGCCGGTGCCTGAAGATCATTGCGCTGCTCTCCCAGCCAGTCGAGGAAAGAGCCCAGCGCGAGATCATCGGGAAGAGGGGACAGAGGCGGGTTCACCTTTGAGGAGAGGGCGCGATAGACGGCAGGCGTCGAGATCTCGATGCCGGGATTGACCATGACGATATGCAAGACCGGCAGATTCTTGATTGCGACCAATTCTTCGCCGATGCCGGATGCGATTGCCGGCACTTGCGCAAGACACATCGGCACGTCGGCTCCAAGCGACCGCGCAATTGTCTCTACATGGGCGGTTTCGACTTCTGGATGCAGCGTCTGATAAGCGCGCAGTGCGGCCGCTGCATTGCCGGATCCTCCGCCTATTCCGGATGCAACCGGCAGGTTCTTTTCCAGGGAAAGACGCAATGTGCGCAGACCTGGATAAAGCGTCAACAGTTTCTCGCGCGCCCTGACGACGAGGTTCCCCGCATCAAGCGGCAGGCTCTCGCCAAACGGCCCTTCTATCCGAAAATCATGATCGGGGGCGGTGGCGACGTGCAGGAGGTCGCCAATATCGGTGAAGGCGACGAGCGAATGCAACAGGTGGTACCCGTCCTCACGCTGGCCCGTAATGTGCAACGCCAGATTGATCTTGGCGGCAGAAGCGATGGTGAAAGAAGGCGCGTGCAAAGTCATTAGTCCTGGGGAACGCGATATTCGCCGGTCTTCGGGTCGTAGACCAGCGTGCCGTGTGAGCCGGTCTGCTGTTCGCGTTCGGCGCGGCGCAGCCGTTCATTGACCTTCTCGGCCTGCGAGATCATCTTCTTGTAGCCCCAGAAAGCCACGGCTCCCACAGCGGCGAATACGAAAAGATGCGGCATCACAAGGCGTCTCCAAAACATGAGAACTGGCGGAATAGAGCAAATATCATAACCGCCGGGTCAAGACCATATCAGGCGCGAAAGCTCAAAGCCCGTAGCGGTTCCAAAGTGCGCGTTCCTCCGCTGCCGAAATCAGCCCGTCGGCTACCGCGGTGCCGAAGCCCGTCGAAACGCCAAGTCTGCGTCCGAACAGACCGCGCTTTTCAGTGATAAGCTTCAGCTCGGTTCTGGAGCCATAGCGCGCTTTCAGGAAGCCGCGCATCGTGCCGAAATCGTCGACGAGGCCAAGCGTTCTGGTCTTCTCGCCCGTCCAGAACAGGCCGGTGAAAAGATCGGGATCCTGGGCAAGCTTTGCCCCGCGCCGCTCCTTGACCATATTGATGAAGGTCTGGTGAATGTCGGCTTGAAGCGCCTTCAGATGCTCGACATCCTCGGCCTTTTCCGGGCTGAAGGGATCGAGAATCGACTTGTTCTCGCCCGACGTATGCACGCGGCGCTCGATCCCGAGTTTGGACAGCGCATTCTGGAAACCGAAGGAGGCGGATATTACGCCAATCGAGCCGACGATAGAGGATGGATCCGCGATTATCTCGTCGCCAGCCAGTGCCAGCATGTACCCTCCGGACGCAGCGACGTCCTCGACAAAGACGTAAACGGCCTTGTTCTTCTCAAGGGCAAGATCGCGGATGCGCTGGTAGATCAAGCGCGACTGTACGGGCGAACCTCCAGGCGAATTAATGGCAAGGGCAATAGCCGGCGCACCCTTGTAAGCGAACGCCCTTTCCAGAAGCGGCGCAACGCTTGCCATGGAAAGCGACGGACGAAGCCGATTGCCACCGCTCATGATGGCTCCCTCGAGTCGCACCACCGGAATGGTAACCTCTTCACCGCGCATCGATCTTGGCAAAAAGCGCTTCACAAGCTTCTTCAAGAGTGTCTCCTCATATCTCGATCACGAGGACTATGTAGGCAATGCGGCGGGAATCGGAAGAGTCCGTATATGCAGATAATCAATCACCAAAGAGTGAGATGTATCCGTTAGCGAGCTGGTCGGCTCTCTCCTCGACCGGCAGACCGGACAGAACGGAGCGCTCGCTGCCATCGCGCAGGATCAGAGGCGGCTCGAGCGACAACCGCGCCTTCGAGCCACTTTTTGCGCGGATGAGAATGCGAATGGCGGTTTCAGCGCGCGAAGGGTGCACCGGCACGATGCGCACTGCGCCGAAACGGCTTTCCATAGCGGCAAGAATCGTACCCAGGGAGGAAGGTCGGGCGATCAGGCCAATCTCGCCGGACGGCCGCAACACCGCCCGCGCCGAACGCAGCCAGGTCTCAAAGAGGCCAGCTTCCATGACATGCGCGCCCTTGCGGAGCGGATCAGGTGTTGCCCGGTCGGAGTTTTCGTTGAAGGGAGGGTTCATGATGACGAAATCGGCGCTGTGATCCGTCAATCCCGCTGCAACGCGCATCTTGCCGCGCAAACCGAGATCGGTTTCGAGGACTGCGGCACGCTCTCGCAGATGCGCATTCTCAGGTAGCTGTAACGAACGTCGCGCAAATTCGGCCATTTCGGCATCGCGTTCGACCAGCGTCGCGCTTGCGCTCGCGCATCGCTGCAGCACGGCAAGGCCAGCCGCACCGGCGCCAGCGCCGAAATCCATCAAGTGCCCGGCAAAGGCCGATGGCACGAGCGCCGCAAGCATCATGGCATCCATGCCGGCACGATGGCCCCGGCCTTTCGGCTGGATCAGATAAAAGCCGCCGCGATGAAATGCGTCGAGGGTTTCGGTCGTCATTGCGTGTTGCGGTCGCTCAGCTCGTTACCGATCCCCGCATCCGCCAAAAGGCGTTGGGCTTGCGCTAGCGCGTCATCGGCGACGAGAATACGCCGCGGTAACACGCCGATCGAGCCGTCCAGAACACTCATGTTCTGATCGACAGTGAGATGTTGAATGTCGGAGTCGCGCAATAGGGATTCTACAAAGGAAATCACGACTGCGTCATTGGTGCGTATCAGTTCCTGCATCGTGATAGTCTCCTTGAAGCGACAAACCGCTCGATTGAATGATCCGTATCAATGTTTTGGGCAGCTTGGAAGTTTCCTTGGGGCGGCAATTGGTCTATTGCCCTTCTGAAATGGCTGAATAGTATCGCCTTCAAGTTGGAATGAGCTGCCGAAAGGCAAGGCAAGGAGCATGTCGTGGGTGTTGTCGTCAATCTGGACGAGGGAAAGAAGGGATCGGCGTCGATCCGCAACCTTATCGAGCTGACAGCCGCCGACATGGGCGCCGTCAATGAACTTATCCTGTCAAAGGCGGGATCCGATGTCGCAATGATTCCGGAAGTTGCCAATCATCTGATTTCGTCCGGCGGCAAGCGCCTGCGCCCGATGCTGACGCTCGCTGCTGCGCAGATGTTCGGCTATCAGGGCGATCACCATGTCAAGCTCGCCACCAGCGTCGAGTTCATGCACACGGCGACGCTTCTGCATGATGATGTCGTCGATGAAAGCGATTTGCGTCGCGGCAAGAGCACGGCGCGCATGATCTGGGGTAATCAGGCGAGCGTTCTGGTAGGTGATTTCCTGCTCGGTCAGGCCTTCCGTATGATGGTGGATGTTGGTTCGCTGGAGGCATTGGATATTCTCTCCACCGCCGCTTCGGTCATTGCCGAGGGCGAGGTCTTGCAGCTTGCTGTGGCCAAGAATCTGGAGACGACGGAAGACGAACATTTCAACGTCATAAAGGCCAAAACGGCCGCCCTCTTCGCCGCCGCTGCCGAGGTCGGGCCAGTCATTGCAAATCGTTCAAAGACGGAAAAGGCTGCACTGCGCTCCTATGGCATGAACCTTGGTCTGGCTTTCCAGCTCGTCGATGACGCGCTGGATTACGGCGGCTCGGCCAAAGACCTGGGCAAGAACGTCGGCGACGACTTTCGTGAAGGCAAGGTGACGCTGCCGGTGATCCTCGCCTATCGTCGCGGCTCACCCGAGGAGCGTGTTTTCTGGAAAGATGCCATCGAGGAAGGCAATGCCGACGACGCGAAGCTTGAACACGCCATCGCCCTGATGGCCAAGCACAATGCAATTGGCGACACGATTGCACGCGCACGTCATTTTGGCGATATTGCTTGCGATGCATTGGCACCGCTTGATGCGACGCCGCAAAAGGACGCGCTGCTGGAAGTGATCGATTTCTGTATCAGCCGCGTCGTCTGATCAAAGATCGTCACGGCTACGTGTTGCGTGGTTGATCGCTGATCCCAAAAAGGCCATGCTTTCTATCAAGTATGAAACGCTGTATTTGACTGCGACATAAGATCAGACGATTCACTGCGGAAAGGAATGCAATGCCGCGGAAACGAGATTTGCGTATTGCGGGATTGGCCGTTTTGCTCCTGGCGGGAAGCGCCTTGGCATCGGCGCAGGATGCGCAGCCGCCGGTAGAGGTAAATTCCTTTTCAGGTGCATTTCTGGCCGGACGCTCTGCAGAGATCGATAATGATCTCAATCTTGCCGCGCGCTACTATGAGCGTGCGCTCGATTTCGCACCGGGCAACAAGGATATAGAGCAGAGCCTGCTCCTGTCGCTGATCTCCAATGGCAAGATCGCGGAGGCGCTTCCCTATGCCGAAAAGCTGAAGGAAGTGCCGGAAGTAGAACGTTTTTCGCGGCTGGTTCTGGCCGTTCAGGATTTCAAGGCAGGCGATTATCAGAAGGCCGAGTATTGGCTCAAGCTGACGCTGGAATCCGACCTGGATCAGATGATTACCGGGCTGATGACCGCTTGGGCGCGCTATGGCAAGGATGGCGCGCAGGCCGGTCTCGACCAGTTGCAGGAGCTGCGAGGGCCGGAATGGTCGCAGCTATTCGTGACCTATCATCGTGCGCTTATGGCCGATCTCGCGGGCCGCAAGGATGTTGCTGATGAGGCTTTTCGCCAGACGGTGGATAATCTTCCAGGTGGTGGTGCAGCACCGCAGACGTGGCTGCGAGCAGCAGAAGCCTATGCCGGTTTCCTGACGCGCGAGGGCAAGAAGGACGAGGCCAACAAGATCCTCGATCGTATCGCCGAACTTTATACGGGCCGTCCGTCCACCGACACTATTCGTGATCAGATCACCCGTGGGGATGTCCCGGATCGCACGGTCAAAGACCCTCTGGCAGGCGCAGCCGAAACCCTGGTCAATGTTGGTAGCGCTCTCAATCGCGGCGGCGGCGAAGCTTTCGTCCGCATCTATCTCCAGCTTGCGCTGCATCTCCAGCCGGATAATGACGCTGCCTTGTTCGAAATGGCACTCGCTTCGGAACAAATGCGCAAGCATGCCGATGCCGTTGCCTTCTACGAACGCATCAATGAGAACTCACCGCTCAAGCGCATCGCGCGTTTGCAGGAGGCGCTCAATCTCGCCGACATGGAGGAGAAAGAGCGTGCCATCAGCGAGTTGCAGAAGGTGATTCAGGCCTCGCCGAAAGATTTGCAGGCTTATCTCGCCATCGGCAGTATCTATGCGTCGGACAAGAATTTTGCCGAGGCCGCAAAGATCTACGAAAAGGCAGTTTCTGCCATCGGCGAACCGAAAGCCGAAGACTGGAACCTCTTTTTCCAGCGCGGCATCGCCTACGAACGCCTGAAACAGTGGGACAAGGCCGAGCCAAACTTCCACCAGGCGCTGAAGCTCTCGCCGGATCATCCTCAGGTTCTGAATTATCTTGGCTATTCCTGGATCGACAAGAACATGAACCTGAAAGAAGGCATGGAGCTGATCCGCAAAGCGGTCGATCTGCGCCCGAGTGATGGCTATATCGTCGATTCGCTTGGCTGGGCATATTACAAGCTTGGCCAATATGACGATGCCGTGCGCGAACTGGAACGGGCGGTCTCCCTCATGCCGGAGGACCCGACCCTGAACGATCATCTGGGCGACGCCTACTGGAAGGTGGGGCGCAGGCTCGAAGCACGGTTCCAGTGGTCGCATGCCCGCGATCTGGAGCCGGAACCCGAGCTGCTCGAACAGGTCGAGAAGAAGTTGAAGGAAGGCATGCCCGCCGAGGAGAGTAAACCGGAAGAGCCGCAACGAGTCGAGGCGGAGCCTGCGCCGGAGCCAGTCGAGACCGCTCAGGCCTCAACGCCAGAGACACCTGCGCCAGTGGCACAGCCTGTCTCTGCAACGACGGCACCGGTGGTGGATGCGTCCGATTATGAGGTGCAGCCGGGGCAGTCACTTTGGTCCATTGCCGATGAGCGCCTGGGCGACGGAAATCGCTATCGCGATATATTGCAGCTCAATCCCGTTCTGAAAGGCGATCCGAACCGTATCGTGCCTGGCCAGCGTCTCGTGATGCCCCCCGCAAACTGATTCTTTTTTGCATCCTGACAAGGCTCGGTACATCCGGGCCTTTTTCTTTTGGGATCGATGCGCTAGAGGGATGCAAACCTCCGGCACGCAATGCTTTGCTCACTCCAAGACGGCTTGCGACGTCGAACAACCGATCTCGCAAAGGATACGGCATTGGCTGAATTCTCGTCCGACCCGAAGCGCTCGTTTCAGGGCCTGATCCTGACCCTGCACAACTACTGGGCCGAAAAGGGCTGCGTCATCCTGCAGCCCTATGACATGGAAGTGGGTGCGGGGACTTTCCATCCGGCAACCACCTTGCGTGCCCTCGGGCCGAAGCCGTGGAACGCAGCTTATGTGCAGCCCTCGCGCCGCCCGAAGGATGGCCGTTACGGCGAGAACCCCAACCGCTTGCAGCATTATTATCAGTATCAGGTCATCCTGAAACCGAACCCGTCCAATCTACAGGAGCTTTATCTCGGTTCCCTGAAGGCGATAGGCATCGATCCGCTTCTGCACGATATCCGTTTCGTTGAGGATGACTGGGAAAGTCCGACGCTTGGAGCTTGGGGGCTGGGCTGGGAATGCTGGTGCGACGGTATGGAAGTCTCGCAGTTTACATATTTTCAGCAGGTCTGCGGTATTGAATGCTCACCCGTTGCAGGAGAACTGACATACGGGTTGGAACGGCTCGCCATGTATGTGCAGGGCGTCGAGAATGTCTACGACCTGAATTTCAACGGCGGCGAGGGCGATGCCAAGGTCACTTACGGAGAAGTTTTTCTGCAGGCCGAGCAGGAGTATTCGCGTCACAATTTCGAATACGCGAATACGGACATGCTGCTTTCCCATTTCAACGATGCGGAAAAGGAGTGCCGCACCCTGCTGACGGCCGGTGAACCGAAGGAAGAGGGTGGCGTGCACCAGCTCGTCTTTCCGGCCTATGACCAGTGCATCAAGGCTTCGCATCTCTTCAACCTTCTCGACGCTCGCGGAGTCATATCGCCTACCGAACGCGCCCGATATATTGGCCGCGTACGCGACCTTGCCCGGGCTTGCGGCGAGGCCTTCATGAAGACCGATGCGGGTGGAATGAATTACAAGCTGGCGGAGGCGAACTGATGCCCGATCTTCTTCTTGAACTCCGCTCCGAGGAAATTCCCGCGCGCATGCAACGCAAGGCAGCCGGTGATCTGAAAAAAGCCGTCACTGACGGTCTGGTTGAAGCGGGCCTGACTTATGAGGCCGCGCGCGAATACTGGACACCGCGCCGGCTTGTGCTGGATGTGCGCGGCGTATCGGCGCGCTCCCGCGACGTGGTGGAAGATCGCAAGGGTCCCAGTACCAAGGCACCGGAAGGGGCGATCGCCGGCTTCCTGCGCTCGGCGGGCCTTTCAGACGTTTCCGAAGCGCATGTGCATACCGACCCGAAGAAGGGTGAATTCTATGTCGCTCATATCCGTACGCCGGGGCGTGATGCGGAGGAAATCATTGCTGAACTCATGCCTTCGGTAATTCGCAACTTCTCGTGGCCGAAGTCGATGCGTTGGGGCAAAAATTCGGCGAGACCCGGTGCGATGCGCTGGGTGCGCCCACTGCAATCAATCGTCTGCACCTTCGGCCCCGAAACTTCCGAGCCTGTCGTCGTGCCGTTCGAGGTCGAGGGAATTTCGTCGGGCAATGTCACTTATGGCCACCGCTTCCATGCGCCGGATGCAATCGTCGTCAGACGCTTCGACGATTATGCCGCGAAGCTCGAGGCTGCCAAGGTGGTGATCGACGCCGAGCGCCGCAAGGAGATTATTCGCACGGACGCCGCAAATCTGGCCTTTGCACGCGGCCTCGAAGTTGTTGAGGATGAAGGCCTTCTCGAGGAAGTATCCGATCTCGTGGAATGGCCGGTCGTGCTGATGGGGGAATTCGAGGAGAGCTTTCTTCAAATTCCGGCCGAAGTCATTCGCCTTACCATCCGCGCCAATCAGAAATGTTTCGTCACGCGAAAGAGCGGAGAGACCGAAGGGCTCTCCAATCATTTCATCATTACCTCGAATATCGAGGCGAAGGATGGCGGCGCCGAAATCGCGCACGGCAATGGCCGCGTGGTGCGCGCCCGTCTGTCCGACGCGCTCTACTTCTGGGAGACGGATCAGCACGATCTGCCTGATCTGATGAGCTTCGCGGCGAGCTTCGAAAAATTTGGCCTGGACGCTAAGAAGCCGCTCGACCAGCGCATGGCCCGCCTTGACCATCTCGGCGTGACCTTTCATGCGAAACTGGGCACCCAAGGCGAGCGTGTGCAACGCATTATCACGCTGGCGCGTGAACTGGCACCGATCGTCGGTGCCGATGTCGAACTGGCCGTGCGCGCTGCAATACTCGCCAAAGCCGATTTGCAAACGGAGAATGTCGGCGAATTCCCGGAACTGCAGGGCGTTATGGGCCGCAAATACGCCCTTCTTCAGGGTGAAGACGTGCGCGTTGCTGCTGCCATTGAAGAGCATTACAAGCCGCAAGGCCCGACCGATTCAGTGCCGCACGATCCGGTATCGGTTGCTGTTGCACTTGCCGACAAGCTAGACACTCTGTTCGGCTTCTGGGCAATCGACGAAAAGCCGACGGGTTCGAAAGATCCCTATGCCCTGCGTCGCGCGGCGCTGGGTATCATTCGTTTGATCCTTGAGAGCGACGTTCGCATTGAACTTTCGACACTCGCGTCAAACGCTTTCGCATCTGTTGCAGATAAAGCCGTAGGCGCCGCCAACGAAGTGGTGGCCGACCTTCTTTCCTTCTTCCACGACCGTCTCAAGGTTTACCTGAAGGATCAGGGCGCGCGGCATGACGCCATCGACGCCGTTCTTTCGGCTGAAGGCGGGCAGAACGACAACCTTCTCTTCATCGCTCGGCGTCTTGAAGCACTGATTGTCTTCATCAACGAGGAGGACGGAAGGAACCTGCTCGCGGGCACCAAGCGCGCCGCCAATATTCTCGCTGCGGAAGAAAAGAAGGGAACGGCCATTGCCACCTCTGTCGAGCCGTCTTTGTTGGCGGAACAGGAAGAGCGTGCGCTATATGACGCTGTGGTAAAGGCCGAAGCAGAAGTCGAGACGACGCTGGCCGCGGAAGATTTTTCCGGAGCCATGCTGGCACTGGCACAGCTTCGAGCGCCAGTTGATGCCTTTTTCGACAAGGTGCTGGTGAACGCCGAGGACGAGAGGGTGCGTGCTAACCGCCTGGCGCTTCTAAAGCGCATTGCGGCTGCAACCGGCAAGGTCGCGGATTTCTCCAGGATCGCTGGATAAATGGCCAACAAAAAACCCTCCGTGCAGCGATACGCGGAGGGTTTTTTGCATTTCAGGGCAGGGAATTGCCTGATTATTCGACCGTAGGTACGGAATCGGGTGATTCTGTGTCAACGGTTGGCGACGTGGCGATAGCCTCGTCATCCAGGTCGGCCGGGGTCGTTGCATGAGCTTCAAACTCCTGGGCGCCGGGGCTTTCCGTAGCAGCTTCCGGACTGGCTATGCGGCTTTCCAGAGCCTCGGCCGGAGTTTGCTTCTCAAGCGGAATTTCGCGAATCTCGCGACCCGAAATCGGGTCTTCCGTGCGAACTATTGCCGGTGCTTCTTCAATGGTGATCTCGGGCGTTGTGCTGGCCGTTTCCTGAGCGTCAATCTCGGGTGTTTGTATTTCGCTTGTAGTGGGCCGCATTTCTTTCAGCGCCTGTTTGGAGGCGATGCGCTCTTCTTCTGCACGCCGGGCCTCAAGTTCGGCCTCCCGCGACGTGCCGCGATAGATGAAAGATGAGCTTGGTTGCTTTGCGCCCTGATAAACGAGCGAATCCGCCGAAGCGTTTTGCGTGGCAAGCAGGCCAAGCGCTAGGAGCGCGATTAAAGACGTCAGTTTCATTGCAACAAGCCATATGCAGGTCCGGTTACAACAGGAATACAACCAAGAGTTAAAAGAGGCTTTAACCCGTCGACTTCAATGCCGCCCTTGCTTCCTCCAAATGATGCCTATAGGCAGATTTGGACACATTATTGAACAAAACGGACATGATGGCACAAATCGTTGCAGCAGATGCAGGATTGGAAAAGGCAGCGGATTGCCTTGAGTCCGGTCAACTTGTCGCCATGCCGACGGAAACCGTCTACGGGCTTGCGGGTGATGCCACCAATGGCGTTGCGGTGGCGAAGATTTTCGAGACCAAGGGCCGCCCGCAGTTCAATCCGCTTATCGCACATGTTTCGTCGATCGAGATGGCAAAGCAATATGCGCACTTCGATCCGCTATCCCTGAAACTGGCGGATGCGTTTTGGCCCGGTCCGCTTACGCTGGTGCTTGATCTGGCGGGCGGCTCGGCCATTCATCCTCTGGTGACCGCCGGTCTCGAGACGGTGGCCATCCGCATGCCGTCCGGTTTCGGGCGGGCGCTGGTGGAAAAGCTTGGTCGTCCGATCGCTGCTCCAAGCGCTAATTCTTCAGGCAAGATCTCCCCAACGACAGCCCGGGCCGTCAATGAAGATCTCGGTGCAAGATTGCCGCTGATCATCGATGCCGGTGCCACGCCGGTGGGTGTGGAATCCACCATCGTCAAGGTTGAGAACGGTGTTCCTGTGCTGCTGCGGCCCGGCGGGCTCGCCGCGGAAGAAATCGAACGCGTGGCGGGCATCCCGCTTATGCGCCGTGGTGGCTCGGCCGTCGAGGCACCAGGTATGATGAAATCCCATTATGCACCGAATGCTGCGTTGCGCTTGAACGCTGCCGAGGTGGGGGAGGACGAGGCGCTGCTGGCGTTCGGGACAGAAATCGTTGTGGGAAGCGACCGCGCGCTTGCAGTCCGGAATCTATCCGAAAGTGGCGATCTGGCCCAAGCAGCCGCCAATCTCTTCAGCTATATGCGCGAACTTGACGCAAGTGGCGCTTCTATGATCGCCGTTACACCTGTGCCGATGCACGGGCTCGGTGAAGCGATTAATGACAGGTTGGCGCGTGCTGCTGCGCCACGCAATGAATAGATAAAAACGAGGGGGGAATACATGGATGGGAATCTCAAGGAGCGTTTCCGCGCCATCGTCGGGGACGCTTATCTGATTGATGCCCCTGCCGATATGGTCTCTTATGCCACCGAACCGAGAGGGCTTTTCGGCGGTTCTCCGTCGCTGGTCCTGCGCCCCGGGACGGTAGAGGAAGTCAGCCGCATTCTCGCCCTTGCCAACGAAACGAGGACACCGATCGTGCCGCAGGGCGGCAATACTGGCTTGGTCGGCGGACAGATGGCGAGCAGCGACGGCAGTCAGGTTGTTCTGTCGCTCGCCCGGCTCAATCGTATCCGCGAGATTGACGGAGCAGGCAGAACGATGACCGTGGATGCCGGCGTTCTGCTCCAGAATATTCAGCAGTCGGCGGATGATGCAGGGCTTCTTTTCCCGCTCTCTCTGGCTTCCGAAGGATCATGTCAGATCGGTGGGAATCTTTCCGTCAATGCTGGGGGCACGGCGGTACTGGCTTATGGCAATGCGCGCGAACTATGCCTGGGTCTCGAAGTGGTGCTGCCGGATGGCACGGTACTGGATGATCTGCGCAAGCTGAAGAAAGACAATACCGGCTATGATCTGAAAAACCTCTTCATCGGGGCGGAAGGTACGCTCGGCATCATCACAGGCGCAGTGCTCAAGCTTGTTCCGAAGCCAAAAGGTAAAGGTGCGGCCTGGGTGGGGGTGAATAGCCCTCAGGCGGCGCTTGCTCTCTTCAATCTGGCTGAGCAACGTGCAGGCTCGGCGCTCACAGGTTTCGAGCTCATGGCTGACGTGGCTTTCTCCTTCGCGATCCGCCACCTTGAAGGCGCACGCGCGCCGCTGGAAGGTGAGCATGCATGGCATGTGCTGATGCAAATCTCGTCGGGTCGTTCGCAGGATGATGCCGATCAGCTGATGCAGGAAATTCTTGAGGAGGCATTTGAAAGCGGCGTTGTCGAAGATGCAGCGATTGCGGCGAGCCTAGCGCAGGCGAAGGAGTTCTGGCGTTTGCGCGAGGAGCTCTCGGATGTGCAAAAGCGCGAAGGCGGGTCGATCAAGCATGATATTTCCGTGCCCGTTTCAAAAATCCCGGCTTTCATTGAGCAAGGCGCTGCCGCCGTTCAAAGCGTCTGCCCCGATGCGCGATTGGCTGCTTTCGGGCACATGGGGGATGGCAACTTACACTTTAACGTTTCGCAGCCGGTCGGATCAGATACGAAGGGGTTTCTTGCGCTCTATCGCCAGATGAATGACGCTGTCCACAGGGTGGTTCGCAGCTTCAACGGTTCGATTTCCGCCGAGCATGGTATTGGTCAAATGAAGCGCGAGGAGCTGGCCGCGACCGCGCCGGCTCCCGCAATTGCCCTGATGCGCGCCATCAAGGACGCCGTGGATCCCAATGGAATCATGAATCCTGGCAAGGTAATTTGATCGAGTTCAAGGTTAGCAAAAACTTGCTGAATCTCTCTCCAGCAAACCTTTGCTAACCAATGGAAAAGTCAGTCTTTTTTAACCGAGCTTTTTAAGCCGTCTGGAATACAGCCTCCTCTAAATTCCCTCACATGCCGAGATCGGAAAACCGATCCGAAAGTCTTCAAAACGAAGGCAAAACAGGGATGTCGAGGCAGAAGATGAATCATCATCTCAAAGTCCTCGAAACATTGAACGGACGTGTGGCGCAAACCACCGTCCCGTGCAGGGAAGGCGACAGAGATGACGATGGGTTTGAAACCGGTTTGGGCTGAAGGCAATCTGCGACTGGATCCGTGGGAACTGCCTCAGGCCACAAGCTATTCGCTGCGGGGCGAAGCCGGGGACGTGACCTTTACGGTTGATCATCGTGGGGCGCGTATTCGTCGCCTGCTCGATCGCAGCCGCCTGCCGGTTACGATCATGCTGCCGTTCCACGCCTTCCAGGGCGTCGCTGCGCGCGCCATCGAGGATGAGAACGGCTTCGTAACCGTGACGTTGGAACTATTGCATGAAGACGCGTCACTTTGCGTGCCGCTGCTTATTGCAAACGATCTGGGTGATGTTGCTGGCGACTGGCGCGCCTGGTCTGACATGCTGAAACTGCCGATGCTCCTGATCGAGT
This sequence comes from Limoniibacter endophyticus, assembly GCF_014652835.1. Taxonomy (GTDB): domain Bacteria; phylum Pseudomonadota; class Alphaproteobacteria; order Rhizobiales; family Rhizobiaceae; genus Limoniibacter; species Limoniibacter endophyticus. The sequence continues at coordinate 259,617 of NZ_BMZO01000005.1, forward strand.
CAGACGGCATTGCTCGTTCGCTCGAAGAGACCATGCAGATGGAAATAAGCCTGCATCCCGGCTATGAGCGGCGCAAGCGTCGTCACTCGGCGGAAAAGCGCCCCCGTTTCCTGGCACGCCGCAAAACCGGCTCATTGGGGCTTCGCGTTGTGGTGGAAGGGCGAGAGATCATCGCAAGACGATGATCCGACTCCTCAATTTCAACCGAGCAGCGGCTTGATCCAGGCCCACAGGCCGCTGCCGACAATGCCCAGGAAGATCATCCAGCCAACCGTCTTGTTCGATTTGAAAAGGGCGAGGCACTGCGTCGGATTGTCGATGTCGAGGACGGTGATCTGGCGTGCCATGTGGATACCGGCGGCAACCACCCCGGCCAGTGCTGGCATGGGGGCTTGTGCGGCGGCGATCGCATAGGCAAACAGGATCAACGCGCCGCCATAAAGTCCGGAAAGCCAAAGCTTCGTGTGTTTTCCCATAAAGAGCGCAGTCGAGCCGATGCCGACCAGTGCATCGTCTTCCTTGTCCTGGTGCGCATAGATTGTGTCGTAGCCGATCGTCCAGAGGATCGCGCCGATGTAAAGCAGGACAGCAGGCCCGTCGATATCGCCGAAGGCCGCAGCCCAACCCATTAGTGCGCCCCAAGAAAAGGCAAAACCCAGCACCAGTTGGGGCCAGTTCGTGAATCGCTTCATGAAGGGATAAAGCGCGACGACGCCGAGCGAAGCCAAGCCAAGCAGGATCGCGAAACTGTTGAATTGCAACAGCACCACCAGTCCGACCAAGGATTGTGCGACCAGAAAAGCCCAGGCCTGTTTCTTCGTAACGCGGCCGGATGGCAGAGGACGCGAACGGGTACGCTCTACCTGCTCGTCGATCCTGATGTCGACAATGTCATTATAGGTGCAGCCGGCGCCGCGCATGGCGATCGCGCCGATCAGGAAAAGCACGATGTGATACGGACTGGGCAGTAGCGAAAGGAGGGTGTCGCCCTCGCGAGCATAGGCCACCGCCGCGAGCGCCGCAGACCACCAGCAGGGCCAGAGCAGGAGCCACCATCCTATAGGACGGTCCCAACGGGCAAGCTGCGCGAACCCCCAGGCCGGGCGCGGCAAAATCTTGTAGACCCAATGGCCGCTGGGAGCATCTGCAACCCGGCCCTGAACATTGCGTGACTGAATCGTATCCATGGCAATGCAGTGGCAAGGTTCGAGCCTTGCGTCAAGAATTCTGCGCAAATGCCACATGAACTTGAACGCAACACCTCAGATGACTTGACCGCCGCGTCGATCACCCATACCGAAGCGGCAAGAATTTCAATGGGAGTTTGGCTTGATGAACCTGTTGCTGATCGGCTCCGGTGGCCGGGAACACGCGCTGGCCTGGAAGATTGCTGCCTCGCCGCTCGTCTCCAAGCTCTACGTCGCTCCCGGCAATCCGGGCATCGCCGAGGAAGCCGAATGTGTCGCTCTCGATGTCGCCGATCACCAGGCCGTTTTGACTTTCTGCAGAGAGCATGAGGTCGACCTCGTTGTGGTGGGGCCGGAAGCACCGCTGGTTGCAGGTATTGCCGACATTCTGGAAGCCGCTGGGGTCAAGGTATTCGGACCGAGCAAGGCGGCGGCGCAGCTTGAGGGCTCAAAGGGCTTCACCAAGGACCTCTGCGCCCGTTTCCATATCCCGACAGGTGCCTATAAGCGTTTTAGCGATGCAACTGCCGCCCGCGAATATGTGCAGGCGCAAGGTGCGCCGATTGTCGTCAAGGCTGACGGCCTTGCGGCTGGGAAGGGCGTGACCGTTGCGATGACCATTGAAGAAGCAATCGCGGCCGTCGATGATTGTTTCGAGGGTGCCTTTGGTTCCGCTGGTGCCGAAGTCGTAGTCGAAGAGTTTCTGACGGGCGAGGAAGCGAGCTTCTTTTGTCTGTGCGATGGCAAGACAGCGCTGCCTTTCGGGACCGCCCAGGATCATAAGCGCGTAGGCGATGGCGACACGGGGCCGAACACCGGGGGCATGGGTGCCTATTCGCCCGCTCCCGTCATGGATCAGACTGTGCTCGACCGAACCATGCGCGAAATCGTGGAACCCACAATGCGCGGCATGGCCGAGATGGGCCACCCCTTCAAGGGTGTGCTTTTCGTCGGCCTGATGATCGATAATGGTGCGCCGAAGCTTATCGAATTCAATACGCGTTTTGGCGATCCTGAATGCCAGGTACTGATGACGCGTCTGAAGGATGATCTCGTTGTCTTGATACAGGCAGCCGTGGATGGTCAGCTTGCCAATGTGTCGGTGCGCTGGAGCGAGGAACCGGCCCTGACGGTGGTGATGGCGGCGGAGGGCTATCCGGCCAACCCGAGGAAGGGATCTGTCATCTCCGCCATAGACAAGGCTGACGCGCTCGAAGACGTCAAGGTCTTCCATGCGGGCACGGCGCTGAAGGAGGGTTCTCTGATAGCCAACGGCGGTCGCGTGTTAACGGTGACAGCGACGGGCAAGACAGTGAAGCAGGCCCAGACGCGCGCCTATGAAGCTGTAAAAGCAATCGATTGGCCGGAAGGATTCTATCGCTCGGATATCGGTTGGCGAGCGGTTGCGCGCGAAGGCTGAAGGAACAAGAACCCCGCGAGACGATCTTGCGGGGTTCTGTCCAACGGGTCATTTCACGAGATAGATTCTGCTGATCTTGTCGCCAGCTGTCCTGGTCGGACATTCCATGATGATGGTGATGTCATTGAAGTCGTCGTCATTACCGTCTTCCCAGCCGAAGTAACGGAACTCACCGACTGGACATGCGCCGTCTTCTCTGACTGGAAAACGGTTCTTTCCTTCAGGAATGACGCCGCCCTGTGACTTCGGCTTGCATTGTTGTTCCGTTCGGCAGCGAATGGTCTCGGGATTGAAGCGATCGCCGCGGCGATCAAAGGCTCCGTCGGCCTTATGAATAAAATCGTCGCCAGGGCCATATGCAGTGCCGGAAAAGTCGCTGGCAGGCGGCGGCGGGTTTTTCTTGTACTTCCCATCCATCTGTTCGCGCTTGAAGCTCAGATTGCCGTCTTCGCCGCAATCGGGAACCGCGACCGGGTATGCGGTCGGCGGTTCGGCATTGTCGCTCACCGGCGTCAACTGATCCCGACCCTTGTTATAGTCGTAACCGGGGAGACTCGGATCGCTCGTGTCGATATCGTCCGGATAATAGCAATAGAAATAGATGCGATTGTAATGATCTGCTTCAGGGTCGACAAAGGAATATTTGGGAGGCTTGAATTCCGTGTTCGCATACTCAACGCGTGCACGTGAATAGATACCGATGTCGGTCTGCGGCGAAATGCCTGGGACGATGCGCATGAGCGTCCCTTCCACTTTGCCATTAACAAAGACCTCAACGTCGGTTGTTCCGTCCCAATTTGCGCGAAGCTCCAAGGAAGGATCGAGCGTATCGGGGCCGAGTTCGGCGAGAATAGTGTTGCGTGCAAATTCGACTGGTTCCGCAAGGCTTGCGCTTTTTCCTCGCTTGGCGATTGCAATAGCTGCAGCATCTGCCTGGTCCTGAAGCGAAGTCCTTACGTTTTGAATGCGAGATAAATCAACCGCATATCCGGTCATTCCCATTAATGGAATAAGAAGAAAAACGGTTGCAACAAGGAAATTCCCTTTTTCGTCCCTGATAAAATTTTTCATAATAAAATACCTGTTCTGAATTGCGTAAATACATATTGAGTAGATGTTTTTTTATTGTTTATAACACTTTAGTATTTTGAATAAATTTTGGTAGATCTTAAATTCTGCTGCTGCGGGAGGCTTCAGGGGAGACTTGCCACTCAGCGGGAAACTTGTATGTTTGACCTTTACGTCAAAGGCGCTGGAGGAGTCTGCCCATGTATCGTGCCCCGGTCGATGAGATCGCGTTTGCCTTGCGTCATCACGCAGGTTTGTCTCAAGTTCTGGGGGACGGCGTTTTTTCGCATCTCGACGACGATGTTCTGGATGCAATTATGGGCGAGGCGGGACGCTTTGCGTCCGAGGAAATCGCTCCGCTCAATCTCTCTGGTGATCGGGAAGGCGCCAAGCTCGCGAACGGTGCCATAACGACACCAAAGGGATGGAAAGAGGCTTATGCGCATTGGCGCGAAGGCGGCTGGAACGGGCTTTCCGCTCCGGAAGCCTATGGCGGGCAGGATCTGCCGCTCGTCGTCAATATGGCAGCCTTTGAGATGTGGGCGAGTGCATCAGTCGCGTTCGCGCTTGGACCGACGCTGACAATGGGCGGGATTGAAGCCCTTGCCGCACATGGCTCCCCGGAGTTGCAGAAGCGCTATCTGGAAAAGCTCGTCAGCGGCGAGTGGATGGCCACGATGAACCTGACCGAACCCCAGGCCGGTTCCGATCTTTCGACGGTGCGTACCAAGGCAGTGCCGGAGGGAGACGGGACCTACCGTCTTTCGGGTCAGAAAATCTTCATCACCTTTGGCGAACACGATTTCACCGATAATATCGTGCATCTCGTTCTGGCGCGTTTGCCGGACGCGCCAGAAGGCACGCGCGGTATTTCACTCTTCCTCGTTCCAAAGTTCCTCGTCAATGAAGACGGTACGCTTGGCAAACGCAACGACGTGATCTGCTCTGGTGTGGAACACAAGATGGGCATTCATGGCTCTCCCACCTGCACTATGGTCTATGGTGATGGCGGCGCGCATTCGGAAGTCGGCACGGGCGCCATCGGCTGGCTGGTCGGCGAAGAAAATCGCGGGCTGAATTGTATGTTCACGATGATGAACAATGCGCGTGTGGCAATTGGCGCGCATGGCGTCGGTCTGTGTGAAGCCGCGACGCAAAAGGCGCTGGAGTATGCGAGGGAACGGCGTCAGGGCAAAGCGAAAGCCGTTGCTTCCGAGGGCGCGGTGGCCATCTTGCATCACGCCGATATTCAGCGTGAACTCCTGACCATGAAAGCTCTGACCGCAGCCTCGCGCGCCCTCGTCTATTCCTGTGCGCTGGCTATTGATCTCGCGCACGCGAATGAGGACACGGAGAAGAAGAAATATTGGCAGGAGCGCGCTAATCTCCTTACACCGCTCGCCAAGGCATTCTCGTCCGACAATGCTGTCGAGGTGACGGGACGCGGTGTGCAGGTGCACGGCGGCATGGGTTTCATCGAGGAAACGGGCGCGGCCGTATTTTATCGTGATGCCCGCATAGGTACGATCTACGAAGGTACCAATGGCATCCAGGCAATCGACCTCGTAATGCGCAAACTGCCCCAATCCGGCGGACAGCATGTGCTTTCCTATATTGGCGAATTGTCCGAACAGGTGGACGCTTTCAAAGCCTCGGGAGAAGCGACTGCGGAAGTGGCTGCCCGACTTTCCTGGGGTCTCGATCAGCTGCGCGATGCCACCGTATTCCTCCAGGAGAAATTGCAGGCCGGGGACGAGCAGCCTTTGATGGCCGCTGCAACGCCATATCTGCGCCTCTTCTCCATCGTGCTCGGTGCCGTGCTTCTGTCGCGTGGCGTGACTCACGATCCGGAGGGGCAATCACCGCTCCTGCGCTTTTACGCCGAAAATCTGCTGGCAGAAGCAGCTGGCTTGAAGGATCGTGTCATTCATGGCGCCGCCAGCCTCGACGAGGCGGCGAAGCTTCTGTGGAAGGATTGATTTCATGAGCGAACACATCCAGATTTCGCGCGATCATTTGGTGCAGGTCATTCGCATAGCGCGTCCTGAAAAGAAGAACGCACTCACCCGTGACATGTATGCAGCCATGACCAGAGCGCTGATGGAGGGTGATGCGGATGAAGGCGTGCGTACGCATCTTCTGTTGGGGCAGCCGGGAATGTTTTCTTCCGGCAATGATATAGCCGACTTCATCGCGGTCGCGCAGGAAGGCGCTTTGGGAGGCGAAGTCCTGGCTTTTCTGGAGGCGCTAGCCGGCGTTAAAAAGCCGCTGGTTTCTGGCGTCGACGGCATTGCAGTCGGTATCGGAACGACCGTTAATCTACATTGCGACCTGACATTTGCCACATCGCGCACGGTTTTTCGTACGCCGTTCGTCGAGTTGGGACTTGTGCCGGAAGCGGGTTCGAGTCTGCTTTATCCCGCAGCGATCGGCGGCCAACGTGCATTTGCTGCTCTCGTCATGGGCGAGCCGTTAAGTGCGCAGGAAGCACAAGCCGCGGGTCTGATCTATCGCATCGTCGGTGAAGAACTGCTGGAGGCGACGGCGATGCAAGCGGCCCAGAAGCTCGCGAGCCTTCCTCCCGAGGCCGTGCGTCAATCCAAAGCCCTGCTGAAAGCGCCACGGGAACCGCTGCTCGATCGGATTCGTGAGGAAGCGAGCCTTTTCGGCGAGCGTCTGAGCTCGCGCGAGGCGATGGAGGCTTTCCAAGCCTTTATGAGTCGCAAAGCTTCATAAGAGATATCAGGGCGCGAAGATGGACCAGTTCATCATCTTCGCGAGCTTGCCGAGCGCTAATGTGCCCAGCTTGGAATTTCCATTCTCGTTCAATCCCGGAGACCACACGGCAAGGGTGGCTTGTCCCGGAACGATGCCGAGAATTCCCCCGCCGACACCGCTCTTGCCTGGAATACCAACCTGAAAGGCGAACTCGCCTGAGCCATCATAATGTCCGCAGGTCAGCATGAGCGCGTTGATGCGCCTGGCCTTCTGTCGCGCGATGACAGAGTGACCGGTCGCAGGATTGATGCCGTCATGAGCGAGGAACCGGCCCGCCAGCGCCAGTTGCCTGCAACTCATGGCAATGGCGCAATGATGAAAATACACGCCAAGCGCCATTTCCGGCGGATGGCGCAGATTGCCAAAAGATTTCATGTAATTCGCAAGCGCGAAATTGCGGAAGCCTGTAGCCCGTTCGGATGCCGCGACGGCTTCGTCGATGGCAATCGTGTCATCCTCCGTCAGAAAACGCAGGAAACGAAGGATCTCCCCGATCGTCTCACGCGGCTCGTGGCCAGCCAATAAAATATCGGAAACCACGATGGCGCCCGCATTGATGAACGGGTTGCGCGGGATGCCGCCTTCCTGTTCGAGCTGCACGATCGAATTGAAGGCATTCCCCGATGGCTCGCGTCCAACGCGTTTCCACAAGGAATCACCTACCTCGCCAAGCGCCAGGGTTAACGTAAAGACCTTCGAAATGCTCTGGATCGAGAAAGTCTCGTCGGCGTCCCCGATAGTAAAGACGCCATTATCATTGGTGACGACAGCGATACCAAACCTGGCCGGGTCGACCTTTCCAAGCTGGGGGATGTAATCCGCGACGCGACCGCGGTCGATATGGTCTGCCATCTCGTCATGGATTTCGGCCAGCGCTTCGTCGAGTGTAGGCACCTTGCCTCCTGCGTTCGCGGTCAGGGGTAATAACGCTGCGTCTGCCAACCATCCGCAGAGGGCGTCATGATGACCCGATCATGGAGGCGGAATGGGCGATCGTGCCAGAACTCGATAGAGAAGGGAACAAGACGGAAGCCAGACCAATAGCCGGGACGGGGCACTTCGCCTTCCGGATACTTGTTTTCATACTCGGCAACGGCACCTTCCAGCGTCGAGCGCGCGTCGAGCGGACGTGACTGCTGCGAGGCCCAGGCGCCGATCTGCGACAGACGCGGGCGGCTATGATAATACTCGTCCGCTTCCGCATCCGTCACGGTCTCGATGGTGCCACGCACCCGTACCTGGCGACGGAGGCTCTTCCAATGGAAGCATAAGGCTGCTTTCCCAGTAGAAAGTAGTTCTCGCCCCTTGTTGCTCTCGTAATTTGTATAGAACACGAAGCCCTTCTCGTCGTAATCCTTTAAAAGGACGATTCGCACATTGGGCAGCCCGGTTTCATCGACCGTGGCAAGCGCCATTGCGTTAGGGTCGTTTGGTTCGCTGTCACGCGCGTCCTCGAGCCACTCGGAGAAAAGTGTGAACGGATCGTTACGCAATGTGAAATCAGCGTTATTGCTTTTATCACCAGTTGTTAACTTACTGCCGTTCATAGTCATTCCTCGCGTTAGATTCTGTTCCGGAGATTGCCCATTGCCGCTCGCGAAGCAAGCGCCAGAGCAAGAAAAACATTGGCCTTGGCGATATATAGCGGGCTTTCGGATGTGCGTGCCGTTGGGGCTTTGCCTGCTTTCCAGTGGTTGCGTCATGTCGGTCATGGGGTCGGCCAAACAGCCGCCGGTAGATACCGACGTCCGCACGGGGGCCGTCGTCTCTTCTTCCCCTGCGGTCGATAGCGCGGCATCTTCCGATATGTTTACGATCCGTAACGCTGTGACATCGACAGACCTTGAACAGGCGGCAGTGCAGCCGCTTGCCTGGGCGAATGCCGAAACCGGCTCGCGTGGCATCATCGAGAAGATTCAGCAATACGAAGAGCAGAACAGACTCTGCCGTAAGTTTGAAGTCCTGCGCGAAAGCTACAAGGGGGTTGCCATGTTCGATGGCGACGCCTGTGTCGCCAATAATGGCGAGTGGATGGTACGCCGCTTCGAGCAACGTTAAGCTTGCCTGGGCGCTGGCATCCTGCCTGGCTTGTGCCTATATATCGGGCAAGTCTCAATTCACCCTAGAGTAAAGCTGAAGCTTCATGCGCAACCCTTATGACGTTTTGGGCGTAGCCAAGAACGCCACGGAAAAAGATATAAAATCGGCTTTTCGCAAGCTCGCAAAGAAGTATCACCCGGACCAGAACCCGGACGATGTTTCGGCGAAGGAGAAGTTTTCGCAGGCAAATCAGGCCTATGAAATCCTCGGCGACAAGGACAAGCGCGCAGCCTTCGATCGCGGCGAGATCGATGGCGAAGGCAAGCCGCGCTTTCAGGGATTTGCGGGCGCCGGTGCCGGTGGCGAAGACCCATTTGCAGCGTTTCGCAGAGCTGGAGGCAGTCATCCGGGAGGCTCTCCCTTCGGTCAGGGTGGATCGCCATTCGGCAATAGCGAGGATATTCTAAGCGAAATCTTTGGCCAGGCTTTTCGTGGCGCTGGCGGCGCTGGGCCAGGAGCGGGCTTTGCCGGTGCCGGACGCGCGCGTCAGCAGCGGCCCCGGAAAGGCGAGGATCTGCAGGTCGGTCTCGGTGTCACGATTGAAGACATTGCAACCGTGGCGAAAGTCACGGCGCAGTTTCCGGATGGCCGCAGCATCGCGATCAAGCTGCCGCGCTTTGTCGAGGACGGCCAGACCATTCGTTTGCGTGGACAGGGCGAACAGGTGATGGGCGGCGAGAACGGCGATGCGCTCGTCAAGATTCGCATTCGTCCGCATCCCCGTTATCGCATAGAGGGACGCGACCTGCATGTCGATCTTCCTATTCCGCTCCGCGATGCGGTATTGGGAGCAAAGGTGCCGGTCGAAACGCCGGCAGGCAAGCTGGCGCTGAACATTCCGGCGTGGTCGAGCTCCGACAAGGTGCTGCGCCTGAAAGGCAAGGGCTTGCCGCTGAAGGATAGTGGCGAGGGCGATCTGTTCGTTCATGTGCGCATCATGCTGGCTGATGAGGATCGCGATGCGCTCAATGAGCTCTACCGTGGAGAAGCTTTCTAGCAGCACGCATTAACGGTGAGGCGGCCAGTATTTCAAACGGCAGCAATCAGAGTTTCCCAAAGTCTACTTCGGCTTTCAGATCAACCGTGCTGGTTTCCCACTGCGAACAGGCGCTTACGTAAGCCTCTCTGCTTGATGCAGCCGATTTGCTGTGCAATAGGGCATGAACAGAATTCTATGGAGAGCTGACCGATGGCGACGAGTACGGGCCTGATGCAAGGCAAGCGAGGCCTTATCATGGGCGTTGCGAACAACCGTTCGATTGCTTGGGGAATCGCCAAGGCTTGCGTCGATCAGGGCGCTGAGATTGCGCTGACCTATCAAGGCGAAGCGTTCCGCAAGCGCGTCGAGCCGCTTGCAACCGAACTCGGTGCATTTATCGCAGGCGATTGCGACGTTACCGACGCCGCAAGCCTGGACGCCGTTTTTGACAATGTCGAAAAGAAATGGGGCAAGATCGACTTCCTGGTCCATGCGATCGCATTTTCGGACAAGGATGAACTCGACGGCCGCTACGTTGATACCACGCACCAGAACTTCCTGCGCACGATGGACATTTCGGTGTTTTCCTTCACCACCATCGCCAAGCGCGCAGAAAAACTGATGACCGAGGGCGGGGCGCTCCTTACGTTGACCTATTATGGTGCTGAGAAGGTGATGCCGCACTACAACGTCATGGGCGTTGCCAAGGCTGCCCTTGAAGCTTCGGTGCGTTATCTTGCGGTTGATCTTGGCTCGAAAGCCATCCGGGTCAACGCGATCTCGGCTGGTCCCATCAAGACATTGGCTGCATCCGGCATCGGTGATTTCCGCTATATTCTCAAGTGGAACGAGTACAATGCACCGCTCAAGCGGGTTGTCTCGATCGAGGAAGTGGGCGACTCTGCGCTTTATCTGCTGTCAGACCTCTCGCGTGGCGTGACCGGCGAGGTGCACCATGTCGACGCCGGGTACCATGCCATTGGCATGAAAGCGGTGGATGCGCCTGATATCAGTACTGTAAAAGACTGACCCAATTGCATTATCTGAAGCGCGGGCGTTTTCCCGCGCTTCTTCCTTCTCATTCAGCTGCCGAGTTCTGTCATGACGCGCCCGCTAATCTATTTCGTTCGCCATGGTGAAACCAGCTGGAACGTGGAGCGGCGGCTTCAGGGACAGACGGACCGCCCGCTTAACAAAAATGGAATTGCCCAAGCTACCCGCAATGGCCAGAAGCTGAAGGCCCTTATCGACGACATTTCCATCTTCGATTTTGTTGCGAGCCCGCTTATCCGGACCAGCGACACGATGCGTCTATTGCGCAAGGCGATGGGCCTCGAGCCGGACGACTTTCGTACCGATCGCCGCATCATCGAAATCTCGTTCGGAGAATGGGAAGGCTCGACGCTCCCGGAACTTGAAACACATTCGCCGGGCGTGAGTAAGAAGCGCGATGCCGACAAATGGAATTTCGTCCCGCCGGGTGCGGCCGCGGAAAGCTACGAGATTCTGAGAAGGCGCGTTCTGCCATTTGTCGAAGAGCTGGTGCGCCCGACGGTCGTCGTGACGCATGGCGGCGTCATTCGCACTATCTTTCGTCAGTTCGGTGGCTACTCTGAGGAAGAGGCGTCACGCATGCACGTGACTCAAGACCACGTGCTGCGTTTTGCCGATGGCGAGCTTATCTGGCTCTGAGCCGGTCGCGCGATTTATTGTTCCTCGGTCGTGACTTCTTCGTCGATGATGATGTCCTGGACCATCTTCTTGCCGTCCGCTTCTTCGTAGGTAAGAGCAACTTCCGTTCCGCGTTCGAGCGTGCCTATGTCGAATTCGCCGTTCAGCGTGTAGGTTTCCCCATTTACCACGATCGTGCGAGCCTCCGCGTTGATCGATTCGACTGTGCCAAAATCCTCGGCCGCCAAAGCAGGAAGGCCAAGGCCTGCCAGAATGAACGTCGCTACAAATAGTTTACGCATATCGAATCTCCCGATTGCCAAATATGACGCGCTTACAGAGCAGTAACGACGCGAATGTGTCAAAACTGACATTTAATCGTTCAAATTTCAAATTCATCGCGGCGAATACGTTGATCTACAGGAACCGATACATGGACTCCTGCTGCCGTTCTAAGCAGTTTCGATTCCCGCGGAGATGCGCTAGAACGCAACTCTGTTCTGTTTCTCGGTTGCGGGTCAAAGTCGATCTATGTCGCATAATAGTTTTGGTTATCTTTTCCGTGTCACTACCTGGGGCGAAAGCCATGGACCGGCTTTGGGCTGTGTTGTCGATGGCTGCCCGCCCGGCATCCGGTTCACGCTGGCCGATATCCAGGCCGATCTAGACCGCCGCCGCCCGGGCACATCGCGTTTCGTGACGCAGCGCCGCGAGCCGGACGAGGTGAAGATTTTGTCCGGTGTTCTGCCCGAAGAGGATGGGGTGACGCTGGTAACTACCGGCACTCCGATTTCCATGCTGATAGAGAATGTCGATCAGCGTTCGAAGGATTATGGCGCGATTGCCCAGCAATATCGCCCCGGTCATGCCGATTACGCCTATGAAACCAAATATGGCATTCGCGATTACCGCGGTGGCGGGCGATCCTCAGCGCGCGAAACCGCCGCACGTGTTGCCGCCGGTGCAATCGCGCGCCGTGTCGTGCCGGGCATGGTGGTTCGCGGTGCGCTTGTTTCGATGGGCGATAAGGATGTTGATCGCAGTCGCTGGGACTGGAACTTCGTGGAGAGTGCCGAGAACCCGTTCTTCACCCCTGATCCGGGATCGGTCCCGATCTTTTCCGATTATCTTGATGACATACGAAAGTCCGGCTCTTCGGTTGGCGCAATCATCGAGATCGTCGTGGATGGCGTACCGGCAGGATTGGGTGCGCCGCTCTATGGCAAAATGGATCAGGATATTGCCTCCAATCTCATGTCGATCAATGCCGTGAAAGGCGTGGAGATCGGCAATGGTTTCGAGGCCGCGCGCATTCGTGGCGAGGAAAATGCCGATCAGATGCGCATCGGTGAAGATGGGAAGCCGCATTTCCTATCCAATAAAGCGGGAGGAATCCTGGGCGGCATTACTACGGGTCAGCAGGTCGTCGCGCGCTTCGCCGTTAAGCCGACATCGTCGATTTTGACGCCGCGTCAGTCCGTTGACCGGCAGGGGAGGGAGGTCGAAGTCGTCACTAAAGGTCGCCATGATCCGTGCGTCGGCATTCGCGCCGTGCCGATCGGCGAGGCGATGGTGGCATGTGCGCTCGCCGACCACTATCTGCGTCACCGCGGCCAGACCGGACGCGCCTGAACAAGACATACATACGCTTAAGGTATCGAAATGGCATATGATCACAACAAGGTCGTCGAAGCGATCCGGGCCTTCGAGAATGGCGAGATCGTCGTCGTCATGGATGATGATGGACGTGAGAACGAGGGCGACCTGATTGTTTCGGCTGTGCATTGCACGCCTGAAAAGATGGCTTTTATAGTGCGCTATACCTCCGGCATCGTCTGCGCCCCAATGACGCGGGAGACGGCTCGTCGTTTCAACCTGACGCCGATGGTGGCCGAGAACGACGCGCCGCATTCAACGGCATTCACGGTGAGCGTTGATTTCAAACACGGCACGACCACCGGCATTTCCGCGGATGATCGAACGCTTACGGTGCGCAACCTGGCGAACTCCAATGCCGGCGCCAGCGACTTCGTGCGCCCTGGCCACATCTTCCCGCTGGTCGCGCGCGAAGGCGGCGTCCTCATGCGTTCAGGCCACACCGAAGCCGCTGTCGATCTATGCAAGCTTGCGGGACTGCCGGAGGTCGGCGTGATCTGCGAACTCGTCAATGATGACGGCTCGGTTATGCGCGGCCCCCAAGTCTCGCAATTTGCCGAAACGCACAAGTTGAAGCAGGTCTCGGTCGCGGATCTCATTTCCTATCGTCAGCGTCGCGAAACGCTGGTGCAGCGGGTGGAAAGTTTCGACATCGAAACCCCGGCTGGTCCGGCAAAGGCGCATGCATACCGCCTCCCATGGGAAGAGATGCACCATCTCGTTGTCGTCTACGGGGATATCCGAGACGGTCAGGACGTGCCGGTGCGCTTGCATCCCGAAAACGTTGCAGCCGACGTGTTTGGTGAAAAGACCCGCCTGGATGGCATCATGCAAACCATGGCGCAAGAAGGCCGCGGCGTTATCGTCTATCTGCGTGAGGGCTCGGTGGGCACGCAGCGCAATGCACGCCAACGCCCGAGCAACGACGATCGTGAGGCTCACGAAGAAGCGTTGCGGCGCGAGAGCGAGTGGCGCGAAATCGGCCTGGGCGCCCAAATCCTGAAAGATCTTGGCATTTCCTCGATCCGTCTTCTCACCTCGCGTGAGCGGCATTATGTCGGTCTGGAAGGCTTTGGCATCGCGATTGCAAAAACCGAGTTGATCTAACGCGCCGAGCGCGGGAGTAAATGCATGACGACGCGCTTCTATCACCATCCCGGCTTTCTCGAGCATGAGACGCCGCAAGGCCATGTCGAGCGTGCTGATCGTATTCGCGCCATCGAACAGGCACTGCTGGAAGATCAGCTCTTCGAGGAGATGGAGCGTGTAGAAGCACCGCTTGCCGAACGCGACGCGGCGTTTCTTGCCCATGACGAAGCCTATGTGGAAACACTTCTGAAAACAGTGCTTGGACACGAGGAGATTGTGCAACTCGATCCGGATACCTATGCCGGGCCGCACTCGATCGAAGCGGCATTTCGCGGTATGGGGGCTGCGATGGCAGGGATAGACGATCTTTTTTCAGGACGCGCGGACAATGTCTTTGTCTGCTCACGTCCTCCGGGTCACCATGCAGAACGTGACAAGGCGATGGGCTTTTGTCTCTTCAACAACGTGGCAATTGCGGCGCGTCATGCGCAGAAGGTGCACGGGGTCGAACGGGTGGCGATCATCGATTTCGACGTCCATCATGGCAACGGCACGCAAGACATATTCTGGAATGACAAGAATGTGCTTTTTGCGTCCACGCATCAGGCCGATCATTATCCGCATACCGGCTTCGTGCACGAGGTCGGCGCGGGCAATGTTCTCAACGCTCCGCTTGCGGCGGGAAGTGGATCGCATGAATTCCGCGAGGCGATGGAGACCCGTGTATTTCCTGCCCTCGACAATATGGCTCCTGACCTTATCGTGTTATCGGCGGGCTTCGATGCGCACAGGCTCGATTCGCTGGGTGATCTGAACCTGGACGAAGACGACTTCGACTGGGTGACGGGCAAGCTGATGGAGCGTGCGGCCCGTTTCTGCAATGATCGTGTATTGAGTGTGCTCGAAGGTGGTTACAATCTGCACAGCCTGGCGTTTTCCGCCACGCGTCACATTGCACGACTGATGAAAGGATAGACGATGGCTGAGCCGGTGAACGAGGATATCCGTTCCTTAAGTTTCGAGCAGGCGCTGAGCGAACTCGAGAACATCGTCGATCATCTGGAGCGCGGCGATGTAGCCCTCGATCAGTCGATCCGTATTTATGAGCGCGGCGAGGCGCTCAAGTTGCATTGTGAGCGATTGTTGAAATCTGCCGAAGACAAGGTCGAGAAAATCCGCCTATCACGTGAAGGCGTCGCGGTTGGCACCGAGGCGCTCGATCCGGAATAGCCTCCAAAGTGGAGCAGTCCGAAGAATCGGCTTGCAGGCCGCCGTCTTGGGTGAGCGTGTAGCGTGAACAGAAGGCGTTGACAGCTTCTTGATTCCCTTTGCAGCGGCGTAGCAGAACTTTATGCAGGACTGAATGAACACGTCGGCACAAGAGAAGATGCGTCTTGATGAGGCGCTGGTAATGCGCAACTTGTCCGTATCACGTTCGCGGGCCAAGGACGCGATCCAACGTGGCCACGTGGTGGTCAATGGAAAACCGGTCAGGAAGCCCGGGCAAATAGTGGCTGTCTCCGACGCAATCACCGTCTCCGATCCGGCCGGGGCCTATGTATCGCGCGCAGCTTTGAAGCTCGTAAAGGGACTTGAGCATTTCGGCTTCGACCCAGCTGGAAAGCTTTGCCTTGATATTGGTGCGTCCACAGGCGGTTTCACGCAGGTGCTACTTGAAAAAGGCGCGCGCCATGTGGTGGCGGTGGATGTCGGGCATGATCAGATGGATATGCAACTACGCGATAACCCACGGGTCTCCTGCATCGAAGGACTGAATGCGCGCGCGATGACGTTGGCCGATATTGGCGGCAAAGCGCCGGAGTTTCTCGTGTCCGACGTCAGCTTCATTTCCTTGAAACTGGCGCTGCCGCCTGCTTTGGCTTTTGCCTCGCCGGGTGCCGTGGGCATCTTTCTGGTCAAGCCGCAATTCGAGGCCGGACGCGAGGCGATCGGCAGGGGCGGGCTGTTGCGCGATGCATCACTCGGCGAAGCGACCGCACAGGACATGGGTGACTGGCTTTTGTCGCAGGAAGGGTGGATGGTCGAGGGGCTGACGACGTCGCCGATCGAAGGCGGTGACGGCAATCGCGAGTTTTTGCTTGCAGGGCGCAAGCGCATCTGATTTCTGAGCAAATATTCCAGAAAAAATGGCGTATCGAGACCGCGTTTGAGCGAAAACGCGATCCAGACAAGGCAATTTCATGAGCATTCAGGTCATCATCGAACGGTTAGGCGCGCAGGGCGATGGTATTGGCCATGTCGCCGGCAAGCCAGTTTTCGTTCCTTTCACATTGCCCGGCGAACGCGTCAATATTGCGCTTGATGCCAAGGGCAAGGGCGCTGTGATGGCCCTTCTGGAAACAGCGGCCAATCGTGTTCAGCCGGCCTGCAAGCATTTCACCGAATGCGGCGGTTGCTCGCTGCAGCATCTCCATATGGACGATTATCTCCTGTTCAAGCGTCAGATTCTCGTTGATGCGCTGCAACGGGAAGGCATTGAAGCCGATGTAGCACCGATCATCGCCTGCGCTCCGCATAGTCGCCGCCGGGTCATTTTCACGGCCCGAAGAACCATGTCTGGTATTGTACTCGGCTATTTGCGGGCCCAGTCGCATGAGATCATTGCCATCGAGGAATGCCCCATTGCGCTACCCCGTATTGTCGAGGCACTGCACGTTTTTCGGAGCCTTGCCGAACTGATTGCGCATACGTCCGACAGCTTTCACCTCGGTGTAACTGTTACGGAAGCAGGCTTTGATATCGCGACGAGCGGCCAGGGCAAGGTGGCGGATCGTGCCCGTAAAGAAATTTCCGCTTTCGCGATGGAAAATGGTATCGCCCGTATCAGCGCCGACGGCGAAATCATCATCGAGCCCAAGAAACCGCACGTAACCTTCGGCAAAGCCGTGGTTGCACCCCCGCCAGGCGCTTTTCTCCAAGCCGTTGCCAGTGCCGAGGATGCCATGTCCGACCTG
Source organism: Limoniibacter endophyticus (assembly GCF_014652835.1). GTDB lineage: Bacteria > Pseudomonadota > Alphaproteobacteria > Rhizobiales > Rhizobiaceae > Limoniibacter > Limoniibacter endophyticus. The sequence goes on from NZ_BMZO01000005.1 coordinate 276,540, forward strand.
GTGCTCGGTCATCTGGGAAAGTCCAAATCGGTTGCCGACCTCTTTGCCGGTAGCGGGACCTTCGGTCTCCGCATCGCAGGGCGCGCGCAGGTCCATGCTGTAGAAGGCGATGACAAGGCCGTCGCTGCCCTCGACCGCGCCATTCGCACCACGCAGGGCATTAAACCGGTCACCGTCGAAAAACGTGATCTCTTCCGCCGCCCGTTGACCTTCAAGGAACTGAATGCCTACGATGCCGTCGTTTTCGACCCGCCGCGTGCGGGTGCGGAAGACCAGTGCAAACAGCTTGCGCGCGCGGATGTGGCAAAAGTGGCGGCTGTCTCCTGCAATCCCCAGACACTCGCACGCGATCTGAAAATCCTGCTCGCTGGCGGCTACATTCTCAAGCGCGTCACGCCAATCGACCAGTTTCTGTGGTCTTCGCATCTGGAAGCGGTAGCGCTTCTGGAGAAAAAGGTCGTGCGGAGGCGGTAACACAAAAATCTCGAACACGCCTGACGTGCTCAATCGGGAAAAGCGCTTCCAGACACTGTTCCAGTGTCCATAGCGCTCCTGCAAGCCGCGCCAGATGATATTGTTGACGGCAAATATGCAGAGCCGCCAAAAACAGCCGGTTATCTCGACCCTTGTCGCCTCGCCATGGAAGGGAAGCGCGGAAAACTAAAGCTGCGGCAATCCAAATAGGCGTATCTCTTCTTGATCTCTAGAGAGTGGCAAGAATCTTCTCTACGAAGGCAGGCACGACGAGTGTCGCCGGTCCGTGGTAGGATTCATCGAAATAATCCACCCCTTCCGACGGCTCGAGGTTGAGCTCCACCGAGCGGGCACCGGCATAGCGTGCCTGTTGCACGAAGCCTGCGGCTGGATAGACATTGCCGCTGGTGCCGATGGAGATGAAGAGATCACATCGCTCCAGCGCGTTTTCAATCTGGTTCATCTTGTAGGGGAACTCGCCGAACCAGACGACGTCGGGCCGCAGATGGCCTGGCGTGCTGCAAACGCTGCATACATCGTCAGTGGACAGATCGGAAGCGCAGGCAATGCGGTTGCCACAATTGGCGCAGAGTGCTTTTGCCAGCTCGCCATGCATATGCACGAGTTTCTGCGAACCGGCGCGCTCGTGCAGGTCATCGATATTCTGCGTGACCAGCAGGAAATCCCCCTTGAACTCCTGCTCGAGCTTGGCAAGCGCCAAATGTGCGGCGTTGGGGGCTACATCCGCCAGTTCTCGACGGCGTCCATTATAGAATGTGTGCACCAGTTCCGGCGCTCGCGCAAAGCCTTCCGGTGTCGCGACATCCTCGATGCGGTGGCTCGCCCAAAGTCCGTCGCCGTCGCGAAACGTGGCAACGCCGGACTCCGCGGAAATGCCGGCACCGGTCAGGACGACGATCGACGTTGCTTTCATGCGGGGCTTCCCAGGCTTTCGAAATAATGAGCAGGCAGGAAACGCAGCTGAGGAGAAAAAATCAAGCCTGAGTGCCGCCAACCGTCACTGCATTCATTCGCAGATGTGGCTGACCTACGCCGACCGGCACCCACTGACCGGCCTTTCCGCACATGCCGATTCCGGTGTCCAGCGCAGAATCATTGCCGATCATGGTGATGCGCTTCATCGCGTCCGGACCGTTGCCGATCAGCATCGCGCCCTTGATGGGGCGGGTGACCTTACCATCCTCGATCAAATAAGCTTCAGTGCAACCAAACACGAATTTGCCCGAGGTGATATCGACTTGTCCGCCGCCGAACGAGACGGAATAGATGCCGTTCTTGACCGATGAAATGATTTCTTCCGGCGTGTGTTCGCCTGCGGTCATGAAAGTGTTGGTCATGCGCGGCATCGGACGATGCGCGTAAGATTCACGCCGCCCATTACCGGTGGCGTCCATCCCCATCAGGCGCGCGTTCTGGCGGTCTTGCATGTAGGCGACGAGCTTGCCATCTTCGATCAGGACGTTGCGATTGGTGGGCGTACCCTCGTCATCGATCGAGAGCGAGCCGCGGCGCTCGGAAATCGTGCCGTCATCGACGACGGTCACGCCTTTGGCCGCGACCTGCTGTCCGAGCAATCCGGCAAATGCAGATGTCTTCTTGCGATTGAAATCGCCCTCCAGGCCGTGGCCGACGGCCTCGTGCAACATGACTCCTGGCCAACCCGAACCGAGTACGACATCGAAAGTGCCTGCCGGGGCAGGAGCGGCAGCCAGGTTGACCAGCGCCTGACGCAGCGCTTCCTCCGCTGTTTCCTGCCATTTTCCATCCGCAAGAAATTCGCCGAAGCCTTTGCGCCCCCCGGCACCGGCACTGCCGGTTTCCTGGTGATCGCCATCGCCAACGACCACGGAAACGTTCAGACGTACCAGCGGTCGAACATCCGTCAGATGCTGGCCATCGGCACGTAGGATCTCAATGTGGCTCCAGGAGGCGGCCATCGACACGGTGACCTGACGTACGCGCGCATCCCTGGCGCGCAGATGCGCATCAATTTCGGTCAGAAGCTTGGCCTTGGCGGCAAAGTCCGGTGCATCGATCGGGTTTACGTCGTCATAAAGGCGCTGATTGGTGGGGCGCGGGCCTTCCGCTGGTTTGCCCTCACGTCCCGTCTTCACGGTTGAAACAGCTTCCGAGGCTCGGGCGAGTGCTGCTTTCGTGAGTTCGCCGGAATGCGCGTAACCGGAAGTTTCACCAATCACGCTGCGCAGACCGAACCCGCGATCGGTGGCGAAATTGGCGGTCTTCAGCTTTCCATCATCGAAGAGTAGCGATTCGTTCTGGCTCTGCTGGAGATAAAGCTCGCCATCGTCACAGCCGTGAACGGTATCCGCGACGAGCTTGCGAATTGATTCTTCCGAGACATCGAACTGGGAAAGCAGGCTTTGCATGATCTCGGCCTTTTTGAATGCGCTGATAAAAAAAGCCCGGCGGGAAACCACGCCAGGCGCGTCATCATTTCATTTAGGTGAATGGACCGCCTACTGCAACGCCTTGAAGCCGTCGGCAAAGCCGCTGAGATCGACCGGAATGCCGATGCCTTCTTCAGGGGTTTGAAAAACAATAAAGGTGGCCGACTGGCCCGCATTGAACGTGTCGAGCAGCGATTTCTCCAGAATGACTTCCGCATAGCAGCCGTCCTGGAAACAGCGCACGAAGTAGGCGCGGCCAATGTCCTTGCCATCAACATTGAGTCCCAGGCCATTTGGCAGCAGTACACCGAGCGGCGCCAGAACGCGCAATATCTCGCTTTTGCCGTCTGCCGTTCGCAGAACGACAACCGATAGACCGACTTCGGGACGATCTTCAGCAACAACATTTTGCATCAGGACGCATTGCTCTGCGCTCGCGCCGGCCGGCGTATCGCAGATCACCGACCACGCGCCGTGAGTCGATTTTACGTTGCCTTCCGGGGCGGACTGCTGGGCCAGCGCAGGGGCAGCAATCATGAAAAGTCCGGAAAGAACAGACAGGGCGCTCGTGCGCAGATGTCTCGAAATCATGTCTCATCCCTTGCGAATCGGCGGATTATCGCAGCTTCTGGCAGGTAAAGGAAGGGAAAGCCCTTGTTCAAGCCATTTTCGCTTTGTGCGGCAGGAAAACAAAGCTCTGATAGGTAATTCGGTCATAAATGCGGCCTGGAGTCGCAAGCAGAAACGGATGATTGTGCGATTGTGCTCGAATGTGCATGCTGAATAGGCTTATGTTGTGAATAAGATCACTGGTCTGCCCGGAGGAGTGCGCGCAAATATGCCGCATGGGCAAGCAAGCTGATTTGTTGCGGAGCGAACCGCAGTATGATTTGAACAAGTGAGGCGTGGTTGGGAAAGCATGCTCCCGACAGCTCACGCGTTTGAACGCCGCGAGAAACACGCGGCGGAAGGGGAGAGAGAAGGGATGATGAACAGTTTAGCGGGACGCCCGTCTCGCCTGTGCACCGCAATCGCCTTGGCCCTTTTGGCTGGCACCGGCGGCGCACTGGCAGACCAGCCAACGCCTTGGCAGGCTCGGTTTCAGGAAGCCGCGACCGGCATCATGCACGAGATTACCTGGTTCGAGCATTATACGCTCTGGTTTATCATTCCGATTACCCTGCTCGTTCTCGCGTTGCTTGGCTGGTGCATGTTCCGCTACAGCGAGAAGCGCAACCCGATTCCCTCGCGCACGAGCCATAATACAACGATCGAGGTGATCTGGACGGTGGGGCCAGTTCTCATTCTTCTCGCCTTGGCTGTACCGTCCTTCGCTCTGCTTACCTCGCAATACACCCCTCCGGAAGAGCCGGCGCTGACAATCAAGGCGACGGCGAACCAGTGGAACTGGGACTATGAGTATCAGGTCGGGGAAACATTTTCCTTCAACTCGGCTCTGCTGCCGGATAATGCGCGCGCCGATGCAGGCAAGGAAGACCGGGGGCGCTATCCCCGTCTTCTTGCGGTCGATAATGAAGTGGTCGTGCCGGTGAATACGACGGTGCGTCTGCTGGTAACGGCAAGCGATGTGATCCATGCCTTCGCGCTGCCGGCTTTCGGCCTCAAGACCGATGCGGTGCCGGGGCGCATTAACGAAACCTGGTTCAAGGCGCAGAAGGAGGGGATGTACTACGGTCAATGCTCCGAATTATGCGGACAGGACCATGCCTACATGCCTATCGCGATCCACGTCGTGCCGCAAGCTGACTATGAACAGTGGGTAGCGCGTGCTGCGACAGATGTGCCGGGTGCAAACCGCGCATTGCAGGCAAAGATTGACAGTGAGACGAACGTCGCCGACGCCGGCAACTGACTTCGTCGGATGTGAAGCATAGCAACGGAGCTGAATATGGCGCAGGCCACAGCACATAGCCACGATCATCCGACCGGATGGACACGGTGGGTTTATTCCACCAACCACAAGGACATCGGCACGCTCTACCTGATCTTCGCGATAATCGCGGGCATCGTCGGCGGCTTCCTGTCCGTGATGATGCGCATCGAATTGCAGGAGCCGGGTGTCCAGATTTTCCACGGCCTTGCCAGCATGGTCTACGGGATAGATGGCGATGCTGCCATTGGGGCCGGCCGCCATATGTACAACGTCTTCACGACCGCGCACGGCCTGATCATGATCTTCTTCATGGTGATGCCCGCGCTGATCGGTGGTTTCGCCAACTGGATGCTGCCCATCATGATCGGTGCGCCGGACATGGCGTTCCCGCGCATGAATAATATCTCGTTCTGGCTTCTGCCGCCGTCCTTTATGCTTCTTTTGCTCTCCATGTTCGTGCCGGGTCCGGCCGGCATGTACGGTGTAGGCGGCGGCTGGACGCTGTACCCGCCATTTTCCACCTCCGGCATGCCAGGTCCCGCAGTCGACCTTGCAATCCTGTCGCTCCACATTTCGGGTGCATCATCGATTCTCGGTGCGATCAATTTCATCACCACGATTTTCAACATGCGTGCGCCCGGCATGACACTGCACAAGATGCCGCTCTTTGCCTGGTCGATTCTCGTGACCGCCTTCCTGCTGCTCCTGTCGCTGCCGGTTCTGGCAGGAGGCATCACAATGCTCCTGACCGACCGCAATTTCGGCACGACCTTCTTCACGCCGGATGGCGGCGGCGACCCGATTCTTTATCAGCACCTGTTCTGGTTTTTCGGCCACCCGGAAGTCTATATCATGATCCTGCCGGCCTTCGGCATCGTTAGTCACATTGTCTCGACCTTCTCCAGGAAGCCGGTTTTCGGTTACCTGGGTATGGCCTATGCAATGGTGGCGATCGGTGCGGTTGGCTTCGTCGTGTGGGCGCACCACATGTACACGACCGGCTTGTCGCTCAACACGCAGCGTTACTTCGTTTTCGCCACGATGGTGATCGCGATCCCTACCGGCGTGAAGATATTCTCGTGGATCGCCACAATGTGGGGCGGCTCCATTCAGATGCGTGCGCCGATGCTATGGTCTATTGGCTTCATCTTCCTGTTCACGGTCGGCGGCGTCACCGGTGTGCAGCTTGCGAATGCCGGTCTCGACCGCTCCTTCCACGACACTTACTACGTCGTGGCGCACTTCCACTACGTGCTGTCGCTGGGAGCGGTGTTCGGCATCTTCGCCGGCTGGTACTACTGGTTCCCGAAGATGAGTGGTTATATGTACAATGAGTTTCTGGCGAAAGCCCACTTCTGGGTCATGTTCGTCGGTGTGAACCTCGTCTTTTTCCCGCAGCACTTCCTCGGCCTGGCTGGCATGCCGCGTCGCTACATCGACTATCCGGACGCCTATGCGGGCTGGAACTACGTTTCATCGATAGGTTCTTACATTTCCGCGTTCTCGATCCTGATCTTCCTCATTTCCGTCGCCGAGGCCTTCTCGCGCAAGCGTTTGGCGGGTGACAATCCATGGGGCGAGGGCGCAACGACGCTGGAATGGCAGCTTTCTTCGCCGCCGCCGTTCCATCAGTGGGAACGTTTGCCGCACGTCCGCTAGGTGCATTCGCCTTGCCGGGCGGAGCGTTCCGCACTAAACAATTGCCGGAGGAGGAGCCGGCAAAACGAGACAAGAAAACGGTTATCCGATGACCATTGTGAATGAACAGTATCACGCAGACAATTCCGGACTGGTTTCGGAAGCGATGGCGCGCGACTATGTTTCGCTCCTCAAGCCGCGCGTCATGTCGCTCGTGGTATTCACTGCGATTGTCGGCATGTTGGCCGCTCCGGGATCGATCAACCCGTTCATCGGCTTCATCGCCATTCTGATGATCGCCATTGGTGGCGGTGCGTCAGGGGCTCTTAATATGTGGTATGATGCCGATATTGACGCCGTGATGAGCCGCACGTCAAGGCGCCCGATTCCCAGCGGCCGCATTCGCGGCAGCGATGCGCTTGCATTCGGCGTGGTGCTCTCGGCGCTCTCTGTGCTGACGCTTGGAACACTGGTCAACTGGTTTTCGGGCGCGTTTCTCGCTTTCACCATCTTCTTCTACGTCGTCATCTATACGATGTGGCTGAAACGCTCGACGCCGCAGAACATTGTTATCGGCGGCGCGGCCGGTGCCTTTCCGCCTATGATCGGCTGGGCGGCGGTTACAGGCGGCGTCAGCCTGGAAAGCATTATCCTTTTTGCCATCATCTTCCTTTGGACCCCCCCGCACTTCTGGGCACTGGCGCTGTTCAAATCGGACGATTACGGGCGCGCCGGGGTGCCGATGCTGCCTAACGTTGCGGGTCATGCCGCAACGCGTCTGCAGATCCTTGTCTATACGCTGATCGTTGCACCGCTGGGCGTAGCTCCGTGGCTGCTGGGATATCGCAGCGCCTTTTATGGCTTCCTGGCCTTCGCTCTTGGTGCCTGGTTCATTTATCGCGCGATTGCCGTCTACCGTATGCCTGACAGCGATACGCAGATGGTCCCCGCCAAGAAGATGTTCAAGTTTTCGCTTGTCTACCTGTCGGCGATTTTCGCCGTATATCTGGTCGAAAGCGTCGTGGTTCGTTTCTATGGAGCATAAGCGGGTGGAGCATACGCAAAGTGAAGGGGAAGTGGTGCTGACGGAGGCGCAGAAAAAGGCGCGCCGCAGCCGGTCCATTGCCATTGCACTCGCGCTCGCTGCCATGGTCGTCCTTTTTTATATCGCCACAATCGTCAAATTTGGACCGGAGCTGTTCCAGAGGCCACTGTAAACCAGCGAACCGGCAAGTCGGGTCGCAATAGCGAGAGACTGAGCAATAGAACGTTCGAAAGAGCGAAATTGCTGCGGGGAGGGAGGAGATGAGCAACATGCGCAATGCGTCTTCCACCGACAGGTCCAACCTGCGGGTGGCGCTGATGTGCGGCACCATCTTCTTCTCCATGGTGGGGCTCGCTTTCGCATCCGTGCCGCTCTATCGCTTATTTTGTCAGGTGACCGGCTATGGCGGCACGACGCAGCGCGCAGAGCAACAATATTCCGATACCATACTGGATCGCGAAATCACGGTCCGCTTCGACGCGAATACATCCGGCGGGCTAGGCTGGGATTTTGCGCCGGTGCAGCGCGACGTGACGCTGAAGCTCGGCGAAACGGTGCAGATCGCCTATAAGGCGCAGAACAAGGCCTCTTATTCGACTTCCGGGCGAGCGACCTTTAATGTGACGCCCGAACTGGCCGGCGCCTATTTCAACAAGATCGAGTGTTTTTGCTTCACCGATACCGAGCTGAAACCGGGCGAAACGCTCGACATGCCGGTCGTGTTCTTCGTTGATCCCGATATTATCAATGCACCGGAACTGAAAAACATCCGCACCATCACATTGTCCTATACCTTCTTCCCGCTGGACAGGGACAAGCCGCAGGCAAATTCGGCAAAGCTGGGAGAAGGTGAGGAGGAACACCGAAAGGTCGAGGGCAACAATGGCTGACGCGCATACCAAACACCATGATTATCATCTCGTCGATCCCAGCCCCTGGCCGTTCATGGCTGGCATCGCGGCCTTCCTTATGGCAATCGGCGGCGTGGCCTGGATGCAGTCGCTGAAAGGCGGCGCGCTGCCTCTATTCGGTTTCGATTTTGCAACCGCGCATTGGTACATCTTCGCCATCGGCTTGGCACTGATGCTCTACGTTATGTACGCCTGGTGGGCGGACACGATCAAGGAGGGGCAGGAAGGCGCACACACGCCAGTGGTGCTCCTGCACCTGCGCTACGGCATGATCATGTTCATCGCCTCCGAGGTAATGTTCTTTGTCGCTTGGTTCTGGGCCTTCTTCGATGCCAGCCTTTTCCCTGGCGAGGCAACGCAGGCAACGCGCGCGGAATTCACCGGTGGGACTTGGCCGCCCCAGGGTATCGAGGTGCTCGATCCGTTCCATCTACCTCTATATAATACGATCATTCTGCTGCTTTCAGGCACAACGGTAACCTGGGCGCATCACGCGTTGCTGCATAATGATCGCCGGGGTGTGATTGCCGGATTGTCGCTCACCGTCGCGCTCGGGGTGCTTTTCTCCTATGTCCAGTATTATGAATATGCCCATGCTCCGTTCGAGTTCGCCAATTCGATCTATGGCGCGACCTTCTTCATGGCGACGGGGTTTCACGGCTTCCATGTGATCATCGGCACGATCTTCCTGGCTGTTTGTCTGATCCGAGCAATCAAGGGCCATTTCACTCCGGAACGCCATTACGCGTTCGAAGCCGCTGCCTGGTATTGGCACTTCGTCGACGTCGTTTGGCTTTTTCTGTTTGCCTCGATCTACGTCTGGGCATCATTCGGCGCGACGATTGCCACGCATTGATCGCATCTCGCTCTGCGCCCAGCCTTCGCTTTCGATCGGAGGTTGTGGCCTGAGCTGTGCGGGCGAGAGCGCAAGTAAAGTATGAGCATGTCCACCGATAGCGGCCGCCCCCTCAACAAGCGCCTCCTTGTCTTCACGTTCGTCGTCTACGGGCTGGTGATGGCAGCACTTCTGTCGCTCGGTACGTGGCAGGTGCAGCGTCTGGCGTGGAAGGAAGGGCTGCTCGCCAATATTCAGGCGCGGACAAGCGATACTCCTGCAAGTCTAACCGAGATTGAGATGCTTTATGCAAAAGGCGAGGATATCGAATATCGGCCGGTCGTTCTGCACGGCACGTTCGATCACACGCAGGAAAGTCATTTCTTCGCCACCCATAAAGGAGAAAGCGGCTTCTATCTTTATACGCCACTTATACTGACTGACGGACGCACGGTGATCGTCAATCGGGGGTTCGTTCCCTATGCGTTGAAGGACCAGACGACGCGACCGGAAACACTTGTAGGGAGCGCGGTGGAAGTCATCGGTCTTGCACGCAATCGTCTGCCCGAAAAGCCTTCCTTCATCGTTCCTGAAAACGACCCGTCCAAGAACCTGTATTACTGGAAGGATTGGGTAGTGATGGTGGAGCAGGCTGGCCTCGATCCGTCCCGCACATTGCCCTTCTTCGTCGATGAGCGCGCCCGCGAAGGCGAACCTTTTTATCCCGTGGGCGGCGTTACTCTTGTCGATCTGCCTAACAGCCATCTGCAATATGCACTGACCTGGTATGGACTTGCTGCGACGCTGACTATCATGCTGATATTCTGGCTGGTGGCTTCAATCCGAAGAACACGATTGGCCTCCTGAAAGCGCATAAGACCTGGGCTAAATGCAACCACAGGTCTTGATCACGCCTCTTTCCCTTGACAGACGGGGGGCAAGCCTTCATCTCCCAGGGAACTGAAAGAATGGACGACATGGTACAATCAGTTCCCGCGAACGCATCCTCTAAGCCGCCACTCACGATCCGACTGTGCGAACCGCGCGGTTTTTGCGCCGGCGTCGACCGCGCCATTCAGATCGTCGTTCTGGCGCTGAAGAAGTATGGTGCACCGGTCTATGTTCGTCACGAGATCGTGCACAATAAATACGTTGTCGAAGGTCTCAAGGCGATGGGCGCGGTCTTCATAGAAGAACTGCACGAAATTCCAGCCGAGCATATCGATTCTCCAGTTGTTTTTTCGGCTCATGGCGTGCCGAAATCGGTGCCGCGCGACGCTCAAGCGCGCAACCTTCTCTATCTTGACGCAACTTGTCCGCTGGTTTCCAAGGTCCACAAGCAGGCGATCCGTCACCACCGCTTGGGACGTCATGTGCTTCTCGTCGGTCATGCCGGTCATCCGGAAGTAATTGGTACGATGGGCCAGCTGGAAGACGGCGCGGTGACCCTGATCGAGACGGAGGAAGATGTCGCCAATCTCAAGCGCGAAGAGGGGCAGGAACTCGGATTCGTGTCGCAGACTACTCTATCGGTCGATGATACGGAGGCGATTCTCAAGGCCTTGATGACGCGCTTTCCCGACGTGCATGCTCCGGCAGCTGAATCGATCTGTTATGCGACCACCAACCGTCAGGACGCAGTGAAGGAAGCAGCTCCTGGCGTCGATATGTTTCTTATCGTCGGGGCGCCGAACTCCTCCAATTCCATGCGTCTTGTCGAAGTGGCGACGCGTTTCGGTGCGAAGGATTCCATGCTTGTGCAAGGGGCTGCTGATATTGACTGGTCGAAGGTTGAGGGCATTGCGACGCTCGGCCTTTCTGCCGGTGCGTCAGCTCCGGAAATTCTCGTTGACGAAATCATCAACGGTTTCCGTGACCGCTTTGACGTCACGCTCGACCTCGCCATCACGGCAAAAGAGACAGAAAACTTCCCCGTCATGCGCGCGTTGCGCGATGTGGAACTGACGCGTCAGGACATGGCTTATTTCAATGGAGCAGCCTGATGGCGGTCTACACGGATGTGAACGAGGAAGAGCTTTCCTCCTTTCTGACGAGCTATCCTGTAGGTGATCTCCTGTCTTATAAGGGTATTGCCGAAGGTACAGAAAATTCGAACTATCTGCTGCACACGACCGGCGGCTCCTTTATCCTGACGCTTTACGAGAAGCGCGTGAATGCGGATGATCTACCGTTCTTTCTAGGGCTGATGCAGCATCTGGCGCAATCTGGCGTAGAATGCCCACTGCCTGTCGCGCGCCAGGATGGTGCGCTGGTCGGCCAGCTGGCTGGGCGGCATGCGGCGCTCATTACCTTTTTGGAAGGTATGTGGCTACGGAAGCCTGCGGCTGTGCACTGCCGCGCTGTCGGGGCAGCTCTGGCTAATCTGCACATTGCCGGCTCAAGCTTCCCGATGGCGCGTACGAACAGCATGGGCGTGCCGGAATGGCATCGTCTTTGGGAAGGCTCGCGAGAGGAAGCCGATACGGTGGAACCAGGTCTCCGGGAGGAGCTTGATCGCGAGATGTCGATTATCGACACGCAATGGCCGGGCGATCTGCCCTCGGGCATTGTGCATGCCGATCTCTTTCCAGACAATGTGTTCTTCCTGGGCGATCAGGTTTCAGGGTTGATCGACTTCTATTTCGCCTGCAATGATGCTTTTGCTTATGATATTGCGATTTGCCTGAATGCGTGGTGTTTCGAGAAGGATTTCTCCTTCAACCTGACGAAGGGTGTTGCTCTGCTTGCGGGCTATCAATCGGTGCGTCCGCTGGAGGAGATCGAGGTTGAGGCGCTGCCGGTTCTCGTGCGCGGCGCAGCTCTCCGTTTCCAGCTTTCACGTCTTTATGATTGGCTCAATATTCCCGACGGACCGTTGGTCAAAAAGCGTGATCCGCTGGAATATATGCGCAAGCTACGCGCTCATCGTCACATCCGCTCAGCGAAAGAATATGGCTGGACTCCGGTTGCAAGCATAGCAGCGGCTTCATGAAGAAGATCGAGATTTTCACCGACGGCGCGTGCTCGGGCAATCCCGGCCCGGGCGGATGGGGCGCCATTCTGCGCTACAAGGACAATGTGCGCGAGATGAATGGTGGCGAGGCGCTGACCACAAACAATCGCATGGAACTACTTGCTACCATTTCCGCGCTCGGTGCGCTGAAGGAGCAGTGCGAAGTCGATCTCTACACAGATTCGAAATATGTCATGGACGGCATCGAAAAATGGATTCACGGCTGGAAGCGTAATGGCTGGAAGACCGCCGACAAGAAGCCGGTGAAGAATGGCGAACTATGGCAGGCGCTCGATGAGGCGCGCGCCAGGCACAAGGTGAGCTTTCATTGGGTAAAGGGCCATGCCGGACATCCGGAAAACGAACGTGCCGACGAACTGGCGCGCGAGGGCATGAAACCGTTCAAAAAGACTGCATAAGGAAAGGGCGGGAGATGATCCCGCCTTTTTCTATCAAAGCTGCTCGATCAGATGCGCGGCACCCGATTCGACGGCCTGTCCTGGCGAATCTTCGATGTTGAGTGCTGTGACTTTGCCGTCTTCTACGATTGCTGAGAAGCGCTTGGAGCGAACGCCCATGCCGTGAGGGGTAAGATCAGCGTCGAGGCCAACAGATTTGACGAAATCGCCGCTTCCATCGGCCAAAAATACGATCTTGCCTTCAGCACCTGTATGCTTGGCCCAAGCCTTCATGACGAAGACGTCGTTGACGGCGACCACGGCGATGGTATCGACGCCCTTGGCCTTGATCGCGTCGAAATTATCGAGATAACCCGGCAGGTGATTATTGTTGCAAGTGGGCGTAAACGCGCCTGGAACACCGAACAGAACCACCTTCTTCCCGGCAAAAAGTTCGGCAGTGTCGACTTCCTGCGGGCCGTCTGCGCCCGGGGTCTTGAATTTTGCAGCGGGGAGCTTCTCGCCGACGGAAATGGTCATGGTCTAACCTCGAAATGAACTGGCGCACGCCAGATGAATTTACTTGTGCGGGACCGGGTATGGTAGGTAGCCAGCGACGGCGTTGCCCTCGCTTTCCAGCGTATAGGCAAGACCCGGTCCACTCGGAGTTTCATCCGGGCGCGCGAGAATCTCAACAGAAAACATGTGGCTCGCCTCGGCTTTTTTCTCGGGCATGGCCAGTCGATAGCCATCGGACCCGGCGACGAAGAGAACGGCGTTCGTATCACCTTCGGGAAGGTCCAGTCGTATGTCGAGCATGTTCTCGGTCTGCCTATCGATTCGCGCCGAAAAGTCCTCGTTCGCCTTTTTTGGCAAAGCCTCAAAGGCGCGGTTGATGGCGAGAGTCTCACGCAGGTTTTCAAGCTCGGTGACTGGAACGGCCAGTTGGCCGTCTACAGGCACGCATATGTCCTGACAGACACCGAGGAAGAAGTGCACGGCGATGTCGCCACGCTGCCCGGGCCTCATCGTGAAGGTCAGAGGCAGCGCGACACGCTCCTTGTAGCCGGCCCAATCACCGTATTTGTCCTCAAAACGCTTTGGCGGAGGAAAACCGATCTCAACATTTGCAATGTGCGGGGCGGGCTTGGTGTCGATTTCCGGAGCCACGCCTGAATCGCCCGGGTCGCGCCAGTAGGTTTTCCAGCCCGGCTCAAGCTCGATTTCCAGCGCACCGCGTACCACCCCAGGCGTATCTGAGCGAGAGGCGAGTAGGCGGATCCTCGCGCCTTCGGTCTCGAACCAGCCGCTTGCACCCGCATGGGCCGATTGAAGGAAGGGCGTTGAGAAAAACAGCGAAAGCGCGACGGGTAAAAAGACTTTAGTCATGGTCAATTTATGCCTGCCTTCTGCTTCAATTGGAAAGCAAAATCGCTTCATTTTCGTGTGAGAGCCGTACGGCGTTGAGGAACCAGTACTATTGACGATAGTTCGGCTTTTCTTGACTGGTGAAAGAGGCTAGCCTTTCGATCATGGATCAACACATCATAAATATGAAATCCGGCGAACCCGGCTTTCTCGACGGTCACTTCCTCATTGCCATGCCCGGCATGTTGGATGAGCGATTCTCGCGCGCCGTCGTCTATCTTTGCGCGCACTCCGATGACGGAGCCATGGGGCTGATCGTCAACCAGCCGCAGGGTGTGGGATTTTCCGATCTTCTGGTTCAGCTTGGTCTCGTCAAGCAGGAGGATGCCATCCGACTGCCCGAAATGGCGCGTGTCCTCGTCGTTCGTAATGGTGGACCGGTCGATCGATCGCGCGGGTTCGTGCTACACAGCCAGGATTATGCGACCGACTCGACCCTCGCAGTGTCCGACACGATCGCGTTGACGGCGACGGTCGATATTCTGAAGGCGATTTCGCAGGGCATCGGCCCGAAGCAAGCGCTGATGGCGCTCGGCTACTCTGGCTGGGGCGCGGGGCAGCTCGAGCAGGAAATTGCAGATAATGGCTGGCTGGTATGTCCCGCGACAGATGATCTTCTATTCGATAGTCCCGTTGAAACGGTCTATGAGCGTGCGCTCAATAAGCTGAATGTCGATCCTGCTCGCCTGAGCAATACAACCGGCCACGCCTGACGCTCTCGCAGAGCCAGCAGCAGGGGAATTAACTCGCCTGCTTTTCCGGCACCACCGGCTGAAGACCCTCGCGCAATAGTTGGATCACGTCTGCGGGAAGCAGCGTATTGCCTGCCTGTGTGGTCTGCATATATTCGCAGCCCATCTGGCGCAGATGCAGCGCATCAGCCTCATTGGCAACGTCTTCGACAATGACCGCGAGGCCTAACTCATGCGCAAGATTGACCATCGAACGCAGCAGAATGACACGCTTGTTTGCATCCAGCTCCACGAAGTTCGGTGAAATCTTCAAAGTGTCGAAGGGCAGGCGCGTTATATAGGCAAGAGAACAGTTGCCGGAACCGAAGCGGTCGAGTGTAAGACCCACGCCCATCTGCTGGAGGCGCATCAGTACCTGTGCAATCTGTTCGGGATTTTCCATCACATCAGCCTCGTTAATTTCGAGGCGCAATGCACGGGGTTTGATATTGGCCCGCGCAATGACAGAGCGCACATCATTGACCAGTTCGTCTCGCAGCAGCACGGATGCACCGATCTTGACCGAAACTGAAAGCGGTATATTGCCAGATTGGCGGGACCACTGCGATAAATCATCGGCGGCGCCCTGCATCATGGTCTTGAGCAAGGACGGTGCCATGCCGCAAGACAGCGCGGTCGGCAGGAAATCATGAGCCTCGATCAGTCCGCGCCGCGGATTGTCCCAATGGAGGATGGTCTGGAAGCACGCGACCGAACGATCTTCGATGCGATAGACCGGCAGGTAGGAAAGGTAGAATTCCTTACGCTCAATGGCACGTTTGAGATCGGATTGCAGTTGCTGACGATCATTGCCCGCACTGCGGAAGGCCGGACGAAACGGTTCGATACGGTCGCCGCCTGAACTTTTGGCTTGATGCATGGCAAGTTCGGCATCTTTCAGCATGTCCTCGGCACAGGTCAGCGCCTGTGTCCAGGTGATCAGGCCGATTGAAGGCGTCAATACGACCTCGCGTTTGGCGAAGACGATTGGTGCTCGAATCGCCTGACGGATGGCATCCGCCATGGCTGCGATGCGCGCAGGCTCCTGTTCAGAGAGGAGCATCAAGGCGAACTGGTCACCGGAGAGACGCGCCAGACTGTCATTGGGACGCAGGATACGATGCAGGCGGCGCGCAATCGTCAGCAGAATCGTATCGCCAGCCGAGATGCCGAGCTGATCGTTGATGCGCTTGAAATCGTCAATGTCGACGACGAACAGTGTCGGGCGCGCCGTCGCGCCTGATTTTAGGACGGTAATCGTCGCGTCGAGGCGGTTGAGGAAGATTTCGCGATTGGCAAGGCCGGTCAGATTGTCATGCGCGGCGTCGCGCAGGAGGCGCTGTTCGGCCTGCTTCTGCTTGGTAATGTCTATCATCGTGCCGACGCAGCGGATGATTTCGCCATCAGAGCCCATGACGGGGCGCGCACGTAGCGCATACCAGTGATAATGGCCGTCCGCGCCGCGCATGCGGATGGACTGAGAGAGCCGCCCGCGCTTCTGCTCGATCAGTGCGTCCAGTGTGCTGCGGAAGATGTCGCGGTCATCGGGGTGCAGCATGGGTAACCAGTCGCGTGCCGGTCCGACCAGCTCGTTCTGTTCATGACCGAGCAGAGCAGCAATATCCGGTCGCGTGACAATGCGGTCGCGCGCAACGTCCCAGTCCCATACGATGTCGCCGGCACCGGTCACCGCCAAGGCCTGACGCTCCATGTCGGAGAACAGACCAGTGTGAAGCGCGCCGCCCGTAAAGGCATGCTGGATAACGGTGAAGCCGATCAGCAGGATGATGAGAACGAGCGCGCCACCGAGCGCGGGCTGGATGATATCATTGTTGAGAATGCCGGAAATCGCCAGCCAGGAGCCGCCGAGCCAGGTCAGCACCATAAGCCAGCTTGGCACCAGCATAATAGCTCGGTCGAAGCCCTGATAACCGAGATAGACGATGAGGCCGAGGCCAAGCAAGGCGGTCGCGGCAATCGAAATACGTGCAAGACCTGCGGCCAGGTTCGGCTCGAATACTGCGAAGCCGGCGATCAAACACAAAAACGCCGTCCAAACCACTGCGCCATAACTGAAATGGCCATGCCACCGGTTCAGATTCAAATAGGTGAACAAAAAGACCATCAAGGTCGTTGCCAGGGCGACTTCCGCACCTGCGCGCCATATTTGTTCATTGCCGGGCGCAATCTCCATCACTTGATTAAGAAAGCCGAAATCGACGCATATATAGGCCAGAACCGACCATGCAAGCGCCGCAGTTGCGGGAAACATCGACGTACCGCGCACAACAAAAAGAATGGTCAGGAAAAGCGCCAACAGCCCTGCAATGCCAATGACGATACCGCGATAGAGTGTGTAGGAGTTGATGGAATCCTTGTAGGCATCCGGCTGCCACAAATAGATCTGCGGCAGGTTTGACGCGCTCATTTCAGCAACAAACGTAACCACTGCGCCCGGATTTATGGTCAGCAGGAAGACGTCTGCATCGGCACTCTTCTGACGATCCAGGGCGAAACCCTCGGAAGGGGTAATCGTCGAGATGCGGCGCGAACCCAGGTCAGGCTTCAGAAGTCCTGAATCGACAAGGCGAAAATGGGGAGCAACGATGAGGCGGTCGAGCTGCTGGTCGCTCGTATTGGCCAGTGCGAACACGGCCCAGTTGCCGTTCGACTGCTGGTCTTTCGGCTCCACTTCGATACGCCGAACGATACCGTCCTCTCCAGGAGCCGTGGAAACCTGAAAACTGCCGCTCTGGTTGCGATAGATCTCGACAGCCTGTGTCAAGTCGAGCGCCGCGCTGTCAGGAGTGATGACGATGGGTTCCAGTGCCTGTGCCATACCCGCAGTGGCGATCAGCGAAGCAATCGCGACCAGCCAGGAAGCAAGGATGCGGAAGAATGCTCGTTCAGCCAAATCAGCCTCTCGTCGCCAGGTCCGGATGCGTAGGCGCGACCCGGGAATATAAAAAGTGATCCTGCCATTCGCCATTGATGCGCAAATAGGAACGCAGCAATCCTTCCTTCTGGAAGCCGGATTTCTCCAGAACCCGCATGGATCGTCTGTTAGAGGGGATACAGGCTGCTTCCAGCCGGTGCAAGCCGAGCTTGCCGAAAGCGTGGGATACCAACAGTTCTACTGCATCGACCATGTAACCCTGGCCTGCATGTCTTGCACCGACCCAGTATCCGATCGAACCGGCTTGGGTGACGCCATATCTGATATTGCTCAAGGTGATGCCCCCGACGAGGTCAAGGTCCGACCTTTTCCTGATAAAAAAGGCAACGGCATGGCCTTTCTTGGCCTCGCGCGTGATCGCCCTTAATCTTGTTCGGTAGGTAATATAATCGAGCTCGTTTGCCGCCCAGCTAGGCTCCCAAGGTTCAAGAAATGTGCGACTTTCCGCTCTTAACGTTGCCCATTCCTCATAATCGCCCTTCTGCGGGCTGCGCAAGATAAGGCGTCCGCCTGTCAACGAAAGGGGAGGTGCCCGTTCTACTAGCCATTCGAGCATGCGCCTTCACCATTCCTTTCGAAACGCGAACGCTCCGGCGCATGTTGGGATTGTCAGGCGTCGGATGGGATAACGCAAAGAAGTTACCCGCGCGTTGCCGACGCGGGCAACGGGTCTAACCTGCGAGTTTGCGGAGACCGGTCGGTGCACGGGGCAAACGATCGCAAATTGCTTCAAAGGGTGCCAGCGTCCCCACCGGGCCAATCGCTGCGACTGTTGGCTTGGTCGAGAACAGCCGCTGCGACAGATCCGTGAGACGTTCGATGGTGAGATTGGAAAGGCGCTCCATCGCCTCGTCCGTCGGAATGGGGCGACCGTAAAGCAGAAGCTGGCGCGCGATTTGCGAGGCGCGGCTGGCGGCGCTTTCCGCACCCATGATGAGGCCTGCCTTATATTGCGCGCGGGCGCGGTCAAGCTCTTCCTGAAGAATGCGCTCACCAGCTGCCGCCAGTTCCTCCAGAATGACCGGTACCAGTTCCTCCAGGCCCCCTTCACCGGTAGCGGCGTGAATGCCGAACAGACCTGTATCGGAAAAGCCCCAGTGGAAGGCATAGATCGAATAGCACAGCCCCCGTCTTTCGCGAATTTCCTGGAAGAGGCGCGATGACATGCCGCCCCCCAGGATCATCGACAGAACCTGCGAACAGTAGAAATCACGGACGTGGTAGGCGCGACCTTCGAAGCCAAGCAGGACCTGCGCGTCTGACAGGTCGCGATATTCACGATAGTCGCCGCCGACATAATGGGCAAGCTGCGGGATGGTTGCGCTCGATTTGGCGCGATAGACGCCTAGACGGCTTTCCACCTCGCGCACGAAGCTGTCATGATCGACGCGACCGGTGGCGACGACGATCATGCGATCCGCGCTGTACTGCCGCTCAATGAAGCTGCGCAACTGGTCGGAGGTGAAGCTCTGGACCGTCTCCGGTGTGCCCAGAATGGGGCGTCCAAGCGTTTGATGACGGAATGCAGTTTCTGAAAAATGATCGAAGACGATATCGTCGGGCGTGTCGTTGGCCGCCCCGATTTCCTGCAGGATCACCTGTTTCTCGCGTTCAAGTTCGTTTTCGTCGAATTTTGAATCCGTCAGAATGTCGGCGAGAATGTCGATTGCAAGCGGTACGTCGTCATGCAGAACGCGGGCGTAGAACGCAGTCGTTTCCACGCTGGTTGCCGCATTGATCTCGCCGCCCACATTTTCGATATCGGAGGCTATCTGCCACGCATTGCGCTTGGACGTGCCCTTGAAGGCCATATGTTCGAGCAGGTGCGCGATGCCATGCTCGTTTTCCTGCTCGTTGCGCGATCCCGATTTGACCCAGACGCCGAGGGCGACGGTTTGGACATTGGGTAGATTCTCGGTGGCAATGGTCAGCCCATTGGAAAGTCGGCTCACCTCAACTGGCATCTATGCGGGTCTCCTCAGCCTGCTGCACGCGTGTTGCGCTCAACATATTCTTTTACGGTCGCAACATCGGCTGGCAGAACCTCGTATGTCTCAGTTCTGTCCATCAGGCCATCAAGCCACGTCGGAAGCGCTGGCGCAACCCCCGTCGCATCTTTTACGGCAGCGGGGAACTTGGCCGGATGCGCGGTGGAAAGAACGATCATCGGTGTCGCACTCTTCTCATCCTGTGCCGCCACATGCACGGCAGTCGCCGTGTGCGGGTCCATCAGATAAGCGTTGCGCTCCAATCCTGCCTTCATTGTGGCGGCGGCTTCCGCCTCAGTGGCGCGACGCGCGGTGAAATCAGCGCGGACTGTGGCAAGCGTCTTTTCCTCAAGCTTGAAGGCACCGTTCTGCTTCAGTCCATTCATATAGCGACGCACCTCTGCCGCATTACGACCGCTTGCCTCGAAAAGCAGACGCTCGAAATTCGACGAAATCTGGATATCCATGGATGGGGATGTCGTGGCGACGACACCTTCCATGCGATATTCGCCGGTAGCCAGCGTACGGGCGAGGATATCATTGTCGTTGGTGGCAATGCCGAGAGACTGTATGGGGAGGCCCATACGCTTTGCACAGTAACCGGCGAGAATGTCACCGAAATTGCCGGTCGGAACAGTGAATGAGACTTTGCGGTCCGGTGCACCAAGCGACAGAGCAGAGGAGAAGTAATAGACGATCTGCGCCATGATGCGCGCCCAGTTGATCGAGTTGACTCCCGAAAGCGCCACCCGGTCACGGAAGGCATGATCGTTGAACATGTCCTTGAGCATGTTCTGGCAATCGTCGAAATTTCCTTCGATCGCGAGGGCATGCACATTCGGAGCGGCTATCGTCGTCATCTGTCGCTGCTGCACCGGGGAGACCCGGCCATGTGGGAAGAGGATGACGATATCGGTGCGATCGCGGCCAGCAAAGGCATCGATCGCGGCACCGCCTGTATCGCCGGATGTCGCGCCGACTATTGTGGCACGCTGGCCGCGCATCTCCAGGATATGATCCATCAATCGAGCCAGGAACTGCATCGCCACATCCTTGAAGGCGAGCGTCGGGCCGTGAAAAAGTTCAAGGATGTAACTATTCTCGTCAGACTGGACGAGAGGACAGACCGCATCGTGGCGGAAAGTCGCGTAGGCGTCCTCAACTATCTTGCGGAAATCGTGCTCATTGATTTCGTCGCCGAGAAAGGGCGTCAGAACGCGAATTGCGAGTTCCGGGTAGGACAGGCCGCGCATCCCGCGAATGTCCTGGAGACTGAACTGCGGAAAACTCTCGGGAAGATAGAGCCCGCCGTCGCGCGCAAGGCCCGCCAGGACGGTATCGCAAAAGCCGAGGGAGGGAGCTTCGCCGCGGGTGGAAATATATCGCATGGGTCTCTCGAAAGGTGGCATTTGTTGCGCGCCACTATCCCTATGTAAAATTACATATCAAGCGTCGCATTTTCATTCGCTGCTTGCTATAGAGCAAATCCAGTGACGTTGGAAACCGGTTTTGCGTCCGGAGTTGCGTGAAAACAAAGAGATAGGACAAAGCCGAGAGCAGATGAGAAAAATACTCTGCCCGGATTGTCGGCTCGGTGAGAGGAAACGACGCGATGGTGAGTAAAAAGCTCGAACTTTTGCGCTCTTGCGCGCTGGGTGCAACGGCACTGCTCCTGGCAGCCTGCCAGTCTGGCGGAAGTGGTACGGCCCTTTCCGAGGCTTCAGGGAGCGCAGCCAGTCAGCCCGCGCAGGCGGTTGAAGGACAGGTTCTGCAAAGCGACCTGATGGGCTTTTGCCCGCAGGTGCAGCTCCGGGAAGGAACGGCCTATTTCAACACTTATGAACGTGGCGGCGAGGGCGACTCATCGCGCATCATCTATCAGGCTTCGATTACCGACGTAACGCGTAGCTGCAATCGCGCTAACGGCCAGCTCAATATGACCGCTGCCGTTGCTGGTCGCGTCATCAGCGGCCCGAAGGGCGGCGCTGGCACGGTAAGCATGCCGATCCGCATAGCCGTGGTGCAGGGCGACCAGGTGCTCTATTCCAAGGTGTTTCAGCATCAGACCGCAATGGACGGCTCCGGAGCTAAACAATTCGTCTTCACCGATACGGGAATTTCAATTCCGATTCCGTCCAATCGTAACGTGGCGATCTTCGCAGGTTTTGACGAAGAAGCGACGAAAACGACCTCCAGATAAAGCCAGGAAGAAAGCGTCGGGAATGATTTCGGACGCTTTTCTTCATGCCCTGCTCGTCTTTTCCTTCGTATGCCAGACCAAAGGCACGAGGATGAGGGCGACGATTGGAAGGACGAACCAGTTCAGGCTTGCCCATCCTGATGAGCTGAGAAGTGCACCGGAGGAGAAGGAAGCAATGGCCACCGTTCCAAAGACGATGAAGTCATTGGTGCCTTGCACCTTCGTTCGTTCTTCCGGCGTATGGCAATCTGTTACCATTGCGGTGGCGCCAAGGAAGCCGAAGTTCCAGCCCAGGCCGAGCAGGATGAGCGATATCCAGAAATGCCCGATATCGACGCCGGCCAGAGCCACCATGGCGGAACATCCGATAATGGCCAGGCCGATTGCCGTTATGCGCTCCTTGCCAAATCTGACCATAAGGGGCCCTGTGAGGAAGCTAGGTGCGAACATGGCGAGCACATGCCATTGAATGCCGAGTGCGGCGTGATCTACAGAATGCCCCATGCCGACCATGGCGATCGGAGCGGCCGTCATCAGGAAGGTCATCAGGCCATAGCTAACCAGTCCCGCGGCGACAGCCAGTAGATAGCGTGGTGACAGCAGGATTTCCCTCAAAGGACGACCGCCGGAAGCCGTGGCGCCTTCGCGTTTTGCGGGGGGCGGCTTGCGCAGCAGGAAAAGCACGGGAATCGCCAGCAGAGCCAAGGCGGCCTGGCTGAGAAAGCTGCCCGCGAACGGCACGCCCGGAACGCTTTCCCTCGTCCAGATAACCAGTTGAGGGCCGATAATCGCAGCTGCCAGACCGCCCACCATGACGGCGGAGATGGCGATACCTTTCATAGGGCCTTCAATGCCATCGGTGGCAGCAAAGCGGTAACTCTGGACGTAGGACGAATAAAAGCCCGACGCGAATGTACCCGCGCAGAATACGAGAAACGACGCCCAGTAGATGCCGATCGTGGCAATGAGGCCGGCTGAGAGACCGACGGTGGCGCCGAGAAGATAGCCGCTCCGGCGACCGAAACGGCGCATCACATAGGCTGCCGGAAGCGTGCCGAGTGCAAGGCCAAGATTATAGACGCTGACCGGTAGCGTGACCAATGTCGGGTCGCTCGACAGTTTCTGGCCGACAAGCCCTCCCAGGGAGATGATGATCGGACCGCTTGATGCGCCGAGAGCCTGCGCGCAAGCAAGGAGAATGATGTTTTGCTTCAGCGCGTTCTCGCCGTGCATATTCAGGTCCTCGGGCGGGGATCGACTTCAGATCTCTACCGGCCCGACAGCGCAGGCGCAACGTTGATCCTGCGTGGCCAGACGGGAGATAGCACGACCGACTAATGCTGCGGGATCCAGGCAGACGTCGTTCCTATTCGCTCCACTCGCTCATCGCCTCGATGGTGGCGTTGAAATCATTCCAGCGCGAGATCACCGTTTCAGCGCCTGCATCCGTAAGCGAATCCGCATGTCCGGCCTGCGTGTGGCTGCCGCCTGTATATCCCAGTACCCGCATCTGTGCGCCGCGCGCGGCATGCACGCCGTGCACCGAATCCTCGACGACGATGATCTTTTCGGGCGAGACACCGAGTGTTTTCGCCGCGTGAATATAGCCGTCAGGATCGGGCTTAGGACGTTTCACAGGCTCTTCCACCGCGGAGAAAATGCGGCCCTCGAACAGGTCGAAGAGGTTGGATTTTTTGAGCATCATCTCAATGCGCCTGGTGGGTGAATTCGAGCAGATGGCGCGAGGGATCGGGCTGGCGGCAATCGCTGCACGGGCACCTTCGGTTGCCTTGATCTCGCGCTCGAGCCGTTTTTCCAGCTCCGCCTGCATTTCATCGATCATCGATGCCTGGAAGGGGATTTCTGCGTGCTTCTCGACCTCAATCAGCATGTCCCGGAAGACCATGCCCGAATATCGCTCCAGAATCTCGTCCTCGTCGATGGGGTGACCGGCCTTGGTCAGCATGTGCGCTCGTACGCGAGCGGCAATGATTTCGGAATCGACGAGAACGCCGTCGCAGTCGAAGATGATGAGTTCGGGAGCCGGCATGGAAATACCTGTCATGTCTGGAATGGGTGAGCCGACCTTACCTATTGAAGGGACAAAAGAAAAGCAGCGCGTTCTCGGCCCTTGTCGCTTTTGGAGGCCGGGCTTCATCATTTGTTTACGCTGTTCGGTAACCATAACAGCGAGTTAAAGGGTGCTTCGGCGAGTGCGGAAGTTGCCTTTCATAGGTAACGTGTTCGGGTGTTTTCATGTCTGCAATGTTTCATGTCGAAGATCTTCAGTCGCCACTGGTTCAACCGGACTGGATGAACCGCATCTTCAAGGGCGACTGTGTCGCTGCCATGAACAAGCTGCCGGAAAAGTCGGTGGATGTGATCTTCGCTGATCCGCCCTACAATCTACAGCTGGAAGGGGCATTGCATCGTCCTGACCAGTCCAAGGTGAATGCAGTCGATGACGACTGGGACCAGTTTGAAAGCTTTCAGGCCTATGACGCCTTCACCCGCGCATGGCTGCTTGCGGCGCGCCGGGTTCTGAAGCCGAATGGCACGATCTGGGTCATTGGCTCGTATCACAATATTTTCCGTGTCGGCGCCATTATGCAGGACTTGAATTTCTGGCTCCTCAACGACATCGTTTGGCGCAAAACTAACCCAATGCCGAACTTCCGTGGCCGCCGTTTTCAGAACGCGCATGAAACGATGATCTGGGCTTCGAAGGATCAGAAGGCGAAGCAGTACACCTTCAACTATGAAGCGCTCAAAGCCGCAAATGACGACCTGCAGATGCGTTCCGACTGGCTTTTCCCGATTTGCACCGGCAATGAACGCCTCAAGGACGAGAATGGCACCAAGGTGCACCCGACGCAGAAGCCGGAAGCACTCTTGGCGCGCGTTCTTCTGTCCTCTTCGAAGCCTGGTGATGTCGTGCTCGACCCATTCTTCGGCTCGGGCACCACGGGTGCTGTCGCGAAACGGCTGGGCCGCAATTTCGTTGGCATGGAGCGCGAGCAGGCTTACATCGATGCCGCCACGGCGCGCATCGCAGCTGTCGAACCACTTAAAGGTACCGACCTGAAAATCATGACCGGCAAGCGCGCCGAACCGCGCGTTGCCTTCGTGTCGCTGATTGAAGCCGGACTGATTGTGCCTGGAACGGTGCTGACCGATTCAAAACGCCGCTACAAGGCAACCGTTCGCGCCGACGGGACGCTTGCCTGCGAAGGTCTCTCTGGCTCGATTCACAAGCTGGGTGCGCTCCTTCAGGGGCTGCCATCCTGCAATGGCTGGACATTCTGGCACCTGGAAAAAGAGAAAAAGCTCGTGCTGATCGATGAGTTGCGCAAGCTTATCCGCGATCAGATGGCGGCTGCTGGCGTCTAAAAGTACAGAAATCATTGAAACTGAAGAACCGGCGCATCCGATGCGTCGGTTCTTCAGCATTGGATGCATAGAGAGAAATAAAACCAAAGGTTCAGTAACGCCAGGTATCCCCACCGGCCGTGTCAGCCGATGGGAAAGTGGAGCGAATGAAGCGGCTCTGCATATGCAGCACCGCTTTTCTAAACCACTCCATATTCGGCCAGGTCCTTTTTCAATTTGTTCGCATCTGTGAAAAGAGCAGCCTTCCAGCCTGCTTGTCTGGCACCCTCGACATTGGCAGCGGAATCATCAACGAAAAACGTTTTCGCGGGATCGAGGCCGAAGCTCCGGGCGTGATGCTCATAGATCGCGACGTCCGGTTTGATGAGTTTGACATCGCCCGAGACGGTGACGCCGCGTGGCTTTTTCAGGAACGAAAAGATTTCCTGCGCCTGACGGAAAGTGTCAGAGGCGAAATTGGTGAGCAACGTTACGTCGCGGCCGTCGGCGATCAGCTTCTCCAGGATCTCCACGCTGTCATCATAGGCGTGTGGGACCATCTCGTGCCAATGCTTGCGGAAATTGCGAATATTTTCTTCGTGGCTTGGATGCTCCGCGATCAGCAGTGCTTCTGCTTCTTCCCACGTGCGGCCGCGGTCCTGCTCAATGTTCCATGCGACGGTGCAGACCTCTTCAAGAAACGCCAGACGCTGCGCTTCGTTCGGGATCAGACGGCGGTAAGGAATATGCGGATCATAATGGATGAGGACTTTGCCAATGTCGAAGACGATATGATCGATTTGCGTCATGCTTGCTTGATGCTCCTTTTCGTTGCCGAGGGTATGGCAGCCTCAATTGCTTTTTTCATGACAGTCGGCAGCGCTTCCTCATGAATTTCGGTGATTGGAGTCCACCAGCCGTTCTGGATTACCATGTCGGGCACCGAGGCGTGATACACGTCCAGCCGTAGCTCGAAATGCGTGAAGACGTGCTTGACCTGACCGCTGAAGCGCCAGGCTGCCGCGAAAGGTGCGGAATTTGTACTCGTATCGCCATCCTGTTTGGCGGTCCATGCGGTAGTGGGGACTTCCGCCATTTCTGCCAGGAGGCCGCTTGAAGGACGTTTGCGCAAAAGCACGGCACCGTCGCTGCGTTGGGCGACGAAGGCGGCGCCCTGTCGCGACGGCCTTTCCTTCTTCGGCGCCTTTAGCGGATAGCGTTCCGGGTCGGTCTGGCGCAATGCTAAGCAATCGTCGCGTAACGGGCAGTGCAGGCAGACGGGACGTTTCGGCGTACAGATCGTGGCCCCGAGATCCATCATGGCTTGCGCAAAATCGCCGGCTCGCGCTTCCGGCATGGTAGCGGCCACCAGCTCTCGGATTTCCGGCTTGGCAGCGGGCAGGGGTGTCTCGACGGTGAAAACGCGCGAGATGACGCGCTCGACATTGCCATCGACCACGGCTGCCGGAATGTCGAATGCAATGGAAGCAATGGCGGCCGCCGTATAATCGCCGATGCCGGGCAGCGCTTTCAGTGCTGCTTCCGATTCGGGGAACTTGCCCTGATGCGCGGCGACGACAAGATCGGCACATTTCTTCAGGTTGCGGGCGCGCGAATAGTAACCCAGCCCCGCCCACGCCTTCATGATGTCGTCGGGGTCGGCGGCTGAAAGCTCGGTGATCGTCGGCCAGCGTTCGGTGAATTTGCGGAAGTAGGCTTTGACGGCCTCAACCGTTGTCTGCTGCAACATGATCTCGGACAGCCAGACGCGGTAGGGATCCGCGCGCTCCCCCTTGGCATGGGCAGCGGGAGTGGTGCGCCACGGTAGATCGCGATGATGGCGGTCATACCAGTCGAGGAGCTTCTGCCCCAGAAGAGGTTGCGGACACGGTGATTTGCTGGCTGTCGGAGGTGAGGCTGGCATGATAGAAGGTTGTTATAGATACATGCACGGAAATGAAAGTGCCGGACCATGGCAGCAAATGAACGACGCAGCAATCCGGTGGCGGTAGCCGACCTCGCCACAAGTATTCTGGATCCGCTGTTGCGCAAGCGTGCCGGAATGTCTGTCGCGCTCGTTCAATCCTGGGAAGAGATCGTCGGCCCCCGACTGAGCAAGTCCAGTCGCCCGGAAAAGATCGTCTGGGCACGCCGCCGGCACCCTGATGACCCGTTCGAACCTTCGTTGCTGGTTATTGCCTGCGAAGGCATCGCAGCGCTGCATATTCAGCATGAGACGAGGGAGGTCATCTCCCGCGTCAATGCTTTCATGGGCTTCAATGCCATTGGCCGCATCCGTATCGTGCAAAAGCCGCTCATTCACTATACCCAGAAGAAGAAGCCCGAAATGCGTCCCTTGCAGCGGGACGAGAAGCAGAAGGTCGAGGCATTGTGTGCCGGTATTGAAAACGATGATCTGCGCGCCTCCCTCGAACGGCTGGGCCAGACCATCAAGGCTGCAAAGACAGTCCGTTAACTGAAATGGCTTTGATCGCGTGAATGTGATGCATTAAAACGCAATGCTGAATTACGGTTATCGGCACTTGCCGTAATTGCTTCACGCTGTTGATGTTTAAAGGCTTGCAACACATGTTGCAGTGACACGACGCCCGGTAGCGGGCTGGCCATATTGAAGGTGTATCTGAATGCAGAGTTTTATTTCCCGCCGCGCCGTTCTCACCTCGCTTGGTGGCATTTCCGCCGTTGCCGTGCTGGCGGGTTGCAGTGACAGCGATGCACAAGGCTCATCTTCTGGTGCGGCTGCCGCCGAGGCACCGGCTGCCGAAGGTACCGTCGACGTAGCCAAGCTTATGGAGGTGCCGGAAGGCAGTCTGCCTGATTTGGCATATGGGAAGGACGATGCGCCTGTCACCGTTGTCGAGTATGCCTCGCTCACCTGCTCGCATTGTGCCGCCTTCCACCGGGATACTTGGCCGACGGTCAAGGAAAAATACGTCGATAGCGGCAAGGTTCGCTTCATTATCCGTGAATTTCCGTTCGATCCGTTGGCGACCGCCGGCTTCATGGTCGCCCGCTGCTCGGAAAGCAACCGCAACGCGCTCGTGGATACGTTGTTCGACAAGCAGGCTGACTGGGTAGTATCGCAGGGCGCGAGCGAAAAGCTGCTCGGAATCGCTCGACTGGCCGGTATTTCACAGGAGAAATTCAACGCCTGCTTGACGGACCAGGCGCTTGCCGGTCAGGTACAGGCAGTGCAGCAGCGTGGACAGTCGGAATTCGGCGTCAATGCCACGCCGACATTCTTCATCAATGGCAATAAGTACTCCGGAGCTCTCTCGGTTGACCAGATGTCGGCCATCATCGACAGCATGCTCTGACACTGATTCTTCAGTGAGCCATTCCGGCTGCTTATTTTCTGGCTGGTCACAAGGTGGCCGGCCATGAAATTTTCGCGCCTCCGTCTTCTGGGGTTCAAGTCCTTCGTGGAACCAGCAGAATTCGTCATCGAGGGCGGCTTGACCGGTGTCGTTGGTCCCAATGGTTGCGGCAAGTCAAATCTGGTAGAGGCCCTGCGCTGGGTCATGGGCGAGAACTCGTACAAGAACATGCGCGCGTCCGGGATGGACGATGTGATTTTCTCGGGTTCCGGCACGCGTCCTGCTCGCAATACGGCGGAAGTGACGCTCTTTCTCGATAATCGGGACCATACGGCACCGTCTGCCTTCAACAATGCTGACGAGCTGCAGATTTCGCGTCGCATCGAACGGGAATCCGGCTCCGTCTATCGCATCAATGGCAAGGAGGTACGCGCCAAGGACGTGCAGCTTCTCTTTGCTGATCAATCAACCGGTGCACGCTCGCCGTCGATGGTCGGTCAGGGACGCATCGGTGAACTTATTCAAGCCAAGCCCCAGGCACGTCGCGCGCTTCTTGAGGAAGCGGCTGGGATTTCCGGCCTGCACTCGCGCCGTCATGAGGCCGAGCTTCGTCTGCGCGCCGCAGAGGGGAATCTGGAGCGTCTGGAAGATGTTGTTTCGGAACTGACGAGCCAGATCGAAAGCCTGAAGCGTCAGGCTCGCCAGGCAGCGCGCTACAAGAATTTATCTGCCGAGATTCGCCAGGCTGAGGCAATTTTGCTGCATCTGCGCTGGACGCAGACCAAAGCCGCGGAAGCTGAAGCCAAGTCTCAGTTCTCGCAAGCGATGATAACAGCGGTAGAGCGCGCGACACAGCAGATGGACGCGGCCAAGGCGCAGGCTATCGGTGCGCATGGTCTGCCAGCATTACGGGAAGCCGAAGCTGCTGCTGGTGCTGCGGCCCAGCGGCTTTCGATCGAGGCGACGCAGATCGAGGAACATGGGAGGCGTCTCGCCGCCCGTCAGCGTGAAATCGCATTGCGATTGGAACAGCTGGACGCTGACATTCGTCGCGAAGAGCAATTGGTGCGCGACAATGTCGAAACGCTTGCCCGGCTCGAGCGCGAAGAGGTCGAGCTTCGTGAAGAAAACGCGTCCGCTGCCGACACGGAAAGCGAAATGCGCGAACGTGTCGAGGATGCCGCGAGAATTTTGGAGGAGAGTGAAGCGGCACTAGCACAACTCACGGCTGAGCGTGCAGAAGCTGCCGCTGTACAATCCTCCAGCGAGCGCACGCTACGCGACGCGGGCGACCGCCGCGAGAGGCTTACCCGCCAGCTCGCCGAGGTCGATCGTGAGTTAACCGAAATTCTTGCCAGGCTGGGCGAGCTTCCTGGCTTGGATGTCGCACGCGAGAGCGTGGAAGTTGCCGATAATCATCTCGCAGAGACGCTGGAGCGTATTGGCGAGGCCGAGATCGCGGTGGAAGAGGCGCGCGCGGCAGAAAATGGTCTTCGTGGGCCCTTGCAGGAAGCACGCTCCACGCTTGCCGGCATCGAGACTGAGGCGCGCACGCTTGCGCGCATGCTGTCCGCCGTGGCAGGCGATGGTGTTGCTCCCGTCGTCGAGGCAATTCGCGTCGAGCGCGGTTATGAAATGGCCTTGGGGGCGGCTTTAGGTGAGGATCTTGACCTGCCGACCGAGCGCACTGCGCCCGCGCACTGGGCCGATGCGATCATTTCGGCTGACGATCCGACCCTGCCGGAAGGCGTAACGCCGCTTGCTACTGTTGTCACCGCACCGCGTGAACTCGCCCGTCGATTGCGGCAGATTGGTCTGGTGGAAGAGGTGGACGGTCCGCGGCTTCAGGCGTTGTTGAAGGTCGGGCAGCGTCTCGTCAGCCGGGAAGGGGCACTGTGGCGTTGGGACGGGTTGACGGCCTCAGCCGATGCGCCGACACCTGCCGCGATCCGTCTGTCGCAGAAGAACAGGCTTGCCGAACTGGAACATGAGGCATTCGCGGCGCGTGAAGCGGTTTCGGCTGCCGAAGCGGCTCTGGTCTCTGCACAGCGCCTCGTAAGGGAAACGACGGAAGCCGAGCGTCAGGCGCGCCAAGATGCACGTACTGCGCAAATTGCGCTTGACGACGCTCGATCCGAATTTGCGCGCATTGAGCGCGCCAACGGTGACCTTGCCAGCCGCCGCGATGCCCGTCAGGATGCGCGGGCGCGTCTTGCCGATGATCTCGAAGAGGCGATCGAGGCTACGGAAGAAGCCAAAGCCTCGTTGGAAGAAGCGCCGGATCTTTCCGAGCTGCAGGTAAGGCTGGAACAGCAATCCGATACCGTTTCACGCCAGCGCTCAGCGCTTGCCGATGCCCGTTCGCGTTTCGAGGGGCTGCGTCGGGAAGCCGAGCTGCG
This sequence comes from Limoniibacter endophyticus, assembly GCF_014652835.1. Lineage (GTDB taxonomy): Bacteria > Pseudomonadota > Alphaproteobacteria > Rhizobiales > Rhizobiaceae > Limoniibacter > Limoniibacter endophyticus. Next base: position 307,586 of record NZ_BMZO01000005.1, read on the forward strand.
TCACCGCCGGCTCGCTGCCATCGCGCAGGAACGCGACAGTTGGAAGACCCGTGCGGCCAACGCGGATTCCCATATTGAGGGTTTGAAAGAACGCCGCGAGGATGCGGCCGAGGAAGCCGAACGACTGGCGGAGGAGCCGGAAGAGATTGATGCGCGGCGACGAGCCGTCCTGTCGGAACTTGCCAAAGCCGAGAGCGCCCGCACCGACGCGAAGAACCGCTTGCAGGCGACGGAAAATAAGCAGGCCATACTGGATAAGGCAGCACAAGCTGCCATGCTGGCGCTGGCCCAGGCTCGGGAGGAGCGCGTTCGTGCCGAGGAGCGGCAGGCGGCGGCCGCCACCCGACGCGAGGAGGTCGAGGCGCGCATTGCAGAGGCAATGAGTATCGCCCCGCATCTCGTCATCCAGCACACTGGCCTTGGGCCTGAAGACGTGATGCCGGACGCGGCGGAAATCGAACGGCAACTGGAACGCCTCAAGATCGAGCGTGAGCGTCTCGGAGCCGTCAACCTTCTGGCCGAGCAGGAGCAGAAGGAGCTTTCGGATCGCCACGATGCGATTACTTCCGACAGAGACGACGTGATCGAAGCAATTCGTACGTTGCGACAGGCCATTCAGTCGCTCAACAAGGAAGGTCGTGAACGCCTGCTTGCTGCTTTTGATGTGGTAGATCAGCAGTTCCGGCGCCTGTTTACTCATCTGTTCGGCGGCGGCACAGCCGAGCTACAGCTGATCGAGAGCGACGACCCGCTTGAAGCGGGACTTGAAATTCTGGCCCGTCCGCCGGGCAAGAAGCCGCAAACCATGACGCTGCTCTCGGGTGGCGAGCAGGCGCTGACGGCCATGGCGCTGATTTTCGCCGTCTTCCTTACCAATCCGGCTCCGATCTGTGTTCTGGACGAGGTGGATGCGCCGCTCGACGACCATAATGTCGAGCGCTATTGCAATCTGATGGATGAAATGGCCCGCACGACGGAGACGCGCTTCGTCATCATCACCCACAATCCCATCACCATGGCACGCATGAACCGCCTGTTTGGCGTCACCATGGCCGAGCAGGGTGTCAGTCAGCTGGTCTCGGTGGATTTGCAGGAAGCAGAACGGATCAGAGAAGCGGGGTAAGGTTGAAATGCCCATTCTTCTCATTCCCGGGTTCATGCTGACGTCTGATCTCTGGCGCGATGTCGAACAGGCGCTTCAAACGTTTGGGCCGATCCATCACGCCGATATGAGCCAGGGGGCGACGATCGCCGAGATTGCAGCCGGGGTGCTCGCCGACGCGCCGCCGTCCTTTGTTCTCATAGGTTTTTCCATGGGTGGCTATGTGGCCCGCGAGATTGTTCGTTTAGCTCCAGGGCGTGTCAGGGTCTTGATTCTCATCGCCACCTCGGCGCGCGGTGACAGCGAGGTGCAAGCGCGGCGGAAGGCAATGTTCGCGAGGAACATAGGCGCAATCGCTTTTCGGGGACTGAGCCGTTCGGCCGTCGCCTCTTCGCTTCACCCTGATAACGAGGGCGATCTGCATTTGATCACGCGCATTCAGGCAATGGGCAACAGGCTTGGCGAGGAAATCTTTCGGCGTCAATCTCTTCTTGTGCGCAAGGATGAGCGGGATGGCCTCGGCTCCATCCAGTGCCCGACATTGATTATCGCGGGCGAGAAGGACAGACTGCGTTCGCGCCGTGAAGCAGAGGAGCTGCATGAAGGAATTGCAAGCTCGCGATTGGAAGTCGTCGAGGGTACGGGCCATATGGTTCCGCTCGAAGCGCCGCAAGAACTGGCGGGTCTGTTAGTAAGGTGGCTGAAGGGTCAGGTGCCCGTCTCTGTTTGAAAAAACAGAGAGGCGATGTGAAGATGCTTGGCATTTCCGGTAAGCATCCTATTCTCCTGCTAACGCAGGAGGAGGACCCTTCCATGATCGACGCCGAGAAGTTTTCTGGTCAATGCCATTGCGGCTCTGTCCGCTTCAATGTCCGCTTGAGCGACGGTTTGAAGACCGCCCGACGTTGTACCTGTTCCTATTGCCGGATGCGCGGCGCGGTGGCGGTCTCTGCAAGGCTGGCCGATCTGGAAGTCATCGAGGGACAAGACAAGCTGACGCTTTACACCTTCAATACCGGCACGGCGAAGCATCACTTCTGCTCGGTTTGCGGAATTTATGTCTTCCATCAGCGCCGCTCCAATCCGGAGGAGTATGGCATCAACGCCGCATGTCTCGACGACATTAGCCCGTTCGATTTCGCCTGCATCCCGGTCTTCGATGGCGTGAACCATCCGAAGGATGTACCGGGCAGATCGGGGCTGGTCGGGACGCTCGAATTTCATCCCCGTGAGGGTGAAACTCCGCCGGCACGCATGAGCAAGGACTGAGGGCAAATATCCTGCACGGATCGGGATATAAAACAACTTCAGTATATACTTAGTTGTCTCGCCCGCCGGGGAGTGATCTTGTCACCGGAACTATTATTTCGGGGGCATTTCATCATATGGCACATCCGGTGCAACTCATCGACCCGACCACGGGAAGAACAGCTATGGGCTATCATGGCTTCTCATGGACCTGTTTATTCTTCGGACCTTTGCCGGCGCTATTTAGGGGTCATGTTATCGGCTTTCTGATCATGCTGATCGCTGCTGTCCCTACCTTCGGCCTGTCTGGAATCGTCTTTGCCTTCATCTATAACGGCATGCACCGCAACTGGCTGCTCGGACGAGGCTTCAAGGCGCCGGGCATGGGCGGTTTGGGTTTTGCCAGTCAGAACGTCATCAACTTTCCGTAGGCAATGTTGCAGGCGTGAACGCCGCTCCGGCGTCAGAGCCTGCACCAGTCCTCCTGGACCAGCTGCCCCCGCTGCCATCCCAGCCGGCGCAGGCATCACTGCCGCGGCACTGACCGATAAAGAAAACGGCCCGCAGGAATGCGAGCCGTTTTCAGGTGGTTTGTAAAGGAACTCATTTCAACTTGACGGTGCCGGCCTTGATATCCGGCATTGTGGGGATGATACCGTTTTTGACATACCACTCCGCAATCTTACCCATCTGCTCTATATCGGCATCGGTCACGGCAGTTGTGGGAACCGCATTGTTTTCGCCGATGCGCTCAGCGAACTCTGTCGGGATCTTCATTTCTTCGACCCAGATCTTGCCTGCCTCTGTCTTGTTTTCGGTAGCCCAGTTATTCTCGGCTTTCAAAACATCGAAAATCGCCTGCAGCTCTTCTCTTTGTTCATCGGCAAAAGAGCGGCTGGAAACCAGTACGACGGCGTTGTCGGAGCCAATTGCATCGCCATCGGCAAGAACCTGGCCGCCATAAGTTTCTTCAGCAATCGTCACAAACGGATCCCAGGTTGCCCATGCATCGACATGATCTTGGGAAAAGCTCGGCCCGCTGTCGGAAGGACTCAAGTAGACACGTTCCACGCTTCCGGGGTCGATGCCGTTCTTTTCGAGGCCTTGCACCAGCAGATACTCACCTGTGCCGCCGCGATTGACGGCCACCTTCTTGCCTTCAAGCGCCTTCAGATTCTCAAGTCCGGAATTCGCTTTCACGACAATGCCTTCTGCACCCGCAGCCATCTTCTGGTAGCCAAATACTGCAACCGGAATGTTGGCGGCAAGTGCGGCGGCCACCGCGGTCGAGCTGCCGGCGGTAATGTCGATTGCGCCGGCATTCAGAGCTTCGAAAGCGGGAGCGGCGGCCGGGAAGGGGCCTTCCCACTGAACCCGGATGCCTTTTTCGGCCAGCGCTTTTTCGAGCGTTCCGCGTGATTTCGCCAAAGTGATATCGTTGGGCGCGCGCAGCCACCCGATGCGCACTACCTGGTCCTGTGCGAAAGTGGCTGCGGTTGAAAGCGAGATGACAGCGGTTATGACGGCTGTTGTAACGATTCGAATCATGTTTTTCATAAGCGTTCCATTCCGGCGTTTCAGACCTGTTCTTGCTGGAAAGAGGGTTCGGCTCCGACGCCGAGTTCTTCAAGAAGCTCGGCTTCGATTTTTGCAGCTCTGGCATCGGCGCGATGACGCGGATGCGGAAGGTCGATCGCAATCTGGCGAGAGAAGCGGCCGTGTTCAAGCACCAGAACGCGATCGGCAAGTGCAACCGCTTCCCAAACGTCGTGAGTGACGAGCAGCACAGCGGGCTTGTGCTTGCGCCAGAGATCGGCGACCAGCGTGTGCATCTTCAGCCGCGTCAAAGCATCCAGCGAGGCAAAGGGCTCATCAAGCAGCAGGAGTTCCGGTTCGCGGACCAGCGCTCTCGCGAGCGCCGCACGCTGGGCTTCGCCACCCGATAGCGTCAGCGGCCATGCATCGGTGCGATGTTCAAGTCCGACTTCCTGCAAAACCTTGGACGCTTTGGCCGCGGCATTCGTGACCTTCAGACCAAGCGTCACGTTTTCGCGCACGCTCTTCCAGGGTAGAAGGCGCGATTCCTGAAACACGACCGAGCGCCGCGCGGGCAAAACGAGCTTGCGCGCAGGGGCCTGATCGAGACCCGCCATGATCCGAAGCAGCGTGGATTTGCCCGAGCCGCTGCGGCCGAGTAGTGCCACAAACTCGCCCGGTGCAATATCGAGGGCTACATCGTCCAGAATGTTGGGGCCGCCGAAGGAGCGGGTTAGTCCTTGAATATCAACCACGTGACTCATGGCAGCACCTGCGGACGCCAGCGGAGGGCGCGGGTTTCGATCGCGCGTACCAGCCCATCGGTAAGAAGTCCCATTGCCGCATAGACGATGAGACAGACGACGATCACATCGGTCTGCAGAAAATCCCGTGCATATGTGATGATCTGGCCAAGACCGCTTGTCGCATTTATCTGCTCGGCGACAACGAGGCTCAACCATGCGATGGACAGGCCGTAGCGAATGCCAACGAGAAGCGATGGTAGCGCGCCGGGCAGGATGATATGGCGAATGATCCCCGCAGTGCCCAACTCAAGTGTCCTGCCCGTTTCGATCAGCTTGTGATCGATGCTGCGGATTCCGCCGTACAGCGTCAGGTAGATCGGGAAGACTGAGCCGAAGGCTACCATGCCGACCTTCGGCGCTTCACCAATCCCAAACCAGAGAATGAAGAGCGGAAGCAAGCCGAGAAAAGGCATGGCCTTCAGCATTTGCAGGGGCGGATCGACGATAACTTCGCCGATGCGTGACAAGCCGGAGATAAGCGCCAGGGCCACGCCTGCCACAAGTGCAATGGCAAAACCGATGATGACCCGCAGCAGCGAGACGCTGAGGCCACGGATCAGCTCGCCGCTTTCGACCAGACGAAGGGCCGTCGAGAGAATGGTAAGCGGCGAGGCCAGGACACGCGGTGAAAGCAGGCCGGTTGCGCTGGCAATCTGCCAGAGCATGATGATCGCGATCGGCGAGGCAATGCGTGCAGCAATACCCCAAGAGCCGGATTTGGCGCGTGTCGTGGCGACTGAGCGGTGCCTCGCTCCGGCGTGCTGCTTTTCTTCCGCTGTTCTTGTCTCAACCATGCGCGGCCTTTCCGCTCAGATCGCGATCGAACAAGGTCGACCAGTCAATTGCTTGCGCTCAAGGGTCATGCGCGAAACGGGCAACCATGGCAAGACCAGTTGGCGCGATCAGAGGCTTTGGCCAGTGCTTTGCCGGTCTGAACTCTTCCGCGCCTCGGCGGCGCGCGGTCGGGTGAGCTGTGCGAGAACGAAATAGAATGGGAAAGCGCTTCCGGAACCTTCCCGCAATCTGCTGATTTCCGAAACGTAAGCGTCGGGTAATGATGGCGTCCTGCGACAAACGAGAGGAAAAAATGGCATGCGGCGTGCGGAGCACGAAAGAACACCGCCCTCATCGAATCACTCGTCTGCAAGCCTTGTGTGGCTTCTCGCTCTTGCCGCGTCGGCTATGCTTCTTTCTCGTCGGCCCGCTCGTCGCGACGAACCGGTGAGCGAAGCGGACACGCCGCTGCAAAAAGCGGATCTGCATGGGCGTGACGCTGAAAAGCCGCATGAAATTCCACCTCGCGGCTGGGCGGATATTCTCATCCGCACCTATGAAGAGTTCCTGAATGACCGGCTCATGCTGGTTGCAGCAGGGCTCACCTTCTATGTTTTGCTCGCCATCTTTCCGGCCATCTCTGCGCTTGTCTCGATCTACGGTCTTTTTGCTGATCCGGGCACGGTGGCAGAACATCTCCAACTCCTGTCGGGCGTAGTACCGGCGGGTGGCCTGGATATTCTGCGCGAAACATTGATGCAACTGACAGAGCAGGGGCGCGCGGGCTTGAGCCTTGGCTTGATTCTTGGTCTCGGGATTGCGCTGTGGAGCACCAACTCGGGCATGAAGACACTGATCGATGCGCTCAATATCGTCTATGGCGAGCGCGAGAAGCGCTCTTTCGTGAAACTCACCCTCATAAGCCTCGGCTTCACGCTCTTCATGCTGATCTTCATGGTGACCGCGCTTGCAGCCGTTGTCATCTTGCCGACGCTGCTCAATTTCGTCGGGTTGGGAGGTCTGGAAAACTGGCTTCTGACCTTGCGCTGGCCAATTGTGCTGGTGCTTGTCGCGGGCCTGACGGCGCTGGTATTCCGCTACGGTCCGAGCCGTGAGCGTGCGCGCTGGCGTTGGGTGACCTGGGGTGCAGGGCTGGCTTCTGTGCTATGGGTGGGCATCTCGATACTGTTTTCGTGGTATGTCGAGAATTTCGCATCCTACGACGAAACCTATGGCTCGCTTGGTGCTGCCATCGGTTTTATGACCTGGATCTGGATTTCCGCGATAGTCATATTGCTGGGCGCGGAGCTTAATGCGGAACTGGAGCACCAGACCAGCCGCGACACGACCACGCCGCCGGAAAAGCCGATCGGTGAGCGGGGAGCCGTCATGGCCGATACGGTCGGTGAAACACGAGGATAGTGGTTTCAGCGTCGTGATGGTTCGTTATAAGAAGCCTTTAGTTCTACGTGAGAGGCCATGAGCACGAAAATCCGACACGCGACCCGGGCCGATGCCTCCAGTCTTGCCGCGGTGTCGATTGAGGTCTGGCTGAACACCTATATTCGCAAGGGTGTGAATGCCCATTATGCCGATTATGCCCTGCAGCAGTTCACCAGCGAAAACTTCCAGGCAGCGCTGAGCAGGCAGACAGAACGCTATCTCGTCTCGGAAAATGAAGAGGGGATTGACGGTTATGTCTGTGTTTCGATGCATTCTCCGTCACCAGTCGATCCATTGTCGCAGGTCGAGATTGGTACGCTTTATGTGCAGCCCTCGCATCAAGGCGGAGGTGTCGGCAAAGCCTCCTTCGGGCGGCTATTTCTCTCTGTCTGGACGAAGCCGCTGAGCGCATCTGGCTGACGGTCAACGCAGAAAATAGTCGCGCACTCGCCTTTTATGAGCGGGAGGGTTTCATGCAGGTCGGCGAAACCCATTTCCACATTGGCGAACGAGCCTATTTGAACACTGTGATGGAATGGCGGATGGGTTGATTGCGTGTGTGCGGGCTCAGTTTCCCGCAGCGGGCAATGCAGCCTCGCCGAGACGAGCTAGGATTGCTTCACTGAAAACTTGGTTGGCTGGGGCGCCAGGATTCGAACCTGGGAATGCCGGTACCAAAAACCGGTGCCTTACCGCTTGGCTACGCCCCAAAAGCCTTCGCGAAACCATGTTCCACGTGCCAGCGTGTGCGCCTTATAGGCAAACTCGTTTGCCAGTGCAATTGTCGATTTGAGCTGCCGCAAAAGTTTTGGAACCGTTTTCGACAGGAATGTGTTTTGCTCGCGCTCAATCCTCTGTCCACGCAATGAATGCAATTTTCTAGATCCTCAATCGACAATTTATTACGAGGTGCGTCAGTCCGTGCCTTGCGTTTGCAGCTTGCGCATCTTATCGGGAAACGGGCGTGTACATGATTGATACAAATGTTCAGTCTAAGTGCACAAAAGATCGACCACGCAAATACCCGAGAGCATTTCGCTGTGCTTTTGCATGCGCTATCGCTACCGGGCAAAGATATCCAGCGTTCCGAGGTTGCGCAAAGAAGCCGCGCAAACCGGGTGTATCAGGGGAGTGAGCCTGCATGAGCAAATGGGTCTACACATTCGGCGACGGTGCGGCTGAAGGCCGGGCTGGCGATCGCAATCTTCTTGGCGGCAAGGGTGCCAATCTGGCCGAGATGTGCGCGCTGGGTCTGCCCGTGCCGCCCGGATTTACCGTGACCACCGAGCTCTGCAACCGCTACTATGCCGATGGCAGGCAATATCCAGACGATCTGAAGCCGCAGGTGGATGCCGCGCTGGAACATATTGGCAGGATCACGGGGCGCCGTTTCGGGGACCCGGAGAAACTGCTGCTGGTTTCCGTCCGTTCCGGCGCTCGCGCCTCCATGCCTGGCATGATGGACACGGTACTCAATCTCGGCCTCAATGATCAGACGGTGGAGGCGCTTGCTCGCGATTCCGGCGACGAGCGCTTCGCCTATGACAGCTATCGCCGTTTCATCACCATGTATTCCGACGTTGTAATGGGACTCGATCACGAGAACTTCGAAGAGATTCTCGAAGATGAGAAGGAGCGCCTTGGTTTCGAACTCGATACTGAACTATCCGCGGACGATTGGAAGAAGCTGATTGTCCGATATAAGGCAAGGTTCGAGGAAGAGCTTGGCAAGCCGTTTCCGCAGGACCCGCAGGAACAGCTATGGGGCGCTATCGGGGCCGTGTTCGCCAGCTGGATGAACCCGCGCGCCATTACCTATCGCCGTCTGCACGACATTCCTGAAAGCTGGGGCACGGCGGTAAACGTGCAGGCCATGGTCTTCGGCAATATGGGCGAGACTTCGGCCACCGGGGTTGCCTTCACGCGTAATCCCTCTACTGGCGAAAAGACGCTCTACGGCGAATTTCTCGTCAATGCGCAGGGTGAAGACGTGGTAGCGGGCATACGAACACCGCAGAATATCACTGAAGCTGCCCGCATTGCGGCTGGCTCTGACAAACCATCGCTTGAAAAGGTGATGCCGGAAGCCTTCGCTGATTTCATCGCGATCGCAAACAAGCTCGAGCAGCATTACCGCGATATGCAGGACCTAGAATTCACCATCGAGCGCGGCAAGCTCTGGATGCTCCAGACCCGGTCGGGCAAGCGCACGGCCAAGGCCTCTCTGAAGATCGCCGCCGAAATGGTGGAAGAAGGACTTTTGTCGGCCGACGAGGCCGTTTGCCGTATCGATCCGGCCTCGCTCGATCAGCTTCTGCATCCGACTATTGATCCGAAGGCGCAGCGCGATGTCGTCGGCCGCGGTCTTCCGGCATCGCCGGGAGCGGCAACGGGCGAGATCGTGTTTACGTCGGAGCGTGCCGAAGAGCTGAAGGACCAAGGCCGTAAGGTCATTCTGGTGCGTATCGAAACGAGTCCTGAAGATATTCACGGGATGCATGCAGCCGAAGGTATCCTGACGACGCGCGGTGGTATGACCAGCCATGCAGCGGTCGTTGCCCGCGGCATGGGCAAGCCGTGTGTGTCGGGCGCAGGCACGTTTCGCGTAGATTACGCCGCAAAGACCCTCATCGCCGGCAGCCAGAGCTTCCGCGAAGGCGATGTCATCACCATCGACGGTACCGCGGGTCAGGTGCTGAAGGGCGCCGTTCCGATGTTGCAACCCGAACTTTCCGGGGACTTTGCGCGCATCATGGAATGGGCGGACAAGGCACGCCGCATGAATGTGCGCGCCAATGCCGAGACGCCCGCCGATGCCCGCACCGCGCGCTCGTTCGGCGCCGAAGGGATCGGCCTTTGCCGCACGGAACATATGTTCTTCGAAGGTGAGCGCATCATTGCCATGCGCCAGATGATCCTGTCTGACACGGTTGAGGGGCGCCGTAAGGCGCTCGACAAACTCCTGCCCATGCAGCGATCCGACTTCGAGGAGTTGTTCGAGATCATGGCTGGTCTGCCGGTCACGATCCGTCTGCTCGACCCGCCGCTGCACGAGTTCCTGCCGCATACGGAAGCGGAAATTGCCGAAGTGGCCAGCGCCATAGGGGTCGATGCTGCGAAGCTGCGCGAGCGGGCCGATTCGTTGCACGAGTTTAATCCGATGCTCGGCCATCGCGGTTGCCGTCTGGCGATTTCCTATCCGGAAGTAGCGGAAATGCAGGCGCGTGCGATTTTCGAGGCGGCCGTCAACGCGGCAAAGAAAACCGGCAGCGCCATCGTTCCGGAAATCATGGTGCCGCTGGTCGGCCTTGTGGAAGAACTGGACTATGTGAAGGCCATTATCGACCGCGTGGCAAAGGAAGTCATTACCGAGTCGGGGGGATCCATCGATTACTTGGTAGGCACGATGATCGAGCTTCCGCGCGCGGCGCTGAAGGCGGATCAGATCGCTGGCTCGGCCGAGTTTTTCTCGTTCGGCACAAACGATCTGACGCAGACTACCTTCGGCATTTCGCGTGATGACGCCGCTGGCTTCCTCGAGACTTATCGCAAGCAGGGACTGATCGAGCAGGATCCGTTTGTGACGCTCGATCAGGAAGGTGTCGGCGAGCTGGTGCGAATCGGCGTGCAGAAGGGGCGCTCTGTTCGCGATAGCCTCAAGCTCGGCATTTGCGGAGAGCACGGCGGTGATCCGGCTTCCATTGCCTTCTGCGAGGACGTCGGACTTGATTATGTCTCCTGTTCGCCGTTCCGAGTGCCTATTGCGCGGCTGGCAGCAGCCCAGGCAGCAATCAAGCAGCCTGTTGCCAAGCGGGATTGAATTAAAACGCATCGCAAGTCAAAAAACGCGCGGCTAAATCCGCGCGTTTTTTTGCGGGTTCGCGCGGCAGGTCGTTTGACGACAGAAGCAGCGTTCAAAAATTCCGCAGGCGCGGCTGTGCAAACATCTGCATAACCCGTGCAACGAAATCTCTCTGGTCTTCCACCACCTGAATCAGGTCCGACCCATGACAGTGGCAAGCCAATGCTCATGGATATGCGGAGATTCGCCGGGTTGGGAATAAGGCCGGTCCGCTGATATGCCGGTCGCCGAGAGGAGAATTTCATGAATTTCTGGAGTAGAAAGATTTCCATCGACGCGATGCATGAGAACAAGCATGGCGAGGGGCTCAGGAAGACTTTGAGCTGGCCGCATCTCATGGCTCTGGGCGTCGGTGCCATCGTCGGCACGGGCATTCTTACGCTGATCGGCGTCGGTGCGGGGCTTGCAGGTCCTGCCGTACTGCTCAGCTTCGCCTTGGCCGGGCTTATTTGCGCCTGCGCGGCTCTCGCCTATGCCGAGCTTTCCACCATGATGCCCGCCGCCGGCAGCGCCTATACCTATTCCTACGCCGTACTTGGGGAGTTATTCGCCTGGATCGTCGGCTGGAGCCTGATCCTTGAGTACTCGCTCGTGGTTTCGGCCGTTGCGGTCGGCTGGTCGGGATATGCCGTCGGCTTCCTTTCTGGCATGGGCATTGATCTGCCAATCTGGCTGGCCGTTGGTCCTCATGTCGAGGGCGGCCTCATTAACCTGCCGGCTGTCTTCATCATCGCAATCGTCACCGGAATGCTCCTGCTGGGAACCCGTGAGAGTGCCACCCTGAATGCCATTCTCGTCGTCATCAAGATCTCTGCGTTGGTGCTTTTCGTCGCTGTTGCTCTGCCGAACTTTGATTCTGCCAACTTTACGCCCTTCATGCCGCACGGTTTTGGCGGACCGCTGGTGCAGACCGGAGTGATGGCCGCCGCAGCAATCATCTTCTTTGCGTTCTATGGGTTTGATGCGATTGCCACCGCTGCGGAGGAAGCGAAGGATCCGAAGCGTGATCTTGCCATCGGCATTGTCGGATCGATGGTCGTATGTACGGCTCTTTATATCGGCGTGGCTGCCACGGCCGTCGGAGCTGCACCGGTTGCCTCCTTCTCCGATAGTCCGGAACCGTTGGCGCTCATCATGCGCAATCTGGGCCAGGGCGCGGTCGCGCAGTGGATCGCGGCTTCCGCCGTCATCGCATTGCCGACTGTTCTGCTCGCCTTCCTGTTCGGCCAAAGTCGGGTCTTCCTCGGCATGGCGCGTGATGGTTTGCTGCCGACGCGTCTTGCCCGCATCTCCAGCCGCGGCGTTCCGGCCATCGTCACGATTTTTACGGCAGTTCTCGTCAGCGTTCTGGCAGGACTGATGCGTCTTGATGAACTGGCGTCCTTGGCAAATGCGGGCACACTTATGGCCTTCGCCTCGGTGGGGCTGGCGCTGATCGTGCTGCGTATCCGCGACCCCAAGCGGGACCGACCGTTCAAGGCCCCGCTATGGCCGGTGGTCGGTGTGGTCACCATCCTGGGCTGCGTGATCTTCTTCTTCAGCTTGCAGCACAGGACGCAGTTCTGGTTCCTGATCTGGAATGTTCTCGGCATCGTGGTCTATCTCGCATGGTCCATGCGCAATTCGCGGCTTGCGAAACCGGTGCCAAATTTCGCAGCATGAAGACACGAGCCGCGTCGCATCGAGCTGCGCGGCTCTTCTTCTCAAGCGCTAATAATCCTGCTCAGAGCCACTGCGCACTTTACCCGGCGCGTATCGCGTGGCAGAAGGCTGCGGGCATCGCAGGAGAGATTTATGGACAAGTACGACGTTCTTTGTATTGGTAACGCCATCGTCGATATCATTTCTCACTGCGACGAAAGTTTTCTGCAAGAACACGGTATCATCAAGGGCGCGATGAACCTGATTGATGCCGAGCGCGCCGAATTGCTCTATGATCACATGGGGCCGGCCATTGAAGCCTCGGGCGGCAGTGCCGGGAACACGGCAGCCGGTATCGCCAGTCTTGGTGGTCGCGTCGCCTATTTCGGCAAGGTCGCCAATGATCATCTTGGCACGATCTTTACACATGACATTCGCGCGCAGGGCGTAGCGTTCGACACCAAACCGCTTTACGATTCCATCCCGACTGCGCGGTCGATGATCTTCCTGACACAGGATAAAGAGCGTTCGATGAATACCTATCTCGGTGCTTGCATCGAGCTTGGTCCGGAAGACGTAGAGGAAAGCAAGGCCTCGGCCGCGCAGGTGGTTTATTTCGAAGGATATCTTTGGGATCCGCCGCGTGCCAAGGAGGCAATTCGCGTCACCGCCTATCATGCCCATCAGGCGGGCAATGAAGTTGCCATGACCTTGTCCGACCCGTTCTGCGTCGATCGCTATCGCGACGAGTTTCTGGAGCTGATGCGTGGTGGTACGGTCGACATTGTTTTTGCCAATGAACATGAGGCAAAATCGCTCTACCAGACCGATGACTTTGAAGAAGCGCTGCGGAGAATCTCAAAGGATTGCAAGCTTGCATGTGTCACACGTTCGGAAATGGGTTCGATCATCCTGCGCGGTGAAGAGCGCCACACGATCGATGCGATGCCGATCGAGCGCCTGGCCGACACGACCGGCGCAGGCGATCTCTATGCAGCCGGAGTGCTTTTTGGCTACACGCGCGGTTACGCGCTGGATATATGCGGCAGGCTTGGTTCGCTGGCCGCCGGTCTCTGCGTCCAGCAGATTGGCCCCCGCCCGCAGGACGATCTGCGCGTCTGCGCTGAACAGGCCGGATTGATCTCCGGCTAAAGCGGGTTCAATATCCCGTTTTTGTGACAAGCAGGCAGATTCCACGAAAATTTATTCGAATTTACGGGGAATACTGCCTGTTTGGTTTACTTGACGATTTCTGTGCCTCTGCTACACGATTTGCGTCATGTCCGGCA
>NZ_BMZO01000006.1 GCF_014652835.1 Limoniibacter endophyticus
ATGGTCGAACCCGGCTTTCCGGTGCCCGTGACGGCACTGCCATCGGCGGCGATTGCCACACCGGTGGGTGCTTCGGGCGGTATGATATCTTGAATGGGGGCGGCTACGGTTGCCGCTGACGATATATTTCCGGCAGCATCGGTCAATGTGACGGAAAGGGTCGATCCATCAAATTGAGCGGGGGAGAGCGCTGCAATAAAGGTGCCGTCCTGCGTGACCGTGCCTTCGCCGATCACTTGCCCTGCGGCATTGTAGATTTTTACAATCGCGCCAGCCTCGCCACGACCGGTGATGCTCGCGCCATTGCTTGCGACGACGAGATCGGTTGGAGCTTCGGGGGCGATCGTGTCCAGGGCAGGGGCGGTTATCGAACCGGGCTCGGATGTGTTGCCATTTGCATCGGTCAGCGTAACGCTGAGCTGGCCGCCATCGTTCTGCGGTGGCTGGAGCGCAACCGTAAAATGGCCATTCGATCCGACGGTGCCTTCGGCAATCTGATTTCCGGAAGCATCAAGTACCGCGACGGTCGAACCTGCCTCTCCCGTGCCGGTAAGGCTGGTTCCGTCAGGAGTGATTGCGAGGTCACCCGGTCGGGCAGGCGGGGTCGTGTCCGCGCCACCGCCATTGTCATTGCTGCCACTGTCATTGTCGCTGCCGCTGGAAGATGCTGCGATGGCGCCAGCCGCCCCGACAGCGAGACCGGCCGCCAGCAATCCGCCGAGACCAAGGCCTCCACCTGCGCTTGCGGTTGCGCCGACAAGCTGATCGACGGAACCAATCCGGGCGAAACTGAAATCGGTCAGACCTTCGGTATGCGCGCCGTACCAGAGTTCTCCGTTCTGCCCTTCCAGCACGAGATCGCTTCTGACGCCGCTCTGAAGATCAGCATAGAAATCTTCAATGCGGATGATCTCGCCATTAATAAGCCGGAGAATGAGATCATCGCCGACGCGTTGATAGGAGACAACTTGTTCAGGCGTATAAGGCAGTTGAACGACGCTTGGCGCGTCAAGGTGTAAAACGTTGCCGGCGACTTCCGAAATCTTGCCGTCCAGCTTGCCTGTAATGCGCGCAGCCATTCCAGTTTCCTCTCCTGGGATAATCCCCTTGGCGGGTGCGCCGTCTATTCCCCCCGATTGCGACTCCGACCCTAAAAGCTTCTATCTAAAATTCATTTGGTACTAACTAAATTAGCAAAACAATATTTAGTGACAACTAAAAAAGTGTCTTTTACAAACTTAATTTTAGTTGATGCATGAAGAGACGCATGTGTGCTTCTGCTCAAACAGAAAGACGCTCAAACGTAGAGTCTGAGCGTCTGGATTTTCGCTTGAGAAGAGGCGGTCAGGCTCGCCCATGCTCGGACAACCATTCCTTTGCGATCGTCAGATCCATCTGGCTCAATGCATGGCCGGTAGGCAATGTCTCGTAACGAAGATCGGCCCCGGCCTCGGTAAAAGCTTCAGCCAGGCCGTCAACGTTTACTTTCCCGACGATTGGATCGAACGCGCCGGAAAGCATGAGTATGGGCGTGGAGTTCAAACGGAATTGCGGTCGAACGCGATATGGCTGCATGGGCCGTAGCAGGAGCGCGCCCGCCAGGCAGTTGGGGGCCTGCATCAGGAGAGATGCTGCGATGTTTGCCCCGTTCGAGAAGCCAACGGCGAGCGGAGCTTCAAGTGCGTAAGCCTCGCGCGCTTCCGCAATGAAGGCCGCCAGAGCTTTCGTTTGAGCCAGGAGATCCGCCTCGTCGAAGACGCCCTCACTCAACCGCTTGAAAAATCGCGGCATGCCGTTTTCAAGCACACGGCCGCGCGGCGACAGAAGGGCGGAATGCGGTGCAAGAGCCCGCCCCAGATCGAGCAGGTCGTTTTCATCGCCCCCTGTTCCGTGGAGGAGCAGCAGGGGCTTTTCGCCCTCGGCCGAGGCGGGGACAAAACGATGGGTGAAGGAAAGCGTCGTGTTCATCTGAATGCTCCCGTTCGCGAGGGAACGATGTGTGATTGCGTCCCTCGCGAAGTTTTGGCGATAATTATTGTTCCGTCAGATCAGGCAGGCTTGCCTCGATCCGTGCGCGGTGCGGCTCCAGAAAATCCGGAAGCTTCAGCGCGTTACCCAGTTCGGCTAACGGTTCATCGACGGAGAAACCGGGTTGATCCGTTGCGATTTCGAAGAGCACGTGACCCGGCTCACGGAAATAGACCGACCGGAAATAATTACGGTCTTTCTGTTCCGTGGTCGCGATGCCGAAGGTCTCGCGCAGCTTGCGCACCATGTCTTCCTGTTGCGCGTCATCCTTGGCGCGAAACGCAATATGGTGAACCGAGCCGCCGCCAGGACGGGGCTTCAGGAAACCCCCGACAGCACGAATATCCACGATGCCGCCGATCGGCTGGTCCTTGACGATGAAGCGCGACGTTGAAGCCTCATCGCCAATCTTCTCGAAACCGAGAACGCCGGTGAGGATTGCAGCCGTGGGGCCTTCTTCTTCAAGCAGCAGACTGACCGAATGGAAGCCGCGGATCGCATGCTCAACCGGTATCTCCCCATTGTCCCAGGCAGCTTCGGCTTCGGCCCCGGGCACGCCGGCAAGCGCAAGCCGCATCCCGTCCGGGTCACGGAAGGAGAGTATGGTTTCGCCGAAGCGCTTTTCAGGCGCATCATGCGTGATGCCCTTTTCGAGCAGACGGTGCGTCCAGTAACCGATCGAGCCTTCCGGCACGCGGAAGACTGTTTCCTGTGTCTCGCCGACACCAAGACGTCCAGGCGCTACATTGGCCCAGGGGAAGAAGGTCAGGATCGTGCCTGCACTACCGGCCTCATCTCCATAGTAGAGGTGGTAGGTACCCGGATCGTCGAAGTTAACCGTCTTCTTGACGAGGCGAAGGCCGAGCGTCTTCGTGTAGAACTGCACATTGCGGCTGGCAGGACCGGCGATGGCTGTGACGTGATGAATTCCGTTGCGGGTCGTCATGATGACCTCCTTCGTTGCTTTTCAGCATAATTATGCAATAGTTTTCAAATGTCATTGATATTCGTATTGCAAATTCGCAATAACGAAATTGCGCGGGGACGGAGTTCGATGGTGGAAAAGCTAAGTTGGGACGATTTTAGATTGATCAAGGCAATCGCAGATACAGGGACATTGCCGGCCGCCGCGGATCGACTTGGCGTTGCCCATTCCACGGTGTTTCGTCGGCTTAAGCAGGTCGAGGAAACGCATAAGCTGACGCTTTTCGAGCGGAACGGCCCGGTGCTCACGCCGACGCAGCTCGGAGAGGAGATTGTCAAGGCAGCCGAGCACATGCAGGAAGAGGTGGACGCACTGGCGCTCAAACTTTCAGGCAGAGAGCTTCTGCCCGCGGGCGAAGTGCGCGTGACAACGAACGACTCGCTCCTTGTCCATCTTCTGACATCGCTGTTTGCCGGCTTCCAGAAGAGCTGTCCCGACGTGACACTCGACATTGTCCTTTCTAATGCGCCGCTCAACCTTTCGAGGCGTGATGCCGACATTGCGATCCGCGCGACAGACACACCCCCTGAAACGCTGATCGGACGGCGGGCAAGCCGTATCGCCTGGGCGCTTTACACGCCTGTGGGGCTGAAGGAGGAAGTCGATGCTGCGCGTTGGGTGACCCTTGGCGAAAGTATGGGCGAGATGAAGGTTGTGCGGGAAGTCGTCGCCAATGTAGAGGCTCGGCGCATTGCCTACCGGGCCAACACCGTTCTGGGCCTTGGAGAGGCGATAGAGGCCGGTATAGGCATCGGCTATCTGCCCTGTTTCATCGGCGATGTCCGCCCGAGCCTGAAGCGCCTCGCGGCCCCGGACGCCCGCTTTGCAACCGATCTTTGGCTTCTGACACATCGCGACTTGCGCAACGTGCCACGTATCCGCAGTCTGCTGGATTATCTGGCAAAGGAGCTGACATCGTTGCGTCCTCTTCTGGAGGGAGAGAGATACCCCCTGTTCAAAGAGGCGCCCGAGGCGTAAAGCCCTGCCCTGAAAACAGGATGACAAGATCGATGACGCAGCACGAAAAGAAAGAACTCGATCAGGCGGCGCTTGAGGAAGCCTATAACCGCGCGCTCGATCTGGAAAAGGCCGGCGATTATGATGCGGCGGCCAGGGCTTATGAGGAAGTGCTTGCGCTCGACCCTGAGGATCACGGCGGCGCTTCGGTGCGGATGGCCAGCATGGGACGCGGCACCGTACCGGAAAAAGCGCCGGACGCTTATGTCGCCACTCTCTTCGATCAGCACGCCGAAATGTTCGATACGATCCTGGTCGATCAGCTGGGTTACGACGTACCGCTGCAATTGCGGGAGGCATTACTGGAGATTGATCCGCGGTTCCATGTCGAGCGCATGCTCGATTTAGGTTGCGGCACTGGTTTGTCGGCAGATGCGCTTGAGGACATGGCCGCCCACAAAACGGGTGTCGATATTTCCGAGAATATGGTGGAGATCGCCTACGAGAAGGGCGACTATGACAAGCTCTTCGTTGGCGAAGTCGTTCATTTTCTTGATAATACCGAAGACGCGGCCTGGAATCTGATCGTCGCAACGGACGTGCTGCCTTACATGGGCGACCTGGAACGCTTCTTCTCTGGCGTCGAAAAACACCTGCTGTCTGGCGGTTTTTTTGGTTTCTCCAGTGAAACGCTGGAAGATGCTCGCTTTGAAGGACGCGACTTTACCGTTGGTGATCATCAGCGTTTCGCTCATCCCCGGTCCTATGTCGAACGACTTCTCAACGCTCATGATATGGATTGCGTCTGCTGCGCAGACATCATTGTGCGCAATGAGCGGGATGCGCCGGTGCCGGGCCATCTCTATGTTGCAAAGAAGCGATAAATCGAACGAATGACGAGCTGATATTTTAACGACATAGAGCTTGCATAAGCTCCGCTCCTGAATTCACATCATCAGCGATGAGGGGACATTTGGGGGCGGGACGTAAATGGTTATGCGGCGATTGGCTCGGATGATATCAACACTTCTGGCGGCGCTGCTGATTGGTGCGCTTGTGTGGCTTGCGCTTGCGCCACCCAGCCTCTTGCGGATCGGCACGGGCTATGCTGCAAAAATCGTGTGCTCCGGTCTCTTCGTCGCCGGGCGCAACCTGGAAACGCTTCTCGCGGTCGACGTTCAGGCCCCGGGCAATCCGCTGCTTCGGCTCATCTCCGTCGAGGTGGATCACGATCGAAAAATCGTCTCCGCCGCTTTTCTTGGTCAGTTCGCTCGCAACTGGGCCATGCATCGGGATGAGTTGGGCTGCACGCCTGTTCCCGATGGCGATTTCGCTCGCGTTCAGGCAATGCCGCGCGCCGCGGCGGTCGAGATGCCCGTTGCTGACAAGACCCTGCCATGGCCGGATGGAGATGCCACGGCGCAAAGCGCGAACCCTGCGGTCTCTTCTATTCTCCGCGACGAAGTGCTTGTCGGGCCAGGCATGCGCGCTGTGGTCGTCGTGCATGATGGCCGCATTGTCGGTGAGCAGTACGGGGAGGGGTTTTCGTCCGACACGCCGCTTCTCGGCTGGTCGATGACCAAGACGGTGATCGCAGCCTTGATCGGCACAGCCACGAACCGGTTCGACAGTCTGGACGAGCCGAACCTGCGACCCGACTGGACGGGTGATCGACAGCAGATCAAATTGTCCGATCTTCTTGGCATGAAGAGCGGTCTGGCATTCCGCGAGACCTATGGCGGGATCTCGGACGTCAACCGCATGCTCTTTCTTGAACCTGACATGGCGCGTTTTGTTGCTCGCTCACAGCTCGAAGCTGCGCCAGGCACGACATTCAACTACTCGTCCGGCACCACAGTTCTGCTGGCGCGCCTGCTTCAGGACCGTTTTGACACGCCTGAGGAAGCGCTTGCCTGGCCGAGACGGGCGCTATTTGCACCGCTTGGCATGTCGAGCGCGGTGATGGAAACGGACGCCTCAGGCACTTTTATAGGCTCGTCATTCATGTACGCGACGGCGCGGGATTGGGCACGCTTCGCCCAGTTCCTGCTGCAGGACGGCGTCTGGAAGGGAACGCCCATTCTTCCTCAGGGCTATGTCCATTGGATGCGCACACCAAGTGCCCCATCCAATGGTGCCTATGGGCAAGGGCAAGTGTGGCTGAGCACGCTGACACGTTCGGGCGAGGGCGCGGCATTGCCGGGCGACACCTATTGGATGCGTGGGCATGACGGCCAGATCGCGGCGATCATTCCTTCCGCAAATCTCGTTATCGTCCGCCTCGGTATTACGCCGGTGCGAACCGGCTGGTCACCCGCTCCGCTAGTGGCTCGAGTCCTTAGTGTTCTTTAGTTGCCGTCGGTTCGCAGAACTTTGCAAAGTCATCGCCGGTATCGATATCCTCAAGTTCACCAGGACCGGCACTGAAGCGCATCAGCCCAGGTAGCTCGCGCAAGAGCGATCCGGCACCCTGATCGCCCTGCAAAGCGGACAGGCGTGGATAAAGAGTGGACTTGATAAGCGCAGGCGGCGAGACTTTGTTGCCATCCGTCGCCGCTGCCGGCGTGTCAGCGCCAGCGATTTGCAGAAGGAATTCGCTCTTCACGAAAGGCATGTCGCCGAGCATGATCAAGGCATCATCGTCACCGAGCGCGCCAATGCCCGCCTTAAGCGATTGCGACATGAGTCCGTTGGAAAAAATGCAGCGGAATTCGGGTATCAGGGCTTGGACTGCGGGGTCGCTGACGACCGCAATTCTTGGCAGCCCTGTATTGACGACGGCGTCTGCCGCATGGCGGATCAGTGGTTTTCCCATGAACGGCGTTCGCAGCTTGCATTTTTCGCCAAACCTCCGCGATTTGCCAGCTGCAAGAAGCACCACCGTCGTCATCGCGCGGCATCCAGAACCTCGGCCAGGACCGAAACGGCAAGCGTTCTTGGGTCGCGCGCCGACGGTATCAATCCGATGGGTCCCTTGATGCGAGCCAGTCCCTCGCGCACGCCGATTCGGCGCAATTCGGCTATCCGGCCGTCATGTGCCCGGCGTGACCCTTGCGCTCCGATATAGAAGGCCGGGGTCTCCAGGAGCCGGGCAAGTATAGTTGGTTCCCAGCTGTGATCATGGAAGAACAGAATGGCGGCGGTTCGATCGTCGATAGGTAGATCGGCGGGCATTGCGGCCCAGTGAAGCTGGGTGGCGGCGCAGCCGTTTGCTTTTGCAGATGTTAATGTCTCTCGATCGGCGGAAAGGAGAAGATGCGGATAGTTCGCCGATTTGACAAGATCGGTGAAAATGGCAGCCTCCGGTCCGCTGCCGAAAATCAGAAAGCGTGGTTGCGGGCGGAACGAGACGCGAAAGCCATCCCTGGTCTTCCCGGTCGTGCCATAGACGGTTTCCTGCAGCCGGTAATCGTTCGTTACCAGGAAGGCGCAGCGTTCGCGTCTGCCACGCTTTTCCTCGACGCTTCTCAATACATCTCGGTCGGGACGTGGGATAAGCGTAATTTCCAGCCCCCCGCCGCAGGGCAGTTGCAGATCGATGAAGGGCGAACCGTCTCCGTAGCGCACAAGCTTTGCCCCATTCTGCAGGGCATCCTGTGCATGCGTCGCGAGGTCTGCTTCTATGCAACCCGAACTCAACGATCCAACGCGAGCGTCCGGGACGAAAGCCATGATTTCGCCGAGCGGACGATATGATGGTCCGTTTACTTCGGTGATGATCGCGAGCACGCTCTCTTCGCGATGCAACGCAGCTTGCAATGGGTCGCCGTCATGTCGGCCACGGACGGGATCGGGAGACGCTTCTGCGATCACCATGCTCATGCAAGGCTCGCGATGAGTTTGTCGGGGGTCGCGGGCAGATCCCGTATACGGACCCCGCAGGCATTGTAGATTGCATTGAGGACAGCCGCGCCCGCGCCGCAAATACCCAGTTCGCCCAGCCCCTTGGCTTGTGTCGGTCCGACATAGGCGTCACGTTCCTCGATGAAATGCACCTCCATGTGAGGCACGTCCGCGTGGCAGGGTATATGATACTCCGCAAGATCGCGGCTCACTATATGGCCGTCCCGCGGATCGTGCTCCATTGCTTCCGTCAGCGCGATTCCGATGCCGAAAGTGAGGCCGCCCAGACATTGCGAACGCGCCGTCTTCTCGTTGAACACGCGGCCGCAGGCAAACACACCCATCATACGCCGCACGCGCACTTCACCGGTCCAGCGATTGACGGCTACCTCTGCCCAATGGCTGCCCCACGTGGCTTGTCGGGTGGTTTTTTCTGTGTTTCCCGGCTCGACATGGCCTTCTGCAACGAGCGGTCCGTCAAGCAATTGACTGATAGGTTGAGCGACATTTCCGGCCCGTGCCATACCATCCTGGAGTGTCAGCTCTTCTTCCGTGCAGCCCATTTTCGTTGCGATGAGCGACCGGATTTCCTCGCAGGCCAGATAGACCGATGTGCCGCTCGACGCTGCGCCGAACGAACCGCCGGACCCGGAGGCTGGCGGAAAATTCGTGTCGCCGAGTTCGACATGCACATCCTCGCGGGCCAGCCCCAGCATCTCCGCCGCGATCTGACAAAGGATCGTATAGGTGCCGGTACCGATATCGGTCATGTCGGTTTCCACGATGGCCTTGCCGTCTGCCTTCAATGTAACGCGGGCGCGGGACTCGATGAGCATGTTGACGCGAACCGCCGCCGCAACCCCCATGCCGACGAACCATTCTCCCTCAAGGCGTTCGCGCGGCGCTTTCCGTCGCGACCAACCGAAGCGTTCTGCACCTTCTCGTAATGCCTCCGCCAGTTTATGACTGGAGAAGGGGCGCTCCGTCACTGGCTCCGCTTCGGGAATGTTGCGCAGTCGCAGCTCGACCGGATCGATGCCTACAGCCTCCGCAAGCTCGTCCATCGCCGTTTCGAACACGGTCACGCCGACTGCTTCTCCCGGAGCTCTGACAGAGCCCGCACAGGATCGGTGAACGCGCGCCACGCCGTGCACGATCTGCCGATGCGCTGCCTGATAGGTGAACGGCGTTGCCTGCGTCACCGGCTCCGAAAATGCCTCATCCGGCAGGTTGGAGACGAAGGCTTCGTGGCCAATGCCCGTCAGCTTTCCGTCTGTGTCGCAGGCGAGACGAATGCGTTGCCGCGTTTCGGACCGTCGATGCGCTAGGTCGAATTCCTGTTGACGCGTTAGAGCGACGAGGACGGGCCGTCCCAATTGCTTCGCTGCGATGGCTGCCGCTATAGTTTCTGCATTAACGCCAAGCTTCGAGCCGAACCCGCCTCCAACATAGGGTGCAAGAAGACGAACCTGCGCGGGCTTGATGCCGAGTGCATCGGCAACCTGCAGCTTGTTCGACGAAAGCATCTGCATGCCGGCGCGGATCGTGACACTATCGCCGTTCCATTCGGCGATTGCCGCATGCGGCTCCATGGCCGATGCCGCATGGGCCGGCGTATGCCAGACATTGTCGATGCTGAAGGCCGCTTCTTTCACTGCTTGATCAAGATCACCATGACTTGATTGCTTTTTCTCGGGAAACTCCGGCTCGACGGCTTCCGGGTTGACCGCCGCTGCTTCGACCGAGTAACGCAGTTCGAGGTTGAGCGCCGCGTCACGCGCGGCTTCGAAGGTTTCTGCCACGACGAGCGCCACGGCCTGGCCCATATAATCGACGGTGTCGGGACCTGCCATCGGTCCCGTTTTTGCCATGCCCTGCGCGGCGCGACGTAGCATTCGCTCATCGTGAATGACGGCGAGCACGCCCGTCACGCCTCCTACCTCCAAAACCTTGCCATGTGGAATGGCCGCCTGCACCAGGACTCCATAAACAAGGCCGACAGGGCGGGCTTCCGCTGCATAGGTCGCGCGGCCCGCAACCTTGAGAGGCCCTTCGAAGCGGTCAATCGGCTTGCCCAGGATGCCCTGAACCATATCGTCGAGGCGGTTGCGGTAATCGGGGATGTCCACCTTGAGATGATGGGTCATGGATTCACCTCCGTCTGCGTGGCGTCGGCAAGAACGGCTTTCAGTGTGCGTTTCAGAAGCGGTACCTTGAATGCATTGTCCGTTTGTGGCTCTGCGTTGCGAAGGAGGTGTTCGGCGATCCGGTCGAAGAGTGTGCCCGACGGCTCTTGCCCGAGCAACATCTCCTCAATTTCAGGATCGCGCCATGGCATGTGGGCCACGCCGCCGAAGGCAAGCGCCGCATGGACGATTCTGCCAGCCTCCATCCTGACAATGGCTGCAACGGAGACCAGCGCAAAGGCATAGGAGGCACGGTCGCGCACCTTGCGATATCGTTGTTCGCCGCCAGCCGGAGCGGGCAGGGAGACTGCCGTGATGATCTCGCCGGGTTCCAGCACGGTCTCGATGTGCGGCGTGGCTCCCGGCAAACGGTAGAAGCGTGCCAGCGGCACCTGGCGCGTCGTCCGGCCCTCGATCTCTACCGCTGCGTCGAGCGCCATCAGCGCAACCGCCATGTCGCTCGGATGTGTCGCGATGCAATGAGGGGATGTGCCGAAGATCGCGTGGTTGCGATTGATGCCACCTATTGCCGAACAGCCTTCCCCGGGCATCCGCTTGTTGCAGGCCATGCGGGTATCATAGAAATAGGGACAGCGTGTGCGCTGCATCAGGTTACCAGCGGTCGTCGCCATGTTGCGGAGCTGGCCGCTCGCACCCGCAAGCAGGGCCCGCGAGAGCACCGGATAATCGCTGCGAATGACCGGATGAGCTGCCAGATCGCTGTTCTTCACCAATGCCCCTATGCGCAACCCGGTTTCTGTCTCCTCGACCGAATCAAGATCAAGCCGGGTGATATCGACAAGCATTTCCGGGCGCGTGATCTCATGCTTCATCAGATCCAGAAGATTGGTGCCGCCGGCGATAATGGTCGCTCCTGGCGGCAGATCGGCAATCGATGTGGCACGGTGATAGGAAAACTGTCTCACGCTGCCTCCTCGCGCTCGCGCGTCTCGTCAAGTGCTGCTTGAATGGCGTCGATAATATTGGAATAGGCAGCGCAGCGGCACAAATTGCCGCTCATGCGTTCGGCGATTTCCGCATGGGTGGGAGCATATGGCCCGTCCAGGTTGCCGGAGACATGGCTTGGCCAGTTGGCCTTCAACTCCTCGATCATCGCAGTCGCGGAGCAGATCTGGCCGGGTGTGCAATAGCCGCACTGGAAGCCGTCATGCGTGACGAATTGCGCTTGCAGCGGCGAAAGATGGGTTGCGGTGCCGAGGCCTTCGATGGTGGTGATTTCCGAACCATCCGACATGCAGGCGAGCTTCAGGCAGGAATTCACCCGCCGTCCGTCCATGATCACGGTACATGCGCCGCATTGTCCGTGGTCGCAGCCCTTTTTCGTGCCGGTTAATCCGAGATGGTGGCGAAGTGCATCAAGAAGGGTGGTGCGCGTGTCCAGATCCATCTGATGGATCTGGCCATTAATATTGAGTTCGACCTGCATGGAACCTCCGATGGCTGGCGAAGCGCTGGCTGGCGGTCTTTCTCTAACGGACGACGCTCTTCTTGTGTTCCGACGATGTTGTTTCCCGTTTCTTGTTTGCGGAGAAAATTCATTCGCTCACGCGCGACTGTCGGGTGGCTCATTCCGGATATGAGGATCTTCCCTTGGGTCCTCCAGACAGCGGAATTTCGGCGCGACTAGAACGCTGGCCTACATAATCTGCAGAATTCGGAAAATGATCCTACAAAGAGGTGGTACCGCGAACGCGGTTGGCTCGTTTGTACATGAAGGAGTTTTTATGTTTGCGGCATAGTGAACCGGAGGTCGCCGCAATGTTTTTCTCGTCTACAAATTCTTTCATAAAAGTTGTCGCGGGCGGCGTTGCCTTGCTCGGCGTTGCTCTTGCGTCCGGCACCGCCCAGGCCGATGCCACGCTTGATCGCATCAAGGCTCGCGGCAAGATCACTGCGGGCGTGATCCTGTCCGGGGCGCCGTTCGGCTACATCGACCCGAAGAGTCAGGAACAGAAGGGCCTCAATGTCGATCTTGCCAAAGCTATTGCGGCCGAACTCGGTGTTGAACTCGAGACCCAGACCGTCACACCGCCGAACCGCGTGCAGTTCCTGACGCAGGGGAAGGTCGATATTCTTCTCGCCAACATGCAGTGGACCGAGGAACGTGCCAAGACGCTTGGATATGCCAAGACGCCGTTCGACCGCGTTGGCGGTGCTGCTGTCGGCCGCAAGGACAGTGGCATCAAGGACTGGTCGGATCTGAAGGGCAAGGTCGCCTGCGTCTCGCAAGGATCTAACTATACGCAGCCGCTGATCGAGGAACATGGTGCGATCGTCAAGGGATTGCCGAGCCAGCCGGATTCGCTTCTCGCCCTCAAGGGCGGCAATTGCGACGTCTCCGTCCACGTCGCTCCGACCGTAGGCCTTATGCTTCAGGACCGCGCCGAGGAGTGGAAGGATTTCGCGATCGTCATTCCGACCGATCTGATCCCTTCCGACTCCGTCATCTGGTTCCGCAAGGACCAGCCTGATATGGAAGCCGCGATCGATAAGGCCATCCAGAAGCTGCACGGAACCGGCAAAATGCTCGAAATCGCCAAGGCAAATCGCCTTCTCAACACGAGCTTCCTTGAGGAACAGCAGAAAAAGTACGCGACCAGCCAGTAAATATTGCACCGCGCACAATAAAGGTCCGCCGTTGCCTGACGCAGCGGCGGAGATGATTTCAGACGAAACGGTTCAAGCAATGCAGAACGATATCGTCCAGACCATCATATCGCTTACCGCGGCGATTGGGCTGAACTTCGATTTTCTCAACAGCGGCTACGAAGTCGACATGTGGCTCGACGGGATGGGGATGAGCCTCATCCTCATTGCAGTCACTATTCCGCTCAGCCTCGTCTTCGGGGTTCTGTTTGCCGCTGCCCTTACCTCGGGCAAGACCTGGCTTTCGGCTCCGGTCCGAGCCTATATCGAGTTGACGCGGAACACGCCGACTCTGGTGCAGCTCATGTTCGGCTTCCTTGTTCTTAACATGCTTATCACCAACGCCGTTGGCGGGGCGCAGAACAACCCCTTCACGCCGTTCTTCTGGGTCGTGTCAGTCACGGGTTTGCACATTGCCGCCTTCCATGCCGAGGCGTTGCGCGGCGGTATCGAGGCGGTGCCGTCCACGACGGTCGAGGCCGCACGATCCATCGGCTTCAGCCAGAACCAAGTGCTTCTCTATGTGGAACTGCCGCTGGCAATCCGCACGGCGCTTCCCTCCATAGTCAATAATCTCGTCAACCTGGTGAAACTCACCACGGTCGGCTCCGCTATTGCGGTCAGTGAAATCACTTATGCCTCACTGATGATCTGGACGCAGCGCGACAATGTCATCGAACTGATGATCGTGCTTTTGCTCTTCTTCTCCGTCATTAATCTTGTCGTCGCTCGTATCGGTTATTGGTTCGAGCGCCGTCTTGCCGTTCCGGGATTTGGACAATGAGCGCGATCACCCTTCATCAGGAGCCGCGTTCGCGCCGCGTTTCGGTTCCGACTGCGACCTTTGCGCTGACGCTTATAGCCATCGTGCTGTGGCTTGTCTTCGACCCCTCTCTTGGGCAGGTGCTGCTGCAATGGCTGCCCTATCTCGGCAAGGGCTTCAGCATGAATGTGCTGATAAGCGTCTGCGCGATTTCGCTTGGCACCATCGCCGGTGTCGCGCTAGGGGCGATGGAGCTTGCGCCTTACAAGTTCATCCGCGTTCCCGCGATCGCCTATGTGCAAATTTTCCGCAACGCGCCGCATCTCGTGCTGATCTTTGCCGCAACCTATATTTTTCCCTTCGAACTGGTCATCTTCGGCAATTACGTGCCGTTTCCGGATTGGGTGAAGGCGGTTGTCGGGCTTGCCATTCCGGCGAGTGCGCATATCGCCGAAATCACTCGCGGCGCGTTGCAATCCATTCCCACCACTCAGTGGGAAGCTTCGCAAAGTCTCGGTTTTTCGCGTTTGCAATCGCTTCGCTGGATCATTCTGCCGCAATGCATCAAACGCTCGCTGCCGCCATGGATGAACCTTTATGCCTCGATCACGATGGGAACCGCACTTGCCTCACTCGTCGGCGTGCACGAGCTGCTGCATTCGGCCACGGATGCCTCGACTGCGGTGCAGCGCAACGATTTCACCGTGGTGGTCTATGTCACCGTGCTGATGGCGTTCTTTCTGTTCTGCTATCCCGTCTCCCGTTACACGCAGCGCCTCGAAAAGCGCTTCGCTCTCCGCTGACCGATTGGAATTCTCATGACTTTGAACGGAAAAACCGCCGAAACGCTGGTCGCGCTTGAGGACGTGCATCTTTCTTTCGGCCAGAATGAGGTTTTGAAGGGAATAGATCTGCAGGTTTCCAAGGGTGAGGCAGTTTCGATCATCGGCCCCAGCGGGTCGGGTAAATCGACCATCCTGCGCTGCATCAATGGTCTGCTCACGCCGCAATCTGGAAAGATCAGCGTCGGTGAGACCCGGGTCGACCAACTCAAGACCGAGGCCGAAAAGATTGCTCTGCGCAAGCGGATCGGCATTGTCTTCCAGCAGTTCAATCTTTTCCCGCATCTGACCGTACTCGACAATATCACCATCGCGCCGATCAAGATCCTGGGCACGCCAAAAGCCGAAGCCGAGCGTCACGCCCGGGAACTCCTGGAGCGCGTGCACCTGTCAGCGAAGGTGAATGCCTATCCGGGCGAGTTGTCCGGTGGTCAGCAGCAGCGCGTTGCGATCGGACGCGCGCTTGCCATGCGTCCGGAACTGGTCCTCTTCGACGAGGTTACCTCCGCGCTCGATCCCGAGACGGTTGGCGAGGTTCTGGCTGTTATCCGCGAATTGGTACAGGAAGGCATGACGAGCATTCTCGTCACCCACGAAATGCGCTTTGCCGAGGAAATCAGCGACAAGGTCATCTTCACCGAGAATGGCCGCATAGTCGAGCAAGGACCGCCGGACTATCTGTTTCACAAGGCGGATAACCCGCGCATTCGCAGTTTCGTCGGCGGCTTGAGCGGCCATTCCGCGCGCGGTCAGTATGGCGAGGGTATCTGATGATGAGCGCTCTCACCCAAACCTTGTCCGAAGCAATAGCCAGCGCTGATCCGCTTCATGACGCGAGCGCCATGAAGGCGGGGCGGGAAGCGATTGTCGACTATCTTGCCTGCGCGATTGCCGGCGCGGCCGATCGCAGTACGCTTGTCGTGCGCGACGCACTTGGCTCGGCGCCCGGCGATGCCATCCTGATAGGTTCCGCGGAGAAGCGCGACGCTTTTTCCGCTGCCCTCATCAATGGACATGCCGGCCATGTTCTCGACTATGACGATGTGCATGCCAGCGTGCGCGGGCATCCCACCGCGGTCATTATTCCGGCGCTCCTGGCAAGCGGCATAGCTGCTCGCGCGGATGATTTCATCGCCGCTTATGTCGTCGGTCTGGAAGTCATGGCTCGCATCGGTCTGGCCCTGGGTACAAGGCACTATGAAAACGGGTTTCATGCGACGGCAACCCTCGGCCCGATCGGCGCTGCCGCAGCCATCGCACGGCTGCAGGGCTTGTCGGTAGAGAAAACGGCGGTCGCGCTTGGACTTGCTGCAACGCAATCGGCAGGTCTTCGTCTGCAATTCGGCTATGATGCCAAACCGCTCCATGTTGGCCTTGCCGCCCGTTCGGGGCTGAGCGCTGCGCGTCTGGCCGCAGTCGGCTTTACCGGCGCGGATGATTTCCTCGAGGGACCGATCGGTTTTTTCGAGGCCTTTGCCTTCGGTGCGGAGCAGCCGTTGAGGGTGGTCGAGAATTTCGGCGCGCCGTGGCAGATCACCGCGCCCGGCTTGACGCTGAAAGCATTTCCCTGCTGCACTGCGAGCCACCCCGTCGCTGTTGCGGCGCTGGAGTTGCGCGCAAAGGGGCTTGCAGCCGAAGATATCGACCAAGCGATTATCACTTTTCCGCCCGGTGGCGATGCCGCGCTCGTGGCTGGTCCTGCACCGCAGAACGGCATCGATGCCCGTTTCAGCGCCGAATATGTCTTCGCCGCGGCTTTGATCGACGGCAAGCTTGGCATCGACCATTTCGATGAGCGGCCGACGCGTGCCGACATTCGGGCACTCGCTATGCGGATTGAACGTCGCCATGACGAGACGGCGCGTCGCCTGTCGCCTGATCCCACCACGCGGTTCGTCGTTTTGGAGGTGGCAAAGAAAGACGGCGCGGCGCTGTCGCATCGTGTCGATGGTCTGCCGAGCCTTGCCGATCCGGCAGAGAAGTTTATCGACGCAACGAGAGGCTATGCGGCTTTTGCCGAGATCCCTGATTTCGTCCGCAAGATGACTGACGGGCGCGATCTTGCCCGCCTGCTGGCTCTGCTCAACCAACCGCTTTCACACTGAATTCCGAAACGAGATTTTGCCATGACTGCCAAGCGACAAATCCATCTGGGTCTCTTCCTGCAAGGTGCAGGTCATCACGTTTCCGGCTGGCGTCATCCGAACGCCGAGGCGGGCAGTGAGAATTTCGATCTGTTGCGACGAGTGGCGCAGGAGGCCGAGAAGGCGAAGTTCGATATGATCTTCCTGGCTGACGGCCTGACCAGCGGGGTCGACGCCCATCCCTCGATGATCGCCCGTTTCGAGCCGCTGACGCTGCTTTCGGCGCTCGCCATGGTCACTGAAAGGATCGGCCTTGCCGCCACCGCCTCCACAACTTACGGGGAGCCCTACCATCTGGCGCGCGCCTTCTCTTCGATAGATCATCTCAGCCACGGACGTGCGGCCTGGAATATTGTCACCACCTCCTATGCGCGTACCGCGAATAATTTCTCCAAATCGCATCCGGAGCATGACGAGCGCTACGCTGTGGCGCAGGAATTCGTCGATGTCGTGCGTGGACTCTGGGATAGCTGGGACGATGACGCCTTTCCGAAAAATAAGGAGAGCGGCGTCTATGCCGACCCGAACAAGGTTCATGTGCTCGATCACGTCGGCAAGTATTTTTCCGTCAAGGGGCCGCTGAACATACCCCGCAGTCCACAGGGCCACCCTGTGCTGATCCAGGCTGGATCGTCCGGGCCAGGTCAGGATCTGGCTGCGCGCACTGCCGATATTGTCTTTACTGCCCAACAGAGCCTTGGGGAGGCGCAGGCATTCTACAAGAGCCTGAAGGAGCGGGTCGCGAAATTCGGTCGTAATCCGAACGGCGTCGCCGTCATGCCGGGCTTTTTGCCGGTCGTCGGGCGCACGCTGGCCGAAGCCAGCGAAAAGCTGATCGAACTCGACAAGTGGACCGACGTCGTTGGCGCGTTGCCGCTTCTGGAGGAGCGTCTCGGCCACAGCCTCTCAGGCTATGATCTCGACGGCCCATTGCCGGATCTGCCGATCTCCGACCAACTGCGAAGCCGTGCAGAACTCCTGACGGCACTTGCCCGCCGGGAAAACCTGACCATCCGCCAGCTTGCTCTGCGCGTTGCTGCCGGCCGGGGCCATCATATGATTATTGGAACGGCGGAAGACATCGCCAACCGCATGCAGGAATGGTTCGAAAACGGCGCTGCGGATGGGTTCAATGTCATGCCGCCCTATTTTCCCGGCGGTCTGGAAGAATTCAATGCACAGGTCGTTCCGATCCTGCAGGAGCGGGGTCTTTATCGTCGCGATTATGTCGGCACGACGCTGCGCGATCATCTTGGCCTCACCCGGCCGAACCTGCCCGCGTAGAATCGTGGACAGAGAAAAGATTTGCTGAGAAATAAGCCGCTGTGAAATCAGCGGCTTAGTTTTTTTTCCGTGGTTTGTTCTGGAAGATTTATCCACACCCTGGCCGGCTGCGCGATACTTCTCGTGCGTCAGGGATAGGTGAGCTCCCGAACACCGAGACGCTGAGACAGCGGGCGGAAACCGCCGTTTGGCCTGGCAAGCCGGACGGAGGGCCGAACGAGAGAAGATTTACGACCTTCTCTCCTCTTCGGGTTCTTCCAGACACCGTCAGGGCATGTGGAAGCATGCGAAATTGAATGAAATGCAACGGGCCACATGCCCTGATCCCATTTCATTTCCCATCAACCGTGCGGCATTCGCCGTGGCGGATTTTTCTGCTGGCTGCTTTGACGCGCTTGCCCTTGGCGGGCTTTCTCGCTAAGTCAGCGCCTTCCGGACGATTTTTCAGACTTTTGTCGAGCGAAGTGAACGCAGGCGTCAAGCCCGCGCGCCTTTTCATGCTTTAGATAAACAGGATAATGCAATGACCCGAATTTTCAGCGGAATCGACTTTGGCACTTCGAACTCGACCATCGGCATTCATGACGGCAGGAACGCACGTCTTGTCCCGCTGGAAGCGGAGGCTGTGACGCTGCCCAGCGCCATTTTCTATCGCTTCGATGCTGACGAAATCCTGTTTGGACGCGCGGCCATTGCAGCCTATGTCGAGGGGGACGAGGGGCGCCTGATGCGCGCGCTGAAAAGCATTCTCGGCACCTCGCTCATCGCGGAAAAGACCCGTATCCGCGCTAGATCGGTTGCCTTTACCGATATTGTCGGTACGTTTTTTCGCCATTTGAGGCAGAAGCTCGAAGCGGAGACAGGGGAAGAAACCACGCAAGTGGTACTCGGTCGCCCGGTGCATTTCATCGATGAAAACGCTGTGGCGGACAAGCAGGCTGAAGACACGCTTCGCGAGATTGCGGCCGCACAAGGATTTCGCGACATCGAATTCCAGTATGAGCCGATTGCCGCGGCGCTCGATTATGAGCGACAGGTGAATGCCGAAGAGCTGGTGCTGATCGTCGATATCGGCGGCGGCACATCGGACTTCTCGCTGGTGCGCCTGTCGCCCGAACGTGCGAAGAAGGCTGAGCGGCAGGATGATATTCTTGCCAATGAGGGCGTGCACATTGGCGGCACGGATTTCGATCGCCTGTTGAGCATTGCAAAGGTCATGCCGCAGCTTGGTTACGGCACCTGGACACGCGATGGAAAGCGAAATCTTCCAACCCGCTATTTTCACGATCTCGCCACCTGGCATCGCATCAACTCGCTCTATGGGCCGAAGATGATGAACGAGTTGAGCCAGGTGCGTTATGAAGCCGAACGCCGCGACCTGGTGGACCGGCTGATACGCATTGTGGAAGAGCGACGCGGCCATTCGCTTGCGCTCGCGGTGGAGAAGGCGAAGATCGAGCTGACTGACGCGTCACGGGCAGAAATTGAGCTTTCGTCCTTCATCGCCGCAGATAACGTCGCCATCGACTTTGATGAGTTCGATGCCATTGTCGGCAACGCGGTCGGCAAGGTCGCAGCCGCCATGGACCGTCTGCTTGCCGATGCCGGTGTGGTCCATGACGCGATCAACACGATCTTCATGACCGGCGGCTCAAGTGCGCTGCCGATGCTGCGCACTGCTGTGACATCGAAATTTCCTGCAGCACGCATCGTCAATGGCGATCTTCTGGGCAGTGTCGGTACGGGCCTCGCAATTGATGCCAGGGCCAAGTTCGGGTAAGCAAGCCGCAACGTCCGGGCGGTCTATACGGCTTTGTCATTGGTGTGTCATAATGTCATTAATTCAATGGCTTGACGCGAATGCCCTGCTCTGGACGCGGGACTGCCATGCAATCTTATGCCTTTTTCGCAAGGCTCTAAGCGTCTATATAGTGGCCATACAAAAAACGCGTACAACGCAATAAACGAGAGCCATGACGATGAACCTGATCCGTAACTACCGTAACTGGCGCCGTTACCGCGACACCGTTACCGAATTGAACCGTCTTTCGAACCGCGAGCTGAGCGACATCGGTATTTCGCGTGGCGACATCGCCTTCGTCGCACGCCGTTCGATCTAACAGATTTTGCAGAGCCACTCCTCCTCCCAGGCTCTGTAAATACGACCAGCATCTCCTCCTCCTCCCGATCGCTGGTCGGACCCAAACGATGCCCGCCGGATCTCCTCCCCCGGCGGGTATTGTTTTATGGACAAGATTCTCCTGCCGAGCCGTCAATCCGCCAGAGAGCGCTACGGTTAGCTGCTGATAGCGGCTACCATCCCGACCGCCCCGACAGATTTCCTTTTCATCGAGATAATGTGCTTCCTTGTGCGCAGGTTCGCCCGCACAGGCTCTGGCCGAATGAGTTGAGCTTTCAGCTTCTGCACACGGCAAACCCGGGCGGGTGTTGCTCATCAGGCAACACATTGTTCCCTTGCGCGAGACTACACATCATCGCTTTGGACTACATACTCGCGAGACGTGTACCCCGCCAGAAAAAGAAAGTAAGGGGGACGTCACCACACGGAGGGGTTACCTATGACCAAAGTTTCCACGCAATCAGGCTTCTGGTGGCTGAACGCCATCGTGATCGCCATTGTCGTCGTTGCCGAACTGATCGGTCTGCGGCGTCTCGCCATCGGTATAGGAACAGTCGTGTTCCTGCCAATTCTCTACGCGTTCGCCATTGGTATCGCGCTTAATCCGCATATATTCAAGAAAACAGCATCGCTTCTGCCACCCACGGCCGTAAAGCTTGCTGGAACCATGATCACTATCGCGATCATGCCGTTCATCGCGCGATTCGGCACGACGGTGGGGCCGCAGATCGACAAGATCATCGAGGCGGGGCCTGCGCTGATCCTTCAGGAACTGGGCAATCTGGGTACTATTGCCATTGCTTTTCCGATAGCCGTTTTTCTATTGCGCATGGGCCGCGAAGCGGTCGGCGCCACCTACTCGATCGATCGTGAGCCCAACCTTGCGCTTATTGCCGATAAATACGGGTTAAACAGCCCCGAGGGTGCAGGTGCCATGGGGGTCTATGCGACAGGTACGTTGATCGGCACCTTCGTCTTCGCAATCATGCCGCCTCTGGTCCATTCCTTAGGTTGGTTTGATTTTCGCGCCCTCGCTATGTCCTGTGGCGTTGGCTCGGGCAGTATGCTCGCAGCTTGTACCGGGGGGCTTGCGGCTGTCATTCCCGAACAGACCGATCTGATTGTGGCTCTTGCTGCGGCCAGTAACATTCTGACCTATGCAACCGGGCTGTATGTCGGCCTGTTCATCGCGCTTCCTCTGACCGATTGGCTGTATCGCAAGGCGCGGCCAAACGATCCGGCAAACGCAGTTTGATAGGAGAGGGACCATGACTATCAATACAGCTCAGAACGCTTCTGCCGAACCGTTCCTTCCGACCGAAGGCGAGGACGAGCGCAAGGGGGATCTCACCGTCTTTGCAGCTTATCTCGCCGTTGCCTGCGTCATAGGGCTTATCTCGAACTGGGTGGCGACCGGCACTGACCCGCTCACAGCGCTACCGGGCATGATCGTGCTCTACATCGTGTCTCTCGGCGGGCTGATAATGGCACGCGTCATCCCGGTAAACCTGCCAGCGGTGGCATGGACTTCGCTTCTGGCGATCCTCGTTACCATCCCGGGCATTCCGGGAACGGACTGGGTGGTTGCCAAGGTGGAAGCGCTGAACTTCCTTGCTCTGGCAACGCCTGCGCTGGCCTACGCCGGGCTTGCGTTGACAAAAAACGAGTTCGATATTGCCCGGCGCTCCGGTTGGAAGATCGTCATCGTCGCTATTTGCGTCATGTTCGGCACCTATATTGGTTCGGTGGCAATTGCGGATCTAACGCTGCGTCTTTCCGGCCAGTAATGCAAATCGATGATCGCTCCATAGGGAGCGATCATTCATATTTCCGAGGTGGGATCAGGGTTCATGGCATCTGCATATATTTCCAGCGACGAGATCGAAGAAGCGATCAAGTGGCGTCATCATCTGCACGAGCATCCCGAACTCGCTTTCGAAGAAGATCAGACCTCTCAATTCATTGCCGGTCAGCTTTCGAACTGGGGTTATGAGGTGAAGCGCGGCTACGGAAAAACCGGTGTCGTTGCCAGCCTGCATCGCGGTAGCTCAGAGAAATCGCTCGCTATTCGTGCCGATATGGACGCCTTGCCAATCCTTGAGGAGAGCGGCGTAGCCTATGCTTCGAAAGCGCCTGGCAAAATGCACGCCTGCGGACATGACGGGCATGTCGCGACGGCCCTCGCAGCCGCCCGTGCCTGCACTCGTGCGAGCTTCGACGGCACAGTGCATTTTGTTTTTCAGCCTGCCGAGGAGAACGAGGGGGGCGGCCGAGCCATGGTTGAGGGCGGGCTTTTCCGCGATTTCAACATCGATGCGATCTACGGCATGCATAATTGGCCCGCGCTCGATGTCGGCCAAGGCGTTGCGCGCGATGACCAGATGATGGCGGCTTTCGGCACTTTTGAAATCATGATCGAGGGACGTGGCGCACATGGGGCGATGCCGCATGAAGGGGCCGACCCGATTGTTGCAGCAAGTCACATAGCTGCTGGCCTCCAGACCATTGCAAGCCGTAATGTTTCACCGCTTCAGGCGGCTGTTGTCTCGGTCACCCAAATTCATGCGGGTGAGACATGGAATGTAATTCCCGGACACGCAATGATCCGCGGCACCACGCGCTGGTTTGATGCAGAGGTCGGCGACAAGCTCGAAGAACGTTTGACGGCACTTGCACAAGCGATTGCGACCGGCTTCGGCTGCTCGGCCAAGGTGGGCTACACCCGCCGCTATCCCGCCACGATAAACGATCCACGCTGCGCAAGGATCGTGCGCGACGTGGCAGCCGCGACCGATATCTTGCAGTTTGTCGATGCAGCGCCCAGCATGGCTGCGGAAGATTTCGCCTTCATGCTTGAAGAAAAGCCCGGCTGTTATTTCTGGCTCGGCGCGAAGAAAGAAGGCAGGAACCCGGGTCTTCACTCGCCATTTTTCGATTTCAATGACAAGGTGCTTCCTCTTGGTGCCAATTTATGGGTCGCATTGGTTGAAAGCCAGTTGAGCGTCTGAGCGACACATTGTACCCCTCAGGCTTGGGTGGTTGAAGCAGCGGATTGAGGATCATGGAAACGTTGGATGCGAAGGCATTGCGGATTTTCATGGCCGTCGTCCGCTACGGCTCCATTCGTAGCGCAGCCGAACATCTCAATCTTGCGCCTTCCGTCGTGAGCCGGCAGATCGCGGAAACTGAGCGCAATATCGGTCTGTCGCTTTTTGATCGGACCAGTCGCGGCGTTGGTCTCACTGATGCGGGTGAGCTTGTTCTTGATCATGGTAACCGGGTCGTCGAGGACATCGGCATTCTTGCCGAACAGCTCGACAATCTGCGCGGTGTGCAGCAGAGCCGGGTGAAACTCTGTTGCGGCGAAGGCTTTCTTGGCGATCTGGTCGAACATGGCTTGAAATCCTTCGTCAAGGTTTATCCCACGGTCAAATATCATGTCGATCTTGCAGGTACCGACGCGGTACTCGATCATGTCGCGAATGGCGATGCAGATATAGGTATCGCCTATAATCCTCTGCTGGATACACGCATCCGAT
Organism: Limoniibacter endophyticus; assembly: GCF_014652835.1. Classification (GTDB taxonomy): domain Bacteria; phylum Pseudomonadota; class Alphaproteobacteria; order Rhizobiales; family Rhizobiaceae; genus Limoniibacter; species Limoniibacter endophyticus. The sequence goes on from NZ_BMZO01000006.1 coordinate 23,379, forward strand.
CGCTGGCGATCACGCGTCAGCCGCTTTGCCTGGTCGCGCCCCAGGGGCATCCGCTGTTGGGAAAGCAGACGGTGACGCTCGCTGAATGTCTCGCCGGCTCGCAATATGCGCTTCTCTACAAGGGGCACGGCGTCACCCAACTCGTCGGTCGCGTCGCAGCCGATAGTGGCTTTGCAGTCGCACCGCTGCTTGAAACCCATTCAATCGATGCTTTGCGTCGGTTCGTAGTGGCGGGGCTTGGTGTGACCTTCCTGCCGCGCTTCGCTATTTCCACGCGCTTGCAGCAATCGACGCTTGGCGTGGTCGAATTGAGGGATCCGCTGCTTGCCCAGGCGAGTGCTCATCTCATGGTGAAGGCGAGGCGACGTCTGCCCGGTTCCGTCGAAAAACTGGCGGGTTATCTGGCCGCCGAGATGTTCGCATTTCGCTGATGATGTGTTGCGCGACCTGCAACACATTGTTCCCCGCCTGCCGACTACCTAGCCCCGATGATAGATGAGAACGTCTGCAAAAGACATCTCAAACAGATCGGGAGGTTGCCTTCATGGCGGTTGCGGCAGATGTGACGGTTGGCGTCATCGGGCTTGGGAGCATGGGACTGGGCATGGCCCAGACACTTGCGCAAAAGGAATTCGCAACACTTGGTTTCGACCTTTCGCAGGACCGCCTGAAGCTTGCGGCGGAATCCGGCGTGCAGCCGCTCTCGTCTCTTGGCGAAGCTTTCGAGAAGAGCGGTTTCCTCGTTTTCTCGCTGCCGACGGCCAAGGATGTCGCCAAGGTCGTCAATGACAATCTCCAGATACTCAAGGACCGCGGCGATCGTCGTCTGATCATCATCGACACTTCAACCTCAGAGCCCGATGTCAGTCGCGACCTTGCGGCTCAGCTTGCCGCGCTCGGGCATGGCTTTCTTGATGCTCCCGTCAGCGGCGGACCTGCCGGCGCGGCATCGGGCAAACTTGCCATGATGATCGGCGGCGCCGATGGAGATCTGGCGAATGCGATGCCGGTAATCGAAGCCATGACCGCCAAGGCGTTGCATGTCGGCCCAAGCGGTGCAGGAAATGTTGCCAAGCTCGTCAATAATCTCCTTGCCGCAGCCCACATGGTCACGACCAGCGAGGGCCTGAAACTTGCGCTTGCCGCGGGCATCGATCCGGAAGCGGCGCTACGCGTCGTCAACGCCGCCTCGGGCCGCTCGATGATCAGCGAAGTACATTTTCCGACATGGGTCATGTCCGACCGCTTCGACAGCGGCTTCTCGATGGGGTTGATGCGCAAGGACGTACGGCTTGCGAAGGAACTTGCCGATCGCACCGACGCCTTGCTCCCGCTTTCGGATGTCGTAGCGCAGCTTTGGGCCGGCTCGGATTGGGCCGATACAGACGATTTTACCCGTATGGGCAGCTTCAAGTCATTGAAATAAGGGGACTAGAAATGAGCAAGGTAGACATTCTTCGTGATCCGGGTCCTCGCATTCGTGAACTCTGGAAGGGTTTTGCCGGTACGGAGGAAATTGGCAGTTTCGTAGATGGCGAGATCGTTTTCGGCGCTGGCGATCTACTTGACCTGACTGATCCCGCGACCGGCAAGGTTTTTGCTCAGTTCAAGGATGCCGATGCTTCCGTCATCGATGCGGCGATGGACGCGGCTTCGAAAGCACAACGCGAATGGATGAAACTCACGGCGTCTGCACGCGGTCGTGTCATGAACGAGATCGGACGCAAGATCCGCGAACGGGCCGGGGAGATCGCCGAAATTGAAAGCCGCTCGGCTGGCCGCCCGATCCGCGACATTCGCGGCGAAGTCGTCAAGGTCGCGGAGATGTTCGAATACTACGCGGGCTGGTGCGACAAGCTGCATGGCGAAGTCATTCCGGTGCCGACATCGCACCTCAATTATACGCGTCAGGAGCCAATCGGCGTCGTCGTCCAGATCACGCCGTGGAATGCGCCGCTGTTTACCGGTGGCTGGCAGATCGCGCCGGCAATCTGCGCGGGAAATGCCGTCGTCATCAAGCCATCCGAGCTGACGCCGCTCAGCACGCTTATTCTGGGAGTGCTGTGCGAGGCCGCAGGCGCGCCCCGCGGTCTCGTCAACGTCATCGGAGGGCAGGGCGTCACGGCAGGTCAGGCAGCAGTCGCCCACAAGAGGACAGGGCTTGTCGTTTTCGTAGGCTCGGCGCATGCAGGCTCGTTGATCGCTGCAACGGCGGCGAAGAACGTTGTTCCATGCATTCTCGAACTGGGCGGAAAGTCGGCAAATATCGTATTCGCGGATGCCGATATCAACCACGCCATTCTGGGGGCGCAGGCGGCCATCTTCGGCGGTGCGGGGCAGAGCTGCGTGGCTGGATCGCGCCTTCTGGTGCATCGCTCAATACATAAGGAGTTCGTCGAGCGCTACGCTGCGGCGGCGCAGAAAATTCCAGTCGGCGATCCTTACGCCGATACGACGCAGATTGGCCCGATCAATAATCTGCGTCAGTGGACCAAGATCACCGAAATGGTCAAGCAGGGCGTAGCCGAGGGTGCCGCACTTGCGACCGGAGGCGGTCGTCCGGAAGTTCTGGACGCGACGGGCGGTTTCTATTTCGCCCCCACCATTCTGGACAATGTGTCGCCGTCCGCGAGTCTTTCGAAAGAGGAAGTGTTCGGGCCTGTCGTCGGTGTGACGCCGTTCGACAGTGAAGAAGAAGCCGTCACGCTTGCCAATGACAATCCTTATGGACTTGCTGGAGCGGTCTGGACGCAGAATGTCGGTCGTGCGCATCGCATTGCCGGGCAAGTGCGCGCCGGGACCTTCTGGATCAACAGCTACAAGACTATCAGCGTCATGTCGCCCTTCGGTGGCTTCGGCCAAAGCGGCTATGGTCGCTCGAGTGGCCGGGATGCGCTCATGGCCTACACGCAGACCAAAAGCGTTTGGGTCGAAACGGCGGCTGAGCCGGCAGTCGCCTTCGGGTATGTCGGCTGATAAATCGCATATTGGTTGAACGAGAGAAGCCGGGTGCATTGCCCGGCTTCTCTCGTTCATGCCGTCTGGTGCCTCTTCAGGAAATCTATTGCCTCCACCTGTATTGAACGCGGACAATGATGATGGCCGGGAAAAATTCCTGCATCGATTTCCGCTGAATGGGTCGCATCTCTTAGCTTGTCGAAGAATTTCTGCGCATCCGTCTGCGGGAAATGTATATCGGCAGAACCTGTACGCAGGAACATCGGACGATCCGCGGCAAGCGCTGCCATGTCGGGAAAGTCGGCTAGCGGGGCCAGGGACGGGTGAAGCGTGTAGAACGCCGATTGGCCCTTGAGGAGGGTTGCGTTCGGCTGAAGCAACCCTGCTCTCGTCCCTGCCCAGGATAAGGATGCGCAGGCTGAGACGCGTTGTTCAAGCGCCGCGACTTGCCACGCGCGGAACCCTCCAAAAGAAAATCCGAGCGCCGCGACCCGCGTATCGTCTGTCTCCGGCTGCCTGCTCAGCCAGTCGAAGGCCGCAAGGTCGTCAGCGGCGACAATGCCCGCGAGGCTCCATCCAGCTTGCATCGCCTGGCTGGCAAGCGCCTGTTGCTCCACGTAGCCTCCAGCGTATCGCGAGCCCCAGCCAAGCGCATCGCATACCAGGACTGCAAATCCTGACTTGGCGAGGTCATCTGCCAGAAAACAACCATCGTAATGTTTTTCGGCATGCTTCTCGCCAAGCTCGCCGGCGACCATCTTCCGCCAACCTATGTCGAAGAGGCCGCCGTGATCATGCAGGAGAAGGACTGCCGGATGAGGCCCGTTTCCTTCAGGTAGAAGAAGGGCAGCTTCGCCGCTGTCGCCCGTTGCATAGTGAAAGCGCAAGCGGCGGTGCCTGCCGCTGGTCTCAAGCAGCTCCGCCCGAATTATGCCTGAAGGAGGGAGGCTTGCTCGCCAGATGCTGCGCAGCTCCATTTGCCATTGCGCAAATGGTTCGCGAAGCCGGAGCGGATAGCGATGGTTAGCGATCCGTTCCGATATGAAGGGCAGAAGCACCTCAGACGGCGCTGTCATATTCAAGCGAGGCTTCGATCAGCTGGCGAGCATAGGGATGCGTCGCCTGATTGCCGATAAGCGCCTCGCGCTCCAGGACTTCTACGATATCGCCCGACTGCATGACGGCGAAGCGTTCGCACATGTAATCAACCACGGCGAGGTCGTGGCTCACCAAGAGATAGGTGAACCCCTTTTTCTCGCGCAACTCCGCCAGCAGGTTGAGAATTTCTGCCTGCACCGAAACATCGAGCGCGGAAGTGGGCTCGTCCAGCAGCAGAACGGACGGCTCCAGAATGAGTGCGCGCGCGATTGCCACGCGTTGCCGCTGGCCACCGGAAAGCTGGTGCGGATAACGATCGAGAAAATCGACCGGCAGGCCAACTTCTGTAATGGCCTTTTCCATGCGCTCCTGGCGCCGATCCATCTTGTGGATCTTGAGCGGTTCCGACAGGACGGTCCGTACGGACTGGCGTGGATGCAGCGATCCATAAGGGTCCTGAAAGACCATCTGGACAGTGCGACACCGTTCGATTAGCGGCATGTCGCGCACGGATTGCTCGCCTATGCGGATTTCTCCATGCCATTGTGTGAAAAGCAGCGACATGCAGCGCAGTATCGTCGATTTGCCCGATCCGCTTTCGCCGACCAGACCGAAACATTCGCCCGGCTTCACGGAGAAAGAGATGTTGGGCAGGATCGTTACAGCCTTGGGGCCTTCGCCGAGCGTGATCGTCAGGTTTTTGACATCGACCGGTTTCATGCTGAAATCTCCAGCGGTTCTTTCCACTCAGGCTTGCGATCCAGCACCTTCAGCGGCGCACGTCCGCCGCCGATGCGCGGCTGTGCGGCGAGCAGACCCTGAGTGTAGGGATGCTTGGCACTCGACAGCTCCGAAGCCTTCAGGCTTTCGACTACCTGACCAGCATACATGATGAGTACGCGGTCGCAGAAATTGCGTACGAGGTTTAGATCGTGGCTGATCATGATGAGACCGATCCCCCTTTCACTGACCAGCCGATCGAGAATATTAAGGACCTGCAAGCGCACCGTGACATCCAGTGCCGAAGTCGGTTCGTCGGCGATAACAACGTCCGGATCGGTCAAGAGCATCATGGCGATCATGATACGCTGACCCATTCCGCCCGAAACCTCGTGCGGATAAAGATCGTAGACGCGCTCTGGATCGCGAATTTGTACCGCTTGCAGCATATCGACGGTCTTGGCGCGTGCTTGCGATTTCGTACATTTGAAGTGCGTGAGATAGGCTTCCGCAATCTGATCGCCGACGCGGCGGATCGGGTTGAGCGAGAATTTCGGATCCTGCAGGATCATCGACATCCGCCGTCCGCGCACCTTCAGCATCTGGCGTTCCGAAATTTGCAGCAGGTCTGTGTCTTCGAACCGGACTTGCTCCGCCGTAATGCGCGCCGTTGGCAAAAGCCGAAGCAATGCGCGGCCGATGGTGGATTTTCCGGAGCCGCTTTCGCCGACAATGCCGAGTTTCTCCCGACCGAGGGTGAAGGAGACATTACGCACCGCGTCGACATAGCCGCCATCGCTGCGATAGCTGACGCAGAGCTTTTTCACGTCGAGAATAGGTTCATTGCTCATGCGCTTATCTCCGGTTCATCTGCTTGGGATCGAGCGCGTCACGCAAGCCATCGCCAAGAAGGTTAAACGCAAGGCTGACGAGCAAGATCGCGAGTCCCGGGAAAGTGACGAGCCACCAGCTGTCGATCATGTAACGCCTGCCCATGGCAATCATTGCGCCCCACTCCGGGACGGGCGGTTGCGCACCGAGGCCAAGGAAGCCCAAGCCTGCGGCTGTCAGGATAACGGTCGCCATGTTGAGCGTCAGGCGGATAAGAACCGACGGAAGGCACATCGGTACAATTGACTTGAAAATGATGCGTGGCACGGAGGCGCCTTGCAGCCGCGCCGCTGAAACATAATCCGCGCTGCGGAAGGTGAGCGTTTCGGCGCGTGCCAGGCGTGCGATCGGCGGCCAGGAGGTCAAGGCGATGGCGATGATCGCGTTGTTCAGGCTCGGTCCCAACGCCGCAACGAAGGCCAGCGACAAGATCAGGCTTGGGAAGGACAGGAAGATGTCGGTAATGCGCATCATCACCGTATCATAACGTCCGCCGATATAGCCGGCAGTCGTGCCGACGAAGAGGCCGATCGGACCAACGACTATGGATACGAGAAAGATGATGGTCAGCGTGATGCGGGTCCCGTAGACGAGGCGGCTAAATATATCACGCCCAAGTTCGTCCGTACCGAAGAGATGCGCACCGCCGGGGGCGGCCAGCGTGTTGTTGAGATCCTGCTGATAGGGAGCGTGCGTCGCGATCCACGGTGCAAAAATCGCGACGAGGATCAGAACGGAGATCACGATCAGACCGAAAGCCGAAGTCGGACTTTTCATCAGGAAGCGAAAAATATTGCCGAGCGCCAGCAGCGGAGCGGGAAGGGCGCTTTTAGCGGTGAGCGTTGTCATCAGCGCGTCCTCGGATCGAATATTCGATAAAGCATGTCGGAGATCAGGTTGAGCGCGATGAAGATGACGCCGACGATCAGAACGCAGGTCATCACGGCATTCATATCGCCGATCAGCAGATTGTTGGTGAGATACTGGCCAAATCCCGGCCAGGCGAACACGGTTTCGATCAGAACGGCCCCTTCGAGCAGCGAACCATAGGCAAGGGCCACGATGGTGACGAGCTGGACACGAATGTTGAGGAAGGCATGCCGCCAGATCGTACGTCGGGCGGAGAGACCTTTGACGCGCGCGGTGGTAATATACTCCTGATTGATCTGGTCGAGCATGAAGCTGCGCGTCATGCGGGTGATATAGGCCGATGACGAATAACCCAGAATGCTCGCGGGCAGAATCAGGTGGTTGAGCGCCGAGCGAAACACTTCCCAGTCCCTTGCGAGTGCGGAATCGATCAGCAGGAAGCCGGTGCGTTCTTCAACGAGGCCGATATAGAAATCCGCCATGCGCCCGCTGCCGCCAACCCAGCCAAGAGCCGCGTAAAACAGGAGAAGGCCAATCATGCCCGTCCAGAAGATCGGCATGGAATGGCCCATCAGGCTGAAGACGCGAATGACGTGATCTGGCCAGCGATCCTTGTTCACGGCGGCCAGCACACCGAGCGTCACCCCAAGCGTTGCGCCAATGATGATCGCGAAGGTCGCAAGTTCGATCGTGGCGGGCAGCACGTGGAGAATGTCCTTGATGACGGGCTGCCCGGTGCGGATCGACATCCCGAAATTGCCGGTCAGTACGTCGCCGAGATAGAGGAAGAACTGCTCCCAAAGCGGCCGGCCAAGGCCAAGCTGCTCATAAACCATCTCGTAGGTCTCGCGCGTCGCGTCCTCTCCCACGATGGCACGTACAGGATCTGCCGGCATCATGCGGCCGATCACGAAAGTCAGCACGAGAAGGCCGAACAAAGTGACGGCGACGGTAAATAGTTGCGCGCCGACCGGACGCCAGTTGAACGAGCGCAAGCGCGATGAAACGCTTCTCGTTGCGGCGGGAGCGGAGCCCCAGCCGGCTGTTTTAGATGTCTTCAACATTCACTCCTCCCGCACGACGGATCGCGGCGCAATCTCATCATACATGTTGGAATATTTGTCATATATAATGACAGATTGTCAATCGTCGGCTTTTTCAGCCAGGGGATAAGATATAATTAGCTCCAGGGGCGCGTCGCCGAGCTGGTGGATGCCAACGACATCGCCGCTATAAAGATAGGCCATACTTCCTGCGCTTAGGCGGCGTGTCTCGTCGTTGGAATGAACTTCGCCTTCGCCCGAGACAACGTAATAAACTTCGTCGTGGTCGATGAGATGCGCACCGATCGCACTGCCTTGATGCAGGATGCGTTTGCGAAATTCCATTGTGCGCTGCGGGATATTCGCTGTCAGGCGAAATCCGGTCGATGTACCTATGTGCCCGTGCGGGGTCGGCTCCTCCCGACGCACGTCTTCTTCTGAAACGACGATCATCTTTCCTCCCGATGAGCGCATTGTCCGATGCAGTTCTGGCAGAGCCGGTTCTGGTGGAGCAGGCACTGCCGAGAAAAATATACCGCCGGGCGTGATCTGTCCGGCGGTTGTAAATCAATGGGTGGAGACGAGATTGTTCTCGATGAAATCGAAGTTGATATCCTCGCCGATTCCTGGGCGGTTCGGCACGTGCACATAGCCGTCTTCGTCCATTGGGTCGGAGAGCTGGTTCAAATAATCAAACCCGTCATCATATTCGAGGAACGGATGCAGCAGGCCACGTTCGTACCAACGACAGTTCTTCGCGGCCGCGACAACGTGGAGATTCATGGCGGTGTTGCCATGGACTTCGCAATCCATTCCAAAGGATTCGGCCAAACGCATGGTCTTGAGCGCTGGCGTGATGCCCCCCACATCGTTGACGCCGGTGCGTAGTATATCCACTGCGCCCGAGGTGATCCATTCTGCGCGATGCCAGTGCTTGCCACCGGCGCTTTCAGGTCCGAGAACCGGAATGTCGAGATTGTCTGCAAGCCATTTATAGGACGAAAGCGACTGCTCATCCATGCTTTCCTCGATCCAGTCGAAGCCCAGCTTTTCAAGTCCGCGACCGAGTTCGAGGGAATCGACGCGGCTGTACCAGTGGAAGGCGTCGATCATCAGGTGAATATCCGGACCGACGGCTTCGCGCACGGCAGCGCAGGCCTTCAGGTCCATCTTCACATTGGGAGCCCAACTGACCGGAGGCATCCAGGTGTGTAGCTTGATCCCCTTGTAGCCGCGTTTGACCAGCTTTTCGGCAAAGCGGGCATAATCTTCCGGGGTTGCAAGACCGCCTTCGATTTCGTCGCCGCACATAATGGAGCCATAGGCGCGAACCTTGTCGCGATAGGCGCCGATGAGCTTGTAGACGGGCTGGTTGAGCGTGCGCCCGGCCAAGTCCCAGAGCGCGACGTCGACAGCGGCGAGGGTGCGGTCGGTGAGCTGTGCAGCCGAACCGCGCTGCCAGTGAGCAAGATCCTGCCACAGGCGCTCGCGGTCGCGATAGTCCTGACCGACCAACACCTTCTTGACGAATTTCTCGATCAGATGCGGGCGCACGATTTCCGGCGCGGTGAAGCTGTAGCCCTCATGCCCGTCCTCGGTGCGGATGATGATCATCGCCTGCTGCACCTGATGGGCCGGACCGGGATGTGCGTGACCGGCGCTATCGGAATGCCGGCGCGTGGTGGTCAGGAAGGTTTTGACCGAAACATCTGTAATGATCATTCTTTTGTCTTTCGCTATGCAATTTCAGCTTTCGCATATCCGGCAAATACCGAACGTCTCCGGAACTACCTTTACAGTGGCGAGAAACCGAATAATTCCTGCGGATTTTCGACCAGGGCGCGGTGGCGGGCATGTTCGTCGGGGAACCAGCCCAGCACCGTATCGGCCAGCGCTGCATCATCGGGATATTCTTCGGTAGTCTTGGCCATGTTATGTGGCCAGTTCGTGCCCCAGATGATGCGCTCGGGCGCATGTGCGGCTATTTCGCGAGCCACGGCTGCAATGTCTTCATAATCCGGCGCGCCGGATTTGGATGATTCGTAGCAACCAGCGAATTTGAACCATACATTGCCTTGGTCGATCAGCTTCTTCAACGCTGCGACATGTGCGTCGGTAACGCCGTCGAAGAACTTGCCGTGATGATCGAAGACCCATTTCGTCTTGAGCGTTCCGAGGCGAGGGAGATGTTCCAGCAGATCGCTGCCATTGAATTGGACGGTCATCATCCATCCAAGCGCCAGCGCACGATCTGCGACACCTTCCAATTCGGAAAGGCCGATCGCCCCACCTGGCAGATCCATGATGCGCGCGCCGACGACGCCGGCATCCGCCAGTTCCTTCAATTCGGCATCGGTGGTATCGGGCCCGATGGCGGCAACGCCCTTGGCGACGTCGCCCATTTCTTGCAGACAGGCAACGAGGTTGCGGTTGTCGAACTGGTGCGCGTTGCCCTGGGTTATCACAACGCGATCAATGCCGATCCATTTCATGAACCGACGATATTGCGTGGCATCAGGCAAGGCACCTCCGGGTAGTGGAGGCCCGCCTTCCTGCGCTTCGAATCCGGGTAGATACATGTGCATCTGCGTATCGACGGTGCCATGCGGCAGCTTGGTCCGGGGTGGCGCACCGGTGAGTTTGCGCTTTATTGTCATATGTCTCTCATCCTGAATTCTTTAAGGGCGGCGCGGTCAATTTCGATACCGAGACCGGGGCCGCGCGGAATGGTGACAATGCCCTTGTCATGTTCGATCGGCGAGGTGACGACGGCCTGGCGGAAGGGGTTGTGCGTACGATCGAATTCCAGGATCGGTTCGACAGGACGCGTGCGCGCCGGGTCGGGCACCATCGCTGCCATGAATTGCAGCGCAGCGGCGATCTGAACTGCTGTTCCCCAGACATGCGGAATGACGCGAATCCCGTGCACGGATGCGAGATCGGCAATCTTCTTGGCTTCCGAGAAGCCGCCGCAGCCGCAAATATCCGGCTGGATAATATCTATTGCGCGTGTTTCCACCGGCTCGCGCATACCCCAGCGGGTATGCCAGGTTTCGCCTGCGGCGATCTGGATGGGCTGGCTCTTTCGCACTTCGCGATAGGATGAAAGCTGTTCCGGCGCCACCGGTTCTTCGAACCAGTCGATGCCGTAATCTGCCGCTTGCTTGCCGACCCGAACTGCCTCGATGGCATCGTAACCGTGATTGGCGTCGATCATCAGCCGCATGTTCGGCCCGATGGCCTCGCGCACGGCTCGGATAACACGCAGATCCTCGTCCGGCTCAAACCCGATCTTGATCTTGCAGGCGTGAAAGCCCGCATCACGATGCCCAGCCATCTCGATCGCATTGTCTTCAACCCGATCGACGCCATCGCGCTTGAAGCTGCCTGTAGCGTAGGCGCGAACGTTCTCACGAAAACGTCCGCCCAGTAATGTCGCGACGGACACGCCGAAATGCTTGCCTTTGATGTCCCAAAGGGCAATGTCGATGCCTGAAAGAGCGGTGATCGTCAGCCCGCGCTGACCCTGGTCACGCAGCGCGTTGTAGAGCAGGGCCCAGATCTTCTCGGTTTCGAGCGGATTTTGACCGATCAGCCAGTTCGCATAAGTTTCCACGATGGCCGCATTGGCGCGCGCCGGGCCAAGGCATTCGCCCCAGCCCGTCGTGCCATCCTCGCAGATGACCTCGACCAGCACGTGACTTCTTCTGTCGAAGCGCATGGAAGCACTTTCGAATGCTGTCTCCAGCCTGTGCTCGAGAAGATGCGTGCGGACCGAAGCGATCTTCATTTATGCAGCCTGCTTGCGGCGGTAGGGCTGGATAAGAGCGTCCAGCATGGCCTCTTCTTCCTTGGTCAGGTCGGAGAGCGGGCTGCGAACCTTCCCGGCATTGAAGCCCTGCAGGCGTACGCCGGCCTTGATGGCCGATACTGCGTAACCTTTGTTGCGATTGCGGATGGCCATGAAAGGATAGAAGAAGTCGAGCAGGATCTTCTCGCAGGTCGCGCGCTCGCCGGCGCGCAAGGCACGATAGAAATCGACCGCGAGGCCAGGGACGAAGTTGAAAACCGCCGATGAATATGTGGTGAAACCCGCGCCGAGATAGGCTTCGGCGAAGAGTTCGGCCGTCGGCATGCCGCCAAGATAGGTAAGGCGGTCGCCCATCTTCGCGGTGATCTGGCGCACGAGGCCGATATCGCCGGTGCCGTCCTTGAACCCGATCAGGTTTGGACATTCGTCGCACAGGCGGGCAAGGGTGTCGGCCTGAAGAACAGAATTGTCGCGATTATAGACCATGACGCCGATGCCGATAGACTGACAGACGGTCTTGATATGGTGATAGAGACCTTCCTGCGGCGCGTCGATCAGGTAATGCGGCAGGAGCAGGATGCCGTCGGCGCCAGCTTTTTCCGCCGATTTGGCGATTTCGACGGCTATCTCTGTACCGTAACCGCAACCTGAAACTATAGCGGTTTCGGTGCTGCCCGCAGCTTCCTTCGCAGCGGCAACGATGGCCGGAATTTCTGCCGGCGTCAGCGAGAAAAATTCGCCAGTCCCGCCTGCTGCAAAGAGAACGGGTGCGTCAAAGCCGGAAAGCCATTCAACATGCGCCTTGTAACTCTCAGCGGCGAATCGCCCGTTGGCGTCGAAATGAGTGACGGGGAACGAAAGGAGGCCCGAGCCGAGCCGTTTTTGGATTTCATAAGGATTCATGGTGCTGACCTCTCCCAGATAATTTCATGATGGGATAGCTCACTTGGCAGACATAAGTCAATAACTTGTATTATAAGTTTGATTGAGAACGTCGCAAAACGGCCCTGTAGCGGGCCTGGCTGCCTTTGAGGTGCTTGCGCATCGCCGTCCTGGCGGCTTCCTCGTCGCCCAGTGAGATGGCGTCGATGATTTCACTGTGCTCTTCATGCAGCTTGGCGATGTAATTGCCGGAACTCGCATCCTGCCCCGCTTGTAGCGCTGCGCGGGGAATCACGCCGCTTCCGATCATCGAAAGAAACTCGCGGAAGCGCGGATTATTGGCGGCATCCGCAATGGCCAGATGCAACGCGAAATCGGCATCTGACGTTGGCCCTCCATTTTCCAGGCGCCTCATCACTTCCCGATGTGCTTCTATGATGCGCTCTTCCTGCTGCGGCGAACGTCGCAACGCAGCGAGCGCGGCCGCTTCGACCTCGACTGCAGTCCGCAGTTCCAGAAGCTCTATAACGGAGGAAATGCGCTCGTAATCAAGGTTCTGGAAGGGCAGGATTTCCGGTTGCGGCGCTTCCAGGACGAAGACGCCCGCTCCTTGTCGCGCCTCGACCAGGCCTTCAGAACGCAGGGCGGCAATGGCCTCGCGCACGACCGTACGGCTCACGCCATGCGCTTGCGTGAGCTTCGCTTCGCTGGGAAGCTTTTCGCCTGGCTTGAAATCTCCCGCCTGAATAGATTGTCTGAGAAGCTCGCTCACGCGCGTGACCAGATTGCCAGCTGGACGAGAATTCTTTGCACCGTGCTGCATGCTGCGGGATGCCTTTCATGAAGGGTAGGGTCCGTATTCAAAAAGCCGTGAGTTTTCTCATAAGTCAAGTTGCCGAGAATAGGCCATGCAGATTGACCCGATTGCGACGACATGTATGATGGGTTTAAGGAGAAATATCTTGGAGGAGAGATTCCGCGTGAAAAGACTGCTTATAACAGGTGCCGCCGGTGGCTTGGGACAGGTCATGCGCGAACGCCTGGCGCCCTATGCGGAGATACTGCGTCTGTCGGATATAGCGGCGCTGGGCGAGGCGAAGGCCAATGAAGAGCTGGTCCAATGCGACCTGGCCGATGCGGCCGCGGTCGACAAACTCGTCGAGGGTTGCGACGGCATTCTGCATCTCGGCGGCGTTTCCGTCGAAGCACCGTTCAGTAAAATCCTCAACGGCAATATTCTAGGCATGTACAATCTCTATGAGGCGGCACGCGCTCATGGGCAGCCACGCATTCTGTTTGCCAGTTCCAACCATACGATCGGCTTTTACAAGCAGGACGAATATATCGACGTAGATGCGCCGGTTCGTCCCGATGGTCTCTACGGCGTTTCCAAATGCTTCGGGGAAGCGTTGGCCAAGCTCTATTTCGACAAGTTCGGCCAGGAGACGGCAATCGTGCGCATCGGGTCGTGTTTCGAGACGCCGCGCAACCACCGCATGCTCTCAACCTGGATGTCCTATGATGATTTCACCGCGCTGATCGATTGCGTTTTCCGCACCCCCATGTTGGGATGTCCGACGATCTGGGGAGTATCGGAAAATGACTCCTCCTGGTGGGACAACAGCAAGGCCCGCTTCCTCGGCTGGAAACCGAAGGATAATGCCGAGAAATATCGCGTCGAACTGGAAAAGACCGTCGCGCGTCCCGATCCGTCATCGCCGCTCGCCATCTTCATGGGCGGTCCCTTCACGCAAGACCCCATCCACAAGGACGACTGACAATGAGTTTTATTCCCCATGGCCGCCATCTCATCGCGGGTGAGTGGGTCGAGGGACCGTCGCGGTTTACATCCTCGCCCGCAACCGGTCCGTCTCATCAATTTGCAATAGGAACGCCGGAACTTGTCGCGCGTGCAGCCGAGGCGGCAGAAGATGCCTTCTGGTCCTATGGCTATTCCACGCGCGAGGAGCGCGCGGCGTTTCTGGAGGCGATTGCAGACGAAATCGAAGCGCGTGCCGTTCATATCACCGAAATAGGCACGCAAGAGAGCGGATTGCCTGGTGCCCGCCTGGAAGGTGAGCGCGGCCGGACGACCGGTCAGCTGCGTCTGTTCGCGAAGCATATTCGGGATGGGCATTATCTGGACAAGCGCGTTGACGAAGCTCTGCCAGATCGCAAGCCAGCTCCGCGCCCCGAGATCCGCCTGATGCAGCGTCCGATCGGACCGGTTGCGGTTTTCGGCGCCTCAAACTTTCCACTGGCCTTTTCCACGGCTGGTGGCGATACGGCTGCGGCGCTTGCCGCCGGCTGCCCGGTTGTCGTGAAGGGGCATTCCGCACATCCGGGAACGGGCGAGATCATTGCCGAAGCAATCCACGCCGCCATCGAAAAGACAGGCGTGCACAAGGGGGTCTTCGGTCTGATCCAGGGCGGCGACCGGAAGGTTGGCGAGGCGCTTGTCACGCATCCGCTTATCAAGGCGGTCGGTTTTACTGGTTCGCTCGCCGGTGGTCGTGCTCTCTTCAATCTTTGTGCGCAGCGTGACGAGCCGATCCCCTTCTTTGGCGAGCTTGGTTCCGTCAATCCAATGTTCGTTCTGCCGGAGGCAATCAAGGCGCGGGGCGCAGCCTTGGGCGAAGGCTGGGCTGCCTCGCTGACGATGGGGGCAGGGCAGTTCTGTACGAATCCTGGCATTGCTGTCGTTATTGACGATGCAACTGCCGACGGCTTCGTTGAGAGCACCCGGACAGCGCTTGAAAAGGTTGCACCTCAGACCATGCTGACCGACGGGATCGCCAAGGCTTACCGCGATGGCAAGGAGCGGTTCGACGCACGCAATTCGGTCAAGCCTGTGCTTTCGACCGAAAGCAAGGAGCGGCAGGCTTCACCCAATCTTTACGAGACGACCGGCGAGGCATTTCTAGCGGATCACACCATCGGTGAAGAAGTATTCGGGCCGCTGGGTATCGTGGTGCGTGTGAAGTCGGTGGATGACATGGTGCATCTGGCAAAGGGGCTGGAAGGCCAATTGACGACGACCATCCACCTCGATGCCGGGGATACGGAGGACGCGCGTCGCCTTCTGCCGGTTCTGGAGCGCAAGGCCGGACGCGTCCTGGCCAATGGTTTCCCGACTGGCGTCGAAGTTGTCGACTCCATGGTGCATGGCGGCCCTTATCCGGCATCGACCAATTTCGGTGCAACCAGTGTCGGTACCATGTCGATCCGCCGTTTTCTGCGGCCCGTAAGCTACCAGAACATTCCGGCCAGCCTGCTGCCCGCCGATCTTGCCTGAACAAACCTGCGAAGAAGCAAAAGCGCCGGATTTTCATCCGGCGCTTTTTGGTCTTGATCCCGCTTCTGGCATGAAAGAAGAGGGCGGGTTTGTCACCCGCCCTTCGCTTTACCTGTCTTTTGTTACCGTCTCGAAGCGGGTGATCCATGGATTGACCACGAGGCCTTTCACGTCAGTGCGATAGGCCGCGGTATCGACCACTTCCGAGAATGGCTGGATCGCAGGGATCATGTCTTCATAATAGACCTGGATCTCCTCGTATTTCTTGGCTTGTTGCTCGTGATTCTTTTCGAGCAGCGCGTCGATAATCATCGAGTTGAGTTTTTCATCGAAGAAGCTGGTGCGCCATGCCTGATAATTGGAAAGACTTGCTTCGTCCGAATTATCGGGATTGTACGCAATAGCGCGCAGGTTCGAATCCGGATGCAGATGCTGGCCGCCGCCGCCGCGACCGATGATCAGTTCGAACTTGCGTTCGCGCATCGCACCATAAATCTGATCCCCGGAACCGGTGATCAGATTTGCTTTGATGCCGGCCTGTGCAAGCGTTGCCTGCATGGCGGTCGCAATATTGATGAAGGGCGGTTCGGAAAGCGCACGCAGAGTAACCTCCATGCCATCCGGATATCCGGCCTCAGCCAGCAGTTTCTTGGCGCGTTCGACGTCGAGCTTGTAGCCAGGATCAGGCAGAAGGCCCTTGACGCCGCTGCTCAGAGGGCGCTGGTGGGGTATGCCGTAGAACGGCATGATGGATTTGTTCAGGCCTTCATAATCAATGAGATAGCGAAGGGCTTCACGCACCTTTGGATTGGCGAAACGCTCGTCCTTCATCGAGACGGCGAGATAGTAGAACCCGGCGCCCGGCGTAGTCTCGACCTCGACGCCTTCCATTTTCTCCAAAGCCTGAAGATCAGCGGCCAGTAGCGCGTAAGCGACGTCGATGTCACCACGTTCCAGCTGCAGGCGCTGTGACTGGGATTCTGGCAGGTGACGGATCAGGATGCGGCGCATGGCGGGCTCTTCGCCCCAATATTCGCCATTCCGATCAAGCAGTACGTTTTCGTTCGACCGCCACTGATTGAGCTTATACGCACCCGAGCCAGCAGAATTGGTCTTTAGCCAGGCAGCGCCCCAGTCGCCATTCTGCTCGTTTTCCTTGACCTGCGCACTGTCGATGATAGAGCCGGGGCCGGCCTGGCTGATCGTCATAAGGACGAAATTCGGATCGTCAGGCTGAGGAAGGTTGAGCTTGAAGGTGTAGTCGTCAATCACCTGGAATGATGCATCGGCATTGTCGGCATTGAAGCCGCGTGTTTTGAGAAAGGATGCCTGCGCCAGGTTCAGCGTCATCAGGCGCTTGAACGAATAGGCGACATCCTCGGCTGTGAATGGATTGCCCGACGCAAAGTTTACGCCCTCGCGCAGCTTGAAGGTGATGGAATTGCCATCAGGCGCAACTTCCCAGCTCTCTGCAAGCCGGGGAATGAACTTTGTGCGATCTGCCGGATCGGCAACCAGCAAGCTGTCATAAACGCTGGAGAGAACCAGAACGGCATCGCGGCCGGTAATCCCGGCCGGATCAAGCGTCAAAATGTTCTGCATCGAAATCGCGACGACGAGCTGATTTGGCGGCGTCTCAGCCTGTGCCGGCAGCGAATGCGTACCGAGAATGCTGACGCCGAGTGCAAGTGCAGCGACGGTGGAAAGAAATTTGTTCATGTGGCCTCCCTATTAGCCGATGAGCCTCCACTCATCGGCATTTCAGGTATCAGATCACATATGATATAAAATTGTCAATTGTAATATAAGTTAGTCGAAAAGCAGTTTCTCGGCCACTGGCGCTAGCGCTTTCCCGAGCTTTTCCGTGTTCTCGGCATCGAGATGCACACCGTCCACGGGCGATGGTTCCACCACACGTGCGGCGTTGAAAAATGCAACCCCGGTCTCCTTCGCTACAGTCTCGTAAAGAGTAGCGAACTTTCGCGATTCTTCGATTGAGCGGTTTTGCGCAGGGGGACGACCATCGGCGGTCTGGCAGCAGGCTGGCGGCGCCACGATCAACACTTTGGGTACCTCTATGCCCGTCTTCCAGGGGTAGAGATGCACAAGTTGCACAAGGCGTCGGATGCCGCCTTGTGCACCATTGGCAAAGCCGCAGAGCTGTGGCTTCAAGTCATTGGTTCCCAACATTATTATGACGAGGTCAAGCGGATAGTGACTGCCCAGAAGCATAGGCAGAGCCCGCACTCCATTACGTTCATTCGGCGCGGCATGATCGTCAAAGCAGGTGGTGCGTCCACCCAGACCCTCCGATATGACATGCACGCGATCTTCCAGCGCTTCAGAAAGAGCGGTGGGCCAGCGATAGGCGAAAGGGTGTCGTCCGCCCGTCACAGGGTCTGCACCCCACGTCAGGCTATCTCCAAAGGCTAGAATTTGTTTCACGTCTCGGTCTCATCCTGCTTTGCTCATATGGGCAGAAAATGCATATCAGACAAGTTTGTCGCGCGCACCTGCAATGCTGAAGATTCCAATCACGCGATTGCCCCGGTTGCCTAAAGTGCGGTCGGTGCAGGAATATCCCGTTATCGTCGCGAGAGGCTTGCCGTTGCCTGACGGTCGATTGTTCCACATGGGGCTCGTGCGGCTGGCTGTTTGGCGGGATACGCGTGTTAAGTCGGCTGTGAGACATTTGTTGCGATACCGGCGTGCAGGACTCAGAAGTGAATTATGTTCCATAAGATGCATTATGAATTCCTATTTGTGTAGCCGGGCGGGTTCTCGCTTGAAGTGCGACAATGATAACAACGAGTTATTCAATGCAAGGAAGTTGTCATGAAACGCTCGGTGATATTCTGGTCTACGTGAAAGAGTGCCAGGACCAGGCAAAGCCGAAGGTGAAGAGCAACAGCGCAAGAATGGTTAACTCAAACGCGCTCGTGGGCCGGGCCGGAGCAAGGACTTCATGAATGATCCGGCTGTGATTGCGCGGCGGGAGAAAGCGTTGACGCCGCGCCAAGCTGCGGAGTGACGTGTCGATCGGATAATCTCAAAGCTAAAGCCGAAAAGACGTGTTCGCCACCCGCCCCGGCCTGATCTTGCAACCGCTATCGCTCAGATCGGGGCTGGTCGGCGTCCCGTCTTGCGACTGGTCGGACATTTTCCACTTTGCAGCGCCGATGATATTTCAACAGCGCCGCCACACATTTGTGTGGCCGCTGGGTTCCGCCTGAACTCACGATCACGTCGGAACCTCGTCCTTGTCTTTATGTTTGACCTCTTCCTTAAGAGAAAGACGAGCTGACACTATGGTGCATTCCCGGCTACCTGTATCCGACCGGAGGCTTGCGGTCTCGGCGGCTTTCATGGGTTTTGGTCTTGGCGGTTTCTTCGACGGCATTCTTTTGCATCAAATTCTCGAATGGCACCATCTGCTAAGCGGCGTTCAGCAGGCACGTCTGGACATTCGGTTTCTCATCATGACCGATGGCTTGTTCCATCTGCTTATGTATCTGATGACTGTGATCGGCATCTACCTGCTTCTCAGATCACGCGCGGTTCTGGGGCAAGGGCAAACGAAGCGGATATTTTCAAGCTACCTGCTGACCGGCTTCGGTGTCTGGCATATCGTCGATGCGATTTTTTCGCATTGGGTTCTGGGTTTGCATCATATCCGCATGGACGCCGAGAACCCGCTTGTCTGGGATGTAGTCTGGCTCCTGATTTTCGGGGTTCTGCCTTGTTTGGCGGGCTATTGGATGCGCCGCAACGGATCGGACGGCGGTGCGTCGAAAGTCGCAGCACTGACGGTTTTCATTGCTATTCTAGCAGGCGGCGTATCGATATTTCCCGTCGCGCGAAACGATGTTGCCATTGTTCTTTTTCATCCCATGGCGACCCCCGTCCAAGCTTTCGCTGCGGTTCGTAGTGCGGGCGGTGAAATTTTATGGACGGATAGCTCGCAACAGGTCTGGGTCTTGAGGACGCGTAGCCCCAACACGTCAGGAAGCCTTTACAAGCGTGGAGCTATCCTTGTCAGCAATAACGGGTTTCTCGCGGGCTGCCTCAACTGGATGAAGGAGAGCTGAGGAACGCTTTCCGCACTTCGAATCAGCGCTTGCGCACGAACTCGGTACGCAAGACCAGTCCCTTGATGGCGTCGTGACGGCAGTCGACTTCTTCGGGATTGTCGGTCAGCCGGATCGTCTTGATGACGGTGCCCTGCTTGAGCGTCTGTCCCGCGCCCTTGACCTTCAGGTCTTTGATCAGCACGACGGAATCGCCATCGGCAAGAAGATTTCCCGACGCATCGCGGACTTCCGCCCCTTTAGCCTTTTCAGCAGCAAGTTCGGAAGCGGGGCGCCATTCGCCGGTGGCTTCATCATATACATAATCGTCGTCGTTCAGGTCGCTCATCTGTTTTTCCTTTTCTGGAAGACCTCGAACGATCTCCACGCAGGAATGCATCTATCTTGGAAAGCCATAGAGATCAAATAGCGCAGCAGATCCGCCACCCCGTCCGTTCGAAGAGAAGGCTATGGTACCAGAACGATCGAGCCTGTGGTTTTGCCCGACTCCAGATCGCGTTGCGCCTGTGCTGCGTCCTTCAGGTGGTAGACAGTGGGCTCTACGACGCGAATATTCTTATCAAGGATCAGGGAGAACAGGCTTTCCGCCGCAGCCTCGAGTTCATCTTTCCTGGCGGTGTAATGCGCGATGGATGGGCGCGTCAGGAACAAGGAGCCGCGAGTGCCGAGTTGTCCTATGTCGAGCGGAGGCACACCTCCGGATGCGCTTCCGAAACTTACCATGATCCCACGGGGCTGAAGACAGTCCAGAGATTTGTAGAACGTGTCGCCACCGATTCCATCATAGGCTGCCGAAACACCTTTGCCGTCAGTGACCTCCTTCACGCGCTCGACAAAATCCTCTTCGGTGTAGACGACCGGATATGCGCAGCCATTGGCCTTTGCGATTTCGGCTTTTTGCCGCGAGCTAACGGTTCCTATTACCGTCGCACCAATATGTTGGAGCCATTGACATGCGATGCTGCCTACGCCACCGGCGGCGGCCTGCCAAAGGACGACGTCACCCGGCTTCACTATATGGCAGCGACGTATGAGATACTCGACGGTGAGGCCTTTAAAGGTCAAGCTTGCTGCGGTTTGTGTGCTAATTCCGTCCGGAAGCCTTACCACTCGGGCCGCCGCGATGTGACGGACTGTTGCATATCCGCCGGGCGTACCGCCAACATAGACTACCCTGTCTCCGCGACGGAGTCCGTCCACTCCCTCCCCCACAGCTTCAATGACGCCCGCACCCTCGACGCCGATGCCGCTAGGCAATGGCAGTGGAAACGCCCCCGTGCGGTGGTAGATATCTATGAAATTGAGGCCGATCGCTTCCTGCCGGATTTGCACTTGTCCAGCCGCAGGCGTGTCGAGCTCATACTCCTCAAACTTGAGGACATTCGCATCGCCCGTCCTGTCGAATTTGTAGGCCAAAGCTGTCGTCGCCATTATCAATGCTCTCCCAGGAAATTAGCTGGTGGAACTATGGCGGAGGCAACCGGTCCCTGCCCATGAACAAATATGAAGAACCATTCTTCATATTTGTCAGAAGGTATCACGCCGACAAGAGCTCTGCCTGTGCGGATGCGATCATATCGCCCAGATAGTCTGCGACTGCGCGAACTCGTGCAAATTCATGCGATGCAGCTTGCTGTAGCATCCATATGTCCGTCACGAGTGGGGGGTGCTCGTCCATCACCCGCATCAAGCCTTGTTTTCTTGCAATGAAGGCTGGAAGGACAGCGATGCCGAATCCCGCTTTGGCTGCGGCGAGCTGGCTGCCCATCGTGTGCGTGCGAACGCTGTAGAGTGCATCGCCCGACCGGCTCTCAAGCCATCGCGCCATCGGCAGATAGGCAAGCTCCGTTTCCCATCCGATGAGACGGTGCCCTGCATGCAGCCGGGAAATGGCGGTGTGATCATGTCGAGCCAGATATTCTGCCGAACAATATAATCCAAGCGCGATTTCTCCGAGCTTGCGGATGGTATAGTCGCCATTTTCGGGGCGAACCAGACGAATGAGTATATCTGCCTCGCCTTTGGACAGGCGTGTGGAGCGGACGTCCGCAATAAACTCAAAAGCGAGATCCGGATGCGCCATGTGAAAGGCTGCAAGCCGTGGCATGATCAGGTGCTGGCCGAGGATTTCCGGCGTTTGAAGCCTTACGGTGCCTTGAACAGCGTCTGTTGCCGCTGCGGTATTCCTCTCGATCCACTGTAACTGGGCCTCTGCCTGCTCCGCGGGTTCGACCAGCGCCTTTCCCGAGTCCGTGAGAACGTAGCCGTCGTTACGACGACTGAAGAGTGCCGTTCCAAGAGCATCCTCCATCGCGCCGATGCGGCGCGTCACCGTTGCCTGACTCACCTGTAATTTGATCGCCGCTTCAGTAATTCGGCGGGTACGGGCAACGGCCAAAAAGAACCTAAGGTCATTCCAGTCGAACTTCATGCAGCAAAGCCCATGTTCGGTCGCGAAGCGTCTGGAGAAGCCGGAAGATGCCGGGCTTCCTCTAAAGATCCAAGGGAAATGCGAACCCCGCCTTCACGCGGTCCATCACCACCATCGTCTTGAAGCCTTTGATGTCGTGATTTTCGTAGAAGAAACGACGCGTGAAGGCTTCATAATCTTCCATGTCCTTAGCAGTGATGACGAGGATGAAGTCGGCGTCTCCGGTCACATAGTAGCCGATCATCACTTCTTTGGTGGCGCGGATCGCTGCCTTGAATCGATCGACAATATCGGCCCGTTCGCGCTCCAGCGAAACAAGCACGATCATGGTGATGCTCCGACCTACGGCTTTTGGTGAAACGATCGAAACGTCTGCTTCGATCACGCCTTCCTCGCGCAGTCGTTTCAATCGTCGCTGGCAGGCCGTTGGCGAGAGATTGACCGTTTGCGCCAGCTCTTCCGAGGTCAGGCGGTTGTTCTTCTGGACGGCTTCAAGCAGCGCCCTGTCTGCCCTATCAAGCATAATCATGCAGGAATCCTGCACCAAATTGGCAAACAATGCAAATTTTCTGCGTTGACGTCGTAATCAATGCTGCCACCTGATCATGCGGGCCAGATAATCTGCTTGTAAACCCATCTGGAGTCTCTCATGCAAGGCATCGCATCTGCCGCCCTTGAAAAGCTGGCCCGGCCCGATCTGCTCGAGCGGCGTGCCTTTCTGAACGGAACCTGGGCTGCGCGCGACAGGACGCTGAGTGTCGTTGATCCGGCGTCGAACGAGCATCTGGTTGAGGTTGCGGCCTGCACGCTTGAAGATGCCGACGCGGCCGTCGATTTCGCGAGAAGCGCGTTTTTCGACTGGCGCGACAGATTGCCTGCCGAGCGTGGCCATATTCTGCGCAACTGGGCTGGCCTCATGCGTATCAATGCTCAGGATCTCGCTGTCATCATGACAGCCGAGCAGGGAAAACCGCTGGCAGAATCGCTGGGTGAAATCTCCTACGCGGCCAATTTCCTCGACTGGTTCGCCGCCGAAGGTGAACGTGCCTATGGAGAGACCATTCCAAGCCACCTGCCCGGCAGTCGTCTTTCCGTACAGATGCAGCCGCTTGGCGTTGCCGTGGCGATCACTCCCTGGAACTTCCCTTCGGCCATGATCACCCGCAAGGCGGGTGCGGCTCTCGCTGCCGGTTGCACCATGATTGTAAAGCCGGCGCCCGAAACGCCGCTCTCTGCG
Organism: Limoniibacter endophyticus; assembly: GCF_014652835.1. Lineage (GTDB taxonomy): Bacteria > Pseudomonadota > Alphaproteobacteria > Rhizobiales > Rhizobiaceae > Limoniibacter > Limoniibacter endophyticus. The sequence goes on from NZ_BMZO01000006.1 coordinate 46,703, forward strand.
CTTGCTCTGGCGAAGCTCGCTCAGGAAGCCGGTATGCCGGCGGGGGTTTTTCAGGTTCTGACGGGCGAAGCCGCTCCTTTGGCCCGCCGTCTTCTGGAGCACACGGAAGTGCGCGCTTTCTCCTTTACCGGTTCGACGGAAGTGGGGCGCATTTTGCTCACGCAATCGGCCGCGACTATAAAAAAAGCATCGCTGGAACTGGGTGGTCATGCGCCTTTCATCGTCTTCGACGACTATGATCTTGCGAAAGCGGTCAATGGCTGCATGGGCGCGAAATTCGCGACATCGGGTCAGGATTGCCTTGCCGCCAATCGGATCTATGTCCAGCGCGGACTTTATGATCGCTTTGTCCACCAGTTCGCCGAGGCGGCGTCCAGCCTTGCCGTCGGTCATGGTCTTGAGCCGGGTATCGACATCGGACCCATGACGCGGCCGTCAGTGGCCGAGAAATGCCGTCAGCAGATTGCACAGGCCTTGTCTGCGGGTGCGCGTCTGGCTTGCGGCGGACAAGACAGTCCGCTTGGCGGCAATTTCGTCACCCCGACCATCCTGGCCGACGTGACGGAAGATATGCTCATCGCGCGTGAGGAAACTTTCGGGCCGGTCGCCGCAGTTCTTCCCTTCGATGATGAAAGCGAAGTGCTTGCGCGCGCCAACGCCACCGAGATGGGACTGGCAGCCTATCTCTACACGAATGATCTTGGACGCGCGATGCGTCTTACTGACCGGCTCGAATACGGCATGGTCGCCGTCAATACTCCCAAATTTACCGGCGCGCCGATTCCGTTCGGCGGATGGAAGCAATCCGGCCTTGGCCGGGAAGGCTCCCGCCACGGTCTTCTGGAATATCTCGAAGCAAAATACGTTTGCTTCGGCAATCTCGCTGCATGAAAGGATTATCCATGACCCTCAACCTTAACCAGATCGCGGAGATGGATCGGAATTCGGTTCTGCATCCCTTCACGCAGCTCAAGGATTTTGCCACCGGCAAGATGGGAGATCCGACTATCGTTGAAACGGGCAAAGGCATCCGCATCCAGGACGCGCATGGCAAGCAGTTGATCGATGGGTTCGCTGGCCTCTACTGTGTGAATGTCGGCTATGGACGCACGGAAGTTGCTGAGGCGATTTCCCGTCAGGCCTATCGCCTCGCCTATTATCATTCCTATGCTGCCCATACAACGGACGAACTCGCCATTCTTTCAGACCGACTGGTGAAGATGGCACCGGGCAAGATGAGCAAGGTTTTTTACGGCATGTCGGGTTCGGATGCCAACGAAACGCAAGCGAAGCTGGTCTGGTATTACAGCAATCTGCGCGGCAAGCCGAACAAGAAGAAGATCATTTCGCGGGAGCGCGGCTATCATGGCTGCAGCGTCGTTTCCGGCTCCATGACCGGCATGAGTTTCTATCATGATCACATGGATTTGCCGCGTGCGGGGATTTTGCATACTGGTGCACCGCATCATTACTGGGGAGCGGAAGCAGGCGAAACCGAACTGGAATTTTCCAGACGCCGTGCTGGCGAACTTGAAACGCTGATCGTGCGCGAAGACCCGGATACGATCGGTGCCTTCATCGCGGAGCCGGTACTCGGAACCGGGGGTATCACCCCTCCCCCGCAAGCTTATTGGGAAGAAATCCAGAAGGTCCTGAAGAAGTACGACATTCTTCTTATCGCCGACGAAGTTATTACCGGCTTTGGCCGGACCGGCTCCATGTTTGGCTCGCAACACTATGGAATCGAGCCTGATCTTATCACCGTCGCCAAAGGCCTGACCTCCGCCTATTTTCCGCTTTCAGGTGCCATAGTCGGCGAAAAAGTCTACAAAGTGCTGGAAGAAGGCGCGGATCGCGTCGGTGCCTTCTCGCATGGCTACACCTATTCCGGCCATCCAATTGGCGCGGCTGCCGCCAATGCTGTGCTCGACATTGTTGAGAAGGAGGATCTGCCTGGCAATGCGCGCGAAGTCGGCACTTATTTCCAGGAGCAGCTGAAGGCAAAGTTTGCCCAGCTTCCGATCGTTGGCGAAGTGCGTGGTGTTGGTCTGATGGGGGCAATCGAATTCGTAGCGGATCGCGAAAAGAAGACGCGCTTTGCCCCCGGTCTTGCTGTCGGCGCACGCGTTTCCAAAGCGGCGCGCAACGGTGGCCTCATCGCTCGCGCCATGCCGCATGGTGATATTCTAGGCTTCGCACCGCCCCTCGTTACGACGAAGGAAGAGGTTGATGAGATTATCGCCATCGCGGAAGCTGCGGTGCGATCCGTGATGGACGAACTGGTCCAGGCTGGCGAAAAGGTTTGATGCAAGCGGCGCCGGCGGGTTTTCCAGCCGCCGGTAACTGCCTGGTTCAAAGGCATAATGGCGGCAATTATGTGCATTTCGGATGCACTTGCCGCGGATGCTGCATAACGCTTCATCTTTTGCGATGAAGCGTGCATAATGTCATGAAATTATCGTCCCGAAGAACGAGACAATTTCATGCGTCGTCAAGCCAATCCCCTCGCGCTCGATCCGATACCTGCGACAAAGCCGGTGGAGTGGCGACCGAAGCTTGCCCGGCAGAAAGGCGCAACCAAGCACGCAGCGCTCACCGAACGCATCATCGCCGATATCGATGCCGGCATACTCAAGCCTACGGATCGCATGCCTACGCATCGCGATCTGGCGCGCGAGCTTGGTCTTTCTGTCCAGACTGTCAGCCTTTCCTACAAAGAGGCGGAGCGGCTTGGCTACTTGAGCGGTGAAATCGGCCGCGGTACTTTCGTCAAGGCGCGCGTGACGGACCGCGCGGGCCGTATGATGCTCGACCACAGTCCTAATGAAGTGCTCGACCTTTCGATCATTCGCGGGGTCTATCTCGACGCACATGAAAATGCGTCACGGGAGATTTTCCGGGAAATGGCAGAAGGTGATGTCGCGGGTTTCATGCGACCTTGCCGTCCGATTGCGGGACTTGATCGGCATCGCGAGACAGCAAGAACCTGGTTGCGCGGACTTGGCGTTGCAGCCGGAGCCGAGCGAATCCTGGTTACCAATGGCGCCGCACACGCGATCTTTCTCGCACTAAGCTGCATAATCCGCTCCGGTGACGTTGTTCTATGCGAGAATCTCACGGATCATGGAATTATTGGGCTTTCCAATATTCTGGGCTTTAGCTTGAAGGGCTTACCCACGGATAATGAAGGTCTTTTGCCCGATGCGCTGGAGGCTGCATGTGCGGCTGGCGGCGTACGGGCTCTCGTTCTTATCCCAACGCTCAATAATCCTACCGGCCATGTCGCCGGAGCCGCGCGCAGACGGGAAATAGCAGCGATTGCAGATCGTTACGGCGTTTTCGTTATAGAAGATGAGGTTTACCGGCCAATAATCGAAGAAGATCTGCCGTCAATAAGCGAAATGCTGCCTGATCTAGGCTTCTTCGTTACCAGTTTCACAAAAGCGGTCTTGACCGGCTTGCGCGTCGGCTATCTCGTCGTGCCACCGGCCTATTCCATTCGCGCAGCCTCCATTCTGCGCGTGTCGAGTTGGAGCGGTACCTATCTCGCAGCGGAAATCGCAACCCGTTGGGTGGAAGATGGCACTGCGCTCCGGCTGCTTGATATCCAGCGAGATGAGGCGCGTGCGCGTCAGTCGATCGCGACCGAAATCCTCGGTGATCATATTGCATCCAGTCACCCGCTGTCCCTGTGTGCCTGGCTCAAGGTTCCTGCACATTGGACGGAAGAAGGTCTGGTGCGCTCGCTTGCGAACCAGAATATCGCGGTCACTCCGTCCGAACCCTTCATTGCAGGGCCGGCCCACGGAGGAGGCATTCGCATATGTCTGGGAGGGCGCATGAGCCATGCGAGCCTTACCAAGGCCCTCATCACCGTGCATCAGGCTTTTGAGCAATTGCCGCCAGTCTATGACATAGGCTCGATCGGTTAGGCTGCACACGACAATCATTGAATCATGACAATATAATAATTGACATGATTTTGGTTCGCTCTCAACATGACAATCATGAAGAGCAAAGTCGCGCCCGGATCATTCGAAGAAACCATGCTGCCCCTAATGCTGGCAGATGTCGAGCAGGCTGCGGCTCGCATCGAGGGGCATGTTACGCGTACGCCGCTCGTATGTTCGAGTTCACTTTCCGCGTTTTCCAATCAACCCGTTTATCTCAAGCTTGAAACGCGTCAGCCGATCGGTGCTTTCAAGCTGCGCGGTGCGATGAATGCAATCCTTTCCCTTGATGAAGCGGCGCGCAAACGCGGCCTCGTTACCGCTTCGACCGGTAATCACGGCCGCGCGGTTGCCTATGCTGCGCGCGAGCTAGGCCTTCCGGCTACGATCTGCATGTCGGCATTGGTGCCCGCTAACAAGGTTGAGGCAATTCGTGCCCTTGGTGCCGAAATCCGCATCGTTGGATCCTCGCAGGATGATGCTCAGGAAGAGGTTGAGCGTCTTGTCGCCAGCCGCGGCCTTGTTGCAATCCCGCCGTTCGACAATATCAATGTCGCCGCCGGTCAAGGGACGATCGGCTTGGAAATTCTTGAAGACCTGCCTGAGCTTTCGACAGTGCTCATTCCCCTTTCCGGTGGCGGTCTGGCAGGCGGTATCGCGGTTGCTATCAAGGCGCTGATGCCGCAGACGCGCATCATAGGCATTTCGATGGCTCGCGGTGCAGCCATGCATGCGGCGGTTGTCGCCGGCAGGCCCGTGGCCATCCGCGAAGAAGAAACCCTGGCGGATTCGCTTGGTGGCGGTATCGGCCTGCAAAACCGTGTGACTTTCGCCCTCTGTCGCAGTCTGATCGACGAGATCGTCCTGCTTGCCGAGGATGAGATTGCAGCCGGCATTCGCCACGCGGCGCGAGAGGAAAGCGAAACCGTCGAAGGGGCTGGCGCCGTCGGTATTGCCGCAATCCTTGCAAAAAAAGTCAGTCTGACCGGTCCGTCTGTGATTATCGTTTCGGGTGGCAATATCGATCCCGAAATCCATAAAACTATCGTCGATGGAGTTGTCGCATGAGCCGCGTCAGCATTCTGCTGGAAAAAGATCTTCGTGCCATCGTCAAGCTCGATAGTTCAGCGGTCGATTGTGTCGAACAAGCATTTGCTGCGCTCGCAACCGAATCCGTCGCGATGCCGCCGATCCTGCGCCTCGATATTCCTGAATATCGTGGTGAAGTGGACGTCAAGACCGCGTATGTGCCTGGCTTCGACGGCTTCGCTATCAAGATCAGCCCCGGCTTTTTCGACAATCCCAAGCTTGGGCTGCCGAGCCTCAACGGGCTGATGATCCTCTTCAGCGCCAAGACCGGCCTGGTCCAGTCGCTCCTGCTCGACAATGGCTATCTTACCGATGTGCGTACGGCAGCTGCCGGGGCCGTTGCGGCCCGCCACCTGGCGCGCGAAGATGCTTCCGCTGCGGCAATTTTCGGTGCCGGTGTACAGGCGCGGCTGCAACTCGAGGCGTTGATGCTTGTGCGTCCGATCAAGTCCGCCCGAATTTGGGCGCGCGATCACGCCAAGGCGCAGCAGCTTGCGAGGGTCATGGCACAGGAACACGGCCTCGACATCGTTGCAAAGGCCGATCCCGGCGAGGCGGTGCGCGGCGCGGATATCATCGTGACGACCACCCCTGCCGAAAAGCCTATCCTGAAGGCCGAGTGGCTGGAACCCGGACAGCATCTGACAGCGATGGGTTCGGATGCCGAGCACAAGAACGAGATTGAGCCTGCCGTTTTTGCCCGCACAATCTACGTTGCCGACCGTACCACGCAAACCCGCATCCTGGGAGAATTGCATCATGCCATCAAGGCAGGTGCAGTTATGCCCGATCAGTCATTTGCTGAAATTGGCGCGGTCATTGCCGGAAAGGCGCCGGGGAGAACGAGCGCCGATGAAATCACCTTTGCCGATCTCACCGGCACAGGCGTACAGGACACGGCTATTGCCAATCTGGCGCTCGCCCGCGCAAGAGACGCAAATAGCGGCCAAACAATTGATAATGAAATCAAAATGGGAGATGCAGCGTGAGCGTGACGCTGAACTTTACGCGCGAAGAATATGCGACGCGCCTCGCCAAGACCCGACAGGCCATGGAAAAAGCCGGGATTGATCTTCTGATTGTTACCGATCCGTCCAATATGCACTGGCTCACGGGCTACGACGGCTGGTCCTTCTATGTGCATCAATGCGTCGTGGTGCCGCCAAGCGGCGAGCCGATCTGGTACGGGCGCAAGCAGGACGCCAACGGCGCGAAGCGTACGGCCTATATCGAGCATGACAATATTATCGGCTATCCGGATCATTATGTGCAATCCATCGAGCGTCACCCGATGGATCTGCTGTCGCAGATTATCGATGACCGCCGATGGTCGGGCCATACGGTGGGCGTGGAAATGGATAATTACTATTTCTCCGCTGCCGCCTTTGCCTCCCTCCAGCGGCATCTGCCGAACGCGCGGTTCAAGGATGCTGCGGGTCTGGTCAATTGGCAACGGGCCGTCAAGAGTCCGACCGAACTCGATTATATGCGCAAGGCAGGCAAGATCGTCGAGCTTATGCATAAGCGCATAGTCGATGTCATCGAACCTGGTATGCGCAAATGCGATCTCGTGGCCGAAATTTATGATGCCGGTATTCGTGGCACACCGGAATTTGGCGGCGATTATCCTGCAATCGTGCCGCTGCTGCCATCGGGCGCAGATGCTTCTGCGCCGCATCTGACGTGGGACGACAAGCCGATGCAGCTTGGCGAAGGCACGTTCTTCGAAATCGCGGGCGCCTACAAGCGCTATCACTGCCCGCTGTCGCGAACCGTCTTCCTGGGCCAGCCGACGCAAGCCTTCATCGACGCGGAAAAGGCGACGCTTGAGGGCATGGAAGCTGGGCTTTCTGCTGCCAAGCCCGGCAATACGTGCGAAGACATAGCCAATGCATTCTTCGCGATCCTGAAGAAATATGGGATCATCAAGGACAATCGCACCGGTTATCCCATCGGTTCATCCTATCCGCCGGATTGGGGCGAGCGCACCATGAGCTTGCGTCCCGGAGACCGCACCGAGCTGAAGCCCGGCATGACCTTCCATTTCATGACCGGCCTGTGGCTTGAGGATATGGGGCTGGAGATCACCGAAAGCATCGCGATCACGGAGACGGGCGTCGAATGCCTGTCTAATGTGCCGCGCCAGCTCTTCGTGAAGGGTTGACGCCCATGCTCACGAATGCGCCTCGCCCCTCGCCTATAGCCCCTTCCGTCGATTTTGATGCGAAGGGCGTGCAGCATGGTCATTTGCGCCTGCCCTACAGTCGCGATGACAGCGCGTGGGGCTCGGTGATGATCCCGATCTGCGTCATCGCCAATGGCGATGGCCCGACCGCGCTTTTTACCGGTGCCAATCACGGCGACGAATATGAAGGCCCGGCGGCACTTTTCGAACTGGCTCAGACGTTGGAGCCATCGGAGGTGAGCGGGCGCATCATCATCGTGCCCGCTTTGAATTATCCGGCATTCCGGGCTGGTACACGGACCTCCCCTATTGACCGAGGCAATTTGAACCGGAGTTTTCCGGGACGTCCGGACGGCACGGTGACAGAAAAGATTGCCGATTATGTCACACGGCACCTGATCCCGCTGGCCGATGTCGTGCTCGACTTCCATTCGGGTGGCAAGACACTCGACTTCTTGCCCTACGCGGCCGCGCACGAACTGCCGGACAAGAAGCAGGAAGCACGGTGCTTTGACGCGGTGGCAGCATTTTCGGCCCCCTACTCGATGAAAATGCTGGAGATTGACGCCGTGGGGATGCTCGATACGACGGCAGAGGAGATGGGAAAGGTCTTCGTAACCACCGAACTTGGCGGTGCGGGCACGGCCAGCGCAAAATCCATCGATATTGCGCGCAAAGGCTGCCTCAACCTCTTGCGTCACGTAGGCATTCTCGGGGGCAGGCCTGAGCTTCAGCCGAGCCACTGGCTGGACATGCCGTCAAGCGACTGCTTCACTTTTGCCGAAGATGACGGGCTGATCGCCTTTGCGCGTGATCTTGGTGATCCGATCAAGGCAGGGGAAATCATTGCCCGGGTCTATCCCCTGGGCAGGACGGGGGGTGCACCCGTCGAATATCGCGCGGGCATGGATGGCGTCCTCGCAGCGCGCCACGTGCCCGGCCTGATTCAGGCCGGTGACTGCCTTTCGGTCATAGCGATGATTACGGAGACAAACTGACCTGAACAACGACGTGAGATCCGAAAACGGACCGCGAAGAACACTAACCAGAGGAGAATTCAAAATGCGCATATCGAAAATCGCCGGGCTTTCCGCCCTTGCGCTCACCATCGGCATCACGTCCGCCAGCGCTCTGACCCTGGAAGAGGTCAAGGAACAGGGTTACATCCGAGCTGCAACCGCCAACGAGGTTCCCTACTCGTATATGCAGCCGGACGGCACTTCCGCAGGCATAGGACCCGACGTGGCCAACGCCGTGCTCAAATCAATGGGCGTTGAAGAGGTCACCTGGACCGTGACGCCGTTCGGTACCCTTATCCCGGGTCTAAAGGCGCGCCGCTTCGACTTTGCCGCGGCTGAGCAGAACATCTCACCGGAACGCTGCAAGCAGGTTGCTTTTACGGAGCCGAACTCTTCCTATGGGGAAGGCCTTCTGGTGAAGAAGGGCAACCCGAAGGGGCTGACCACATACGCCGATATCGCCAAGGATGCGTCGCTTAAGGTTGCCGTGGTTTCGGGCGCAAACAATGTGGACTTTCTGCGCGCCGTCGGCGTCAAGGATGAGCAGATCGTCTTTATCCCCGCCAACGCCGACGCTATTCCAACCGTTCAGAGCCGCGTCGATGCATATGCGGCGACTGAGCTGACGGTTTCTGAGCTCGCCAAGGGCCAGGAAAACGTCGAACAGGTGCAGCCCTTCACCGATCCGGTCGTCGACGGTGCGCCCGTCCGCAATTATGGCGGCTTTGCCTTCCGCCCGGAGGACAAGGAACTGCGCGACGCCTTCAACGCCGCTCTTGTCGAGTTCCGCAAGACCGATGAGTACAAGGCCATCCTCGGCAAGTACGGCCTTTCTGAACAGAGTATCGTTGCGGCTGCCGAAAAGAACGTCGCCGATCTTTGCGCCGGCAAGTAACGGCAGAAGGCGCTCGGCCTGCGTCGGGCGCCATTCAATAACTCGGGAGACTTCCGGATGGACTGGACAGCCTACCTGCCAATGCTCTGGCAAGGCGCCGTCGTCACCATGACGATCACCCTCGCGTCGATCACTATTGGCGCGGTGCTTGCCTTTGTGTTCGGCGTTCTTCGCGTCGAGGGCGGCCCGATCCTTTCGGCTATAGCCCTCTGCTATACGGAAGTGTTTCGTGGTACTTCGCTGCTCGTTCAGCTTTTCTGGTTCTACTACGCGCTGCCACTGGTCGGCCTGAGCTTTGATCCGATCACCACGGGCGTTCTGGTTCTGGCCGCCCATGCAGGGGGGTATGGCGCGGAGATTGTGCGGGGCGCTCTTTCGTCCGTTTCCGTGCAGCAACTGGAAGCGGCGCGCGCCTTGAATTTCAACAGGTTCCAGACCTTGTTTCGCATTTCATTGCCGCAGGCGATCGTAGAGATGATGCCCGCGTTCGGCAATCTCACCATTGAAACGCTGAAGCTTTCGTCACTGGTTTCCCTGATTTCGATTGCCGATCTGACTTTCGCGGCCCAATCGATCCGCAACATCACGCTGGATAGCGCCAGCATCTATACGGTGACGCTGCTTTGTTACTTCGCCATGTCGCTGGTGCTGATGGTGGCAATCCGTCTGGTCGAACGCTTTGTGCGACGCGGCAACGCCTTTCCCCGCGCGGCTCATTCATAAGGATTTTTGTCATGATGTATGGCTATGAATGGGACACCACGACCTGGCTAACCTATGCGACCTCGATCTTGCCGATTATCCTCATTGGCCTGACCGTTACTCTGAAAGCTGCCGCCGCGGGTTTCGCCATCGCACTGGTGCTGGGACTCGTTTTTGCGCTGCTGCGCCGCAGCCGCGTCAAGGCCGTTTCCTGGACGACTGCCGTTGTCGTCGAATTCCTGCGCGATACGCCGCTTCTGGTGCAGCTGTTCTTTCTCTACTATGTGCTGCCGGATTTCGGCGTCGTGCTGCCTGCATTTCTTACGGGCGCTCTCGCGCTCGGTTTGCAATATGCTGCCTATACCTCGGAAGTCTATCGCGGTGGCATCGAGGCGGTGCCGCGCGGTCAATGGGAAGCTGCAACGGCGCTTAACCTGACGCGCATGCAGACTTACCGCGACGTTGTAATTCCGCAGGCGGTTCCGCGCATCGTGCCAGCCATGGGCAATTACCTCGTTGCGATGATCAAGGAGACGCCGGTGCTTTCGGTCGTGACTGTTCTTGAGATGATGGGGCTAGCAAACATGATTGGCGAACGCACCTTCGAATATCTCGTGCCGCTGACGCTCGTCGGCGTGATCTTCCTCCTCCTGACGCTGATCTGCTCGGCCGGCCTTCACCGCCTGCAGAAAGTTCTTCCAAAAGCAGGAATACCTTTGCGATGACCGATAATAATAATCAGCCTATCATCGAGTTTTCCAATGTCACCAAGCGCTTCGGGGCGTTGACGGTTCTCGACGATTTCAATTTCAGCGTTGCGAAGGGTGAAAAGGTGACCCTGATCGGACCATCCGGTTCGGGAAAATCAACCGTCCTGCGAATATTGATGACGCTTGAACCGTTCCAGGAAGGAAAGCTGACGCTCGCGGGTACGTCCTATCAGCAGCCGAACGGAAAAGGCGCATTTCGTGCGTCGGAGAAACATTTGCGACAAATCCGCAATCATGTCGGGATGGTCTTTCAGAGTTTCAATCTGTTCCCGCATATGACCGTGTTGCGCAATGTGGTGGAAGCGCCCGTGCGGGTTCTGGGTATTGCGCGTGCCGAGGCGGAGGATCGGGCCCTTGATCTGCTTAAAATGGTGGGGCTGCACGACAAGAAGGATCATTATCCTTCGCAGCTTTCCGGCGGCCAGCAGCAACGCGTAGCGATTGCACGTGCTCTCGCCATGCGCCCGAGCGTTCTTCTGTTTGACGAGCCGACTTCGGCGCTCGATCCGCAACTGGTGGGAGAAGTGCTTTCCGTCATTCGCGGGCTGGCCCATGAGCATGATCTGACCATGCTGCTCGTGACGCACGAAATGCGTTTCGCGCGTGAAGTCTCGGACCGCGTGTGCTTTTTTGACAAGGGGCGCATCTGCGAACAAGGTGCACCGGACGATATGTTCGGCTCTCCCCAAGAAGCGCGCACAAAAGAATTTCTGTCTTCCATCCTGGGATGATCAGGGAACCGTAGCGGTTGCGAAAAATACGCCTCGCCCGGCGGCGTCTCGCCGGATTGACAAGTGGACCTTCGTGCCGGGTTCTATACCTTTCGCAAGGAAGCAGACGATAATGGGTCCGCAATCGAGCTTTGCGAGACCAGTTTCTACCGGTCCATGTTCCAGGAAATAGGGTTCGGCGCTGACGCGGGTTAGAGTCCGGGCAAGGATGCTTCCACTAGCGGACGTGTCCGTCCAATCCAGCGCACTCGAAAGGCAGTTCACGCAAACTTCGCGCGCCGGGTACAGAAATGTTTGGCATTCGCGACATTTCTGTAATGCGAACCTTTTTTCATCGGCCAGCGTGTCGAACATTGTTGCAAGCTGGCTTCGGGCCTCAGGCGGAAGATCACTCATGCTCCGGCTCCCTCCAGAATAGCTGCGCCGGAACAAAGGCCGCGATCGTAATTGATCATGCCGAAACCGGAGACGAGCCCGCGGCGCGCATTCTTAACCTGATTTTCTGCAGCTGACGCGGTAAGTTGCCGAAGTGCCTCGACTATGCCGAGATGGCCTCCCGCCGCGCCTGCCTGTCCTACCGAAAGCTGACCGCCAGACGTGTTATGCGGAAAATCGCCATATATCGTTAAATCATGCGAGCGCACGAAGTCCTTGGCCTCTCCCTTCCCGCAGAAGCCCAGATCTTCGAACTGCATCATAACGATAACCGGATAATCATCGTAGGTTTGAACGAGATCGATGTCCCCAGGCCGGCATGAGGCCATCGCCCACAATTCATCGCGATCCATCGCCCACCCACCCTTTTCCTGAACAGGATCGTTGGGGAAGGCATTGTGTCGTTCGATCGCGGAGCGCAGATGCACATATTTCAGTCCTTGAGCCTTGGCGGTTTCTTCACGCATGACAAGGAAAGCTTCGGCTCCAGCACAGGGCATAACACAGTCGAAAAGGCAGACAGGGTCGGAGATCATGCGTGAACCGAGATAATCATCCAGGCTCAATCGCTTTTTCATCAGCGCGTGCGGGTAGAGAAGAGCGTTAGCCCGTTGCGACACGCTGATCTTCCCAAAATCCTCACGGGTCGCTCCAAACTTGCGCATGTAATGATCGGTGAGAAAGGCAAAGCTGCCATTCGGCCCCGCGGCGCCATAAGGGTAGACCGCGTCCTGTGAAAATCGCGAGAAGTTGCGCAAAAGATTGCGAAACCCGTCGCGCGGGTTAGTGTCTCCCGCGACACAGGCGATGATGTGGGCATCGCCGGACTGTACGGCACGTGCAGCCCGTCGCAGACTAACGATGCCGCTTGCTCCGCCCATAGGGACATGATCAAGCCAGCGCGGCGAGAAACCGAAATGCTGAGTCAGGCCGACCGCATTGTCTGGCGCGAGAGAAAAGCTAGCGACGGCCAGACCGTCAATCGCAGATTTTTCCAGAAGTGAAGCATCCAGAACGCCACGCAAGGCGCGGCCGATCCAGTGATGGGCTGCCCGATCAGAAAAGCGTTCGTATGGGACAGTGACGGGCGTGGTGAGAACCACGCCCTCATAGTTGCAACGCCGTGCCATAAATTCAGACGACCCTTTCGACTGGCGTTGTCTGCGGTGTTGCCGCGCCCGAAGCCGTTTCCTTGGAACAGAGCACGGCAATCACCGAAATCAGGCCAAGTCCCGCAAGGAATAGCGAGATAGGCCAGGAGGCCTGGAAGCCGGCGAGTAATGCCGTGGCAATAAGCGGTGACATGCCGCCTGCGAAAACCGAAGCAATCTCGTGCCCAAGGGCCACACCGGTATAACGCACGTCCGGATCGAACAATTCGGAGAAGAAGGCAGGCATGGTTCCGACCATTGCGGCATGGCAAACGGCGTTGCCGAGCAGGAAGGCAATCAGGATCATCGGCGTCGAAAGCGTATCGATGAGCCAGAAGAATGGGAACGCTACGCAGATGATACCGACTGCTCCGAACATGAAGACGGGACGCCGACCGATCTTGTCCGACAGATGACCGAAGAAAACCATTGAGCCGAGGGCAACCGTCATGGAGAGCATGACGCCCAGCAACATGGTACCCTGATCCGCGCCAGCAAATTTGCCGTAGGCAAGTGCAAAGGCCAGGAATATATAGGAGCCGCCATTTTCCGCCACACGCAGTCCCATGGCAAGCAGCACCTCGCGCGGGTGACGGCGCAGCACTTCCTTCAAAGGCAGATGCGGCTTTTCATCCGTTTTTTCAGTTTGAGCCTGCTTGAATTCTGCGCTGTCGGGAAGGTTGTAGCGAATATAGATTCCCAGAGCGAAGATCACGATGCTGATAAGGAACGGTACACGCCAGCCCCAGCTCATGAAGGCTTCATGCGGAAGCAGTTGGGCGAGGTAGAAAGCTCCCGCCGAAAGAACGAAACCGGCGGCAACGCCTACCTGGCTCCAGGCGGAGTAAAGGCCGCGTTGTTCCGGCGGGGCGTTTTCGCTGATGATGAGGACACCGCCGCCCCATTCGCCACCCGCGGCGATTCCTTGCAAGAGGCGCAGAAGAACAAGCAACGCCGGTGCCCATATGCCGATCTGTTCATAGGTTGGCAGAAGGCCGATGGCAAAGGTTGCGGCTCCCATGATGCTGAGCGTTAGCACAAGAGCATACTTGCGACCGAGTCGATCGCCCAGATGGCCGAATACAATGCCGCCGAACGGACGTGCGGCGAAGCCGACTGCAAAACCTGCGAACGCCGCCAGCGTACCGGTTAACGGATCGGTGCCAGCCGGAAAGAACAGCTGACTGAAAACCAGAGCTGCTGCCGTGCCGTATAGAAAAAAATCGTACCATTCGAGGGCGTTGCCTGCGACCGAAGCGGCGACGATTTTACGCATTTGCGCTTTGGAGGGCCGCTTGTGGCTTATTGGATCATGCGTAGAGACAGACATGGTTGTTCCCCTTGTTAGGATTTTCTGTCCGGGCAGGTTGTTGTTGCGCATCAGCGCTTGACGACATACCCCGCGGCTTCACGGTCCCAGGTTGCTTCCCCTACACCCTTGTCCCGCAGCTTGTATTTCTGCACCTTGCCGTTCTCTGTCGTCGGTAACGCGGTTGCGAAATCGACATATCTGGGAACGGCGAAGTACGGCATGCGCGGCTGGCAGTAATCGAGGAGTTCTTCGGGCGTCAGCCGTGCTTTTTCCTGAAGCACGACGGCGACCATGACCTCATCCTCCGCCAGTTCCGATTGCACCGGGAAGACCGCCGCATTGGCGACTGCCGGATGGCTTGTAATGACTTGTTCAACCTCGAAGGAGGAGATGTTCTCGCCGCGACGGCGGATGGCGTCCTTCATTCGATCGAGAAAGCGGAATCCGCCGCAGGCTTCCCGGATGACCCGGTCCCCCGAGTGGAACCAGAGATTCCGCCATGCTTCCACGGTCTTGTCGGCCATCCCAAAATAGCCGGTAGCAAAAGCGAAAGGTTCATCGGCACGCATAATAAGCTCGCCCGGAGTGCCATCCGGCACCTCATTGTCATGCTCGTCTACGACCTTGGCCTGAAAACCGGGACGGACACGCCCCATGAAGCCCGGTCGCTGATCGGCCAGCGTGGCACCAATAGTGAAATTGGTTTCGGTCGATCCGTAGCCGTCGATCAAGCCGATACCGAAACGCTTCTGGAAAATCTCTCGAAATTGCACTGGCACGCCAGGCGCCAGAGCAATACGGGTCTTGTGCGCTCGCTCATCATCGGACGGAGGGCGTGACAAAAGCATTGGGACCATGGCGCCAAGCAGATAGCTTATTGTCGCGCCATGGCGCTTCAACGCCGCCGTATATCCTGACACGGAAAACCGCTGGCCGACCACGAGGGTCGAGCCGGTCAAAAGTGCCTGATAGAAACTGTTGAGCGCATTGGTATGGAACAATGGCAAGCAGCTGTAGAGAACGTCGCCCTCGCGCATCTCCAGCAGCGATGCCGTATGCACACCCCACCAGAAATATTGTGCCTGCGGACAGCAAACCCCCTTTGAGAGGCCGGTCGTTCCGGAGGTATAGAGGATCGCCACAGTGTCGCCGGGCTGGCTTTGATGAGGATCGGCAGCTTCATTGCCAAGCACGAATGGTGCGACCTGGAGGTCTGGCAAGGTCACCGAACGCCCATTGCCGATGAGCCAGACTTTTTCCAGAGCCAGTCCTGCCCGATCCAAGGGTTCCAGGACATGCACAAGATCGGCCTCTATGGCGATGAGTCTGGCACCGCAATTATCGAGAATATGCCGGAGCTGTGCGCCGCGCGAGGCAACATTGATCGGCACGGCGATCACTCCTGCCCAGGCGCAGCCGAGATAAAGCTGCAAGAATTCCACGCGGTTGGAGCATAGTAGCGCAACGCGGTCGCCAGGGCGGACGCCTGCCTGGTGCAGCGCTGCGGCACTCCGTGCAGCAATCGCACAGGCTTCTCTATAACTGATGGTATGGTCATCAAAGGTCAGGAGTGTTCGGTCCCCGAACAATAGAGCCTGCCGCTGAAGCATGACCGGCAAAGTGCGCTGCGGGGGTGGAAATGCCGAAATCAGCTTGGAATCAAGCGCTTTGCCCTCGTTCATCGATGAAAAATTCATTCTGCTGCCTCTTCATGGAAGGCAGTTTTCCTTTCATTCGGCCGCATTGGTGCGCGAAGGCGTATCATGCGAAATTCCCCGTTTATATCCTTTTCCCGGGACGATAGGACCGAAAGAAAGGGCCGGCAAACAACTATGGCGCCACTTGCTATAGCTTTTGGTTATGGGCAGGATGGTCGCCATGGCTCTCGAGATCAGACAGTTAAGACACTTCAGCGCGGTGGCGCATCTTGCAAGTTTCAGCGCGGCCGCGAAGGAGTTGAACCTGACACAGCCGGCCCTGAGCAAAAGTGTGCGGATGCTGGAGGAAAGTATCGGCGTCACGCTCTTTGAGCGCGGGCCAAGCGGCGTGACGTTGACGATTTTTGGCGAGCGGCTGAAAAATTATGCCGATCTCATGCTGACGCTTTCGAGCGAGGCTATCGACGAAATCGACGCCTTGCGCGGGGTCAGGCGCGGCTCGCTACGAATCGGTTGTGTGGCAGCGGTGCTGCGGGCCGTGATGCCCAATGCGGTGACCAGCTTTCTTGAAAGGCATCCAGGTGTCGACATTGTGGTGAGCGAGGGGCTCAATGATACGCTGCTCGACCTGCTGCATGGCGGGCGTCTCGATCTGGCTGTGACGCTGCGCCCTTCAGGCGCGCTCAATCCCGACCTCGAATATGTTAATCTGCTGGAAGAACCGCTGCTGCTCGTCTGCGGTCAAAATCACCCGCTGGCAGGCGAGACGAGAGTTTCGCTCTCTCACCTCGTCCCCTATGGCTGGGTCGTGCCGCCACGCCCTGATCCTGATCGGTTGAGACTGGATGCGCTTTTCGTCAATGGAGGTCTTCCAAAGCCGCGCATGGCGGTGGAAACAACGTCCGTCGTCTTTCAGTCGGCGATGTTGAATGCGACCGATAATCTCAGTTACCTGACGCAATCCAGCCTCCACGCGCAAAAACATGCGGGTGCTGAGCTCTCCGCATTGCCGCTGGATGTGCCGACGTGGATGCGGACGACATGCGCCACCTATCGCCGTCAAAGCGTTGCACGGCCCACTGTCAATGCCTTCCTCCGTCACTGTGCCGAAATTTGCGCGAAGATGACGGCTTGAGAAGAGGGAAGCATTCGTTCGCATAGAGGACGCAACCATATCTCCGCCTGTTTTTGAGAGGTTTCGGGATAAAAGTTGCATTCTCATATTTTTATTTCTAGCATTCTTCCAGGTCTTGCGCAGACGGAGAGGAACCGTGAACGTAAGACGAAAGCAACGTTCAGGGGAATTTCCATGACATCCGCAAATGCGCTCGCAAATCTTGCCTCAGCCCTTGTTTCCGGTTCGGTGAAGGTGGTTGATCTTTCCGCATCGCTTGGTCCGGACACGCCGGTATTGTACCTGCCGCCGCAGTTCGGCAAGAACACACCGAAGGTCAAGGTTCACACCATTTCCGAGTATGATGAGAATGGTCCCTTCTGGGCCTGGAACTGGTTGGAACTGGGCGAACATACCGGAACGCATTTCGACGCGCCGAGCCACTGGATTACGGGCAAGGACAATCCGCAGAACACTACGGATACCATTCCGCCACAAAACTTTGTTGCGCCCGTCAATGTCATCGACCGTTCGAGCGAGGCGACTGCCGATCCGGATTATCTCCTTACTGTCGAAAGCATCAAGGAATGGGAAGCGCAGAACGGCGAGATAGAAGCGGGAAGCTGGGTTTTGCTTCGCTCCGATTGGTATAAGCGCAATGGCTCGACTGAAACTTTTTTGAACGCTGACGAGAATGGACCGCATTCGCCCGGGCCAACGGCAGAAGCCATCGAATATCTGCTGACCAAAGGAATTATTGGCTGGGGCACGGAAACGGTGGGTACGGACGCCGGCGCTGCCGGCGGCATGACCCCCCCTTTCCCCGCGCATAACCTGATGCACAAGGCAAATAAATACGGCCTCGCCAGCTTGTGTAATCTCGATCAGCTTCCGGCCAAGGGAGCTGTCCTGATTGCCGCGCCACTCAAATTCGTCAAGGGAACTGGTTCCCCGGTCCGTGCGATGGCTCTGGTGCCTGCCTGACCTCCTTTCCGCTGAGCGAAAATAGCGATGGCGCGGAGGCGGCATCGCCCTCATCAGGGGAAAAGCGATGGCGAGCTTCGATTATGTGATTATCGGCAGCGGCATCAATGCGCTTGTTGCGGCGGCCACGTTGGGCAAGAAGGGGCATAAAGTTCTTGTCCTTGAGCGCAATTCGACAGCGGGCGGATGCCTGCTGACGGAGGAGATGACCGATCCGGGCTTCGTCCACGACGTTATGGCCACGACGATGGTTCTCTTTCTGACGTCGCCCGCTTATGCGCATCTGGCTGATGATCTCGCCGCCAGAGGACTTGAATTCGCCCATTGCCCAACGCCGACAGGAGTCCTGAGACCTGACGGTTCCCATATTATCTTCACGAAAACCAGAAGCAGCAATGTCGATCGTTTCGACGCGCATGCAGATGGCGATGGTGCCGCCTTTGCAGAGGCAATGGCGGAGATGGAAAGGGATGCTCCTCTTGTCTTTTCTCTGCTCGGTGGGCGGTTATGGTCTGCGGCAACGGCCAAGACCATCGCAAGAGAAGTCTTCAGACGCGGCCCCCGCGGTCTTGCATCCTTCATAGGCAAGGCCCTTTCGCCCGCCCGTGGCTATCTGGAGACGGCCTATAGTTCGCCCACCACACAGGCGCTCTGGGCGCCATGGGTTCTTCACTGCGGCTTGAACCCGGAAAGCGCTTATTCCGCGCAAATGCTCAAGGTCATAGCTTTCGCCATCGAGCAGGCAGGTTGTCCGATCGTCAAAGGCGGCGCGCGAAATCTTGTTGCTGCCTTTGAGAGACTGATCCGCGATATGGGTGGCGAAATCCGGACCGGGAGCGATGTCGTTTCCATTTTGGCGGGGACAGGAAGAAAAGCAGCAGGCGTGTCCCTGCGTAATGGAACGCGTGTCTTCGCGCGTCGTGGTGTCATCGCCAGCACTACGCCGAACGCATTGTACGGCGATCTTCTCAAAGACTGGCCGGAGGCGCAGGCGCCCGAGATTGTCAAGGAGCTCAAGTCGTATCGATATGGAAAGGGCAATATGCAGATGCATTATGCCTTGTCGCGTCCGCCCGTCTGGAAATCGGGGGAGGCTTTGGCAAATGTCGCGCTCCTGCACCTTTCAGACGGAATAGATGCCGTTTCCCGTGCCTGCAACGAGGCAGAGCGCGGTCTTTTGCCTGCAGAGCCCACGATTTGTGTCGGACAGCCGGTCTCATTCGATTCGACAAGGGCGCCCGAAGGCAAAGCTATTCTATGGCTGCAGATGCCGGAAATGCCGCGGCACGTGAAAGGTGATGCGGCAGGGGAAATTGAATTGTTGCCGGAGGACGGCTGGACGCCGGATCTCCGCGAAGCCTATGCGGATCGCGTCCACGCCATACTTTCGCGCCATATAGATAATTTCGACGAGATCGTCCTTGCCCGTAAGACCTACTCTCCTTCCGACCTGAACGCGCTCAATATCAATCTGCTGGGCGGCGACCCCTATGGCGGGTCCAGCGTACTCGACCAGTTTTTCTTGTGGCGGCCGTTCAAGTCCTCGATTAATCATCGCACCAGGATTGCGAAATTATATCACATTGGTGCCTCGACCCATCCGGGGCCGGGACTGGGCGGAGGATCGGGTTTTCTTCTTGCCTCTGGTTTAAGATAGTGAAGAACGGGAGACGTAATGTCGGATCGATTTTCGGGCGTGGTGCTGCGGCCTGCCAAGGACAGCGAAACACCGGTCCGTCCGACTATGGGCGAGATTGGGCTTAACCACTTTGCACCCTATCTCATGAACCGCGTCATAGCGCGGTGGAACGCCAATCTGGCAGATGAACTTCGCGCGCAGGACATCACGACCGCCAAGATGCGTGCGTTGGCGGTGTTGAGCGTGTCGTCGTCGATGACTATCAACGAACTTGCGGTTTTTGCGGTTACTGAACAATCGACCATGAGCCGGACCCTGGATTCGCTTGAAGAGCAGGGTTTCATCCGCAGGGTGCCTCGCGCAGAAGACATGCGCGTGCGCGACGTGTCTCTCACAGAAGAGGGTCGCGCCGCGTTCGAGCAAGCATGGCCTGTCATGTATGACTCATTTCTGCGTATGTTCGATGGCGTCGATGAAGACGAGTATAGAGCTTTCACTGCAACGCTGCACAAAATCCTGCTGAACATTCGCAAACATGCAATTTGAAGGAGCTGGCCGCGCTTTTAGCGGCCAGCCGGCGCTTTAGGCTTTTCGTGGAATAAGTGCAGTTGCGAAGGCTGCAATAAGCGCGATGACGGCGAATATGTAGAAATTCCAATTTGGATTAACCTCTAGGCTGGCAATATAGCCACCTAGCAGAGGGCCCAGAAGAGCACCGATGCGCGAAAAGCTGAGTGCCCAACCGGTTCCCGTTGCACGAGCCTGTGGTGATAGATAGGAGGCTAGGTAGCCGGTCAATATCAGGGATGCGGAGACGGTGCCGAAGCCTGCTACTGCTACCACGAGATAGTTGAACCAGATCGAACCCTGGATGGAGAGAGCGGCAATGCCCACCGCACCGAGCAGGTAGGAAAGTGTGACTGTGAGACGCACGCCGAACTTGTCGGCCCATTGCCCGAGAACAATACCGCCAATTGCAGACGTAAAGGAAAAGACCGCCAGGAACAGAAGGCTGTTGCCGAGATCGTAGCCTGCGCTACGCATGATCTGCGGCAACCACTGTGCAAGCCCGTAGACCAGAAGCAGTCCCATGAAAAGCGCGACCCAGAAACAGGCGGTGGCGAAGGCGTTTTCTCTTGAAAAAATTTCACGCAACACAGCGCGCCAGCTCGGGACTTCCATCTTCTCCGTTGCCTTGGCAGGCACGGTAATACCGAAGCGTTCCGCCGTGGACCGGGCTTTTCCCGTGCGCCTGCGGCGGACGAGGAAATCCAGAGATTCCGGCAATAGCGCCATCATCACGGGCAGAAGCAGCAACGGAAAGGCGCCGATCAGAACGACCGGCCGCCAGCCATGCTCTTCAAGCATGCCGCGTCCCACCAGGGCGGAAGCCAGGATACCCAGGGAATAGCCGGAATACATGAGGCCGTAGTTAAAGCTCTTCCTCGACGATGGCGAATACTCGATCGTTAGGGCAGCTGCTACCGGAATGATCCCGCCGAGGCCAAGGCCGGCGACGAAGCGGCTTATGCCGAAGATTGTGGGAGTTGGCGCAGATGCCGCAATCACCATGCAGATACCGAAAAGCGCGAGGCAGAAGAGAAACATCGGTTTTCTGCCATAGAGATCGCTCAGCGTTCCTATCGCGATGCCGCCGAGTAACATGCCGAAGACGGTATAGGCACCGAATGCGCCAAGCTGCATGGGAGTAAGCGACCAGTTCTCATAAGTGCTGAGCGACGGCAATACGGCACCCAGCACCCCAACATCATACCCCTCGGCAAAAATCGCCAGCCAGCAGAGAAAAACGACGATCAGACTTTTCTTGTGTGAAACTTCCGTCGTCTGTGTTTCGGGAGCAGCCATGCTCCTCCCATGAACTGCATCAGTCATCCCATTCCCCATTAAGACCTTCTAGGATTTTACAAGGTCGCTATCGTTTTGATCGCGCCGTCGAGCAATTCGCCCTTTTCGTCGGCGAGCGCTGCCTGACGCAGCCGGCGCATCCAATCTGCTCCGTCTTCCCGTTGGCGCAACTGCGGCAGGACGCTCATGACGCGGTCGAACTTGGAAAGACCACGTGAATGCGTATCGGAATAACCCTTCACGAGACGACGATTACCAAGCAGTTCAACGGCGAGATCGTAATTTACAGGAAGTGTGGCCTTAGCCGCATCGAGCCAGGCCTGCAGGTGCTCCATTTCACGCGCGTGCCGCAATGTCTTGCGGCGAATGCGACGCAAGGATGACATTGCATAAAGTCCAAAAAACCAGAACAGGGTGCCAGTCCGAACGCGGCGACCCTTGTTGACGATCTTGTCCAGCCGGGCGAAAAGCTTGGGGCGGTTTTCGATCCACTCCCCCATGCGCCTTGGCATCGTCCCGCAGATCTCTTCCATGCGTGGGTGCATATATTCCGTCATGTAAAGAATCTGGCCGTCTTTTGCTCCGACTTCCCTTCGTACGCGCTCGAAACGGGAGGCGCGGACCTTCAGATCAGCGACGCGCACAACATCGTCATAGGCCATTGCAACAGCCAGATATTTCGCGGCCTGAACTGTGAAGGGGTAGCCTTTCGCCTCGCCACCATTTTTCTGGTCGCGCGACAATATCTCGCTCATGTGATCCAGATATTCGTCCGCATAAGCAGGATCTTGAAAATCGGTCAACTTTTTCACGCCAGCAAAAAGCATGGCATGCGCAATCTCGGGAAACGCGGCTATACGCGCCACCAGTGCGTCAAGTACGACATTCCCGGTTATGCCTGGTAGCGGGTCAAGGCGTTTAAATGGTTCATTGGAAACGCTATCGCGCGGCTTTATCTTCGTACGCTCAAAGGCCGCGTCAAATGCCTTCAAGCTGGCGGAAACGCCCTTGCCACCTTCTTTGATGGTTTCTTCGTAAGCCGATCGTTCAAAAGGCAAAGTTCCGGAAGCTGCGAGCGCGCCGAACATGGATGCGGAGATCACGCTACCATTTTTGACGGCTAGCGTGTCCATGTCGAAAGCGATTGTGTTCCTGGCAGCAAAATCGGTCGCTTGCGTCACTGTCTCCGGGTTGCCGATACCATCACCTGGCTTTTCCTTTTCGCCGATGGCGAAGGACCGGTGGGTAGAGGCAATCAGGGTTGTCTTGTCGGGCGTCACCAGGCCGCGAAGGACGGAACGTCCAGCTTCCATAAGCTCAGCCGCAAGGACGATATCGACGTCGCCAGGCGAAGGCATCAGGGACAGTACCGGCTGGGCACCATCCTTTTCAGGTAACATTTCGATATAATAGATAGTAGCGCCCGTGCGCTGCGCGACGCCCGGTACAGACGTAGATTGCGCAATCCAACCGCTGCGTTCGGCGACGGCAACGATCCAGTCTGCCAGCACACCGCCACCCTGCCCGCCCATGGCGAGAATGGCGAGGCTGAGGGGTTTGTCCGTGGAGAGCCGCTGATGGGCGGCAATCTGCGTATGTTTCAAGGTCATGTCCTCAGTCGGCAAAAACGATACGGCTTCCGTCACGACGGCGTTGAAGCCAGCCTATGACGCCAGCACGGATGCGGGCGACAAACTTGTCCCAGCCGGTGGGATTATGAATGATATCTGCGCGATAGAAGGAGGGACAAAGAACGGCTGCTTCGGAAACTTCGCCGCAATTGCCACAGCCGACGCAGGAATTGTCGATCGATGCGACTGGATCGTCCTTTAGCGGGTCGTCGGTGTGCTTCACCGAAAGCGATGGGCAGCCGGACAGGCGTATGCAGGCGTGATCGCCCGTACACACATCCTCATCCACGCCGAAACGTTCCTTGATCATGCGCTTGCCGTCTTTCACCGCCTTGTTAAATTGCGGTTTCACGCGACGCTGCTTGTTCAGCATGCACTCGGAAGAGGCCACGATGATCTTGGGCCCCTTCTCGTCGGTCGTAAGCGCTTCCTTCAGCGTGTCCCGAACCTTCGCGACATCATAGGTATGATCGATCTGACGCACCCATGTCGCGCCGATACCCTTCACGGCATCGACGATGGAATTATTTGTCTTGCGGCGCGGGTTGATGGCACGCGACGAGAGAATGTCCTGCCCGCCAGTGGCCGCCGAATAATAATTGTCGACGACGAGGATCACCCCGTCCTGCTTGTTGAACACCGCGTTTCCGACGGAAGTCGCAAGGCCGTTATGCCAGAAGCCGCCATCGCCCATCACCGCAATTGAACGTTTGTCGGCTTCGACGTTGAAGGCCGAAGCCGAGGCCGGGCCAAGGCCATAGCCCATGGTCGTGCCTCCAATATTGAAGGGTGGCAGGATGGAGAATAGATGGCAGCCGATGTCGGCAGACACATGATGCGGTCCGAGTTCGTTCTCAACGAGCTTCATTGCCGCGAATATCGGGCGTTCGGGGCAGCCGGTGCAGAAACCTGCCGGTCGCGGCGGGACGACTTCGGCCAGCGCCTTGATCTTCGGGTCTGCCAGAATGGGCGTTGGGTCCGGAACGGGCGGCTGATTGCCCAGGATCGGACGCGCATGGGTCTCGAAGAATGTTTTCAGCGCCTTGGTCAGAACGGGGGCCGTGTATTCGCCACTCAACGGCAGAATATCCTTGCCGGAAACCTTGGTCTGGATGTCGCGCCGGCGCAGAAGCGTGTGAAGCGACTGTTCGATATATTCCGGTGCGCCTTCCTCGATCATGATGACGGCTTTCTTGCCGGCGCAGAAGGCGACCATCTCGTCGTCGATCATCGGATAGGCTACGTTCATTACGTAGATCGGTACGGCGGAATTGCCGTAGACATCTGCCAGGCCGAGCTGCTGTAGGGAGCGCATGAGGGAATTATACAGCCCCCCGAGCACAACGACACCGACCTCCCCTTCTTCCGGTCCAAAGAACTCGTTCAGCTTCGCCTGCTTGATAAATTCCACGGCTGCGGGCCAGCGGCGCTCGAGCTTATCCTTTTCGTGCGCGAAATTTGCGGGAGGAAGCACAATGCGATTGACGTCACGGACTGGATTTTCCAGCGCCTGCTTCAAAGTATATGCGGGACGTTTGTTATTTTTGGCGACGAACTGCCCGTGCACATGACAGGCTCGGATGCGAACCTGAAGCATGACCGGCGTATTGGACGCTTCGGAAAGTTGAAAGCCATCCTCCACTGCCTGGACGATGCATGGCAGGTTCGGGCGCGGATCGAGCAGCCACATTTGCGATTTCATCGCATAGGCGTGACTGCGCTCCTGCATGATCGATGAGCCCTCGCCGAAATCTTCGCCGAGGATGATCAGGGCACCCCCCGTGACGCCCCCGGAGGAGAGATTGGAGAGCGCATCGGAGGCGACATTGGTGCCGGCCGTGGATTTCCAGGTGACCGCTCCACGTACCGGATACATGACGGAGGCTGACAGCATGGCCGCTGCCGCTGCTTCCGAGGCGGATGTCTCGAAGTGAACACCCAACTCTTCCATGACATCCTTGGCGTCTGCCAGAACATCCATCAGATGTGAGATTGGCGAACCCTGATAGCCGCCGACATAGGAAACGCCGGACTGCAACAGAGCCTTGGTAATTGCGAGGATGCCCTCGCCGCGAAAAATCTCGCCGTCGCCGAGCTTAAGGTCCTCGACTTCGCGAGCGAACGAACGCTCTGCCATTATTTAATTCCCCCGCTCTCTTCTGGAGCTTCAAGATATTTGCAAAATCATATTTTAATTCCACAGCGGAGGTCAATAGCTTTAGGAATTATTCCGTGGCGTTGGCTTGAATGATGAAAAGAGAGGAATTTTGCCTCGTGAAATATGTTCCTGCATTCTTTTCGAGTTTCACGTCCACAGGCGCCAAGGCGTGCAGATTCAGAGTACCACGACGCTGGAGATGCGCAGCGGAGCCTGAGAAACGGGCGGCATAAGCTCGATCCTATCTATTTCTGTTGATTTGATCAAAAGATCATGATTATGTTTAGCAGGGTCTCCAGTCGGCTTTCTCCTATCTGCAATGGAATAAGCCCCGCTCATTAGTCGCATTCTATAGGAAACTTCATGGTCCGCCTCGCTCGACGTATTACGCAAAGTTCCAAGAAAGATTATGGCATGTTCGCGCGCGCGGCAGCGTTGGCGGGTAGCGGCAAGGATCTCATCCATCTTGAACTCGGGCGGCCCTATCACGACACTCCGTCCCATATAAAACAGGCGACGATAAAAGCGCTTGAAGAGGGCCATGTGCATTACAGCGACTTGCAGGGCATTCCCGAGCTGCGTGAAGCCTTGGCAAAGAAGTTGGCGGCGGGAAACGCGCTGGACTACAAGCCCTCCGAGTTGATTGTTACCAACGGGTTGACGCAGGCGTCGTTCGCCGCTTTCATGGCTCTGCTCGATCAGGGCGACGAGGCAATTCTCCTGGAACCGTATTATCCGCAGCATATAGGCAAGATCGAGCTTGCGGGCGCCAAGCCAGTTTATGCCCAACTCGACAAGGAGGCCGGGTTCAGAATTCGGCGCGATCTCATCGAGAAGCATATAACCCCGGCCAGCCGCGTCATCGTGCTGGTTAATCCGGTCAATCCGACGGGCCGCGTCTATTCGCGCGACGAATTGCAGATTGTTGCCGATCTCGCCATTGAACATGACCTCGTCGTTATCTGCGACGAAGTCTATGAGCAGATCGTTTTCGACGGTGTCAGCCATATCAGCATTGCCTCTTTGCCAGGCATGCGTGAGCGGACTGTTTCCCTTTTTGCCTTTACCAAGGCTTTTGCGATGGATGGCTGGCGTCTAGGCTATCTTGCCGCTGATGCGTCCCTCATCGGTGCATTGCTCAAGATGACGGCTTCCGAAGTCACCCACGTCAACACCTTCATTCAGCATGGGGCGATCGCGGCCCTTACCGGTCCGGAAAACGTTCTTGCGGATATGGTTGAAGATGATCGGCGCAAGCGTGATCTGGTGGTGAAGCGTCTTAACCAGATGCCTGGCGTTCGCTGCACGATGCCAGAGGGAACGATCTACGCTTTCCCGGACATTTCCGAGACGGGCTTGACGTCCCGGGAGGCCGCAGAGGATATATTGCAGCGGACCGGCGTTGTCTTAGAAGCCGGGAGTTTTTATGGCTCCCAAGGTGAAGGCCATTTACGCGTGTGCTTTGGTTCAGAAAGCCTGGAGAAACTTGATCTGGCGATGGATCGGCTTTCCGCGTATTTCAATGGCCGGATGGCGGCAGTCGCCTGATTGGAAGCGCGCGACCGGAAAGCGCAGTGCCGGTCGCGCCAGATAATTCAGCGGAATTCCTGCATCACCGCGCCAAGATGCGCAACGGCATCCTCTCCCGTCACGATGCCTGGGGAAAACCGGATTATTGCTCCGCGATTATCGCAAAATAGACCTTCGGCTTTGAGTTTCTTCTGAATTTGGGTAGCGACTTCCGGCGAGCTTGCCTGGATCATGATGCTTCCGCCGCGCTGCGCGGCATCGAGCGGCGAGACGATCGGCATTTCGAGTGCCTGCGCCATCTCCACGATAGAGGAGACAAGCTGACGATTACGGGTTGCCAGGGTTTCCACACCAGTCTCCAGAACGAATTCTATGCCCGGCTGGGAGGCCACAGACGCCAATACTGCCGGGGTTCCGTGATCGAAGCGGCGGACGTCAGGAGCATAGGAAAAATCATCCAGTCCCCAGGAGAACGGATTGGGTTGGCTGAACCAGCCGCGTAATTCCGGTTCGCATTGTGCCAGCAAAGACGGTTCGATCTGGAGGACGCCTGCCCCTGAAGCGCCGCAGAGCCATTTGAGTGACGATCCGATCACGACGTCTATTCCCTCCGACACTGCAAATGGTGCAATGCCCACGCCTTGCGTGACGTCGACGACCATGATGCTGCCCATGCGCTTGCTTTGGTTTCGCAGCGCGTCGATGTCGACTTTTTTCGAGGTGGTAGACGAGACGAATGTTACGAGAGCCAGGCCGACGTCTTCGTTCCAGCGGGCGAGAAAATCTTCGTCATGAACAAAGAACTCACCCTGCCGGAACGGCACGGTTTCAAGGGTGAACCCGAAACGCCCGGAAAGACCGTTCAGGAGAAAATGCAAGCTCGGAAAGCAGTCTTGAGCGACGAGCACGCGCTTACCCCGCAAGCGGCCGGAGGGCAAGGAGCCGATCAGGGTATAAAGGGCAAGCGTCACGTTTTCTGTCACGGTAAGCGATCCGGACGGCGCACCGATGAGACGTTCCCAAGCGTTGATGAAGGACTGCCGCGCCGCGAGCGCCGTCGGCCATTGGTTGTCGTCTTCGGCGGACCATGCGCTGGAGAAGTCTCTCAGCGCCTCGGCCATGGCGGCATCTTTCCCGGAAAATGTGCCGATCGAGTGATAAAGAAAATATCCGCTCATTGACCTTCTCCCTCTCCGAGATCGCAATAGATCCCCGCCATGATAGCCAGTCCTTCGCGCACGATTGATATTGGAAGATGCTCATCCGGTGCGTGCTGAAGGCAGCCGGGATAGGAATGCGGGATCCAGATTGTCGGCAGTTCGAGAAGATCGCTGAATATATTATTTGGCAGAGAACCGCCGAGATTGGGAAGAATAGCAGGTTTCTGCCCTGACGTGCGTTCTATGGACGCTGCAATTCTCTTCACCCATGGGTGATCGGGATCGAGCCTGCTGGCGAGGAAAATTGCATCATGAGGATCTCTCACCTCGATGCGATCGAAGCCCTCCTCTTCCAGCGCCGAACGTACCGCCGGCACAATAGCGTCCGGATCGACGCCGACAGGAAAGCGGAGTTGCACACGCGCCCGTGCCTTGGGAGGGATGGCGTAGAGAGGTTGTGCGAGATTGCCGCATTCCATCTCCATGATATCGAACGAGCTCCAGGCGAAGACTTTCTCTTCGGCAGTCAGTCCCGGCTCCCCCCACCATGGTTCTATCTGGGGATCGTGGGCGGTCGGCTCGATCTTGCAATCACGCAGGGCCTCACGCACATTCCCCGGAATGGTTCCGGGCGTCAGGGCCTTCACCTTGATTCTGCCTGCCCGGTCCACCAGCGCTGTAATCGCATGACAAAGCTCGATGCCGGGATTGGAGAGTAAGCCGCCCCAGTTGCCGGAATGCTGGAAGTGCTCGCGTGCGTTTGCTTCGAGATAGAAGGACATGCCGCCACGTGCGCCGAGAAACAATGTCGGCCGTTGCAACGAAAGTCTGGGGCCATCTGATGCGATGAAGACATCGGCGCGGAGCTTGTCGCGATGCTCCGAGCAAAACTCCTCCAGTCCCAGGGATCCGGATTCTTCGCCCATTTCGATCAAATATTTCAGGTTGAAGCCAAGGCGCCCTTTCTCAGAGAGAACGGCTTCGATGGCCGCCATGTTAATGGAATGCTGCCCCTTGTTATCGGCCGTGCCCCGGCCAAACCAAACCCCATCCCGCTCCTGCATGTCGAATGGAGAAAGTCCCGCTGTCCATTTCTCGGCAAGACCGGCAACGACATCGCCATGGCCATATTGCAGTACGGTGAGATCCGTTCCCTCCTCCAGCCGCGTGGCGAGTAAAAATGGGCCCGGCGCCAGATCGTTTTCGAAGACCTCTATCGAAAATCCCATCCGCTCGAAAGGCGGGATCATTTCCTCGTGAATATAGGCTTCGAGGTCAGGTTTGTTCTCTGCGATGCGACTGGCTGATGGAATGGCAACCCGGCGCGCCAGAATCGTTTGAAACTCTCCGCTATCCAGATGGTCGAGGGCGCGCCTGATTGCGTTCTGGCGACTGTCGCTCGCTACAATATTATCCATGGAATACTCGTTTTTGGCGTTTATGCGGACAGTGACAGTTCGTTGGCAAGCGATGAACCGGCGGCCTTGCCGCCCTGGCCAAGCTCGAGATTGAAATGGCACCGGAACATGCCTCCATCCGGACGGGGGCGGGCCTCAGGCGCGTCGGTACGGCATTTCGGTTGAACGAAAGGACATCGCGTGTGGAACCGGCAGCCCTGTGGCGGCGATGAAGGGCTCGGCAGTTCTCCAAGGATCGGGTGCAAGGCCCGGTCCTCGACGTCCATGCCTGGTGCCGCATCGATCAGAAGGCGTGTGTAGGGATGTTGCGGCTTTTCGAATAGCGTTGCAGCTGGTGCTTCCTCGACCAGTTCGCCGAGATACATGACCCCGATCCGATCAGCCATGATCCGCACCACTGACAGATTATGAGTGATGAAAAGGCTCGTCAGATTTAGCCGGGCCTGCAGGTCGCGCAGGAGGTTGAGAACTTGAGCCTGAACGGAGACGTCGAGCGCGCTGGTCGGTTCGTCAAGGATCAGGAAGTCAGGTTCGCCTGCAAGCGCACGGGCAATGCAAATGCGCTGGCGCTGCCCACCGGAAAACTCCTGCGGATATTTTTCTCTATCCCCGGAGGAAAGACCGACCATTTCCAGCAGTTCGTCGACACGTGCGCGAATGGCTGCCTTGCTGGTGCGCAAGCCGTGAACGATAATCGGTTCGGCTATCGAGCGCTCAATCGTCCAGCGGCCGTTCAGCGAGGTGAAGGGGTCCTGAAAGATCATTTGCAGACGCGGTCGAACCGTCTTGCCAGGAGTGCTTGCGAGCTCGATCTGCCCCTCCGTCGGCTGCACGAGTCCCGATACCAGGCGCGCGATGGTGGACTTTCCACAACCGCTTTCTCCTACCAGCCCCATGGTTTGGCCATGGACGATCGAAAAGCTGACATCGGAAACAGCACGCACACCTTGTGCGGGTTGCCCCTTCAGCTTGTCGATCAGCCTTTGTTGTTGGCCATAGACCTTGCTGACATGAGCGACTTTCAAAATGACATCCGTGCTCATTGCGGCAGCTCCCTTTCGAGAGGATGGTGACAGGCGAACGCCGATACTTCGTCTCCAGACAGAGCAGGGACAATCCCCCGACAGTCGGTTTGCGCCTTGAAGCAGCGTGGATTAAAAGCGCAACCGGATGGCAGCGCCCCGATGCCTGGCATTGAACCCGGAATGGGCGTCAGCTCTATTTCACCAGCATCCGATATATCCGGCGTGGCGCGAATGAGTCCCTGCGTATAGGGGTGCCTCGGATTTGCGAATAGCTGCGATACAGGCGCGATCTCCGCTATGCGGCCCGCATAGAAGACAGCTACACGATCCGCCATCTTGGCAATTACCCCGAGGTCGTGCGTAATAAGCATCATGGCCGTCCCGGTTTCACGGTGAAGATCACGCAGCAGCTGTAGAATGTGCGCCTGTACGGAGACATCGAGCGCCGTGGTCGGCTCATCGGCAATGACGAGCGCGGGATTGGTGCAGAGTGCGAGCGCTATGACGACGCGCTGGCGCATGCCTCCTGATAGCTGATGGGGATAACGATCGACCTGTAATTCCGGGTTTGGAAGCCCGACCCGATCCAGCCATTCTATCGCAAGTTTGCGCGCGCGTGTCCGATCGAGCTTGAGATGCGCACGTATTGTGTCCATCAACTGGCGACCAACCGAGATTACCGGATTGAGCGACGTCATGGGATCCTGAAAGATGAAGCCCACCTTCCCGCCGCGGACGTGGCGCATGGCGCGGGAAGACAGTATGTCGAGCCGTTCGCCATTGAGGCTTATAGAGCCGCCGGTTCGCCGTAGCGGGGGAACGAGCAGGTCGATGATCGCAGAGCCGGTGATGGACTTGCCCGCACCGGACTCGCCCACAATTCCCAGCACTTCTCCTTTCTTGACATCGAAGCTAACCCTGTCCAGGGCAGTCAACGCATTGTCGTCCCGCCGCAGCGTCACCGTGAGATCGCGTACTTCCAGAAGTGAGGGCTGCATCACGAACGGCCTTTCAGCTTGGGGTTATAGACGTCGCGAAGATGATCTCCGAGCACATTGACAGCGACCACGAAAATCACCAGGAGCACGCAAGGCCAGATCGAAATCCACCATTCCCCTGACTGCAGAAAATTGTTGCCGTTGCGGATAAGCGTGCCGAGCGAGGCTGTTGTGACGGGTAGGCCGATGCCGAGGAAGCTCAACGTCGCCTCGGTGATAATTGCAATACCAAGATTGATCGTTGCAATGACCAGAACTGGCGCCATGACGTTCGGCAGAATATGCAGAAGAACTATGCCCGTGTTGCTACGCCCGCTGATCTTGGCTGCGGCGACGTAATCCTGATCCCGTTCGATCATGACCGAGGAGCGGATCGTGCGGGCATATTGGACCCAGAACGCGATACCAATCGATGTAACGACAATGGCAATGGAGACGGCGACGCTGCGATCGCTGCCAAGGACCGCACGTGACGCGCCATCGATAATCATTGCCAAAAGCAGGGCCGGATAAGCGAGCTGGACATCCGCGACACGCATGATCAGGTTGTCGATACGCCCGCCGACGAAGCCGGCGATCAGGCCAAGCGTTCCGCCGAGTGCAAGGCCGATCAGCACGGAGAACGCGCCCACCATGATCGAAGTGCGCAGCCCATACGCCATTGCAGTCAACAGGTTTCTGCCCTGGTCATCGGCACCTAGCGGAAAATCCGGGTTGCCCCCATCCATCCAGATTGGTGGCGTAAAGGCATCGAGTACTGACATGCCGGACAGTTCGAACGGGTTTGGCGCGAAGAATGGCAGGAGGATAGCGTAGGCAAACAACGCTACGAGAATGATCGCAGAGAATGTAGCCGCCGGCGCGCTGAACATCGCTTTGAGAAAGCTATTCCGGCGGTTCCGTGTCGCTGAGGCCGGCGTATGGAGCGGAATGGAAGTCATGACCTTCTCCTCAGGACGCGCGGGTCAATCAGTGGGTAGCAAAGCTCGACGAAGAGATTGATGACCATAAACACCGCGCCGACAAAGATCAGATAGATTGCGATGACAGGAATGTCGGCGGCCTGAATCGACTGGAGGAAAAGTGACCCGAGGCCAGGCCAGGCGAAGACGTTTTCGGTCACGACGGAAAAAGCGATGATATTGCCAAGCTGTAGGCCGAGCATGGTGATGATCGGCAGGAGCGTGTTCTTGATCGCGTAATGAAACCAGATGGTGCGTTCCGGGATGCCACGTGCGCGCGCAAAACGAATATGTTCGCTGTGGCCAACCTCCATCAGCTGTGTGCGCAGCATGCGGATGATGAAGGTGATCTGGAATGTCGACAGCGTGATCGCGGGCAGGATGATGGCCTGCCAGCCCGATTTTGTCAGCAAGCCGGTGGCCCAGAAGCCTAGCTCGACGGTCTGACCGCGCCCGAAGGACGGCAGGAGGCCCAGCTGAACGGAGAAGATGACAATAAGCGCTATGCCAATGACAAAGTTTGGCAAGGTGATGCCGGCAATCGAAAAGAGCATGATGCCTCGCGCCAGGGGCGACTTCGGTTTCACGCCGCAATAGATGCCGGCCGGGATGGCAATGATGATTGTGAAGATCAGGCTTACCACCGCCAGTTCCACCGTTGCGGGTAGCCGTTCGCCGATCAGTTTCGAGACCGGTTCCTGTGTTCGATAAGACGTTCCAAGATCGCCCTGCAGAAGGTCAGAAAGAAAACTGGCGAAGCGCGTTAGCATTGGCTGGTCGAGGCCGAGCTGTTTGATCAGCTCAGCACGCTCCGCAACCGTCGCGTCCGCGCTCAGCAGCGAGCCGAGCGGATCTCCGAGATTGGCCACCAGCAAAAAGGCGATAAAGCTGATAATAAGCAAAACCAGCAAGGTCTGGCCAATGCGTGAGGCTGTGTATGACAACATGGCTATTCACTCAGCAGCAGCGGTCGCCCAAATCTTCCAGAAAGGCGACGCATGATTTCAGTTCGCTGATCGCGATGGACTCGTCAGGCTGATGCGCGTCGGCGATATCGCCTGGTCCGATGACGACCGAAGGAATACCGGCATTCTGGAAAATGCCTGCTTCTGTCCCGTAGGGTACGGCGCGAGGAGCTACTTTGCCCAAGCGGCCGAGAAGATCGGTCTCAAGCGTGGCATCATTCGTCGGTTTCAGCCCCGGAATGCGTGCCTGGACATCGAAACGGATGCCGCACTCAGGATCGACCGCCTTCATGGCGGGTTCGATCTTCTCGCGCGCAAAATCCCGCATGCGGTCAAGCACAGCGAGATCGCTTTCGCCGGGAATGATCCGCATTTCCCAGAAGAATTCGCAAGCTTCAGCAACGATGTTACCGTGCAGGCCACCGCTGATCTGATTGACCTGGATCGTTGAATAAGGAGGATCAAGGCCTTCGAACTGCGGGCCGTTACGCATATCGTCACGGATGCGATTGATTTCTGCGATCATTTCACCGGCTGCCATGACGGCATTGACGTAGCGATCCGGTTGGGAGGAATGTCCCGGTTTGCCGATAATGCGGGTCCATCCGATCAGGCCACCCTTATGGGCCGAAATCATGTCCATTCCGGTCGCCTCGCCGATAACGGCAAGACTGGGCCGCACGTGCTCCTGTCCCAGCCATTCAGCCATCGAGCCGACGCCGGTGCATCCGACCTCTTCGTCATATGAGAAGGCCAGATGAACCGGGCGTTCGAGCATACGAGCACTCAGCGCTGGAAGCGCCGCAAGACAGCATGCCAGGAAGCCCTTCATGTCCGTTGCGCCCCGGCCGACGAGGCGCTCCTCCTGCTGACGCAGCACCCATGGGTCCCCGCTCCACGCCTGCCCTTTTGTAGGCACGACGTCCGTATGGCCGCTAAAGACAATACCGCCTTTTTCTTCCGGTCCGATGGAAACAAGAAGATTGGCTTTTGTGCCTTCCGGATTAGGAAAACGACGGAAGCGCGCGCCAAATGGCGCTGCCACAGTCTCCACATGGTCGAGTAGAGCAAGGTTGGACTCTGCGCTTACAGTCGGGAACGCGATCAAATCGGCCAGATGTCTTTCTACAGTCGCAGTCGCCATTATTCGGCAACCTTGAAATAGCGCAACGGGTAGCCGAGATCAGCAGGCTGGACCACTTCAACCCCGTCGCGGACACCCCAGAGCTGCTTCAACTGGTGGATCGGAATGAAGCCGACATCATCCTTGATGATTTGCAAGGCCTCGCCAATCTGGGCTGTGCGTTTGGCAGGATCGGTTTCCTTGCCGCTGGCGACGATCAACTCGTCGACCTTCGGGTTGGAATAACCGCCAATATTGAAGGAGCCCAAACCTTTTTCTGGATCCCGTGTCGTCGCGATCGACGTCATGAAAATATGCGCGTCGTATGTAAAGGGCGAGTAGCCGAGAAGTGCCAAACTGGTATTGTATTCAGGCGGATTGACCTGTTTTGCCCACTGGCTCGTGGTCTGCGCACGTGGCGTGACCTTAATTCCGATACGGTCCAGCGATGCTGCAATTGCAAGGCAGGTTGCCTCGTCGTTCATGAAGCGATCATTGGTGCAATCCAGCGTTACGGCGAAGCCTTCGCCATAACCTGCCTCTTCCATCAGCGCCTTTGCCTGGTCGACGTCGGCTGCAACCGGCGTGGCCAGTTCGGACGTGTTGCCTGCGACTTCTATGCCGATCGGCGTTCCGATCGGGGTCGAATAGTTTCGCATGATCCGTTTTTGAATCGCCGTGGTGTCGATGGCCAGCTGCATGGCCTTGCGAACTTTTACATCCTTGAACGGGTTCTTGTCCTTGACGCTCCCGAAAATCAGTTCGTCGCGCGCCACGTCCGGCTGGAGATAAATTGTTCGCAGATCATTGCCGGCCTGAACGCGGAAGCCGGTCGTCTGGTCGATGCGTCCGGTATCCTGCGGTGGCACGCTCTCGATCATGTCAACCTCCCCGGAAAGGAGCGCTGAGACACGCGTGGAAGGATTGGGAATAATGAAGAAGGTGGCCTTATCGACATTGCCCGAAAGCTTGTCCCACCAATCCGGATTTGCTTCGAAAATCGTCTTAACGCCGGGATCACGGGAGCTGATCTTATAGGGGCCGGTGCCATTCACGTTCCGATTGGCGTAGGTTTCGGTGCTGTTATTGGCGGAACCAGGGGCGACGGCGCCGTTCTCCTCCGCCCATTCCTCGTCCATGATAAACCAGTTGACGATCTGGTTCGGCAGGATCGGATTGGGAGCAATCGTCTTGATGACTACCTTGTAATCCCCGTCCTTCTCGATCGACGCCATGGACGCGATGTTCGACTTGATTCCACCGGCCTTGCCGCGGGTCAGGGAAAAGATCACATCGTCAGCTGTGAAGGGATTGCCATTGTGGAATTTTACGCCCTCGCGCAGCGTGAACTCCCAGCTCAGATCATCGATCTGCTTCCATTCGGTCGCTAGTGCGGGCTCGAGTTTCTGTTCGGCATTACGGCGAACCAAGGGCTCATAAACATTGCTTAGAACCGCGAAAATGAGGGTATTGGAAACCGCATGTGGGTCCAGCGTATAAGCATCGAGCGGGCCAGCAAACTTAAACTCGGCCGCGTTCGCCGAGCCTGTGGAGACTCCCATCGCAGCGACCATTGCGGCCAGGGCCACCGATGCGATTCCCGCGCGGGCCCGCGTTTTTGATGGCGTCCAGGATTCAAGGCGTGAAATTACTGTGTGCTGCCGCAACATGGGGCAAACTCCCTATCGTTCCCACTTTATAGTTCTCGCCTTTTGGCGACTTGGATTGGGAGGATAAGGGAAATAGCTGCATGTGCAAGTAAATTTTGATCAAATGCGCATGTGCCCCTGGAGATCCACGCGCTGTTGTGGAGCCTTGCGTGAAATATGTCCCACCACGCCGGCTGAGTTTGCATGTATTTAGCCGCGCATCACAGACCCGGCGGGAGTGAGTAGCGTGCGGATCAGGTCACGGGTCGTCTGAATGTCCTCGCGCATCATGGCACGAGCACGCTTTGCGTCTCCTTCGCGCAGCGCAGTAATGATCTGTCTGTGAATGCGTTCGAAATCGTCTGTCTTCCCGTTCTGGATCTCTCGCTCCACATGATCGGACAATAATCGCATGTAAGGGCCGAAGCGAAGCCAGAGCATCAGAATCAACTGATGGAGGACTTTCGATCCCGACATCTCATAGACTGCGAAGTGAAATTCCTGGTTCTTGCGCAGCATCCCCAGAACGTCGCCCGCATCACCGAGACGGGCATGCTCCTTCGACAACGCTTCGGCCGTATTTATCTGTTCTACTGTTGCCTGTTTCGCGGCTTCTTCCGTGGCTGTTCCTTCGAGCGATAGCCGTGCAAGACATATATCGTCGAGGTTCTCGCGCGAGACTGCGGGGACGCGTGCCGATCCATTGCTGCCAATTTCAAGCGCTTTTTCGGCGGCGAGCCGTCGCAGTGCTTCTCGTACCGGCATGTGACTGGTACCGAACTCAGAGGCGAGAGAGGAAATCGTTATCGCTTGAGAGGGCTCGAATTGTCCCCACATCAGTGCCTGCTGCAACTGCTCGTACACGCCATCCTGCAGGGTGAAGCGTGTTGATACTTTTGAAAGCGTGGCACCTGCCATCTAAAATTCCTTTCTGAAGACCTGATATTCAAAGCTTCGCGCCGAGACTCCCTCTGGAGCCGCCCTCTGCGGGCATTCACGCGCGTGGGTTTCCACGAATCGACCTTTTCGCAAAAGTATCATTTGATCAAGATTTCATTGGACAAGGCGTTTTCTCTCGCATCATATTAGGCGCAGGAACACCCCGAATAATGCAGAAGAATTGCATCGGGGGCATTTTCGGGAGCCTACGCATGCTTAAATTCGGAACCTTACTCGCCTCTGCCCTGCTGGTATCGATGGCCACTCTCGGAGCGAAGGCTGAAACCTTTGTCCTCGGGGCCTATCCATCCAACCCGCCCTGGGAGTTCAAGAACGAGCGAGGTCAATTCGAAGGCTTTGAGATTGACGTTGCACAAGAGGTTGTCAAGCGCCTCGGGATGGAGCTGGAAATTTCCGACCTTGGCTTCCAGGCCTTGTTTGCCGCCACGAGTTCCGGTCGCATTGATGGTGCGGTTTCTTCGATTTCCATCAATAATGACCGTCTTCAGACACAGTCCTTCACGCAGCCCTACTATGACAGCGATGGAACTATAGTTGGAAGAGAAGCCTCCGACATAGCGTCCCTGGAAGATTTGAAGGACAAGACGATTGGCGTGGTGGCGGCGACGACCGGCGCCAAGTGGGCGGAAGAAAATCGCGAGAAATACGGGATCGGCAACGTCACCAGCTATTCCGCCCAGCAGGACCTCCTTCTCGACGTTCGAAACGGACGTATCGACGGCGGTGCGGGTGAACTGGCTGGTTTCCAATATGCGATGACTAAAACGCCTGGCTTGAAGATCCTGGTGCGGATTCCTACCGGTGAACGCTTCGCGATGATGATGAAAAAGGATCATCCCCTGCTAGAGAAGGTGAACGCCGCTCTGACGGAAATGAAGCAGGACGGCACGATGATTGGCATCCACAAGAAGTGGTTCGGCGTTGAACCCACCCCGGACACGAGCACGGTGACGCCGTCGGATCTGCCGAAGGCACAGTAGCACGAGTGCTCACCGGTGCTTGGAAGCCAGCCTCTTGTGGCTGGCTTCTTTTCTCTGCGGCAGCCACAATATCGATGAAAGTGAAATCATGGAACTGATCGACACGTTCTTCAACTGGGACATTCTTGTTCGTTCTTTTCCCATATTGCTGCGTGGCCTTGGCAATACGCTTCTGCTCGGGATAACCGCCATCATCTGTGGCGGACTGTTGGGTGTGGGCATTTGTCTTGTCAGGTTGTACGGCCCCAAATTTTTTCGGCTGCTTGCTGTAGGGTATATCGACATATTGCGAGCAATGCCGGTTCTGGTTCTGCTTATTCTTATTTACTACGCCCTGCCCTTCGTCGGCATACGCTTCTCGTCCTTCACTTCCGCAGCGCTCGCGCTCAGCCTGGTTCTTGCGGCGTTCACCGCAGAAGTTCTGCGTGCGGGTATTCAGGCAATCCCGCGCGGGCAGTTCGAGGCTGCCAGTGCACTGGGCTTGTCGTTCTTCCTTACAATGCGCAAAGTCATCCTGCCGCAAGCCATGCGGATCGTCATTCCTCCCCATACATCAAACTGTGTCTCGATCATGAAAGACACGGCTCTCGCCTCGGTCGTGGCGATGCCTGACCTGCTCAAGCAGGCGAATGATACTCAAGCCTTGATGGCGAACCCGACGCCCCTGATCGGCGCTGCAATCATCTATATCGCCCTTCTCTGGCCGATGGTGCGGCTTGTTGCCTGGCTTGAAGTGCGTGCTCAAAATCAACGGTCTTTCGTGAGCAAATAGCGGCATTTCAAGGGGGAACGATCGGGGTATGACTAAAAGTCATGCAAGACCCCTCTTTTGTCGTTTTTTCTTTGGCCAGGGGTGGGCCATGAATGACTCGATCATGCTTCTCTCCGAGAGGAACAGTGAGTGAAGCAGGAGTCTAGGGTAATGGCTGCTGCCTGAAGCGCCATCTGAAAAGCGTTTAGCGCGCTCAGTCGTGCCGCAAGTGCTGACGATAAAAATGACAGGGGAACAAGATGATCAATAGACGTACCTTCAACAAATTCGCGGGACTCGGTGTCGTAGCATCTGCATTGATGCCGTTTGCGACCACCCAAGTGCGGGCGGCTAGCTCGCTGGAGAGGGTCAAATCCTCGGGGGAATTGCGCATAGGCGGCGTCGCGGACGGTGCACCCTATTATCAGAAAAGCCTGACGGATGGTCAGTGGCGCGGCTTCTATATAGATATTTGTCAGAAGCTTGCTGACGATCTGGGTGTCAAGCTGAAGATTACGGAGACCACCTGGGGCAATTCCGTCCTCGATCTGCAATCTCAGAAGATTGACGTCTTCTTTGGCCTGAACCCCACCCCTGCGCGGGAAAAGGTCATCGATTTTTCTGGTCCGGTCTTCAAGAACGCCTTCACGATGATCAAGCGTAAGGATTTGGAGGCTAAAAGCTGGGAGGATTTCAATAAGTCGAATATTCGGATCGCGGTCGACGCCGGCTCCTCTCACGATTCAGCGATGGGGCGCCATGCACCCAACGCTACGATATCGCGGTTGAAGACGGCAAGCGATGCCACGGCAGCGCTGCAGTCCGGGCGTGCTGACGCACAGTGCCTGGTTCTAGTCCTTGCTCTCAGCCTTGTTGCGAAGAACCCGGCGATTGGCGATCTCGTGATGCCCACCCCCCTCGATTTCACTACTTCCAACGCTGGCTTTCGCCGTGAAGACGATGCCTCCTGGCGTGAATTTGTTGACAAATGGATTTCCGAACATCGCGAAAGCGGTTTCATCAAGTCGACCATCATCAAGAACATGGAATTGGTCGGCGTCAAGGAAACGGATCTTCCTGACGACTTCGAGATCTGATTTCCACGCTGCGGGACATTCGCCCCGTGCAGCCCCATTTCTTATGAGACTTGTTAAAGATGTACGAGTGGAACTTCGCGCTCCTTTGGGATTACCGATGGCTTTTACTGCAGGGAATGGGCATGACCATTGCCCTCACCGCCGCGATCGTATTCGGTGGACTGGCCGTCGGTCTGACTTCCGCGATCTGTCTCCTGTCTCCTTACAGATTGTTGCGGGTCGTCTCGCTTGGCTTCATCGAAGTATTTCGTTGCACACCGATCCTGGTTCAGCTGATCTGGTTTTACTACGCCCTGCCAATCCTGGCAGGCGTAGAGATGACGCCGATGACGGCTTCGGTCTTGGCGCTATCTCTCTATGGCGGATCGTTTTACGCCGAGATTATCCGCGGCGGCATTGTTTCAATAGATCCGGGGCAATCGGAGGCAGCGGCGGCGCTTGGTATGACGCCTGCGAAAACCATGCGTCGCATCGTGCTTCCACAGGCCTTGCGGCGCATGATGCCCGCGATGATGAATCAATCAATTTTGCAATTCAAAAATACCTCTCTTGTCTCAGTTCTGGCGGTTCCCGACCTCGTTTATCAGAGTCAGATGATCGCCCATGATAGTTTCCGACCGCTTGAGACCTACACCGCCGTGGCTGTCGCCTATTTCATGATCCTCTTCCCGCTAACGCTTTTTGTACGCCATCGCGAACGGAAAAACGGAGAGAAGCGATGACTTCGAGCACTCCGATGATAGAAGTAACGCAGCTCAGAAAAAGCTTCGGAAAACTCGATGTTTTGAAGGATATCAATCTAAGCGTCGAACATGGCGGTGTGGTCGCGTTGATCGGTCCTTCCGGTTCAGGAAAGTCAACTTTGCTGCGCTGCCTTAACCTCCTTGTTCAACCAGACGATGGTAGTATACGCGTCGGAGAGAAATCGTTCAGGTTCGGCCAAGGGACGACCGCGCCCGGCTCCCGCTCACTGGCAGCATTTCGTGCGCAGACTGGTATGGTTTTCCAGAATTTCAATCTCTTTCCACATATGAACGTGATTGAGAATGTGATGGAAGCGCTCGTTCAAGTGCGACGTATGCCCAAAGCTAAAGCCCGTGATTTGGCGATGGCACAGCTTCAAAGAGTCGGACTGGACGACAGAGCGCAGCAGGGAACCGAGACCCTATCTGGCGGTCAGAAGCAGCGTGTAGCAATTGCTCGCGCACTGGCCATGGAACCGAGGGTAATGTTGTTTGATGAAGCTACGTCCGCGCTCGATCCGGAACTGGTGGGCGAGGTTTTGCAGATCATGCAGAAATTGGCGAGCGGCGGCATGACGATGGTTATCGTCACGCATGAAATCGCCTTTGCGAGGGACGTCGCCGATCGCGTTATCTTTATGCGCGATGGCTACGTCGTTGAAGAAGGTCCAGCGCGCGAAACGATCGACAACCCGGCGATGGAAGCGACCAGATCTTTCCTCAGTCACTTCCACAAAGCCCACAGGCTCGTTTGACCAACGCAGATACTTACGATGGAAATCAAGATGGATCGCATTGAACGCCTCAGACTCTTCCTCATCGAAAGTCCGATCAAGATGGCGCGACTGCAAGGGGTCGGAAATATCAAGGGGACAGTGAAGCGTGTCCTTCTTGAGTTGACAACGGCCAACGGTATTGTCGGTTGGGGGGAAGCAGCGCCGTGGGAAGTCTTCACAGGAACTTCCGAAGCCGCCTTCGCAGCGATCGATGTCTATTTGCGCGCGCATGTCATAGGTGCGCCTGTCAATCGTATCCGTGAACTGACGCGAACAATGGACAAGGCGCTTGTCGGGCATAGTGAAGCAAAGCTTGCTGTCGAAACCGCTATGTTCGATATCCTCGGAAAGTCATGCGCACTATCGATTGCCGATCTTTTAGGTGGGCGTGTGCGGGATACAATCCCGCTCTCCTTCTCTATAGCCGATCCGGATTTCGATGCAGATATGCGTCGAATGAAGATCATGGTGGAAGGTGGACACAGGATCTTCAAAGTGAAGACGGGTGTTAAATCTCATGCCGAGGATATGGCGCATCTTCAGGCCATGCGCGACGCATTTGGCGATAAGATTGATCTCCGGCTCGACTATAATCAGGCACTGAAACCGTTTGGCGCAATTTCGATCTTGCGTGATGTCGATCAGTTCCGCCCGACTTTCATTGAGCAGCCCGTGCCGCGTGATTGTCTGATGGCGATGGCCTCATTCGCGCGTGACCTCGATACGCCAATTCTTGCGGATGAGAGTTGCTTCGACGCGCGTGACCTGATGGAAGTCATTCGCCTAACGGCTGCCGATGCCATATCGGTAAAGCTCATGAAGGCCGGGGGCATTCTCAAAGCTCAGGCTTTGATGGCAATAGCCGACGCGGCCCACCTTCCAGCATATGGCGGCACGCTTTGGGAAGGCGGGATCGCGTTGGCGGCGGGCACGCAGTTTATCGCGGCCGCACCCGGCATGTCACTTGGATGCGAATTTTACATGCCGCATCATGTGCTGACAGAAGACGTCCTGGAAGAGCGGGTCGGCAACGAGGAAGGGCACGTCGTGGTTCCGGACGGTCCAGGCTTAGGTATTAAAATCAGCGAAGCCTCTTTACGGGGCAACGCCAGAATCTTGGCTGAACGATAAGGTCAGTCAACTCACAAACCAGAAAAATTTCTGATCCGTTTCGGAGCGTCGGGACGGGACAGGCTTCATTTTGTCGAAATTCGGGAATGCGGTATGTCTATGGGTTCTAAAAAAGTTGCGGTGATCGGAAGCGGTATCATAGGCCTTTGCTCGGCTTATGAACTGTTGAAGGCTGGTCACACCGTGACCATCCTGGACCCCAAAAGCCCCGGTGGAAAGCATGGCGCGAGCTATGGCCATGGTTGCTGGATCAGCCCGGCGTCCATTGTACCGATGTCGATGCCCGGCCTGTGGAAGAAAGTGCCGAGCTATCTGCTTGATTCAACCGGCCCTTTGGTGATCCGCTGGAAAAGTTTGCCAAGACTGCTGCCATGGCTGGTTCGCTTCATACTGGCCGGTGCCACGAAAGCCAAGGTCGAGCGTACCGCTCACGCGTTGTCTTATCTCTTGCGAGACGGTCCGGAACGTCATCGGCAGCTCGCGCAAGATGTTGGTGAAGAAGCGCTCATCCACCAAGATGGTCTTCTTTACGTCTTTCCAGACCGTCAAGCGTTCGAGGCCGAAGAACTTTCCTGGAATTTACGCAAGGCTAACGGCGTGACCTGGAGAGAGCTTGAACACGAGGTGCTGCATGAGTACGAGCCCACTCTCGCTAATCGCTACAAATTTGGCATTCTGATCCAGAATGGCAGTCATTGTCTTGATCCCGCCCGCTATCTCTCTGCAATCGCTGACTCTTGTGCTCAACTTGGCGCCAAATTCGTCCGGGATAGCGCCAGAGATTTTCAATTTGAGAACGAGAAGCTGGTCGGCATAATCACCGGCGAGAACGAGCGTATCGACTGTGATCAAGCCGTGGTTGCGGCGGGCATCCGCTCGAAAAGCCTCGCAGCACAGGCGGGTGATCGAATCCCACTTGAAGCGGAGCGTGGTTATCACTGCGTTATCACATGTCCGTCAATCAACCTGAAATGCCCTATCATGCCAAGTGATGGCAAGATGGCCAATACGCCGACCAACAATGGCTTGCGCCTTTCCGGTCAGGTAGAGCTGGCTGACGTCGATGCACTGGCCGACTGGCGCCGGGTCGATATTCTCCTCAACCACGCGAGAAAAGCCTATCCAGCCTTGGAAACGGATGAGCGGAAGATTGAGCGGTGGATGGGGCATCGACCGTCGACGCCAGACGGCCTGCCGGTCATCGGCTATTCGAATCGCTCTCAGGACATCATTTTCGCCTTCGGTCACGGCCACATTGGCTTCGCCAGTGGACCGGCTACTGGACGGATTGTTGCCGATCTCATCTCAGGGAGGGGGCACGACGCCATCAACGTCGCGTTCTCACCCGGACGGTTCAGGTAAGCGAGAAATTTTAGAAGTTTCGGTTGCTGGGCCTCGCTCCCAGCCTCGGGCAGGTCTGGATGCCCCTGTCGAAGTTACGGGAGAGTATAAATGCGTGGTGCGGATATCTTAGTGGAAATGCTGATCGGATATGGCGTTGAGGTTGTCTTTGGCGTTCCGGGTGACACGAATGTTCCCTTCTATGAAGCTCTGCAGCAGAAGGAAGAACGTATTCGACATGTCATGGCGCGCGATGAGCGTTCGGCTGGCTACATGGCCGATGCTTATG
Source organism: Limoniibacter endophyticus (assembly GCF_014652835.1). Taxonomy (GTDB): domain Bacteria; phylum Pseudomonadota; class Alphaproteobacteria; order Rhizobiales; family Rhizobiaceae; genus Limoniibacter; species Limoniibacter endophyticus. The sequence goes on from NZ_BMZO01000006.1 coordinate 90,890, forward strand.
GTCGTTTTACGAGCAAACCCGGCGTTTTCGAATGTCCATCAGGCGCCGGTGCCATGTATTCGCTGCCGCCCGTTGCCGAGTCAAACTCATCATCCGTTCCGGTGATACTCCTGACGATAGACATTCCCCTTCCGGGAGAAGGGCGCGGCGTTCTGACCGAACTTGATTGCGCCCGCCTGTTCGATCCGATCACCAAGATGTCCGTACAGGTTAAATCACCGGAAAAGCTACCCGAAATCATTCGTCGCGCATTTCGCGTCGCTTGTTCGGGCAAGCCGGGTGCAGTTCATTTGCAAATTCCGGAAGACATGCTTCTTGCCGAAGTAGATCCAAGACGTGTTTCACTTCACGTCGAAGAGGAGTGCCGCGAATTTCCCGCGTTTCCAACGCTGCCGGAGCCGCATAAACTCGAACAGCTCATCTCGCTCCTGCGTTCGAGCAAGCGACCATTGATTGTATCGGGTGGTGGCGTGAACCGCTCTCGCGCCGGACGGGAAGTCACGGAACTCGCTGAACTCCTGAACATCCCCGTCTGTACCACGATGACGGGTCAAGGAACCATGCCGGACAATCATCGGCTTGCTGTGGGGGTGATCGGCGATAATGGTTTCCATCCCCATGCAAACTGGGCACTCGAACATGCCGATTTCGTGCTGTTCATCGGCTCTAGAATGGGTTCCGTCGTGACGATCGGTTGGACGTTTCCGAAAATTACCCTCAACAAGCGGGTAGCTCAAATTGATATTGATCCGGAGATCATGGCCAACAATTATGAGAACGTGCTGTCTGTCACCGGTGATGCCAAGCTCGTGCTACGGCAGATGGCCGGCATAGTCGATGTGAACAAAGATAGCTCCCACACGCAAGACTGGATCGATCAGCTCAACGACTTGCGTGCTTCTTTCTGGGAGAATGCAGAGGAACTGCTAAGCTCAAGCGCATTGCCCTTACGTCCGGAACGCGCTGTCCGTTGTTTTAACGAGGCGCTCGACACTTCCGGACAATCTGCCTTGATTTATTCGGATGCAGGAACCCCAACGCCGCATATGACGCGTTTTCTGAAGCTGAAGGACAGCAACACCCAGATCGCAATTCCGCGTGCTTTCGGCGGTTTAGGGTCCGCGCTACCAGCAACGGTTGGCGCGTGGTTTGCCAACAAAAACTGTCGTCCGATTGGAATGTTTGGCGATGGCTCCTTTGGCATGACTGTCGGCGAGTTGGAAACCTTGGTCCGCTTGCAGGTTCCGGCGATTCTGCTCCTTTTCAACAATGGTACATTTGGTTGGATCAAGGGTCTTCATCGACTGCGCGGGCACAATCAATGCTTTGGCGTAGACTTCACACCGCCGAAGGGACAGGCAATCGCTGAAGCCTTTGGCTTGAAAGCGTGGACCGCCAAGAATGCAGAGGAACTGGACGCGGCTCTGGGCGAAGCATTTGCCTATAAAAGTGGTCCCTGCTTCATCGACATACATGTCGAGTCCATCGCAGATCGCGTGCCTCCGGTTTATTCCTGGCTTGCGAAGCGCGGCAAAAATCCGTTGAGCGTCGAGGCTGAAGAGGTCCGCTATTTTTAATCTGGCCGCAGAGGAAGCGCTGATCGGCGTCTTCTCCGTTATGGCAATAAAAGATCGTGGGTCGGAAGCCGGCGTTCGCGAAAATGTCTTAGCAACCAATCTCGGAAGAGAATTATACTCGATTGATGGGATTTTCCGTTCCGGATAGACAATGAAATAGGATTCCCCCGACGCGACCGGTGGGCCGAAAGGCGCGTGCAGATCGCCACGCTCCAATTCACGTCGAACATAAAATGTAGGCACAAGAGCCAGCCCAAGCCCATGCACCGCGGCATTTATTACCATATCATAATAAGCGAAACGTGTTCCTTGTATTCGACCCGCGTGACTGATGCCGGAGAGACGCAGCCAATGTAGCCAAAGGCTTGGCTGCCCCGCATTTTGCAACAACGGAAATTTTGCGAAATCCGAGGGTGGATAGCTTGTACCGGCCGGAATAAGCTGGGGCGCGGCCACGACGACGAGCTCTTCGGCAAAAAGTTCGAAACAGCGCACGTGCAGCCATTGTCCTACCCCGCGGAGAATCGCAATGTCGATGCGTGTCTTCTCGAAATCGGTATTTGACTCGATGCTTTGAACCTCGAGTGGAATGTCGGGATAACTCTGAATGAAGGAGCCAAGTCTCTCTGGTAACCAGCGCGCCGCAATTGTCGGATGCGTGCCAAGCAGGAGCGACGTGTCGGCTGATCGACCGCGTACGGCATCGATGGTTACCTCCTGAAGCCGATCGAGTTCCTGCGCAACATCTCGATAATAGGCTGCCCCGATTTCGGTGAGAACAAGCCGTGTCCCCGATCGATGAAAAAGTGTTACTCCCAAGAACTCTTCAAGCTTTTTGATCTGACGGCTGATGCCGCTCTGCGTTATGCCTAGTTCATCCGCAGCCCGGGTGAAACTGAGATACCGCGCCGATGCATCAAAGGCGTGAAGAGCTGATAATGACGGGAGAAATCGTCGCATTTGACCTTCTGACCAGCCGGAATGGCCGCCGAGCTGCGGAACGATCCGCTGCGGGCGATACTGCATTCGATTTTATTGGGCAGCACCTGTCATGTCCATGTCTTTCCCTCTGGGATAATCTCTTGAACTGAAGCCCCCAAGACATGTTGACCTAGGCCGGTGTTCACCTTCCTGGGAGCCCTATTGTAATTCGGAGGGTTAGTTAGGTGGATTGGGGCTGTATCGGCTTTTTCGGCGTCCCGTGCATAAGCGGATCAGCGGGGTTCATTTCCTCTACCACCTCGCCCATGGCCCTGGGCTCCGCGACATATTCGAACTCACCCATGCCATCAATCGACGGTCCCTTCGCCCACCGACCTTCCTTGCTTTCCTCGCCGCCTGAAAAATTCATGAATTGATAGGCGACGTCCGATTTCTGATTTTCCACGGGGAAGCTCGTTGGAACGAGCGGTCCTTCGACGCCATCTTCTTCCAGTTCGGAAATAGCGGCCAGCCATTGATTCTGGTGCATGGTATCGCGTGCAATCAAGAAGGAAAGCATATCGCGAACGCCCGGATCGTCCGTCATTTCGTAAAGTCGACAAACCTGAAGCCGACCTTGCGACTCCGCAGTGACGTTGAAGCGAAAATCGGCCATCAGATTGCCCGAGGCGACGGTGTAGCGTGAATTCCACGGATAGCCGTTGCTGTCGGTCGGCGTTGCGCCAAGCCCAGAGACGATCGCATGCTGGGGGTTCATCCCCGCAACCAGGACATCTTCCATGCGCGAGCCGCCGAGTACTGCCCCAATGGCGGAATTTTTCGCAGCGTTCTCCTGAACGTCTACAGGTGACGTTTCGAGTAGTCGCGCAATCATGGTCGCCAGCATTTCGACATGAGCAATTTCCTCTGTGCCAGTGTCCATGATCAAGTCACGATACTTTGGCGCGGCACGGCAGTTCCACCCCTGGAACAAGTAAGTCATCATGACGCTGATTTCGCCCCACTGCCCCCCAAGCACTTCCTGCAGCTGCTTGGCAAAGATCGGGTCGGGCTTGGTCGGCTTGGCGTTGTATTGGAACTGGTTTGTTCGAAAGAACATGAAACTCTCCTCGGTTGGATTTACGTCCGAACAGAGCTTCCTGTGCATAGTTCCTTGAATTCGACCCGCGATGCAGAACGGCACCCACCGCAATCCGCAGCAGATGCCGTTCATTCTGCTGACCTGATTATTCCGGCAAGGCGTACGCGATCACGTAGTCTCCGGGTTTCGTTCCGACTGAACCGTGACCGCCGGCAACAATGAGCACATATTGTCTGTCGTCCTGCTCATAGGTCATCGGTGTAGATTGGCCACCCGCCGGAAGACGCGCCTGCCAAAGCTGCTCACCAGTGGTCAAATCGTAAGCGCGCAAATAATCATCGACGGCAGCCCCGAGAAACGCGACCCCGCCGCGGGTGATGATCGGGCCTCCGATCCCTGGTACACCCATCTTGATGGGGAGCGGTACGGGAGACATGTCGCGTACCGTGCCGTTCTTGTGCATCCATGCGACCTGACCGTTAGTCAGATCGGCACCTGCAACATAGCCCCATGGCGGGGACTGACACGGTATGCCCAGAGGACCGAGAAATGGCCCCATGACGACGCCGTACGGCGCCCCTTCATTTCGATTGAGGCCTTGTTCGCTCGCAGTTTCCCCCTCTTCTTTTGGCGGGATGTCGGCGCGGGGCACGAGGCGAGAGGTAAAGGCCAGATAGGTCGGCATACCGAACATGACCTGGCGTTCGGGATCGACTGCGACAGAGCCCCAGTTGAATGTGCCGAAATTGCCGGGATACACGATCGTTCCCTGGAGCGACGGCGGAGTATAGCGACCTTCATATTTGAGCTGGTGAAACTGGATGCGGCAGTAAAGCTGATCGAAGATCGATACGCCCCACATGTCTCGTTCCCGCAAGGGTTCGGGTTTCAAGGTCAGCGCCGAGGTCGGCTGAGTCGGGGCAGTGAAATCCTCCGGGATGGCTCCGCCCGGTGCCGGCTCTTCGCTGACGGAAAGAATAGGCTCACCCGTCTCGCGGTTAAGCACGTAGATGTCGCCCTGCTTGGTCGGACCAACCAGTGCCGGCAAGGTCTGTCCATCCCGTTCAAGGTCGATGAGAACTGGCTGTGCGGGAACGTCCATGTCCCAGAGATCATGGTGCACCGTCTGGAAGACCCAGCGTCGCTGGCCGGAATTCACGTCGAGGGCAACAATGGAGGAAGAATGCTCTTCCACTGCCGGTGACCGCCCCATGCCCAACTGATCCGGCACCTGATTTCCAAGCGGAATGTAGACTAGGCCGCGTTGCTCATCGACGGAGAAGACCGACCAGCTATTCGGCGAATTCGCTGTGTAGGTTTCGCCTGCCTCCACGTTGATGGGGGCCGTATCGTCCGGGTTGCCACTGTCCCAGTTCCAGCGGAGTTCGCCGGTCAGAATGTCATAGGCGCGGATTACGCCCGATTGCGAATAGATGGAGAAATTGTCATTCACAGCGCCGCCTATAATGAGCAAGCCATTGACGGCAACAGGTGGGGAGGTTGAATAATAATAGCCTGCCGGATTATAAGGCATACCGCGCTCCAGGCGCAGTGTTCCGCCTTCGGCGAAGCTGGTGCAGAGTTCTCCCGTTTCTGCGTCGAGTGCGAGAAGCCGAGCATCGGCAGTCGGCATATATACCCGCTGCACGCAGGCTGGGCCCTCCGTGGCGGGCGCGGCACCCGTATCCCAGTAGGTTACGCCACGGCAGGTCTGGTGTTGGCGATCCGGGTTCATTCCGGATTGTGCATCGTACCGCCAAACCTCCCTGCCGGTGGCGGCGTCGAGCGCGATAGCTATATTGTGAGGAGTACAGAGATAAAGTCTGTTGTCGATCTTCAGCGGCGTGACCTGGTATGTCGTCTCCGATACGTCGTCAGGGCGTTTCACGTCACCTGTCTGATAGCGCCAGACTTCTTCCAGTTGTGCTACATTTTCCGGTGTAATTGTATCAAGCGGAGACCAGCGCTGGCCGTAATTGGTGCGACCGTACTGGTGCCACTCACCCGGAGGGACAGGGTTTCCGGTGTTAGGCTCGTTCGCAATACGCTTGCCAGGTAATTCGCCCTCGATGCGTGTCGGATCCTGAGACATGGAATATGCGGCGGCACAGATACTAAGCAGGATCGCTGCCGCGAGCGGCAAGCCGGAAGTTCCTCCTGCCCTTCGTTCCGGCGCTGTGTCGTATGTGCCGACCAGACGGTTACGTACGAACGGCAACCACAGCCATATGGCCATCAAGACGACGAGACCGCCGCGAGGCGCCAGTTTCCACCAGTCGAATCCGACCTCCCAAATTGCCCAGCCAAGCCAGAGAACGAGAGTAATCGAGAAAACGACGGTAGCTGCTCCACTTCTGCGCAAGACAAGCCAAGCCGTCAGAAGAATGGCCAAGCCAAGAAAGAGATAGGCTGGACTCCCGCCCAGCGCGATCAGCCAGCCGCCCATCAATGTTATGATAAGGGCGATTATTCCAAATAATAGTCCTGTGAATGTCGTCATAACAGATCCTGTACCTGTAGGGCTTTCCCCTGTTTCGCTCGGCTGTCACTCGCTATTCTTGCTGGATGGCATGAGGGTTTGCACTGTCTTGCGGCACTTCGTCTCCGTCGGCGCCGTTTCTGTTCAGTAAAATCATAGCACCGCCAAATAAAATTAAAATGCCGATAACGAGAATGAGCGGTCGCATCATTCATCTCCAATGTAGGGAATAATCGTAAGTGATTTGAGAAGTCGCGAGATAGCGATCAGGAACATTTAATCATTTCGCTAGGCTCGGTTTACGAACTTGTTGAAACGACTGAGTTGTCCGCTTTCCACTTTTTCCTGATATAGAAACGCGAGCTGACTTTCCTCAAATATCGTGAAGAACTCTTCCCAGTCGATTTCTTCCAGCTCTTTCTCGGGCTTTCCAAAGTCGATACGGAGAACACCACCTTCGCCGCCAGTACGTATGACGGCCGGTCGCCCCTCGCGTGCTTCTGCCCATTTGCGAATCGCTTCATGATCCGTCGTAGTCTCGGAACTGCTCATAGCTTGCCTCGTTCGATTGCGGTTATCGCGCTCAAACAAGAAGGTCCCTGCAAAGTTCCTCGACGGCTTAGAGCCAGTGTTCTGCCATGGGTTCTCCCGTTTTTTCGCAAAGAAAGACTTCTCGCTCCGGGTTATCCAGAATTCGAAATCCGGAACTGCGCAGCATGGCTTCAACGGCGGCTTTATTGGGGATAAACCAGTTCGAAGGATCCCCGGAATAGCTGTTTTCGATGAAGAACAGCTTCGGGAATTCGGGTTTGTCGAAAATCGCCCATTCTGAGAAATCGTAATTCTCGTTTAGCGTCGGGACGCGCTCGTCGCCGCGTTGCAAGCATTGGAACAACATCTGATCTCCGACAACGTGTTGAGAAAGAAGATCGAGCGCAAGCAACGGATGACGCAAATGATACAGCACACCCATGAAGATGACGAGATCATAGCGTTCGCCGATCTGGCCAACATCGTAGATCGACAGCTGGCGGAACTCGATGTCGGTCATGCCAAGCTCGTCAGCTGCGAACCGCGCCTGGCGCAGATATTTCGGATTGCTGTCGATGCCGACTACACGCCCGGCGTTACGCCGCTTCATTTCGATACTGTAGAAGCCGGCATTGCACCCCACATCGAGAACGCTGCGCCCTTCCAGATCATCCGGAAGGACGTGCTGGAATCCCCGCCACTTGAACGCGGGATAATCGCCGAGGAAATGGTCCGGAGCAGTCTCGATCCCGTGGAGCTTCAAATTTTGGAACCAGGGACCGAGTTCTTCAATGCTCCTCCTCAGTTTGAACTGTCTGTCTGCAACATTCATGACAGAACGCTCTCTTCTTGCGGCATTTCTCCAGATGTCGTCGCAAACCACTCGATGGTGCGGCGAAGGCCTTCATGTAAGGGAATTGCAGGACACCAGTTCAGGACTTGTTTTGCACGCGTAATATCTGGGCGTCGCCGCGTTGGGTCGTCCTGTGGCAAGGGCCGGAATTCGATTTCAGAGGAGGTGGGTATCATATCGAGCACGAGATGCGCGAGCTCGAGGATCGTTAATTCGCCGGGATTACCGAGATTTAGGGGGGATTGTGGATTCGGTGAGGCGTCCATCAGTTGGACAAGACCAGCCACGAGATCGCTGACATAGCAGAAGGAGCGTGTCTGCTGACCTGTTCCGTATATGGTCAACGGCCGGCCCTCAAGCGCCTGTACGACGAGATTGGAGACTATGCGTCCATCATTGCGCTGCATACGCGGCCCGTATGTGTTAAAGATACGCGCCACGCGTGCGTCCACGCGACCTAGCCTTAACAGATCGAAACACAAGGTTTCAGATGCCCGCTTGCCTTCGTCGTAACAGGCGCGCGGGCCTGTACAATTGACATTGCCCCAGTAAGCCTCTTGCTGCGGGTGCTGCAAGGGATCCCCATAGACCTCGCTGGTGGACGCCTGCAGAAACCGCGCCCTCCGCCGTTCGGCAACCTTAAGCAAGATCGCCGTTCCATTGACGCAGGTCATCATCGTATGAACGGGATCGGCCTGATATTGCGGAGGCGAGGCTGCGCACGCCAGATTATAGATTTGTTGAATCGGTTCGTCGAAATCTTCGAAGTCGGAAATGTCTTTTTCAATCAGCCGAAATCGCGGATGGTTCATGAGCGGTTGGATGTTTTGTCTTGAGCCGGTGATAAAGCTGTCGACGCAGCTGACATAATCACCGCGACTGAGAAGAAAGTCGCAAAGATGGGAGCCGATGAACCCTGCTCCGCCTGCTACGAGAATATTTTTCCGTTCAACACTTTGAAGCATGTCTATCCTCACGCGTGCTGGATCTGTCTGGCGGCGATGGTCGCGGCGAGCTGGCTTGCGCGGGCTAGGCCGGTATGATGGCGCAGCACGATATCGCTTGCCGCATCAGCGATCGCTTGCCGCCTTTCATCGGGCATGTTGCTCAAGGTTGCGACGACATCTTCCGTCGTATGCGCAACCCGAAGTGCTTTGCCGGTCTCGAAAATTTCGTCCAGCCCTTGCCACCAGTCGCTGATGATCGGCACCCCGCAGGCAGCTGCCTCGAAGAGACGAACGCTGGGTGACCAACCAGCCGCGATCATGTCGGCCCGCGTGATGTTCAGCGTAAAGCGTTGACGGCTGTAGAAAGCGGGGTGCCGATCCGGGGCCAGGTGCTCGATGCGCTCGACATTCTGCGGCCAGTTTATGTCGTTCGGGTATTGTGGTCCGGCCACCACGAAACGCTTTTCCGGTAAGCGCCGCGCCGGTTCGATCAAGAGCTTTTCCAGCGCCGGTTGGCGATCGGGACTATAAGTGCCGAGATAGCCGAGGTCCCAGCTAAGAGGCTCATCCATCGGCTTGTATTTCTCGGCGTCGACCGAACAATAGAGATCGGCAGCCTGGCGCGCTCCATAATCCCCTTCAAGCCGGCGCAAAACTGCTCCACCGGAAAAGGAGAAATAGGTGTCGAAGAAGGCTATTTGCCGTTTTGCCAGATATTCCTCATCACCTCTGTCGAGCTTGGCTAAGGTAACCGGCGTGTCAATGTCATAGAAGCAAAGCTGTCGCGGTCGGAGCGCCACGACGCGATCGATCAAGGTAACACCCTCCGGCACATATGAACCGATGATGACGGCGTCGGCTGTCTCAATCGCTGTTCGGTAAGTGGCGAGCGCGTCGTTCAGATCGTCATAATAAACGAGTTCACAGAAATCAGGCTGCCGTAGATCGCGCTGGCTTGCATACCATGGCACGTCCCGTTCGAGGAAAAGCACTCGATGACCAAGCGTGTCCAGGCCGCGTAGCAGTGCTCTGTAGGTCGTGGCGTGACCGTTACCCCACGATGAGGACAATGATAGCCCGAAAATGACGATATCGAGTTTCCCAGTCATTGCGTTGCCTCCGCCCTGCCTTCTGCGTAGGTGCGAAAGATCGCGTCAACCTGATCAGCGCGATGCGTATAAGTGTGCTCCGAAAGCACGCGATCGCGGGCCCGGTGCCCGATCAACGCTGCGTCGCGTGGCGACAGAGAGGCCATGATTTCAGCGACATCCTTGCCGTCGCGCGCAACCAGAATTTCTTCGTCCGGTTGAAGAAAAAGCTCAATCCCCTCCCAGAAATCCGTGATGAGACATCCACCCGCTCCAGCTGTTTCGAAGACGCGCGTGGCTGGCGAAAAGCCATTGCGCGCCATGCTGTCGCGCGAAATATTAAGCACGATTTTAGGTGTGCAGTTAAACGCGTTGTGCTTCGTCGTGGAGACGTGTCCGATATAGCTCACGTTCTGTGGCTTCGCCTTATCTTCCCAACCGGAGCCACCGAGCAAAAAGTTTTGCTCCTCCAGTAACGAAGCGGGCTTCAAGAAGAATTCCTCGACCCGTGCCTCACGATCAGGCAGCCGATTGCCGAGAAAGGCGAGATCGGCATAAAAGGCCGGATCGGGGGAGACGGGATGATGGGTTTCCGGATCGAGCGCGTTGTAGACTGGAATGCAGTTCTTTGCCCCCAGCGTACGATAAGCATCAACCACCGGCTCGCCCCCACCATAGGTCAATACAAGATCTAGCGTTTTCAACGCCTTGCGCAACGGATGCTCAGCCGATGCGTGTAGTTCCGCGAGGGTGGCTGGTGCATCCACGTCCCAGAAGATTTTCAGGGCGTCTGCGCGCGCATGATGCAGCAGGCGATCGAGCAGCGTATCATCTTCGAAACCGACGCCGCTGGCTTTGACTACGATGTCGGCTTGACTTGCTTCCGACGTAACCTGTTCTACTGCATCCAGCGTCGGTTGATAGACCACAACCTTGCACCACTCGGGCGGCTCCATGTCCCGGTTCTTCTGCCGGTCGTAGACGTCGGGTTCATAAAAGGTGATCCGATAGCCCTTTTCCGCAAGCGCGCGCAGCATGCCGCGATAATAAGTCGCTGCTCCATTCCAATATGCTGAAACCAGACTGGACCCATAAAATGCGATCTTCATTCTGCCGGCTCCTTAATCTCGTGTGATTGATTCGGCGAAGAGGTCAGCTCGTCCACAAATGAAAGCAACTCGCTGACGCGGTGCCGGCAGGTGTGCCGCGCGCCTATTGTCTCGAGTCCGTTATTTCGCAAAGATCGAGCTAAGTCGGGGTCGCCAAGAATGGCATGCAGATTCTTTTTCATTTCGTCGCCGTTGCGCGCCACGAGATAATCTTCTCCGGGGCGAAACAGCTGTTCTGTATCGGGCCATGGCGCAGAAACGAGCGGAATGCCGCAGGCCAATGCTTCAAAAACGCGAATAGTCGGAATGCCGGGAAGAGACTCAACATAAGGTCGGCGCGGGATGTGCACGGTCGCCTTATGCCGGGCGAAAGCTTTCGGCACCTCCGCGTTCGCGATCCAGCCGCTATAGTCGACGCCGGCCCGACGCAACGCATCCAGTGCGTGAGCGGGATAGCGAACGCCCCTGACGGTTGCGCTGAGCTGCAAGTCCCTGATCGGCTTGATCAAGAATTCGACGATTTCAGCAGACCGTTCATCATCGCCCCAGTTTCCGATCCAGATCAGGTCTTTTTCAGCGTGGTTTGTTTCTAACGGTTTGAAAAGCGTATCATCCGCCGCCTCGTGCCAGGTCTGAACCTGCCTGCCCCAACCAGCGTCGAGGTAACGCTGGCGCAATGTTTCGCCGAAGGCAAGAACGCCATCATAATCGGTAAGATCAAGACCAGCGATTTCCTCGCGCGCCGACACCGCTCGATGATGCGTGTCGTGGAAGAGCAGCAGAAACCTTCCACCATCGCGTCTGATTTTCCCGATATGGGCGATAATCGCTGGCTCTGTCCATTCGTGGACGATGACGATATTTGCATCTTCCAACGCCGCCTCGTGATCGAAGTTAGAATCATATTGCTCCGAGCGCAATTGCGGAAATATGTGATGGAAGGTTTGGATAGCCTCCGCGCCCTGATCGGCCACTAGATTGTCGCGGCTCCAGGAGGCCTGCGGCTCCAGCGCCTTGGCCGAATGCCCGCGTCGGATCAGGTCCTTCATCACGCCGCGCAGGAAATGTGCGTTTCCATGGTTCCAATCTGAGACAAGGGAATGCGTATAGAAAACGAAATTCATGGTTACTCCGCTGCAATTCGGGAAGAATTTTCAAGCGTCTGCATGTAGAGCTCAGCCATGCGCTCCGCCTGCCGCGCCAGAGAAAACTGCCTCGATCGTTCGAATGCCTTCGCGGCAAGCGTCTCTCGGAGATCTCCGTCCTTAGCCAGCCGGTTGGCCCCCGCTACGAAAGTGGCGACATCGCGCGGATCAAAGAAAAGCGCGGCGTCGTTCCAAAGCTCGCGATATGTGGGGATGTCCGAAAGAAGCAGCGCAGCGCCCTGGCGTGCGGCTTCCAGTGCCACGAGGCCGAATGGTTCGTAGATTGAAGGCGAGGCGACCACACCTGCCCCCGCCATCAATCGCATGGCATCCGAATGCGGCAGGTGAGACTTGTGCCGGGGGTTCGTAAACTGGAAGCTTTGCCCGCTTGGCCCACTGGTGTTGCCGACCGTAACCAGTGGCCAGGACAGATCGGGCGCAGCCCCCTCAAGCAGCGCGGCATTCTTTCCTTCGTCCCACCAGCGACCGGCTGAAAAAATATAGTTCTGCTTCTCAATCGCCGGATTTGGCTGGACGCGGGTCGCATTGTGAACGACCTCGATCCCGCGCTGTAACCCGTAGACAGCCTGTGTCGTCGTCGCATGGCTTTTGCTTGGTGCGATCACTAGATCTGCGCGTTCATAGCCCCGCTGATTGAGATCATATTGCCATGACCAATCATCCGGCACCGCGCTCTCGCGCACGCCGTGAAACCATGTGACAACACAGGAATGCGAAACGACAACGATCGGAACGTTGAGATCGAGGTTCGCTGCCTGCGACGGCAGGTTGAGCTGGAGGAGGTCGATCTTTTCACATACCACTAGGTCTGCCAGAATTGCCGATATGGATGAGAGTTGCCGGGCATCCTCTGCCATCCAGTCGAGAGGCAAATCGAACCAGAGCAGCTTGGCACCAATCTTTTCCGCTTCTGCGACCTGTGTTTCATGGGGGCGGGGGCCGAAACCGACGAAAACCGACTCGATGCCATGCGCGACAAGCCCTTCAGCCAGATCGACGGCGTAGCGCCAGACGCCGCCGACAGCGTCCAGGCTCATGAGGATGCGCAGGCTTGTGGGAAGGGTCTTCATGCGAACACCTTCTCGCGTGTTTTCATCCCTGCTCGACATGCAGCGCGATTTTCGGCCAGCCAGCATGCCAGATCCCGAATCCCATTCTGCCAGCCTATGGTGGGTTGCCAATCGAGCGCGTTCCGCAGCTTGGAGGTATTCGCAACGAAGTAGAACTGGTCGCCTGCACGCCATGCGTCGTGACTGGTCCTGACGCGATTGATGCTCAGACTCTCAATACATTGCAGAACCGCGTTGAGGCTCACGGCATTTTCTGGTCCGCCTCCAAGATTGAACGCGTGGCCACTGACACTGTCCATATTGTCAAGCACTGCCCGATAGGCCTTCACGGCATCATTGACGTGCAGAATGTCTCGTACCTGCTTGCCATTGCCGTAGATGGAGATCGGTTCACCCGCCAAGGCGCGAATTAGAAAATGCGCCACCCAACCCTGATCTTCCGTGCCGAACTGCCGCGGCCCGTAAATGCAGCTCATGCGTAGAACAGCAGCCCGAAGACCGAAGGATTTTGCATAATCCAGCACATATTGGTCCGCGACGCCTTTCGAGCAACCATAGGGCGTGCAGAAGTCCAGTGGTCGCGTCTCGTCGATCCCATGCTGGCGTATTCGCTCGTCTACCGGCGCGTAACAGTCCGCCATCTCTTCCATGGTGAGATCATCGAGCGCGCCATAGACCTTGTTGGTGCTGGCGAAGACAATAGGAGCCTCGCCGCCAGCTTTGCGCACTGCTTCGAGGACATTGAGCGTGCCGCGTGCATTGGCCTCGAAATCATCGATCGGATTTATCAGACTGGTGGTCACCGCCGTCTGCGCCGCGAGGTGAAACACAGCCTTCGCGTCGGTGAAATAATCCTCGATGCCCCGTAGGTCACGCACGTCAGCCAGGGCGGGAGAGATTTTTGTTCCGTGCCGCTCGATCAGCCATGAAAGGTTCTGATCTACGCCGGTTCGGCCCAGATTATCCAGAATGATGACATCTTTACCGTCGCTCAGAAGGCTGTCAGCGAGATTTGAGCCGATGAAGCCCGCGCCCCCAGTAATGATAACCGGTTTCGCGCCGCTCGAGATGGCCGGGGCCGCAAGCCGGGTTACTTGTTCCAGTCGCTCAATGCCACCTTCCATCAGGAGGCGCGCAAGGAGTTTGGGCTGTCCGTCGTGCGTCGTCGCGCCGAGGTGATAGTGCCGCGGGTCGAACCACAATCCTTCCTGTACGGCCACATCCGGCGGCACGTCCCGCCAAGAGTACCAGTAAACGCGATCGGCCTTCACGTTGAGCGCATTGATAAATCGTCGGACCTGCTCGACCTCGTCATTGCGCCAGGTGGAATAGCCGGTTTCGGTGATCCATATCTGCGCTTCAGGATTGAACCTGTCTATGACGCGGCGCATCTCGCCCAAGTGCATGTCCCAGCCGCTCCAACTCGCCTGCTCACTGTCCCACGTGCCAGGAAAGCCGTGGAAGCCGACGGCATCGACGACACCTAGGACGCCGCGTTCGCCCATGAGATCGAGCCAGAGCGGATCAAACGGACAGGGTCCGCCCAACACAGGTTTGAAGCCGCGCTCTTTCGCCCAGTAGGCGGCACCACCAACCATCTCGCAGAAAAGCTGGTAGTCGGGATCTGCCCGCCAATCCCAGTCCAGGAGATTGTTTGGCTCGTTCCAAAGCTCGACGTGGCGGAAATATTGGCCATAACGCGTCAGTATATGATCCACGAAATCGGCATAATCCTTGAGCACGTACGGCGCGCCCGAGGTCTTGCCGTTGCGCGACAGCGATGGCGGCGTGTAATGCAGGCACGGCAGGAGGTCGATTTCCGCGCCGATTCGGGGGATGATCCAATCGAACCACTCCTGCCCGCCCTCGGCATGATACTCCGCCCAGGACACATGCGTGCGAAGATAGTTCGCGCCGCTTTTCAGAAGACCGGGCAACAGCTCTTCCGTGCGCTCATATTCTCCGGGACGAAACCATTCCACGAAGCCGAAATCCCTGCGGCACGGCGTTTTCGGGACGATCGTCATGAAACCAACCCTCGCTCTTCCAGCTGTTTGCGCATTTGGTTGCCGCGATCGACAGATCGTGTCTGCGCGACCCATTGGACGAACCGCTGCAGGGAGTTTTCAAGCAAATGGCGAGGCTCGAAGCCGAGCAGCTCCCGCGCTTTGGAAATATCGGCGAAGCAATTGCGAATATCGCCGGCTCGCGACTTGTTAAGTATCTCGGGCTCGAGATGCGGCACGTTCATGGCTTCTGCAAGGAGGCCCGCAACTTCTGTAATCGTGTAGGCGTTGCCACTGCCGATATTGATGACATGGCTGTTGGCGTCAGGCTTCTCCAGAGCGAGGCGAAAAGCCAGCGCCACATCCTCGACATGCACGAAATCGCGCTTTTGCTGACCATCTTCGAAAACGGTTGGCCGCTGCCCGTTTGCAAGGCGTGAAGCGAAATTGGCAAGAACGCCGGTATAAGGATTGGAGAGTGCCTGTCCGGCGCCGAACACGTTGAAAAGGCGGAGCGCGACGGCTTCCATGTTATAAGCTTCGCCGAAGATAAGTACCTGGCGTTCCTGCGCGTACTTGGTGAGCGCATAAATCGACGCAAGATCGACCGGCTTCTGCTCATCCGTGGGAGATGGCGTCAGTGCCGAGCCATCTGCCCCCAAGGGCTCCCAGAGTCCCGCCCTCACGCGGTCCGCGCGGCGTCGGATAGAACCAGCATCCCGCCCCGTCGCGTCCATGTAGCGGCCTTCTCCGTAAACGCTCATGGAGGAGGCAACGACAATGCGTTTGATCGGCTTACCGATCATTGCCTCCAGAAGAACAGCGGTGCCGAGATCGTTCGCATCGACATAACGGGCGATCTCGTACATTGATTGACCAACGCCGACTTCCGCTGCGAGATGAATGACGCCGTCGATATCAGCAAGTGCTTTCTCAACGACCGCGCGGTCGCAGACATTGCCGGAAACGACGTCAACCTCTTCGGGTAATATCGTTTCAGCATCCCCATGCACCTGCTCGATCAGTGCATCCAGAACGCGGACCCCATAGCCATTTTCAAGCAGTTCGGAGACGACATGGCGACCGATGAAGCCGCAGCCTCCTGTGACCAAAATCTTTTTCATGAGAAACCCTGAAACCCTATGAAGATGTTGCAATCGGATTCCGAACCGACCCTGGATTAGAAAGTTCCAGGAAAAATTTCATTGTGATTTCAAGAGGATTCGCGCCTGCACAAGATGGGCTACATCTTCTTTGTCCTCTTCCACTTCTTTCGCCATCTTCAGGAACCCCCGCGGATTTCTCGACTTCGGGTCTTCATTCACGAAATCGTGCCCCATGGAGAAAGATGATGAAGGTCGTAATCATAGGTGCAGGCTATGTGGGTCTGACGACCGGCGCATGCCTGGCAGAACTGGGCCACCACGTGCTCTGCATCGACATTGACGAAGCCCGTATAGCCGCGATTAAAAGTCGCAAACTGCCAGTTTATGAGCCAGACCTGGAGAATCTCGTTGCACGTAACCTTGATTGCAACCGCTTGGCATTCTCCCATGCGATCGGTAGCAACATCTCTGACGCCGAACTGGTTTTCCTCGCTGTCGGCACGCCGTCGCGGGCTGATGGAGACATCGACCTGTCCTACGTTGAAACCGCGGCGCGAAACGTTGCACCACATTTAGGGGAGCAGGCGGCGGTCGTTATCAAGTCGACGGTAACAGCCGGAACTGCAAAATATATTCGCGATCTTATCGTGAGGATACGGGGAGACCGGGCGATCGACGTCGCCTCGAATCCCGAATTCTTGCGGGAGGGAAGCGCCGTCCGTGATTTCATGAAACCGGACCGGATCGTCATAGGCGCGGACAGGAACGCATCGCAGGTGAAACTTGTGGAGCTTTATGCCGCATTCGAGCGCCGAGGCGTTCCAGTGCTGAAGACGACGACCATCAATGCTGAACTTATCAAATATGCCGCAAATGCATTTCTTGCGTTGAAAATCGGGTTCATCAATCAGGTTGCCGATCTCTGCGAGGGAGCAGAAGCGGATGTGGTCGCTGTCTCTGAGGGAATGGGCCTCGATAGCCGTATTGGCCGGGCTTTTCTCTCACCGGGTCCGGGATATGGAGGGTCGTGTTTTCCCAAGGATACTCGAGCCTTCGCTGCGATTGGCAGACGCTACGGCCAGCCGCAATCTCTGGTAGAGACGCTGATCGGGGATAATGAACTGCGGAAGACCAATTTGGCCGACCGCATTCTGGAAGAACTGGGAAATCCGGAAGGTGGACGCGTCACGATTCTTGGAACTGCCTTCAAGGCGAACACGGATGACATGCGCGAAGCGGCTGCACTGGCAATCGTGCCAAAACTTATTGAGGCTGGTGTCGAGGTTCGCGCGCATGACCCCAAGGCACGCTTCCAGGCATCGCGTTTGTTGCCGGATGTCTTGTGGTACGACTGCCCCTACGAAGCGTCTGACGCTTCCGACGCGATCGTCATTCTCACCGAATGGGAAGATTACCGCCGACTTGATCTCAGCCGCCTGGCTGGCGCCATGCGCGGCGATTGTCTGATCGATTATCGTAATCTTCTGACCTCGGACGACGTTGTGGCGCATGGCTTGCATTATGTCAGCATTGGCAGACCCAAGGCTCTTGCGCGAACACGTCCGCGCAAGCAGGGCAGCGGCGTTTCGGCACGTATCAAGATCGCAGCGTCGCCATCCTGATCAGGACGAAATTCCAAAGGAGACCATTCATGGATAGTGCAGCAACGAGCACCCAGGACGAGATGCGCGCGGCGGTCGTGACGGCTCCTGGCCAGATTGCCATTCAATATCATACCGCTCCGGTTCCAAAATCCGGAGAGGTGCGGATCCGCCTGGAAGGGTGCGGCGTCTGCGCCTCCAATCTCACGCCTTGGGCAGGGCCGGAATGGATGGAGTTTCCGACGCCACCGGGCGGACTGGGGCATGAAGGTTGGGGCGTCATCGACGCAGTGGGTCAGGATGTGCGATCTGTCGGGATTGGCGATCGTGTTGCCGCCCTTTCCTACAATGCCTACGCCACGCACGATATTGCTGCGGAGGAGAATGTCGTTAAGTTGCCGCCCGAATTGCACGGAGAACCGTTCCCGGGAGAACCGCTCGGATGTGCCATGAACATTTTTCGCAGAAGCGACATTCGGGCCGGACAAACCGTCGCTATTATCGGCATAGGCTTTCTTGGTGCTTTGCTAACCGAATTGGCATCGAAGGCGGGCGCTCGTGTCATCGCGATTTCCCGTCGTGCCTATGCGCTTGATGTTGCGCGCAAAATGGGTGCGGCAGAGACCATCGTCATGGATGATCACTGGCGCATCATTGAAGATGTTCGGAAGTTGACGGATGGCACATTCTGCGATCGAGTAATCGAAGCGACGGGTAAGTCCTGGCCGCTCGATCTCGCAGGCGAACTCACGCGCGAGCGCGGGCGATTGATCATCGCGGGCTATCATCAGGATGGCGCGCGCCAGATCAATATGCAGCTGTGGAACTGGCGCGGGCTCGATGTCGTCAACGCGCACGAGCGCAGTCCGGAAATATACATGGACGGTATTCGTTCAGCGGTCGAAGCCGTAGTGAGCGGACGCATGACGCCTTCCTTGCTTTTTACACATCATTATCCGCTTGAGGAGCTCGACAAGGCACTCGACGCGACACGTGATCGTCCCGACAATTTTCTCAAGGCTCTGGTGATATACTCATGAACGAACTTGCACCTGCACATGCAATGAAAATCTCCACAAAGCAGTTGCGCCTGGGGTTCCTTGGCGTTGGCTGGATCGGCCGACACCGAATGCAAGCCATGCTTGATACTGGCCTTGCCCGCGCAACGGTCTTGCTGGACCCGTCCGACGAGATGCTCAACGAAGCAAGGAAGCTGGCACCTGATGCGGTGATCGCGGCGACATTCGAGGACATGCTTGCAAGCGGCCTTGATGGCATCGTGATTGCTACGCCCAGTGCGCTGCATGCGCAACAGGCGATCAAAGCTCTGGAGGCCGGCTTGGCAGTCTTCTGTCAGAAGCCGCTCGGTCGTTCAGCGTCGGAAGTGGCCGAGGTCGTTGCCGCTGCAAAACACGCGGGCCGGCTGCTGGGTGTTGACTTTTCATACCGCCATACTGCTGCCATGCAGAGGGCTCGCAAGATGATTTCGCAGGGTGCACTTGGCAGTATATTCGCTGCCGAGCTGATCTTTCATAACGCCTACGGCCCCGATAAGGACTGGTTTTACGATCGCACACGGTCGGGTGGCGGCTGTGTCGTTGATCTCGGCGTTCATCTGATAGATCTTGCCCTCTGGACACTGGACTTTCCGCAGGTTCAGGACGTAGCAGGCAAGATCATGTTTAAGGGGCGGCCGCTTGAACCAAACAGCGATGCAGTCGAGGATTACGCGACCGCGGCCCTGTCCCTGGCCAGCGGTTGTGAAGTCAGGCTTGCGTGCTCGTGGCGCTTGAATGCAGGTCGCGACGCCGTGATCGAAGCAACATTCTATGGCACGGAAGCTACGCTTTCCATGCGCAATGTTAATGGTTCGTTTTATGATCTTCAGCTGGAAGAATATCGTGGAACCGCCCGTGAAACGCTCGTGTCGCCTCCTGACGACTGGGGTGGCCGCGCTGCGGCCGATTGGGTAAAGCGTCTCGCGCAATCGCCACTTTTTGATGCTGCCTGCGAACGTATTCTCGCCAGCGCGGACGTCATCGATAGACTTTATGCAACAGCACGTTGATCTGCACTCGGATAAAGACCGGCCTGCTTGAGCAAGCCGGTCTTTTTGCGATTATGTACGATCATTAAATGACTGCTTGGCCGCGTCTGCCGCGGCCCCGACGACGGAAGATACCTTTTCGGAAATAGTGTCCTCGCCTCCGCCGGGCGTCAAACCCTGGCGGTCCGCCTCAGACGCCGCAGCCGTATAGCTATCTGCCGCGACTGCTTTTGCCGTCTCGACTGCTTCGCTGCCGCCTTTCGCTAGACCGGACTTAACCCGGTCACTCGTATCGCCCACCAGTCGATCCTCGGTCTCGGTAGATGGGAGGGACGCACCAACTGCCGCGCCGATGGCAAGCGCAATAGCGCCGATGACCAAGGGCTCCTCGTGCAGACTGTCTACGATCGTGCGGCGTGCTCTTTGCGCACCGTGCGACATGGCGCTGCCCACCTGTGCTCCGGCATGATAAGCCGAGCTTCCGACGTTGCTTGCCGTGTCGCGCATATCGTGTACTGCACGCATTGTTGCGTCTTTTGCTGATGCTGCTGCCTCTCCTGCACTGGAGGCAACGCCTTTGGCGGTGTTGCTGGCGGAGGCGAAGCTCCCGGGCGCACCCGAAGTGGCGCTGTGTTTTGAACCATCCCCTAGCATCAGCCAGGCAACGCCAGCACCCACGAGGCCAAGCGCCAGCGGATTTTCCTTCACCTGCGTTTTGAGATTAGTCACCATTTCGGCGGCCTGACCTTCGCGCGCATAACTCGTCAGCTCATCTATGATCTGCCCAAGTGACATCCGCTCCTTCAAGCTGTCGATGGTGGCGTCAACAGCGCGGCGATGGCTTTCTGCTTCGCGCGCCAGCTGTTCGGTTTCGCTGCTCATCGGGATTGCTCCTTCACCATGGTGGTGTCCTTGCGCAATTGTTCAACACTGCGCTCGGGCACGAGATTGGTGGGTTCCAGTTCCTTCTTTCCTTTCGCCAGCAGAATGACGCCTATGATCGCGATCACCGCGCCAACCATAAGCGCTGCCCATCCGCCATCTATGTCGAGGACGTTGGTAAGTGCGATGACCAGCGCTTGTGCAAGCACGATCAGCGCGACAAGAAGGCAGATCGCACCAGCTGCGATAGAGCCGCCACCCACCTGTAATTGCGTCATCTTATCGGAAAGTTCGGACCGGATAAGACGGGTCTCCGTCCGGAAAAGCTCTGTTGCTTCCCGTAAGAGACCGCTCAGCAAATCGGGTACCGATTTCTGGTCGCGTGGTTCAACGCTCATGATTGCCTCCCTGAAACAGTCCGGGTTGCGACAGATCGGCGGTGGCATTTTCGGGCAAGTCCTCAGTTCCGAGCACCGACGTGCCGGCCATAACGGGATCTTCCGCCTGTGCAGTCGCTTCCGGTCTGCCGGTAACGGTAGTTTCTGTGCCTGCCGGATGTGGCCGAACCTCGTCGGTCCCATGTGCACCCGACGCCTTCGCGAACCGTCCGAGGGCGACGCCAGCGAGGGCCGCACCGACCAGAAACGCGGCCGGCTGTTTGCGCGCAAAGCCCGCGATCGAGTGCGTCAGTTCCTGGACATTCTTACCTTTAAGAGATCCGGCAAAATGTTCCAGCCCGGAAGCCGCCTCGCGCGCAAAGCCTGCAGCCATGGACTGATCGCGTTCGCCCAGTTCCTCAGATGCCTTGCGGATTGCAGCCGTGAAATCGCGCAGCCCATCCGCAGCCTGGTTTTTACCGCTTTCTGCTTCCCGGATTGCTTCGTCCTTCAGCGAAGATGTGGCGGATGAGAAATCATGCGCGAGCTGCTCTTTCCCTTCCTCCAGTTTGGCTTTTGCCATTTCTGTTTCGCGATCGAACTTGTTGCGCATTTCCTGCGCATCCTGTGCGGCGCGTGAGCCTTGAGGCTCGTCCGCTATACCCTGTTGCATGATCTAGCCTCCTGTCTAACCCAGCCCCAGAAAAGACAGAATGGCGATCACGATCACTATAAGTCCTACGATATATACGATCCCATTCATCACTGCCTCCTCGGTTCATTCGTCCCTTTTTTGAAGAGACAGACCGCTAAGTAGATCCGCACCCAGATGTTCCCAAAGTGCCGAGGAAAATGAGCGGGCGAGCATTGATAAAAGCTGTGTGGCGCCTTCAGGACGGCACTACGCGGCGTGCTGGAAGCATGGAACCACATGCAGGCCGGACAGTTCTTCCCTAGTTCATGATCCATGTTTCGGGGGAACAACAATGAATGGTGGGGTGTATGATCCATATTGCGGAACTCCACCGGATCCGGCTGACTTGTTCGTTCAGTGGAATTTCGACCCGATCTTGATAATTTTTATCACGTTGACCGGCTGGATTCTGTATCGGCGCGCACCAACGGCCCGCAAAAAAACTTACGGCTCTCTCGCGCTGGCTCTTTTGCTCGTAGCGTTTGTTTCTCCGCTTTGCGCGCTGACCAGTTCGCTGTTTTCGGCAAGAGCGACGCACCACTTGCTGGTGACGTCACTGCTGGCACCCTGCATTGTATTTGCGTTAGGTAATGCTCCGCTCTTTTCCCGGATTAAGACCCCTTTGCTGTCGAGCGCCTTCTTCCTCGTCGTGCTATGGGCGTGGCATCTGCCTGTCGTTTATGACTTTGCTCTCTCCGGCACGTGGCAATATTGGCTGATGCAATTGCTGCTCATTCTGGCCTCGCTCTTTCTATGGAATGATCTTCTATCGGTGCGCGAGACGGGAATGGCAGCAGTGGTAGCGCTTTTCGCAGCCACACAGATGGCTCTGCTTGGTGCCTTGCTGACATTTGCGTCGCGACCTCTTTTCGCCGCCCATTTCCTTACGACGGAGAGCTACGGTCTTAGCCCACTCACCGATCAGCAACTGGCGGGCCTTATCATGTGGGTGCCGTCGGCCCTGCCTTTTCTTCTCGTGGCTGTTCTCAAACTCATGCAGCTTTTGACATGTGCTGCAACACCCGCAGGTCGTGCATGACAGTTGCGCTGAAATTCATCCATATCGTCGCGATTGCCATCTGGAGCGCTGGTCTCATAGCTCTCCCCGGGCTTTATGTTCAGCGCGCTCACGTGCGCGATGAGGATGATCTCTTCCGCCTTCAGAATATCGTTCGCTATTCCTATGTAGCCATTATCTCACCTGCGGCCTTCATCGCGGTAGCATCCGGAATTGCATTGATCTTCCTGCAACAGACGTTCGACGCCTGGTTCTCGTTGAAGCTGACCTTTGTAGGTGTGCTTGCCATCTTCCATACGCTCACCGGGCTGGTCATAGTGCGCCTGTTCAAGGACGGTGAAATTTATCCGGTCTGGCGATTTATGCTGACGACCGCACTGACTGCCGCAGTAGCGCTGACGATTGTCGTCATTGTGCTCGTCAAGCCGCAGCTTGACGTTTCGTTCCCTTCATTCGTGTCAGAGCCCGGTGCGTTACGGGATATGCTCGAGACCATCAGTCCTTGGACGATACCATGAGGCCGATGCCGTGATCGAAAATCAGCTTTCCCCCATGCCAACCGGCCATTCCGGTCATGATACAGGCGACGACAGAGATAAACAGTCCATGCGGCAGCAGGTCGATAGTTCCGCTCAGACGCAGCCCCCAGTTCAAGCCGGCGATAGCGACCAGTACGATCGCGGCAATCGCGTGCGCCCAACTGGCCACGCGACTGCGAATCCCTGGTACCGCCAAGAGTTCTATTGTACCGACGGCACCCGCGGCCAGGCCCGAGAAAAATGCGGCACCGGCCGTCCAGACGCCAACGCGCAGCCAGAACGGGTCCGCGGAATACCAGTAGAACACATCGGCTCCGAGCGTTGCAAAAACCAGTGTTATGGGAAAATGCACACTCATTGCATGCAGCGGATGGCCAGCGACGGCAACCGCGGAACTCGTATCGAGTTCATTGACCTTCGAAATGACCGGATTTTCCTCATCATGCCCGATTTCGCTCATGCCCGAACTCCTTTGCAGGGGCTAATCGAAAAACTGATAAAACGGTTCCACGTGGCTCGCATCATTGTTCCAGCTTGTCTCCTCGCTGGTTGCAGTGGTGACCTCTCGGCGCTCGACCCGGCTGGCCCTTCGGCACAATCTATCGTGCAACTCTGGTGGGTGATGCTGGCGGGAAGCGTATTTCTTTTTCTGCTTGTGATGACGCTTTTCTTCGTTGTCACGCGGAAAGGCGCCATGATGAAGCGCGTGTCGGCCCGCTCCTGGATCATCGGAGGCGGGCTTGTTCTGCCGCTTCCGATTCTAATCGCCCTTACAGGCTATGCACTGTACCAAGGCGAACGCCTGATTGGCACCCATGACGACCGCACACCGATGCGCATCGAAGCCAGGGGCCGCATGTGGACATGGGATTTTCATTATCCCGATCTTCCAGGCATTTCGGCGACCGCAAACGTTCTGCATATTCCGGCGGGGCAACCGATAGAGATTCTGCTTACGAGCTCCGATGTCATTCACAGCTTCTGGGTACCCCGTCTTGGCGGCAAGATCGATGCAATTCCCGGTCACGTCACACGCCTGCGTATAGAAGCCGGGCGGCCTGGAAGCTATGGCGGCGTCTGTGCCGAATATTGCGGCGCCGGCCATGCCGGAATGGACTTTCGAGTGATCGCGCATGACGCTGAGGAGTTCGAACGGATAATGAGCGGAAATATAAGATGAGGCACAAGGAGCAGCCCACTTCAGCCATCGCTCTGCACAAGGCACTCGACCGTGTCTGGGCAACAAAGCCCGGATGGGGCCGGTTTGCTGCCGTCAACCATAATGTCGTCGGCAAACGGTTCATGCTGACGGCGCTGGTCTTCTTCGCCATCGGTGGCACGTTAGGCATGTTAATCCGCACTCAATTGGCGACGTCAGGGAGTGCTTTCATGGAGGCCGGGCAATATGCTCAGGTCTTTACCATGCATGGCACTATTATGATGTTTCTTTTTGCCATTCCCTTCTTCGAAGGTATGGCAATGTACCTGCTGCCGAAGCTGCTAGGAACGCGTGATCTCGCGTTTCCGCGCCTCTCCGCTTATGGTTACTGGTGCTACCTGTTTGGCGGCTCGATCCTGCTTGTGGCGCTTTTGTTTGGGATTGCGCCCGCGGGGGGCTGGTTCATGTATACCCCCCTTTCCTCCTCGGCCTACTCGCCTGGAATCAACCCGGATATCTGGCTGCTCGGTATCACTTTTGTTGAGATCTCGGCGCTTTCGGCGGCTGTGGAGATGCTGGTTTCTATACTCAAGGTTCGCGCTCCAGGTATGCGGCTCGAGAGAATGCCGATTTTTGCATGGTATATGCTGATTGTTGCCGGAATGATGCTGATCGGCTTCCCCCCACTCATCCTCGGCTCGATACTGCTTGAGCTCGAACGCGCGTTCGGCTTGCCGTTCTTCGATCCGGAGCGTGGTGGCGACCCGCTATTGTGGCAGCATCTCTTCTGGCTCTTCGGTCATCCGGAAGTTTATATCATCTTCCTGCCAGCGGCCGGTGCGATCTCGACGATCCTGCCTGTTCTCTTCAGCACGCACCTGCTCGGCTACCGCGCCATTATCGTCGCGTTGCTGGCGATGGCCTTCCTGTCCCTGGGGCTATGGGTGCATCACATGTATACGGTTGGCATACCGCATGTCGCCCTCTCCTTTTTCTCGGCAGCAAGCGCACTTGTGACCATTCCGACGGCCGTGCAGATCTTCGCCTGGCTGGGCACCATGGCGCGGGGGCGTCCCCGTTTCTCCATTCCCATGCTGCACATATTCGGCTTCTTCTTTGTCTTTGTGATTGGCGGGTTGACAGGCGTAATGCTCGCCATGGTTCCTTTCGACTGGCAGGCACATGACACGCATTTTGTCGTGGCGCATTTGCATTATGTTCTAGTGGGAGGCTTCATCTTTCCGATGCTGGCTGCGGCTTATTACTGGCTGCCACACATTGCCGGCAAGCAGTCTGTGCAGCATCTGTCCCATGCTGCATTCTGGATGGTCTTCGTAGGCTTCAACCTGACCTTCTTCATCATGCACTTGACGGGCCTGCGCGGCATGCCGCGCCGCGTCTACGCCTATCCACCCGAAAGCGGCTGGGAGGTGCTCAATCTCGTATCGTCCGTTGGCAGCTTCGTCATGGCGATGGGATTTGCATTGATCGCCCTGGATTTCATCCTGCTTTTTCGCTTCGGCAAGCGTTATCATCGTAATCCGTGGAAGGCCGGAACGCTCGAATGGGCGATGCCCACGCCGCCACCGCCCTATAATTTCGCGGCCATCCCGCACGTCACGGACGCGGCTGACAAGATCGACGTGGATGTCCTTGGCAACAATCTTGCTGCCGGAAATGGATATCTTGGCCGCACCCGGGAGGGGCATATGGAGGTGTTGGGTGTCGATATCGTCAGCGGTAAACCTGATCAGGTAGTCATACTGCCGAAACAAAGCTCTCTGCCGCTCTGGACGGCAATTGCAACCGGTCTTTTTTTCGTCGCTATGCTTCTGAAATTGTACTGGGTCGCCCCGGTTGCCTTGGTCGTTGTAGTGGGACTTTTTTTGCGCTGGACCCGCGATCCAGCCGTAACAAAGGATCAGGGTCCTCTGGACATAGGTATGGGTGAGATGGCGCCATCCCATTTGGAGGCAAGATCGCCCCCTTCTTTGCTGGGCATGCAGCTTATTCTCACGGCCAATGCTGTTGCCTACGCCGCACTCATCTTCGGCAGTCTGTTCTTGTGGCTGTCCGCCCCCAATTGGCCCGCCGCGCAGATCATCGAGCCTGGCTTGATACCTATATTGGTGGGCGTGGTAGCTTTATTCGGCGCTTCGTTCTCTGCTGCTCGAACTCGGGAATGCTCGGTCCCTCATCTACGTCTAACAGCGCTTTGTCATGTCATCGCGACCGCTGCCGCCGCACTGGTCATCGCAAACTATTATACCATGGCTTTCCAGCACGCGGCATATGCGAGCATCTTCGTCGTTGCGATCTACGGCTCGCTGCATAGTCTGCTTGGCATCGTGTTCGCGCTTTTCGGTATTTGGCGGATTACAACCGGCTACATCTCGAAGGCGCGGAACGTCGATCTCCGCATCGGTTTGCTTTGGCACCGCTATACGGCGATAGCGGGGGCGATCGCCTTTCTGTTCGCGCCGTTTTTGACGATGCTCAAAGCAACTGCGGGAGGTTTGTGATGCGACACCCGCTGCTCTGGCTGATTGCTGGTTTCGGTCTCTGGTCTGTCGCTTTCTTCGTTCTGTACGCGACTCAGGCGACAGGCTGCCACCTGAGCGAAGGATCAGTTTCTACATGGCGCATTCTGCTTATCGCCATTTTTACCGCCAGCGTGGGTGCCAGTGTGTTTCTGGCTCTACAGTTGCGCAGAAAACCGCGCGACGGGTTTATCCGCCACGTTGCGTTTCGAGCGACGCTGGCGGCTACGGTGAGTATCGTCCTTTGTTTCTCCGGAATTTTCTGGCTGAGCTTTTGCCGCTAACCCTGCCATTTTTCAGTACATATGCCTCTCAACCCACCACGCGCTCAGCATGAGTGAAGATTTCAAAGCCGTCATGTCGTGCGATGCCGATGAGCGTAATGCCGGCAGTATTTGCGGCTTTCAAAGCGAGCGTCGTCGGCGCTGACACCGCGCAGATAAGCGGGGCACCAAACGCCGCAGCCTTCTGGACCAGTTCGAGCGAGATGCGGCTTGTTATCAAGAGGACACTATCTTCGGACGACACACCTCCCCGCAGGCAAGAGCCGATGAGTTTGTCGAGCGCGTTGTGACGGCCGACGTCCTCGCGGACCGTTATCAGTCCCGATCCTGGTTTCCATAGCGCGGCCGCATGCGCCGAACGCGTGGCGAGGTTGATCGGCTGATGCATCTCAAGCGTATCCATTGCATCCACCAGATCATCTGCCTTTACCTGGAAATTTTTGCAGTTGACGTATGGCAGGCGGCGCGTCGTCAGTTCGAGACTCTCCACTCCGCACAAACCACAGCCAGAAGGACCGGCCATTGCCCTTCGCGACTGGGAAACGGCGTTGGCTTTCGTGTCCTCCAGCCAAAGTCGTGCTTCCAGCCCCATTTCCAGGGCAATAGCCTCGAATGACAGAATATCGGCGCTACTGTCGATCAGTCCTTCGCTGAAAGCGAGGCCGACTGCGAAATCTTCCAGATCCACGGGTGTGGCCAGCATAACCGCATATGTTGACCCGTTGATTGTCAGAGCCACTGGCTGTTCCTCCAGCACGGTTCGCTCGTCCGGAGAAAAACAGTTGCGCCAGCGGACGGTTCTTGCTGCACGCGCGGTCTGGACGTCCATCATGCTGTCGCTCCGTTCCTGAGAAGGAGGCGAACCGGCACGGATTTCGCCGCCGGGACCTGACTGCGCTCGGCGTGCTGCCACAGCGGGATTAGCGCGTTGGCTTCCGGGTAATAGGCTCCGCAGCTACCTCTTGGAATATTGTAGCGCGTTGCACGAAAACCCCGCATTCGGCGCTCAACACCATCATCGGCGGCGCTTTCCATGCCGATCAGCTCGCCCTCGGCAATGCCCAGTCGAGCCATGTCCTCGCCGTTCAGAAACACAACCATGCGTGTCCCTTCGATGCCGCGGAAGCGATCACGGTAACCGTAAACGGTCGTATTGAACTGGTCATTGCTGCGCAGAGTGATAAGCCGGAATATGTTCGGGTCCCTTCCATCATCAAAGCTGGCATGAAGAGCGGACGGAATCAGAAAATTCGCCTTGCCGGACTGCGTGTTCCACTTGCGCTCGTCCGCAGCAATAGGCTTTCTGAAACCGCCCGGTTGATGCATTCGCTGGTTGAAATCATGGAAAATCGCAGGATAGGTTTGAGCGATAGCATCGCGGATGCGCCCATAGTCCGCGATCCAATCGTCCCATGGCACGGATTGGTTTGGCGGGAGGCAAGCCTTTGCAATCTCTGCAACAATCTTCGGCTCTGAAAGCAGGTGCTCGCTTGCTGGCTCACGCATCGGTTTGGATACGTGTATCATTGAGGTGCTGTCTTCAATCGTCACGACCTGCGGGCCGGATGCCTGTCGATCGATTTCGATACGCCCCAGGCACGGCAAGAGGTAACCCACCTCTCCCGTAAAGAGATGGCCACGATTGAGCTTGGTCGCTATCTGTACGCTGAGGCGCATACGAGGCCAGTTCGCTTCCATTAGCTCACGTTCCGGCACTGCACGCAAAAAATTACCACCCAGCCCGACGAACGCGTCAACCTCGCCGTCGATGATCCTTTCGCACGCTTCGATCGTCGTCGTGCCCTGTTCGCGCGGGGGGGCGAAGTCGAACTGATCGGCGAGCTTGTCAAGCGGCACAAGTTCCGGTTTTTCCGAAATGCCCACTGTGCGCTGTCCCTGTACATTGGAATGACCCCGCACGGGACAGATTCCTGCGCCTTCCCTGCCTATATTGCCGCGCATCAGCAGGAAGTTCACCAGCATATGCACGGACTGAACACCCAATTTGTGCTGGGTGATGCCCATGCCGTATATTGCAATCACGCGGCGCGCATTCGCATATATCGCCGCAGCCTCTTCGATCTGCGTTTTCGAAAGGCCGCTTTCCTGCTCGATTTCAGTCCAGGCGAGGTCGTCCAGAAAGCGCACGAACTCCTCGAAACCGTGACAATGTTCATTAATAAAGGCTTGATCGAGCGTCGGTTTCCCCTGCCGATCCTGGTCAAGCAACCATTTGCACATGCCGGAGATGGCGGCAATGTCCCCACCCGGCCGCAACTGATAATAGGCGCGACTGATGATGGTTTCGCCACCTGTCAGCATTTGCACGGGGTTTTGCGGATCGGTAAAACGCTCCAAGCCTCGTTCGCGCAAGGGGTTGAAGGTGACAATCGCAGCCCCGCGGTCGCTGGCTTCCTTTAGTTGATGCAGCATGCGCGGACTGTTCGATCCCACGTTCTGGCCAAAGAAAAACAGGGCGTCGGCCTTCTCAAAGTGGTCTAGCGTCACTGTGCCCACTGGAACACCAATACTGTCGAGGAGCCCGACAGACGTAGACTCGTGGCACATGTTCGAGCTGTCGGGCAGGTTATTGTTGCCGTAGAGTCTCGCAAACAGGGCATACATATATGACGTTTCGAGCGATGCCCGCCCCGACGTGTAGAAGATTGCGCGCTTCGGATCATTTTGCCGAATTAGAGCGAGTTCAGAGCCGATTTCCGCAAACGCTGTTTCCCAGTCCACTGCCTCGTAGTGATCTGTTAGCGAATTATAACGCATAGGATGCGTCAAGCGGCCGCTTTTTTCCAGCGCGTGATCCGACCAGCTCCGCAATTCCTGGATCGTATGCTGCGCAAAAAAGGTTGGCGTGGCACGGTCCCCTGTCAATTCCCAGAACGTTGCCTTGGCACCATTTTCGCAGAATTCTGCTGGACGTGGATGCGCAGGCTTTGCCCAGGCACAGCTCACACAGGCGAAGCCGTCCGGTTTGTTCTGTTTCAGCAATGTCGGAACGGCAGAAACAGCATTGGCCTCGAGCGCATGACGTCTGACGGAATTGAGCGATCCCCACCCCCCGGCCGGTCCGTCATAAGGTTCGATTTTTTCTTTTTCGGTCATGATCTCCCCCAATCAACGTGAGAGAACAATGAACACCGGACATGAGGGTTCCAGAATTTTCCTGATCTTCACATAGCGGTGATCCGACCGCACGCGCGGGTCATGCTCTGCGGTCGGGGTCCATGATTTCCGCATGAAAAAGCAATCCTGCGCGGAGGCTTGCGGCAATCTTTTGCGCTTTCGCTTCAAGCGAGACCGCAACGTCCTCGTCGGCGAACTGGCGAACGGTCGTTGACCAGAGGGCCAACCAGCGCCGGAAATGTGCTTCATCGATTTCCGACGCAAGCGGTGCATGAGCGGCGAAGGGGTTGCCCTTATAGCGGCCGCTTCCCAGCATGATTGACGACCAGAAAGCCTTGATGCGATCCAGATGCACTTGCCAGTCCTCTACGTGCCCGTTGAATATGGGGCCAAGGACGGGATCGTGCCGAGCTTCCGTGTAAAACGCTTCGACGATTTTGCCGATTACCTCCTCGGTCAGCGGGGCCGGGGCTTTTTCTGGGCTTGAGTCGATCATTGCGATTCACTCTGCATTCTGAATGCCGCCTCGTCATGGGCTAAAAGGCGTTAATCCTGACAGCTGCTATCAATTTCCTTCCGAGCACGCAAATTATCATCAGTCGGTGGCAGAGGTCGCGATCTGTGTCTTTCGTTGCGGAACGTGATGACAGCGGCAAGTTCCTGTGCTCTCCTCCCGCCAGGAGGAATCCTTGCAAGATGGAACGGAGGAAGCTGAGAGACCTGGTCTCCGGCCACTCTGCTTGAGCGATAAAACACGAAGGGAATTGTATTGAAATCCAAGATTTTCTCCGGCGTCGTGCCGGCATTGATGACCCCATGCAAGGAAGACCGCAGCCCCGATTTCGATGCGCTCGTTGCCAAGGCAAAGGAGCTGCTGGCCGAGGGCATGTCAGCTGTCGTCTATTGTGGCTCCATGGGCGATTGGCCGCTTTTGACGGATGAGCAGCGGATGGAAGGTGTTGAGCGGCTAGTCAAAGCCGGTGTGCCGGTCATTGTGGGGACCGGCGCGGTCAACACGAGGCTTGCCGTCGCGCATGCAGCGCATGCCCAGAAAGTAGGTGCCCAGGGACTCATGGTCATCCCCCGCGTTTTGTCTCGCGGTTCGGTGATCACGGCGCAGAAAGCGCATTTCAAGGCGATACTTTCGGCCGCGGCCGCTCTACCGGCCGTTATCTATAACAGCCCCTATTATGGCTTTGCGACACGGGCCGACCTCTTCTTTGCTTTGCGTTCGGAGCATCCCAACCTGGTCGGGTTCAAGGAGTTCGGCGGCCCTAATGATATGCGTTACGCGGCAGAAAACATTACCAGTCGTGATGACGATGTGACGCTGATGATCGGCGTCGATACCGCCGTCTTCCATGGCTATGTCAACTGCGGTGCAACGGGCGCCATCACCGGCATCGGCAATGTTCTGCCAAAGGAAGTGCTGCATTTGTGCGCCCTGTCACAAGCTGCGGCTGCGGGCGATGCGGATGCGCGGCGACGGGCACTGGAACTGGAGCAGGCGCTTGCCGTTCTCTCGTCCTTTGACGAAGGGCCTGATCTTGTTCTGTATTTCAAGCACATGATGGTCCTGAAGGGCGACCGCGAATACGAGCTGCATTTCAACGACACGGATGCACTCTCCGAGAGCCAGCGGGGTTATGTCGAAGCACAGTTCAAGCTCTTCAACAACTGGTATTCCGAATGGTCGAAATTGTCGGGTGCCGTGGAAAAATACCGACCATAAGGACTTGCGAAAGCCCGGGGGCGCTGCGGTTGCCGGGCTTTCGCAACGTCGGACGGCAAAATGCACTGCGCCAAATGAATGGGATTGCTTTGTCAGCCGCTAGTCGCGGATAAGCGTACAGGATTCTGCGCCCTTGGTCGCGCAGCGGCAATGACTGGACGTCCCATGGCAATTGAATCAAATGCCCGCAAAGGCATGATACTGATGACCGCAACCTGCCTTGTATTTGCAACGCAGGACGGCGTGTCCCGATTTCTTGCCGAGTCGGTAAGCGTTTACATGATCGTCATGCTTCGCTTCTGGTTCTTCGGTCTGTTGGCGATCATGTGGGCGTTGCGCAACAAGGGCGGTTTCTCCTTCGCCACCAGAACCCGTTTCCCGAAATTGCAGATACTGCGAGGCGTCTTGCTGATCAGCGAAATCTGTCTGATCATGATCTCGTTCGTCACGTTGGGGTTGATTGCAACACACGCAGTTTTTAGTTGCTATCCGCTGATCGTCACGGCGCTCTCTGTTCCGTTGCTCGGCGAACAGGTGGGCTGGCGCCGGTGGCTGGCCATTCTTGTCGGTTTTGCCGGGGTTCTGGTCATTATCAACCCAGGTACGGATGTTTTCAGCCCGCTTGTGCTTTTGCCGTTCGGCAGCGCCATCCTGTTTGCCACCTATACGCTGCTGACGCGCTATGTCGCGCGAGAGGACGGTGCCAGTGTCAGCTTCTTCTGGACCGGCATTGTCGGTGCGGTAGTGAGCACACCCATGGGGCTTTTACATTGGCAGGCTGTGGAAATGCAGACAGGTTTTATGCTGGCTGGTCTCTGTGTCTTTGCTATTCTTGGCAACTGGCTGTTGATCAAGACTTATGAAGTTGCTGACGCGTCAAGCGTTCAACCGTTTAGTTATATGAACCTGCCGTTCGTGTCGATGATCGGCCTTTTCGTGTTCGGTGAGACACTGGCGCTCAATGTCATGATCGGCGCAGCCATCGTCGTCGGCTCCGGCCTCTTCACTCTCTGGCGGGAACGTGTGCGCAAACCTGCGTGAGCAGGCTGCGAACCGTAGCGTATAGCCTGGACTCAAGCCTCAAGCGCTTCGTTTTTGGCAGGACGCGCAATGGAGGCCTTGAATTCGCGCCGGCGTTTGTGCAGGCAGGGTTCGGTATAGCCGTTTGGCTGTTTTGTTCCTTCAAGAACCAGTTCAAGAGCCGCTTGGAGCGCAATGGAGTCGTGAGGGTTCTTTCCTATGGCGATATAATCCGGATCGCCTGCGTTCTGCCGGTCCACGACTTGCGCCATGCGTCGGAACGTGTCTTCAACACGGCTCTTGTCGACTAATCCATGTCGCAACCAGTTGGCTATATGCTGGGCGGAAATGCGCAAGGTTGCACGATCTTCCATCAGGCCGACATTATTTATGTCCGGCACTTTGGAGCAACCGATGCCCTGATTGATCCAGCGCACGACGTAACCCAGGATACTTTGCGCATTATTGTCCAGTTCCTGTTGGATCTCTTCATCTGTCCAGTTGGGGCGCGGTGCAACCGGAATGGAGAGAATATCATCAAGCTTGGCGCGAGGGCGTTCTGTCAAGGTTTGCTGCACCTCGTGCACGTTGATACGATGGTAGTGCGTGGCGTGTAGCGTTGCCGCGGTCGGTGATGGAACCCAGGCTGTACTTGCGCCGGCTTTCGGGTGACCGATTTTCTGCTCCAGCATATCCGCCATCAGGTCCGGCATCGCCCACATACCCTTGCCGATCTGAGCCACGCCGGAAAGGCCTGCTGCGAGACCATTATCGACGTTCCAGTTTTCATACGCCTGAAGCCAGACCGCCCTCTTCATGTCGGCCTTGCGCATCATGATGCCCGCTTCCATCGACGTATGGATTTCATCGCCGGTCCGGTCGAGAAAGCCGGTGTTGATGAATACCAGACGCTCTTTCGCGGCCCTGATGCATTCCTTGAGATTGACCGTCGTGCGTCGTTCCTCATCCATCAGGCCGATCTTGATGACGTTGCGGGTCATTCCGAGTGCGTCTTCGACGCGCGCGAACAGTTCGCAGGCAAAGGCGACTTCCTCGGGGCCATGCATCTTCGGCTTCACGATGTACAGTGATCCACTCGTCGAATTGGCGCGCCGCCCGTTCGGCCCGATATCGTGCAACGCAATAAGGCTGGTAACCATCGCGTCGAGAATGCCTTCGGGGATTTCGTTGCCGTCCCGATCCAGGATGGCTGGATTTGTCATGAGATGTCCGACATTACGCACAAGCATCAACGAGCGCCCTTTCAACGACTCTTCAGTGCCATTCCGCCCTATAAACGTGCGGTCCGGATTAAGCCTGCGGATGATCTGCTTACCGTTTTTCGCCACGGTTTCTTCAAGGTCGCCTTTCATCAATCCGAGCCAGTTGCGATAGACGAGCGTCTTGTCTTGTGCATCGACGGCCGCGACTGAATCTTCGCAATCCATGATCGTGGTCAGCGCCGATTCCAGAAGGACGTCGGAAATGCCCGCCGTGTCTACGCTACCGATCGGTGTGCGCGGATCGATGATAATGTCGATATGAAGGCCGTGATTGACGAGAATGACAGCCTCCGGTTTTTCCTTGCTGCCACGATAGCCGGCGAACTGCGCCGGATCGAAGAGATCGGAACTTGCTTTTCCTGCTCTGTGGATTTTCAGAACACCGCGATCCACGGTAAAGCCACTCGCCTGCCTCCAGGAACCATCTCCCAGAGGAGCGACATCATCGAGAAAGGAGCGCACCCAGCCGATGACCTTTTCGCCCCGCTCCGGATTATAGGCGCCGCTACGCGTCGCACCAGATGCTTCCGAAATCGCGTCTGTCCCGTAGAGCGCGTCATAAAGCGACCCCCAGCGTGCATTGGCTGCATTGAGCGCATAGCGCGCATTCATGATCGGAACGACCAGTTGTGGGCCGGCAATGCTGCTCATTTCAGGATCAACATTCCGCGTTTCGATCTTGAAATTGGGACCTTCCGGCAGAAGATAGCCAATCTCTTCAAGGAACGCCCGATACGCGGACAAATCTGTTGAAGCGCCATGATCGCGATGCCAGTTGTCGATTTTGTCCTGGAATGTGTCTCGTTTTGCCAACAACTCGAGATTCTTGGGAGCAAGATCCTCCACGATTGCCGAGAGGCTTTGGAAAAAATCATCCGCTTCGATACCCGTCCCCGGTAGCGCCTCGTCAATCAGGAACGCGTGGAGTTCGCTTTCAATCTGCAAGTTGTAAGTTGTTATGCGGGGCATGTGGACCTCCCAGTCGTTACCCAAAGAATGGGTTAAACCGGGTTCTGCGGCAACGGCGAAAATGGAAAGTTACTTATTCCGTCAAGGGAATAATCACATCATTCTGTCCCACGGTGCGCGCGGTCCGTAGAGGGCGACCAGATATTCCACGAAGGCACGTATCTTCATTGGCACGTGCTGGCGCGAAGCGAAGACGGCGGAAATCCAGATGTTCCGCGAGCCTTCGTAAGAAGGCAGAACCCGGACCAGCTTGCCGATGTGCAACTCCTCCCCCACGTCCCATGTCGAGCGTAATGCTATGCCGAGGCCACTGATGGTCGCTTCACGCACAACTTCGCTGGAATTAGTAAGCAAGGCGCTCTCGGGTCTGATTGTCAGCGGTCCCTCCGGGCCTTCGAGATGCCATGGGCCTCCCCCATGCGCTTGCAGACACCGGTGCGTTTTCAGATCATCGATGGTTTGTGGATAGCCGTACTTCGCCACATATTCTCGCGACGCGCACAATACGCGTCGGACGCGTGCAAGCTTCCGGCCGATCAGGCTACTGTCGCGGGGTTCGGTGATGCGCACGGCGATGTCATATCCATCGGCGATCACGTCGACAATATCATCGGAAAGATTAAGCTCGACGTTAAGTCGTGGGTGCGACTGCATGAAGGTGCCGAGATGCGGCGCGATATGCATGCGCCCAAACGATGTTGGTGCGGAAACCCGCAGAAGACCACTGGCCTCGTCGGCCTGCCCGGATACGAGCAGCGTCGCCTCCTCCAGATCGTTCAAAGCATTCGCGATGCGTTTATAATAGTCCTGACCAAGCTCCGTAACGGTTATCCGGCGCGTCGTGCGTTGCAGAAGGCGCACGCCCAGGCTTTCTTCCAGACGTTTTATGCTCTTCGAAACGACGGCAGGCGCAATGCCGAGTGACCTTGCCGCTTCCGACATGCTCCGCAAGGCGACCACTTTGGCGAATATGTGCAGATCTCCGAGCTCAGACATGTTGATCCCTCCCTGAAACCTGACTTTCGTAATGCCGTGCTAGGAAGGTTGCTTGGCCTTGCGCAGATAGGACAGCACAGTCTCGTAGGATCCGAAGCGCTCGATGGCGTCTTCGTTGGACACGGCAGCTGTGATGATGACGTCGTCGCCCTGCTGCCAGTTCGCAGGCGTCGCAACCTGGTGCTTCGCCGTCAACTGAATGGAATCGATGGCGCGCAAAATTTCATCGAAATTGCGGCCGGTCGTCATCGGATACGTCAGGATCAACTTGATCTTCTTGTCGGGTCCAATCACGTATACAGAGCGCACAGTCGCATTATCGGCGGGCGTGCGCCCTTCCGAGGAACCACCGCTTTCGGCAGGCAGCATGTCGTAGAGCTTGGCAACCTCCAGTTTTTTATCGCCTATCAACGGATATTCTACGTTAAAGCCTGTAGCAATCTTGATATCGTCCTTCCACTTGTCATGGCTATCTACCGGATCCACGGACATGCCGATGATCTTCACGTTACGCTTCGTGAATTCGCGCTCCAGTCCGGCCATCGTGCCAAGTTCGGTCGTGCAGACTGGCGTGAAATTCTTGGGATGCGAGAAAAGCACGGCCCAACCGTCGCCGATCCAATCGTGGAAGTGAATTGTCCCCTGGGTGGTCTCCGCTGTGAAGTCAGGCGCAATGTCATTGATGCGCAGGCTCATGGGATTTCCTTTCATCAGCTGGGCGTTCGAAATCAGTTTAGCAAGGCAATCGTTCTAGCATAGACATTTTCATAGGGTTTGCATCATCCGCGAGATGGATAAGGGGTACGACTGAAACTTCCTCGCTGCCGTTGTCGAGCCGACAGGCGCATCTCGTAAAATCATTCCTACAGTCATCTGCCCGTCATGTGATCCGCTTAAGCGTTGCTCGTACAACCAGCGATGCACGGCTGTGCAAGGAATGAAAATGAGCGAAACCGACTTTCTGAGGGTCGAGAATATATCGGTAGCCTATAATCAGGCGAAGATTCTGGAAGGACTCGACCTTTCCATTCGCAAAGGCGAGTTCGTTGCGCTGCTGGGCTCGTCCGGTTGCGGGAAGACGACACTCCTTCGAACAATCGCGGGTTTTGCGAAGGCGCAAGCAGGCTCCATCTTCGTTGGAGGAAAAAATGTTACGCATCTGCCACCGGACAAGCGTGGCATGGCGCTCATGTTTCAGTCCTATGCCTTGTGGCCGCATATGACCGTGGCGCAGAATATCGGCTACGGGCTCAAGCTCCGTGGCACGCCGCGTAACGACATCGTACGCCGCGTAACGGAGCTGCAGGATTTACTTGGATTGGCCGATCTTGGTCAACGCAAGCCTGCTGCTCTTTCCGGCGGACAACGCCAGCGCGTCGCGCTTGGGCGCGCACTCGCGATCGATCCTGAGATATTGCTTCTCGACGAGCCGCTCTCCAATCTCGACGCGCGCATCCGGCTCAAAGTGCGGCACGACATTAGCGCCTTGCAGAAGCGTCTTGGCATTACTGCGGTTCATGTCACGCATGATCGTGAAGAAGCCATGGTCATGGCCGACCGCATCGTCATTATGAATGCCGGTCGCATCGCCCAGCAGGGCAGACCGGAAGACGTTTTCAATAGGCCAGTTTCACCCTTCGTTGCAGCTTTCATGGGAGCAGAAAATACACTTGCTCTTTCAGGAAGTGTCAGTGGCGATGTCGTCATGATCGACGCTGGCCCTGCCAACGGCAGAGCGGTTCTACCGCTTGACGGGCGTGGACTCGTAAGTGGTTCCTACGAGGCGCGATTCCGAGCTGAAGGTGCGGAGCTGTTGCCAGACGAGCCTGGATCGACGCAGACGACAGGCGCTCTCGATCTGACCGGTCAAGTTGAAGCGGTAAGCTATCCCGGTGGCGCGTGGCGGCATTCGGTTCGCATTGGTCAGGACCTCCTGCTTGTCGATGGCGCCCAGCCATGGGCATTAGGTCAGGTGGTGCGCGTGCGCGTCTCGGCGTCAAATCTCTTCCTGTTCAACACGCATGGCGCCTCGGGGCGGCCGCAAACCAGTTCCCAGAACGACGGGGAAAAAGCCCGTGTTCTGGAGGCATCGTAAGCATGAAGAATCGCGATCAACGGAGACACAACTCATGAAGAAAACCCTTCAGGCAACACTGATACTTGGTTTCGCGGCATCGCCGGCGGCAGCAGCGGAACTGACTGTTCTGACTGCGGGCGACCAGAACATGGTCGATTATATTAACGAATATCTTGGGCCGCTTTTCGAGGAACAGAACCCGGGTAACAGCGTCCGTGCCATCGGTACTGGTCCTGGTGATGCAGGGTCGCAGAAGATCGTCGAGCGCTTCGAGGCCCAGAAGAAGGCCGGTATCGAGACGTGGGACGCCGACGTTGCCGTCGTTCATGAGAAGTTCGCCGGACCGATGGTGGAAGCCGGCTACCTCGAAGCTTATCGGGACCGGATAGCCTCGGGATCGCTCGTCACGCGCTCGAATGCGGACATGGCGCTCGGTGCCCAGGTCAAAGGCTATGTCATGCCTATGTTCAATAGCCAGACGGCGCTCGCATATAATCCGGCCCTGGTGGCGAACCCGCCGAAGAGCTACGAAGAACTCGTGGTATGGGCGAATGAAAATCCGAAACAGTTCGGCTACAACGGCATCAAGGGCGGAGCATCGGGCGTCAGCTTCGTCATGGGCTGGATTTATGCGTTTGGCGAAGGCGACGCCGACAAGCTGATGAATGGCCCGTTCGAGGAAGCCGAAACCAACAAGTGGAACAAGGCTTTTGACAGCCTCGCCGATTTCACGACAAACGCCACCCTGACGCCGGGCAATGCGGGCACACTCGACCTTCTGTCACGCGGCGAGATCGCGATCGGCCCTGTCTGGGTAGACATGTTCTACTCCTGGCAGACCAACGGCCAGTTGCCGCCGGAATTCAAACTCGTATTGCCAGCACCCGGCATGCCTGGTCAGCCGATGCACTATGTGATCCCGGCCAAGGCAAAGAACAAAGACTTGGCTGAGAAGTTCGTGGAGCTGGCCACCAGCGCCAAAGTGCAGGCTGAAGGCATTGTCGAGAGGTTCAACTGGTACCCGGGTATCGACGCCCAGCACGTTGAGGCCGAACTCGACGAAGCGACCTGGAATAAACTGTTCACGGATGTCACGCCGGAGGATCTAGCGAATTTCGGCAAGCCCTTCCCGATTGCGCCGTACAATGACGCAATTCTGGAAGCCTACGAACGTCATGTGACCAATTAAGCAACTTTTATTCGAGGGGGCCGTCCGCTTTGTGCGGGCGGTTCCTTTTTTGGAGGGGCGATGCAAACCATTTCGACGCGATTACTTGGATTGCTGCTTGTGCTGCCTGCACTGGCTGTGATCGTGCTTCTGTTCGTCGTTCCGCTGGGCAATTCGCTTATCGGTGCGTTCGAGGTCGCAGATGGTTTTGGATTTGGTAATTTTACCAAATCCTTCCAGCTTTATACTTCGGATATTATCTTCACCGTGGTGATCGTCTCGCTTTCCACCGCCATCATCGGAGTCCTCTCGATAGCGATCGGCGGTTATCTCGTTCTTGGCGAAAACCCGCGTGCCGTTGCCATCTTGCGTTGGCTCTATCGTTGGCCACTCTTCATTCCCTTTATAGTTGTCGGGCAGATACTGCGTACGTTCCTCGCCAAGAACGGGCTGATGAATAATATTCTCGTAGGTGCGGGCATCATAACACCGTTGCAAGCCGTCAGCTTTCTGGATTGGCGCGGCATTGTCATCGCCTTCGTTTGGAAACAAACGCCCTTCGTCACGATGCTGGTTGCCGGTGCAATGGCCTCGATCGACCGCAGCAACATGGAGGCCGCGCGCAATCTGGGTGCTTCGCGTCTGCGTATCCTGATTGAAATCATCGTTCCGCAAGTTGCAACCACCTTGATGGTTGGTCTTGTGCTGTCCTTTGTGACGATGATGTCGGTTCTGTCGGTGCCGTTGATGATCAACGCTCAGACACCCACAATGATCACCGCTGATATTGCGTTTCGCATCAATGCCTATGGCGATTATGGGGTCGCCAATGCGCTGGGCCTCATTTCACTCGTAGCCAGCGCCTGCGTGGGCTGGTTTTACCTACGACAAACGATGAAAGAACGCTCATGAGCACGATCGATCATGTGCCCTCTCAGCCTCGTGCCTTGTTTGCTATTGATTGGTTTTGGGTCCCCCGCGCAGTCATCCTGGGGCTTCTTGCCTTCATCATCTTCGGACCGCTGACCAATCTCCTCTTATGGACCGTTGCCGAACGCTGGTACTTTCCCCATGTGCTGCCGCTGGAATATGGTCTGAGTTATTGGGGACGCGTGTTCTCGCCTCGCGGCACAGCGATGGAATCGCTATCAAACAGCATTATGGTTGCTACACTTACCGTGATTGTGGCAATGGCACTTGCAGTGCCTGCTGGCTATGCTCTTGCGCGCCTGAAACTGCCTTTCCGCGCGCTGATCCTGCTCACTTTTCTCATTCCGCAGGCGTTCCCCAATCTCCCTGTATACGTCAACATAGCCCGCATTTTCTATCAGTTCGGCTTGAATGGCACGGTGGCCGGTGTGGTGCTCGTTCATGTCACGCATGGACTAGTCTATGCCGTGTGGATTGCAACTGCGGCATTCTCCGCCGTGGACACGGAACTGGAGGAAGCCGCGCGTTCGATCGGAGCAGGGCCGATCCGCGCGTTCAGGGATGTAAGCCTGCCGCTTGCCGCGCCAGGCCTCCTTGCCAGCGCGATCTTCGTGTTTCTTGAATCGCTTGACGAATTCACCGGTAGCTACTTCGTTGGCGCACCCGACGTGAACACCCTGCCGCTACTGCTATATACGGCGAGTTCCGGAGGCAATTATCAGATCGCGTCGATTACCGCCTTGTTGCTTTTGATACCCTCAGTAGGTTTTATGTTTATTGTCGAACGGTTTTTGAAATCCGACGTTCTTTCGAAGGTAGGTCATTGAAGAAAAAGGATGAAGCAGGATCGTCGGGCTTTGTCAGCGCACAGCAGGTTGCTGACCGTGCCGGTGTATCCCGGTCGGCCGTATCACGCGCATTCACACCAGGTGCCAGCATATCGGAGGCGACACGAGCGAAGGTGATGGAGGCGGCATCCGTCCTGGGGTATCAGGTCAACGATCTGGCGCGTGGCCTGCTCGCGAACCGCAGCCGTCTGGTCGGCTTGATCGTGACCAAACCGGAAGTCGGCTTCAGGGCCCATCTTGTGGCTGCGCTCACCCGCCTTCTGATCAAGCGCGGCAACATCCCTTTCCTCATTAATGCGGGAAGTTCCGAGCAGGAATTGAGCGCTGCCCAGACGGCACTCTTCGGCTACCGCTCGGAAGCAACGATCGTCCTTTCCGGTTCACCACCGGCTTCACTCGTAGAGCTTGCTCGTCTTAACGGGCAGCCACTTGTTATGATCGGTCGCTCCGAAGCGGATTGCGACCACGTTCGGATAAATAATCATGGTGCAGCCCTCAAGGCAGCGGCGTTGTTTGTGCTTAACGGATATACACGCCTTGCCATTGCCGGTTCTGCGACTGGAACCCCGAGCTTGGTCGAGCGTGAGCAGGCATTTGTCAGCGAAGCGCGACGTCTTGGTGCAACCGTAGATATCGCATATTGCGGCGATTCCGACTACGCTGGCGGTCAGCAGGCCGCTGCGGAATTGTTCGGCAGGAAATCGCGTCCGCAGGCTGTTTTCTGCGTCAATGATCTGATTGCGCTCGGCTTGATGGACGCGGCTCGAGGCAGGTTTCGACTGCGTGTTCCCGACGATGTTTCCGTTGTAGGATTTGATGATATTCCCGAGTCAGCCTGGGACTCCTATCAGCTTACGACCTTCAGACAAGATCCGGGCGAAATGGCGGCGCGCGCCGTCAGGCAGCTTGAGCGGCGACTGGTTAATCCTCTCGCAGCCCCCTCTACTGTCCAGCTGGACCCCGAATTTATTGTCCGTTCCAGTGCGCGTTTAGTGATCGCAGACTGACACGTTCATCTTCAACCAGGCTAAAAAAAGACGCCGGTCAAAGCGTTGGCCTCGTGCGCGCCTCTACTTTCCGCACTGTTGCGGGATCTATAACGATGCGCCTGGGGACTGTCATCAACCGGTATTGGTTTTGTCGTCTCTCTGTCATCAACCGGATGCATATGCCGCCCCAAAAGGAGTGCGTAATGCTTTCGCAATCGCTGGAACTGAAAGGAATCGGCAAGACCTTCGGTAAGGAAGAAGTTCTCAAGGGGATCGACCTTTCTATCAGGCCGGGTGAATTCTTGTCGCTCGTCGGCATGTCCGGGTGCGGAAAATCCACCCTGCTCCGTATCATCGCCGGGCTTGAAGCGCCTGACCGAGGCAGCGTTCAGATTAATGATCAGGATGTGACTGACACCGATCCAAGCGATCGTAATCTCGCGATGGTGTTCCAGTCCTATGCACTTTATCCGCACATGACGGTGCATCAAAACATCTCGACGCCGTTGAGAATGCGGCAGCTATCCCTTGCCGCGCGTCTGCCCGTTGTTGGTGGTCTTGCACCAGGGCGCGCTGATGCCCTGGAAAAAATCAATGCTGCCGTGCGTCAGTCGGCCGAACTTCTGCAGATTTCTCATCTGCTGGATCGTAAGCCGGCGCAGTTGTCAGGTGGGCAGCGTCAGCGTGTTGCATTGGCGAGAGCGCTCGTTCGCTCGCCGGCAGCATTCCTCATGGATGAACCGCTTTCCAATCTTGATGCCAAGCTGCGCGCACATATGCGCGAGGAATTGACGGCCTTGCATCGCAGCCTGAAGGCGACCTTCATCTACGTCACGCATGATCAGATCGAAGCGATGACCATGTCGGATCGTATCGCGCTCATGTCCGAAGGGCGCATCGAACAACTTGGTACGCCGGACGAACTTTATCAACGTCCCGCCACGCTCACCGTGGCACGTTTCATTGGCACGCCGTCCATAAATCTCCTGCCCGTTGAAATCGACAACAGAACGGTGGTGTCATTGTTTGGTCGCACCCTTGGATTGCGAGCGAAAGATGCCGCTATTGGTCCCGCAACGCTTGGCATTCGTGCAGAGGACATTACCGTCTCCCCGCACGGCCTTGAGGCGCGGGTGATCCGCGTGGAAACGCAGGGTGCCGATCGTTTTGTCAGTTGCGAGCTGCTGGATGATCAAAATGTCCGGATCATCATGCGTCAGAAGGCAGGCGAGAACCTCGACGTCGATGCCGATGGCCTTATTTCGCTCGGGATAAGCAGAAGTCATGCGCATCTCTTTGGGGCGGACGAAAAACGTTATGTCGTTGAAACCTGCGAACAGGTGCCGGCGTGAGTATGGTAACGACCGCAAGCGCTGCGCAATTGCAGGCTCCGTCGCGAACCTCGTCGACGGCACGCCGCATGGCGCGACGTGGCATCTTGTTCGCGCTTCCCGCAACGCTTCTGCTGATCGCTATTTACATTATCCCGATCATAGTGCTCGCAGGATTTTCAGTCACGGATTACCGATTAGGAGCCCTTTCGAC
Organism: Limoniibacter endophyticus; assembly: GCF_014652835.1. Lineage (GTDB taxonomy): Bacteria > Pseudomonadota > Alphaproteobacteria > Rhizobiales > Rhizobiaceae > Limoniibacter > Limoniibacter endophyticus. The sequence continues at coordinate 134,681 of NZ_BMZO01000006.1, forward strand.
GCAGTTTGTCGGCCTGGATAATTTTACGGCTGCGTTTGCCGACCCTGTTTTCATGCGTGCGCTGAAGAACACGGTCCTCTATGCGATCATCGTTATTCCAGCAGGCGTGTTTCTTGCGTTGGGGGCCGCTCTCCTCGTTTATAATCGCAAGCACAGTCGTGCCTTCTGGGAAATCGCCTACTTTCTTCCTGTAACAGCGACCTTGGTTGCGATGGCGACCGTCTGGCAGTTTTTGCTGCATCCATCGCTCGGCCCGGTCAATGCGGCCATTAAATGGTTCGGCTTCGAGCCCGTGGCATTCCTGTCGAATCCTTCGTTGCTCATTCCCACAATGGCGCTGATAGGCATCTGGCAGGTCCTGGGTTTCAATATGGTGCTCTTTCTGGCCGGCCTGACGGCCATCCCCAAAGACCTGCACGAGGCGGCAAGACTCGATGGAGCAAAGAACCCGATAGACCGGTTCCTGACTGTAACGTGGCCTATGCTTGGACCGACAACCATGTTCGTCGTCGTCACGACATCGATCTCCGCGTTCAAGGTTTTCGAGACGGTGGCTGTGCTGACAAAAGGCCGTTCTGGCTCGGAAGTGCTTCTATTCGCGCTTTATCTGGAAGGCTTCGAATATGCCAATACGGGTTATGCAGCAGCGCTTACCCTGATCTTCCTTGCGATAGTACTGGTCTTGTCCATCGGCCAGACCCTGCACATGGATCGGAAGGTACATTACTGATGAGCGCACTCCGCAAGTACTTCCCTCATGCAATCCTGTCCGTCGGTGCATTTGCGATGCTTCTGCCCTTCTATTGGATGGTGCTGACCTCGATACGGTCTCCAGCTGAAATCTTCAGCGTTTCGCTGTGGCCTATTCCTGAAAACTTCACTGCCGTGGACAACTACACGCGCGCGGCCAGTCAGGTGCCGATGGCACGCTTCATGCTTAACGGTATGATTGTTTGTTTCGGTATTCTGATCGTCCAGATACTAACCGCAGTCCCGGCGGCCTATGCCCTTGCAAAGCTGCGCTTTCCAGGACGTAAACTCCTGCTCACCCTGGTGATTGCCGCACTGTGCGTACCCATTCAGGCGCTTGCCTTGCCGCTTTTCGTAGGGCTGGCCAAGGCGCAACTGCTCAACACCTACTTCGCAATGATGATGCCGTTCTTTCTCTCGGTCTTTGCGATTTTTCTCTTCCATCAGTCCTTCCGCAGCTACCCTGATGAAATCATCGAAGCGGCCCGCATGGATGGATTCTCCGAGATGGAAATTTGCTGGCGGCTTGTGCTGCGCGGTTCGCTGCCGTCGCTTGCTGCCTTTTCGGTCTTCTCGCTCGTTGCCCACTGGAACGATCTCTATTGGCCGATGATCGTGGTGTCCGACACGAATCTCGCACCGCCGCCGCTCGGCATGCTGTTCTTTGCTGATGTCGAGTCCGGAGCAAATTACGGCGCGCTCATGGCGGGAGCGACCATCATCACGGCCCCGATGGTGATCTGCTTCCTTATCGCCCGCAAGCATTTCATCGCCGGCATCACCATGACCGGCGTGAAATAACCCTCTCCTCCTGCCAACCCACAAACTCCGCGGAGAATGACAATGAAGTTCACCCGACGCACCGTCCTCGGTGGTCTTGCTCTAGGCCTCGCCGCCACCAGCTTTTCGCAGCCGGCTTCTGCAGAGCAGGTCACTCTCGAAGTCCTGTACAATCTGCCCGGCTTTACGAAATTTCATCAGCCGCTGGCAGATGAATTCATGAAGAACAACCCCGATATCAAGATCAATTTCCTTGCTCCGGCACCTGGCTATAATGAGGGACAGCAGCAGGTTCTTCGCGCCGCTGTGACGGGTAATTTGCCGGATGTGTATTTTTCGGGCTACAATCTTACAGCCGAACTGGTCCACACGCTGGCACCGCGCAACCAGATCACTGATCTAGCCCCGTTCATCGAGGCTGAAGGCGGACAGGCTTTTCTCGACAAGAACTATACGCCGAACATGGCAGCGCTCGGCGTCATTGACGGCAAGCAGTACGGGCTTCCCGTCAATGCCTCATCGCCGATCATTTATATCAATGCCGATCTCGTCAGGAAGGCTGGTGGCGATCCTGACAACATGCCGAAGACTTTTGAAGGCCTGATCGAGCTCGCTGCAAAGATCCACGCTCAGGACGAAAAAGTGGCCGGCATGGGCTATGACATCAACCTGTGGCCCGACGACTGGCTCTGGCAGGCCCTGATCTTCCAGCAGGGTGGTACGCTGGTTGACGAGGCGACGAAGACTGTTGGTTTCGATAATGAGATCGGCCTTAACGCACTCAAGCTGACGCGTCGTTTCGTTACTGAAGGTCATCAGAACCTTCTTGACTGGGACCAGTCCCGCCAGCAGTTCGGCGCGGGTCTCACCGGTTTCATCTTCTCGACGCCAGCGCATGTCCAGACTGTGGAAGGCCTGGTCGGTGATCGTTTCGAGTTGAAGACTGCAACGTTCCCGTTAGATAATCCTGAAAAGGGTGGCGTGCCCACCGGCGGCAACTCAGCCGTTATGCTGACGCAGGACAAGGTCAAGCAGGAAGCTGCCTGGAAATATCTGAAATGGGTGACCGGACCGGAAGCGCAGAACGTCATCGTTCGCATTACCGGCTATTTGCCGACCAACAAGCTTGCGACGGGTGAAGATTATCTTGCACCATATTATGCCGAGAACCCGAATGTGAAGACAGCTTCGCTTCAGGCCGACCGTTCTCTGCCGTGGGCGGGCTATCCGGGTGGGGACTCGGTCCGCATCTGGCGCACCCAGCGCGACATTATTGGCAGCGTCATGCGTGGCGAAGTGACGCCGGAAGATGGTCTCAAGCAGATCGTCGAGCAGACCAACGCCTTGATGAAATAAGTCAGGTTTGACGAAGCGGCTGCGGGAACATGTATCCGCAGCCGCTTTTTTGAAAGCAAAATGAATGAAGATCATCCAGATCACAGACACCCACCTCGTTCCCTCCGGCACCATAGTCAACGCAGTCGATCCGGAAGAAAAGCTGCGCGCGGCGATTGCAGATATCGTCGAAAAACATTCCGACGCCGACCTTCTCGTTCTGACTGGCGACCTGGGAAATCACGGCGAGCCTGAGGCATATGCGCTGCTCAAGGAAATTCTTGCTCCCGTTCGTTGCGATATACGGCTTCTGCTTGGCAATCACGATGATCGCTCGAACTTCGTGCTGGCCTTTCCAGAGCAACCGCGTGATCCCCGGGGTTTTATTCAATCGTTCATTGATACGGCTTTTGGCCGTCTGATTTTCCTCGACAGCCATGAAGCTGGTGTCATCGGTGGCATTTACGGCCCTGACCGGATGGAGTTTCTCGACGCGGCTCTAACTGACGCTGGCACGCTTCCAGTAACCATTTTCGTTCATCATCCGCCCATGAACGTCGACATTGCTCATTTCGATAAGATTGGAATGCACGATGATGGCTTGCTTCTGGCTCGTCTGGAAGCGCATACGCCGGGCGTCCGCCACGTCATATTCGGCCATATCCACGTCCCGCTCGCTGGAACGACGGCCTCTGGAATCGGCTATAGTTCCGGCCAGGCCTGTGCGCATCGTTTCATCACCGATATCGACACGCCGCAGCCATGGTGGACCGATGGCAACCCCTGCTACCGGATCATCTCGCTCGATCAGAATGGGCTGCGCGCCTATAGTGTCGAGGTGGGGCAAAAGCCGACGACACAAGCGCCGGTTTGCGAAGGACCGTGATCTTATCGGAAAAGATAGAGCGATCGCCGGTGCCGGAGCAGACTCTTCTCCGATCAGGCGATGACCTTTGCAAATCTTACCTGCTAAGCGTCTGCCCGAGCGATTTTTCTCGGGCCAGATCGTAAACCAGTTTGGCAGCCGCCAGGTCGCCTGCCGAATGCCCCTTGAAGCAGAAGGCTTGCCTTCCTTCGCTTCTCGTCAGTCCGGAGATCAGATCGGCGTTAATTCTTGCAGATTTCACCTCGTGGCCGCGCGCATCCATCGGATGTTGCATTTGCTCCAGGCTGTCTGTGGCGAATTGGCTGAAGCAGGTCAAACTGTCTGGCAGCCAGCTTCTGCCGAGATCGACCATGACTGCGAGCGCATCCGGCTTGAGACGGGATGCGTCGAGGAAGGGTTCGAGATCAGGGGCAGCGGGAACCATCGAGATGATGATATCAGCATCGCGAATGAGGTCGTCGGCGCTCTCCATAACTACGCCCTCTAATCCATGCTCGGCAGCCATGTCAGCCAAAGCCTGGGCAGATGACCTGCTCCGGCTGTGGCATAATACCTTGCGCAGTGAGGGAAACACATCGGTGAATGCGAGAAGCTGGCTGCGCGCTTGCGCTCCGCAACCGACCAGTGCCAACACCTCGGGATTATCCCTTGCAAGACGCTGCGCAGATACTGCCGCCATTGCGGCAGTGCGCTGCAATGTAATGATTTCGCCGTCGATGAAAGCCAGCGGGTGACCGGTTTCCGTGTCGTTGAGGCACAAAACTGCACTGATCGCGGGGAGCTTTGACGCAGGTCCAGTGGGGACGACCGATACCCATTTCACGACCGCCATGGACCAAGTGTATGACGCGGCGGCCATCATTTGAAAACTTTGACCGACGCCCAGTTGCAATTGTGATTTCGGCTCAAACCGGCACTTACCAGCGGCCAGGTCGGCAAATACGTCGGAAATTGACGCTCTCATCTGCGCGGGTGTTATTTTCAGGGCCAGAACATCGGATTTGGAGATGTGGAGCAGATCAGGCAACAAAGCGAAACCTCCGGGGAGAATATGGCTGCGGATCTATGGCCAGCGCGGCATTGCTTAAAAGTCCCGCGACAAGACGCGCCGTATTGGGTGCCATCACCATGCCGGTATGGCCATGGCCAAATGCATGAAAAATATCGGGACTACCGGATGAAGTGCCGATAACGGGCAGGCAATCCGGTGTGGAAGGGCGATTTCCCATCCACATATCGTGCGGCCCGTTCTCTATCTTTTCCTTTATTTGCGGAAACATGCGGCAGGCGTGGGTAAGTTGGATGCGTGCCCTGCGCCAGTCGGGTGCGCTCGAGCAGGATGCAAGTTCGACCTGCCCGGCAAGGCGCAGACCTGCCCGCGTACTAGCGACAGCCATTTTGCCGTCTGCCGGCATAAGGCTCGTGACGAGGCGAATAGGGCAATCCAGTATCTCGATATGATAGCCACGTTCCGCTATCAACGGAACTCGATCTCCAGCGGCCCGCGCGAGGCCCGCTGAACCGATCCCCGCGGCGATCACTGCACGATCGCAGGTGACCGTTCCCTGATCGGTATGCACGCCTCGAAGACGGTTGTCCTTCAGATCAAAGCCCTTTGCCGTCGCTGCGACAAGCCGTCCGCCGTGGCGTTGGAAAAGTCTTGCCAGGCCTGCACAAAAAGCGCCTGGATCCCGCAAGGAAATCGCCGGTAATATTCGCATTCCGATCTTGTAGTCGGGCGAGAGGTCCGGAGCGTATCTGCGCAGTTCGGTGCCTTCGTGCATCGAGCACGCGATGCCATATTTCTTACGCAGATCCCATGCCTTTAGATCAAGTTCATACTCTGCGCGGTTTCGATAAACATACATGACGCCTTGTGTGCCGATGAGCTCGGCCATTCCGGCGTTTGCGGCACGAGCCTGATAGTGTGAAACCGCGCCCTTGAGCAACGCGAGGCGGGCAGGGATATCTCTCTCTACGCGTTGCCAGCTTCTCCCGGCAGCGACGAAGCGGATAAGCCAAGGTAGTATTCTGGGGATGTGGCTGGCTTGAATGACGAACGGCCCGGTTGGATCGCGCAGGAATCCAGGGATCGACTTCCATAAACCTGGGAGAGAAATCGGGATAATTGCGCCCTCGTTGATCCACGTGCCGTTGCCGTATGACGCGGCCTGCCGCCCTCCCGGGGCAGCAGGTTCGATCAGGCTGACCTGGTAGCCGCGGTCCAGCAGTTCCAACGCCGAGTATAGGCCTATGATGCCGCCTCCTAGGACGGCAACTGAAATCCGAGGCGTTGGATGTGTGGCGCTCATTTGCGTTCCTGCTATGTCGCGCTGGGAAGCGTCATCAGCCGGTCGCGCAGTTGCACGAGATCAGAGCAGACACGCTCCAGATCGGCCAGTTCGAAACCCTCGGCATGGGCAGAGCCTTCCTCAGTCAGAAGATCTTTCAGCCTGCCGTGGTAGGTAGCCGTGCCCCCCTCGACGATCAGCCCCTTGCGTCGCTCGAAATCCTCGTTCCAGGCAATGGCCTCCGTCTCCGAGATGCCAACAGGCAGATCCAGCACAAGTTCTCCCTCCCGAAGATGGACGGGATAACCGCCGGGAAGCCCGTTCGGACCCGGCACATGTCCCTGCCATTCATCATTGGAGATCAGGGCAAGAATGAGCGTCACACCTGACGCACCCGATATTTCAATCGCCGGCTCGGGGGTCAGTTGGCAATTCTCGAATGTTTTGAAGGGGTCGGAGATTTCCTCATCATCGATGAAGACGCGCGGCGCCGGGCATCCCATCCGCTCCTGGGGTTTCAACCGCCATGGCGCAAGGCACTGGTAGTGCGCGATGACGCGCATCCTGCCTTTTGGAAGATGCTCGCGTGCGCCGGAGAAGACGTTCGAAAGAATCGCAACGTTGCCGGTGCCGCACAGGACATTGTGTCCCATGGCCGTGATCATGCCATTGACCACGTCCGGAAAGGAACAATTGATCAGCTTTGTGCTTGGCGAAATGTCCGTGATCGCCTTGGCCATGCGCGACGAAATAAGCGCCTGAAAGACGGCAGTTGCGCTCAGGCCACCTTCTGCAACCAGATCAGTCCATCGCGAGCCACGGTCGGAGATAACGGTAGAGGTCTGGATTGATGCGGCTTGCACCACCAGTCGCGGCTTGTAAAGTTCCAGAAGAGCTTCACTTGCGCCTGGCTTGAGCAGGTCGAGCGTATGAGTTTCGAAACGCGCAGGCGTTCCAAACATTGCGGCACGCGCATTTCCGGCCGTTCGAAGCCAGTCCAGGCGCATTTGATTACGCCCCGCGATCATTACGGTAACGGGAGTCTTTGCCGTTGCCGCAATGTCTAGCGCGATCCTGCCGGCGAACATGCCGGTACCCGTGATAAGAACGTCATAGCTCATTGAGGGTTCTTTCCTGCTCATGCTGACTTCTTCAACTGCGCGGCATCCCACCGCCCCTCCTGCCCTTTTGGCAGGAGATGCTTTTGAATGCGCTGGCTTGGCGTGCGCTGAAACTCTTCCACAACCTTGAAATAGCGCGGCCTTTGATACGGAGCGAGGCGTTCGGCCATCCAGTGCCATAGCTGATCGAAATCGATCGTGATCCCGCTGCGGACCTGTAAGAAGAGGAGTATGTCATGCTCCCCTATTTCTCCCGGCACGCCCACCATCGCGGACTCCACGACATCTGGATGGAGATTGGCCACGGTCTCTACCTCGAAGGCTGAAACATTCTCGCCTTTGCAGCGCACAGAGTCAGTCATGCGTCCAAGAAAGAACAGCATGCCGTTTTCATCCCACGAACCAAGGTCGCCTGTATGGAACCCGTCAGGCTGCAAGGCCCTGGCCGTTGCATCGGGATTCCGGTAGTAGCCCTGCGTGATCGCGCCGGGCAAACTTGTTCGCACGACGATCTCGCCCGGACCGTCTCCTGCCTTTAATGTTCGGCCGTTCTCGTCTTTCAGGTCGATCTCGAACCATGGCATTGCGCGTCCGACGGATCCGACCACGCCTTCATTGTTCCAGGTCGTCAGGCTCGAACACTCGGTCATGCCGTAGCATTCTCGGATTTGTACACCGAACCTCTTCTCAAAAGGACGCCATGCAACGGGCGCGCAACCCCCGCCCCACGCCACGCGCACCGCATGATTGCGTTCCCAGTCGCTTATGGGCTGCTTGAGAAGAATTTGAATGATGCCGCCTAGATGATGGATATGCGTGCACCCGGCTTCTGCAACTTGTTGCCAGAAACGCGACGCGCTGAAACGGTCGGAAATCGTCAGATGCACGTCGCGCAACAGCGGGACCATCAGTACCTGAGCACCGCCAATATGATAAAACGGTTCCCACATGAACATGTTGTCGCCGGGCTTCATGTCGCCGCAGAGGGCGACACCCTCGGCAGCCAATTCCAGCATCATATGGCTCACCATGACACCTTTGGCGGGACCCGTCGTGCCGGAAGTGAACATGATAGAGGCCAGATCGCCAGCTTCGGGAAACGCAGCGGGCAGCGGTGAAGCTCCCGTTGGCAGTTCGTCCTCATGCATCTGGTCGACGGGAATTCCTTCCGCTTCTGCGCATGCGGGAAGGCGCGCCGCGACGTCTGGATCGCAGACGATCAGCGATGGCTCTACGGTACGGATGACATGGGCAAGTGGAGCGCCCACTAGAGCCGGGTTGACAGGCACCCAGACGAGGCCGGCGCGCAGCAGGCCGTGAATGATCGCGAGCGATGACAGGCTGTTTGCCATCATCACGACCACGCGATCGCCCTTGCGCAGGCCGCGATCATAATAGCGCTGGGCAAAACCCTCCGCGGCCATGGCAAGGCACTGGAACGTAAGCGGCCCGGTGCTGGTATTGGCAAAAATTCGGTTGGGTGTCTCGTGGGCGAGGACTTGCAGGCGGTTAGCCAATCCTTGGATCTGCATTTCGACGAAAACCTTGATATTTAGCCGGAGGGGTCAAAGAACCTTGGCAAATTTCATTTCTGAAGCTTCTGGGCTGCGAGCAGAATGGCGGTGACGAGGAGCAGCACCACGACCGATACCGCAGCGAGCGTCGGATTGAGCTGCAAGAACATGTCGTCCCACATCTGCTTGGGAAGCGTCGTCTTCAGACCGCCCGAGATGAAGATCGCGACCGTCAGCTCATCGAACGAGGTAACGAAGGCGAAAAGGGCAGCTGAAATCACGCCTCCGCGCAATAGCGGCAGGGTGATGCGTCGCAAGATCGTCAGACGCCCTGCTCCAAGTGTCTCCGCCGCCTGGTTCAGGCGCCAGTCATACCCGTTCAGCACTGCGCCCACGGTGATGAAGCAGTAGGGTATGGCGAGAAGCGTGTGGCCGATAATAAGGCCGGTATTTGTAGCCACCATTCCAAGCTGTGCCATTAGGTAGAAGAGGCCGACGGCAATGACGATACGCGGAACTACCATTGGCGCCAGCATCAGCGCGAAGATTGGACCGTTCCAGCGCGACTTGCTGCGTGCCAAAGCAAGCGCCGCCAGACCGCCGAGAACGGTTGCAAAGAACGCGGTGGCGAAGGCCACTCCGAACGAGCGCAACGTGGCGGAGAGCCAGAGCGGAGAGGTCAGGTATTGCTCAAACCAACGCAGTGAGTAGCCCGGCGGTGGGAACTGCAGCGAACTGGCGGAGGTGAAGGCAATCGGGAAGACGACAAACATCGGAGCGATGAGGAATGTCAGCGCTAACAGGGGATAAAGCTTGAAGCCACCCTCGCCTGCATTCGTGCCCCTGCTCAGGCGATCAAATGGCCGGCTAAGCGTCGCCATGGCGCTGAGTATCTTCCGGCCCGTGTGCCTGAGTACGCCATTGCTTGGGGTTGTGCTGTCCGCGCTCGCACCCGAAATTGTCGAGAGTCCGAAGAAGCGGTTGTAAATCCAGATCGCGATCAGCGCTGCGGCAACCATGAGGCTCGCCAACACCGCTGCAAACGCCCAGTTCACCAGCTCCTGCACCTGCGTGATGATAGTTTGCGCAAGCATGGTCTGGCCGCGTCCACCCAGGAAGGCGGGGACAATAAAGAAGCCGAGCGAGGTTATGAAGGTCAGCAGACCTGCCGCAGCCGCGCCCGGTATTGAGAGCGGGAAATATATCAGCCAGAATCGTTCGGAACGGCTCGCTCCCAAGGTTCCCGCAGCCAGTGCGAGACGTCGGTCTATGCCGTTCATCACTGGAAGCATGGTCAGGACTGCAAGCGGCATCATCGCATGGACCATGCCGATGATCACGCCAAGCTCATTATACATCATCCGAAGAGGCCTATCGATGAGGCCTATATCCATGAAGAGCGTATTGAGAACGCCGCGGTTGCCGAGCAGGATCATCCAAGCAAAGGTCTTCACCAGGTAGGAGGTCCAGAACGGCAGCAGTACCAGCAAGGTCAACATCGCCTGACGCGAGCTTTGCATCCGCGAAAGCCACAACGCCAGGGGATAACCGAGCAGCACCGAAAATACCGCCGTGAGGATAGCGATGCGGAAGGTGATGCCGAGAATGCTCCAGTAGACCGGGGCAGTCAGGAGCCGTTCATAGTGCTCTGTTGTGAAGCCACCGGTGGCGCCATCCTGGATGCCGAGCACGAACAGCCTTGCCATTGGAAACAGGAAGAACACGGCGAGGAGGGCAATCGCCGGCACGGCAAGCCAGATCGGACCAGGCCGCAATGTCCTCGCGCGCGAAGTCACGTGAGAGATGCTCATGCGACGACCCTCGCAGCAGCTTTCGGCCAATGCGTGACGACTTCTTCCCCGATGACAGGTAGATCACCCGTTGCAACGTCGTGGCGAAGCGTCACTATGCTATCGTCGGCCAGTGCGATGAGCAGTCTTGTCTCGACACCGACATAGACCATGTCCGTCAGCCTGCCGCGAACGCTATCGAATTCCCCCGTTGGCGCCTCGCCGAGACGCATATGTTCAGGGCGTATGGAGAGGGCGACCTCATCGGAACGGGTGCGCGACATGTCACGCCCGGAGAATGTGCCGCTGGCTGTCCGCACTTTTGCGAAATCCCCGTCACTCCCGTCGCGCTTTCCTTTCAGGACATTGGAATGTCCGATGAACGTCGCTGCAAAGAGAGTTTCCGGATTGGCGTAGATCTGATGCGGACTCCCGAGCTGTTCCACCCGTGCGTGGTTCATCACGCAAATTCTGTCCGACATGACCAGAGCTTCCTCCTGGTCGTGCGTCACGTAGATGACCGTTGTTCCGTATTCCTTATGCAGACGCCGTATTTCCAGCTGCATATGCTCCCGCAGCGCCTTGTCCAACGCACCGAGCGGCTCGTCCATCAGGATCACGTTGGGGTTGAAGACAAAACATCTCGCCAGGGCGACACGCTGCTGTTGACCACCCGACAATTCCTTGGGGAAGCGGTGCGAGAACTTATCGAGCTGCACTTTGCGCAAGGTTTCTTCGACGCGGCTGCGAACCTCGGCGGCTGGAAGTCTGCGCATCTGCAAGGGAAAGGCGACATTCTCTGCAACCGTCATGTGCGGAAAAAGCGCGTAATGCTGGAAAACCATGCCCATGCCGCGTTCGTTGACCGGCCGGTAGGTCCAGTCTGCGCCGTCAACCAGCAACCTGCCACCACTTGGTTCCGTCAGACCTGCAACCATCTGCAGCAAAGTGGTCTTGCCTGAGCCCGATGGCCCTAGCAATGTCAGGAATTCACCGTTCTGAACCGTCAGGCTTGTTTGCTCAAGCGCAGTGAAATTCCCATATCGCTTAGACAGTCCTTCGAGGACAAGTTTGGCTTGCTGCTGGTCCGCTGTCATCGTTATTCCTAAAATTCCACGAGGGAGCGTTCGCATCCGCTCAGGCGAACGCGCTGCTTTAGTGACGCTTGATTTCATGGGCGGGAGGGCGGCACCAAAGCCGTCCTCCCGAATGGGTTAGGCCAGAAGCCAGCTGTTGAACCGCTCGCTGAGGGCGGCGCGGTTCTCTTTCCAGTAGGGCTCGGAGGCGAGCGACATTACCTTGAGATTTTCAGGTGCCGTCGGCAGAATCGCGGCGCGTTCGGGGTCGATGTGATCATAGGCGCTCAGGTTGGTCGGGCCGTAGGCGACATCGTCTGTAAACTTGGCCTGCATATCACCTTGCGCACAGAAGGCGACGAACTCACGTGCTATGTCGGCTTTCGGATTTCCTTTGGGGATTCCCCACCCTTCGATGGAATAAAGTCCCCCGTTCCACACGATCTTTGCGGGTGCTCCACCGTCGATGGCGGATTGAATGCGAGCGTTCCAGGCTGCGATCATGTCGACTTCGCCGCTTTCAAGCAACTGCGTCGACTGCGCACCGCCGGTCCACCAGACATCGACGTGGCTTTTGATTTCATCAAGTTTCTTGAACGCGCGATCGACATCGAGCGGGTAGAGATCCTTGGGTTCGACGCCATCCGCCATAAGCGCGATTTCGAGCGTGTCGATCGGATTGCGTCGTAGCGAACGGCGACCGGGAAAGCGTTCGACGTCCCAGAAAGCACTCCAGCCCTCGGGTGCCTCGGTTATGGTGTCGGTATTGTAAGCGAGAACCGTCGAATAGACGTCGGTGCCGAGCATGTTCGGGTACACGGCTTCCGGCATTACATTGCTGACCTTCGCCGGGTCGAGGTTCAAGGGTTCGAGCAGATCTTCATCTTCAAGGATAAGGCGTGCCGACAGGGTCAGCGTGCAGACATCCCAGATGTAGGAACCTGTTTCCACGATGGACTTGAACTGCGCTGTGGGCTCTGCATCGCGCGCAACGCCAGTGATCGTGATGCCCGTCGCCGCGGTGAAGGGCTCGTAAAACGCTTTTCGATAGCCTTCGGTGAACGGGCCGCCCGGATCGGCGATTACGAGAGATTGTTCCGCCCACGCCCGCCGCAAAAATGCGGGCGTGGCGAGTGCTGCCGCGCCTGTAGCGAGCAGCGTGCGGCGGTTGAGATTGAAAAGGTTGGACCTGGACATTCTGTGTTCCTCTGGAGTTCGCGCACCGTTTCGACGGCGTCTATTGGGTTGGCAGATACAATCGTCTCCCATTGCGACGACTGGTAGAAATCAGGCCTTGCGGGCAGCTCTCGTTGCCAGGAACTTTTCCATCATTGCCTGCGGCTCCCCGGAGGCGTAGGCCTCCCGCTGGATGCGGACACCGGCAGTCATTGCATTTTCGAAGCCAGCCTCTGTCAGTTCGGAAAAGCGCTGGCGGTTCAATCGCATCGCAACTGGCGGCTTACCGGCCAGAAATTCCGCGAGCTCGAGCGCTTCGGACTGTACTTTGTCGGCGTCGACAATGCGCGATATCAGTCCGAATTCGAAGGCTTCCTTTGCCTCCAGCATTCTGCCGGTCAGGGTCAGGTCAATGGTTCGAGCGAGGCCGAGAATTTCGCGCATGATCCAGCTTCCGGTGACAGTGGCGATGCCGGAATTGATCTCCGGCTGCCCCATCTTGACGCCGGCGTGAGCGATGCGGAGATCGCACAGAAGAGAAACCTGGAACGCCGAGCCGGCGGCAATGCCGTTGAGCGCCGCAACGATCGGCTTCGAGCCTTTCCGGAACAGATTGTAGAGCGTCTTCCATTCCGCCATCCACGACTCGGCACGGTCTGCATCGAAGCTCTTACTCTCCGACAGGTCCTGCCCTGCGCCGAAAGCACGGTCGCCAGCGCCAGTGAGTACGATTGCACCCACGTCCGCATCGGATTCGGCAGCTTTCAGTTCTGCGATCAGCTGGTCGCGCATCGGCGTGTTCCACGCGTTGAGCTTTTCCGGGCGGTTAAGGGTCAGGCGACGAACGCGGCCGATCGTTTCCACAAGTACGAACTGTTCCAATAAAGCTCTCCCATTGCATTGCAATAACTATTATTGCATAATGGTACTATGCAGGATTGTTAGGTCAAGCTTAAAATTTGAGCGTCGCTTCTGCGCATCCAAAGCGAGCCTGCCGCATGGCTATGATGGCTTGCAATGGACGCGATTGTGTGCGGAGAGAGCGGGACGGAGGAATACGGATGAACGACAAGACCCCGCAGCCCAAGAGAACCGATCCGCTGATGGTGCAGTCGGTCGCGAAGGCATTCAAGGTTCTTACGGTTTTTGACAAGGGGCACGCCTCGTTGACGATGTCGCAGATTGCGCAGTTCACGGGCATGGATATTAGTACGGCGCAGCGTTTCACGCATACGCTGACGCAGTTGGGATATCTGCGTAGGGACCCGATCTCTCGCCAGTTCGAGCTGTCGATCAAGACATTGGATCTTGCATATCATTATACCCGCAGTTCGCGGCTGGTCGATCGCGCAATGCCCGCACTCCAGCACTTGAGTAAGGAAACCGAGGAAGCTGTCTCGCTGACCATTCTAGACGGTACCGAGATAGTGTTCGTAACCCGCTATCTCAGCCGGCAAATGCTAGCGACCGACGTTATTACGGGATCTCGCCTGCCCGCCTATTGCACCTCGCCGGGCCGGGCCATTCTATCGCGTCTGCCAGAGGAAGATGTCGCGCATATTCTGGCCAATACAGAGTTCAAGGCGCATACGCCCGCAACACCGACGACGCCCGATGCCGTCATGGCGCTTCTCGATGAAGCGCGAGGCAAGGGTTTTGCCGCCGCATTCGAGGAAATCTATCACGGGGACGCGTCGATCGGCGCGCCGATTACCGGTCCGGACGGAAATGTCATTGCCGCTGTTAGCGTTGCCGTTCCACTGGCCCGGTTCAATCGGGACGTTGTTTTGGAAACCTTCCCGAAGCTGGTCATCGCGGCGGCGCGCGCCATCTCGTTCAGCTAGAAGATTAGCTGTCGGGCTAGGGGACGATCCAGATATGGATTGACAGCAGTGCTGCTTTGCATTCTCTTTATGCAATAGGGTTTATTGGATTGCAATAATGACGATCACGCCTGCACCTCTCTTTCACCGTTTGTGTCCCCGGCAACCCGACACGATTATTCGCTTCGATGGGCGTGAGATTGAAGCCATTTCGGGCGAGTCGCTGATTACGGCGCTACTTGGGGCTGGGCTGACGACGGGGCGCTCGGAGTTCGATCACAAGCCACGCGCCGGCTTTTGTTTGATGGGCGCGTGTCAGGACTGCACGGTATGGACGCGCGATGGCAGACGTCTGCGCGCTTGCACGGTCGAGGTGGTGCCTGGCCTCGACCTCTGCTCCTTGCCGAAACAAGAGATCACCCTGACATGAGCGAGAGCGAACATTCTCCTGTCATAATCGGCGCGGGACCGGCTGGACTGGCATGTGCAGCAACTCTGGTTGAAGCAGGGTTGCGCCCGATCATTCTCGATGAAGCTGTGCGGCCCGGTGGCCAAGGCACACGCCGTCTGGCATCGGCGGTGCAGCCGCTGGCTCGCCGCCTCATGGGCAGCAAGGGCGTTGTGGAAACCGCACGCCGAGAAGCCGCCGAGGACGCGATACTCAAGGCATGTGACTGGCGTCCAGGAAATCTTATATGGGGCATATTCGGCGATCGTCTCGAAATCCTGCGTGACGGTCGGCATGAGGAGTTGAAATTCAGTCAGTTGATGATTTCATCGGGGGCGACCGATCGGATCATGGCCCTTCCCGGATGGACGCTCCCCGGGGTGTACTCGCTTGGCGGCGCGCAGGTCGCGTTGAAGCAGCATGCGGCGCTGATCGGACAGTCGGTCGTTATGGCGGGATCTTCTCCCCTGCTCTATCTGGCCGCGGTGCAATATGCCCGCATGGGCGTCAGAAGTCTCGTGGTCGTTGATACCGTTCCGCGACTGAACAAGATGAAAGCGGGCATTGGAATGGCGCTGACAGCGCCCACCACCTTGCTTGAGGGTGTGTCACTTCTGCTGGAATTGAAACGACGCGGCGTGCGAATGGTTACGGGCGCAAGCCCTCAGCGCATCGTCGGCCACGATCGAGTAGAAGCGCTCGAGATCCAACACGCGGATGGTTGTGTCGAACGCATATCCTGCGACGCCGTCGCCTACGGCTACGGTTTGCGACCTGAAACGCAGCTGGCGGAATTGGCTGGAGCGCAGTTCCGCTTCGATCCGACCTTGCGCAACTGGTTTCCCCTCATCGACGAGGACGGACGCGCAGGCCCGAATCTCTGGCTTGCCGGCGATTGCGCGCAGACCGGCGGGCGCGTTGCTGCTGCCAAGAGCGGACGTCTCGCGGCTCTTTCAATGCTTGAAGCGCGCGGAAATCCCGCTCTGTCCGCAGAAATGAGGGCGCTGCGTCGTTCAGTCGGCAGGTTAAGACAGTTTCAGCTCCATATGGCGAAAGCATTCCGCTGGCCACATGAGATGGCGGGCACACTGCCGGATGCGACCATCGTTTGCAGGTGTGAACGAGTCAGTGCCGGAGAAATCCGCGCGGCGGTAGGAAACATTGCTGGCCCGGTCGAGGTGAACCGCGTCAAAGCCATTACCCGCTGCGGGATGGGGCGTTGCCAGGGGCGATTCTGTGGCCAGACCTTGCAGGAACTGACAGCGACGGCCAGCGGCTTACCGGTCGCTGACGTTGGGCGTATGCGCGCCCAGGCGCCGGTCAAACCAATTCCGATCTCTGCCAGTCAATCGGAAGTTGTTCATCCATGAGTACCGCGCATTACGACGTTGCTATTATTGGCGGTGGCCTGTTCGGCTGTTTCACCGGGTTCTTTCTGGCTCGCATGGGCAAGACGGTCGCGATCATCGAACGAGGGTATGTCGGAGCGCAATCAAGTGGTGCGAATTTCGGCGGTTTGCGCCTTCAAGGGCGCTCGATAAGTCAATATCCGCTCTCTCTTCTGGCGCAGGCGCATTGGGAAAATTTCGATGCGCTGATCGGCGAAGGCTGCGAATACGACCGCAACGGCATGGTCTATTTTGCATATACGGAAACCGGCAGGGAAAGACTGCTTGCCTATGCGTCAAACTCGCGTGCATGCGGCCTGGACATTGTGATCTGGCAGGGTGCAGAACTGCGACAGAACCTGCCATGGCTCGCCGACAGCGCGCTGATTGCATCCTATTCGCCCCGCTGTGCAGTCGCCAATCCAAGACTTGCGACACCCGCGGTGGCAAGGGCAATGCTGCGCCATGGCGGCACCTTGCTTGAGAATATTGAGCTTGTCAGAGCAACCTGGTCGGACGATCTCTTCAGGCTTGAATGCCAAGATGGTCGGGAAATCCATGCAACGAAGCTGCTCAACGCCGCAGGTGGTTGGGCAAACGCCATCTGCACGCAATTTGGTGAACCCGTTCCCCTGTTCTCCGCCGGTCCGCCGCAGTTCGTTACCGAGCCTCTTCCCTATCATCTCAAGCCTTCTGTCTACGCAATTGAGGGCGATCTGATTATCCGGCAGATCCCGCGTGGCAACTATATATTTGCCGGCTATCCGCGCACGCTCGCCAATGCGGATGGAAGGCATACTTTCGTGCCTCCACACAAGACGCTGAACGGTATGCGCGCCGTTGCTAGCCATATTCCCGCGCTGAGCAACGCGGAAGTCATCAGAGTGTGGTCGGGGGTCGAGGGTTACTTGCCCGATATGCTGCCGGTCATCGGCGAAAGCCAGACGACGCCCGGGTTGTTTCACGCATTTGGCGCGAGTGGCGGGGGATTTCAGATCGCGCCAGCTGTAGGCGAGTGCCTGGCTCAGATTATCTGCGATCAGCCGCCTTCAGTCGATCTCGCCACCTATTCGATCTCGCGGTTCCAGACGACAGTCGAGAAAAGCGAAAAAATCGCGCGAGAATTTGACGCCTGAAATCGCTACGAGGCATGCGCCATCCTCGCTTTTTTAGGTAGGTCAGAGGGCAGGAGATGATCGGAAGCTGATTTCTGCCGGAATACGCGTCCGATGCCGATCAGAACGGGCTGTCCGTCAGCTGCCATGGCGCAGCACTGCGATAACCCTGCCAGATCGGTGGGCCATATTTTCTCTTTGGCACGGCCAATATCTGTGCCGACAACGGTAGGTGTGTCAGCCGGCATGCCGCGCGCGATCAGCGCGGCCGATATTTCGGCGGCTGTGCGGCCGCCCATGTAGAAGATCGTTGTTGCAGAGGGATCGGCAACACATTCCCAGTCCATATCCCGCGGCAAGCCGCCATACCGCGAATGTCCGGTTACGAACCGGACTGACTTTGCGCAATCGCGATGGGTCAGGGAGACGCCAAGTCTCGCAGCCATAGCCAGTCCGGCGGTGATGCCCGGAACGACGCTGTGCTCTATCTCTTCGCCATCAAGGGCCGCCACTTCCTCGCCAAGGCGACCGAATATCATCGGATCGCCGGATTTCAGTCGCACAATTCTGTGGCCGGCCTTTGCCAGGGTAATCATCATCGTGTTGATCTCGTGCTGCTGGCAACCGGGCCTTCCGGCGCGCTTGCCGACAAGAATGCGTTTTGCCTCGCGCCGCGCCAGTTCCAGCACCTCGTCCGATACGAGGTCGTCGAACAAAATGACATCCGCTGCCTGAAGTGCACGAACGGCTTTCAGCGTCAGCAACTCTGGATCGCCGGGACCGGCGCCGACAAAGGTCACATGGCCCCGAGGTCGGCGTGCGGCCAAGCCGTCAATGTCGCCTTGGAGTTCCGTGCGGGTATTATCATCAGGTATGGAGCCGAAAGCGCGGTCGACAAATCGCTCCCAGAAATTGCGGCGAGCCTGCCCCGGAGCAAGGCGCTCCGTAACCTTGTCACGTAACGTTTGCGCGAGGGCGCCCCATTCAGCAAGCGAGCGCGGCAGCAATGTTTCGATGCGACGGCGCACAGCCTGACCAAGTATGGGTGCTGCGCCTGACGTCGAGATGCCGATAACTACCGGTGATCGGTTTACGATGGAACCGAACTGAAATTGGCAGTAGGCGGGCTTGTCTATCACGTTCCAGGCAGCGCCTGCACTGCGCGCCGCCCTCTCGAATGTCGCCGCTACCACGTCGTCTTCAGCATCGGCCAGCGCTACTGCCGCGCCTGCAAGGCATTCCGCGCTCCAACCCTCTGCGTGGTACGTCATGCAAGGCTCCTGTGCGCAAAGAGACGCCATGCTCTCCGAAAGACATTCGGGGGACGCGTAGACATGGACATCGGCTCCGGCCGCAACCAGGAGTTCCGCTTTCCAGGCCGCCGCCTCGCTCCCGCCCGCCACAACCGCGCGTTTTCCTGCGAGGTTGAAGAAAGCTGGAAGCACGCTGAGCGCGGAAATGCGCGGCGGCGGCGAATTGGTGTTAGGCGCTGACACGAGTTTCATCGATGATTTTCCTGATCTCGGAGCGGCACGAGCCGCAATTGGTACCGGCACGAATGCGTTCTCCAATGTCGTCCACCTCGCCGCATCCCGCAGCGATGGCTGATACAATCTGGTTCACGTCAACATTGAAGCAGGAGCAGATTATTCGCCCGACCGCGGGCATAGGAACGGGAGAGCGACCCGATAACAACGCCATCCGCTCGGCACTGCTCAAAGCGTCGCGCGAGCCAAGCAATGACACGAGCCAGTCGCGCGGTGGCAACTGGCCTTTTGGGGCGACCAGCAGCGCTTCGCTCAGAGTTCCGTCGGCGTCTATGGCGGCGGCGCGGTAATTGAGACCCCGGCGGTCGGTGTATTCCAGCAATTGTTCACGCTGCGCTTCCATGAGCATTCGCGACAACAGGATGCCCTGGTCGGGTGTTTCGGTGCCACACAGGGCATAAATCCAGCCGCCCGGCACAGCATGGCGGCTCCAATGAACAAAACCGACGGGTCGCAGATCACGTCGCGTGATCAGGACGCCCTCCCAGGCAACATTCTCCCGCACGATCTTGACGGGAACGTGCTTCAATTCAGGCTGACCGGAAAACGCGTCGCAGATGGGAGTAGATAGTGCGCCAGTCCCGGCATTCGCGGCGAAGTATCCGCTCCAATGCATCGGTAGGAAAGCTTCGCCGGGCCGTTGCGCATCGGTGATATTCACTTTGGCGCGCGCAAAACCGTAAGGGCTTGTCACGTATGCAAGATCCCCGTCGACAAGATCGCGAGCGGCCGCATCGTTCGGATGCATATCGATCGCCGGTTCCGATACGTGTGACATCAGTCGCGGCACGCGGCCTGTGCGTGTCATGGTATGCCATTGATCCCGCATGCGTCCGGTGTTCAGCGCGAGCGGATAGGCCACGTCGGTGGGCAGCGCTACCGCCTCCTGACGCACGGGCACAAAGTGCGCGCGCCCGTCCGCAGTAGGAAAAAAACCGTCGCCGCCCAACCTGCTTATCGCGGGTCGTGCTTTGGGCATGGGCCAATGGCTTGGGTCGAAATGATCGTAAGCCTCGCCGTCCATCTCATCCAGCGTCCCGATATCGAAGAACCGCTGGCCAGCATTCTCGAAGGCGGATAGCGCGGCATGTTCGCGGAATACGGCTGCGCTATCGTCGAAAGCGAACGCTCCGGCAAAGCCCATCCGCGCCGCGACATCGCATATGATGCGCCAGTCCGGGCGTGCTTCTCCCGGCACAGGCAGGAATGGTCGTTGGCGGGACATTCTTCGTTCCGAATTAGTCACCATGCCGTTCTTCTCCCCCCAACTGGCGGCGGGCAGGAACACGTCGGCATATCGGGTCGTGTCGGTTCTCGTCACGTCGGACACAGCAACGAAATCACAACTCTTCAGCGCGGCGCGCACCTGGCCTGCATTGGGCATGGAGACGGCCGGGTTGGTGCCCATGATCCACAAGGCCTTGATGCTCCCATCGCCGGCGGCGCGAAAGAGATCGACGGCTTTCAGGCCCGCCTTCCGAGCAATGTTTGGCGCGTTCCAGAAGCGCCCGACGCGATCGACATCCTGCGGGTTTTCGAAACTCATATGGGCTGCAAGTTGATTGGCGAGTCCCCCGACTTCGCGCCCGCCCATGGCGTTTGGCTGGCCGGTGACGGAGAAAGGCCCCATGCCGGGCCGCCCGATGCGCCCGGTCGCCAGATGGCAATTGATGATCGCATTGGTCTTGTCGGTGCCATGTGCGGACTGGTTGACCCCTTGGCTATAGACTGTAACACTGCGATCCGTCGCAATAAAAAGCTCGTAGAAAAGGTGCAGATCCGCCAGCGGAATCCCGCACCCCTTCGCCACCGCTTCCGGCACGGAGGCGTCGGCTGAGGCTAATGCTAGCGCCTCCTCGAAGCCGGACGTTGCCGAATTTATGAAGCTGCGATCCAGCAGGTTGTGACTCGCCAGATGGGCAAGCAAGCCATTGAAAAGCAGGACATCCGTACCCGGACGGATCGGTAGATGAAGATCACACTCGTCGGCCGTGGCGGTGCGGCGCGGATCGATAACCACGATTTTTGTTCCGCGTTTCTGGCGAGCCGAAACCAACCGCTGATAGAGGATCGGGTGGCACCAGGCCAGGTTGGAACCCACAAGCACGGCCAGATCGGCCTCGTCCAGATCTTCATAAACGCCCGGGACGATATCTTCCCCGAAGGCGCGTTTGTGCCCGGCGACGGATGAGGCCATGCACAGTCGCGAATTGGTATCGATATTGGCCGAACCGATGAAGCCCTTCATCAGCTTGTTCGCGACGTAGTAGTCCTCTGTCAACATCTGGCCGGAAATATAGAAGCCGACGGAATCAGGCCCGTGTTCCGTGATGGATTGGGAGAATTTCTGCGCCACGAGGTTGATCGCATCCTCCCAGGATGCCTGCTTTCCTCCAATCTCGGGATAAAGGACCCGACCTTCCAGCCCAACGGTCTCGGCAAGCGCTGAACCCTTGGAGCAAAGTCGCCCGAAATTGGCGGGATGA
The DNA here is from genome assembly GCF_014652835.1 of Limoniibacter endophyticus. Taxonomy (GTDB): domain Bacteria; phylum Pseudomonadota; class Alphaproteobacteria; order Rhizobiales; family Rhizobiaceae; genus Limoniibacter; species Limoniibacter endophyticus. The sequence goes on from NZ_BMZO01000006.1 coordinate 156,207, forward strand.
TCCGTGTCGCCGCGAACCGTTACGGTCCCGTCCGCGGCGACACGCGCCAACACACCGCATCCCACCCCGCAATAGGGGCAGGTTGTCCTCACCTCGGTTGTCGGCTTTTCCTGAATTCTTGTCATTCCGCGGCTGCCGCCAGGGTGAGGTCTAGTCCAAGCGAAATACGTCCTTCGACCAGCTTGACGGGAATGGTCTTGACGGCGCCCTCGTCCGCCCCTTGCGCTTCTCCCGTCTCCAGCGAGAAAACCCAATTGTGCAGCGGACAGGTCACGGATGCGCCGTGGACAATGCCTTGGCTGAGGGGGCCGCCCCGATGCGGACAATGATCCTCGATTGCGTAGACCTTGTCATCGGCTGTCCGGAAGATGCCGACGCGGCCTAGCGGCGATTCCACGCATCGTGCGCCGCGTAGCGGGATGTCGCTGATGCGGCCAATGTCAAACCATTCCATGGTTCACTCCCCTGCCTGCTGAAAAGAAACAGCCGCCAGCGGCTGAAACTCGTGCTTGTCCTTCCCGGACACGCGTTCGGACCACGGGTCGACCTGTGCAAATTTCTGGGAGAAGACGAAGCGGTCGAAATATTCCTGGCGTCGCACCACATCGTCCAGCACCTGTCGCTTGATCTCGGCGGTGCCGACGCGCTTGGCCCATTTGTAGATGCGCTCGAGATAGCGGGCCTGCTCGCGATACATCTGAACGAGCGCTACGATCACCTCGAGCGCCTCGTCCTCCGTCCTTACCAGACCCAGAACCTCGGTTCCCTTTATGTCGAGACCAGCTGCACCGGCGAAGTGGATTTCGTAGCCGGAATCCACGCAGATCACCCCGACATCCTTGCAGGTGGCTTCTGCGCAGTTACGCGGACAGCCCGACACCGCCATCTTCACCTTGGCGGGAGTCCACGAGCCCCACATGAATTTTTCGATGCGAATGCCGAAACCGGTGGAATCCTGCGTTCCGAAGCGGCACCAGTCGGTACCGACGCAGGTTTTTTACCGTGCGCAGGCCTTTTGCGTAGGCATGGCCGGAAACGAAACCCGCCTCGCCAAGATCTGCCCATACTGCCGGCAGATCTTCCTTCTTGATGCCCAGCATGTCTATACGCTGGCCGCCGGTGACCTTTACGGCTGGTATGGCGAACTTGTCGACGACATCGGCAATGGCGCGGAGTTCGCTCGCAGATGTTACGCCGCCCCACATGCGGGGCACGACCGAATAAGTGCCATCCTTCTGGATATTGGCGTGGACGCGCTCATTGATGAAGCGCGACTGGTAATCGTCGGCATATTGGTCGGGCCAATCCGCGATCAGATAGTAGTTGAGGGCCGGCCTGCATTTCGCGCAGCCACAGGACGTCTTCCATTCCAGTTCCTGCATGATGGCGGGAATGGTCTTGAGTTGCTTGGCTTTGATGAGACGGCGGATCTCGTCATGCCCCAGCGTGGTGCAGGAGCATACAGGCTGGACGGCGGCTGGGTTATAGCTGTCACCCAGGGTAAGCGTCATCAGCTTCTCGACCAGCGGCGTGCAGGTGCCGCAAGAGGCCGACGCCTTCGTATGAGCCCGCACATCGTCGAGGCCGGTCAGTCCTTTGGATAGAATGGTAGAAACGATCTTGCTCTTGCAGACGCCGTTGCAGCCGCAGATTTCCGCATCATCTGCCAGTGCCGCAACGGCTGCCAAAGGGTCCGCGGAGGCGCCCCCCTGAAAGGCTTGTCCGAAAATTAGCGTGTCACGCATGGACGCGATGTCCGCTTCCTTCTTCTGTAGCTCGGCGAACCACGCGCCGTCGCCAGTCTCGCCGAAAAGTACGGCGCCGATGATGCGGTTATCCTTCAGTACAAGGCGCTTATAGACGCCTGCCGTGGCATCCCGCAGCACGATTTCCTCACGATCGTCGCCGTCTGCGAAGTCGCCGACCGAATAGAGGTCGATGCCTGTTACCTTGAGTTTGGTTGGGGTCTCGGAATGCTCGAAGCGTGGTTCGGGCGCGCCGGCCAGCTTCTCAGCTGCCACCCGCGCCATCTGATAGAGCGGCGCCACGAGGCCATAGGTTCGCCCCCCCACCTCGACGCATTCGCCGAGCGCCAGGATTGACGGATCGGATGTCTGCATGGACGCATCGACCGCGATACCTCGTCCGGTTTCAAGTCCTGCTTCTTTGGCAAGTGCGACATTCGGACGGATGCCGACGGCCATTACAACGAGCGAGGCCGGAATGATGCGGCCGTCTTTCAGCTCCACGCCGGTCACGCGCTTTTCACCGAGGATCGCCTTTGTGTCGGCCTTGGTGATGACCTCGATGCCACGCGCCTCCACGGCCTTTTGCAGGTAGCCCGCAGCGGGATCGAGCTGGCGCTCCATCAGCGTCGGCATAACGTGAAGGACAGTGACATTCATGCCCCGTTCCCTGAGACCGGCAGCGGCCTCCAAGCCAAGGAGGCCCCCGCCGATGACGACCGCCTTGTCTTGCGACTGGGCAGCAAGCAGCATCGCACTCACATCGTCCAGATCTCGATACGTTATGACGCCGGGAAGATCATGGCCCGGAACAGGGATCAGGAAGGGAACCGATCCGGTCGCTACGACCAGCTTGTCGTAGCTTTCCGTAATGCCCTTGTCTGAGGTGACGGTTTTTGCCACCCGGTCAATGGCGATGATCTTGTGCCCTTTGTAGAGGAGCACGCCATTAGCGATGTACCAGCCATCGCCATGGATGACGATCTCCTCAAAACTTTTCTCGCCGGAGAGCACGGGCGAAAGCATGATGCGATCGTAGTTCACGCGGGGTTCGGCGTTGAAGATCGTGACCTGGTAGCGGTCGGGCGCGGCCTCGAACAAATGTTCCAGCATGCGCCCGGGCGCCATGCCATTGCCTATAATTACAAGTTTCTCGGTCATTGCCGTCTTCTCCTGAACGTCATTCTGCGGCCGGTGCGGCGGCAAGTGCGGGCTCGTGTGTTTTTCGCTCCATGCGCCGAATGGCGATATGCATCCATCCGAGGCAGGCTGCCGTCAGAACAAACAGAAGCATGAAGCAACTCGACCAGATGCCGGTGAGATCGTTGAGGGCGCCGAAGATGATCGGCAGGACGAACCCGCCGAGACCGCCAATCATGCCAACGAGGCCGCCCACCGCGCCTATATTCTCCGGGTAGTAGGCTGGGATATGCTTGTAGACAGCAGCCTTCCCCAGGCTCATGAAGAAGCCGAGAATGAAGGAAACAGCGATGAAAGCCATTGGTCCCACGGAGATGTGGAAGGCAATCGGTCCCTCAATGCCGCGCATTGTATAGTCACCGGAGGGCACGGACAGGATCGCGCAGCAGATGGTGGCTACGGCAAAAGTCCAGTAGAGGACCGTGCGCGCACCGATACGGTCTGACAATATCCCGCCATAAGCCCGGAAGATCGAGGCAGGTATTGAATAAGCCGCACCAACCATGCCGGCGGTTGCGAGATCAAATTCATAGACGCCGATCAGATAGCGCGGCAGCCATAAGGCCAGTGCGACGAAGGCACCGAAGGCGAAGAAGTAATAAAGGGAGAAGCGCCATACACGAACGTCCTTCAGTGGCCTGAACTCCGCGAGGAAGCTGCGCGTCTGCCCGGCTCCGGTCTCACGACGATGGCGGATCACCGGGTCATCCTCCGTCGTTAGCCAGAAAGCGACCGCCATCAAGGCAAGCGCTGCCGCCCAAACGAGCGCGACGCTCTGCCAACCCCAGGCAATGAGTACGAAGGGAGCAATAAATTTGGTGATGGCTGCGCCGACATTGCCGACACCGAAGATGCCGAGCGCCGTGCCTTGGCGGGAGGGAGGATAAAAGCGAGATACATAAGCGACCCCGACGGCAAATGAGCCGCCTGCAAGTCCGATTCCAAGAGCTGCGATCAGCATTTGGAGATAAGTTGTTGCGAAGGCGAGAAGGCACGTTGCCAGCGCCGCTGCAAGCATCGTGCCTGTGTAGACGAGCCGCCCGCCCAGACGGTCCGTCCATATGCCCAGAAGCATCCGGACGAGGGAACCCGTCAGTATTGGCATTCCCACTAGGAGCCCGAACTGCGTCTCGGTGAGGACGAGTTCTTCCTTGATACGAATGCCGATGATCGAGAAAATCGTCCATACGGCGAAGCACACCGTGAAGGCGATCGTCGACATCGATAACGCTCTCGTCGCGGAGCGGCCGAGCGGGTTCTCTGATTTGGTAAGTTCGGTCATTTCTGGCTCCATCTGCAGCCGTGGGCGCTGGCTTGAAACAAAAAAAGCCGCCGATCAGGCGCACGCATCCGGATATCCGGATCACGAGAACCTGAGCGGCGGCTTTGCCTGGAAGCGCCCTCCATTGGACGCAAAAACGTTGGCCCGACTATGGGCCTATAATCATAAAAGCAAAAGGCGTGCCAATTTGAAGAGGAAATATTCCATATTGAAATTCAAGGGGTTAAGATTTCCGGCCGGGTGGGGGCTATGCGATGCATGATCGAGTAATGTGCAAGGCGCTGCATAATATTTGTGCGTTGCATAAATATTCGCCGGAGGTAATTATCCTTCACTTGCCTATATATTCTCCGACCCGGTCCGGATCGAAGATCTTGCCATCGAAGAACCCGTCTGGTCCGAGAACGAGGCTTGCGCCCGCCGATCCAACCGGGGTCGCCCTCGTCAGAGCACCTTCGACCTTGGCGTTCGCACCCGGCAAGGCAACGCCGATTGGCCCGAGCGCAGTTCTATAGAGATCGGGCCGATAGCTTTCTCGCGCCACGGCCTCGTTTGTGGTATTGGCCTCGATCTGGCCCCAACGCACCATTTGGCTATAAAACCAGAGCGCATGGCTTTTCCAGGGGAAGGTCGCTGCCTTCTTGTGCGGGACGAAGAAATCGTCAACGGCAACCACTTGTCCATCACCCGTGGGAATGTTCCCCGACAATGCAGGCAGGAGCCACTCCGCAGGACAGCCAATATAGCCAGGCCGCGCCAGAATCTCCGCAAGCTCGCCATGATTGGCAGCTGTGCCGCACCATTCCGCTGCTCGATAGAGCGCACGCAGCAGTCGTCCGAGTGCCTCGGGATTGGCGTCAGCCCAATTGGCCGCCACGCCGAGCACTTTTTCCGGGCTTGAACGCCAGACCAACGATTTAAGAGTGATAATGCGTCCAATTCCCGCGAGGGCGGCGGCCGAATTATACGGTTCGCCGACGCAATAACCTTCGATCCGGCCACCAGCCAAAGCATCCTGCATGAGTGGCGGCGGGACGACCACGATCTCGACATCCCGCTCGGGGTCGATCCCGGATGCGGAAAGCCAATAGCGCAATTCGTAATTATGGCCCGAATGGGGATGAACGACGGCGAAACGCGGTCGGCTTTTGGCGGCTTTCGCAGCAATTACCTCGCGAAGGGCTTTGCCAGCTGATGCCGGGTCGAAGCGGGACGATGCTCCATTATCCTCCATGGCGGTCCAAAGATTTCGTGAAACCGTCACGGCGTTGCCCCCGAGACCGAGCGCCATCGGTGCGATGGTGTGGGCCGCAAGCGGCGCGAGACCCAGATTAAATGCGATGGGCATGGGACCGAGCATATGGGCAGCAGCGAAGTGACCCACGGCCAGACGGTCGCGGATACTGGCCCAGGAATTTTCCCGCACGAGGACAAGATCGAGGCTTTCAGCTTCTGCAAAACCCTTCTCGCGCGCCGCGACGAGGATGGCGCTGTCGAGCAATGGCAGGAAGCCGACACTGACGCGATGGTCCAGGCTCATGATTTTTCCTCCGGATCGAGCAGGCCGGCGGCAGTGACCAGGCTTTGTGCGATCTCTGCGATCTTGCGGTTCTGGTTCATCGCGGTTTTACGCAGAAGCGCATATGCGTCAGCTTCCGAAAGGCCACGGGATTTCATCAATATGCCCTTTGCCCGCTCCACGAGCCTGCGGCTCTCCAGTTCCGTCCGGGCCTCTTCCAACTCGCGCGCCATGCGCGAAAACGCATTGAAGCGACTGATTGCCATATCAAGGATCGGCTTCACGCGATGCTTGTGCAGCCCGTCGATGACATAGGCCGATACGCCGGCGTCTACGGCTGCTTCGATGGAGGCGCTGTCTGAACGATCGACGAACATGGCGATCGGCCGCTTTACCGCGCGGCTAAGCTGAAACATGCTTTCGAGCATGTCGCGATTGGGGTTTTCCAGGTCAATGACGATCACGTCCGGTTCTATCTCGGCGATGCGCAGCGCTATGCCAGTTATGTCGTGGATGACGGTCACTTCGCCATGCCCGGCCTCGCGCAAACCCTCCTCGATGATCGCCGCGCGGATCCGGTTCTCGTCGATGATCAGTATGTGAAGGGGGTTGCGGCTCATGGGATGATTGTTTGCGCGTTAACCGGCGTACTGCAACGCAAAAATCACTACCATCGCGAAGAAATCCCAAGCTCTTCCAGAGCGAGCAGTGGCCCGATCGGGTTTAGGCCAAGCGCAACATTGTTCCACACGCTTCGCCAATGATTGAGCGTCGGATTCTACAAAACCAGCATCCGGAGCGGATTGGGCTTTCCTGTCGCTTCCATTTCGAACTGATGCGAGATGTGAGGCAAGATGCGTGTGCACTCCACTTTATCGAGGTTGCGTCATCTTCCCGAATCGTGCGTTTGCGAAGGAATGCTTGCCGCGAGGAAACTGTGGCATTAGCTTTGCGTTATGGCAGTCGATCGATCTCGGTTGAATTGGAGGGGTATGCGTGGCAGCAGTCAGTTTTCGTGGCTTGAGCAAGAACTACGGCGCTGCGCATATTCTCAAGGGCATCGATCTCGATATCACGGATGGCGAGTTTCTCGTTCTCATCGGTCCCTCCGGCTGCGGAAAGTCCACGACGCTGCGTCTCCTTGCCGGTCTTGAAGACATAACGTCCGGCGAAATCCGTATAGGAGACGAGCTGGTCAATAATCTGCGTCCGCGGGATCGCGACATTGCCATGGTCTTTCAGGATTATGCGCTTTATCCGCATAAATCCGTTCGCGATAATCTCGGTTTCGGACTCAAGGTACGTGGTGTGCCGCGGGATGAAGCGATTCGACGAATTGACGAAGTCGCCGGCATGTTGGGTATTTCCCATTTGCTCGATCGTCGCCCGGCGCAGCTTTCAGGCGGTCAGCGCCAGCGTGTCGCCATGGGACGCGCCATCGTCCGCCGCCCGCAGGTTTTTCTGTTCGATGAACCCTTGTCGAACCTCGATGCGCAACTGCGTGGCCAGGTGCGCACCGAGATCAAGAAGCTGCATCAGACGCTTAAGACAACGACGATCTACGTGACGCATGATCAGGTCGAGGCAATGACGCTGGCGGACCGTATCGTAATCCTGCGCGACGGTATGATCGAGCAGATCGGCACGCCGGATGAGATTTATCAGGAACCGGCGAGTACGTTTGTGGGGCGCTTCATCGGCGCGCCCTCGATGAACTTTTTGACGGCCCGGCTGGAAAGCTCCGTCGCGCGCCTTGCCGATCGCATGGTTTGCGATCTTACGAATGTTGCAGGCATCGGTAAAGCAACGGGGGACGAAATCATCATGGGTCTGCGCCCGGAACATATTCGCAGCGGGACGGGAGACGGTATTGACCTTGCGGGCACGGTCCAGATCGTGGAACCGCTGGGAGCCGACACACTTGTTCATCTTGATATGGGGAAAATAACGATCGTTGCCAGGTTCGAAGCAAAGGAGCGGCCGCAGATTGGCCAGCCACTAACGATGACGATCAAACCAGAAAACATCCGTCTTTTCGACGCCGGAACAGAGCGCGCTTTGCGCTGATCAAACGGGAGGCACCCATGAAAAAATTTCTTCTGTCTGCACTGCTCGTTTCAAGTGCGATTGTTTCGCCAAACTTCGCCTTTGCCGAAACAGATCTGCGTATATTCATCTCAGCCCAGCATCAGCCAGATGTCTGGCGTCAGGTCCTCAACAAGTTCGAGGAAGAAAATCCGGAGATCACCGTTACGATCGAAACGGGTGGCAATACATCCGAGGCGCAGAGCCAATATTTGAACACGGTCATGTCGGCTGAAGATACCGCTCTGGACGTGATGATCCTGGACATTGTTCGCCCGGCGCAGTTTGCCGCGGCGGACTGGACTGCTCCTGTCGACGGCGTCGATATGTCCGTCTATCTTCCGGCCTATGCCGAGGCTAATACCGTCGATGGCGAAGTGGTTGCGCTGCCAGCCTTTTCGGATGCCATGTTCCTGTATTATCGCAAGGATCTGCTCGAGAAGCATGGTGTGGAGGTACCTAAGACCTGGGAAGAGCTGCGTGCCTCGACAAAGAAGATCCTCGAGGCGGAGGGCACTGAAGGCCTGCAGGGCCTGTCCTTCCAGGGCAAGGCTATCGAGGGAGCCGTCTGTACCTTCCTGCTGCCTTATTGGAGCCAGGGCAAGAACCTTGTCGAGAACGGCAAGCTGACGCTGGACGAACCGGCGGCCCTTGCTTCCATGAAGCTTTGGAAGAGCTTTGCCGAAGACGGCACGTCCAAAGCCAACATATCCGAGGTCGCAACGGACGATACACGTCGCGAATTCCAGGCGGGTCAGGCAGTGTTTGCCGTCAACTGGTCCTACGCCTGGGCACAGGCGCAGTCCGACCAGTCGGCTGTAAAAGACAAAGTCGGAGTTGCACGACTGCCCGCTATGGAAGGTGGCGAATCCACCACCTGCCTGGGCGGCTGGGAATGGGGCGTTTCGGCCTTCTCGGAACATCCGGAAGAAGCGCAGTCGCTCGTCAAATATCTTTCCAGCCCGGAGGTCGCGAAGCATATGGCGGTTCATGGCGCGCTCATGCCTGCCTTCCCTCAGGTTTTCGATGATGCGGAAGTGCTGGCCGCTGCTCCCTGGTTTGCCGATGCCAAGGAAGTTGTCGAAACTGCTCGTCCCCGACCTGTCACGGCGCGCTATTCGGAAGTCAGCGACGTGTTGCGCACCACCTTCAACGCCGTCCTCACCGGTGTCACCACCCCGGAAGACGCGGTGGCCGAAATCAAGGCGCGGCTGACGCGCGTGTTGCGTTAAGTTCCGCATGACCGTGCCAGAGCCAAGACGTATAAAATCCTCCTGGTGGGCAGATCCGGGCGATCGGGTTCTGGCGGTCATGCTGCTCGCGCCATTGAGCATTCTGGTCGCGCTGATCATCGTCTATCCGGTTTTACGGCTGTTCCAGTCCAGTCTTTATAACCATTCGCTTACTTCTGGCGTGCCTGCGGAATTCGTCGGCCTCGAGAATTTCACACTGATGCTCGATGATCCGACCTTCTGGTCGACGCTCTGGAATACGGTGCTGATTACCCTGCTTACCGTGCCGGGTGCGTTGGTCGTCGGCCTTGCAATGGCACTCATGGCCAATCTTCCATTCAAGCGCAAATGGCCGGTGCGCCTGTCTCTGCTCATTCCCTGGGCACTGCCGCTCGCTTTTGCAGGTCTTATCTTTGCATGGTTCTTTCATTCGGAATATGGCATCGTAAACGACGTGTTGCGTCGCCTCGGCTTCGGTACGGTCATCTGGTTCAATTCGCCGGGCTGGGCGATGACCGCAATCTGCCTGACGATCATCTGGAAGACTTCGTCTTTCATTGCGCTGATTCTGCTTGCAGGCCTGCAGACCATTCCGCGTTCGCTCTATGAGGCAGCAGAGGTCGACGGTGCTGGCAAATTACGACAGTTCTTCGAAATCACTCTGCCCCTGCTGCGGCCTGCCATCGTCGTGGCGCTCATCTTCCGGACCATTACCGCGCTCCAGACCTTCGACATCCCCTACACGATGACGGCGGGCGGCCCCGGCAATTCCACGCAGACGCTTGCCATGTATATCCATCAGAACACAGTGTCATTCCTCGACATTGGCTATGGCTCGGCCCTTGCGGTCATCATGTTTCTCCTCTCGATGCTAGTCACCATTATCTATCTTCGGCTCATTCAAGCGAAGGAGCGATAGATGGCTGCGCAATCCAGCCTGTTCTCCGGTCGCCCATTGCGCCTCATCGTGGCTGCGATCCTGCTCGTCAACGGGCTTTTCCCAGCCCTCTGGATACTCTTCACCTCGTTGAAGACCGATGCCGAACTGACGCAGACGCCGATTACCTGGCTCCCTCATACGCCCACGCTCGCCAATTACCAGATTGCTTTCACAGACCAGCCTTTACATTTGTTTTTATTCAACAGTTTCATGGTAGCGTTTCTTTCCACCCTCTTGACGATCTTCGTATCGGTTCTTGCGGCCTACGCTATTGCCCGGCTCGATCTGCGTTTTCGCGGACTGATTCTGTCCTCGATCATTGCAGTATCGACCTTCCCGCTGGTTACACTTCTCGTTCCGCTGTTTGAAACGATGCGCGCTTTGTCGCTGCTCAATTCATGGACGGCGCTGGTGCTGCCCTATTCCGTCCTGTCCTTACCAGTCTGTACGCTGATCCTCGTCTCCTTTTTCGAAGGTATTCCGCGCGATCTGGAAAACGCCGCGATGATCGACGGCTGCACCCGGATGGGTGCCCTTCTTCGCATCGTCGTACCGCTGTCGGCACCCGGCGTTTTCACTGCGGCGATCCTGGCTTTTGTAAACGCCTGGGACGAGTTCCTGCTGGCGCTCTCATTCAACTCTTCACCGGCACTGCGAACGCTGCCGGTCGGCATCCAGCTTTATCAGGGCGAGTTTTCCTTTCCCTGGCCGGTTATTTCGGCCGCGCTCGTCGTCGGTATCGTACCGGTCGCCATTTTGATCGTGCTCTTTCAGGAACGCGTCGTGTCCGGACTGACGACCGGTGGCGTAAAAGGCTAGAATTCGACCACTAGCCGGATGACTTCGCCTCTATGCAGGCGGTCAAAGCCTTCATTGATTTCCTCAAGCCGTATCGTGCCGCTCAGCAGCTTGTCCACCGGCAGGCGTCCGGCCTTGAAGAGCGCGACGTAGCGCGGGATGTCCCGCACCGGTACGCATGTACCTATATAACTGCCCTTCAACGTCCTTTCTTCAGCAACGAGGCTGACAATATTAACGGGTAGCGCTGCCGTTGGCGCGGGCAGACCTGCCGTCACTGTCGTGCCGCCACGGCGTGTCATCTTATAGGCGCTTTCAAGCGCCTTGGCCGATCCGGCGAATTCAAAGGCGAAATCGGCACCGCCCCCGGTCAGCGTGCGTACCGTTTCAACCGCGTCGGCATCACCGGCATTCACCGTGGCAGTGGCACCCAGGCCGCGCGCGATCTCCAGTTTTTCCTCTGAAAGATCGACGGCGATAACTTGCGATGCTCCGGTTGAAATTGCGCCAAGTAGGGCCGCTAGACCCACACCGCCAAGCCCGATGATAATGACGGTCTGTCCGGCCTGTACCCTCGCCGTGTTCACTACCGCGCCAACACCCGTCAGCACGGCACAACCGAACAAGGCGGCCTCGTTGAACGGCAGTTCCCTGGCGATCTTGACGAGAGAACGCCGTGAAACGACGGCATGATCGGCAAAGGCCGAGCAGCCTAGATGGTGATGCACCGAATGGTCGTGTTCATGCAGCCTGACTTCACCGGAAAGCAACGTGCCCTTGCCGTTGGCGGCAGCGCCAGGTTCACACAGCGCTGGTCTGCCCTCCGAACAGGGCAGGCAATGGCCGCAACTCGGGACGAAGGCCAGGACAACATGATCGCCGATTTCAAGGTCGTCGACACCCTCGCCCAGCGCCACCACCTCGCCCGCCGCCTCATGGCCGATTGCCATGGGCATCGGACGCGGGCGGTTACCATTGATGACGGAAAGGTCGGAGTGGCAAAGACCGGCTGCTCTAATGCGGACCAGAACCTCGTCTCGACCCGGCTCGTCGAGGTTCAGTTCTGCTATCTCCAGTGGCTTGCTTTGAGCATAAGGCTGGGCTGCGCCCATTTCGCGCAACAAGGCTGCCTTGATTTTCATGCAATTTCCCTCCCTCTTCGAAGAGAACGATAGCATGTCGGTGCATCTCGAAAAGCTCAAAGCGCGCAAAGCCGGTTTGGTATTGGGCCTCATTCCAGGGCCGCAGGCAGTCGCATCGCGTTAAACGGATATTATGTGCGTCCGAAGTCGTCCTCGATGCGCACAATATCGTCTTCCCCCAGGTAGGAACCGGTTTGCACCTCGATCACCTCGAGCTGGATCTTGCCCGGGTTCGCCATGCGATGAACTGACCCTTGCGGGATGTAGACCGACTGGTTCTCGGTGATCGTGACGGTCTTGTCGTCTATCGTGACGTCGGCTGTTCCGCGCACAACGACCCAATGCTCTGAACGATGATGATGCTTCTGTAGGGACAGCTTCTTACCCGGCTTGACGAAGATGCGTTTGACCTGAAAACGGTCGCCCTTCTGAAGCTGGCTATAGCCGCCCCAGGGGCGATAAACCGTGCGATGCTCTTCCGCCAGTCTGGCAGTCTTCGCGTCCTCGAGCAGCGTCTTGACGATCGTGCCGACATTCTGTGCCTCTGAAAGCTTGCCCACATAGATGGCGTCTTCGGAAGCGACTACGGTAACATCGTTGATGGCGCCGACCGCTACATGTACGCCCTCCGATATTACGAGGGAATTGCTCGTGCCGTGCAGGCTGACGGGACCGCGCGCAATATTGCCTTGTGCGTCTGCTCCGCCCGCTTTCCAAACAGCATCCCAGGAGCCAAGATCCGACCAGCGGATCGGCGAAGGCACAACGGATGCAAGGTCGGTTTTCTCGAAGATGGCATAGTCGATGGATATATTGGTGGCCTTCGCAAATTCGTCCGGATCAAGACGCACGAAGTCGAGATCATGCACGGCCTTTTCGATCGATGCCTGCGCTGCTGCGAAAACCTCCGGGGCGAGCTTCTCGCACTCCTTGAGAAACACATTAGTTGCGAACAGGAACATGCCGGAATTCCAATAGAAATTTCCCGTCGCGATCATCGCGCGAGCGGCTTCCTCCTCCGGCTTTTCGACGAAGCGCCTGATGGCGAGCGCGCCGCTAGGTTCTTTCTCGCCTCCTTCGATATAGCCAAAGCCCGTAGCTGGCTCACGCGGCGTGATGCCGAAGGTCACGAGGCGTCCGGCTTGCGCAGCCGCCCGCGCCGTATCGATGGCGTTAAGATAGTTTCCGTCGGCATCTATATCGTGGTCGGAGGCAACGATATGGACGAGCCGGGGTTCGTCTTTCCCTGCGACGAGAACGGCAGCTGTAATCGCGGGTGCGGTGTTACGCGCGACCGGTTCAAGCAGAACCTCGCCCAGCTCGATGCCGCACTCAAATGCCTGTTCGGCAACGATGAAGCGATACTCGGAATTGGTGATGACGATCGGTCTGGCGTAGCGGTCATCCTCCGCAAGGCGCTTGAGCGTTTGTTGATAGAGACTCAGATCACCGGTCAGCGCGAGGAACTGCTTGGGGCGTTGCGAGCGTGACATTGGCCACAATCGCGTGCCCTTGCCACCGGCCAGAACGATGGGAGTGATCAAATTATCGCGCAAGACAAAGCTTTCCTTTCAGACGATCCGAATGATCTATGGATGGCGGGACCATTCAGGCGCGTTATTTAACAGTCGTTTTTCGAACGACTGTCAACAAATCGCATTCGTATCGACGCGATGCCCCGCAACAAATATGCATCTATGATGAACAAGCTGATGATTGTCTGCGCATGAAAAAGGCGGATACGAACCCGTATCCGCCTCCACTGACGATATGGTCGACGCTCAGGCGCGCGCAGCTTCTTCAATGCCAGCCGGATTTTCGGCGGCGTTGCCTTCAACAAGGAAGTAGACGCCCATCGCAACGGCGAGTGCGGCGATAAAAAGCAGGTAATAGGCTGGAGCCATTGGCGACCAGCCGAGCGCGGTCACGACGCCGACCGGAGTCAGGCCTCCTGCGACCGCGTAAGCGACGTTATAAGCAAACGACATGCCGCTGAAACGCACCGGAGCCGGGAAGGCGCGGACCATGACATACGGCACGCCGCCGACCATGCCCACGGAAAAGCCCATAATTGCATAAAGCACGAACATGACTGTGGATGAGACACCAGCATAACTATAGAAGGCGAAGGTCGTGACCGCGAAGATCACGCCAGTGACGACGAAGAAACGACCACCGCCGATGCGATCGATGAGCCATCCGGCAAAGTTGCAGCCGAAGATCAGGAAGAGCGTGCCGACACTTGTTGCGGCAAGCGACATGAGAGGCGTGTAGCCATAGATCTTCTGCAGGAAGGTGGCGGTCATCAGGGTGGTCACGACGATGGCGCCTGAAAGGATCCAGGTCATCAGCATGGAAACCACCACACCGCGGCCATGATCGCGCAGCACCGTCTTGAGCGGCAGCTCCTGAAAACCCGCGCGAGACTTGCTCATTTCGATAAAGACTGGCGTTTCCTGCAGCCAGCGGCGCAGATAGACGGCCATCAAGCCGAAGACGCCGCCGAGCAGGAACGGGATGCGCCAGGCCCATTCAAGCACCTCTGCCTGCGGGAAGATCGCATTGACCGCGGTTGCGATGAGCGAGCCCAGCAGGATGCCCAGCGTGAGACCGGAACAGAGGAAGCCGCCGGAAAAGCCTACGTGACGCGAAGGCACGTGCTCGGCCACGAATGTCCAGGCCGCCGGAACTTCTCCGCCGATCGCAGCGCCCTGCAGCATACGCAGCACGATCAGGATGATCGGTGCCGCAACGCCGATGCTGGCATAGGTAGGCATCAGCGCCATGCCGAGCGTGGAGATCGACATGAGCAGGATCGAGAAGGCGAAAACCCGTTTGCGACCGTACTTGTCGCCGAAATGAGCAAGAATGATGCCGCCGACCGGGCGAACGAGATAGCCTGCCGCGAAGATGCCGAAGGTCTGGATCTGGCGCAGCCATTCCGGCATTTCCGGCGGGAAAAAGAGCTGGCTTATGACCGCCGCGAAGAACACGAAGATGATAAAATCATAGAATTCAAGCGCGCCACCCAGCGCGGAAAGGCCCAGAGTTCTGAAATCCTGACGCGTCAGCTTGCGCGGTGGGGCATGTGGTGTTGCGGTGGTCGGTGACATTGCTCTCATCCCAAGGAGTCGGGTTCCTCTTCCCGACAAGAAAAAAGGCAGCCGTCCCAATTGCGTCGAGCGACAGCCTTAGAAGGATCGCATGCGAGAAACACGCTAGGGATTCAAGCTTTTTCTGTCTCGTCTCGTGTTGAATCCCGCGGCAACGGTGCAAAACTGCCGCAGGATAGGTATTTCATGCAGGCTTATGCGTGGCCGTGGCCTACTCCTAGCCACGAGAGCAACCTGCCGCGCAATGCTGCAAATTCAGGGTCGGCCACATCGCGGGGGCGATCAAGAGCAACGCGTTCTTCGTGGGCGATGACGCCGTCACGCATGACAAGCACTCGATCCGACAGCAATACGGCCTCTTCCACGTCATGGGTGACGAGTAGAACCGCACAGCCATGCCGGTCCCACAATTCGCCGACGAGCTGCTGCGCCTTCATGCGGGTCAACGCATCGAGTGCCGCAAAGGGTTCATCGAGCAGAAGCAGGTCCGGTTCGCGCACCAGGGCTCGGGCCAGCGAGACTCGTTGGGCCTCGCCGCCGGAAAGTACCTTCGGCCATTGATCGGCACGATGCTCGATGCCCACTTCCCGCAGGGCTTCCAAGGCGCGCTTCTTGTTGGGATTCCCGGCGAGACCCAGCACCACATTGCGCCAGACCCTCTTCCAGGGCAGCAGACGCGGTGCCTGGAAAGCCACGGCGCGCTGGAGAGGTACCGACACTTCGCCGGAAATCTCGCGATCGAGATTGGCAAGGATGCGTAGCAACGTGCTCTTGCCGCAGCCGCTTGCTCCGAGAAGTGCGACGAATTCCCCCGGCGCGATGTCCAGGTCGAGTTCTTTCAGGACCATGCGCTGGCCGAAGCGGCGCGACAGCCCCCTCACCCGCACGGCGCTTTGTTGACGCAGCGTGTGAATGGGAAGATGTTCGGAGCCTATGCTCCGTTGAAGGACGGACGCCATGCCAGAAATACCCTTTCAAGTGTACGAACGATGAAATCCACACCGAGGCCAAGCAGCGCGTAGACGACCAGGCACACGACGATAACGTCGGTCTGAAAGAATTCGCGTGCGGTAGCCATCAGATAGCCGACACCCGCTGTTGCGTTGATTTGTTCGCCAAAAACGAGTGCAAGCCATGAGATGCCGAGCGCGTAGCGCAGGCCGACAAGCGCGTTTGGCAATGCTCCGGGCAAAACGATGTCCTTGACCATTGAGAGACGCGCAAGGCCGAGCGTTCGCCCCGCTTCGATCAGCGCCGGATCGACATTGCGAATGCCCGCGTAGAGGTTGAGATAGATGGGGAAGGCCGTTGCCAGTGCGATGAGCGCGATCTTCGGCGCTTCTCCAATGCCAAACCAGATGATCAGCAGCGGGATGAGGGCAACGTTAGGCACGGTGCGCAGCATTTGCATCGGCGCATCGACTATATCTTCACCGAGCCGGAAAAGACCGGCGACAAGGGCTAGCACGACGCCGATGGTCCCGCCAATCGCAAGGCCACCCACGGCGCGGCCGAGCGAAACTATAATCGCCTGCTGCAATTCGCCGGTTTCGATCAGCGTCGCCGCGCTGGATATCACGCTGGTCGGTCCAGCCAATACTTCCCGCGGCAAAATACCGGTCACGGACATCATGTGCCAGAAAAGCACAAGCAGCACTGGCCCGCTGGCTCGACGCAGCCAGCGCGGCACGCCTTTTTTCTGCTCGGAGACAGGCTGGATTTTCTCCAGTTTAGGCGCTTGATGGCGTATTTTCTCCGGTACCGGGATCAGATCGGAGCCGCGGAGATCGCGGCTCTTCTCTGTTACTCCCGGAGCAAACGTGGCGATCGTGTTCATGATCTCGTCCCTCAGTTCTGGAGTTGTTCAGTTGGGAGATCGCGGTAAACAAAGTCGACAAGCTTCAAGTCTCCTGAGAGCACGCCTGCTTCCTTCCAGGTTTCGAAAACGTTTTGCAGCGAAGCAGCCAGAACATTGTCGAGCGGCAGGCGTCTATAGGCCGCTTCCTCCGGATAGACGGTTTCAATCAAGGTCTTGTCCTGCCTGCTGAAAGCGGAAAAGAAGTCGATATAGGCCTGCTTATTATCCTTTGACCATTGATGGCCACGCGCGTAGCGATCGGCGTAATCGGCAATCGCAGCAACCTTGCCCGGATCCCTCAGTGCCTCATCAGTCGCGCTGATCACGCCATGACCGGTGTTGATGCCTTCGCCATCGATCAGGACTTTGGCCCTCAGGACGCCGACGGTTCGGGCGGTAAACACGCCCCAGGTGGTCCAGGCGTCGATGCTGCCGGCCTGGAAGGCGGCGCTGGCATCGGTCGGCGAGAGAAATGCGAGTTTCACGTCCTTCTGGTCGATGCCCGCCTTCTTCAGCACGCCGAGCGTCAGATAATGAGCGACGCTGCCGCGCGTCGTTGGCGAGATCGTCTTGCCCTTCAGGTCGGCGATCGTCTTTATATCGCTGTCTTCGGGCACGAGTACGGATGTGCCTTTGCCGCCATTGCCATAGGCGGCGACGACCTTGATCTTCGAACCGCCGGCAATGGCGCTCACTGTTGGTGAGTCCGCTGCGTAGCCAATGTCGACCGCGCCTGCCTTCAAGGCCTCATGAAGATTGACGGCGGCGGGATAGACCGACCACTCGATAGTATAGGGTACACCCTCGAGAAGGCCAGCGGCCTCCAGCTTGGCGCGCATCAGGCCGGTCTGGTCACCAATGCGAAGCGTAACCTTGGAAATATCCTGTTGCGCATGAGAGGGTGCGGAGGCGCACAGGACCAGGGTAGTCGTGAGACTGGCGAGGAGAACGGCGAAACTGCGGCGTGAGTAGGTTGTGGTCATAGCGGTTTCTTTCGATTGGGGCGAAAATCATTCCGCCGCTTGCGCAAGGGTCTTTGCGGTGTAGCGATTGATTGGCTTGGGGATACCTAGATGTTCCCGGAAGGTCTCGCCCTCGTATTCGGAACGATAGATGCCTCGCTTCTGCAGGATCGGAATGACTTCGGATGCGAGCACGTCGAGTTCGTTCGGCAGGGAATTATTGATGACGAACCCGTCGCTTCCCCGTTCTTCGAACCAGCGCTGAAACGCGTCCGCGACTTCTTCCGGCGTTCCGATGAAATCCGTGCGCGGCGTGGCGAAGCGGAGCGCTGTTTCGCGCAGTGTTAGGTTTTCCGAGTGCGCCAGCCTGATCACGTAGTCGGACTGGCTCTGATTGCTGTTTGCGCCATGCTCCCGCACATCCGGGAAGGGCGCATCGAGGTCGTGCTGGCTGAAATCATAATCGTTGAATGGGCGACCAAGCAGCGACAGCGCGTTCTCGACTGACGTCAGCGCAATGAATTCCTGATATTTGCGCTCGGCTTCCTCCTTGGTGGAACCGACGACGGGACGCGCGCTTGGCAGCACAAAAACGGTGTCAGCGTCGCGACCGAAGCCTGCCGCGCGACGCTTCACGTCAGCATAATATTTCTGTGCGGCTTCCAGCGTGTCGATATGCGCAAAAATGGCGTCGGAGCGGGCGGCGGCGAAGTTCTTCCCATCCTCGGAAGCACCGGCCTGGAAGATCACCGGCTGGCCTTGGGGCGAGCGTGCGATGTTGAGCGGTCCTCTTACATTGAAGAACTCGCCTTTGTGATCGAGGCGATGCAGCTTGCTCTCGTCGAAGAAGACGCCGCTTTCCTTGTCATGCACGAGCGCGTCGTCCTCCCAGGAATCCCATAGACCCTGGACGACATCGAGATGTTCGGAGGCGAGGCGATAACGTGTATCATGCGCCAGGTGCTGGTCTTTGGAATAGTTTTCGGCACTCCCCTCGAGCCAGGACGTTACGACGTTCCAGCCCGCGCGCCCGCCACTGATATGGTCAAGCGATGCGAACTGGCGCGCGACGTTGAAGGGTTCACTATAGGTCGAGGTCAGCGTGCCGACCAGACCGATATGGTCCGTCACAGCTGCCAGCGCGGACAAGATCGTCAGCGGCTCGAAACGATTGAGATAATGCGGGCTCGATTTAGCTGTGATGAAAACACTGTCGGCGACGAAGAGAAAATCGAATTTTGCCGCTTCGGCGATGTGGGCCTGTCTTTTATAATAGGGAAAGTTGGTGCTGGCATTCGGTACGGCGTCGGGATGACGCCAGTCACCCCAGCCGGTGCCATTGCCATGCAGCATGAAACCAAGTTTGAGTTGTCGCTTCGCAGCCATCGATGTTGCTCCCATCCCAGTTGTGTCCGGCGTGCCGGATGACGCTGAGAGAAAGGTTAGGGATGAAAGCGGGCTTTGCAGAGAAAGTAAATTTTCTATTTGAGGCGAGTGTTGAAAAGAAAATTTCAAACCGAAAGGGAAATGTATAAAACACCTCTGCGCCAGAAAACAAAAAAATCCGCATCGTCTGATGCGGATTCTCAAGTCCAGCGAAGAAATAGCCGGAATTACTCTGCTGCGATGGCCTGCGGGATTGCACGCTGAGAAAAAATCGCCGCTAGTTCTTGGACGGCCTGCTCGATACGCAGGTCGATATGCTCGGCAGACACCTTGTAGTCGGTAAATTCACGATCGGCGGCATAGATTGCAGTAGGCAGGGTAAAGGTCTGGAAGAACGCCAGAAGCGGACGCAACTGGTGCTCGACAACCAGCGCATGACGTTCTCCTCCCCCCGTTGCAGCAAGGATGACCGGCTTGCCGCGCAAAGCCAGGGGATCGATCAGGTCGATCAAATGCTTAAACATGCCCGGATAGCTTCCCTTGAAAGTCGGCGTTCCGACGATCAGAAGATCGGCATCGAGAATGGCGTCGATCACGCCTTGCGCCTGCCCGTCGAGTTGCGAGGGCCAATTGGCCTGCCCGAGCGACGGGCCAAGATCGCCGAGATCATAAACCGTTTGCGAAAAGCCATATCGCTCGGCGGCACGTGCGGCGATGGTGTCCACCAGCGCTTTGGACTTGGACGGACGGTTGAAGCTTCCGGCTAGTCCGACGAGCTTGAGCGATGACATGAGCTTGATCCTACGAGGCAGAAAATGTTGAGGCCTATCCTATTGCGTTCTTTCCCTTGCGAAAGAAATGCGATGCTTTCAATCCTTCATGTGTAAAAAACATTTCTCCTGAAGCGCTCTCTTGCAAAATTCCGTCGCTCGTACCTCCACGGCTTCTGCTCCATAGTCTTCCGCAATATAAGAGATGTCATCATTGAGGAGAATGAAAGTGCTCGACCGCCTTACCCAGACCGTCGATTGGAAAACGCAAGGCATCAAGGTGGTGCGCAATTCTGCCAGAAGCTGCGAAACACCGGATACAAAGGGAATGAATCGCCAGGTCGCCATCAGCGGCAGCCGCACCGGTTCTGCGAAGCTGTGGGCTGGCACCAATCATATCAAGCCTGGCGAAATCACCGGCGCGCATCATCATGGCGAACTCGAGAGCATCATCTACATTGTCAGCGGCCACGCGATCATGCGTTGGGGTGACCGTCTGGAATATATCACCAAGGCTGGCCCCGGCGATTTCCTGCAGGTTCCCGCATGGATGCCCCATCAGGAACTGAACGCTTCCGAGACAGAGGATCTGCATTGCGCGCTGGTGCGCAGCGGTCCGGAAGAGATTGTCGTCAATCTCGATATAGATCCGGTCGATGATCCGGAATGGATCGAGTTCTGATCCTCAGACAGATGCATTTTCAATCAAGAACGCGCTGACGAAGGCATGTCGGCGCGTTCTTGCGTTTTGGATGGAGCATGTAGCAGAGTGCATGGAACGATCTTGCGTGCACATGTCTTACGTTGCTGCCGCTAAAGGTATCCTGCCTGCTTCGGGTGAAAACGAGAATGCATCTGCAATTGAACCTGGATACTCAACTCGATGTCATTCAGCAGAGAACCTCCTCCTATTTCCTCCAGGGCGCGCATCCTGTCAGCGCTCTGCCTTATGACAGGCTGGTCATCGGTAGACGCGCGCCGAACGATCTTGTCTCGATAACGGGCGCTGGCTTTGGTCTGCTGGCTCTGATCGTTGCGATGGAGCGCGGTTTCATCGACGGCGGAGAGGCACTGAACCGGCTCGACCGTATGCTTGAAACGCTTGAGAAGACGCAGCGTTTTCATGGGGCCTTTTCTCATTTCATCAATGGGACGGATGGTTCTTGCGTTCGTTTTACGCGGATTGATGATGGTGCCGATCTCGTAGAGACAACTTTCCTGCTTCAAGGACTCTTGTCGATGCAGCAATATCTCGCTGATCGATCGGGCACTGAAGCGGCTCGCCGCCGCATTGATGATCTTGTGACAGGTGTCAACTGGCGATGGTTCGCGCGTGATGAACACGAGGCACTTTATTGGCACTGGTCGCCCCGCCATGGCTGGAAAATTGATCAGCGCATATCGGGCTGGAACGAAGCGCTTCTCACTTATGTGCTGGCCGCCGGTGCACAGGATCACGCCATCGAAGGATGTACCTATCACGAAGGCTTCGCCCGTTCAGGGGGCATGCGAAACGGCGGCACCTTTTATGACCAGACGCTTCCGCTTGGTCCCGATTTCGGCGGCCCGCTTTTCTTCGCATATTACTCCTTCTGTGGCCTCGATCCCCGTGGTCTGCAGGACGAATATGCGCGCTATGACGACCAGAATGTAACGCACGCGCGCATCCATTACGCCTATGCCTGCGACAATCCGCAAGGCTACTCGTCCTACGGTCCTGGCTGCTGGGGCCTGACGGCATGCCACAGCTCGTCAGGCTACGCTGTAGCCTCCCCCACGAACGATACGGGGATCATCGCGCCCTCCGCCGCTATCTCGTCCCTGCCCTATTTGCCGGAGGAGGTGCTGCAGTCATTGCATTTCTACAGATATTATCAAGGCGGGCGGCTCTGGGGTCCTTATGGTTTCGTAGATTCCTTCTGTCCGCACACCGGTTGGGCGGCGCGTACCTGCCTTGCCGTCGATCAGGGACCCATCATTTGCATGATCGAGAATTTCCGCTCGGGTCTGCTGTGGGAGCTTTTCATGTCGGCGCCGCAGGTCAGGCGCGGCCTGAAGGCACTCGGCTTTTCATCGCCTCATCTGGAATGATCGGCGCGCATCCGCGAAGTCATGACATTGCGGATCGAGAAACTCGAATGGATGCGCTGCACGCCGGGTAGTTTCGACAGAATATCCTTATGGATGCGCTCGAAGTCCTGAGCCTTCTCCACCTCCACGCGCAGGAAGTAATCGGAGCTTCCAGTCATCAGGTAACATTCCTTAATCTCTGGATGCTTGCGTACCGCTGCTTCCAGGCGGTTGAGATAGTCCTCGGTTTGACGCTCAAGGGTGATCTGCACAAGGACGGAGATAGCATCCTCGCCACTGGCACTCCCCAGCAGTACCGTGTAGCCGCGGATCACGCCGTCGCGCTCCATCGCCTGAATCCGGCGAAGGCACGCTGAAGGCGAAAGGCCAACCTCTGCGGCCAATTTGGCATTGCTGGTCCGGGCGTCGAGACGCAGAAGACGCAATATGTTCCGATCAATATTGTCCAATGCGCTCATTTCGTGCGTTTATCCCGATTTTCTTCGACAGAACGGTATCTAACGCCGAATGATTGCAAAAATCGACAGGATTTTGCTCATTTCTTGCAATATCCTATACGCGTTAAATTATAAGGGAACGCAGGTGATGGATGCCATGTCGATGAACGAGATCGAACTGCGCGGTCAAAGCGGTCTGTTGACCATCGACTTGGACGCGCTGGTGAATAATTATCGCCTTATTGCTCGCACGGCAGCGCCGGCGAAAGCTGCGGCCGTCGTGAAGGCAAATGCTTATGGTCTCGATGCGTCGATCGTGGCGCCTGCGCTTTACAAGGCTGGTTGTCGCGACTTCTTCGTCGCGCTTTTCGTTGAAGCTCTACGGCTCAAGGAGTATCTTCCCGCGGACGCACGCATTCTGGTGCTGAACGGTTTGCAGCCCGGCAATGAACTCGCCTGCGTTCAAGGTGGCTTTACGCCGGTGCTAAATTCGCTGGAACAGGTCTTTGCATGGGATGCTGCCGCGCGCGCCGCCGGCAAGACCTTGCCCGCAGCGCTTCAGATCGATACCGGCATGTCGCGCCTTGGCCTCTCGCCTCAGGAACTTGACCGGCTCTGTGCCGATAAAAGCCTGCTGGGGGGCATTCGTCTCGATCTCATCATGAGCCATCTGGCCTGCGCTGATGAGCCGGATGCCGTTCATAATGGCGAACAGCTTGCCAGCATGAAGAAGGCGAGCGGCCATTTCCCTGGCAC
The DNA here is from genome assembly GCF_014652835.1 of Limoniibacter endophyticus. Classification (GTDB taxonomy): domain Bacteria; phylum Pseudomonadota; class Alphaproteobacteria; order Rhizobiales; family Rhizobiaceae; genus Limoniibacter; species Limoniibacter endophyticus. The sequence goes on from NZ_BMZO01000006.1 coordinate 179,523, forward strand.
GGCTTTCTGTTTCGCAAATTCCGGCGGGGTTTTTCTCGGCTCCAGGTATCACGGCGATCTTGTGCGTCCGGGCATTGCGCTTTACGGCGGCGCACCGTCCATTGTTAAGCCCAATCCCATGCGGCCGGTCGTATCGCTCGACATCGCAGTCGTGCAGGTTCGTACTGTTGCTGCGGGCAGCTTCGTGGGCTATGGCGCATCCTACGTCGCCAGTCAGGATATCCGCGTCGCGACAGTTGCCGCGGGCTATGCCGATGGGCTGCCGCGCTCGTTGAGCAATCGCGGAGCGTTTTATTACAACGGCGTGCGCCTGCCGATTATTGGTCGTGTCTCGATGGATTCAATCTGTGTCGACGTGACCGCCTTGCCGGAGGGAACATTGTCGCTGGGTTCGATGCTGGAACTGGTTGGTGAAAGCCAGACTATCGATCAACTGGCAACTGATGCGGGCACGATTTCCTACGAAATTCTCACAAGCCTTGGTGACCGCTATCGACGCGTATATCGCCCGGTCGCCGGCTGAAACATAAAGAAAAACAAGGGGCACTCTTGATGAAAATCACTATTCTCGGAGCAGGAGTCGTTGGCGTCACCAGCGCATGGTATCTTTCCAAGGCGGGCCATGAGGTTACTGTTGTGGATCGCCAGCCTGGCCCAGCGCTGGAAACCAGCTTTGCCAATGCAGGCGAGGTCTCTTTCGGCTATTGCTCGCCTTGGGCGGCACCCGGTGTGCCGGTGAAGGCGGCTAAGTGGATTTTCCAGAAGCATGCGCCTTTGAAGATTCGTCCGACGCTTGATATGGAGACCTGGAGCTGGCTCCTGCGGATGCTTTCGAATTGCACGGAAGCACGATATGCTGTCAACAAGAGCCGGATGGTCCGCATATCGGAACACAGCCGCGCGGCCCTTGCTGCGCTGCGTGAAGAAACCGGCATCCGCTATGACCATCGCACCCGCGGTACGCTCGAAGTATTCCGTACGCAGAAGCAACTTGATGGCATTGGCGGCGACCTCAAGGTTCTGGAGAGCTACGGCGTTCCATTCGAAGTGCTGGATCGCAAGGGGTGCACAGATGCCGAGCCCGGGCTGACGCCTAATGCGCATAAAATCGCCGGCGGTTTGCGTTTGCCCAACGATGAAACGGGCGATTGTTTCATTTTCACCAACGAGCTTGCCAAGCTCTGCGCGGCGCGCGGCGTCAAGTTCCTTTACAATACAGCGATCAAGGATGTCCGCCGTCAGGGCAGTTGCATCGTTGCGGTCGAGACGACTGCGGGCGATCTGGAAGCGGATATTTTCGTCGCGGCCATGGGCAGTTATACGCCGAAATTCCTCAAGCCGCTGGGCATTAATCTGCCTGTCTATCCGGTAAAGGGCTATTCCATTACCGTGCCGATCATCGATGAGAGCCGTGCGCCGGTCTCCACGGTTATGGATGAAAATTACAAGGTTGCGATCACGCGTCTGGGCGACCGCATCCGTGTTGGCGGTACGGCGGAAATAGCGGGCTTTTCAAAAACTCTGCCAAAAGCGCGTCAGGAAACCCTGACGCTTTCGGTTGAAGATCTGTTCGGAGGCGCCGGCGACCAAAGCCAGGCCAAGTTCTGGAGCGGCCTTCGCCCCATGACGCCAGACGGCACTCCTGTCATCGGCAAGACTCGCCTCGACAATCTTTATCTGAATACCGGGCATGGCACGCTAGGCTGGACCATGTCGTGCGGATCAGCAAGCATTCTGGCTGACCTGATCAGTGGTGGTAATCCGGGTATTGAGACGGACGATCTGGCCGTATCACGTTACGCGGCTTGATGCTTGCATGGACGAGTAGTCCCGTGATGGCGCATTGGCATCACGGGACTCGCTTCCGTAATTCGCAGCCCAACGTCCGGGAACGCCTTGAACCGCGTCGGATGCCTGCATAAGTTGGCTCGGGAGAGACACAAGCCCGAGTATGATTTGCACGCGAACGTCGCGTCTGGAGAGCGTTGAGCATATGCTGTCGGAACTGTTTCCAGATCTGAAGCACAATCCGAATTCAGCTTTGCGTGAAAGCCGGATACTCCCGCTCATTGATGCGTTCGAGTGGAGCAAGACGTCCCTGGGGCCTATCTCCGAGTGGGACGATGCTGCCGTCGTTACCTTGCGCATCATGATGGGATCGTCGCTTCCAATGGCTCTGATGGCCGGGCGTGACGGTATCATGCTTTATAATGACGCCTATATAGCGATCGCCGGAGGCCGCCACCCTGATTGCTTCGGTCAATCTGTTTTTGACACTTGGCCGGAAGTTGCTGCCTTCAACAGGGATATTCTCGAACGCGTTTTTCGCGGCGAAAGCATATCCCTCACCGATCAGCCATTCATTTTTCAGCGCAACGGTCCTGATGAAGAGGTCTGGCTCGATCTCGATTACAGTCCCGTCTATGATCGTGCAGCGCAGGTTGTTGGCGTGCTGGCCATTCTCTCCGAAACGACTAAACGCGTTCAGGCAGAACAGGCTTTGTCGCGCACCCGCGAGCAGTTTGAACTCGCGCTTGATGCTTCGGGCATCATTGGAGCGTGGGATTGGCATGTAGCCGAAAACCGCGTCTATTCCGACGCGCATTTTTCTCAGAGCTATGATGTAGGTATTGAGGAAGGCTTGGCCGGCGCGCCGATCGAACGCTATCTGCCCGCCATTCATCCCGACGATCTCCCGCATGTTCAATCTGGACTCGAAGAAACGATGCGCTCCGGCACCTCTTTTCTCGGTGAGTACCGTGTGCGCGGTTCTGACGGACGGGAGCGATGGGTGCTGGCGCAGGGACGGGCCGTTTTCGATGAAGATGGCAAATGCATTCGCATTCCGGGTATCTCGGTCGATATCTCCGATCAGAAGGCCGCGGCAGATGCGCTGCAGCGCTCGGAAAGTGGCTTTCGAACGCTCGCCAATGCGATGCCCCAGATCGTCTGGTCGGCAACTCCAGACGGAAACCACGACTATTACAATGCCCGCTGGTCGGCTTTCACCGGCGTTCAAGCTGGCGCGGCTCAGAATATGGGCTGGTTGAACTATGTGCACCCGAACGATGTCGAGGAAGTTCGCAGTCGCTGGGCGCATTCCTTGAGCACCGCTGAGCCCTACCAGGTCGAATACCGCCTGAAGAATGTGGCCGATGGTTATCGCTGGGTTCTGGGACGTGCCCTCCCCACGTTCGATGAGCGCGGGGATACTGTTCGCTGGTACGGGACCTGTACCGACATACATGATGCACGTCAGATTGCTGCCGAACGTGAGATCGAGGCACATGAATTGTCGCATCGGATCAAGAATATATTCTCGGTTCTGAGCGGCGTGATCGGCATCAGCGCGCGGTTTCATCCGGAATCGCGGGATTTTGCCGCCGATCTGCGCCAGCGCATAGAGGCCATGGGGCGTGCGCATAACCACATGCGTCCGCGCAGCGATCTGGCAGGCGCGGAGGATGCGCGAAGCGAATTCTTCGCTTTCGTTTCGCAGGTTCTGGAGCCGTTTCTCTACGGCGGAGATGGCCAAAGGCGCATTTCTCTCTCCGGCGAGAACCTTGTCCTGGGAGATTCGCCGGCAACGCCATTGGCACTACTCCTTCATGAGCTTGCTACGAATGCCTCCAAGTACGGGGCCTTGTCCCAGCCTTCGGGGCATGTCTGGCTACGCAGTAGGATAGATGGCGATATGTACGAAATATTATGGACGGAAACAGGCGGGCCGGTTCTGCATGAGCCGCCGAATTTCGAGCATGGTTTCGGTTCGCGGATGATCCGCCTCAATGTCGAGGGCCAGCTCGGAGGCTCGATCGTCAAGACATGGCCCCCGGAAGGCTTGCACGCGACCATCCGGCTACCGCTACGCTCCTTGGAACGCAGCAACCGCCTGCGCAGTATGGATCGCGCGTCTAGTTAAAGAGTTGAAGCCTGGCTGGTGCCATTGCAGGTTTATTGTCGTGGAACGCAACAGCGTAAGCGACCGCTTCTCGCAATTCGCGTTCGCCAACCGGCTTCGGTAGCACGCCGATAGTGCCGGGGACGCCATTGCCAAGCTGTGCCGGGTTCGCTGTCATGAAGAGAACGGTAACGCCGTTTTCGGCAAGTCTGCGCCCGATGTCCGGACCAGTTGGACCATCGCGAAGATTGAGATCGACGAGTGCAATCTGTGCGCCTTCGGCCAATGCATCCGCAGACGAAGCGTCCGTCGCTATGCCAATGGAATTGCAGCCGAGCTCAGACACCACATATTCGATTTCCATAGCGACGAAGATTTCATCCTCGACCACCAAGATCTTATGCGTCATCGTCGTTCCGTCTGTCGGATGTTTTGCGCGCCACGGCGTGCAGTTGTAGCGATGCCATTTCCACCTTAAAAGCCCTCTCGTCAACCCCCGTTGATTCAGGTTCGGTGAATGCAAACGGACGAGGATCGCTTTGGTTGCGTGGCTATCGAAATTCATGAGAACCGGGAGGGTTCGCGTAAATGCAGGAAATCCGCCTGAGACCAGCCCTCGAAGGGGATCGTGCCGCTCTCGTCGCACTCGAAAAGCAAGTCATGCATGACTATGCCGTGGCGCTCTGGGGTGTGTGGAAAGAAGTCGATCCGGCGAGCATCGACTTGTCGCGAACCTTCATTATTGTCGCGACGGATGAAGGGCGCGCCGACGAATGCGGCTGCGTGGCGACGCGATATAAGAGCGATTCCGTCTTGTTCATCGCGAAGCTGTATATTTCGCCTGAATATCAGAGCAACGGAATCGGTGCGCTCGTTCTCGAAACCATGAAGGCTCGCGCTGCCGAAGCCGGCGTTGCTCTGCAGCTCAGCGTGCTGACGACCAACCCCGCCTATCGGTTCTATCTGCGCGAAGGTCTGCTGGAGGTTTCGCGCACACCGGAGCGCATCCTGATGGAGTGGCGCGGCAAGGCAAATAGCAGTTGATGCTTTCCAGGGAGCCGCCGAGCGGTGTTACCTGTGAGTCTTTTCCGATCTCGCCCAAGCCGAATCGTCTAGGAAAAATTGTCGTGGATGCACCTTGTGTTCGCCTGAAAATTGCTTGCGCAGCTCGTAATCGCGCGACGCTTGTCGTTTATGTTTCAGGTCTTCTGCCGCGTCAAATTGTGAATGCGGGATAGCCGATGCGCTGCTTCTGACCGGAGCCCGGCCTTTCATAAACGCAGATGTTCGGGTCGCGAAACCACTGTAACCTCTGGTATTTCGTCCGTTTCGGGGAGTTTTCCGTGTGTTCGCGTCTGCAGCGCCGCTTCACATTATGCGCAGGTACGCACTTTAGCTTTAACCGTCTAAAGCGTTGACAGCGTTGGCATATTGGTTAACGCACGTTAAGGATAAATCGCTTGACGCTTTTTCGAACTCTGGTATCGCTGTTACGGCAAATGCTCAGATTGAGGGAAGTTTTCGTAGGTTTGGAAAAATCTGTAAGCGGCTAAATTGGCGCTGTAGCGCTGAAAGCCGTTAGCCGGGCCTCGTCTCTTTTCTCGAATCGCTGCATATAAGAGATCGGGAATTATGGTTAAGGACGCGTCGATGACGATGATCAGCAAGGAGAGGATGCCATCGGCTGCAGATGCGATCGCAGCGGATGCGGAAGTCCTGTCCGCCCAGCTGAAGACGATGCGCGAGCGGCTCTTTGCCCCGGATTCCGCGAAGGTCCTGCGCCGCTTTACGAGCGGTGAAGCGGCGCGCATGATAGGTGTTTCCGATGGCTATCTGCGTCAATTGTCGATTGCCGGCGAGGGACCGCAACCGCAGACAAGCGCTGGCGGGCGACGCCTCTACTCTCTGGAAGAGATCAATGCGCTGCGCCGGCACCTGGCCGAGCAAAACCCTGCAAAAGCCCGCTTTTATCTGCCGCACCGCGACCCTGAAAAGGGCGAGCACATGCAGGTGATTGCCATCACCAATTTCAAGGGTGGTTCTGGCAAGACGACTACTGCTGCCCACCTCGCCCAGCATCTGGCGCTCTCGGGCTTTCGCGTACTTGCCGTCGATCTCGACCCGCAAGCCTCCATGTCGGCGCTCTACGGCTATCAGCCGGAGCTCGATCTCGTGGGCAACGACACGCTTTACGGGGCGATCCGCTATGATGATGAGCGTCGCCCGCTTTCTGATATCATCCGTAAGACCTATTTCGACGGTCTCGACCTTGTTCCGGGTAATCTTGAGCTGCAAGAGTTTGAGCACACCACGCCCCGTGTTCTGGCGAGCGGCGAAAAGAGTGAACACGAGATGTTCTTTGCGCGGGTACAGAGCGCTCTGGAAACGGTTTCCGACGATTACGACGTCGTCGTTATCGACTGTCCGCCGCAACTGGGCTTCCTGACCCTATCAGCACTTTGCGCCGCGACCTCGGTCATTGTCACCGTGCATCCGCAAATGCTGGACGTGGCATCGATGAGCCAGTTCCTTTTCATGACCTCTGATCTTTTATCGGTTGTCGCGGAGGGTGGTGGTGAGCTGCGCTTCGATTTCTTGCGCTATCTCGTGACGCGTTTTGAACCAAATGACGGCCCGCAGACGCAAATCGCAGCGTTTCTGCGTGGCCAGTTTGGCGAGCGGGTCCTCACGTCCGCAATGTTGAAATCCACCGCCGTTTCCGACGCTGGCCTGACAAAACAGACGCTTTATGAGGTTGGGCGCGAGAACTTCTCCCGCCAGACCTATGACCGAGCCATGGAATCCCTCAATGCGGTCAATGGCGAAGTCGAACAGTTGATGCTGCAGGCCTGGAACCGTCCGCCGAGAGGAGGTCGCTAATGTCTAATGCAAATCGCCGCAATACGCTGAAGTCCCTTTTCGGTGCAGATCCGCAGACGCTCAAGCCTGAAGAAGTCGCCGCTAAAATCGGCGTGCCGCGCACCGATGCGCCGCGTCCACATACTTCTTCAGGCGCCGTCAAGGCGATGGGGCTTTCGCTTGGCGACATGTCGCGCGAGCTGGAAAATGCCCGAAAGCTGAAAGAAAGCCTGGCAAGTGGCGACCGTGTCGTGTTGCTTTCGCCGGAGCTTATCGACAATTCCATCGTGGAAGACCGTCTTGCCCGCGAACAGGATCCGGATTTCCAATCTCTGGTGAACAGCATCCGCGATGACGGTCAGCAGGTTCCGATTCTGGTGCGTCCTCATCCCGAACAAAAGGGACGCTATCAGGCAGCTTACGGGCAGCGACGTCTCCGTGCCGCGCGCACGCTTGGCATCGACGTCAAAGCGGTCATTCGCGAGCTGAGCGATGTCGATCTTGTTTTGGCGCAAGGCAAAGAAAACAGCGAACGTCGTGATCTTTCCTTTATCGAGCGGGCCGTGTTTGCACATGCATTGATCCGTTACGGCTTCGACCGCGCCACCGTTCAGCGGGCATTATCTCTGCACAAGGCTGACATGACGCGTTATCTGCAGGTGCTGGATGCAGTGCCCCTGGAGATCGTCAATGCGATTGGTCCGGCCCCGAAGGTTGGGCGGCCGCGCTGGCTCGCCCTTGGCGAACTCATTAATGGAGACCGCGCTGCGGCGCTGGAAAAAATCCGCGAGGAAATTGCGCGCGAACGTTTCAAGGCCGAAGGGTCGGATGCGCGCTTTCAGCGGCTGTTCGCGCTTCTGTCGCGCAAGAAGACGCTGGCTGACACGCGTTCGATCGAAAGTGCCGATGGCGCCATCCTGGCAACGCTGAAATCCTCCGGTAATGCGCAAAGTCTTTCCTTTGCCGCAGCGACCGATCCGAATTTCGTGGCTTATGTCGCGGATGCCCTGCCACAGCTTTTCGCTGAATTCGAAAAGGCAAAGCAGGGCTGAATACAATTTCGCCGTCAGTCTATCGGCTGACAAGGTACAAAGAGAACGGGAAGATGAACCGACGATAGACAGGTAAAGAAAAAGGCCCCGAAACAAGCGTTCCGGAACCTCTCTCTTAGTGTAGCAACAAGAGAATCGCATGTCCGGGAATCAGTGTCAAGCGGCATGGCTGTTTGACAACGGGGTTTTCATTGCCTGCTGAAAGGCAAAGGGACATGACGGGTTATCAATCGACGACGCCTTTCGGGCAGCGACCGATGTCGCATGCCATGTTGAAAGCAAGCCGCCTGGCCGAAACGGTCAGGTCGGACGCAGCCATCGGAAAATGGCCACTGTTTCGCGCCGTTGCGCAAGCACGGGTGCGTCTTGGCCTGAGCGATCGCTCGCTCATAGTGCTCAACGCATTGCTGACATTTTATCCGGAAGAGACATTGGAGGGCGACCGCAATCTCGTTGTCTTTCCCTCCAATCAACAATTGTCCTTGCGTGCGCATGGCATGGCGTCTGCCACGTTGCGGCGTCATCTGGCGGCTCTCGTAGAGGCCGGGCTTCTCCTGCGTCGCGACAGTCCCAATGGAAAGCGCTACGCGCGTCGCGACGGCGAGGGCGAAATCGACCAGGCGTTCGGTTTCGATCTGGCACCTCTATTGGCACGCGCCGCGGAAATTGAAGCAACGGCGCAGCAGATCGCGGCCGAGCAACGCGAGATCAGGCTGGTTCGCGAGCGCATTTCTCTGCTGCGGCGCGACATAGGCAAGATTGCCGCCTATGCTCTTGAAGAGGCGATTTCGGGCGACTGGGCTGGCCTTATAGGGGATCTTGCAGACGTGACGACGCAGCTTCGGCGCTCGCTGACCAGGGGAGAACTGCTGGAAATGGAAGGAACGCTGGAAATTCTCAGGGAGAAAGCTTCCAACTGGTTGGAAAAGAAAGAGAAATCAGAAAATACGAGCGGCAATGATGCTCATAATGAGCGCCTTATACATAATTCAAAAACTAAACCCCTTGAATTTGAACCTGCTCTCGAAAAAGAGCACGGGGCCATTGCCGCTCCAACTGGAAATGCAAAGGTGCGGCCGTTGACCGGATATCCGCTTGCACTTGTGCTACGGGCCTGCCCCGATATTGAAACCTACGCGAAAGACGGAATATCTGATTGGAGCGATCTGATCCAGACAGCGCATCTAGTTCGCGAGGCGCTGGGCATAAGTGCCGATGCGTGGGAAGATTGCGTTTCCGCGATGGGGACGACGCAAGCGGCGATCTCGATAGCAGGAATTCTTCAAAAAGCCGACGGCGTGCGCGCGCCAGGCGGATATTTACGCGCGCTGACAATGAAGGCAAAGGCCGGGTCGTTTACAGTTGGACCGATGCTGATGGCTTTGCTACGGGAGAACGGAACGACCGGGCGAAAGTCAGGCTAGCGGAATTGGGAGGATTAGGAAATGGGTGAGCGCGGCCGGGATTTTCAGATCGACAATATAGAGTTCGTCGTCGGCAATATTGGTGAGGCCAAAGCCTTCTTCGGCACCGCGTTCGGGTGGAGCTTCACCGACTACGGCCCGACCTACTCGGAATTCAGTGACGGCCGTCTAACCGGCGGGCTTACGACCTCGGGCGAAATCACATCCGGCGGACCCCTGATTATTCTCTACTGTGACGATCTCGAGGCCGCGAAAAAACGGGTCGTTGAAGCTGGTGGAAAAATTACTTTAGACACGTTCGCCTTTCCCGGAGGGCATCGGTTTCAATTCAAATCGCCCGATGGTTATGAATTTGCCGTATGGTCGGCGCGCAATGTTGGTTGATCATCGCACCGGCTGAAAAGCAGGTTCTGCCAGAAGGCGCACATGGTCGCGTAAATCCATCGGCCAGTTCCTGGTCAACTCGATGAACTGCGCGCGGTTTGCGTTGGACAATGCCGCACATGCTTCGATGTAATTTTCCTGATCAGCCAGCATGTCGGCCATGAAACGGCTCGACGCGGCCTGAGCATTGCGCTTGTCTTCATCCGCCTTCGAGCGGGCATTGTCCACCAGCCGGCGCAAGGTCACGGACGCGCCGCCTTCCTGCTCGTTGAGCCAGGCCCATTGTTGCGGAAGGAGGGTCACCTCCCTGGCGACAACCCCAAGACGTGGCCGGCCCGGCGCACGCGGTCTGCTTGGCATCGCCGCCTCGCGAATGATGGAGGCAAGGTCTTCCTCCGTTTCCGCGACGGGTACGTCAAGCCGGCGTCCGGTCTTGTCATCGAAGATCGCGAAATTTACATCTCGTTGATTTTCCAGCGCCCGTTTCATGGCCGCGGCGACGGTTTGCGCCGTGCCGCGCTTTAAAAGCTTCTGGCCCGAAAAGGCCGAAAAAATTCTCGTGGGTTCCATGCAGACCGAACACGAGAAGCGCGAATCTGTTCGATAATACCCGGATCAATAAATATTACATTTTTGTGATCAGGCTCTTTCGAGCGCGAGCGAAATCCCCTGCCCCACACCGATACACATGGTGGCGATCGCTCGGCCGGCATTTTTTTGTGCGAGTTCGAGCGCGGCCGTACCGGCAATTCGCGCTCCCGACATGCCGAGCGGATGACCGAGGGCAATGGCCCCACCATTGGGATTGACGCGTGGATCGTCATCGGCAATTCCAAGTTGGCGAAGAACGGCAATACCCTGTGCGGCGAAAGCTTCGTTCAGTTCGATGATGTCGAAATCGCGCTGGGTCAATCCAAGGCGGGCAAAAAGCTTCTGGCTTGCTGGAACCGGCCCTATGCCCATGATACGCGGTTCGACGCCAGCGGTCGCACCGCCCAGAACACGGGCAATCGGCGTCAGGCCATATTGCCGCGCCGCTGCTTCCGAAGCGATAATCAGCGCGGCAGCGCCGTCATTGACGCCCGATGCGTTGCCGGCGGTAACGGTTCCGTTTTGCCGAAAAGGGGTTTTCAGAGAAGCCAGAGCCTCTACCGTAGTTTCGCGCGGATGCTCATCGCGGTCCACCATGCGCGGATCGCCCTTTCTCTGCGGGATGGAGACGGGGGTGATTTCCCTGGCGAGCCTGCCTTGCGTCTGAGCTTTTGACGCTTTGGCTTGCGACGCGAGCGCGAAACGATCCTGGTCTTCGCGCGACACCGAAAATTGTTCCGCGACGTTCTCACCGGTTTCCGGCATGGAATCGACACCGTACTGCTTCTTCAAAACCGGATTGACGAAGCGCCAGCCAATTGTCGTGTCATGAATTTCTGCGTTACGCGAAAAGGCAGTGTCGGCCTTGGGCATGACAAACGGCGCGCGGCTCATGCTCTCCACACCACCAGCGATCGCAAGATCGATTTCCCCGGCCTTGATGGCTCGCGCTGCCATCATCACTGCATCCATCCCTGAACCGCAAAGCCGGTTTATGGTCGTAGCTGGAACAATCTGCGGCAGACCGGCAATAAGTACAGCCATGCGGGCAACGTTGCGGTTGTCTTCGCCAGCCTGATTGGCGCAGCCGAAATACACCTCGTCGATGGCTGCCCAGTCAACGGAGGGATTTCGCTCGACCAGAGCCTTCAGGGGTATGGCAGCAAGATCATCGGTCCTGACCGACGACAAGGATCCGCCGAAACGTCCGATAGGTGTGCGAATATAGTCGCAGATGAAGGCTTCCGGCATGATCGTCCCCGTTATAATTTTAAGTTTGAAGCAATTTATTCCCAAGCCAGCTGCTGTCAAGCACAACGTCCCGAACGCTTACGCATCGGGTGAGAGATCGGACGAAGCCTGCCCAGTGAACATACTATATTGGATTGGTCGGACAGGCTTCGCCTGGATCGAAAGGCCTCTTCCGGCAAACCGGTCGTTGCCGGAAGAGGTTATGCCATTTCACTGGGCGGAGCAGACACTCTTCTCCTGCCGGACGACGCCGCTCTTATTCATCCTGCTGCCCGTGTCATCCATGCCTGGATGGTTGAGCTTTTCCATCCTCTCCCATTGGCCGGAGGGGATGGTGCAGGACGCGGTCGCCCGTCTGCCTTCCTCGCCCGCTCTTCGCCCAATGTTCCGGACCGCCAATGGTCCGAAACACTGACGACGGACGCCAGTGGCTGCTCGCGTCCCTGTCTCACCGGCCGGATAAGACGTATTCACGAGCTGCGGGATTATTATGCGGTCGATTTTAGGGGTGTGGATGAAACTCTGTGATGCGCAGGGTCTTGGAATAGGCTGCTTTGTTGATTCTGCTGCAAAATTCGAGTGTTTTTGATAGCTTTGGCCTTGAAATTTATCCACGGTAACAAATGCTTCGAAGGAACTAAATCGTTGATTTGCAATATTTATTAGAAAATCTTAAAATAATGGATAAAAATGTCCATTTCAAAAATAAATCGAAAATTTTTCCGTAAATTTGAGAAAGGCTCCTCCGGCCCTGGAAGTGAGCCGAAAAAGAGCCGGTAAAAGGAAAAATCAGCCGCGTCGATCGTCGATCCTGATGCGGATCTTGCGCAAACGCTTTTCTTCCATGCGGGCAGCCTTGACCTTGAAGCTGGTGATGCCGAGGACGGCGACTAGGCAGGAGGCCAAAATCAGGGTCAGGGTTGTCATGGATAAGCTCCAAAGATGTGACTGGTGCAGGCTACGCTTCATCTCTCAATAACAAGATAATCGTCCTGAGAATTTTTCCAAGGGGCGATTAATAGCCATGCAAGGATGAGGAGTGTCCGTCAGCCTTTATCGCAGCAGTAAATAAAGGCACAAGAATGGCCGGGATATTCCTGCTCCAGTTGACTACTCGAAAGAAAGCTCTTTCAGGTGATCTGAAAATCGTTTATTCTTTCATTTGAAAGGAGTGGTTCATGAGCACACTCGCGCTTGAAAGACCCGCAACGGAAGATCTGGTTCTTAGTAAAGCGGCTATCCGCACGGCTGAGCGGCTAGGGCTTACCTCGCAGGATTTTGCCGCCGTTCTCGGACTTTCGGAAGCCAGTATTTCACGTCTTCGCAATGAGAAGCTTTTTTTGCACCGTGGTCAGAAGGCTTTCGAGTTGGCATTGCTTCTCGTCCGGTTGTTTCGTTCGCTCGATGCGATTACGGGTGGCGACGAGATGGTGTCGCGCCGTTGGATGAAGGCTCATAATTCCGCGCTGGGCGGTCTGCCCGTCGAGAAAATCAAAAGCATTGCCGGATTGATGGATGTCATTGCCTATCTGGACACCCGCCGCGCTATCCTCTGAGCTGGGGCCATATGAAGGGTTGGGCTGGAGGCTCGTGGAAGCACAACATCGTGTTTCAACCCTGAAGCTTGTTGATACGCTGGCTGAGCAGGTCTTGCTTGAAGAGCTTCTCGAAACCGCGAAACCGGCTGTTCCGGAACCATGCGCGCATCTGGATTATCTGCTTTCGACGCCGTTTCGTTATGCGCCCTATCCTTATGGCTCACGATTTCGCCGTGCGGGATTCACCGAGGGCGTATTTTATGCAGCTGAACGCGTCGAGACAGCGCTTGCTGAAATGGCATTTTACAGACTGCTTTTCTATGCGGAATCGCCGGAAACGCCGTGGCCGGCCAATCCCGCCGAGTATACGGCTTTTGCCGTCGCACTTGCCACAAAAACGACGCTCGACCTTACGAAAGGATCCTTGTCCCGCGATGCTGTTGCCTGGACGAATCTCACGGATTATGCGGCGTGCCAGGCGCTTGCAGATGCCGCGCGCGAAGCAGGCACTTGGATCATTCTCTATCGCTCGGTCCGGGATCCCGAGGCAGGCAAGAACATCGCCGTCCTCAATTGCGCCGCCTTTTCCGAACCCAAGGCTGTGGAGCGGCAGAGTTGGCGTATCCACCTGAGCCCTAGCGGTGTGCGTGCCTTACGGGACTTTCCAGAACGGGGCCTTGATTTCTCAAGGGAAATATTTGTTTCGGACCCCCGTCTCGCTGATATTCGATGGGAGCGCTAACGCTTTGTACTGGCTCAACGTTCCCGCATCGCGTGCTGGATCTGGTCATGCAACGGCTTGATCAGATAGGACAGGATCGAGCGGCTGCCTGTTTCCACGAAAACCTCTACCGGCATGCCGGGACGCAGGCGACCTGCACCGATCTTCTCGATTTCGCCTTCGTTCAGTTTCAAGCGAGAAACGTAATAGGTCATACCGGTTTGCTGATCGGTGGTGAGATCTGGTGAGATGTCGAGGACGGAAGCGGTGAGTTCCGGCGTCGTACGCTGGTCAAGACCGGTCAGGCGCAGCCGTGCGTGCTGATCGTTTCGCACCTGATCGACATCATTGGGCGCGAGTTTGGCCTCCACAATCAACTCGTCATCCATCGGAATGATGCTGACGAGGGTTTCGCCCGGTGCAACAATACCACCTACGGTATGGACGTTGAGCTCGTGCAGATAACCGGAAATAGGTGCCCGAATTTCAAGGCGCGCCAGTTTGTCTAGCGCTGCCATGCGCTCTTCCTGCAGGCGGGCTATTTCCGTGCGCTTCTGGTCGAGTTCAGTCAGAATCGCCTCCTGAAAATCCTCGTCCACCTGTACGCGTTGCAGTTTCGTTTGGCTTGTCGCCTGCCGATTCTCGACGATTTCGGCCAGAACCGAGGCTTCATTGCCGATAAGCGACGCGAGTTCGCGCTGTATGGTCGAAAGCTGGGAATCGACAACCAGCCCGCGCCCGTGCAGATGCTTGATAGCCTTCAACTGACCCTTCAACAGCTCGATATTCTCAGCGACAGCTTGCCGTTGGGCTTCCAACGCCTTGATTTTCTCGCCAAACTGCGCGATCTGCTCTGAAAGCTGCGCTTTCTTTCCTTCTTTCGTCAGGGCACGTTGGTCGAGCAGCATTTCTTGCCCTTCGAGAAGCAGTTGCACGCGATCTGAGGCGTTGACTTCGAGCGAATCCGGGAAATCGACGTCGGTCAGGCCCGCCTGTTCGGCAAGAAGACGTGCTTCCTGCGCAATCAGCTGTTCAAGCTGGCTGTCGATGACCCCAAGGCCTGCTTCAGCCAGTGTGCCGTCGAGGCGGAAAAGAATACTGCCCGCCTCAACCCTTTGACCTTCCTGCACCGCAATTTCGCCTATAATGCCGCCGTCGCGATGCTGCACATGTTTGGTACGTCCCTCGACAATGATCTTGCCGGCGCCGATCACCGCCCCGCTGATGCTGGCATAAGCGGACACGCCTCCCAGACCGATAGCAAGTGCAACGCTGGTGATAAGGGCGATACGGACCTGTTTTTTTAGCGAGGAACCGATTGAACGGTCGATATCGTCAAAGCGCATGGGAAACGACCTTCTTGTCTGATTGAGGGGCTGCAAATTCGGCGATGTTGGACAATACCTCGTCGCGCTCGCCAAACTTGATCTGCTGGCCGCTCTGCACGATCAGCACCTTGTTGACTGCGGCAAGAGCGCTTGTGCGATGGGCGACCAGAACGACGATGGAGCCTCGTCTACGCATTTCGAGCAGCGCAGCGGCAAGCGCCTTTTCTCCCTCGGCGTCGAGATTGGAGTTGGGTTCATCGAGAATGATGAGGAAAGGGTTGCCATAGAGCGCCCGGGCGAGAGCGATACGTTGCCGTTGCCCGGCGGAAAGACGGGCGCCCCCCTCGCCGATCCGCGTATTATATCCTTCCGGCAATGCGACGATAAGACGATGCACGTTGCAAAGCTGGGCGGCAGCAACGATGGCCTCTACATTCAGATTGGGATCAAAGCGAGAGATGTTCTCGGCAATCGTACCGTCGAAGAGTTCGACGTCCTGTGGCAGATAGCCCAGAAAGCGCCCGCGATCATCTTCCGGCCATTGATCCATGGTGGACCCGTCAAGTCGTACCGAGCCGCGAAGCGAAGGCCAAACGCCTGTCAGCGCACGTACCAGGCTGGTTTTGCCCGACCCGGAATGGCCAATAACGCCAAGCCCGTCGCCTGCCTTCAAAGAGAACACGACGTTTTGCAGCAGCAGAACCGGCTCGCCGGGCGCGCTTGTTGCCAATCCGTCAACGCTTAGCTCGTGCCTGGGGAGCGGAAGGCCCTCCATGCCATTGTCGTCCTTGATGCTTTTGAAGGCCTGGTCGAGGCGTGCGGTTGCCTGACGCGAGGCAACGAAAGCCGGCCACTGGCCAACAGCCTGTTCGATCGGGGCCAAGGCACGCGCCATGATGATCGAGGATGCGATCATGATGCCGGCACTGATCTCCTGATAAATGGCGAGATAGGCGCCGAGACCGAGCATGGCTGATTGCAGCACGAGGCGCAGCGTCTTTATGACCGACGAGTAGAAGTTGCTGCGGTCCGCCGAAAGCCGCTGGGCATTGTACCAGACGCCCAGACGATCAGCATAAAGCATATTGAGACGTGAAATCATGCCCATGGCCGTTACGGCTTCGGCATTGCGACGCGCCGTTTCGGCAAGCTTGGCCTGCTGCGCACTGACGGAGGAAAGTTCTCGCGTCGGTGCGCGTGCTGAAAGCTCATTGGCGACGACAAGCGTGAAGATGACCGCACCACCGGCCAGCGCCAGAATGCCCAGCCACGGATGCATGAGAAAGATCAGGATAAAATAGAAGGGCATGAAGGGCAGATCGAAAATTGCCGCCGGGCCTGTGGAGCCTAGGAAGCGGCGCACAACGTCAATGTCGCGGGCGGGCTGCATGCCTGCCGCTTTTTGGCCGGCAAGTATGGGCAATTGTACATTGGCGCGCAGTGCTGGGCCGGAAAGCTTGGCATATACGCGCATCGCAATGCGCGAAAGAGCGCGCTGGCGCAAGATGTCGAGCAAGCCGCTGAAGAGATAGAGGCCAAGTGTTATGCCGCCGAGAACGACCAATGTGGGCACACTGCTCGACGCCAGGACGCGGTCATAGACCTGGAGCATGAAAAGTGGCCCTGTCAGCATCAGCACGTTGAGCACGGCGCTGACGATGAAAATGCCCATAAACGCTTTTCGACATGTTTTCACGGCTTCCGAAACCGTGAATTCTCGACGACGATTGAACATGTTCCCGCCCTCCGAACGCTGACTGCGCAGCATTCAATATTTCGATAAGTTGAAATGGGGAGGAACTGGCCCCCGTGGGGGGCCAGTTCCGTCTCGTCAGGTCAGAAGATCGTAACCAAATACCGGTCCGAGGTCCGGATTGTAGCCGTCGTGATCCATCACGTCGGTATCGGCCGGTTCCGGCATGGCGTCGTCATGCAGGAGCTGAGCAGAGGTCGCGTCTCCAAAGGCGTCGATTGTTACCATCTTGGCCGCCACCTGCATCGGCGAAGCCACCGGTTCGAGGCTGAAGGACGAAATGTCCTGTGCGCCGCCGTTGAAGGTGAGGCGGATGACGGTCGTGCCTGCGTCGAGATCGACATTCACTGTATTACTATCCTGGAAATTCGACCATGTACCGGTGCGCGGCGTGTTGACCGTTACCGTGTCCACCGCGCTTCCATTGGTGAAGGATGCGGTGACCGTGCGGTTTGGTCCCCCCGCTTCACCCAGTGCGAGATTGGCATTGAAGGCGTAGGTGCCGGCCTCCTCCACCGTAATCGTGTATTCCATCCACTCGCCATTGGCGATCCAGCCGACATCGCCGCTGGACGTAACTTCCACCGAAGATCCGCCACGTCCGCCATTGGTGCCGCCTTGAAGGCCGGCGGCGTCATTATAGGCAACGCCTTGCCCGCCTTCATCATAGTCAACCGCGTCGATGACGAGGCCAGCATCCGACAGGACAGGTGCCACGCCTCCGAATGGCGTCTGGCCGCTTGGAGCCGTCAGCGTGAAGGAAGCAAGATCAAGCACATAACCGTTTGATGCGAGCGGCCCGTTGAAGGTCAGGCGCAGCGTCTGAATGCCTGCATCAAGTGCAAAGGAGATCGGTGCACTTTGGGCAAAGGCAGCACTTCCGAAGTCCGATCCGCCTGCATGACCATCGGCGAGGCTGACCGTGCCGAGTTGCGTCTGGCCATTCAAGGAAATGCCGATCGTGGCGCCAGCTACTGGTGTCTTGGCGTTGGCCGAGAATGTATAGGTACCAGCAGTCGGAACATTAATCGTATATTCCACCCATTCTCCCGGTTTTACGTGACCTATATCGAGACCTGCCCCGACCAGTTCCACGTCGCGTCCAGAGCGGAAACTCGGATTACTGGTCGGATTGTCAAGTCCTGCATTGTCGTTCCAGGAGATCCCCTGCCCGCCATTGTCGAAGTTGGTCGCATCGACGGTCAGCGTGCCGTTGGTAAAGGTCGGAGCGGCGCCCGGATAAGGTGTCTGGGGGTTGACCGGGGCCGTCAGCTTGAAGGAGGCAAGGTCGAGCACATAGCCGTTCGATGCGAGCGGCCCATTGAAGGTCAGGCGCAGCGTCTGGATACCGGCTGCGAGGTTGAGTGAGATGGGAGCGCTGTCCGCAAAGGCAGCATTGCTGAAATTCGAGCCGCCTGCATGTCCGTCAGCCAGCGTGACGGTACCGAGTTGCGTCTGGCCGTTGAGCGAAACGCTGATCGTGGCACCCGATACCGGTGTCTTGGCATTGGCCGAGAAGCTGTAGGTGCCGGCGGTGGGCACGTCGATCGTGTATTCCACCCATTCACCCGGCTTGACGTGACCTATATCGAGACCTGCCCCGACCAGTTCCACATCGCGCCCAGGGCGGAAGCTTGGATTACCGGTGGGATTGTCGAGCCCTGCATTGTCATTCCAGGAGATGCCCTGTCCGCCATTGTCGAAGTTGGTCGCATCGACGGTGAGGACGCCGTTGGTGAAAGTCGGCGCAGGGCCGGGATAAGGCGTTTGTGGCCCGGTCGGGGGCGTGCCGGTATTGTCGAAGAAGTTGGCTGTCCCGTCATTATCGGCGTCAAGTTGGAGCGCATCGTTGATGCCATCGCCGTTGGCATCGTTGGCGCTAGTCAGCGTATGCGGCTTGACGTTTTTGATGACGAACATGTGGTCGTTATAGTCGTAATTACCTGCACCGGGGTAATCCTGGATGGCGATGTATGTGCCGGGGATCACGTTGCCATCGGCGTCCAGTGCCTCAAAGAAGCGGATCAGGTGGCCCTGATCTTCTCCGACGAGCTGGCCGAAATTCGGATCTATCTTGTTGGCTTCCGGGTCGGTCCATGACGAGTAGGTTGGCCGCCCATCAACCGAGATGAACAGGCCGAACGGCGTGTTCTGGGAAATGGTGCCGCGAGCCACGCTCGCCCCTGCCCCGCTACCTGCCACCAACTGATCGGGAAGAACCGTCTGGCCCTGTTGATCGTCATTGGCAAACAGGTTGGTGACGGCGCTCGAATTGACCTGATGGTAACCCAGGCGCGCGACGTTGCCCTGCTGCAGGAAAGCCGCCATCTGAATGATCTCGACATTCTTGGTCGGATCGAGTTTCTCCAGATAAGGCATCAGAACTTCGTCGCCGACGGTTTCGACCTGACCGCCATTAGCCAGTTCGCCTTGCGCGACATCGGTCGTGTAACCGAAGGCTTCAACGATCTGTGCGACGGTCGGCTCGGAATTGTTTTCCGAAAACTCCTGCGCCAGACCGGCAAGCTGGATGACCTTGGCTCCTTCGTAGTCGTTGGAGTTGATGGTTAGGGTTGCGTTGTAAAGGTCGGCGCCGGAAGCGGTGCCGGCATGTGTTCCCTTGAAGCGGATGGTGATCTGAGCCGACGCGCCTGCTGCGATACTGGTCGGTACCGGCCCGACGAATTCGAATGCCGAACTATCGGAAAGAACCAGGCTCGACAGGGACAGTGCGGTAAAGCCGTCATTCGTCAGAGTCAGCGTTGCTTCGTTGCGGAAGGTCTGCTGAGCATTGGCTGGCTGGTCGATGTTGGTGAAGACCAGACGGTCGTCAGCTGCCGCATCGTCCAGTCCGCTTATGACCATGTCTGCACCGAAGCCTACCGGCTCGACACCTTCAATGACGAAGAGGTTGTCATTGTAGTCGTAGTTGATGCCGGTGTAATCCATGACGCCGAGATAAACATTGGGTATCACGTCGCCATTGCCATCGAGAGCCTGGAAGATCTTGACGGTGTGGCCCTGCTGTGCGCCGGGGACGATGACGCCGCCTGTTGGATTGAGCCGTGGATCGGACGACAGTCCGGCCACCGAAATGCCGAATATATCCGCCCCCTGCCAGCCGTCCGGCACATCGGTGCGCGTGAAGGTTTTCGTGGCAAAGGTCGAGTCGTTGCCGGCATTTGGAAGCAGGCGCTGATTGTCGTTGCCCTGATGATCCCAGAAGTTGATCGTGCCGTTCTTCGTTCCAGGATTATGAATGCCTATCGTGGCACCGCCCGGGCCGTGAAACGCCGCTATCTGCGTAATCTTGGCCGACGTGAAGCCATCGGCAATCTTCCAGTAAGGCGACAGCACCTCCGTTTCATCGGTTTTTGCAAACACGTCATTAGTCGAAAGTACCGAATTTTCGCCGCCGCCGGTGAGTTTCAGGCCTTCGATGACGTTACCGAAACCGAAAATCTTCCAGATTTCATTGACGTTGGGTTCTTGCCCGCCTTCATCTCGAGCCTGCCAGAAGCCGGCAAGTTTGACGGTGGCAACCGGGCTATCCTGATCGTTGGTCACGATCTTGAGCTGCCCTTCAAAGATCGTGGACGTGCCATCGACATTGCTGGTGGGGGGCGTATAGGCGGCCCGGTTGAACAGGACCGTCACATCGAGAAAAGCCCCTGGTGCAATGGTAACGCCGTTCAGCGCGTTTGGATTTTGCAGGACGAATGGTCCGGTCAGCTGGTAATCGGTGACTGTCAGCGGCTCGGTACCCGTGTTCGAGATACGAACCGTACCGTCATCCTTGAAATCACGCGGCGAGCCGGGTGAGACCGCATCGGGGTTCTCCAGATAGGAAAAGTGCAGGCGGTCGTCGAAGTAAGCCGCATCAAGGCTGTGGATTGTCACCTCCGCATTCGGGTTACCGGGCGCTGGCTGAATATCCAGATAGTCGAGCCCATTTGCGCCCGGCGCATTGGAGATAACGCGCAGCTGGTAGTTCTGGCCCGCCTGCAGGGTAAGATAGACGGACTCCTCCCCTGCCGTACCTGCGCCGGGGAATGGGCTGGTATCGACCTCCACACCGTTCAGGAACCATCTGAGGCCCTGACCATTCGTGGCATTCAGGTTGGCGGCCGTGTCGATCTTGTAAACGCCATCGGCGTTCACGGTGAAATAGAAATCGACCGTGCTGCCATTTACCGTATTGGCCGAACCATCGGTTGCCTCGAGTTCGATGCGTCCCGAACCATCGATCTCGGCATAATCCGGTTCGAAGACCGATATAGGCGTCTTGGTGACACGCATATAATCAAGGTTGGGGCCGTTGCCGTCGGGTGCGGTCAGGGTGATGACATTCGTGCCCGCGGCCAGATCGAGCGTCACGGATTGCGGTCCCCATGTCGTTTCGCTTGCGTTGGAGTTAGGCAGGAAAGGCAACGTCTGGACGACCACGCCGTTGACGGAGATCGTCATCGGACGCGCGGTTTTGGTCGAGGCGAGCGCATAGAGCACGTCGAGATTGTAGCTGCCGCTCGTCGACGTCGAGATCGTCCAGCTGACAGATTGATCTGCTGTGCCGACATAATCGACGAAGGCACCGCCTGACTGGTTCCTGTCTTCAGTCACGATGGCCGCACCGCCTAGATCGGCATTCTCGGCCTCGTATTTCACATAGGTAATGCCATCAATGATCATTTCGCCGTCGTTCGGAACGGAGTTTCCGTCGGCCGGCACGAGAATCTCGAGCTGATCGATATTCGGACCGGTATTGTTGACGGAACGCACCGTTACGGTGTTGGCGCCGCCTGTAAGAACGACTGGAATATCAACGGTCTGCCAGTTGTTCCACGGGTCGCTTCCATCGGTGACGGTGGTTGGCAGGAAAGACTGGACCTTGATGATATTGCCGTTGATTTCAAGCTGCAATGGACGGTCAGCGGTACTGCCATTGGCATAGCGGAAGCGCAGGATCGCATTGCCGGCCTGATCGGCAGGCACCGAGAAGTTGAAAGTGAGGAAATCGGCATTTGTGGAGCCGAAATCGGCATAGCCGCCGGGTACCCCGTCATCGCCGTTCGTGTTTCCGTCCGTGCCATAAGCACCCGGGCGCAGACCATTGACCGTTCCGGCCGTGCCGGCAGCCTCTGGATTGGACGCGTCACGGATCTGGATTTGAGCTCCAGTGCCGGTCGCGACCGTGACGGAGGTGCCGTCAGCAGGGGTCTTGTCTTCGGCCTGTATCGTGACGAGCGACACGAAGTCTTCGCCGGAGGGTTCCTCGCCCGGTACGAAGACCGACGAAGCGGTTGCGGTGTTCAACGCGTCGTCGGTGACCTCGATTGTTGCGGTGACCGGACCGGTGAGTGCGCCCAGATCAATGGTGAACTGCTTTTGTGCATCAATCGTGATGGTTTGTTTAGGCCCATTATTGAACGATATGCGGATCGCGGTGATGTCGCTGTCGAGACCGTCGATGCGGAAGATTGCCGCTGCCGGGTCGCTGACATCGAGAGCGACCAGCGTCAGATCATTGCCCTCATCTGCCGTCAGATCCTGACTGACACCACCCGGGGCCGGAGTCAGAAGGATGAGCTGGCTGGCCCCTGTGCTGCGATTGAGCGTCATCAGGTAAAGTTGGCCGGTCACCGGGTTCTGGATGATATCGAGCGGATCGATATAATCATCGATTACCGAGCCATCCGGCCGGCGCAGGACGTCGTCGCCGATGATATTGCCTTCCGCATCCACCTGGATATAGCGGACATTATCGCCGGTCGAGAACTGGGCAAAGAGCACGGCTCCCTTCAGGTTCGAGCCGAAAGCATTGCCAGTATATTCAACCGCGCCATTGGGCGACTGATTATAGCCCAGATTGTAGACGCCATCGAGGTCGTAATCCGCATCCGGTTGCACGCCGGACTGATAACCGTCTGTGTTGGAATTGCCGTCATTGCCGCCGACAACCTCGTTCGGATCCGAACCTCCAGTCGGGTTGCCACCATTGAGAATATATTCGTCGCGCAGAACGTTCGGGTGGCCGTAATATTTACCTTCGTCGATTGTGAAGAAGTAGTCGTACTGTTTCGGCGAATTGGAGATGGTCGTATCGAGGCCAGGCTGTGTCGGGTCTGTCGGCGTTTTGCCGCCCGAAGCCGTTCCGTTGGTTGGCACATAGAGCTTGCCGTTGGAATGCCAGACAAGATCATAGGCATTGCGCACGCCGGTGGCATAGATCGAAAGAACCGCATCCGACGCATAAGGATTGTAGAAGCCCGGATAGGTGCCATCAATATTGAAATTTGCAGCCGGGGACTGGTAGCTCGGATTGCCCGCCTGGCTCGGTTCGGTCTGAACGCTGAAGCCGCCGCTCGGGGGCGTCCGCGTCGGGTCGATCTCCAGAATCGCCGCATTCAGCAGGCGCTCAGGACGATTGCCCCAGGCACCATCAGCCGCACCCGCAGCCGAGTTAGACCCCTGGCTGAGATAGAGCAGATATTCAGGTTCACCATTGGTTGGCGAATAGTCCGGATTCTGACGGAATTCGAGGCTGTTCGTCAGGTGATCGCCGCCCGAACGCGGCAGTCCGGTAATATAAGCTTCCGCCGTAGAATTCTGGAAATTATCCGCGAGCGTGATCTTGCTGACGCGTCCCGAGAATTCGGGGGTGTCAAAGGCTTTCGATTCACGCGGAATGGGTGCGTTATCGGTAATCCAGATCGTGTTGGGATCATTCGGATCGAAGACAAAGCCGACAATGCCGCGCCGTTCGCCGCCACCGGCATCGAGATAGCTGAGCGACAATGTTTCTTGCGAAGCCTTGTCGATCGTGCCGTTAGCGTTGACGGTCCAGCGATGGATTTCGCCGGTGATCGTGGCGACATAGAGCTTGCCATCGGGTCCGAACTCGACCGTTGTAAAGCCCCCTGCCCCGTCGGCAAATCCATTGAGAAGAACGTCCGTGGTGAAAGCGACTTCACGCGGTACATCGACTGGCGCCGTGCCGGTAACGAAGGTGGTTGTCAGGTCCTGAAACTGCTTGAGCGGTCCGTCCGGGTCGGTGATCGAACCAAGATCCATGACATCCTGTACCTTGAGTGTGTAACTCGTATTCTCCTTCAGGTCCTGAAGCGGACGGATGTTGAGTGTATCGGCACCGCCGCTGATCTGGATGGAGACAGGAACTTCGATACCCGTCAGCGTCTCGACCAGCTTGATATTATCCGTATAGGCGATGTTGGGGCCACGATTGCCATCGGCTTGCAGATTGATGCCGACGACGAAAGTCGAGGTTGGATCGATGCCGGTGGGCAGCTCGCCGTTAGGACCGATGGCGATCGACACTTGCCCGTCTTCGAGAGAGGCTGCAACCGGGGCGACGAAGTAGGAAAAATCCTGATCTGCGGGAACGCCATCGTCAGGTGTCAGGTCCGGAACCCTGTCGATCTCGAGATACTGGATTTCCGTGTTCGTGCCGCCGATCGAGTCGATCGTCAAACGTCCATCCGTCACCGTCACAATGGTGGTGACGAGCGTGGAGCGATAGCCCGCGCCGCTATTATTGCCGTTGGGCGCAGTGGGTACCCAGTCAGGCATGACGTCCTGACCTTCGACATTGATCGCGTAAGTTGAATCCGGCGCACCGGCAGTGTCGCCAATAGACATGGTCACCTGATAGGTGCCGTTCGCCAATGCCATTTCCCATGCTCTTGAGACACCCGATCCCGGCATCTCGAAATGAGCGTAGGTTTTTTGCAGATCGGAGGCTTCGGAAACCGTGTTCTTATACCAGTGCGCATTGGTCGGCTGATTTGCGGCAATCGTGCCATTGGTCGTGCCGTCTGCTACACTTTCTTCCGTTACCCATCCATAGGAGAATCCGTTGCCACGATCTCCGAACCCCAGGCCGACATCCGCAAGGAAGCCCTGAGGCGTCTGGTATCCGGCAGGGAGCCCGTTCGAGGTCTGCCCGGAAGCTGGCTGGAAGTTGATCTTGACGACCTCTTCGAAACGGATCAGGTCGCGGGTTTCGCCCGGCCCGTCATCGCCGTCCCGGCTGATTGTCACATTGTCGATGTTGGGGCCGTTGGTGATCGTATTAGCCAAGGAGATCGCATTGATGCCCGCGTTCAACTGGACATCGATGGTTACGTCTACCCAGGTTGACCACCCTTGGTCGGCCGTGCCACCGGCGGGAACGGTCGAGTTGAAATTTACAAGCTGAGTTACACCGTTAATGCTCAGGGTCATCGGGCGGTTGGCGTCGCCGCCATTGGCATAGCGGACGGTAAGTTGATAGGTGCCTGCTTCTTCGACCGTGATATTGAAGCCAGCCTGATCGCCGATGTCATTACCCATGTCGAGATAGCCGCTACCTTCGTAGCCTGGGCGCAGGCCATCGGCATCGAAGATCTGGCCAGGGCCGCTATTGCCCGTATTGGCATTCGGTTCCTTGTTTTCGGGTGTGCGTGGAACAGTATCGGCCGGGGTCGAGGCAGTGGCTTCGACATCGGAGACGGTGAAAGTCTCCGCTTCGATCGTCACCAGGAATGGCTCGGAGGGATTGCCCTCGTCGACATATTCGAAAGTTGCCTGATCGATATTGGGACCAGCCGTCGCACCAGCCGGAATCTCGAGACTGACAGTGTTGGCACCCTCGGCCAGAGTAATCTCGACGGTTTTCTCGACCCAGGAATTCCAGCCTGTCGCCTCCGAGCCAGTACCTACCACCGGACCCGGGACGAAGGATACAGGGCCCTCGCTGCTACCGTTGACGGATAAAGCCAGAGGCCGGTCCGTGGTGCCGCCATTGGCATAGCGGAACGTGACGAGATAGGTTCCGGCGGCTGGGGCGTCTATATTGAAGGTGATACCATCGCCCGCATTCGTGCCGAAGTCGATATAGGCGCCATCCACGGCACCCGTGCGGTAATTACCGGTCGCATCGGGACGGCTCGCGCTGACTTCCCGCGTCAGGCTTGCGTCGCTGTCACCTGTGCCGCTGTCCTGCACCATGACCTTGGTTTCGTCTTCAGCCTGGATGGTGAAGGGAGCAATGACGACCGGGCCCGC
This sequence comes from Limoniibacter endophyticus, assembly GCF_014652835.1. GTDB lineage: Bacteria > Pseudomonadota > Alphaproteobacteria > Rhizobiales > Rhizobiaceae > Limoniibacter > Limoniibacter endophyticus. The sequence goes on from NZ_BMZO01000006.1 coordinate 205,388, forward strand.
AATGACGATGTTCATCTGCGACTGGGCCTGATTGCCGGCAGCATCCGTCACATAGGCGATCGCGGTGTAGCTGCCTGCGGCAAGAGCGGAGCCATCGACTGCGTAATCGCCGTCAGTGTCCGGAAGCACGGTAACGCGGGTGGTGCCGCCGTCGAAGCTCATTTCAACCTTGACGATATCAGCATCTATACCGGCAAGGTTGAAATTGATCGATTCGGCTGCTGCACCGCTCAACGGTTCCTGTGGACCGCTAAGAAAGAGCGGGATCTCGTCCGCATCCGCAGAGGTATCCTGGGGGATTGGTCCGCTACCGCCCTCGGTAAGCTCGATACGGTCAATGTTCGGACCGGTATTGGCACCAGCGGGAATGGCGAGCGTGATCGTATTCACCCCGGCAACCAGCTGTACGCCGACGGTCGAAAATTCCCAGTTGTTGAAGCCCTCGATAGCCGGCTGACCATTCTGCGCCGGCACGCTCGTGTCCGGGAAGGGCATCGTGGAAACGGTGCCATTGTTGACGCTGAGGCTGAGCGGACGCTCATTGACCGAGGCGTAGCGCACGTTCAGGTCGTAGGTGCCAGCTTCCGACACGGTGACCGTGAAGGTAACGCTGTCGCCTGGGAAATCGCCGAAATCAAGATAGCCAGTACCGGAATAATCCGGGCGCAACCCATCGACGAGACCGGCTGTTGTTTCCGGATTGGCGAGATTGCGTATTGTCGTGTCTGTCGTATTAGCGTCATTATCGAGAACGGTGAGCTGTGCATCTTCGGCTTGCACGACTATCGGTGTGAAGGCAGCGGGTTCTCCGACGGTCACTGTGAAGGTGACCGGTTCCGATGACATTTCGCCATCGCTTGCCGCAGCCGAGATCGCATAAACACCGGCCGCGACGTCACTTGCGATAGTCAAAGTGCCGTTCTCGAGGCTGAAACCCGCCGGCAGGGGCGCGCCGTTTGCGAGCGTCGCAATATAGCTCACGCTATCACCTGCGTCAGGGTCTGTCGCGCCAAGGGCACTGGCGAGATCAATGGTGGTCCCCTCCCCCGCATCCAGCGCGACGTCCTCTACAGTGGCGCCGGCGGCCAGTTCCGGTGCCTCGTTCACGTCGCCGACATTGATTGTGAGTTCAGTGGTCGTAGAAAGCCCTTGGGTATCGGTGGCGACGACGGAGACCGTCACGGTCTCTGCCTCCTCATGATCGAGGCTGACGCCATCGGCGAGACGGATCGTGTTGCCTTCGATGACAAAGCGCTCATCCGTCGTCGAGTAGACGATTGCATTGCTGTCGCCATCCGGATCGATTGCCGACAATGTTCCGATGACGCCTGCGGCGGCGTTCTCGCTAATCGTGTCACCCGTCAGGGTAATGGCGCTCGGGGCCTGCTCAAGGGGCGCATCGGTGGACGTGAAACTCAACTTGTCGATGCGAAGATACTCGCCATTATCGGCCTGGCCGGTGATCTGAGCGATCGTGGCGGCATCAACGAATACCGGTGTGGTGAAGGTGATGGTTTTCAGGTTTCCGGCCTGAGCGGCATTGCCCCGGATCGCAGACGGGTCGTTGAAAGTCCCGTTGTCGTTGAAGCTGAGATTATCGGCGAGAACCGTGTCACCGATTTTTAAGGTAAATGAAGCGTTACCGTCGGTTTCGTCAAAGACGGTGATAGTGACGGTGTACCAGCCTGAAGCCAGGCCGTTTTGCGACAGAACGGTCTCCACGCTCCCGGCCTGATTGGCATTGGTCCGGATGAGTTGATCGCCGGAGGCGGTCGTAGCCGCGGAAGCGTAGAAGCCGGTTGCGGACGACAGGCCGGTAAAGGCTTCGGCTTCGACGGTGAAGCTTGTATTGCCAATCGGCTCGCCCTCGACATTGTAGGCGATTTCCAGCGAAGCACTCAACCCTAGCGGGTCAGTGGCGATAATGGTGAAGAAGCCGCTTCCGGGCTGCGTCGGCGTACCGACGATGACGCCCTCCTCATTGAGGCTCAGACCGTCGGGTAGACCTTCGACCGTGAAGGTGAGTTCATCACCGTCCGCGTCGGAGAATGCGTCACCATACATGGCGATGTCGATGGATACTTCCTGACCAGTGACCGCCTCGAGCGGCTCGAACAGATTGCCGGAATCGGCAATGGGGGCATCGTTGACATCTGCAACGGTCAATACAAAGTCGCTGACGGCGGAGCCGCCCCGCCCGTCGCTTGCCGTGACGACGATCGTGTAGGTGCCAGGCAGTGCGGTAACCGGGCCTGATAGAACCCCGTTTTCGAAGGTCAGGTCTTCGAAGCCGCTAACCGCGCCGCCTTGTGCGTCGGAGACCGCAAGGCTGTAGCTCAGCGCATCCCCATCTGCATCGACAAAGGGCAGATCGACTTCGAGCGTGGCGCGTTCGTTGACGCTCATGTCGATGAACCCGCCGCCAACAACGCTGGGTGCGGTATTCTCCGGTGCTACTTCCGCGAGCTGTACAGAGGAGAAGCTGACGGAGCCGACGCCATTGCTCGACTGATCATCATCGGCAATGAAGACAAGGGAATTGATCGTCTTGCCAGCATGGGCAGAGAGATCGATGGTGAGGGTAATCACCTCCCCTGGGTTTCCCGCCGCTCCGTTGCGAAGATCGACAAAAGAAGACTGGCCTTGTGATCCAGCAATCTGATAAATCGACTTGTCGCTCATTTCGAATGGCAGTTCATCGTCATCGAAGCCGACGGCGATGATTTCCGGTAGTATGCCGCCTACGGTGACGGTGAGGGTAAGTTTGGTATTCTCGGTGATTGTGTAGCTCTCTCCGAGGGCCGCACGTTTCCAGAAGTTGCCGTCGAGATTCAACGTGCTGCCATCGTCTGTAATCGTACCCCCTGGGCCACTGTCCTGGGTGCTGTATGGCGTAAGGCCCGCCGGATCGAACACAACATTATGCGGATCGACCGGTTCCTCCGGCCCGACATCCGGCGCCTCGGTAATGGCGAAATTGAAGCTTTGGGTCGCCGTGAATTCACCGTCGGTCGCAGTCACGACGATTTCGAGCGATTGTTCCTCGTCGAAATCGAACGTCGCGCCTTCTGCCACGATCAGTTGACCGCCTTCATTGATGAAGAAACGGCTATCGCTGACGGAAAATGTCAGCTGATCGCCGTCGGGATCGGCTGCATCAACGGTGCCAAGCACGGTATTGTGCGTGACATTCTCGACGAAACTGTCATTTCCGGTAAAACTGATGCTGTTCGGAGCCTCGTTGACATCTGCAACTTCGATCTGAATGTCTTGCGCAGAGGTGCTAACGCCGTCACTGACAGTTACGGTCGCCGAGTAGATGCCATCCCCGTCGGCATCGTCGGGTTGCTCGAAATCTGCCTCCGCGATCAGTGATATATTTCCATTTGCGTCAATGGTAAATTTAGCGGCGTCCGTGCCGGTAAGCGTATAAGTGAGGCTGTCGCCGTCAAGGTCGGTCGCAATAACCTGCCCCACGCTCAACATGTTCTCGTTTACGGTAAACCCGGGCTCGGTAGTGATCTGCGGGGCGTTGTTTTCTGGATCGACCGGCCCAGGGGTAACCGTTAGGTTCAGGATGATCGGCTCCGATGTCAGGCTTCCATCGCTTGCTGCTATCGAGACGGCGTAAGTGCCTGCGATAACGCTGGGCGCAATGACGAGCTTGCCATCGACGATGGAGAATCCCTGCAGTGCATCGGCATTGGCAATGAACAGCGAAACCGTTGGGCTATCCACATCGGCGGCGGTCAGTGGCAGGTCAATAATATGCTCCGTACCGGCCGCGACGCTTTGCGCGGCAAGAGAGCCGCTGAGGGTTGGTGCATCGTTGACAGCTGCAACCGCGACATTGACCGTCGCGGTATCCGACAAACCCTGCGAGTCGGTAACCGTATAGCTGATCTGCGCCGAACCGTTGAAATTTGCGGGAGGCGTAAAGGTGATGATCGTGCCGCTGACGCTTACAGCGCCCTGCTCCGCGGAAACGGAAGCTGTAATGGTCAGCGCTTCATCTTCAGCGTCGGAGATCAGTTCGGCAATATCGACCTGGATCTGAGTGTCCTCGACGCCGTCAATGTCGAGACTGAGAGCCGTCGGTGGCGTATTTTCCGTTGTATCGGCTTCAAGAAGCTTGATGACGAACTTGTCGATATTTGGTCCGGTCGTAACCCCGGCGCCGCTGAGTATAAGCGTGTTCTGCCCCGCTTCCAGGTGAACGGTAATGGTCTCGACCGACCATCCCTCCCAGCCCTGGCCGACGCCGTTGGCGCCAGCCGGTGCGGTCTGCACCCCGCCCAGGTCTGCAAGGTCGTTCGGGAGTCCCGTCAGGGCGTTGGGACGTGTGCTGGCAAACTGGAGCGTGGCCAGCGGGTTGCCGCTGACAGCGCCGCCATAGAGTTGTAACGGGCGGTCGGTCGTTCCGCCATTGGCGTAGGTAACTGCAAAGGTGTAGGTTCCGGATACCGGAACATCGATCGTCATAGACGCTTGCGTGGCCGAATTCTGTGCCCACTCGAGATAGGATTCGCCTTCGGCACCGAAACGAAATATTTCGCTGCTCGGAGTGTTGGTGGAATCGATCGGTCGGTTAATCGCACCGTTCGTATTGCTGCCGACTTGGGTTGCCAGGCTCTCTGCCTGCACGACGATCATGTTCGGGTCCGCTTCGCGGATTTCGAGATAGTCGATATTCGGTCCGCTGAAGCCGTTTGCGGTCAGGCGGATCGTGTTTTCGCCGGCCTGCAGAGCGACCCGAGTCGTGGCCTCGGAGTAGGTCGTGTTGGCCCCGGTGGTCTTGAAATCAAAAACGCGATCCCAGAGCTGGCCGTTCACATCGAGACGCATCGGGCGATTGTTGACACCTGCCGAGAAAAAGGCGTAGCCGACGCCGATGTCGTAGACGCCTGCCTCGTCTACCGTGAATGTCCACTCAATATATTGCCCGGCACCTGCGTTGTTGTTGCCGTTATAGCCGGCAAAGTCGACATAAGCATCGCCATCGGCGGCATCCGCGTTGGGGATGTCGCTTGCGCCAGCCGTGGTTACGGACACTACGGTGGGATCGGTCGTCAGATTGCCGGTGGAAGTGTATCCGAAAGCGGCATTTTCTGCCTGAATGCGAAGCGAGGATTCAGCGAGAGTAGGCACGGCAGGCTCCTGCGGTTCTGGGTTTGTCGGATTGGACGGGGTGTCGTCGTCTTCATCGTCATTCGCTGCCGTGTCGTCCTGATCGACCGGAGGCTGAACGGCGGGTTCTGATGGGTTTGTCGGGTTCGTTGGCTCACCTGGAGCCGGAAGCTCTGTTCCGTCCGGGGTGGCGGCGGAGTTCGAGCCGCCGGGTAAGGACGGGGCAGGGGAGAGGGCGCTGCTCCCGCCGTTTTCCAGTGGGGACGGGGAGACGGCGCCGGCGCCGGATTGGACATTGCTGGCGGTGGCGCTCCCGTTCCGGGAGAAATCCATATCCAGAGACGAAATGAGCGGCCCGCCTTCGCTGACCGCTCCCGCACCTGCTCCGCTGTTTTCTGCCCCGCCATCGCTATTTGCGGGAGGCGTATCCGTGGCAGCTCGTTGGGCTGGCCCCTCAGCTGGTGCTTCCAGCGCGCCCGTGGAACGGGCGTCGAGGTCAGGAGCGTCGCCGTCCTGCGCCGCCGCTACTTGCTTCTGGTCTGGCGTGGAGGTTTCAGCATTCCCTGCCGCCGCGTCCGGCTCATCCAGGGCCGCGGCGTTGGCTTCTATCGGCGGTTGCGCTTCGCCGAGTTTGCTGGTCAGTGCAAGGGCGGCGATCGACGCCAGATTGAGGGAGGCGAAGGCATTCGCACCGAATGCCAGAAGTCCCGTTGCCGGCGCTTCCTCGCCGAGAGCAATATTCGTGACATCCGGACCTGCACCGTTGGTGGCGACGATTTGAAGGAGATGCGATCCAGTTGACAGCTGCAACCGGATGCCGAGGTTTTCCGATGTTGCCCAGGAACCAGTAGGCGGGAAGGTGAGGGCCTGTACGGAAACCCCGTCGAGCATGAGAATAGCGGTGCGCTCGTCCGACCAGCCATTCGCATAGCGGATCGTCAGGGGATGGTTGCCTTCCGCGCGCACCTCGATCGTGAAGCTCGCTGTCGTCTGGTCAGATTTTGTGACAGGGTCTGAACTATAGGCGTCAGAAATCCCATGCAGGCCGCTCTCGCGGCTGCCAAAGCCATCGTCATTTGTCATCACGCTTGTCCCCCAGAGGCGGCGAAGATCACCGCCCGAGCCCCAAAATGGCAATTTCAGAAGAAGTATCGCGCGCTGCCACCGGCTCGGGAATGCAACATTCCGGCTATCGGGGCACGAAAAACGACTAGTCGTTTCGCCGACACGTAAACGAAACGCGTAGCGGCAATTAAAATAGTAAACAGAACGTTAAGATTTGGCTTCTGATAGTGACAGCCTCCGCAGCCCTTGAACACTGTAGAATATGACTAGTGCCTGGCATTCCCCCCAGTCGGAGGACGAGATGTGCAGACACCGTGCTTCGGGAAGGAGGCGCGAGGTGCGACCGATCTTGAAGAGTGTTTTGATGGAAGTTTTATAAGCCAAGCATTGCCCAAGCGCTCAGGGGGGGCGCTGGTGCCGACCTAATTCATGAAGGAGGCGGGACGCATTGGTTTTTGCAGACGTCCCACGGCGTAAAGCGCAGCCTGGGTCCGGTTCTGAAGACCGAGCTTGCGAAGAATGGCGCGTACGTGGACCCGCACGGTGGAATCGCTGATATCAAGCTTGCGCGCTATAACCTTATTGCCGGCGCCCTCGCAGATGAGGGCGAGTACATGTTGCTCGCGCTCGGTCAGCTCTGCTGGCGCATTGTCCTCGGGCGTCTCGTCTGAGACGAGCACGTTCAGCGAGAGCATTTCCGTCGGTGCAAGGAAAAGCCCCTGACGAACGACGCGCGCCACCAGCCCGACTTCCTCGACCGTGGAATTATTGGGTAGAACCGCGCCGATGAAACCCACGACGTCGCGAAAATCGATCGCAGCCTGGCTGCCGCGCAGAAGAACGATGGTGCGACTGAGATCTACTTCCCCGATCATCTCTTTCAGGAGGCCGATCGTGTGGTCGGGGTAGGGAGCATCAACGAGGACAACCGTATCGGCCCAGGCTGAATCGACCTTGACCTGACGAAGATCCGGCAATTTCAGGATGAGGTCGAAATTCTTGGACAAGGCCATTTCCAGGCTCGATCCCAGCAAAGAACTATCGCTGACAATGATTGCTCTGGAAACGCTCATGAAAAACCTCGGCACGCTGTCCAACATAATAAATAATTCGCTATTTATTGCAATTGGAATCAAAACTTGTTCCGAGAAGTGGAAGATCCTCCGCTTCTGCGACCGGTAATTTCCCGTTCAAGTTCTTGCACTCATTGCGTAAACCCCGGAAATCGTGAAGAGTTCCGAGGCGTCCATGTCATTAAGCATGTTTAGAATATAAATCCGGAGGCGCCTTCAGGCCGACGTGCCGGATGAAAAACAAGCGCTCACGCATACCGCCGGCGCTGAAGAAGACAACGGGCGTCAGTCCTCGACGATCAGTAGCTCGAAGGTAACGCAGACCGTGTTTGCACCCCGGACAATGCGGCCGGTGAAAATTTTCGGCTCGGTATCGACGACGGCAATGTCGAGGCTTGCTTTCCCATGCTGAACCGTTCCGTCGCGGATATAGAGTTCCGAGGCAATGGACGCCATATGCTGCCCGTCTTCAAAGTCGCAGCCAACGAGACTGCCGATGCCATGGAGCCTGGCGCTGACGAAACCACTGTGCGTCGTGATCTTTTCTACGATTTCGTCGATGGGGGCGTTAGGCTTGATCCGGCAAAGTACAGCGCGTTTTGCCCCGGCAGGGGAGGGGACTTCCGTCTTCACCGGTGTGAAGAGCCTGAACCTTGTTTCCTCATCTTCAAGCTGATCCATGATCGCGCCATGAATGGCAAGAACATCGACCTCGATGGGAGCTGCAAGCTCCGCATCGAACGGCATCAGGTGCCCACCCGACTTTTCGCCGTTTGGGTGATCCCAGAGGCCGTGGCAATGCAGAAATGGCTTGCCATCACGGCGTCCAAAGAAAAGTGCAGCCTCATTCAGCTTCGAAGGTGCATCGAAGCGTCGCTCCTCGCTATACCAAGCGGCATGGATCCCGTCATTTGAAAGAGCGGGATAGACATAGACCAGTGGATCGAACGCGCCGCCTTTCAGATAGACATATGCGCTTTCTATGTCGTTCTCGTCCAGGGCCTCGGTCAACGCATCGCAGATTGGTTTATGCGCGCCAATAGTGATGCGATGACGCGTTACCGTGCAGGCAAGGGCGGAAGCACGTTCCGGAGTTGCCTGGCCAGGGTGCTGGATATGTCGCATGTGCTTACTCCGGGGCGAGGCCGGCATTGACGAAGCCGCCATCCACTGCCAGTACCTGCCCATTCACATAGGAAGCCTTGTCCGAGAGCAGGAATGACACGGCTTGAGCGATTTCGCGTGAATCGCCGTATCGGCCCTGAGGAATGCGTTCATGCCATTGGCGACGCACATCCTCGGTGTGAACCGCACGGGCGAGGGGAGTATCAACGGCGCCGGGGGCGACGGCATTGACGCGGATATTGTTGCGGCCAAGCTCGGTGGCGAGAATATAGGTCATTGTGTTTATCGCGCCTTTCGAAGAACCGTAGGCGCTGCGTCCCTTGTTTCCGGTCAAACCGGAAACAGAAGAAATGTTGACGATGGCTCCGGCTCGCTTGTCTTTCAGCCAGTGACGGGTTGCGGCACGCGCCACGATGAAACTTCCTGTCACGTTGACGTCGAGGATGCGGCGGAATTCCTCGACGCCGGTATCGACCATAGGCTTGTCGAGACCGATACCGGCGCAGTTGACGATGCCGGTGAGGCCGCCATCGGTAAAGATGGCATCGAACAGCGCATCGATACCCTTGTCGTCGGTAATATCGATGGCGTGACCAAACTTGCGCGAAATAGCGAGTTCGTCACAGGCTTTGTCGAGTGCCTCCTGGGACCGGTCGACGAGATGGACCAGCGCGCCTTCTTCGATCAGCAGGCGGGCAGTTTCGAACCCGATGCCGGATGCGCCTCCGGTAACCAGGACAGCTTGCTTGTACTGCGTCATGTGCTTCCCCTATGCCGAAAGCTTTGCTTCGGGCGCATCGAGTTCGCCACGCGCTGTCAGCTCCTCGCGGATCATCTTTTTAGTGATCTTGCCGTAGGCAGATTTCGGCAAAGCATCCCAGAACAGGTAACGTTTGGGCAGCTTGTAGCGAGAGACCTTGCCATCGAGCCAGGCTGCGAGACCGGCAGCGTCAGCCTTGGCTCCATCAGCGAGAACGCACACTGCAATACCCACTTCGCCCCACACAGGATCCGGGACGCCCACGATAGCCACTTCCGAGACATCCGGATGTTGAAGGATCTTTTCTTCGATCTCGCGCGGATAGACGTTGGATCCGCCGGAAATGTACATGTCCGAGGCCCGGCCCGTAATATAGACAAAGCCGTTTTCATCCATGTGGCCGAGATCGCCCGTGCGGAACCAACCATTGCGGAAGGATTTTTCGTTGGCCTCAGGATTTTGATAGTAGCCGGCAAACACTGCTGGACCGATGGCGCAAATCTCGCCACTCTCCCCGAGCTTGACCGGATTACCATTGTCGTCCTGAATTTCCACCTGCATGCCGGTGCGCTCGAAGCCGCAGGTGCCGATGCGTGCATGTGGACCATCATCTGCATGATGGAATGCCGGAGGTAGCACCGTGATGGCGCCGGTAACCTCACCAAGGCCGAAATACTGCACCAGAACACATCCCAGCGTCTGCAACGCCTTCTGCTGATCGGCGCGGTACATCGGCGCGCCTGCATAGATCATGTAGCGCAAGGACGAGCGGTCATACGCATTCACCGAAGGGTGCTCGACCAGCATCTTGACGATGGTGGGCACGGTGAAGAGATTCGTGACTTTCCATTTTTCCACCAGGGACCAAACCGTATCCACGTCAAAGCGATCGGAAGGAAGCAGAATGGTCGTCACTCCATGCGCCACCTGACAAAGCTGATGAACGCCTGCGCCATGCGACAGGGGAGCGACGACAATCGAGGCGTCGTCGAAATTCGTGCCTGGCATCAGGTCACAGAGGTGGTTGGTGACGACGAACGCCATTTGACCATGCGTCAACACGGCCGCTTTGGGGCGGCCAGTCGTGCCGGAGGTGAAGAAGAACCAGCATGGATCGTCACGATCGACAGCGACAGGATAGACTATCTGGCCAAGGTTGCGCGCGACGATAGCATCGTAATTTTCGCCGAATGCAGTATCTCCAATGGCAATGGTGAAACGAATATCCGGAGCCTGCTCGCTCAGGGCTTTCGCGTGATCTGGAAAGGCGGCATTGCAAATAACGCCAGTCGCACCGCTCGCCTGCGCCAGATACGCCACTTCGTCAGGTGTCTGACGAAAGTTTGCCGGCACCCAGACCGCGCCGGTCCGGAAACAGGCGAACATGGATTCAAACATTTGATTGCAGTTTGAGGACTGGATGAGGATACGATCGCCTTTTGTAACGCCGAATTCCGTCATCAGAGCATGCGCCATCGCGTTGACGCGTGCTTCCATCTCTTCCCAGCGCCACTGCTGGCCGCCCCAGACCAGCGCGACCTTCTCAGGATGGCGTCGCGCAGCCTGCGTGAGAAAGTTCGACAGGTTCATGACGCGGGTGGAACAGGGGCGCAGGCCGCCTTTGGGGTCGCTCACGGTCATATTCGTATGCTCCATGTCTACGATGCTATTCATTAGTGCAAGGCCCTCTCCAGCGCGCTGCGCAGCGAGGGACGCTCGGCTTCCTGTTTCAGTTTGAAGGTGCGGGCGAGTTCGGCCTCCACCGTGCGGGCCTCGGCCCTGAGGAGTTCTGTCAGCTCACCCTGGCGTTCTGCCTGCATGCGGCTGTCGATGGCGGCGATGCTGAGCGCGCCGGCCAGTTTTCCGTCCGGAAACAGAACTGCCATGCCCATGCCCCAGGAATTGGCGTAGACGAGGCCCGGATTGAATGCGACGCCGGTTTCGCGCGTAGCATGCACGTCAGCCCATATCCGGTCGGGATGCAGCTTCGGGAAGCGCTCCATCAACAGCGGACGGTTTATATCGAGGATGAAGGCTATCTCGTCGTCGGGAAGAGAAGCCAACATTGCAAGCGACCCGGCACCCACGCCCAAGGGATGCTCGAACCCGGCTTGCAGCGCATGTGTGCGGATGGGGAAGGTACCTTCCTCGCGGTGCAGGCAGACGGAATAAGTATCGCGCCGAACGGAAACGAAGCTCGAGTCCTCGGTCTTGCGGGACAGGCGGATGAGGCTCGACATCGACATCTGCAAAAGCCCGTAACGACGCGAAGCAAGCGAGCCGAGCACATAGGCTTCCTCGCCGATATAGTAGCGGCGATTGACGATGTTCTGCTCTATCAGTCCCGCGCGGATCAGGGCCAGGAGAAGGCGACGCACGGTCGGCTTGTTGAGGCCGCTCCGGTCGACGATGGTGGAGAGCGGCATGCCGCGCTCGGCCTGCCGGCTGACGAGCGCCAGAAGCCGCAGTGCCCGGTCCACGCTTTGTGCACCGGTCAGGTCCTTCTCTGCGCGAGAACTTACCATCAACGTGGCTCCGGAACGGTACAGCTCTGGCCGCCATCGACAGGGAGGCAGACGCCGGTGATGAACTTTGCCTCATCGGAGGCGAGGAAGAGAGCGGCGTAGGCCACATCCCACGCATCGCCCATCTTGCCACCGGGGACCGCAGCACCGCGCCCGGCTACCATCGCTTCGGCTGTCGCATATTGGGTGGAAATCTGCTTGTAGATCAGCGGCGTGTCCATCAAGCCCGGCATGATGCAATTGGCACGGATCTTCTGTTTCGCATACTGCACGGCCAACGCCACGGTTGCCTGGTTCACGGCTGCCTTGCTGGCGTAGTAGGCGAAATAGGGATAGCCGGTCCAACGTATCGCGGCGAGCGAGGAGATGTTGACGATGGCTCCGCCGCCGGCCTCGATCATGTGCGGGATGACGCACTTTGTCGTGTGATAAACCGAACCCAGATTGATTTTCATCGAGGCTTCGAAGTCCGCTTCCGAAAGCTCGACCGGCCCGTTCATGTGGGTGATGCCGACATTGTTGTGCAGCACGTCGAGCTTTCCAAAGGCCTTGTGGGCGGCATTGACCGCCTCGCGGGTCGAAGAAAGCGAGGTGACGTCGGCGGCGATGGCAATGGCTTCATTGCCTTCTTCTGCTATGATTTCGGCGGTTTCCTGCGCCGCCTCGAACGACAGATCAATGCAGGCAACCTTTGCCCCTTCGCGTGCATAAAGCACTGCCGCGGCCTTGCCATTGCCCCAGCCCGGACCGGATGATCCTGCACCGAACACGATAGCGCACTTATTCTCTAGACGTTTGTTCACACTGGCCTCGAAGCATTGGGAAATCGAGGCCGCGCCGCTTCCAGCGCAGCCCCCTATTTCAGACGACGCCGGGAATCAGCCGAGATCGGCGTTTGCTGCCTTTTCCAGCGCTGTCCAGGCTTCTTCGCCGAACTTTTCCTTCCACTGCGCATAGAAGCCGCCGTCGATCAGAACCTGGCGGAATGCTTGCGGGTCCGGATCGGTGAAGGTCATGCCAAGACCTTCCAGCTCGGTACGGACCGTCTTGTTGAGTTCTTCCGTATCGGCACGCTGCAGATCGGCATACGCATTGAGATTCTTCGCTACCACTTCGCGAATATCTTCAGGCAGATTTTCCCAGGCGCGCTTATTCGCCAGGAACCAGAAGCCGTCCCACATATGGTTGGTGATCGCGCAATGCTTCTGCACTTCGTAGAGCTTGGCGGTTGAAGCGATGGCGAGCGGATTTTCCTGGCCATCGACCTGACCGGTTGAAAGGGCGGTGTAGACTTCGGCAAAGTTGATGGTGGCTGGCGCCGAACCGAGTGTCTGGAACATGGTGGTCCAGAGCTGGCCGGGAGGGGTTCGGATCTTGAACCCCTTCAGATCATCGGGCGTATTGATCGGCTTGCTGCCGCTGGTGATCTGGCGGAAGCCATTGTCCCAGATCTTGTCCATGGGCACGAGACCCTTATCTTCGATCTGCTTGCGTGCATATGCTCCAAGTTCGCCGTCCATCGCCGCCCAGACGCTCTTGTAATCGGGAAAGGCGAAGCCAACGCCGCTGATTGCCGCATTCGGAACGAGCGTTGAAAGGATCAGGGGCGACAGCGAGAAGAACTCGACAGCGCCGCTACGCAGCTGCGACAGGGTTTCGGTGTCATTGCCGAGCTGGCTCGATGGAAAGACGTTGATCTGCAGGCGACCGCTGGTCTCTTCGAGAATTTTCGCCGTCGCTTCATTGAGACGGATGTTGAGCGGGTGCGAGGCCTGAAGATTGTTGGCGAACTTATAGGTGTACTCGGCTGCGCGTGCCTTCGTGTGGAAGGCGGCACCAAGCGCAATCGCGCCGGTTCCGATCAGCATGGTGCGACGATTAATGGTCATTGTCATTCGAATGTCCTCCGCATTGCAGACAAATGTTCAGATTTCAGACTGGCATTTCCGTCAGGCGCGCTCCTCAACACGCCTGACGATTCCTTACAGAAGAACGGTGGAGAACCACGGCACGGCGGCAATCGCCAGAAGGCCGAAGATCAGCGCACCGATATAGGGCCAGATGGCACCCATGGCTTCGTCGGGAGAGACGTTCCCAATCTTGCATGCAATATAAAAGCCGACGCCGATGGGCGGCGCGATCAGGCCAATATTCATCGCCGTTACGACGACCATGGAATAGTGCACGTCATTGATGCCGATGGCGCGTGCGATCGGGAACATGATCGGGGCGAGCAACACAATAGCCGGCAAACCTTCGAGAACGCAGCCAAGCAGCATGAAAAGCACGATCGACATGAGCATGAAGGTGAACCAGCCGCCGGGCAAATCCGTCATCATGTCCCGCAGCTGGAAGGCAAAGCCCGTCTGCGTCAACGCCCAGGCCATGGCGGCAGCTGTACCCAGAATGAGCAGGATGGCACCGCTCATCGCAGCCGTTTCAACGAGCATGCGATACATTTTTTTCGGACCGATGCCGCCATAGAGCACCATGCCGATGACGAGAGCGTAGATTACGGCGATGGTCGAGACCTCGGTCGCCGTGGCCACGCCGCCTGCCACGCTATAGCGGATGATGAAGGGGAGCACGAGAGCGGGTGCGGCTATAAGCGCCGCCTTGCCGATGATGGCCAGCGAGGGACGCCGCACACCGTCCATGCTTTCTCGTATAGCCTTGAAACGCGCAAGTGCGCAGAGCACGAGCAAGAGCACGATGGCAATGGCGAAACCACTAGTGAAAAGTGCTGCAATCGATACCCCGGCGACCGAGCCCAGCACGATTAATACGATGCTCGGCGGCACTGTGTCGGCCATGGCGGCGCCGGTGGACAGAAGCGCGATCATTTCCTTCGGCTTGTGGCCGCGCCGCTTCATTTCCGGAAAAAGCGCGGGGGCGACTGTTGCCATATCCGAAACTTTCGAGCCGGAAATACCCGACACGAGGAAGAGCGAACCCAGCAACACGTAGGACATGCCTGCCTTTACATGCCCAAGCATGGAGGCCAGGAAATCGACGATCGCCTTGCCCATGCCGGTCGCATCAAGGATGCAACCGAGGAATACGAAGACGGGAACCGAGAGCAGGATGAGACTCGACATGCCTTCATCCATGCGGCTCACCATGACGACGAGCGGCATGGAAGTCGTAAAGCTCAAAAAGGCCAGTGTTCCGATACCGAAACAGAAGGCAATGGGCACTCCGAGCGCCAGGCAGAAAGCGGCGCCAGTGACGAGAAATATCAGGATATTATAGTTGCCGAGCGAGGAAAGGCTGGGCGAAACCAGCCATAGTAGCGCCGTGATACCGCCCACAAACGCAACCGAGGTGATGAAATCGACAGGCTTCGCTGTCTTGAGCAGGCGCGCCGCGACCAGGAGCAACATCAGCGCCATGCCAACCGCAAGGGCTGATACGCGGTACCCGACGGGAATGTTGAGCGCCGAGGATGTGATATCCATTTCACCGATGGCATATTCAACCGCGTGCGGCAGGAGAATGCCCAGAAATGTGGCGATCAGCACAAGCCCTAGCGTTTCTGCGAAAGCTTTGGCCTTCTCGCCCAAGGAATTGAGGAAGATCGTGAGGCGTAGATGCTCGCTTCGATCAATGGCGATCGCGGCACCCAGCATGGCGAGCCAAAGAAAGGCGATCGATGCTGCTTCGTCGATCCATATAACCGGGTAGTGAAAAACGTAGCGCGAAATGACGCCGGCAAGCAGCAAGCCGATAATGGCGACCAGTAATATTGCCGACACGACTTCCACGGGGCGCATAAAGCGGGAGCCCGAGTGGGCTTCCGGGGTTTCGGCGACGGTGATGAACTCCATCGTCTCCGGACCGGCATTTGCCATAATGGTTCCTCCTCATTTCCGGAGAATCGCCCGCACGACCGGTTCTTTTTTGGGCAAGCAAACCCATGCGTCGAAATGAGGATTTCGAGCGTGCAAAAGAATCCATTCGTTCCGCGAAATTATCCGGAACTCCTCCCACAGCGGACCAACTCCCCTTGGACCGCCGACTTCTCAGGTCCATCACATGAACCTGTAAATCTCCATAAGCTAAGTGGTGGCATAGAAAGTCATATGGCGCAAGCATACGCGCACTATTTTTCGATCCACATTATGGACCAAGTGAAAGAACAGGATTTGCTTCGGCTAAGCTTCGCGTCAGCCAGCCACGCCGGATGGTCGGGTCAGGATGAAGACGGTACAGCCTAGCATGAAGGTCGCGACGACCAAAGCCAACCAGACATCCGGCCCGACTGTGACGAAAAAGACTAGATAGCCGAAGGCGATGCCTGCACAGGCGAGACGTTTGGAGGCGGGAGAGATTGCGCCGTGTTTTTGCCAGCGCAGCAGCGGTGGCCCGAAGCGTGGATGATCCAGCAGCCAGGTTTCGAGTTTCGGTGAAGACCGGCCGAAAGCCCAGACGGCGACGATAAAAAAAATCGTGGAGGGCATTATCGGTAAAAAGGCGCCGATCACGCCGAATGCGACCATAAGCAGACCGAGTAGAAGGAAGAGGGCACGGAATTTTGCCGGTCGCGCGCCGCTCGGATCAGACATGATATCAGCCAGCCATTGCGTCGTACGTTTCGTCGGTCAGGCGATGCACATACTGGAAGGCTTTGACCGCGCCCTGGCATACCAGATCGTCCTGCTCGGGCGAGAACGCAAGCGAATCCAGGACCGTCGTGAAGCTACGCCAATGCTTGCCGCGTCCATCGGGATGGGCAGCGAGGTGGCGTGCACCATGCGCGGCGTTCAGACCGATGGCAGCCGCCGCCTTCAACAGAAAGGCAGCACCGAGATTGGAACCTTCTGCGACGTAAATCCAGCCGAGTTTTTCCGCCGGGTCGACTGCGTCGGCAGGTTCGGAAGGGGAGGGGAGCATCTTTCCCAGATCGGCCAGGTCCTGCGCGATCAGATCGAGGCGTTTGCGACGCGACAGGTCCTCGATCAGCGCGTTCAGTGTCGCGTCATCATAGTAGGTATCGATAGCCTGATGAAAACGGTGCTGGATGACGAGAAACAGAGCGTAGCGCTCCTGATTTTCAAAGGGGCGCGCGGCCATGATGCGCTTGTCGAGCGTTTCATGTGTGCCGGCGGTCAGCACCTTCAATGTCTGCCAGCGTCCGGCAGCGGACGGCTGTGCGATTGGATCATGCATTGTCATGCGGATGCCCCAGTTCTGAATTGGCGTATGCACCGACAAGATAAATAATGACCCACCTTATCTTGCGCAATCCAAATCAGGATGAGGCTGGTGCGACGGATATGATCGCCGGGGAAATTATTCCATTCGCAGCAGGCGTTCCAGATATTCGCGCTCCAGCTGCGGGCTCAACGCGTCGCCGAGGCGCTTGCGGATTTCCTCGAGTATGCGGCGAGCCTGCTGCACATCGATCTCGTCGGGAATTTCCACACCGCTGTCAAATTGCGGACCGGTGGTTGCGCGCGGACGGCCCAGGGGATCTCGGTCGGACGGGTTTCGGTTGCCCGCCTGTCCCGAAGGTCCATCCTGCCCTTGCTGGGCCTGTTGCATCTGCTGCATCATGTCCTGGGCGCCGCGGCGCATCGCTTCCATGGCGCGTCCTTGCTCGCCGACTGCTCGTTCGCTCTGCTCCTGGCCAAGCGCCTCGCCTGCCTGTCCCATCGCGCCATCTGCTTCGCCGAACCCTTCACCCGGTTCGATCCCCTGCTGTCGCAGTTTTTCCGTCAGTTCCGAAAGACCGCGCTGTATCCCGTTCTGGCGGCTTTGCAGATCCCCATATCCGCTTCCCTGGCCAGGCTGCTGACCTTCCCGGGCCTCACCTTCGCCTTGACCGGGCTGCTGGCCCTCGCCCTGTTCTCCCTGGCCTTGCTGGTCTTGACCCTGTTGCCCCGGACCTTGCTGTCCTTGACGATGGGTCTCATCCATTAGTTGCTGCTGCTCGCGCAGCAGACGCCCAAGTTCGTCCATGCTCTGGCGCATTGCGTTTTGTTCGCCACCCTGACCTTGTTGTGGCTGGCCGGCCTGGCGATTGTTGAGCATGTTTTCAAGTTGCGACAGCATCTGTTCGGCCTGATCGCGCGCGCCGGATTTTGCCAGGTTTTCCATCTGGTCAAGCATGCGCTCGAGGTCGCGTTGCGACAGCATTTGCGCGTCGGGCGATGCCTGTTGCTGGGAATTGGGATTCTGCATAGCCTGGCGCGCCAGTTCCTGCATGAACTCATTCATCGCCTGTCGCAGTTCCTGCATAAGTTGGCTGATTTCCTCGTCCGACGCGCCATTCTGCAAGGCTTCGCGCAGTGCCTGCTGTGCTTGAGAAAGACGCTGTTGCGCATCCGACATGGAGCCGGACTCGATCTGGTTGGCAATCGACCACAAATAGGCGACGACGTCGCGTAGGGCGTCGTCGCTATGGGCTTGGCTGAGCCGTGCACGTGCGCTGGCGAGCAGGAGAAAGTTTTGTGTATTGTTGATTGTGTCGTCGGGGCGCAGCATCATCGCGTCCATCAGTGTCAGAACGCGATGCCTGGCGTTGGCGTCCATTCCAAGCAGGCGGCGCTGCTCAAGCACCGCGCGCGCCAGCGGGTTGGAGAAGGGGCGCTGGGGCATGGTAATGCGAAGCGGCTGTGTGAGGCCTTCCTGTTCGGCGCCGTCGCTCACGGAAAGAACGATGTTTACATCGGCGCCGGCCCACACATGCTCGGTCAGATCCTTTCGGACACGTGCTTTTTCTTCACCACGACGCGGCACGCCGAGCGCCAGTTCCGGTGCCTCGAAGAGCGGTCGCGCGCCGTCGACGGGCTCTGCCAGATCGAATTGCACATGGCCCTTCACGGCCCCATAGTCATCCTTGACGATATAGGGAATTTCGAGCGTGCCGTTGCGGGCGCGGTGTGGCTCGCCGTCAAAGGCAATCGTAGGAGCCTTGTCCGGGATGACTTTGAAGCTCCAGCTCTGGAGGCCGCGCATGCCGCTGGAAAGTTGGGCAGCTGAATCGTGGGCCACCGGGGTGTTGAAGCGGGCGCCGCGCGAGGCGGTATTTGTCGTGCCGCTCTGGCTCATCTCATTCTCGATTTCGACCGTCTCGCCGGAGTCTGGAGAGATGGCAAGGCGCTCAGCGCCCGTTCCGCCCCCGACCTGTACACTCAGCATGCTGCCTGCCGGTACGGAAAATTCCGTTTTTTCTCTATTGGCTTGAGCTGTCAGGTAGATGACAGGGCGCCCCGTGTAGCCGGGCGGTGTGACCCACGCATCAATGCGACGTTCCACATTTGCCGGACCGCCTGAATAGCGGAACACGTCTGTCAGCGATCCCGCATTGGGGCCGTAGGAAAATGCAAAGGCGATGACAAGAACCAGAAGCGCGCCGGCTCGAATACCATAGGGGTCGCGCTCGGCCATTTTTGTACTCGGCAGATCCCCATGCAGACTGTCCACCCCTTCGCGTAGACGGCGCTGGTGCTCCGCCCACAGCGCCTGGGCGAAACCGTCCTTGGCAGCTACGCCAGCAATGCGATCGGTCTGCGTGGCTATAGGGCGATGCTTCAGTGCATTGGCGCGCTCGATGCGGCGTTCGATTTCCTCGCGCGTGGGTCTGCTGAATTTCCGCAGCGGCCAGAGCGCTGCAAGAAAGACGGCGGCAAGGGTAAGGCCGATGCCGATGCGCGGCCAGTCGGACAACCGCCAGAACAGCCCGAACCACGAGAGCGAGATAAAGGTGCTGACAATGATGAGGGGCGGGACGACAAGCGGCCAGAGGCGCTCGAAAATCATGACGGCACCAACCGACACACGCATGCGCGCCAGTTTTGCGTCCTTGACTTTTCCGTCTTGCGCTTGCGGTCCGGGCATCGGTTCCTCGGTCTGGCGGATCATGGCTCGTAGATTGCCATAGAACCAAGACTAAGCGCAAATCAGGCGAAGGCGAGGCGCACACAAAAAGATGATTTGGGTCTCTTAATGCGCGAGGGCAGCTCAGAGCCAGGAGGGGACGGAATCCAGCCCGATCAGCGCGTCATAATCGGTACGCGAACGGATGACATGGAAGCGGTCGCCATCGACCAGCACTTCCGGCACGAGTGGGCGGGTATTATAGGTCGAGGCCTGCACTGCACCGTAGGCACCCGCCGTGAAGACGGCGATCAGCTCACCGCTCGTCAAAGCGGGAAGAGCGCGCTCAAGGCCGAGATAGTCGCCCGTCTCACAGACGGGTCCGACGACATCGACTGTGATCGTCTCGCCACCCTTCTCGACTACCGGCCTAATCTCATGGAACGCCTCGTAGAGCGTAGGGCGGATGAGATCGTTCATCGCAGCGTCGACGATTAGGAAGTTCTTGCCGTCGCCCTTCTTCAGGAAGACGACTTCGCTGACAAGAAGGCCGGCATTGGCAGCGATCAGACGGCCAGGCTCGAAAAAGACCTTCAGTCCCATCGGCTCCATGTGCTTTCGCACGATTTCCGCATAGGCGGTTGGCAGCGGCGGCAAAGGCTGAGAGGGGTTGTAAGGTACGCCGAGACCGCCGCCGAGATCGACATGCTCGATAGGAACGCCCTCGTCGCGAAGGCTGGTCGCCAGTTCGCAAAGGCGCGCGATCGCGTCGTCAAAGGGCTGGAGATCGGTGATCTGACTGCCAATATGCATATCGATGCCGGTCACCTTGATGCCTGGCAGGCTCGCCGCTCGCACATAGACCTCGCGGGCATGGATATAGGGAATGCCGAACTTGTTTTCGGATTTGCCCGTGGAAATCTTCTTGTGCGTCTTGGCGTCGACATCCGGATTGATGCGCAGCGATACTGGAGCATGAATCCCAAGAGCCGTGGCGCGAGCCGAAAGCAGCTCAAGTTCCGGTTCGGATTCTACGTTGAAGCAGCAGATGCCGGCCTTCAGAGCAAAATCAATTTCGCTGGCTTTCTTGCCTACGCCGGAGAAGAGGATCTTCGAAGCGGGAATGCCAGCCTTCAGCGCGCGTCGCAGCTCGCCCTCCGAGACGACATCGGCGCCCGCCCCGAGATTGGCCAGGATTGTCAGCACGGCCTGGTTGGAATTCGCCTTCATCGCGTAGCAGACCATCGCGTCCAGGCTCGAAAATGCTTCC
Organism: Limoniibacter endophyticus; assembly: GCF_014652835.1. Lineage (GTDB taxonomy): Bacteria > Pseudomonadota > Alphaproteobacteria > Rhizobiales > Rhizobiaceae > Limoniibacter > Limoniibacter endophyticus. The sequence goes on from NZ_BMZO01000006.1 coordinate 226,154, forward strand.
GAGAAAACGGTGTAATGGCGCTCCAGAGTGGCGCGGGAATAGATGTAGAAGGGCGTTCCTACTTCCGCAGCAATCGCCGGAATGGAGACATCTTCGGCATGGAGCACGCCGTCGCGATAGTCAAAGTGATGCACTGGGAAAATCCGGATCAGATAAGCTTGTCGAGGATGAAGGGACGGTCGGCCACCGGTTTCTTCGGCTCTGGTGGCAGCGGCTCGTTGTTCTTCTCCGCCTGTCGGCGTGCTTCCATGCCGGCCTCGTAGGGCGTGATCGGCGCGTTCTTGCGTCCGCACGCCGTCACGGCAATGACAGCCATCAGAACGGCGAGGGTAGCAGTTGTACGAAATTTCATGAGTCTGATCCGATCACGATAAACGAGCACGGCCAATCAAGCCTTTTTCAGGCGCTTTTTCCAGTAACGAATTTGCTTGCGCACTTCCTGTGGAGCCGTTCCGCCGAAGGAGGCGCGTGAGCGCACGGACGCATCGACGCTCAGCACGTCGAAAATTGCGTTGGTAATCGCCGGGTTGATACCCTGCAGCTCGTCGAGCGTGAGCTTCTCGAGCCCGACCTTTTTTGTCTCGGCCAGCGCTACCGCACGGCCTGTTGCATGGTGGGCGTCGCGGAAGGGAAGACCCGCCTCGCGCACCAGCCAGTCGGCAAGATCCGTCGCGGTCGAATAGCCAGAGCCCGCGGCCTTCTTCATCGCCGCTTTCTGAACTTCCATGTCGGAAATCATGCCGGTCATGGCGGCAATGGCCAGATCGAGCGCTTCGGCTGCGTCGAACACCGTTTCCTTATCCTCCTGCATGTCCTTCGAATAGGACAATGGCAGGCCCTTCATCACGGTCAGGAGCGCAATCAGGTCGCCATTGATTCGGCCTGTCTTGGCGCGCACGAGTTCGGCCGCATCCGGGTTCTTTTTCTGCGGCATGATGGAGGAACCGGTCGAGAACGAATCGGACAGGCGGATAAAGCCGAATTGCGGAGTTGACCAGATCACGATTTCTTCAGCCAGACGCGACAGATGCATGGCGCAGATCGAGGCGAGGGAGAGAAACTCCAGCGCGAAATCACGATCGGAAACGCTATCGAGCGAATTGCGGGTTGGCTCACGGAAGCCGAGAGACTTCGCCGTCCGATGGCGATCGATGGGGAAGCCGGTTCCGGCGAGGGCAGCGGCACCGAGCGGGCTCTCGTCCATGCGCTCGATCGCGTCATTGACGCGCGAAAGATCACGTCCGAACATTTCGACATAGGCCATGCAATGATGACCGAAAGTGACCGGTTGCGCGGTTTGCAGATGGGTGAAACCCGGCATAACGGTCGCCGCGTGTTCCTCGGCGCGAGTCACAAACGCTTCGATCAGAGCACGCAGCGCTTCGCGCGTGCGGATCAGCTCTTCCTTCACCCAGAGACGGAAGTCGACGGCTACCTGATCGTTGCGGGAGCGTGCCGTGTGCAGGCGTCCGGCAGCGGGGCCGATCAGTTCGGCAAGCCGGGCCTCGATGTTCATGTGAATATCTTCGAGCTTGCGCGAGAACGTGAAACGTCCTTCCTCGATTTCTGACAGAATTGTGTTGAGGCCATCGGCGATTTTCTTTTGATCTTCTGCCGAAATTATGCCGGTTTCTGCCAGCATTGCGCTGTGGGCTAACGAACCGCGAATGTCCTGGGTGTAGAGCTTCTTGTCGAAATCGATGGAGGCATTGATTGCTTCCATGACAGCAGCAGGTCCGGAAGCGAAGCGGCCGCCCCACATCGCGTTGCTTTGTCTGTCGTCCTTCATCGTGCTAACCCGCGCTTTAGAAAATTACGTGACTGGTGAATTATGATCTTCAAGAAGCTTACCCCTGCTACCCTCGCAATCCTTGCCGCGGTTGCTGGTCTCTCGGCAGGGGCAGTCGCGGTATATGTCAATGAAGCGCCTTCTGGCAACCAGATTGCGGGCACTTCTTCGCCGTCTACGCCTCCACCGGTCGTCACCGTTGCCGAAACAGGGAGCGAAGAAGACAAGGCGTGCCTGCTGCGTTCGGGCGAGCTGGCTGAAATTGCAAAGACAGCGCAGGGCGAGGTTGCAGCCATGCTCGCGGCCGATCCGGTGCAGGCGGTCGGTGACCTGTCCTTCAACTCGCCGGAAGGTGATCCTATGAAGATCGGCGATTTGCGCGATCAAACCCTGCTCGTCAATCTGTGGGCGACGTGGTGCGCCCCGTGCCGGGCCGAAATGCCGGCACTCGATGCGCTGCAAGGAGATCTCGGCGGCAAGGATTTTTCCGTCATCGCCGTTAATGTAGACACGGGCGGAGACGAAAAGCCGAAGGGCTTCCTGCGTGAGATCGGCAACAAGAACCTTGCCTATTATCGCGACAATACGCTGGGCATCTTCAACGAGTTGAAGAGCAGGGGGCTTGCGCTGGGCCTGCCGGTCACGCTTCTGGTAGACAGGGAGGGTTGCCTCATCGGTTCCATGAACGGCCCGGCTGAATGGAACAGCCGCGACGCCAAGGCGCTGATCATGCGCGCCATGGGCCGGTGATCGCAAAATACCCCCGGGGATGCGGCAGCGACCTTGTAAACTCCTTCTGTTCATCTATCGCGGGCGATGGATTTTCACGGCTCACGAATGTGCTCTGCATATCAAAGCTGGCTTCCAGCGGCTTCAAGCGCGGCTGCGAGCGTCGAAAACAGCACATCGATCTCCTCTTCTGAGATGATGAGCGGCGGAGACAGAACGATAGTGTTGGCCACGGGGCGGATCAGGACGCCACGTTCGAAGCAGTAGTCATAGACCTTCTTGGCGATAGCTTTACCATTTGCGACATCTGTGCCCAGTTCGATACCGGCCAGGAGCCCGAGGTTACGGATGTCGACGACATCTGGCAGCCCTTTCATTTCATGGACACGGTTCTGCCAGAGAGGTTCGATCGCAGCGGCGTGCTCGAATACGCCTTCTTCGATATAGACGTTGAGAGCCGCAAGTGCAGCGGCTGACGCGAGCGGATGGCCGGAATAGGTGTAGCCGTGCGATAATTCCACTGCGCCATGCGCTGCGCTGTCCATGAGTGTGTGATAGATTTCGCCCGAGGTGATGACGCCACCCATAGGAACGGCGCCGTTCGTCATACCTTTGGCAATGGCTATCAGGTCGGGGGTCACGTTGAATCGGTGGGCAGCAAATGCATGACCGAGACGACCAAAACCCGTCACAACCTCGTCGAAGATCAGCAGAATGCCATGACGTGTGCAGATATCGCGCAACCTTTCCAGGTACCCAATGGGCGGCACAAGCACGCCGGTTGAGCCGGCTACCGGCTCGACGATAACGGCGGCTACGGTTAACGGATCATATGTCTGCAGCATCTGCTCCAGAGTATCGGCGATCTCCGCACCATGGGCGGGCTGGCCAAGGCTGAAGGCATTACGGGATGGATCGTGTGTGTGCGGCATATGTGCGGCGCCGGGAAGAAGCATGCCAAACTGTCTTTTGTGGGGCCCCATACCCGCAGCGGAAAGGCCGCCGAAGCCAACGCCATGATAGCCGCGCTGGCGTCCGATGATGCGCTGGCGTTGCCCCTGGCCACGAGCGTGATGATAGGCGAGAGCGAGCTTCAGCGCTGTATCTGTGGCTTCTGACCCGGAATTGGTGAAGAAAACATGGTCGAGACCTTCCGGCGCGACCGAGATGAGACGGTTCGCATATTCGAACGCCAGCGGGTGTCCGAAGCCGAAGGATGACGCGAAGTCCAGCTGCGCGGCCTGTTTCTGGATCGCTTCGACAATTTTAGGATGACCGTGCCCGGCGTTGACACACCAGAGACCAGCAATGCCGTCAAGCAGCGGCTTACCGTCACGCGTTGTATAATACATACCAGACGCGCCCGTTACGAGCTCGGGATTTCTCTTGAAATCCCGATTGGCAGTGAAGGGCATCCAATAGGATTCCAGGGAATTGGCGCCGAGGTGCAGTGTGTCCATTATCGTCTCGTCTTCGTCTTTGGGGAATGTGAGGGATGAGCCGGTCACGGCCTAGCCGCCGTTTGTGTGGGTATCGGCGGCATCACATCGTCGGGAATAGGGTTAATGAACGGGTTGTCATCCAGTCGCGCCTGAAGGTCTGCCTTGGCTTCCTCGACAAGCATGGGATTGAGGAAGAGCTCAACGGCCGTTGCCGCCATGGCCTTAGCGGCATGGGCCATACCTTTATGGGCGGCTGGCAGCTTGCCCTGGGCGACGAGCTGCCAGGAATGGCCGGGCGTTCCGATCGCATAAGTCGCGCCGCGCATCTGCACTGTCGGCACAACCCAGCTGACACTGCCTACATCGGTTGAGCCGACGATCGTGCTGTCACCGGCATAGAGCGGCACGATGAGGTCGCAGAGCGGCGCGTCCTTCTTTGGTTGAACCTGGAAGCGGGCATAGGAGGAGGCGATGTCTTCCGGAGTAAACGTCGCCTGAAACTTGCGTGCCGTCGCCTTGTCATCTTCGCTGAAAATCGCCGGACCGAGCCGTTCGAGCTGGTTCTGCATGCATCTTTCTAGCGGCTCGTTGCCCATCAGGTTCGCGTCCCCCGAAATGATTTCCTGCCGCATGGTCGTTTCGGTCATCCAGGCTGCACCTTCCGCCACGCGTTTGACGCGAGCGACCAGGGAAAGAAGCTCGGGAAGCTTTCTGGCGCGCACGAGATAACGAACGGTGGCGTTCGCCTGCACCACGTTCGGGGCCGAGCCGCCTGCATCGGTAATCGCATAATGAATGCGGGCAGTCGTGGGCATGTGCTCGCGCAGAAAATTGATGCCGACATTCATCAGTTCCACTGCGTCAAGGGCGCTTCGGCCAAGATGGGGCGTCGCGGCTGCATGGGATGCTCGCCCGGAAAAATGGAAATTCATTTCGCTGCAGGCCAGTGAGACCGGGTTGTTGACGCCGGTAAACGCCGCTGGGTGCCAGCACATGGCGATATCGACGTCGTCGAAGATCCCGGCTCGGACCATGAAGCCCTTGGCGGAACCGCCTTCCTCTGCCGGACAGCCATAGTAGCGCACGCGTCCTGCCAGACCACCTGCCGCCAGAAAGTCCTTCACCGCGGCGGCTGCCAGCATGGAGCCAGCCCCAAGGAGGTTGTGGCCGCACCCATGACCATGACCTCCGGCAATGAGCGGGCGTTGCTCGGCAACCCCCGCCTCCTGACTCAAGCCCGGCAAGGCATCATACTCGCCCAGGATCGCGATGACAGGGCCACCTTCGCCGGCCTCGCCCATGATCGCGGTCGGAATGCCGGCAACGCCTCGCTCGATCCGGAAACCTTCTGCCTCCAACAGGCGCAGATGCTCCCCCGAGGACCTGACTTCCTCATAGTTGATTTCCGCCATGTCCCACACACGGTCGCTGAGATCAAAGAAGGCCGGGCTTTTTTCGTCGACGATGGCCCATACCGTTTCAGCGTTTTTCATGATGGATCCTTTCGCGCCAGCGCCTGCTCATGCAGCGATGCGGAGCGTCGGCGTTGCCTCGAGCAAGGCCTGCGTATACGCATGTTGCGGATTATCCAGAACGTTGCCCGTGCTCCCCTCCTCAACGATCAGACCTTGCTGCAAGACGATGATGCGGTCGGCGATGCGGGATACAGCGCCGAGATCATGACTTATGAAGAGGCAGGCAAAGCCATGATTTTCCTGCAACCGGCGTAAAAGATCGAGAACCTGTTTCTGGATCGTCATGTCGAGGGCCGAGACAGGTTCATCCGCAACGACAAATGCGGGATTGCGAATGACGGCGCGAGCGATCGCCACCCGTTGCCGTTGCCCGCCTGACAAGGCATGGGGATAGCGATCGGCGAGGGCGGCCAGGCCAACCTTGTTTAGCATCTCCTTTACTCGTTCTGCCTTTTCGGAGCGACCAAGCTTTGGGCCATGTTTCAACGGTTCGGCTACTATGTCGAAAATCGTTTGGCGCGGGTCGAGCGAGGAATAGGGATCCTGGAAGATTAGCTGGCATTGTAGTCGAAAATCACGCGCGGCTGCTTTGTCGGCAGACGCCATGGACCGATCACGGAAATAAATGTCTCCGCCCGAGAGGGGAAGCAGGCCGAGCATCGCTCGCCCAAGCGTCGTCTTGCCCGAGCCCGAGCCGCCAACTAAAGCGACGACCTCACTCGGTTGCACGCCAAGAGACACTCCTTTTACGGCAAGCTTCTTCTCGGCTGCACTGAACATGTTGCCGGCGCCGGAGAAGGTCACTTCCACATTACGGGCCTCGATCAACGGTGGCCTGTAGGCCAGCGGTTGACGTTCATGATCGCGCTTCGGCAACGCCTCGATCAGGGTGCGTGTATATTGTTCCTTGGGGCGACGGAGAACCTCTTCAACCGAACCCCTTTCGATCAATTTGCCACGCTCAAGAACAATGACGTTTTTTGCATACTGGGCAACGAGGCCAAGATTATGGGTGATCAAAAGAACCGCAGTTCCAGAGGTGCGGGTCAAATCGACCATGGTTTCCATGACTTCTCGCTGCGTCAGTGTGTCGAGAGCTGTCGTCGGTTCATCCGCGATAAGAAGCTTCGGCCTTAAGAGCATGACTGAGGCGAGCATGATGCGCTGGCGCATGCCGCCGGAAAACTGATGCGGGTAGGCGGCAAGGCAAGCTTCAGGATTCGGGATACTGACCCGCGCCAGCATTTCAGTGGCGCGCTCTAGCGACGATTTGACGCTGATCTTCTCGTGCAGTCGCAGTCCCTCGATGAGTTGGGCGCCGATCGTCAGCGCCGGGTTAAGGGACACCATCGGCTCCTGAAAGACCATGCCGATCTCCGCGCCCCGGAGTCCGCGGATTTCTGTATCCGACATTTTCAGCACGTCGCGACCCTGGAATATTATCTCCCCGGACGTAGCTTTGATTGCCTTGGGCAGAAGTCGCATGGAAGCGCGGGCTGCCACGGTCTTGCCGCTTCCACTTTCGCCGACGAGCGCAACGATGCTGCCGGCCTCGACGTCGAACGAGAGGTCTTGCAGGATCGGGAAGCCGCTTGAGGTGGTGATATGCAAGCCTCGGACGCTAAGCAGTGGAGGGGAGGTGTCTACAGTCATCACTTTTGCTCCATTCTCGGGTCGAAGCGATCACGCAGGGCGTCTCCGAGCAGGTTGATGCCGAGCAAGGTTAGAGAGATACAGATGCCAGGGGCGAGACCGAGCCAGGGTGCTCTTTCGATATAGGTTCGGGCGGCCGAGAGCATGTTGCCCCAGGTCGGCGCAGGTGGCGGCACGCCAAGGCCGAGGAAGCTAAGGCCGCTTTCTGCCAGAACCACCCATCCGAACATCGAGGTGGCGAGAACCACGATCGGTGCGGTGCAGTTGGGCAGTACATGGTGAAACATGGTGGCGATCTCGGAGTTGCCGATAACGCGGGAGGCCTCGACATATTCCCGCTCGCGCGCAGACAGAACGCTGGCGCGAACCACGCGCAAGACCGAGGGGGCAAAGGCAATGCCCAGGGCCAGGATGATGCCATATTTGTTAGGGCCCGAGATCACCATCAGGCCCAGTGCCAGGAGCGTCCCGGGAAAGGCAAGAAGTGCGTCGCTGAATACCATAAGTATCCGGTCCACTACGCCTCGCGTGTACCCGGCAATGAGTCCGGTGATAGTTCCGACAATAATAGCAAATGCAACAGTCAATATGGCGACAGTCATGCTCTGCACGGCTCCGGTCATCAAGCGCGAGAGGACGTCTCGGCCGAATTCATCAGTGCCGAGCCAGAATTGCGCCGACGGCGGCTTCAAGCGGGAGGCGAGCTTGATTGCGGCCGGATCATACGGTGTCCAGAAGAGGGCGACGAGCGCCGTGCCGCCGATGAAAATCAGCAGGACAGCCCCGATGATCATGTTTGCAGGCTTCCTGATCATGACGCTGTTACCCGCGGATCGAATAGTGGATAGCAGAGATCGACGATCAGATTGACGATTACGTAGATCACGGCAGTGAACAACAGACATCCCTGTACCACCGGATAGTCGCGCGCGAAGATCGCGTCGACGAGCAGGCGGCCTAGCCCCGGCAAGGTGAAGACGGTTTCCAGCACGGCGATCCCGCCCAGCAGGCCACCGAGAACGAGACCAATCATCGTCCAGGTCGGTGCGAACGCGTTGGGTAACACGTGGCGGAGCAGGACCCTGCGCTCCGAGAGGCCCTTGGCGCGGGCGTGCATGACATATTCGAGCCGCAGGATTTCGATGGCGCTGGCACGCATCATGCGTGTCAGAACGCCGACTTCGATCAGCATCAGCGTCATGATAGGCAAAATCACATAGGTGATCGCAGCCCAGAGGTTCTCGCTGAATGGGACAAAACCGACAACCGGCAGCCAGCCGAAATTGAGGCCAAATATCAAAAGGAACACAAGGCCCAGCCAAAAACTCGGGACCGACATTAGTAATGTCGAGACGGCGACGATCACCACGTCCAGATGCTCGTTCTGGCGCCACGCGGCGATCAGGCCGGCCGGGATGGCGATAAGCGTCGCAAGTCCAACGGCGACAAGCACGATAGTGGCGCTGACCTGAAAACGATCGAGCATCAGCGGCAGGATCGGAGCGCCGTTGGAAATCGAGTTTCCTAGATCCCCCTGAACAACATTACCCAGCCAATACAGGAACTGAAGTGGTACCGGCTGATCGAGGCCAAGGCTGGCGCGCAACCAGGCAATTTCTTCGGCGCTTGCATCGTCTCCAAGGATGAGCAGTGCGGGGTCGCCGGGTATCATCCGGACCAGGAAAAACACCATCAACGCCACGAGCAGCAAGGTCGGAAGCGTCCATAACAGACGCTTGCCGATATATTTCCCAAGAGCGTTCATGGACTTAATTGCCCTGGGTGAAGGAAACGCCCCACAAGCGTGCGTAGCCAACGGGCCAGGTCTTGTAGCCTTCCACATTCGACCGAACCGCTCCGATACGAGTACCGGAATAGAGCGGAATGATGGGAAGATCGGCCCGGATCATGCCTTCAAGCTTGTCAAAAATCGCCTGGCGGTCTGCCTTGTCGGTGATCGAGGTGCTTTCCGCGATCAATTTCAGGCCCTCAGGATTATCCCAGACCTTGTTGGCGCTCTTGTCCTTGTTGCCGCTGACCATGTCATATGACAGAGAAGGATCAAGACGTGCGGAATAGGTGAACGACATGGCGCTGTAATTGCCGGTTGTGTACCGGTCGAGCAAAGTCGCCCAGTCGAGTGTTTCCACCTCGATATTGATCCCGGCTTCCTGCGCCATGGCTTGAGCGAGTACTGCTGCGTCGAAGAGTGACGGGTAGTGCTTGGTGGCGAGCCATTTTATCGGTTGGCCGCTATAGCCTGCTTCGGCAAGAAGTTTCTTGGCTTCGTCTATATTGCGCCCGGGCACTTCCTTTTGGACTGAGCCGTAATATGGGCTCGGCACAGGTATGACGGATGCACTTGCGGCCGACTGACCGTTCGTCAGGGCCTCGGTGATTTGCGGAATATCGAGCGATAACATGATTGCCTGACGGATACGCGCGTCTTGCAGGAGCGGGTCGCGTGTCTGAAACAGAAGCGCGGTCAGGCCCATGGCGGCAACCTTGTCCACCTTAATATTGCCATTCGACGTCATCTCGTCGATGTCGGCATTGTTGACATCCGCCAGCACGTCGATGTCTCCGGAGGAGATAGCCGCCTTCGCCGCGGCATCGTCGGGGATGATCATGAAGCGAACAGCATCCACCTTGGGCGCTTTATCGCCGACATAACCGGTGCGTTCACCACCGGGAGACTGATAGTTGGGATTGGCGGCAAGCTGCACATACTGGCCACTGCGCCATTCCTGCAGCATGAAGGGCCCGGTGCCTACCGGCTTCACCCACTTGCCTTCGGCGTCGAGCGAACTCTTGTGGTAGATACCGGTTCCGCCACAATCGGTACGCGCCAACGTTGTCAGGAAAAGTGCCGTCGGCTTTTCCAGGGTGAAGACGACGGTCGATGCGTCCGGAGCCGCGACATTGGTGACGCTGGCAACGCCTGAGCCAGTAACGTCCTTGAGGCAGCGCCAGGCGGTTTTGGGATCCGTGTAGCGCTGCCAGGAGCTTAGCACATCGGCGGAGGTCAGCGTCTCGCCATTGCTGAACTTGAGGTCCTCTCGCAGCTTGAATGTGTATGTCTTACCGTCTTCCGAAATTTCGATCGATTTTGCGAGGAGTGGGGCAACAGATGCGTCGTCGCGGTATCCCACAAGGCCCTCGACCATGTGAAGAACGACAGCATCGCTGTTCGCGTCACGGTTTACCCCCGGATCGGTCGAGCGAATGTCCGCGTTCAACCGCACGCGCAGCATTTTGTCCTGAGCCGACGCGCTCACCGTCATTGTAGCCAGCGCTGCCGTTATTGCAGTCATCGTCAGAAAGTTGAGGTATTTCATCGGAAGCTCCCGTTTTTGTTCCCTTATAGTTTTTTGATCAGGCCGCGTTCGTTCGTGCCTGAGAAGGCTGCTGGATCGGCTTCACCTGCATGTCGAGGCTATATCTCCAGAAATGAGCACCGAGGGCCGGAAGCAGCGCAACTTCGATCTGACCTTCACCAGGGACCATGATGATCATGGCGACCGTGGCTGACTGATTGTTGGAAAGCGGCGATTTTCGCGGCGGACGGCATACCGAGTAGGGTGTCTCGAACATATCCGACAGCGCGTTCTTGACGGTATCTGTATTGATCTGCCCATTATGCGGTTCCAGTAACTGGCGCACGCGCAGGTCCCGATACAGGCTGTCAGGCATGTTGAAGACGCCCTTGTCCAGCAGCTTTGACAGGGCGACCGGGCTCTGGAAGTGGTTCGCGTGAACGAGTATGCCATTATCCGGATGGACGAGGAAAGTCTCGTCAGGGGCGCATTCGAAATCTATAGCGATACCGTGTGCGTGGCCGATCATCATATTGTTTGATGCAGACTTGCGTGTCCCGTAGACGGCTTGCATCGACATGGCCAGCTGGTCTTGTTCGAGCACCCTGCGACGGATGATGGCGAGCGGAACGCCTAATTCCCGATAATCGCGTTCGGTCTCCAGATAATTGCCGCTGATTGTGATGCCGGCGGAGTTGAAGCCGGTGCGGGCGAGGCCGCCTGCTTCCGTGAAGGTGATGAAGTCGGGGCCATCCTCACGCTTGACCTTGAGCACGACCGCCGTCTCTGCGCATTCTGCCTTCCAGTCCCAGTTCTGGGCGTGAATGAACGTGTTGTCTTGGCTGGCAGAGGGCATGATGAAAACGCCGGTGCAGCCATCGGACTGAATGAAATCCTCCTGGCCTGTTTCCCGACGCCGCGCCAGCTTGAGGATTTCCGTCCGGGCATTCAGCAGCAGGATTGCGGTAAGCTCCTCGTTTACCGCATGCGCGATACCTTTCATTTCCTCAATGTATTGGCTGCCGTAGTCTTCGATCGCGCCGGCAAAACGGTCGATCATCGTCGCGAGATCGTCATCCTTGAGGCCGGACGAGTGCAGTTGGCTCTTATAATGGTCAATACCCTTGAGGATGCGTTCGGATGCCTGTTCGCCATATTGTTGACCGCGTTCAAACGGGGTGCCAGAAATCTCGATGAGCGGGCAGGGGAGAGGCAAATTCATGACACTGTTCCGGATGATGATCGACGGGTGGTTTTGTTTGCATCCGTCAAGAAAGTACTTCATAAAATAAAAACCAAAATTGCAGCGAGGGCAAGAAGAAAATGTCGGATGCTGGGACGCCTCTACAGCAGGATCTAATGCGTCGTATCATCGAGATTATCCACGAGGATAAACTGGAGCCGGGAGCAAGGCTGCGGCAGAGCCAGCTTGCAGAGCGGCTGCGCGTATCGAGGACGCCCGTAAGGATGGCGCTTGAGCTGTTGGAAGCGCAGAGTTTCGTGCGCCATGATCCCAATCGCGGGATGATGCTCGTTTCTGTGCCGCCCCGTGTCAAAGTGCAAGCCGGGCCACCAGCTGATGAGGAGATTCTGGTCGCTATCGCCAGATTGCGGCGCGAGGGAAAGCTGCCGGAGCAGTTTGCGGAACTGGAGCTGATGCGTTTAACTGGGCGGGAACGGACACCTGTCCGCCAAGCGCTTATCAAACTCGAAGGCCTGGGCGTAATACAGCGCCGGAAGGGCTATGGATGGCAATTTTTCGACCCTGTGCGCGATAAGCGGGCGCGGGAAGAGAGCTATGATTTTCGTTTGCTGATCGAAACGGCGGCAATCCTTTCCCCCGCATTCTCGCTTTCTTCAGAGTGGATCGCCTCAATGAAAGCGCAACATAATGCGATCCTTGCCAGTCCGTGGACGGAAACCTCGAGCGTCACGCTTTTCGAGATGAATGCGGCGTTCCATCTTGGCATCAGCGCTGCCTCCGGTAATCGTTACATTGAAGAAGCAATGAACCGCCAAAATCAGTTGCGCCGCCTTTCAAACTATAATTGGCAACACGGTTCGGATCGCGTTGCGGTCACCTGCCGGGAGCACTTGGAAATTCTCGACAGGCTGGAGAGGGGGGATAATGAGGTGGCAGCTGTTCTGATGCGCAAGCACCTGAGCGGCGCACGCGAAACTGTCAATAATCAAACTGTATTTTGAAAGATAAAGTTCGAAACTTTGGCTAAAAGCATTGTGAAGATGGGCGGCTGGCGCGGGTTTGTGTCCGTCTTTCATACTATCCGGAGTTGCCTGACGGCCTGCGCCCGACCGATGCCATTCGGCTGCGTCATCAAACCTTCATCCTCGCTTCAACAAACCGACACGGAAGCTTTGTAGGTTGCCTGCAATCTCAATTGCAGGATTTACAGAGATGCTAAAGAAATTGCAGAGTTGTCTGGCCGTCAGTGTCGTAGCGTTGCTGGGGAGTCTAGCCCCGGCGAATGCGGAAGTTACCGTGGATTTCTGGCATAGTTTTGGCGGTTCTTCCGGCAAGGCTTTGTCCGAGATCATCGCGCTGTTTGAAGCTGAAAATCCCGGTATAAAGATCGAGGCTGAACATGTAGGCAATTACGAAGATATCATAACCCGTCTCCAGGCGGCGATTCCGGCCCGCCGCGCTCCTGACGCAGTTATTCTGGAAGTCACCCGTTATGGCCTCTTTGCTGAACGGGATGTACTGGTCGATCTTACATCCTATCTTGATGCTGATCCGCTACGCGACGATCTTTATGATTATGCGCGGGAAGTAGGCGTCTACGAGGGCAAAAACTATATCATCCCCTTCAATTCCTCGACGCCGGTTCTCTATTATAATCGCGCCATTCTCGAGCGTGCCGGTATCGAGGGCGAGCCGTCGCTGACCACCTTCGAGGAAGTCGAAGCGGTTGCGCGCCAGATTCAGGAAAACCTGGGCGATGAGGGCGTGTTCGGCATCGCCGCCCCCGGTCAGTTCGCCCGCTGGGGTCTGGTCATGGGCAATGACAGCAATCTCATCGATCCGGCTACCGGCGATATCCTGCTTGATTCGCCCAAAACGATCGAGGCCTATGAATGGATGTCTTCGCTCGTTTACGAGCACGGGCTAGCCTCGGTCGATGCCGTTACAGCCGAAAATAACGGTCGTGACGCATTCTATGCCGGCAATGTAGGTATCATGTTCAATTCCACCGGCAACTATACCAGTTCGCGTGCTGCGGTGGGCGAAGATCTGGTGGTGCGTCCAATGCCTTGCAACAAGGCCTGCTCCGTTCCCATTGGCGGTGCCGGCATCGGCATTCTCGCCAGTTCCGAGCAGGAAGTGCAGGATGCGGCCTATAAGTTCATCAGCTTTGCCGCTTCCGCGGAAGCAAACGCCATCTGGTTCGCCGCGACCGGCTATATGCCGATCAACCGGCACACCCCCGATCACCCCGTCGCGATCGAAGCGCTGGAAACCCAGCCGGGCATCGACGTGGCAATTAAGCAACTCGACTATGCGCAAGGCCGTCCGCGTCCGCCGGTCGTAACCTGGATGCGCACCAGCGAATACGATCTTTGGGAAGCCACCGCCCTGGGGCAGCGCAAGGTGACGGAGGCGCTCACCGATTTTGCCGCGCGCACCCGTACCGAGGCCGCGCGCCTGACGCATTGAACTCAATCTTTCAACACCTGGCGGGCCTCTCATACGGGAGGTCCGCCTATGGCTGGGTCCATGTCTCGCAAACTCATACCGTATCTCTTCGTGGCCCCGATGATCGCCTTCATCGCGGTTTTCACCTACATTCCCATTCTTACTAGCGTCGATCTGAGCTTTCGCGATTGGGATTTTCTCTCGCCCGACAAGCCATTTGTTGGGCTGAAGAACTACGATCTCGTTCTCGGTTCGCATGAGTTCTGGAACGCACTTCGGGTTACGACGATCTTTACGGTCATCTCGGTCCCGCTGCGGCTGGCGCTGGCTTTGGCCCTGGCGAGCCTTCTCATCCGCGAGACGAAGGCGTCACGTATCCTGCGCGGCGCATTTTTCCTGCCCTCGGTCACCTCTACTGTTTCCATCGCCGTGGTCTTTTCCTGGGTATTTGCCACCGATCACGGCATGGCCAACGGATTGATCCAGGCTCTGGGTGGCTCCAAGGTGCAATGGCTGCAGACGCCTTCGCTGGCCCTCGCCGTCCTCATTATTGTCAATACCTGGAAGCAGCTAGGCTACGATATTATCATCTATATCGCTGCGCTCCAGGCCGTTCCCAACGAGCTTTACGATGCTGCCTCGGTTGATGGCGGGCGCAAGTTTCACGTGTTCCGGCGGGTGACCTTCCCGCTCGTCATGCCCACTACCTATTTCCTGCTGATCGTGTCGGTCATCGAAGCTTTTCAAGTCTTCACCATTGTCGACGTCATGACGCGCGGCGGTCCCGCCGGCGGCACCACTATGCTGGTTACCCTGCTCTATCGTATCGGCTTCTCGCTCTTCGATATCGGGCAAGGCTCTGCCCTCGCGGTGATGCTGTTCGTGATCCTCGTTGTGCTTGCATTCGTAAAATCGAGGGTCCTGGGCAGGAAGGTGCATTATGCTTCCTGAAAACCGAATGCTTTCGGTCCTGGCGCTTGCTGGTGGCCTTCTGTTCCTGTCGCCCATCCTATATTCGATCTGGATGTCCTTCCAGACGGCCAGTGCCTATTACACCGGCTCGCTGGAGTTCACCCTCGATAATTATGTGCGCGCTATCGGGCAGTACAATTTCGCCCGTTATCTGCTCAACAGCGTGATTGTTTCCGGAATGGTGACTATTGTGGGGCTCGCCGTTGCCGTGCTCGCGGCGTTCGCCTTTGCCCGTTTCACCTTTCCCGGCGGCAATTTGCTTTTTGGGCTGACCGTGGCGACGTTGATGATCCCCAGCCATATCAGCCTCATCCCCAACTATCTCACCCTCGCCAATGTGGGGCTGCTCGATACCTATGCGGGGCTGGTGCTGCCGGCGATCTCCAATGGCTTTGCCGCCTTCTTCCTGCGCCAATATATCCGCGGCATTCCCCGTGCGCTCGATGAGGCGGCCTATATGGATGGTGCCAAACCCCACCAGGTGCTCTGGCGGATCATCATTCCGCTGGCGCGGCCCGCCATCATGTCCATGGGCCTCTATATCTTCATCGCCGAATGGAACAGCTACATCTGGCCGCTCGTCGCCGTCAATCAGCAGGACCTTTACACGCTCCAGCTCGGCCTCGCCCGACTCTATCGTATCAACCCGGGTGAGGGCGCTGTCGACTGGCCTCTGGTGATGGCAGCTTCAGCCATCTCCATTCTGCCGGTGATACTCGGCTTCGTGCTGGTCGAGCGTCATCTGGTCCGCGGCATGACCATGGGCGCGGTCAAATGATGACAACAAGAAAAGGAAAAACTTTGACTCGCATCGCTTCTCATCGTGGCGGAACACTCGAATTTGGCGACAGTACGCCGGCCGGATTTCTGGCAACCTCAAAAATGGAACTTGAGGAGGTGGAGTTCGACGTCCATCCTACCCGCGACGGACAAATCGTGGTCCATCACGATCCCACCCTCGATCGCACCACGGACCGCTCCGGCACCATCGCCACCATGACGGCATCTGAGGTGCTCGCCGCATCGATCCAGAGCGGGCAGGGCGGCAACCCGCTTCTTCTCGAGGAGCTCTGCGCTCTTTATGCGGAAAGCCACGTCGTCTTCCGCTGCGAGATCAAGCCCGGTGTCGATGGCAGGCCATATCGGGATTTCGTGCCTCGGGTGGTTGAAGCACTCACGGAATGCGGCAGGCTCTCCACAAGCCGCTTTTCCTCGTTTCAGGTGGAAAGCCTCGATGCCATCGCCCAGGCTTGCGACCGCCCCCGGCTTTGGCTGGTCAGCCCGGCCATCTTGGAGAAATGGGACATCGCCAAAGTCATCGAGATCGCCCGATCGCACCAGATCCCCGAACTGGGCATTCATGTGGATCTGGTCACCGTCGAGCTGATGGCTCAGGTCAACGCCTCTGGTCTGGAGCTTGGTTGCTGGGCTGCCCATAGTGTCGAGCAGATAGACAAGGCTCTGGATCTGGAGGTCAAGGTTTTCACCACCGACCGTCCCAGCCTCGCCATTGAGCGGCGCAAACTCAGGCAACCCGCCATTGCAGAAGAGGTGAGATCGTGAAAGGCATCATTCTCCGCGATATACGCAAGAGCTATGGGCGCGGGTCCCAGATACTGCACGGCATCGACATGACCATCGAGCCGGGCGAGTTTATCGTCATCGTGGGGCCGTCGGGATGCGGAAAATCGACTCTGCTACGCCTGATTGCCGGATTGGAAACCTGCACCGAGGGCGAGATCATCATCGACGGCCGGCGAGCCAACGACCTGCCGCCGCAGGACCGTGACATCGCAATGATCTTCCAGAATTACGCGCTCTATCCGCATATGACGGTGCGCGAGAACATCGCCTTCGGCCTCGAGTTGCGCGGTATGCCCAGGCGCGAGCGCCATGAGAGAGCCGAAGCCGTTGCCAGAACCCTGCAATTGGACCCCTATCTTGACCGCAAGCCCGGTGCGCTCTCGGGAGGTCAGCGTCAGCGCGTCGCCATGGGGCGGGCCATGGCGCGCAACACATCGACCTTCCTCATGGACGAGCCCCTGTCCAATCTGGATAACGCCCTGCGCGTTGCCATGCGCACCGAGATCAAGCAGCTCCATCGCCAGTTGGGCGCCACGATCATCTATGTGACACATGACCAGACCGAAGCGCTGTCGCTGGCCGATCGGGTCGCCGTTTTCAAGGATGGCAAGCTGTTGCAGTTCGACACGCCCGAAGCCATTTACGACCGTCCGAGCAACCAGTTCGTCGCTGGTTTCCTGGGCGCGCCGGCAATGAATTTTGTGGCCGGCGATCACCTGGAGGGACTGATGCAGGGGCGGGACATCATCGCCGGTTTCCGCCCCGAAGCCCTTTCGGCTCATCGTGAGCAACCTGCTGAATTCTCCTGGCCAGCCAGGGCGCTCCTCTCGGAAATGACGGGTGCGGACGCCATTCTGCATTGCGAGACGCCGGTGGGAAGGCTTAGCCTTTCGATCGCGCGCAAGGATTTGCCCTCTGATCCAGACAATTTCTGGGTCGGCTATGCCCCGGAAGATGCGTTGCTTTTCGACGCGCACACGGGCAATGCGATCTGGCCAGGGCAGTAAGCATGGATGATACCACGGAGAGCGGCGTGAACAAGGAACGGCTAGAAAATCAGATTGATAAGCAGCCTGACGTGCCGCGCTTTCTCGCCGATCTCATCGCCCTGAATTCCTCCAAGCTGACGGAAGCCGATGCACGGCTTCTCGAAGTGCTGATGAGCGATCCGGTGCGCGCGGCGATGGAGAATGGCAAGGAAGTCTCCTCTCGCGCCGGCGTGCATCCAGCGTCGGCGGTGCGGCTGGCGCGTCGGCTGGGCTTTGCCGGCTATCCGGAATTTCGCACGTTCCTGCAGAACAATCTGGTCGACACTGGCACCGGCGACTTCGAAAATCCCGCCGCCCGCATGGCTGCCCGCCTCATCCGGGCGGAAGAGGGCAAGCTGCTCTCGACCATTCTTGACAGTGAGATCGCTGCGCTCCAGCAGGTCCGCACTTCGGTGAGCGACACAGACATTAGAGCATTCTCCGAAGTCTTGCGTGATGCCCGCCGGATCTTCGTCCTCGGCCGCAGCCATGCCGCGGCCCTGTCTTCGCTGATAGCCCTGCGGCTTAGGCGCTCGGGGTATGATGCGACCGATCTAAGTTCGCAATTGCATATTCTCCCGGAAATGCTGAGCATTTTGACGGACAAGGATGTGGTGTGGCTTCTCTCGTTCCGCAGCCCGTCGCCCGTCATTGTCGATATCCGGGGCGCTGCCGCGCTTAAAGGCGCCAAGACCTTGATTCTCAGTGACGTGAATGGGGCGCGCATCGATCCGCCCGGCGATTTCCATATCTCGGTTTCGCGCGGCGGGGTCGGCCAGTCACAGTCCCTCGTGGTTCCGATGACCATCGCCAATGCCATAATTCTCGATCTCGCCTCGATCGACGAAGGCAAATCTCTCTCAGCGCTTGACAGGTTCAAGGCTTTTCGCGCCAGCCTGCCGCCTCGTCTGTCCCGGTGATCTCTCCAGGCACTGAGATACTCACTTCCACAAGACGTGTGCCGGAGATTTTTCTGTCTATTCGAGCACTAGATCCTGCCGCTGGCGGCGATCTTTCGTTCGATTGCCGAAAAGGGGGACATATGGAGATTGCCTGTATTGCAAGAGAGGCGGCTCGAATGAGCCGCCTCTCGAATAGTGGTCACGACCGGAAAATCAACTCATCTGAGTGACGAAGCGGGTTTCCAGATAGGCTTCGGTTGCTTCCGACCCGCCTTCAGTGCCGTAGCCGGAATCCTTGATGCCGCCGAACGGCACTTCCGGTAGAGCCAGACCATTATGGTTGATGGTCAGCATGCCGGCTTCGACGCGGGCTGAAAGTGTCTGCGCAGTCGTGGTCGACTTCGTGAAGGCGTAGGAGGCAAGCCCAAAGGGTAGGCGGTTTGCTTCTGTAACGGCTTCATCGAGGCTCTTGAACCGGTTGATGATGGCCACGGGCCCGAACGGCTCTTCATTCATGATGCGCGCCTTGGTCGGCACATTTGCTAGAACCGTGGGCTCGAAGAAATTGCCCTTGTTGCCGATGCGGCGGCCACCGGTTTTCAACTCGCCGCCATTGGAAACAGCGTCGTTGATCAGGGTTTCGAGCGCAGGAATGCGGCGTTCATTCGCGAGCGGCCCCATGCCAATCCCTTCTTCCGTGCCAGGTCCGACCTTTATGGCCTTGGCTGCCTCGACGAAACCATCGACAAAGCGGTCAGCAATGCCTTCCTGCACGAGGAAGCGCGTCGGCGAAACGCAGACTTGGCCGGCATTGCGGAATTTCGACCCGGCCATGATCTTGAGCGCGCTGTCGACGTCGGCATCATCGAAGATCATCACGGGCGCGTGACCACCGAGTTCCATGGTGGCGCGCTTCATGTGCAGGCCGGCCAGTGCGGCGAGCTGCTTGCCTACCGGCGTCGATCCGGTAAAGGAAATTTTGCGGATTACCGGATGAGGGATGAGATATTCAGAGATTTCCGCCGGAATTCCGTAGACCAGATTGATCACGCCGGCCGGAACGCCGGCATCGATGAAGCAGCGGATCAGTTCGGCAGGCGAGGCGGGGGTTTCTTCCGGAGC
Source organism: Limoniibacter endophyticus (assembly GCF_014652835.1). Lineage (GTDB taxonomy): Bacteria > Pseudomonadota > Alphaproteobacteria > Rhizobiales > Rhizobiaceae > Limoniibacter > Limoniibacter endophyticus. The sequence goes on from NZ_BMZO01000006.1 coordinate 245,822, forward strand.
CTTGACGATGATCGAGCAGCCGGTGGCGAGGGCCGCGGAGAGCTTGCGCACCACCTGGTTGATCGGGAAGTTCCAGGGCGTGAAAGCGGCGACCGGACCGACCGGTACCTTGTAGGCGAGCTGCGTGACGCCACTGGTGCGCGCCGGAATGATCTGGCCATAAGTACGACGCGCTTCTTCGGCGAACCAGTCGATCGTGTCGGCAGCGCCGACCGTTTCCATCGTCGACTGCTCCAGCGGCTTGCCCTGTTCGGCCGTCATGACAGCGGCGATCTTGTCCTTGCGCTCGCGCAGCAGATCGGCGGCGCGGCGCATGATCTTGGAACGCTCGAACGGCGAGACCTGCTTCCAGATGTCGAAGCCTTTCGCGACGGAGGCGAGCGCATCGTCGAGATCGGGCCTGGAGGCGTGTGCGACCTGACCTATCACTTCGCCGGTGGCCGGATCGACGACATCAATCGTCTTGCCATCTTTCGCGTCTTTCCACTCGCCGTCGATGAAAAGTTTGACGTCCGGATAATTCGACATTGCTCGACCTCTCGTTCTCAGAAATTCTCAGCCCAGATGGCATCGCTTATGATGCATCATGAGTTAAGGGCTTGGGGCCGTTGCGTCAATGCGAGACCGCGAGGATTAGGATAAAGCTTCGAGCCAGCGCAGGACAATCGACTCGTCCAGCTCTAGCCCCTTGAGCGGCTTGCGGTACCGCTTGCGCATCTCGGCAATGGTTGTCCCGAGAGATCCTGCTTCGAATGCTTCAATCACCGCCGGATGAATGTAGCTGGAGCGGCAGACTGCGCGCGTATTATTGAGCTGACGCGCCACCTTGTCGATCACCTGATTGATGACACGCTTGCGCATATGCACCGTATCGGGGCGCTCCACCTCGGAAAGAAGGAAAGCGGCCTGTGTCGTCGCGCCCCATGTGCGGAAATGCTTGGAGCTGAATTCCGGGCCAATAACCTCTTGGATATAGAGATTGACATCCTGTGAGCGCAGGGGCCGGCGTTCGCCATCCTCGTCGATATACTGAAATAGATTCTGCCCAGGAAGTTCCTGTACCGAACGCAAGGCTTTGGCTAAGCGCCGGTCGGTGATCTTCAATTCCCATTGCTTGCCGGATTTGCCGGGAAAGGAGAAGCGCAGCCTCGAACCCTCGATCTCTACATGTTTGGAGCGAAGCGTCGTCAGACCGTAGCTCTTGTTCTGCTTGGAATAAATCTCATTGCCAATACGGATCAGCGCATTGTCGAGCAACCAGACGACCGAGGCGATAACTTTTTCGCGCGCCGGGCCGCGTTTGCGCAGATCCGCGTCCACTGCCTCTCGCAAGGTGGCGAGCTTATGTGCAAAGGGGACGAGGTTCTGGAACTTCGCCTCGCCGCGTTCGGCGGTCCAGGCGGGGTGATAGCGATATTGCTTGCGGCCTTTCTCGTCGCGGCCGGTCGCTTGCAAATGTGCATTCTCGTCCGCGGCGATCCACACGTCCTTCCAGGCCGGGGGGATTGCCAGCGTGCGCAGGCGCAGCAGCACTTCCTCGTCGGTGATGCGGATGCCCTTGTCGGAAAGGTAGTAGAAGCCCTTGCCTGCGCGCTTTCGCGTGATGCCCGGCTCGGAATCACTTGCATAGATCAGTCCTGCGCCTGCGGTCATCTCGGTCTCGTCGCTCATGGCAACGGGCAACACGCACGCAGGCGCAAAGGTTCCAGCCTCAGGCGCTATACCCGTTGCGGCAGAGCTTTTCCAGCTCGGCGAGGCTCATTGCTTCGAGGCCGAGCGCCGGGAGCAGGTCATTGTCGGCCTTGAGATCGCGACCATAGGACGCGGAGAAAATCTCGATGCCGGATTCGTGGAGAAGGGCTGGTTTTCCGACGAGGCGACCGAGCAGTGCCGTGGGGAGCAGTCCGAATGGAACGTCTTCCAGAATGTATCGGCTTTCGATGGTCGCGGGGCCGTTGCCACCACCGTCGCGCTCATACATCGCCTGGTTCATCTCGCTGACGCTACCCATCGGTACATGAAAGGAAAGCGAGAAATGTTCGAAGACAGTTCGCACCTTCAGGCCAAAGCTTTCGGCAATGGCGATGCGCTCCTGGTCTAGCGCTTCGATCAGACGTCCGACAGCAGGCGTTACATGGCCGGGCTGGCTCCACTCTTCACCCTTCTCCATTCGCGTCAGGTTGAGAAGTGCGATGCCCAGATGGTTCTGCGGGTTGAGATTGGAAAGCGCGATCGCCATCATGCCGTCACGCTTGACGAATCTGTCGCCGAAAAGCTGGGTGCATAGTGCATGTGCATCATCCAGCGCGCTGTGTGGAACGGCTGCAACGTCGATCTTCTGGCGCACAGTGGCGATATGCACATGGTCGAGCGCTTTTTGCCGCCCGGTCAGCAGCGTGGTTCCCCAGACGATGATGGGAAGCCTCACGCCCCTTGCGGCCAGCAGCTTCGACAGATAGAGGGCGCCAAAGGAAGAGTGCGAGCTGATGATGACCGGCTGGCCGTCCTTCAGGAATGGCGCGGCGGCATCAAGTGCAGCCTTATGCCCATTGCCAGGCATGTTGAGGATGACAGCGTCGGCCCCCTCAACCGCTTCCTGCGCGCTTGCCGCGACGCCGACCGGCAGTTCACATTCGAAAAAGCCTGTCGCTTTTAACGGGGAACCCTTTCCAAGAAGCTCGGTGCGTTTGCCCGAAGGCGACCAGAGCTTTACCGCGTGTCCCTGGTTGGCGAGAAAGGCGGCGACGCCGAAAGCGTTCGAACCTGCACCGAGAATACTGACCTGCATAGTTTAGTGTTCCTTGCTTTTGTTTTTCATTGAGAGCGAGAAGAAGCTGTTTTAAGGCGCTTCGCGGGGGGGGGGGTAGACGCGACATGAAAATACCGGGTTTCGCGACCAGTATTAAAACTTGTTGCGCATAGTGCGGCGCCTGTGGAATTTTCGGAATTGCACGTGCATTCGTTAAGTGCCTTGACAATTCGGTTTCAGAGATTGATCATCCAATATACAGGATTTAAATTCCAGTATGGCGGAAGAATTTCTGCGCATCAAGATGCGGAACGTCATGAAATAAAATACCGTGATGGGGAACGCTGAAGCTGCATTTCAATATTCACAAATATGAACATATGTTCAACTTGATACACTTGTGAATGCAAAATGTGAAATGTACAGCTTTTTGCATGAGCGTGCCGCAGGGGAATGCGGCAAGGCCAGAGGAGAAATAAAATGACCAGACTGCTTATCAACCGTCGCTCGACGCTGAAGATGCTCGGCGCGGGGGCAGGTGCCTTGGCTACACCGGCGATCATTCGCCCGGCCTTCGCGCAAAGCAACGTGCTTAATGTCACCACCTACGACAAGTTCATTCCGCAGTCCTTCATCGATCAGTTCAGGAATGACACGGGCATCGAGATCCGCGTGCGCCTGACCGACGATCAGGGCAAGCAGTACAATGCGCTGGCTGCCGAAGGGACCAGTCCCACGACCGATATCGTCACCGTTACCGGTCACCGGCTCAATCAGTTTCTCAAGTCCAATCTCATTGCCAAGCTCGATTCGGGCCGCCTGAAAAATTGGAGTAACCTGGCTCCGGCCTATAAGGATGCGCCGCAGCTTACTGTCGACGGGTCGACCTATGGTCTGCCTCTGCTTGCCGGTTTCGAAGGTCTGGTGCGCAACACCGACTATACGAAAGAGACCGATAGCTGGGCCATTATGTTCGATGAGGAGTTCAAAGGCCTGACGTCCTATATCATCAGCGACTTCCTCTCGATCACCATGCGCTATCTCGGCACGGATGGCGACTATGTCACCTACGAGAACAAGCGTGAGGAAGCTCAGAAGGCCACCAATGAAGCGCGTGATTTCCTGATCAAGCACAAGCCGCAGGTGCGCAAGTACTATGATGCAGGGTCCGAGATTCAGCAGATGTTCGTGAACGAGGACGTCTATGTCGCCCAGGCGTGGTCTGGTCCGGCTGCAAAGCTCATCATGGACGGTCATCCTGTCGAGTTGTCGGTTCCGAAGGAAGGAACTTATGGCTTCCTTTACTCCTTCAACGTCGTCGAGAACGCACCTAACGCGGACAATGCCTATAAATTCCTCGACGCGCTTCTTGCCTCGCCGGAAATCGGTGCGGAGATGGTGCGCCAATCGGGCTTTGCCTCGACATTTGCGGGCGTCGATTCTGCGCTGACCGATCGCGAAAAAGCGGCTTCGGTTCTACCTGACGAGCAGGTGCAGCGCATCCAGTTCTTCTCGCCGGTCAATCGTGACATGAAGAATGAGATGATCGACCGCGCAACCGCCGAGATCAAGGCTGCCTGATTGGGGCAGCTTCGGGGCCGCGCGCATACGGCCCCGTTCTCTCGACCGGGAGGGCTCGAAGGCCCTCTGCATTTTGGGATGAGACGCGGAAATCACTTCCATGACAGATGAAAGTCTGACGACCCACTCCGCCGCGAAGAGCGTGGCTGCGCCACGATATTCCGGTTGGATCGGTAGCATCGTCAACGCCCGCCTCTATCGGTACACGATCGGCTTTCTGGCGGAAAATCCAAAGGCAAGACTGATCCTCTTGTTGAGCTTTCCGCTGTTCTGGATGGTTGCGTTGCATATTGGTCCGATCTACCAGATGGCCAAGATCAGCTTCCTGCAGCAATATCCGTTGATCAACGATGCGGAGCCGAGCTACACGCTGGCCAATTACAAGCTCTTCTTCCAGGAGAGCCTCTATTTCACGCCCTTCCTGCGCAGCTTGGTATTCGCCTTCTGTGTAACTTTGGCAACCTTGATCGTCGTCTACCCGGTTGCCTATTATGTTGCGAAAGTCGTGCAGCCGAAAAATCGCACGAAGGCGCTGCTTCTGTTGCTGGTGCCGTTTTGGGCGGGCGAACTGATCCGCACATTTTCGGTCATCATGTTGCTTGCCAATCGCGGCGCAGTGAACGTGCTCTTGCGTGAGCTCGGCATCATCGATCGCCCGATCCCGCTTCTCTACAATTATTTCTCCCTGAGCTTCGGCGTCATCTACCTGATCGCCCTCTACATGCTCCTGCCGCTCTATTCGGCGATCGAGAAAATACCGAATTCGCTTGTCGATGCTGCTGCCGACCTGGGGGCGGGGCCGTTTACACGTTTCCGCCGCGTGATCCTGCCGTTGTCGAAAGATGGCATTGTATCCGGGTGCTCGCTTGTCTTCCTCACCTCGGTCGGCGTCTTCGCCTCCCCGCTGCTCCTGGGTGGTCCCAATACGGTGATCTTCCCGGAGATCATTTCTTCCTTCTTCCACGGCGCCTCCGACAAATGGCCCGTTGGCGCTGCCTTCTCGATGATCATGCTGGTTGCCGCGCTTTCGATCGCCGGTCTGTTCATGCGCATCGTCGGTGGCGGTCGTTCCACGAGGTTCATGTGATGCGAAGCCCCTTCAACGACCTTCCGAAGACAGCGCTCAGCGCATCCTACTGGCTCTTTGTCGTCTATCTCATGTTGCCGCTGTCGCTGATGATGGCCATGAGCTTCAAGGATGGCAACTTCATCGCCTTCCCAATCGGCAACTATACGCTCTCCTGGTACCAACAGGTGGTGCAGGACCAGCAATTTCTCTCCGCTGTCGGCTATACCGTCCTGATCGCGCTCGCGGTTACCCTGATCGCCACTGTCATTGGCGTCTGGATCGCACTGGTCATCGCCAATGATGCCATGCCGGCCAAGGGCGTGCTTTTTGCACTTGCCTGCCTGCCTGCCGTCGTTCCAGGCATGATCTCGGCGATTTCGCTGCGCCTCTTCGTCAGTTCCATCGACATGCCGACAGGAACCAACGCGATCATCCTGGGTCACGTGGTGCATGCTGTGCCATTCGTCGTCATTATGGTGTTGACGCGGTTGCGCTCCATGCCGAACAATCTCGTCGATGCGGCACGAGATCTCGGCGCCGACAATTTCATTGCCTTCATCCGCGTGACGCTGCCCTTCCTCGGGCCGGCGCTCGTCGGCGGCATGATCTTCTGCGCGCTCACCAGCGTCGATGATTTCGTCCGTACCTTCTTCCTCGGCGGCTACCAGCCAACCTTGCCTATGCTGATCTTCGCCAAGGTCCAGGGCGGCATGTCTCCGGAAATCAACGCCATGGCAACGCTCGTCCTCATCGTGACCTCCGCAGTAGGGCTTTATGCCGAACGCCTCACGCGTCGTTCAAGGAAATAAGAACCATGCAACCCGTCGTCCATTTCCAGAAAATCACCAAGAAATACGGCTCGGCTATTGCAGTCGACAATCTCGATCTCGAAGTAGGGCAGGGTCAGTTCGTCACGCTGCTCGGTCCTTCGGGATGCGGCAAGTCCACGACGCTGCGCATGCTGGGGGGCTTCGAGACACCGACCTCCGGCGCGATCCAGCTTGACGGGAGGGACATTACTCACCTGCCGCCGAACAGGCGAAATGTGAATATTGTTTTCCAGGACTACGCGCTCTTCCCGCATCTGAGCGTTGCAAAGAACATTGCTTTCGGTCTCGAGTTGAAGGGCATGGCTTCAGCCAATATCCATAAGCGTACATCCGAACTTCTTTCGCTGGTGCAGCTTCAGGCTTTCGGCGACCGTATGCCGGCACAGCTTTCAGGCGGTCAACGCCAGCGCGTCGCCTTGATGCGTGCTCTTGCTCCCGACCCCGACGTCCTGCTGCTCGACGAGCCGCTTTCGGCGCTGGATGCGAAGCTGCGCCAGCAGATGCAGATCGAGTTGAAATCGATCCAGCGCACCACCGGCAAGACTTTTATCTTTGTCACCCATGACCAGGAAGAAGCTTTGACCATGTCCGACGTCATCGTCGTGATGAATGAGGGGCGCATCGAGCAGATGGGCGATCCGCACACGCTCTATGCACGGCCGAAAAGCCGTTTCGTGGCGAATTTCATCGGAGAGAGCAATTTCATCGAGGGCGTGGTTGCGGGTGTCGAAGGCGACACCGTTATCGTTGAATGGAACGGCAAGAAGGTGAAGGCCGTGCACACTGGCGAAGCGCCCGCGGGGGGGCAGAAGGTTACGGTGGCCGTGCGCCCCGAGGCCATCCGCTGCTATGACGCTTCCACAGATGCCATCTCCACCTTGCCGGGGCATGTTTCCCATAGGCTCTTCAAGGGCAATCACACGACTCTGACCATAACGCTTGAAGATGGATCCGACCTCTACGCTCAGATCGATCCGGTGACGCTGTCGAGCCTCGATGGCGATCATGTCAATGTCGGCTGGCGCGCGACCGATGCCGTCGTGCTCGCTCGTTAAGTTTACAGGCCGCAAGGTCAAGAAATCAGGTGTAACATGACCACGTCAGAGAAACTGGAAATCCTCAACCAGCGCGTTCGCCAGGATCTCCAATATCTCAACTTCCCTCCGGCCAACTGGGTCGCTCCGACCAGTCACGCATCCGGCAGGCCGGTCAGCGATGTCGTCATCATTGGCGGCGGTATGTGTGGCCTCGCCGCCTGGTTCGGGTTGCGTCGCGCCGGCATAGCCAATATGCGCATTCTCGACCGCTCTGCGGCGGGCAAGGAAGGGCCCTGGGTTACGTACGCCCGGATGGAAACGCTGCGTTCGCCGAAAACGCTGACCGGACCGGCCATGGGGATGGCGTCGCTCACGTTTCGCGCCTGGTACACGACGCAGTTCGGCGAGGAGGCCTGGGAGGAGCTTTATCGAATCCCCAGGCCGATGTGGATGGATTACCTGACATGGTATCGTCAGGTCATGCAGATCCCTGTGGAGAATGGCGTCCACGTCACGCGGGTCATCCCGCTGGAGGACGGTCTGCTTGAACTGGAGATCGATGGCGGGATCGCGGAACCGATCCTGACGCGCAAAGTCGTCATGGCAACGGGTCGCGACGGCATGGGCGCGCCTGAAATTCCCGATTTCATCAAGCACTTGCCTCGCCATGAGACCTGGGCGCATTCTGCCGATACGGTTGATTTCGACAAGCTCAAGGGTAAGCGCATTGTCGTCATCGGCGTTGGCGCTTCGGCTGTGGATAACGCCGCCGAAGCGTTGGAACATGGTGCGGCGGAAGTACGTATGCTCATTCGTCGAAAAGAGATGCCGACCATCAACAAGCTGATGGGTATCGGCTCTTATGGGGTGACCGCCGGCTTCCCGATGATCGACCCGCAATGGCGCTGGCGGATGATGAACTATTCCGTGCGCCAGCAGACGCCCGCGCCGCACGGCTCGACCTTGCGCGTCAGCCGCCATTCCAACGCCTATTTCCATTTCAACTGCGGTATTCAGTCGATGGAAAAGCAGGGTGACGAGATCGTCATAACGACGGTAACGGGCCGTATCTTCCGCACTGATTTCGTCATGCTTGGTACCGGCTTTACCATCGACCCGGTATTGCGCGAGGAACTTGCGCCTTTCCAGGACAAGATCGCGTGCTGGGAAGACCGCTTCACGCCGCCGGAAGACGAGACCAATCCGGGGCTAGGACGCTTTCCCTGGCTCGCAGATGATTTCTCCTTCACCGAAAAGGTTGAGGGTATGGCTCCGTGGCTCAAGAATATTCATTGCTTCAACTATGGCGCGACCATGAGCCTGGGCAAGGTCAGTGGCGACATTCCGGCGATTTCGGAAGGCGCGCAATGGTTGGCACGCGGCATTGCCGGGCGTCTGTTTATCTATGACATCGACCATCATTGGCAGGAGCTTCTTGCCTATGCGAAGCCCGAACTTGACGGCTCGGAATGGACGGATGCCGACGCTGTCCAGCCAAATAAAGAAACGGTCTGAGGAACCCAGAACATGGCGAAGAAGAAAGTCTATTATTACCACGCATTATCTTCGCCATGGGCCTACCTTGGCTGGCCGAAATTCAAGGCGTTGATCGAGAAGCACGATCTTGATGTTGTCGTGCGTCCCACGCGCATCGTCCCTGACAATGGCGGCGTCCCCCTCCGTTCGCGTCCGCAGCCCCGTCAGGATTATCATGCCGTCGAGCTCGACCGTTGGCGTAAGCGCCTGAACATGCCGCTTGTCCTGAAACCGGCGCATTATCCGACCAATAACGAGTTCTCCGCGCGCATGGTGATTGCAGCCGACAAGCTCGGCCTGCCGGCGCTGGAGCTTTCTCACGCGCTTCTACATGCATTGTGGAGCGAGGAACTCGACGTGACATTGCCGGAGGTTCGCATCGAGGTTGCCAATCGCCTTGGCCTCGATGGCGCCAAACTGCAGGCGATGGAGGAAGATCCCGACATCGTTCAGGCCTGGCATGACAGCCATGCCGAAGCCACGGCGCGCGGCGTGTTCGGTACGCCAACCTGGATTTATGAAGACGTCCTCTATTGGGGGCAGGACCGGCTCGACTTCCTCGACGAAGCATTGTCGGCGAAGGGGGCTTGATCAATGGCTGATACGCAAACCGATGTGATCGACGAAGTCCTTGGACTTAAGCCCGGTTCCGCGCTGATGGCTCTGCGGGAGAAGCGCGAGAAGATCAAGCATTTGACGCAAACGAGCTACAAGGCAGCGCTTCTACCGAAAGAACCGCGCAATTTCTCCTACGCGTTGCGTGCCGCGCTGGCCGCTCGCATGGCAGCACTCTGGAACACGCAAGAGCTCGTCTCGCATTACCAGGCGCTGCTCGATAGTCACGGAGGGGCGGATGCGGTGCGCCCGGTTGCCGACAAGAGTTTCGACGGTGGAGATGATGCGCGGCTGCGCGCCATCCTCGCGCATGTCGATCTGGTCACGCGGCAGCCCAGGGCAGCAACACGCGAGAATATCGACAAGCTTTATGTCGTGGGTCTCGATGACCGTGACATCGTCACGCTCGCCGGGATCATCGCCTATGTGAATTACCAGATTCTGGTCGTTGCGGGCCTGCGTATGCTGAGGGATCATTGATATGTCTGAAGCCGTTCACGAATTCACCCTCGATGCCCTGGAGTGGCAGCCTTACGTCACGCCTGTCGATCTGCAGAGCGCGACCCAGGAACAGCTTGATGCTCTCAAGGTAACGCCGTCCAACACGAAGGTCTCCGCCTACGTTCTGACGCTGGCGCAGGAAACCGAGATGCTGGCCGAGCGCACGCCGCTCTTCAACGATATCATGTATTCCGAAGGCGGCTTGTCGCGCGGCGGACGCGAGCTTGGCGCGCTTGCGGCCTCCTTCGTCAACAAGTGCATCTACTGCGCGGCCGTCCATGCCAATCGCTTCATTCAGATCGAGAAGCGACCGGAAGTGGTGGACGAGATCTACAGGAACGGCCTTGAAGCCGATCTTGACGAGTATGATCAGGCACTGTTCAATTTCGGCGTCGATCTGACGGCCAATCCGGATAATGTCGGCGTCTACCAGTTTCACCATCTGCGCCAGCAGGGGCTTGATGATCTGGAAATCCTCGACCTTATCCACTCGGTCGCTATCTTCGGCTGGGCGAACCGGCTGATGCATACGCTTGGCGAGCCGCACCGAAAACAGGACTGACACGCGATTCCAGCGATGGGAGGAGGCCGGAATTGCGATGAAAATTGAGAGCCACGTGCCTGGAGCAGGTGTTTCGCCGCGTCCCTTCGATGTCAGTCATTGGGATATATTGCGCATCGCCATTCCAATGATGATCGCGCACATCTCGACGCCGCTCGTCGGTCTCGTGGCGACCGGCGTCATTGGCCAGTTGGGCGATGAGGTGCTGATTGGCGGCGTCGCGCTCGCTGCGGTCATTTTCGACGTGATCTTTCTCTCCTTCAATTTCTTGCGCGGCGCGACGACGGGCTTTATCGCTCAGGCGGTTGGTGCAGCGGATCGAAGGCAGGAACAGATCATGCTTCTGGGCGGGATCGTTCTGGCGCTAGGCGCGGGGCTGTTCATTCTGGTCCTGCACATCCCGATAGGCACACTCGGCCTGACATTGCTGGGTGCGGACAGCGCCGTGGCGCAAGCGGCGCAAGCCTATTTCGATTGGCGCATCTGGTCGGCTCCCTTCGTTTTCTTCAATTTCGTGGCATTCGGCTGGATCATCGGGAGAGGGGAGGCGCTAGCGGCATTGCTTCTGCAAACGTTGCTCAATGGCCTCAATATTGCTCTCAGCTTTTTCCTCGTGCTGCATCTTCATTGGGGGGTTGCGGGCGCGGCTATCGCCAGCCTCATTGCCGAGGCAGTTACGGCCCTCGTCGGAGTCGTGCTGATTCTCATGCGGACCGACAAGAAGCTCTGGGATTGGCGCGCTGCGCTCATGCCGGTTCAGCTTAAGCGCCTTTTTTCGGTCAATCGCGACATGATGATCCGGTCAATAGCGTTGCTCGCCGGAATTTCCTTCTTCACCCGCCAGAGCGGTATGCTGGGCATCGAAATCCTGGCCGCCAACACGATTCTCATTCGCTTCTATTTCATAGGCGTTGCCTTCCTGGACGGGATTGCGACGGCAGCAGAACAATTGGCAGGACGCGCAGTCGGCGCGCAGTGGCGACCGGCCTTCGATCGGGTCATCAAATTGACGACCATCTGGGGCTTCGTTTTCGGCGCGCTTGTCTCGGCTGTCTTTGCTCTGATCGGCTTCTGGGTCATCGCGCTGATCGCGCCCAATCAGGTCATTATCGACATCTCGATGATCTATCTGCCTTATGTCGTCGTGTTGCCGCTTGTCGGTGTGATCGCTTTTCAGATGGATGGCGTGTTCATCGGCGCTACCTGGTCACGCGAAATGCGCAACATGATGCTTCTCTCGCTCGGTCTTTACCTGGCTGCCTGGGCGGTTCTGCAGCCCTTCTTCGGCAATCACGGTCTGTGGATGGCCATGCTTATCTTCCAGGGCGCGCGAAGCGTCTTTTTCCGGCGCATGATGCCACGTCTTGCATCCCGGACCTTCATGCCTCAGGGCTCGCTATAGCCCATGATATTGAGTTCCAGATTGACGGGATCCTCTCGGAAATGCATCGAGCCATGACGAGTAGAGCCGGCAGGAACATAATCGAATTCGATCTGCCCGGTTTGACCGCCGGCAGTGCCTTCGATCGTTACTGTCGCCGCGGTCTTCTCCCCCGCATTATCGACGCGGATTTGTGCGATATAACCCGCAGGACGCTGGTCGACGCGCTCCACTGTCGCGGTAAGTTCGGCAATGCCGCCTTCGCCCTGAAATCCGCGATAGGTGAGATATACGATGAGTGCGACCAGCAGCATGGCGGAAATCGCCGCTACGACCACTTCGACTGGGTGTGCTCTGGAAGCCTTGTTTTGCGTCGCACTCATCATTTCCACCTTAAAGAATAAGCCGTGCGGCCGCCGCACCGATCGCGCTCGGGAAACCAAGCACTACTGTGGCCATCACGGCCTGCTCGAAGGATAATCCGTCGAGCCGTCCGAAAGTCCAGAGGCAATAGAGGCTGATCAAAAGCGCCAGCACATAGCCGGTTACGGTGAAGATCAGGAAGGAATGGTGGTGCAGGCCTTCGCCGATTTCGGTGCCGCCCTTGAAGTCGAGCGCGAAAACAAAGCCATGCATCAGCAAGAGAGAAGCCGCTATCAGTGCCAGTGCATGCCATTCGCTCATCTGGAAGGAAATCAGCAGCATTTCTTCGGTGGGTGCGACGTTGAAGCCGAGAAACAGAGCGCCTACCGCCATAAAAAGTACTTCGCTCGCAAGCGTTTCCTCTTCTTCATCATCGTGATCGTCACGGTCTCCAGTTCCAAGCTGGCTTCGGGCGAGAAGCGCGCCGAGCGCGGCCGGAACGGTCTGCAAAGCAATCTTGCCGGTCCATTCTTCGAAGGCCATATCATGCGTCAGAACGCCGAATATAAGAAGTATCAGCGCGCTGACGACCGCACCGACTGTAAAGGCATAAAGCGTGTCCACCAGATCGCCGATCCAGCCGCTGGTGCGTTCGAAGCCGATCTTGCTCGAAAGGGCGAGAAAGAGCGGAAAGGAAAGAGCCAGGAGCAGAACCAGCCGCAGCCGGTCCATGTAAAAACCGAGCCACCACATCTCCATCGTCATCAGCATGGGAAGTGAAAAAACGATCGCGCCACCGGTGGCACGACCTGTATCGCGCGCTAGTTTGGAGAAGCTTGCACTTTTGACTGCCGTTCGTTGCTGCATTATCTCCTCACATGATGAAGATGAAACACGGTGCGGGGAAATCCGTTCCGCACGCGTGCAACGGCACGTCGCCTTGCGCGTTGAAAGATCATTGAAAAGGCAGGTTTCATGACAATCGAACGCTTGCCGTCTTTTCTTCCTCCCGAAAAGACGGCTTTCTTCTTCGATCTGGACGGCACGCTCGCGCCGATCGTCGAAGACCCCGCCAAGGCTGCGGTTCCCGGAAAAATCTTGCGGGCGCTTGCAATTATTTCTGAAACGAGCGGCGGCGCGGTCGCCGTCGTTTCCGGGCGCAGCATAGAAATGCTGGACAATTTTCTCAGCCCCGTGGTGCTTCCGTTGGCGGGCGTACATGGGATGGAACGACGCTTGAGCGATGGATCATCCGACAATGCGTTGGTTGACGAGGTTGCATTGCAGGCTCTGTCCGCTAATGTAGAGCGGTTCTGCGCGCACCATCCCGGGTTGCTCTTTGAGGAGAAGCCCGGTTCTGTCGCGCTCCATTATCGCACGCGGTCTGATCTCGCCGAGACTTGTGCGCGCTTTGCAGCCGATCTTGGGGCAAATCCTGCCATTCGGGTTCTGCCCGGCAAGATGGTATTCGAGTTCAAGCTGGGCGTTCGTACCAAGGCCGATGCGATAGAGCGCTTCATGAGTGAAGCGCCCTTTAAAGGCCGGACACCATTCTTTGCCGGCGATGATGTCACCGACGAATTCGGCTTCGACGCGGTGAACAGGCTGGGTGGCATTGGTCTGAAGATAGGAAAGGAGGAAACGAAGGCGCAGTTTCACTGCGAGGATATTACGGAATTTCACGCCTGGATGACGCGGCTGGCCGAAACTTTTGCCGCGAAAAACGCTTTGGCGTGATGCATTTGAAATAAAGTGGGGACGATGATGAACGACCGAGCTGATGGACAAGAATCTGCGTGCGAGTACGATAGCCGGAGGATCGGCGCATGAGCAGACTTGTTGTCGTCTCCAATCGCGTCGCCGATCTCACGGTTTCGGCCCAACAAGGAGGTTTGGCCGTTGCACTGGCCGATGCGTTGCGCCAGCGTGGTGGCGTATGGTTCGGCTGGAGCGGCGAAAATAGCGACAAGGCCGCGCAAGAAGAGCCGAAGGTCGAGCAATATGGAAATGTCGAACGCATTGCCGTTTCATTGTCCAAGAAGGACTACGGCGATTTTTACGTGGGTTATGCCAATTCCGTCCTCTGGCCACTCTTCCACTACCGGCTCGACATCGTCAAATATCGTCGCAGTTATTTCGATGGTTACAACCGGGTCAATCAGCTCTATGCGGAAAAGCTTCTGCCATTCCTAAAGCCCGACGACATGATCTGGGCGCAGGATTACCACCTGATCCTGTTTGCGAAGGCTTTGCGAGAACGCGGCTGCAAGCAGCGCATGGGCTATTTCCTGCATATTCCGTTTCCCCCACCGGACCTCATGGCGGCATCTCCCAATCACAAGGCGCTTGTGAACGGCCTGCTTGCCTATGACGTGATTGGCTTCCAGACCAGCACCGACGCTCACAATCTGCGTCGGTATCTCATCGAATATCCAAGCGATGCGGAGGTGGACGGGAATGGGCGTATCACCGTTGAGGGGCGGGAGGTGCGCATTGACCGCTTCCCGATCGGCATTGACAATGATGTGTTCGCGGAGATGGCCCAGAATAGCCCCGATGACGTGCAGATCGACATAATGCGCCGCCGCGTGCTTGGACGAAAGCAGATCATCGGCGTCGATAGGCTGGATTATTCGAAGGGATTGCCGGCGCGCGTACAGGCGTTCGGGCGTCTTCTTGAGAAGTTTCCGCAGACGGAAAAAGCCGTCACCTTCTTGCAGATCGCGCCGCCGACACGCGAGGACGTTAGTGCCTATGCTGTCATTCGCAAGGAAATGGAATCGCTTACGGGAGCGATCAACGGCAAATATTCCGATTTCAACTGGACGCCGATCCGCTACATCCATCGATCCGTGCCGCGCGACAAACTTGCTGCTCTTTTCCGCGGCAGTCAGGTCGGCTTCGTCACACCGTTGCGCGATGGCATGAATCTTGTTGCTAAGGAATATGTCGCAGCGCAAGATCCTGAGGATCCGGGCGTTCTGGTTCTTTCGCAATTTGCTGGTGCAGCGGAAGAGATGAACGCCGCGCTCATCGTTAATCCGTATGACATTGACGAAATGGCTAACAAGCTCAACAAGGCGCTTACCATGCCGCTTGAGGAGCGCAAGGAGCGTCACCGCCATCTAATGGTGAGTATCCGCAATTTCGATGCCCGCTCCTGGCTGGACGGATTTCTCGCGGCCCTCGAAGGCAGGACGAATGGTGGCGACGTCACGGAGGATGCGGCTTAAAGTTCAGGCCGCCCACATATTGTCTGCGGATCGCGACAGGATTGGCGTGGAAAACACGCCGCATATGCGATCCGCAACGCCGCTCAGCTCGTCCTTCCAGCGTTCGCTTTGTAGCATCGCACAACCGATCACGACCGGCTCGATCTCGATCTTGCGCAAAAGTTCAACTCCTTGACGGATCGATGAACCTGAGCTGATTACGTCATCGACCAGTGCGACGCGCTTACCCTTCACCAGAGGCAGCATGCGCGGATCAACGTAGAGCTGCTTCACCTGCGCGGTGGTTATTGATGAGAGCGGCACTGAAAGTGCATCCTCATACCAGAATTTGCGGGACGTGCCGAGCGGCACGTAGCGGCTATGACCGAGTTTGCGCGCCACCTGGCTTGCCAGCGTTAGACCAAGAGTCGGCAGGCCGATCACGATGTCGGGCTGAAACCCCGATAGTTTCGCTGCGAGCTGTTCCGCCAGAACGTCCTGCACGGTGAAGCTCGCCTGATTGATGATCAGAGAGGCGAGGGCACTGTGCCCGTCGCCGATTGGGCGAATCGGCAATTTGATCTGCCGCGCATCATTGAGCGTTGCCGGATAGAAACTGCGATGCAACGCTGACGGATCGAAACTGTGCGGGGGGAATATTTCCTGCCAGAAATCGAGCGGGTCCATCGGCAATTCTGTCATCGTCGCCCTGTCATTTTCTTTAAAGAACGGAGAAATTTCTCCCATAATCTCTTCTTATTCCTTATAGATAGGCCAGGAAAGAAGAAAGCCCGGATGTACCCAGGTTCGGGCCCATGGATGGTTTATGCCCGATCAAAACATGATAGCCGACGACATCGAGTTTCTGACGACACTGCGCCGCGATTTGCACGCGTATCCTGAACTCGGTTTTGAGGAGTTCCGTACCAGCGAGATCGTCGCCAGACTGATGGAAGAGGCAGGACTTTCGGTGGATCGCGGTCTGGGCGGAACCGGCGTGGTGGCAACATTGCAGGTGGGCAACGGAACCCGTTCCATCGGCCTTCGCGCCGATATGGATGCGCTTGCCATGCCGGAAGTGGCAGAGCGCCCCTATAAATCGACGGTTCCAGGCAAGATGCATGCTTGCGGCCATGATGGCCATACAACGCTGCTTATCGGCGCAGCGCGTCATCTGGCGAAGACGCGCAATTTCTCCGGCACTGTGCATTTCATTTTCCAGCCAGCCGAAGAGGGCAGGGGCGGGGCGAGACGAATGGTCGAAGAGGGCCTTTTCGAGCGCTTTCCATGCGACGCCGTCTATGGGCTGCACAATATGCCGGGCCTCGACCCGGACGAGATGGCCGTTGTTGAAGGTCCGCAGCTGGCTTCCTCCGATAGCTGGAAACTTACATTTCACGGCACCGGGACGCACGGCGCCAAGCCGCATCTCGGACGGGATCCGATCACGGCGGCGGGTACCTTTCTGGCCAGCCTCCAAACTATTGTGGGGCGCGTAGTGGACCCATTGGAGCCGGCAGTCGTCAGCGCCTGTTCTGTGCAAGCGGGCGATCCGAAAGCGCTCAATGTGATTCCCGATATCGTCGAGATTGGCGGAACGGCCCGTGCCTACTCGCCGCGTGTCCGCGATCAGCTGGAAGAAGAAATCGGTCGCCTCGCACGTGGTACGGCGGAAATGTTCGGTATTGTCGCCAAATATGAATTCATTCGTCGCATTCCGCCCGTCATCAACGAGCCGGATGCGACCGCGCGTGCACTGAAAGCGGCCCGATCTGTTTTCGGTGCGAAAACGCGAACCAGCTTCCCGCCATCTACCGCCGGTGACGATTTTTCGTTTTTTGCGCAGGAGGCGCCGGGTTGCTACGTCTGGCTGGGCAATGGTCCGGCGGTTGATGGCGCGCTGCATCACAACACAGCCTATGATTTCAACGATGCGGCAATAGCGCATGGCGTGGCATTTTGGACGACGCTAGTCGAACAGGAATTGGCCGCGCCGGAAACATGATTCAAAGCGGGGATGAAAATCGTTCTCTTGAACTTATTCTTGGAACGAATTCAAACATTTGTCGTTTTCTTGCGCGGCAAGATCTCAGCAACTGTCCACACCCGGGTATGGCTGGCGGATAATCTCTCTCACGCGTCGAGGGGCTTTGGTTGCGCACCCGTGGCATCGAAGGCGCGAGGGCAAGCTGTCTGCCGGGATCTTCCGGTGGGCGGTGGCTGCGGGACGTGACAAATCTTCGCATCCGGCCTGCAAAAGCGCATGTGGAAGCATACGCAATTTATGAGATTACGGGCCACATGCGCTCTTCCCCTCATGAAATGCGGCAGTTTCCGGGGAAGCGAGAACCGGCTTTCCCGGAACTGACGATCTTCTTCCTTATCAACCGCGCGGCGAGAGCCGTGGCGGGATTTTGCGCTGGTTTCGCCAAACATTGTCAACTGCTTCAAGCGCGACGATCAGGATATTTAACTTTGACGAAACGGCGAGATCATAGATCGTTACACGACGATCGTCCCCATCGGTGTCGAAGGGCTCGTCAGGGTTTTCGAGTCCAACTCAAGCCTGGCGACCGTCTTGATGAGCAGGTTTCCGGCTAGATCGACATATTTCGGGCGATGGGGAAAATTCGCCTCAAAGCCTGGGGGCTGATCCCCAATGCATAGTGATCTGGTCCTCGCTGCTTCAATTTAGAACCGGCGTCTCTAGAACCTTGCCGCTCGCGACGTCCGCTATGCCTATGTCCGTCTGATGCGGGCCGGCGTTGCAGGCGAGCGTGGCACCGAAGCAGGCCTTGAATACCAGATAGGGGGGCTGCCAATCCACGACCTGGTTCATCGCTGTACGTATATTGGAGAATTCCTCCGCGACAGTATCGAGCGGCGCCTCTGAGACGAGTCCGGACACGGGAAGCGGAAGACGTGCGAGGATCTTTCCACCCTGAGCCACGGCCATGCCTCCTCCCATCTCGATGACGGCGTTGGCCGCCAGAGCCATATCGGCCTCGTTGCCGCCGAAGACAGTAAGATTGTGGCTATCATGCGCAACCGTGGTGCAGAATGCACCCTTCCAATCGCCCCACTGGCCGAGATAACCAGTTTTTGGCCTCGCTTCTGCCTGGCCATGACGATGGGTAACGGAGATCATCGTCGTGCCCGGCGGCGGAATTACGAAGCCATCCTCAGCCTTGGTGAGTGCGCTTGCCCATTGCGTAAAGCGCGGACGGTCGATGATCGCGACCTCGACTTGCGCGCGATCATTTTCCACGCGGACCTTGAAATCATCAGCTTCCAGCGGTGGAACCTGGACACTCCCGTGCAACGGCGAACAATCGTGGCCGGCCAGCGCCTGCAACATGCGGCCATCGCGCGCAACGAGCTGACCATTCACGATGGTATATGTGCACTGGAACTCGGAAAAATCAGCGAAAATCGCAATATCGGCGCGACGGCCAGATGCTATCAAACCCAGATCGTCCCGCTTGAGGCGGCGCGCAGCATTCAAGGTGGCGGCGCGCAAAGCCCATTCCGGCATCAGGCCGTAGCGTACGAGGCGACGCACAACATCGTCCAGCCCGCCTGCGTTCAGGAGATCGTCAGGGAAGACGTCATCCGTGCATAGCGTGAGTGTTTGCGGCAGATGCGGCAGCTTGTTCAGCACGTCCACGAATTCCGGTAGCAGATGATCATGCGAACCGCGCAGCTCGATCGCCATTCCGGCGCGCAACTTCTCCAGGAGGTCGGCCGCAGAAGTCAATTCGTGGTCGGAGGTGATGCCCGCCGCCATGAAGGCGTTGAGACGCGAGCCGGTGAGGCTGCGGGCATGACCGCAAACGAGCTTGCCGCTTGCTAGTCCCGCATCGATGATGCCGCTCATGCGCGGATCGGCTTCGATCACGCCTTGCATGTTCATGACTTCGGCGATGCCGCCAATGCCAGGCCATGACAGCATTTCCGCCATTTCCCGCGGCCCGAAATCTGCTCCGGCGCGCTCAAGACCCGGCGCGGAGGGAACGCAGGAGGGAGCGAGCGTCACGACACGCAAGGGCAGGTCGGCGACTGCATCAAGAGCCCAGCGCACACCGTTCAGCCCATGCACATTGCCGAACTCATGCGGGTCCCAGCAGATGGTTGTGACACCGCGCGGCAACACGGCGCGCGCATAGGTTTCCGGCGTCACCATCGAGCTTTCAATGTGCATGTGCGTGTCGATCAGACCCGGTGTAATGAATTGCCCATCGACCCTCATCACTGATTTGGCGCGCGAAAACGCGCCATGCTCATGAACGCTCGCTATCAGGGCATCGACGATGCCTATATCGGCCTTGCGCAGTTCTCCCGTCACCATATCGACAAGGGTGCCGCCTGTGATCAGGAGATCGAAGTCCGCCTCCCCGCGAGCAGCCGCGACGGCGCGACGTCGCAGCGTCGGCGAGGCAAGATCGTCGGGTTCGGAAAAGCGTTTGCTCATCTTGAGGCTTCTGCGCAAAGCGCTTCGAGAATGTGGGAAAGCGCGGTGTCGCCATCGATTTCGACGGCGTATTCCGCGTTGGGTGCAGCCTTGTGGACACGCGTTTCAACGACCGTGCGCCCGCGCGTCAAACCCGTGGAAAGTTCGGCGTCGATACGTGCATCGGCAAAGCGAACAAGATCAGGATAGGAAAATGCAATGGCTGCTACTGGATCGTAGAGGGCCATTGAGGTGCGTCCCTGACGGACAGCGATGGCAATGAAGCCGCCAAGCAGATCGGCAAGCAGTTCCGCATTTTTTCCGCCGCAGGCACGGACGCGTTCCGCAGCATCCGCAGAGGCCTGAACCTTGCGGCAAAGATCGAGGTCGATCATTTTTAGGGGAAGGCCGTTTGCCAGAATGATGGCCAACGCTTCGGGGTCTGCAAAGGCGTTGAATTCGGCAGACGCCGTGTGATTGCCGGAGGTCACGCCGCCGCCCATCCAGACAATCTCATCAATGGTCTGTGCGAGGTCCGGACGGGCAAGCGCGAGCGCTGCAATATTGGTGAGCGGACCAAGCGCCAGAATGCGGCGCGGACCCGCCGGCTCGCTTTCCAGCCACTGGCAGAGTGCCGGAAAGGCGCGCGAGAAACGCAAGGGCGGAGCAGACGCAAAAGAAGCGCCAAGTGTTGGAATGCCGTTCGACCCGAGGATCGACTGGGCAGTTTCGAGTTGACCCAGAACAGGGCTGGCGCTTCCCGTGTGAATCGGAAAGCGCCAGTCGAATGTTACGGAAGCGCTGGCGGCGTTGGCTTGCACCTGATCAATGGTCGTGTTGCCGAAGCACAAGGACACGCCATCGATTTGCAGCCCCGCATGCATCACCGTCAAAATGGCGGCGATGTCATCGAAACCCATGTCCGTATCGATCCACACACCCATCATCATTACCCGAATTTATTCAAAGGAGCGGCCTTGTTGACCGGGAGGTCGAAGGCAACGGTTTCACCCATGGCATGGACGGGGAGATTTGCGGGCACTTCCGCCTTGATCGGACCAAGGTCCGTATCGAGGAGATATTCGCGCGTGTTGCCCGCAAAAGACGTACCGCGCACGATGCCTTCGAAAGCGCCGCTGCCAAGCATTACATTTGCGGGGCGCCAAGCAAGGCCTTTCGCGTCGAACGGTGCTGCCGTTTTAAGGATTGCCGTGCCGCTCGGCGTTTTCAGCGCACCGTCCGACAGTTCGAATATATTCTCGAAGCCGACGAAATCCGCGACGAAGGAGGAGACGGGCGCATTGTAGATTTCTTCCGGCGTGCCGATCTGCTCGATGATCCCGCCATTCATGACAACGATGCGATCGGCCAGTGACAGGGCTTCACCCTGATCATGCGTGACGAAGATCATGGTCACGCCCGTTTCCTTCTGCACGCGCTGCAATTCGGTGCGCATTTCAAGGCGCAGACGTGCGTCGAGGTTGGACAGTGGCTCGTCAAGCAAAAGCACTTTCGGCTCCATCACCATGGAACGCGCCAGCGCCACACGCTGTTGCTGGCCACCGGACAGTTCGCCGGGCTTGCGGCTGACAAATTTGGCGAGGCCGACCGATTTGATGCCAGCCTCCACACGTTTTTCCAGTTCCCTGCCCTTGATGCCCTTGAGACGCAGGCCGAAGGCAACGTTCTCGAAGACCGAGAGATGCGGAAAAAGCGCATAGGACTGGAAGACGAGACCAACTGCACGCTTGTTGGCGGAGACGCGGGTGATGTCGACGTTGTCAAGACGGATGGTGCCTGATGCCGGCGTCAGAAGACCGGCAATGGCGCGCATGGTCGTGGTCTTGCCGCAGCCGGAAGGGCCGAGCAGCGCCAGCAGTTCTCCCTTGGCGATGGAAAGATCGAGCTTGTCGACGGCGACAGTATCGCCATAGGCGAGTGTCAGCTTTTCGAGCGAGAGATAGTTTGCATCAGACATAGCGGGAGAACCCAAGGAAGCGTTCGGCAAGCATCACGATTGCCATGGACATGAAAGCGAGAAGGGCGGAGAGGGCTGCGACTGATGGATCATAGGTGATCTCCATGTAGGAAAGCATGTCGATCGGCAGGGTGCGCACGCCCGGTCCCGAAAGGAAAAGTGAAACAGGAACCTGATTGAAGCTGGTTACGAAGCCGAGGATGAAGGCAGCCAGAATGCCGCTGCGAATATTGGGCAGCACGACGCGGAAAAACGCGCCCAGACGCGAACATCCGAGCAGCACGGCGGCTTCTTCCATGTCCGAGCGCAGATTGTTCAGGCTCGCAGAAACCACCCGCACGGCATAGGGCAGTACGAGCGCCGTGTGGGCAACGAAAAGTGCCGCCGTTATGCCAACGCCGAAGGGCACGACAATGTAGCGGAGCAGCGCCAGACCGACGATGATGCCTGGAACGATGATCGGCGAGGAAACGATGGTGCGGATTGTCTCGCCGAAGGGGAGCTTGTAGCGCGACAGCGCATAAGCTGCCGGTACACCGAGAACGAGCGCTGCAAACGTGCCGCCAATGGCCAGAAACATCGACATCGCAAAGCTTTCACGGAAGCTAGGCACCTCGAATACCTTGACAATCCAGCGGAATGACAGGCCCTGCGGCGGGAAGACGAGCGTTTCGCCGGCAGAAAGCGACGCCGCTACAATGATGAAGAACGGTCCGATCAGGAAAAGCAGAACAGCCGTCAGGACGAGAGGGGTAAAGAGGCGCGGGGTCATTTGCGGTTCCTCGCGGTGGCGAGCTTCTTGAGAACGAGATTGGCAGCAAAGCTCATGGCGATAAGAATGAAGGCAATGACGCTTGCGGATACGAAATCATTGGCCACAGTAACGCGTTGATAGAGTAGTGTTTCAAGCATCAGTACCTTCGAACCGCCCAGAATTGCAGGCGTGATGTAGGCGGTAAGCGAACCGACGAACACCAGTGTACCGCCGATAACGAGACCTTCCTTGGTCAGCGGCAGGATTACCTTGTAGAATACCTGAAACCAGTTGGCGCCGAGCACCCGGGCTGCCGGAATGGCGTCCTTCGGCATGTTCTCGAGCGCGGAGATGAGGGACAGGATCATCAATGGCAGGAAGAGCTGCAACAGGCCAATGAAGACCGCGGTTTCGGTAAAGAGGAACCGAACAGGTTCGTCGGAGAGGCCGAGGAACATAAGGATCTGATTGACGATGCCGGTGCGACCGAGGATGACCAACCAGGCGTAGGTGCGCGCCACCGACGAGATCATCAAGGGGAGCGTGATGAGTCCGATCATGCGACCCTTGCTGCGTGGATCCATATTGACGATCGCGAACGCGGCGGCGTAGCCGATGATCGCGGAGGCCAGCGTTACCCAGAAGCCGAGGCGCAGGGTGCGGAAGAAGACCGTTCGATTGAGCGGACTGGCAAAGAAGTCCGTATAGGCCGATAGGGTCCAGCTGCCATTGATGCGAAAACCTTCGGACAAAAGGACGACGACCGGCACGAGAAAAACCACGCCGGCAAAGACGGCTGCCGGTAGTGCAAGCGCGAGAGCCTCGCTGCGATTCTGAAACATTCGACGCTCCCGTCGCAGTGCAAATTAGCAGGCGGCGTGAAATACCATTCCGCCTGCGGGGCAAAAATTATTGGCCGACCTTGGCATTCCATTCATTGAGCCAGGTGTCGCGATTGTCGAGCGCGACATCGGAAGGAATGAGTTTGAGTGCCTTCACAGTCTCGTCGCCATAGGTCAGATTCTCGGCGATCTCGTCAGAAACCTTGACTTCCTTATTAGCGGGGCTATCGACGAGACGTTCGGCAAGCTGCGTCTGGATTTCCGTGGAGAGCCAGAAATCCATGAACTGCATGGCGAGGTCGCGGTTCTTGCCGCCCTTCGGCAGGATCATGACATTCATGCCGCCCGTCTGACCTTCCTTGGGATTAGCCCATTTTATCGGCATGTCGAGCTTGGTGAAACCTTCCCAGGCAAAACGGCCGATGGGCGCTGCCCAGATTTCATCCTGCTGCATCAGTTGTACGAGTTGCGAGGCGCGGACGTAGAAGGTGACGATCTCGTCGCGCTTTTCGCCAACGGCTTCGATAGCCTTCTTGAGATCGGGCGTGTTCTCGCCGAGCGCTTCGCCGATCATGTAAAGGGTTGGTGGCCCCTGATTGGTCGAGACATTGGGCAGGGCAACGTGGGATACGACGTCATCTTTCAGCAAGTCCGCCCAGGAATTGATTTCGACCTTGTCCGAACGATAGACGATCGAGGTGGCATAGAAGGTGTAGCCGACACTCTTGCCGTCGCCATTCGGGTCCTTGGCGATATCGTAGAGCTTGCCGAAATTGGAGAGCTTCGAGGTGTCGACGGTATCGATCAGATCGGAACGCGCCGCAGCCAGTGCGTCCGCCATTGAGACAACGGCCATGTCGATCACCGGATTGGCCTTGTTGGCCTCCATCTTTGCAAGACGCTCGACGGAATTGCCCGTTTCCACGACGAGCTTGCAACCGCACTGTGCTTCAAAAGGATCGTAGACGATTTCCTTATAAGCATCCTGGGCAAAGCCATAGACCGAAATGGTAAGGGTCTTTTCCTGAGCGGCTAGCGCGGTGGTGCCAAGGCCAAGCGCGAGCGCAGCGGTTGCGATGATCTTCATGGACGGAGTTCTCCTGCTGGATTTTCTTGAATTGCCTGATAGGGTAGCGAGCGTGTCACGGGCGCAGTGGAATCGCGAACGACGAGCTGCATCGCGACCTTCGCCTGTGCGGCCTCGACGGGCGATGAGGATGGCATCCTCTCACCCACATCCTGAAGGTCGAGACGTTCGATCAGCGCCTTGACGGCAAGCTCAGCGATACGGGGCATATCCATGCGCATGGTGGTGAGGCGAGGCGAGGTAACTTCCGCAAGCGCCAGATCGTCGAAGCCGGTGACGCTGGCCTGAGACGGAATCGAGATGCCTGCGCGCTGCAACTCGCTTAACGCGCGTAGAGCGTGCAGATCGGACGTCGTCGCGAATGCGGTGAAGCCGCGCGCGTAATAGCCAGCGAGACCAAGGGAAAAATCCTCGCCATTGCGTGGTTTCCGGTGGGCGATCCAAAGCGTCTCGCAGACGGCTTCCTTGCCAAGTGCCGCCCTGATGCCGCCAAGACGATCATTCTGAACATTGGATTCAGAGCCCGATCCCAGCAGCAGGACCTTGCGATGCCCCAGCTCTCGCAGATGTTGCCCCATCGCAAGCCCAGCCTCCCAATGATCTGCGGAAACCGAGTTGCCGGGGGTTGAGGGGCTGTCGATCAACGCGACCGGACAACCAAGTGCGCCGATACGCGTACCGCGGCGTGGAATGACGATCATGGCATCCACGCCACGCTCCAGAAGCCTGTCGATTGCCTCCATCTGCAGAGAGGACGCCCCACGCGAGTCGGCAATCAGCACGCCGTAACCAGCCTCCGACGCTGCAAACTCGATGGCTTGCGCTATCTGCGGGAAAAGCGGATTGGCGATGTCGGCAAGTACTAAGCCGATAACCCCAGTTCGACCGGTGCGAAGGGCGCGCCCGGCCTGGCTTGGGACGTAGCCCATCTCTTCGGCGGTTTTCTTGATGCGCGCGCTTAATTCCGCCGATACGCGGCCCTTACCCGAAAGCGCATTTGAAACCGTCGCAACGGAGACGCCGAGCGATTGCGCAATGCGGGAGAGACGTGGACCTGAACGGGGCATGGAGTACGCCTGCGGCGGTGGTTAAACGTTTAATCACCGGCAAATACTTGAGACTGCCCTAAATGTCGAATCCAAATTTACGGTCTCTATCTAAAGTGCACACCTCTATTCACACGAGATTCTTCTGCGAGTTTGCAGTTAATTCCGGTTTATTGCACGCCTATCGCATTGGGACGTACGGAAGATCAGTCGAAGGGGCTGCATAAAAAGGCAGAATTTGTACTTCTGCGTAGGGTGAAAGCTTATTGTACCGACGGATCTGAAGATCCATAATCATGTTCCCGGTACGATCTCTTGATTTTTAGATATGTTCATCGAAAGTTCTTGGTATTAGAGTTCACTAAACTAATAGAGTCTGATTTTTCGGCACCGGAACCAATGCGAGTTCGGGAGGTTTTAGACTAAACGAAGAAGCTCGCAGGATACCGACAATGTTGAGACTGATCGCTCTTTCCGCCATCGCATATACTATCTGGCGCGTTGTCGAGGAAAATCGACCCGACCCGACAAGACTTCCAGTGCGCACGCTGCCCGCTCCGGAAGAGACGCCCGCCGAATCATAAACTCTTTCGTGATCGGCACTAAAAAGCGTTTGGAAACATGACCATATATGCCAGAACGGCGCAAATGGCCTGTTTAGACAGGATCTATGTTGGGGAGTGTTTGCATGTTTTCTTCGCGATGGAGCCGGCTCACGGTTCTTTTTGCTGGTCTTTTCCTGAGCTTGTCATTGGTTGCGATCGATCAGGCTGAAGCGCGTCGTGGCGGCAGCTTCGGCAGTCGTGGCACCCGTACATATCAGGCCCCGCCTCCTACGCGCACCGCGCCGCAGCAGACCGCTCCGGTCGAGCGCTCCATGTCTCCGGCTACAAACCAGAATTCCGCCGCTCGGCAAAACCCGGCAACGGCCCAGCAACGCCCCGGTTTCATGAATGGTTTCGGTGGCGCGATGATGCGCGGGCTTCTGCTCGGCGGCCTTATTGGTTTGCTGATGGGGCAGGGCTTTGGCGGGCTTGCCGGAATGCTGGGGCTGCTTTTGCAGGTGCTGCTTATCGGCGGCGCAATTTATCTGGTCGTTCGCCTGATGCGTGGTTCGCAGGCCAATCAACGTCCTGTTCCGGCTGGCATGCCAAGGTCGGTGGTCAATCCGCGTGAGGAGCAACCCCAGCAGCAGAGCACGTATTTTTCCGGCACAGGGGCAGGGGTAGGGGCTGGCGCAGCGGCCGCATCAACCGGCGAGGATTTCGTCCTTGAACAGAGCGATCTGGAAACCTTCCAGCAGCGACTCACGGAAGTGCAGGAAGCCTATGGGCGTGAAGATTTCGCTGCCCTGCGGCAGCTCGCGACACCGGAAATGGTCTCCTTCTTCTCCGAGGAGCTGGCTGACAACGCCACGAAAGGCCTGCGCAATGATGTGCGCGACGTTGAGTTGCTCCAGGCCGACATCGCCGAAAGCTGGCGCGAGGGCGAACGTGACTATGCGACTGCGGCAATGCGCTACTCGTCGGTCGATGTGATGCGAGACCGGTCGACCGACGCCATCGTTGAAGGCGAGGACATGTCGAGCGAAACCACCGAATTGTGGACGTTTGTACGTCCGCGCGGCGGTGTGTGGACCTTGTCGGCTATTCAGCAAGCCTGATCGCAGCGATTTGAGAAATGAAAAAGCGTCGGGGAACCGGCGCTTTTTTCGTGTCATGGGTACCGGACAGATCTTGAGTCTATGTGATCAGCTCAAGGCCTGCACGGAGAGGCCGTATACCCAAGGTTCGTCGGTCTTGCGATTGAGGAACGGGCGGCCTTTGGACATGGTGGTGACCGTGTCGAAGACGCTGAGGCCGCAGGCCTGCAGGAACGTGACGAACGCGCCGTTGTTTTCGCGCGTGTCGACGCGGGCAAAGGCGCCTTTAAGCGTTTTCAGATGTGCGGCGACGAGATTGATGGCGTCGGCATCGTTCGATGCAACGATAGGGCCGATAACGTGGCCGCGCCCGAATTTGCGACAGAAGGCGTAGGCTTCGATCCGACCGTTTCGACGAATACCGAGAATGGACGCCTCGCGCGCCAGAATCATCAACGTGCGCACGCGTCCAGCTCCGAAGGCCCGTCCATCGAGCGCCTCGACTGCATCAAAATCTGCATGAGCGAGCGGGACGACCTCGCCCTCAATGGCAGGCGCCAGCGGGATTTCATTCGCGGCATCGCCTTGGCATTGGAAGACGGTGGCTTCCGTGTTGAAGCCTAGCGAGAGGTAGAGATTGACGGCGGGTCGCGTCGCGTTCAGCGCCAGATCGCGGTCGCCGCAGCGCTCCATGATCTGTTCCATCAGCCAGCGACCGTTTCCTTGTGCCTGCGTGCGTGGAGAGGTGATGACCATGCCGATCGTTGCGAAGGTCTCACCATGAGGAAACCACATGGCGGTACCAAATACACGGCCGATGCCGTCAACGGCAACAATACCCTTGCCGGCTTCACGCAGCATGTCCCAGTCATGGGCGCGATGGGGCCAGCCGACGCCGATGGAAAGCGCATGCAAAAGCCCTACATCGACATCCGCTATGTCGCGCGAGGACAGCTCAAAAGATTGCAGACGTACGGAAGTTTGCATGGCTGGCTCATGTCCTGTTGGGCCTGGTGACCCCTAAGCTGGCACCGACTAGTTTTTGCGATCCGGATGCCAAACGCAATGTGGCTCCAAACATATTGTTTGAGCCAAGCTTTGCATGGCGCGCGCGGTAGTTTCCACTCCATAACTGCTCTCATTCGAAATCTTGCGCCAAACCGCTTCCGCTTTCGGCAGGGAAAGCTTTTCAGGCGATCTAGTATAGGCTCAAGGTGCGACATGCGCACCGCGAGGAATGGTGTGCTGTCCGTGACTGTCGAAGACATACTTGCAAGGCTGGTTGGATTTCCCTCTGTCGTGGGAACGCCGAACGCACCCATCGTGAGGTGGATCGGCGATTATTGTCTCGAACATGGAGCGCAGGTTACGACACTGACCGGGCCGGAAGGCGACCGCGCCAATCTTTTTGCGACGATCGGGCCGCGCGACAGGCCGGGCTATATTCTCTCCGGCCATATGGATGTCGTTCCCGCCGGCGAACCGGAATGGTCCGCCGATCCGTTTGTGCTGCGTGCCGACGGCGATCGGCTCTATGGTCGTGGCACAAGCGATATGAAGGGCTTCCTCGCCTGCGCCCTTGCGGCGCTGCCAAAAATCGCGGCGATGAACCTTGAGCAGCCAATCCATCTGGCTTTTTCCTATGACGAGGAGGCTGGCTGCCGTGGCGTTCCGCATTTGATCGCGGCATTGCCGGAGCTGTGCGCAACACCGGCAGGAGCTATCATAGGCGAGCCGAGCCGCATGCAGGCAGTGCGCGCGCACAAGGGCAAGGCTGCCGCGCGCCTCGAGGTGATCGGCAAGTCCGGACACTCCTCGCGCCCCGATCTGGGTCTCAATGCCGTACATGCGATGGCAGGTGTCATCGCGCGTGCGGTCGCTTATGGCGAGTCCCTGGAGAACGGCCCGTTCGACGAGAACTTCGAGCCGCCTTACTCGTCTTTGCAGGTGGGGCTGATCTCCGGCGGGCAAGCGGTGAATATCATTCCCGACCGTTGTCATGCCGATATCGAAGTGCGTGGTGTTTCGGGCGTCTCGCCGACCTCTCTGCTTGAACCGGTGAGGGCGCATCTGGAGGCGCTTCGAGGCAAGGGTTTCCAGGTCGAATGGCAGCAGCTCTCGTCCTATCCGGCGCTCTCGCTCAATGTTGAAGCGCCGCTCGTTGATCTCATGCGCGATCTTACGGGCGCGGAACCCCTGGCCGCGGTGAGCTACGGGACAGAAGCCGGGCTTTTCCAGCAGGCGGGTATTGATTCCATCATCTGCGGCCCCGGTGACATAGGGCGGGCGCACAAGCCCGACGAGTTCATCGAGCGCGGCGAGCTTCAAGCCTGTCACCGGATGATTGAGGCGCTTGCCGTGCGGCTTGCAGTGTAAACAATGGAGCAGACATGGTTTTTCTCTTTAACTCCGATGCAGCGCGCGCCGCGGTTTTTCGCGAAGCCTTCGAGCATGAGCTGCCGGACGTGGAGTTCGTGCATGGCGCTGAAAACGTTGATCCGGAGAGGGTTCGCTATCTCCTGACCTGGGTCGCTCCGGACGACATTGCGAAATATTCCAATCTCGAAGTGCTTTTCTCTATCGGAGCGGGGGTCGATCAATTCAAGCCGGGCAGTGTGCCGGCGCATCTGAAGCTCGTGCGAATGGTGGAAGATGGCATCGTACGTATGATGCAGGAATATGTGGCGCTGGGCGTCCTCTCCCTTCACCGTGAGACGATCGCCTATCGCGAGCATCAGAAGCAAGGCCTGTGGAAGGCAGTGCCCGTTCGTCAGGCGCATGAACGCCGCGTCGGCTTTCTTGGACGGGGCATGTTAGCGCAGGCTGCGATCGAACGCATAAAGCCATTCGGCTTTCCGATCTCAACGTGGAGTCGCTCGGCAAAGCATATTGATGGCGCGACCGGCTTTGATGGCATCGGCCAGCTCGACGCGTTTCTCGCGCAGTCCGACATTCTCGTCTGTCTTCTACCGCTGACCGACGAGACCCGCGGCATTCTGAACGCCGACCTTTTTTCGAAGTTGCCGCAGGGGGCAGCGCTGGTCCATGTCGGGCGTGGTCCGCAACTCGACCAGGAAGCGCTCATCGAAGCGCTCGATTCCGGACAGCTTTCAGGCGCGGTGCTCGATGTGACCGATCCGGAGCCGCTGCCGCGCGAACATCCGCTCTGGGCGCATCCCAAAATATCGATCACGCCGCATATTGCCAGCGTCACCCAACCGCATACGGCAGCCAAGGCCGTCATCGAAAACATCCGGCGTCACCGTGCCGGGGAAGAACTGGTCGGTCTCATCGACCGGACACGTGGATATTGAAACTCTAGAGGAAAATGAAATGTCGCTTCTCGTCAAAATCGACCCGAACCCCACCTTCGAGCCAAAAGCTGCGCTGCCGACCCCGGACCGCCTGATCTCCGGCAATCCCTCCTTCAAGACCTGGGCGCAGGATGATTCCCGCGATGAAAAGGTCAAGACCGGCATCTGGGAAGCAACGCCCGGCGAAACGCATTCAATCAAGGGCACGATGTTCGAATTCTGCCACATCCTCGAAGGGCATGTAGAAATCGAGGAAAAGGACGGTGCAACGCAGACCTTCAAGGCAGGGGACAGCTTTGTCATGAAGCCTGGCTTCGTTGGCGTATGGCGTACGATCGAAACCGTGCGCAAGATCTACGTTTGCGTCTACGACTGATCTCAGAGCTTGCAAGCCGGTTGCCCGCCTTCCCTGAAGGAGGGTGGGCGCTCGGCTAGTGCGCTGAATATTGACAGCACGAGGTGTTCCATGAGTTTGAGCTTCGATCCGGAAAAGCTCGCCCTACCTTTCTACCATTTCATCGATGGTGAACGGGTTGCCGCGAGCGGCGGGCTGGAAATGCGTCGCCCTTCCGACGACCGCGTATTCGGCGATTGTCCGGTGGCGGACGAGGCGTTGGTGGACCGCGCCGTGCAAGCTGCGAAGAAGGCGGCGAAGATAAGCGGCTGGGCGGATGCGCGCCCGCGCGAGCGTGTGAAGGCTATGCAGCGTTGGGCTGATCTGATGGAGGAGAATGCGCTGGAGCTGGCACAGCTCGAAGCCGTTTCCTCTACCCGGCCTATCGCCCAGCTGATCGAAGGCGATATTGCCGTCACGGCGGAGCAGATACGCTTCTTCGCAGAATTTGCCGACAAGGAAGGCTCGGACGTCGTGCCGACGAGCACGAATAGCTTCGGCATGACGTTGACAGAACCCTACGGCGTCGTCGGCGCGATCACGCCGTGGAATTTCCCGATATCCATGGCCGGCTGGAAGCTTGGCCCGGCGCTCGCGGCTGGTAATGCGGTGGTGCTGAAACCATCCGAGATGACGCCGTTCTCGACGCTCTACATGGCGGAATTGGCGATCAAGGCGGGTATTCCGGCTGGTATGATCAACATCGTTCTCGGCGATGGACCGACGACCGGTAATGCGATCACCGGTCATCCGGATATTTCCAAGGTGAGCTTCACCGGATCGACCGGCGCTGGTGCTGCCATCATGCAGAACATCGCTCGCACCGGCATCAAGCCGATGACGCTGGAGCTGGGTGGCAAGAGTCCGCAGGTCGTCTTTGCCGATGCCGACCTTGATTTGGCTGCTGCCGCGATTTCGCGCGGGATTCTCGCCAATGCGGGGCAGGCCTGCGTTGCAGGGTCGCGTCTGATTGTTGAAGCGAAGTTTGCCGAAGCTCTTTCGGAGGCGATCGTGCGGCATATGCAGAATATCCGGCCCGGCGTGACCTGGGACGAGGCCACACATTATTCGCCGATCATTTCCCGCCGCCAGATCGGGCGCATCGATTCCATCGTGCAGGCCAGCATTCGTGACGGCGCCGAATGCATCACCGGTGGAGCGATCATGGACCGGGAGGGCTATTTCTATACGCCCACACTGTTGCGCGTTACGGACGACAAATCCCCGGCTGTGACAGAGGAAATCTTTGGCCCGGTCCTGACGATGCAAACCTTCGAGACCGAGGAGGAGGCGTTGACGCTGGCTGACCACCCGATCTACGGCCTCGCCGCCGGTCTCTTCACCCGCGATCTGTCACGCGCAATCCGGTTCACCAAAGCGTTGCAGGCGGGGACGATATGGGTGAACCGCTACGGCCGATCCCGCGACCATATCCTTCCGACCGGCGGCTACAAGAGTTCCGGTATCGGTAAGGATCTAGGGCGCGAGGCCTATCTCGCCAACCGAAAATCAAAAAGCGTTCTGATCGATCTCTGAGGGAAGAATAATGAAGACATATTCCATCGCGCTCATTCCGGGTGACGGCATTGGCCTCGACGTGACCGACGCAGCCTGGACTGTTTTGCAAAAGGCAGCGGATAAGCGTGGCTTCGGGCTTGACGGCACCACGTTCCCCTGGTCCTGCAAGTTCTATCACGAGACGGGCGCCATGATGCCGGCGGACGGCATCGAGACATTGCGCAAGTTCGACTCCATCTATCTTGGCGCTGTCGGCTGGCCGGCAGAGGTGCCGGATTCGGTGTCGCTGCACGGCCTACTTCTGCCTATTCGCAAAGCCTTCGTCCAATACGCCAATATCCGTCCGCACCGGATGCTGAAAGGCGTCGAAGGTCCGCTGAAGAAGACCGAGTTTGACATTCTTTGTATCCGTGAAAACACGGAGGGCGAGTATTCCGGTGCTGGTGGGCGCGTCCATGTGGGAACGGCTGACGAAGTAGCGGTGGAAACTTCCGTGTTCACCCGCAAGGGCGTAGAGCGCATCCTTCGCTTCGGATTCGAGCAGGCGCGCGCGCGCCGCAAGAAGCTTGCCTCCATCACCAAGTCGAATGCCCAGAAGTACTCGATGGTTTTCTGGGACGAGGTGACGCGTGAGCTCTCGAAGGAGTATCCGGATGTCGAAGTTTCGCATTACCATATTGATGCAATGACGGCTCGCATGGTCATGGCGCCGGAAACGCTGGATGTAGTGGTAGCGTCCAACCTGTTCGGCGATATCCTGACTGATCTGGGGGCTGCCATTCAAGGCGGCCTGGGTTTCGCCGCTTCGGCCAATATCAACCCGGATCGCACTGCGCCCTCAATGTTCGAGCCGGTGCATGGCTCTGCGCCTGACATCGCTCATCTGAAGATCGCCAACCCGATTGCCGCGGTCTGGTCCGGCGCGATGATGCTGGAGCATCTGGGCGAAGCCGAGGCTGCAGGGGATGTGATGGCTGCTATCGAAGCAGCGACAGGGCAAGGCATTGGTACCGTACCGGGTAAGGACAGGACCGATGCTATCACCAATGCCATTCTGGCCGCTCTCTGAGGAAGAAAGACGATGAACTTGAAAGACAACGCGCTTTTCCGCGAACAGGGTTTGATCGGTGGCGAGTGGATCGCAGCCCGGTCGGCCAAGACGGTCGATGTCATCGACCCAGCGACCCAGCAGGTGCTCGGCACGATCCCGGATATGGGAAACACCGAAACAAGGGCCGCAATCGAGGCCGCCAGCAAAGCCTTCAAGCTATGGAAGAAGAAGACGCATGCCGAGCGTGCAGCGCTTCTGGAAGCCTGGTATGGGCTGATGATGCAACATGAGAAGGACCTTGCTCTGCTTCTGACACACGAGCAGGGTAAGCCGCTCAGTGAAGCGATTGGCGAAATTCGCTATGGCGCCTCCTTCGTCAAGTGGTTTGCCGAAGAGGCACGTCGCATTGGCGGCGGCACGATCCCGTCGCCGACGCCGGATCGCCGCATTCTTGTTCTGAAGGAAGCGGTTGGCGTTTGCGGCATCATCACGCCGTGGAACTTCCCGAACGCGATGATCACGCGCAAGGTCGCACCGGCTCTGGCGGCGGGCTGCACGGTCGTTATCAAGCCATCGGAGTTCACGCCATATTCCGCACTGGCCCTTGGCGTTCTGGCGGAACGCGCAGGTATTCCGGCCGGTGTCATCAACATCGTTACCGGTATGCCGACGGAGATCGGCAATGAACTGATGGCAAACGAGACGGTACGCAAGATTTCCTTTACGGGATCCACCCGCGTCGGAGCGTTGCTGATGCGCGGGTCGTCCGACTCGATCAAGCGCCTGAGCCTCGAACTTGGCGGCAATGCGCCGTTCATCATATTCGATGATGCCGATCTCGATCAGGCGGTGGAGGGCGCAATCGCTTCGAAGTTCCGCAATGGCGGCCAGACCTGCGTCTGCTCCAATCGTATTCTCGTTCAGGATGGCATTTACGATGCTTTTGCCGAAAAGCTGGCGACACGCGTTTCTGGCATGAAGGTCGGCGTCGGGACCGACGAGGGCGTTGCCATCGGGCCGATGATCAATGCTGCCGCTATCGACAAGATCGAGCGCCACCTGGCGGACGCGGTGTCGAAGGGCGCGCGCATCCTTTCGCAGGCCGCGGAGATGCCCGAAGGCAGGCAGTTCGCCAGGCCCACCGTGCTGGGGGACGCCACGACCGATATGCTGCTCGCCTCGGAAGAAACTTTCGGCCCGGTTGCGCCGCTCTTCCGCTTCAAGACCGAAGAAGAAGCCATCGAGATTGCCAATGGTACGCCATTCGGTCTTGCAGCTTATTTCTATACGCAGAATCTCGCCCGCTCCTGGCGCGTCGGTGAAGCATTGGAATTCGGTATGGTGGGCCTTAATACCGGCCTCATCTCGACGGAAGTGGCGCCCTTTGGCGGCGTCAAGCAATCGGGCATGGGCCGCGAAGGCTCGCAACTGGGCATCGAGGAGTATCTCGAGGTCAAGACGCTGCATGTCGGCGGTCTCGGTTGAGCGCAAGCTCCATAAACAAAAAAAGAGGTCTCTGGAGACCTCTTTTTGCCTAGGCGTATTTTACGCCTGATATTACTGGATCTTGTCCAGGAACTTGTAATACATACCGACGATGGGCAGGAACCACGGCTTGCCGGAGTAGCCTGCAATTGTAGGCCATTCGAGACCATCGATGGGGTTCTTCCTGCCCCGGCCCATGATCTCGTCGGCGAGGAAAATGCCCATCTGCGTCGACATCTGTGCGCCATGGCCTGAATAACCCATGGCGAACCAGACACCATCGGCATAGCCCGCGCGCGGGAAACGATCCTGTGTCATATCGACAAGACCGCCCCAGCAATAGTCGATCTCCACATTGGCAAGATGCGGAAAGAGCTGCGTCAGGCCGGCGCGCAGGATTTCGCCGCTCCTGGAATCCGAACGCTGGTCGGATGTGGCGGAAAAGCGTGCTCGACCGCCGAAGATCATGCGATTATCGGGCGCAAGGCGGAAGTAATTGCCGATGTTCATCGAGGTGACATAAGTGCGGTTACCGGGCATCGTCGCGGCGATTTCAGCCTCGGTGAGAGGACGTGTGGCGATGATGAAGCTGCCGACCGGAATAATGCGCCGACGGAAATAGGGAAAGCTTTCGGTCGTGTAGGCGCCGGTCGCGAGGATCACGTCCTTGGCCGACACGATACCGCGCGGCGTGACGAGTTCTGTCTTGCCCGCGAGCTGACGACGCTCCGTCACAAGCGTGTTCTCGAAGATCAGCGCGCCATGCCGGACTGCTGCTGCTGCCAGGCCGGTGACATAGCGGCCCATGTGCATCATCGCGCTCTTCTTTGAAAGCATCGCACCATGGAAGGAGTTCGACCCTACTTCGTTCTTCAACTCCTCGCGGCGCAGAAGGGCAGTGTCCGGATCGACCTCGCGGTTCACGAC
The DNA here is from genome assembly GCF_014652835.1 of Limoniibacter endophyticus. GTDB lineage: Bacteria > Pseudomonadota > Alphaproteobacteria > Rhizobiales > Rhizobiaceae > Limoniibacter > Limoniibacter endophyticus. Next base: position 281,746 of record NZ_BMZO01000006.1, read on the forward strand.
TTCGAAATTTTTCGCAATCGATTCGTAATGCGCAGGCTTGGAAGCGAGTTTCAGCTTGCCGGCGCGACGGAAGGCGCAATCGATGTTTTCTTCAGCAATGATGCGCTCGATGGAATCGATCGAGGCGTCATAGGCACGGTAGAGCATCTTGGCGCGCTCTGCGCCAAGATGCGATTTTGCTGCGACGAAGCTATGTGCGACCCCATTGTTGAGATGGCCGCCATTGCGCCCGGAAGCGCCAGAGCCGACAGTCCCGCCCTCCAGCACAATGACTTTGACTCCCTCTCTGGCCAGTCGAAGCGCGGCGGAGAGGCCGGTGAAGCCCGCGCCGATAATCGCGACGTCGTAATGACCTTCGACCGAGCCGGTTTGGCCGCCGGTAAAGGGAGGGGTGGTATCATGCCAGTAGGGCTTGAACTGCATTGTATCTCAACCTTCGATCAGAGACCGACGACACCCGCAAGACCGGAAATATCCTTGATTTCGGTGTAGCCGTAATAGGGATTGGCCGGTTCGTGGCCGCGATTGACCCAGACCTTGTTCTTGATGCCGAGGTCATGTGCTGACATGAGGTCGTAGCGGAACGAGGAGGAGACGTGAAGAATGTCTTCCGGGTTGGCATTGAGCTGGTCGAGCATGTACTCGAACGCCTGAAAGCGCGGCTTGTATGCCTGGGCCTGCTGCGCGGTGTAAACAGCGTGGAATGGCGCGCCCAGCTTTTCAACGTTGGAGTGGATCTGCTCGTTCATCGCGTTTGAGAGGATAACCAACGGGATCTCCTTGGCGACCTTGGCAAGGCCGGCTGGAACATCCGGATGTGGTCCCCAGGTCGGAACGCGCTCATACACCATGCGGGCATCTTCTTCCTTGAAGGCCACGCTGTTCTTTTTGCAGGTGCGTTCGATGGCGTTGTGCACGACCTCGTTATAAGGCTTCCAGTCGCCAAGAATTTCGTCGAGACGGTACGCAGCGAAATTCTTGATGAACTGCTGCATCTTCTCTTCCGAAAGCTGATCGCCGTAGAGATCGCGAGCGGCTTCCGCCATCTGGAAGTTGGTTAGCGTGCCGTAGCAGTCGAAGGTGATATATTTCGGCCGAAACTGGGTCATGTCACATAAATCCTTGCAAATCCTCCGGCACACCCTCGTGCCTCGCGCTGCTAATCATAGTGTCAGTGCGGGCCGACTAATCGCTGCATTCGGTGAATTGGAAAGCAGATTCTTCCGTATGCCATTGCGGCTTTGGCAGAGAGTTGCGCCTGTCACAACCCTGCTGCCGACGTTTTAATCCGCGTGACGCGCGCGCGTAAGAGCGGAGCGGCATAAGATGCTTTGCAAGGCTGTAGGGACAGCGCAAACGCCTCGGTGCGAACGCGGCTACGGGAGGGAATGCTTTTTCTCCTGCGTTACCTTTCAATGGCAGAATAACAGAGATCCGGAAGAGCCAAATGACTGAACAACTTGTGCTGGAGACGATGGGGCCGGACCATCTGGACGGCGCAGTCGCGTTGTCGCGCCAGGCCGAATGGCCGCACCGCCGTGAAGACTGGGAAATGGTGCTCGCGGTGAGCGAGGGCACCGTTGCACTGGAATCCGGTCGTGTCGTGGCGACCACGATGATGACGCCCTATGGCGATAATGTCGCAACCATAAACATGGTGATCGTTGATCAATCGATGCGTGGACGCGGCGTCGGTCGCAAGCTGATGAACGCGGCGCTCGACAAGGCGGGCGATCGGATCTGCATTCTGGTGGCTACGCAGGATGGCTTGCCACTCTACGAAAAGCTCGGCTTCGTGGCGACGGGCGAAATCCTCCAGCATCAGGGACACGCGCCCAAGGTAGAGGTGCCAGCGGCGGTGGCCTGGGCGACGGATGCAGATTTTGCGGCGATTGCGGCGCTCGATCTACAGGCCAGCGGTTGGCGGCGTGACCGTCTGATGGGCGAGCTTCGGAAGCGTGCGCAGTTCGCTGTCATTCGCGATGGCAACCAGGTCGTGGCGGCAGTAGGTGCCCGTGCGTTCGGGCGCGGCCTCGTAATAGGTCCCGTGATTGCCAGGGACGGAGATGAGGCCAGGGCGCTTATTGATTTCATGCTGGCGAAACACGAGGGAGCTTTCGTTCGCGTCGATACCTCGGCGTCGACAGGTCTCGGATCCTGGCTGGAAGAACGCGGACTGAAACATGTGGGAGGTGGCATTGCCATGCGTCGCGGCGAGGCGACGGATGGACATTCGCCCTACAAGATTTTTGCGCTGGTCAATCAGGCGCTAGGTTGATTTGGAGACTGAAATGCTGAGCAATTCGCTGATCGAACTGGATCGAGCCCATCTGATCCATCCTGTGGCGTCGTATCGCGGTCATGAAAAGGCCGGCGTGCGCGTCATCAAGTCGGCCAGGGGCGCAAGGGTGACCGACGCTTCCGGTCACACGCTCCTCGACGGGTTCGCCGGTCTCTGGTGCGTCAATGCCGGCTATGGCCAGGACAGCATCGTTGAAGCGGCCACGAAGCAGTTGCGCGAATTGCCATATGCTACCGGATATTTCGGCCTTGGTTCGGAGCCTGCCATTCGTCTTGCTGCCGAACTGGCGGATCGCGCGCCGGGTGATCTCAATCATGTCTATTTCACGCTTGGCGGCTCGGATGCGGTGGATAGCACCGTGCGCTTCATCCGCTATTATTACCATGCCAAAGGTACGCCGCAAAAAGACCAGTTCATTTCCGTCGAGCAGGGCTATCACGGCTCCTCGACGGTCGGTTCGGGCCTGACGGCACTTCCCGCCTTCCATGCCGGTTTCGGTGTTCCATTCGACTGGCAGCATAAAATTCCGTCGCATTACGCCTATCGCAATCCCGTTGGCACCGATCCGCAAGCAATCATCGATGCCTCGGTTGCGGCTCTCCGCTCCAAGATTGATGAGTTGGGCGCAGATCGTGTTGCCGCCTTTTATGTGGAGCCGATCCAGGGGTCGGGCGGCGTTCTGGTGCCGCCGACAGGCTGGCTCAAGGCCATGCACGCGGTCTGCCAGGAAAACGACGTGCTGTTCATCGCCGACGAGGTCATTACCGGTTTTGGCCGGACCGGCCCGCTTTTCGCCTGTTCGGAAGATGATGTTGTTCCGGATTTCATTACCACGGCCAAAGGCCTGACCTCTGGCTATGTGCCGATGGGGGCCGTTTTCATGTCCGACAAGGTGTATGACACGATCGCCGATGGCGCTGGTTCGGCCGCAGTCGGTCATGGCTATACCTACTCGGCGCATCCCGTCAGTGCTGCGGTTGGCCTCGAATGCCTCCGTCTCTATGAGAACGGCTTGCTCGAAAACGGCGTCAAGGCAGGCAAGCGCCTGATGGCCGGCCTGGAATCGCTCAAGGATCATCCGCTGGTCGGGGATGTGCGTGGTCGCGGAATGTTGGCAGCAGTCGAAATGGTCGTGGACAAGGAGAAGAAGACGCCGCTTCCTGCCGCGGCCGATCCGGCACGTCGCGTCTTCGATCGCGCCTGGGAAAACGGCCTCGTCATACGTGCTTTCGGCAATGGTGTCCTGGGCTATGCGCCGCCGCTGTGCTGCACCGACGACGACATTGACGGAATTATCGAGCGCACCAGGAAGACACTCGATCAGACACTGGAAGACAAGGACGTGCGGGACGCCTTGAAGGGCTGAGGACATAAAAAGACGGTGCTTCGGTATGAATGCAGAGTTGCGGCGCATTAGTTTCAGACTTTATGCGTCACGCACCTGCCATCTCTGGCGCAAGGCGCGAGACGCTCAGCCACATATGTCGCGGCCCGTTGAGATTCGCAATTTTGTGCCGTCATCCATCGGCAATTCAGCGCCACACATAGTGCAGAAGCATCAAACTGCTTCGTTAGAAGACAAAAGTTCGGTCGAGCGACAATAACAAAAAGACCTCCACGCCGCACCGGAACTTGAAGGGGTTTATAAAGAGGAGATAGACCGTGACCAAAGGTCTGCCGGAGTTCAAATATTTGACGTTCGACGTCGTTGGCACGTTGATCGATTTCGAGGGCGGGCTCAAGACCTCGCTGATCGAAATCGGCAAGCAAGCCGGGGTCGAGGTTGATGGCGAAGAAGCGCTGACGCTCTATCGTCAGGCCCGTTATGCTGAGGATGCGGAGCTTTTCCCGGATGATCTGGTTCGCGTCTATCTCGCCATCGCGCCGGAACTCGGCTTGCCCGCCGAAAAGCATTTCGGCGAAAAACTGCGTGACGATGCTCGTCAATGGAAGGCTTTTCCCGACAGCGCCGCCGCTCTGGCGCGTCTGGCCGAGCGTTACAAGCTGGTCGCGATGACCAATGCGCGTCGTTGGGCTTTCGAGTATTTTTCCAAGGAACTGGGCGATCCCTTCTACAGAGGCTTCACCGCCGACGATACCGGGACTGAAAAGCCAGATCCCGCCTTCTTCCATCAGGTCTTTGCCTTCGTCGAGAGCGAGGGCGCTTCCAAGGATGATATTCTGCACGTCGCGCAGAGCCAGTATCATGATATCGGCATTTCGCGGGAACTTGGCATGACCAATTGCTGGATCCAGCGTCGTCACGCGCAGAAGGGCTATGGCGGCACAATTGAGCCTGCCGAATTCACCAGGCCAGATTACCATTTCACATCGATGGCGGAACTCGCCGCGGCGGCCGAAGAGGCTGCCCACGCCTGATTTTCAGGAGCAACCGGATGAACCTAATTCAAAACAACAGGCCATCCAGGAACGTTTGGGTAAAGGGGAACTGCAATGCGTGATATTACCAATTGGACTTCGCACGACGATACAATAGTTGAGAATGCGATCCGTCGCGGCGCCAGCCGTCGTGAACTGCTACAGATGATGCTTATGGGCGGCATCGCGCTGACCGCAGGTTCCGCGATTCTAGGTCGCGCGACCTCGGCGCTTGCTGCCGAGCCAGTCAAGGGTGGCTCTATCAAGGCTGCCGGATTTGCTGCCTCCACCGCCGATACGCTGGATCCGGCCAAGGCGTCGAACGCGACCGATTATGTTCGCTGCTGCAACGTCTATAACCGCCTGACCTTCCTCAATGGACAGGGGGAAACGGTGATGGAGCTGGCAGAAAGCATTGAAAGCTCCGACGCCAAGGTCTGGAACGTCAAGCTGCGCAAGGGCATCACCTTCCACGATGGCAAGTCCTTCACGGCTGAAGATGTGGTCTTCTCGCTCAATCGCCATCTTGATCCAGCCGTCGGCTCCAAGGTCAATGCGATTGCCAAGCAGATCTCCAGCGTAAAGGCGATCGACGAATCCACCGTTGAGATCACGCTGGAAGCACCGAATGCCGACCTTCCGACCATTCTTGCGCTGCATCATTTCATGATCGTGGCCGATGGCACGACTGATTTTTCCAAGGGCAACGGCACCGGCCCATTTGTGCTGGAAACGTTCGAGCCAGGCGTTCGCTCGATCGTCAAGCGCAATGAGAATTACTGGAAGGACCAGAAGGCCAATCTGGATTCGTTCGAATTCTTCGCAATCTCCGACGAAACCGCGCGCATGAACGCCGTTCTTTCGGGTGATATCCAGCTGGGCGCGAACCTGAATCCGCGTTCGCTGCGCGTTCTAGAGAATAATCCGGCCGCCGCGCTCTTTATCTCGAAGCTCGGCACCTATACGAACTTGAACATCCGTTTGGACATGGCACCCGGCGACAAGACCGGCGTCGCTGAAGCCTTCAAATATCTTATCAACCGCGAAACGATCCAGAAATCGGTGCTGCGCGGGCTTGCCGAAATCGCCAATGACCACCCGGTTCCCGACACGAATAAGTACCACAATGCCGAACTGAAGCAGCGCGAGTACGATCCTGAACGTGCCAAGTCGCTTCTCGAGAAGGCAGGTGTCCTGAATCAGGAAATCCGCATCACCGCAGCCGAAGCGGCTTCCTCTTCGCTCGACTATGCGATGGTCGTGCAGCAGGCTGCCAGCCAGATCGGCCAGAAGGTTGCCATTAATCGTGTTCCGTCGGACGGATACTGGTCAAATCACTGGGTCAAGGATGCCGTGCATTTCGGCAATATCAACGCGCGTCCGACGCCCGACATCCTGTTCTCGCTGCTCTACAAGTCGGATGCGGCGTGGAACGAAAGCGGCTACAAGTCGGAGAAGTTCGACAGCATGCTGCTCGAGGCCCGCGGTTCGCTCGACGAGGCGAAGCGCAAGGAAATCTACGGCGAAATGCAGGCGATGGTTTCCAATGAAGCAGGCACCGTCATTCCGGTCTTCATGTCGAACGTCGACGCGGTTTCTCCGAAGCTGAAGGGCCTTGTGGCCAATCCGCTTGGCGGCATGGCTGGCTATTCCTTCGCCGAATACGCTTGGCTTGAAGCTTAAAGAAGGCCTAGTTTGACCCGATCGCCGTGAAAAATCGCGGCGGTCGGTTTCTCCTATTAATTTAAGCGGGTAGGATTTGTCATGAACTCGCCAGTTCTCAATCTAGCGGTGAAGCGCATCGGCGTTGCTATCGTTACGCTGTTGATCGTGGCTTTCACGATTTTCTTTGCGACGGAAATGCTCCCGGGCGATGTCGCCGAAATCCTGCTTGGACAGGCGGCAACGCCTGAGGCTGTTGCCGGTCTTCGCGAGGCGATGGGCCTAAACCAGCCTGCGTTTTTGCGCTTTCTGCAATGGCTCGGAAATCTTCTGACAGGTGATTTCGGCACGTCCTATGCCAATAATATGCCAATCGCCGATCTGATCGGCGGACGTCTGATCAATTCCCTAAAGCTCGCGGGCGTAACGGCGGCTATTTCGGTGCCGGTTGCGCTGACGCTCGGCGTAACCGCTGCCGTCATGCGCGGCACGATCTATGATCGCGTCGTCTCGACCCTGACGATCTCGGTGATCTCAGTTCCGGAATTCATGGTGGCTACGCTTGCCGTCATCGTCTTTGCCGTCTATCTCGGGTGGCTGCCCGCTCTTTCCATGGCAAACGATGTACAGTCGATCGGGCAGTTGCTGAAGGTATTTGCGATGCCGGTGATTACGCTGAGCTTCGTGATTTCGGCGCAGATGATCCGCATGACGCGCGCGGCTGTTCTGGAAACGCTGGACACACCCTATGTCGAGATGGCGCTGTTGAAGGGCGCATCGCGCCGTCGCATGGTCATGCATCACGCTCTTCCCAACGCGCTCGGGCCGATCGTCAATGCCGTTGCATTGTCGCTATCCTATCTTCTGGGCGGCGTCATCATCGTCGAGACGATCTTCAACTATCCCGGTGTGGCCAAGCTGATGCTCGATGCCGTCGCAACACGCGATCTGCCGCTGATCCAAAGCTGTGCGATGATTTTCTGCCTGGCCTATCTCCTGCTCATCACGATTGCCGACCTTGTCGCGATCGTTTCCAATCCGAGGCTGCGATGACCATGACGGTTTCCCTCCACGATACGAAAAAGGCAAAGCCGCCACGCTTCGGCTACCGGATCAATCTGGTGGGCGCGGTGTCGTTTCTGGTCGTGCTTGCCTGGGCGATCATTGCCATCATCGCGCCCTGGATCGCCCCCCATCCGATCGGCGAAATTGTCGATTTCGACTTCTTCGGCCCGATGTCGGCGCAATTTCCGCTGGGCACCGATTATCTCGGGCGTGACATGCTCTCGCGCATCCTGCTCGGCGCGCGCTATACCGTGGGCATTTCGCTGGCAGCGGTGTTTCTCGCCTGTTTCTGCGGCGTGGCGCTCGGCATGACGGCTGCCGTGATCGGCGGCAGGTTCGACAGCATGTTGAGCCGGCTTCTCGATGCGCTGACTTCTATCCCGAGCAAGATACTGGCGCTGGTCATCGTCGCTGCGGTCGGTACGTCGATCCCGATCCTGATCTTGACGCTCGGCATCATCTACATACCCGGCTGCTATCGTTTCGCACGGGCGCTCGCCGTGAATATCAACACGATGGATTATGTCACCGTTGCGCGCGCTCGCGGCGAAAGCATCGGCTATCTGATCCGCGCAGAGATACTCCCCGGCATTATCGGGCCGGTGCTGGCCGATTTTGGCTTGCGTTTCGTCTTTATCGTGCTGCTTCTTTCAAGCATGTCTTTCCTGGGACTTGGCGTTCAGCCGCCATTTGCCGATTGGGGCGCTCTGGTGAAGGAAAACATCGGCGGCCTGTCATTTGCAGCACCGGCGGTGATCTTTCCCTCGATCGCGATCGCCAGCCTGACGATCAGCGTCAACCTGCTGATCGATAATCTGCCCCAGAAAATCCGCGACCGGAGCGAATGAGATGGCCAATATCGTAGAAGTTCGCGATCTGCGCGTCGGTGCCAAAACCGATTCCGGCCGCACCGTCGATATCATTCGCGGCGTTTCCTTCGACATCGCCGAAGGTGAGATTGTTGCGCTGATCGGCGAGAGCGGTTCGGGTAAAACCACGATCGCGCTAACGCTGATGGGCTATACGCGCCCCGGCTGCCGTATTGCCAGCGGCAGCGTCAAGCTCGCCGGCGAAGATATGGCAAAGCTGCCCGAACGCAAACGCACCAGAAAGCGCGGAACGGAAGTCTCCTATGTTCCCCAGAGTGCGGCGGCCTCCTTCAACCCGGCGCACAAGATCATGGACCAGGTGATCGAGATCACGAAGATCCACGATCTGATGCCCGCCGAAGAGGCGCGCAAGAAGGCCGTCGAGCTCTTCCGTGCGCTGGCTTTGCCGAACCCCGAAACGATCGGCGACCGCTATCCGCACCAGGTGTCGGGCGGCCAGTTGCAGCGTCTTTCGGCTGCAATGGCACTGATCGGCGGTCCGAAGCTGGTCATCTTCGACGAGCCGACGACGGCGCTCGACGTGACGACGCAGATCGAAGTGTTGCGTGCCTTCAAGTCGGTCATGAAAAAGGGCGGTATTGGCGGCGTCTACGTTTCGCACGATCTTGCCGTCGTTGCCCAGATCGCCGACCGCATTGTCGTATTGCGCCATGGCGAGGTGCAGGAAGTTGGCGTGACCAAGGAACTGCTGGAAAATGCGCGGCACCCCTACACGCGCCAGCTGCTGGATGCCTTCGAGCCTGTAAGCTATGCGGCCGCGAAGGACATTATTGTCGAGCCGGAAAAGCCGCTGCTTGTCGTCAGGGACGTCGTGGCGGGCTACGGCGCGGTCGACAAGACAACCGGCGATCCGGCCATGGTAGCGGTCAAGGGCGTCAGTTTCGAACTGCCGCGCGGTAAGAATCTCGGAATCATCGGCGAATCCGGTTGCGGCAAGTCCACTCTGGCGCGCGTTATTTCCGGTATCCTTCCGGCCGCACATGGCTCGATCGAGTTTGAGGGCAGAAAGCTCGCCCCCGATCTTCGCCAGCGTAGCCGCGACGATCTTCGCGAATTGCAGATCGTCTTCCAGTTTGCCGATACTGCCCTCAATCCTGCCAAGTCCATCGAGGATATTCTCGAGCGTCCGTTGAGCTTCTATCACGACATGAATGCTCATGACCGCAATGCCCGCGTGAGCGAACTACTCGATATGGTAAAGCTGCCCCGCACCTTGCGTTATCGTCGCCCCGGCGAACTTTCCGGTGGGCAGAAGCAGCGCATCAATCTGGCGCGGGCCTTGGCCGCAAATCCAAAGCTCATCCTATGCGACGAGATTACCTCCGCACTCGATACGGTGGTTGCAGCGGCGATCATCGAGCTGCTGAAGGAATTGCAGCGTGAGCTGTCGCTCTCCTATCTCTTCATCAGCCACGATCTCTCGACCGTACGTGCGATCTGCGACGAAGTAGCCGTCATGTATAATGGCGAAAAGATCGAGCAGCTCAGCCCAGATGTCATGGGTTCGCAGGCAGGTCATCCTTATTCGCGCCTGCTCTTTTCATCGGTGCCAAAGCTCGACACCGGCTGGCTGGATAGCCTCGAACAGGACCCGGAACTGGTCAAGGCGTTTTCGAAGCGCTAAACGGAAAAGGCGGCCCGACCGAGCCGCCTTTTCCATTTGAATTCAGGGAAATTACTGTCCTTCAAACATCGTGTCGAGCGGCAGGTGTGTCCTGACGATGGGCGATTTCAGCACGACGAAGCTGAAATATTTGTCGATCCCGATATCCATATCGATAAGCCGCTCCATCACCGTCTGGTATTCGACGATGCCCGCCGTGACGAATTTCATCAGATAGTCGTAGCCGCCTGAAATGAGGTGGCACTCCATGACGGAATCGATCTTTTCTACGGTCGCAAGAAAACGTGCAAAGTCGATCTGGCGATGGTTCTTCAGCGTGATTTCGGTGAAGACCGTAAGCGTCTGTCCGAGCTTGGCAACATCGATCTGTGCGGAATAGCTGGTAATATAGCCTTCCGCCTGCAATTTCTTGACCCGCATGAGGCAAGGGCTCGGCGACAGGTTGACCAGCTCGGCTAGTTCGACGTTGGTGATGCGCCCGTTTTTCTGGAGCTCAGTGAGAATGCGCAGATCGATCCTGTCCAGCTTCATGAAGGCATCCGTATGCGAGAAATTTCGCAGGCGACTATACGCCATTCGGCGCGTCCTGCAATCTCTGGCACGATAGCCGAAAATCATTATTGGCGCTGAGGGAAGGAAAGGGCCTCGCCGCAACAAATCGCTTCGCTTGAGGACCGGTTCGGCAGGAAATTCTGTGGAGCGGCGGACTGTTGGCGCATGGGACGGCGGTGCTTGGGCTAGGATAACCTGCAAAATTCGGAGAATAGCAGATGCCCGCGCCCCTGATGCATATAGAAACCAATGCCGAGCTTCCCCAGGAGGCGGATGTCGTCGTCATCGGCGGTGGCGTGGTGGGCGTTTTTACCGCCTATTATCTGGCGCGGCGCGGCGTGAAGGTGGCGCTTGTCGAAAAGGGGCGGATCGCTGCCGAGCAATCGAGCCGCAACTGGGGCTGGTGCCGCCAGCAGAACCGGGATGCGCGCGAATTGCCCATGGCGACCAAGAGCCTCGACCTGTGGGAGAATGTTGCGCGCGAAACCGGCGAAGATACCGGCTTCCGACGCTGCGGCCTGCTTTATCTTTCTCAGAACGAGACGGAAATTGCCGGGTGGGCCAAGTGGCGCGATTTCGCACGAACCGTCGGCGTGACGACGCATATGCTCAGCGCCGAAGAGGCAAGTGAACGCGGTCGCGCAACTGGGAGGCGCTGGAAGGGCGGTGTCTTCTCGCCGAGTGACGGAACGGCGAACCCGGAGAGGGCGGTGCCGGTAACCGCCCGCGGTATCATCGCCGCCGGAGGCACCGTGCATCAGAACTGCGCAGCGCGTGGCGTTGAACTTAGCGCGGGCCGCGTCAGCGGGGTCGTCACCGAGAAAGGCACGATCAGAACAAAAACCGTTGTCATGGCGGGCGGCGCCTGGGCGTCATCCTTCGTGCATCAGCTGGGCTTCCGTTTCCCGCAGGCCGCCGTTCGCGCTTCCATTCTTGCGGTCGCTCCAGGCGCCGAAGGCTTGCCGGATGCTCTGCATACCGCGGAAGTATCGATGACCAAGCGCGGCCAGGGAGGCTATACGCTGGCGATCAGCGGCCGCGCCCGCGTCGATCCGACGCCGCAACAGTTGCGTTTTTCACGCGAATTCGTGCCCATGTTTGCGCGTCGCTGGAGGAGCCTTGCGCCCGGCGGCCTGGAAGGCTGGAAGAATGGCCATGAGACGCTGAAAAAATGGTCGCTTGATGCAGTTACGCCGATGGAGAAGAACCGTATTCTCGATCCTAAGCCGGATCAGGGGCAGATCGACCTGACCTACAGTCGAGCCAGGGAGCTGCTGCCGGATCTGCGCAATACGCCGATCGCCCATGCCTGGGCGGGATATATCGACAGCACACCTGATGGCGTTCCTGCCATTGGTGAACTGGAAACCATTCCTGGCTTCATTCTGGCAGCGGGCTTCAGCGGCCACGGTTTCGGCATCGGACCGGGGGCAGGGCATATGATTGCCGACGTCATTACCGGTCAGGAGCCGATCGTTGATCCGAAACCCTATCGCCCCGAGCGCCTCAACGGCTCCGCCTGGGGCAAAGTCGCCGATTTCTAATTCTAACGTTCGCGCATGGCCTCTGCAGCGCGGTTGAGTGGCTTGATTAAATAGTCGAGGACCGTCTTGCTACCTGTGTGGATGTCGGCGGTTGCCACCATGCCTGGCGTGATGGGGAACTCCTTGCCCGCATCATTGACGAGCTTGTCCTTATCCGTGCGAATGAACACGCGATAGTAGAAGATTTCCGGATCGACCTCGTCCTGGATCGTGTCCGGCGAGATCGTCGAGACTTCGCCGTCCAGGTCTCCATAGATGGCATAATCATAGGCCGTTATCTTGACGCTGGCGCGCTGTCCCGGATGGATGAAGGCGATATCGCGCGGCGATATGCGCGCCTCCACCAGCAATTGATCGTCCAGCGGTACGATGACCATCAACTTGCCATTCGGTGGAATGACGCCGCCAATCGTGGAGACCTCGATATTCTTGACGACGCCGCGCACCGGAGAACGCACCGTAAGGCGCTCGAGCCGGTTGGTGCGTCCGCGGAGGGTCGAGGAGAGGGCGGCGACTTCGGCATTGGCCTTGGCAAGTTCCTCGCGTGCGCGCACGATATATTCCGACTGCACTTCTTCCTGCTTCAGTTGCAGCTCAACGAGCTCACGCTTCAAGCGGATAACCTCGACCTGACTCGAAGCGCCGATGTCGGACAGCTTTTCATTGATCGCAAGCTCGCTCTTGACGAGTTCGATGGATTGTCTGATCCAGGATAGGGTTTCGTTCAGGCTGTTCCTGCGGGCGCTGAAAAGCCGGTGTTCGGCAGCGACGAGTTCGGGAAAATCTGCGAGAGCTTCAGGAAAATTCAGTTCCGTGTCGCTTACTTCGGCTTGCAGCCGTGTCGCGCTGGCAAGCGCTGCACGATAGCGCGCCGCGTTCTCGTCAAGCTCGGAAGTGGTTAGTGTCGGGTCGAGTTGCGCCAGAACCTGTCCGGGTTCAACAATCTGATCCTGGCGGACGTGGAGAGAGGCAAGAATGCCACCCTCGAGCGACTCGATATTCTGCTCCCGCGTTGTCGGGACGATTTTGCCTGTACCCGACGATACTTCGTCCAGAACGGCAAAATAGGACCATATGCCGAGAGTCAGCAGGAGGATGGCCGTAACCCAGATGATGCGCGAGGAGCGCGCCAGCTTGACGTCGTCCGTGTCTCCGAAAACCCAATCTTCGTTGGTTCGTGCTGCGCTCATGATCGCGTCCCGGCATTCGCGGGTGGAGGACTGCCTGCAACATTGCTGATGCCACGCAATTTCTGCAGAGCGATTTCTTTTTTCTCATCCATTACGATTGCACCCTGATCCACGACGATCAGACGGTTCACCAGATCGAGCACACGCATGCGATGTGTGGCGATCACGACGGTTTTTTCCGCGCTCCACCGTCCGAAAGCTTCCAGGAAGTGCCGTTCCGTTGCTTCGTCCATCGAGGCGGTCGGTTCATCGAGCAGCACCACGGAAGGATCGCGCAGCATGAGACGCGCGAGAAGTAATGCCTGTTTTTGCCCGCCTGAAAGACCGCGGCCGCCCTCCAAGATCTGGTGATCCAGCCCCCGTGGCAGACGGTGAATGAATTCGGCAGCCCCCGTCATTTCCAGTGCGCGTATGATTTGGGTCGAACTTGCGTTCGGCGCGCCGAGCAACAGGTTTTCGCGGATTGTGCCAAAAAACAGCGTTGCATTTTGAGAGAGATAGGCGACATCGCGACGCAGATCGGCGGGATCGATATGTTTCAAGGCAATTGAGTCGAGAAGGATTTCTCCGGCGGATGGCTCGAGCATTCCTGAAAGCCCTTGCAGCAGGGTGGATTTGCCTGCTCCATTCTTGCCAAGGAGAGCGATCTTCTCTCCACCAGTGATAGAGAGCGATTTCACCAGCAAGGCGGGCACCCCGAGATTGAGCGCGTCGTAATGGAACTGCGTGCTGGAGAGCCGATAGTTGCCGGCGATGCGTGAAAGGTGGATGCGGCTCTCCCGGGGCGCATGGTCGACGGGCAGCCTCATGAGATCGTTCAGACTGGAGAGACCGATTTTCGCTTGTTGAAGCCGGCTCAATACTTGGGTGATCTGAGCCATAGGTCCCATCATGCGGGAAGCGAGTACGGACGAGCCAACAAGGACGCCGGTTGTGATTTCGCCGGCCATGACCATCGGTGCTCCAACGAAGATCGTCGATGCGTAGACAGCCGTCTGGATATTGAACGTCCAGACGTTGAGCGTGTTGGCGATATTACGCTGCTTGAGCTGCGCGTCACCGGTAACCGCGTTTAGATGATTCCATTGTTGCTGGAAGCGGTCCTCCGCCTGCAACGTCTTGATATCTTCTATGCCCTGTACGGCTTCGACAAGAACCGCATTGCGCAATGAGGACTCGCGCATCGCCGCCTGCGAGGCGGCCCTGAGGCGACGCTGATAGAGCACTCCCGGAACAATCAACAGGATGAGCGCCACCAGCGGGACGAAGGCGAGTGCACCGCCAATGAAGAACAATATCGTCAGAAACACGATGAAGAAGGGGATGTCGGCGATCGCGGTCACGGTGGTCGAGGTGAGCATGTCGCGCACTTGCTCCAGCTCGCGAAGCTGCGCGATGAAAGTGCCGGTCGACACGGGCCGAGCCTTGTTCTTGACGCGCAAGGCATGTCCGAAGACGAGATCCGACATGCGAATGTCGGCGCGTTTGCCCAGCATGTCGATGACGCTCATCCGCGTCTTGCGCATGATGAAATCAAAGACAAGTGCCAAAAGGACACCGCTGAAAAGGACATAGAGCGTGTTGAACGACTTGGCGGGGACCACGCGGTCATAGACCTGCATGGAAAAAAGGATGCCGGCCAGCCCCAGCAGATTGGCAACGAGCGAGGCGATCATGACATGACCGTAGGGGCGCAGGTCGCGCAGGACGATCTTGCGAAACCAGCCGCGCTCATAGGGCTTGATATACGCATCGACGCGTTCATCCGGAATCGCGTGCAACGGTCGTGCAATGGCCACGCGCTCGGCATTCTCGAAGAGAACATCGGCCGGCATGATATTGCCGGTGGACCCATCCGCGCCATCGGTGACGCTGGCGTCGCCATTTGCACCGAACGCTGTCACCACGATAACCTGGCCATCTTTCAGCGCCACGATCATCGGCAGCTGCCAACTCGTAAACTTGGTTTCTGACGGGTGCTTCAAACGCAGGCGTAAGCCGAGCGATTGCGCGATATTGCCGATGCGGTCCTTTCCCTCCGATGCGGTATCCCAGTACATGGATTGCCTGGCTGCCTGTTCGGACAGCGGAATGCGATAATGGCGCGCCACATGGCGAAGGCACGAAAACCAGGGAGCGAGATCTGGCGGCGGCGTGTCGGTCAGCGAACTTTCATCCTTGTGAAGGGTCATTCCCTGTTCCCTGTGGCGATGCCCTGAAGGCCGAACGCGCCGCGTGTTCGGCCGGAGTTGTAAAGGCAGTCGGCATTCAGGCGCATGAGATCGCTGGCCGCGTTGACGCGTTCGAAACGGGCCGCGTGCAGTTCCTGCTCCGCATTGAGAAGATCGAGCAGCGTTCGTGTTCCGAGATCCAGATATTGTCGCTTGTAGAGATCGCGCGTCTGGGCAATCATCCCGTCGCGTTTTTCCAGGGAAGCCTGTAGCGCCGACAGGCCCTGGATTTGACTGCGAGCGGCTGACAATCCCTCCATTACTTCCAGTTGGGCGGACTGGCGGGCAGCATCGGCTGCGCCGAGGGCGAAGTTTGCAGCATTGCGGCGCGCTTTGTTGGCGCCACCCTCGTAAATATTGCCGCGCACATTGAGACCCACGGTGAATTCCGGTTCGTCCTCGTCATGTCGACTGCGCGAATTGCCGCTGAGATCATAGCCGGCGTCGGCATCGAGAGAGAAGGTGGGCAGCGAGTCTGCACGGCTTTTCGAAAGATGTGCCATTGCTTCACCGCGGCGCGCGACCGCCTGCTGAATCGCTGGAACCGTGTTCCAGTCGGGCTCACCCGTCGCGCAATGCTTGGAAAATGAAGCAGGAAAGACCGCGCCGCTGACATGCACGGATGTGCCAGTGAGGCTGCTCAATGTCGTTTGCCAGCGCGCCAGCTGCGCGGAAAGCTCCAGGACGCGCGACTGGGCAGCTTGAAGGCGCGCTTCTGCCTGTATTTTATCCGACAGGGTGCTCGCACCCGTGTCGCTCCGCTGACGCACCAGTTTGGCAATATCTTCAACCCCGTTCACCTGCTGTTGGGCAACCGCCAGCAATTTCTGGTACCGGTCGACTTCGATGACGGCATAGGCGACGTCGCGGACCAGGTTGTCGGTCTGCAAGAGCAATTCGGTCTGCTGTACTGCTCGCTGTGCGGAGGCCACATTGACGGCGCCTGAGACCTTGCCGAAATCGTAGACCATTTGCGACGCTTGCACCGTCGCCCGCGGATTGAAGCCTTCACGGTCGGCGCGGCGGTCGTAGTTCGAATTGATGCCGCCACTGATCTTCGGATAGTAACCGGCGCGCGCAACGTCTATTTCCGCTTCGTATTGACCGATCCGCGCCGTAGCTTCTCCGAGCGAGGGGTGAAAGGACACCGCACGTTTCACCGCTTGCTCGATTACCGAACCGCCGACGCGGGCAGAAGCCGTCGCACCAACCGTAATGGGATCGATGGCTTTTCCAGCGCCTTGTCGAGATGGGGCAGGTGGCATGCTGGCAGTCTTGACGGGAGGTGGCGGAGCAATTGCATGCCGGTCCGTGTTCAATGAACATCCCGCCACCAGGAAGATGAGAAGCATTATATTCAAATGTCCACGTGCCAGTACGAGTAAACCCACTTTGTTCACATCTCCAGAGTGTTCTGGTTCATGACAGTTCCGGCCCGGACGCTGGTCCGGACCGGATTCGCTTATCTCAGACGGTGTGTTGGTTGTTTGAAAGCAATTCCAGCTCGTCCTCCGGCTTGATTGGCAGATACTGGTAAGGTGTTGCGTCGGACGCTTCGTCGTTCGGGGGCGCGACAGTCAGTGCCTCGCCCGGCAGCGTGATCATCTGTTCTTCTGCCGGCGCGGGGGCGTTCTGTTCGAACATCGCAAGATCGATCTCCAGGGCATCGCCGGATGCGGTTTCCAGCTGTAGCTCAGGCAGGATGGACGCTTCGGTATCATCGGCGCTGACGTCGCTTTCGAGTGCATCTATACCGGCCAGCGGGATGATATCGTCATCGACGGGCTCGGACTGTATCGACACGACCGGCGGGACACCCTCCTCGATCGCAATCGCCAAGGTTGCCTCTGAGGACGAGCCATTCGGATTGTAAATGCGATAGGTAAAGACGTCGGTCGTGCCGATGCCGGTTGTTGCCGCTGTGGGCGTGTAGATGTAATCGCCGTCCGCGAATATCTGCAGCGAGCCATGCGCTCCCGTTACCGTCACGCCGTTTGCTCCTGGAGTGGTCCACACACCTGGCGCCGTCTGGATTTGCATGACGCTCAATGCGGAGGCGAAGACATCGTCTTCGAGAACGTTGCCGGTTGCCGCCGTGGTTGGTCCCGCCACAAGCTGACCCAGATCGGTTGCATTGAACTCGATCCCCACATTGACCGCACCGGCGACGGAAAGGACGCCCCCGTTCTGCACCGCAAGACGATAATTTCCCGGCCCAAGATCCTGGAGATTGACGACGAGATTGTTCCCGACCAGATCGACCAGATCCAGCGCCGCCAGCTGCGCACGCGTGTAGAGAACGGTTGTGGAGTTGTTGGCGTTGACGCGTAGAACCTGGAAATTGATCGTGTCGAGAAGGCTCAGCAAGCCGCCGGCATTAATGCTGATCGTTGCATCGGTCATCGTATTCGAGGCGACGCTGAAATTATATGTTCCCGACGTCTGACCGATATTGACGCCGAGAAGTCCAAGCAGCCAACTGTAGCTGATGGCGTTGGATACGGTAGTTGTGGTCACGGGGTTGACCAGCTGGATCAGCGCCGTGTCGTTATCGCTTACGGCACCCGTCAGGGTGGCTGGTTGGCCCGGATCGTTCGAATTCCACGTCGCTGTCACATCGGGGCTGCCGATCTGCATGTAGATGCTCGCAGTCGATGTTCCGTTCGGGCCGTCGATGCGATAGGTGAATATGTCGACCTGACCCACGGAAGCGGGATCATTATCCGGCGCGTAGGTGAAGGACCCGTCGACATTGATCGTCAGCGTGCCGTATTGGCCCTGAACCTGTGTGCCATCGACGACCTCGACGAAATTATTCTCGCTGACCGCAATCTGGAAAACAGGCGTACCGCCACCGAGCGAATCCGGTGGATTGCCATCGGTTCCCGTCAGAACGTTTCCGGTGATTTGCTCGCCGATGGCGGTAAACTGTGTCAGGCTGGATTGGACGATCGACGCATTGACGCTTACGGTTGTCCCGAGGCCAGCCAAGCCTCCGCCACCGAATACGAGCCTGTAATTGCCGGCTTCGAGGTCCTGCGCTGTGACGCGGATACCCTGATTGGCCAGGCCGGCCAGTTCAAGCAAGCCACCGTCCCCGCTCGCTCCGACCAGTTCCCATTGGCCATCCGGACGCTGGACGAACAGTTGAGCCGAGGCGTTGGTCAGCAGGCCCAGGAGGCCTGTCACACCGATATCGAATGTTGCGTCGCCCTCCGTACCGGCTGCAACCGCGAATTCGAACCGGTCGCTGAAACTGCCGACATTGATGAGTGCACTTCTGGACTGGCTGGCCGTCACCGTTGTCGTGACCGGGGAGAGATCAATGGTGGGTGAGAAGATGTCGTTATTGGCGATAGGCGCGGAGGTATCGACAACCGGCGCGGCGACTGTGCCCGGCAGTGAAACATTGGGAGATGCGGCGCCGTCAGCCAGCGTCACGCTGAGCTGTTGTCCTGAGATCTGCGGCGGATTGAGCACGATGGTGAACTGACCGCCCGGTTGAACCGTGCCCGTACCGATGACTGTGCCGTCAGAGGACACCGTGACGGTGGTGCCAGCCTCGCCGGTTCCGCTGACCACGGTTCCCGTCTCGTTAACGGCGAGGTTGGCGGGAGCTTCCGGCGCGGTGGTATCCGGAGCGATGGTCGTGGCAGGGGAGGATATGTTGGCGGCTGCGTCCGTTAACGTCACGCTGAGGGTCTGCCCATTGTTCTGGGCCGCGTTCAGGGGAATGGAGAACGTGCCGCCCGGCTGGACGGTTCCGGTCCCCAGAGTAACTGTCCCCGTGGCATCGCGCACCGTGACGGTTGCGCCCACTTCGCCTGAACCCGTCAGCGTAAGGCCATCGCCACTGACGGCGAGATCTTGCGGCGGGGCAGGAGGCGTGAGATCCGCCGCAATGGCTACTGCCGGAGGCGAAGCGTTGTTGGCGGCGTCCTTCTGCACTATCGTCAGTGGTCCGCCATCGATCTGCGGTGTCGTGAAGATGATCGAGAAGGTGCCGTTCGGCTGGACAGTACCAGTTCCCACGATTGCTCCGGATGCATTGGTAACCGATACCGAAGCGCCTGCCTCACCGGTCCCGCTCAGCCCTGTGCCTTGGCTGGCGACCTGCGTGATGACTGGTGCAAGCGGATCGATTGTATCCGGAGCCGTCGCCTGAGAAGCGGCAGATGTATTGTTGGACGCATCGCTCTGGGTGACAAAAACATTACCCCCGTTGTTCTGCGCGGGAGACAAGGTGATCGAGAAGGTACCATCCGGCTGCACGGTTCCGCTGCCGTACAAGACCATGCCGGTTTCGTCCGTGACACGGACGATTGCGCCCGGCTCGCCGGTCCCGGTCAAGCCGGTGCCGTCCTCGTTGACCAGAAGATTTTCCGGTGCACCAGGTGCCTGGAAGTCCGGTGTGCGGACGGTCGCAACCGGGGATACATTGCCATCGACCGTTTGCGTCACATAGAGCGTCGATCCATCCGTGGTGGCCGGGATCGGTGCGCTGAAATATCCATTGTTCTGGACCGTGTCCGTACCGATGATGGTTCCTGATGCGTCTCGAACAATGACCGTAGCACCCCCCACACCATTGCCGTTTACGGCGTCTCCCGTCGGTGCCGAAAGGTTCGATGGCGCATCCGGGGTCTGCGGCGTTGGAGCCGTGACTGTTGCATCGGAAGATACATTACTGGCCGCGTCTGTGAGGGTGACGGTGAGTGTCTGGCCTGCGATTTGCGCCGGAGTGAGCGGAATGATGAAAGTGCCGTTCGGTCCAACAGTTCCGGTCCAGATTTGCGTGCCGTTCGTAACAGCGACGCTAGCGCCTGCCTCTCCTGTGCCGCTGATGCTGATGCCACCGGCTGCGACCGCCAGGTTCTCTGCTGCGACAGGTGCTGTGAGATCGGGAGTTTCCACCTGCCCGGGGTCGGAAATATTGTCGGCGGCGTCGGTAAGCGTGACACTGAGCGGATTGCCGTCCACCTGTGCAGGCGCGAGCGTAACAATAAAGGTTCCGTCCTCTCCAACCGTGCCTATCCCTACTTGCGCGCCGCTCAGGTCGGCCACGATTACGGTTGTGCCGGGCTCGCCGCTGCCGGCAAGTTCGGTTCCTTCCCCGTTTAGGACAAGATTGCCCGGCGCCGCGGGAGCGGTAGTGTCCGGAGCCTGCACGATAGCCGGTAGTGAAGGCACGCCGGCGCTGTCGAGCAGCCTTACCACCAAGGTCTCGCCATTGGCCTGTGCCGGCGAAATCGTGATCGAGAAGGTGCCGTCCGGCTGGACGACACCGGTCCCGAGCAGATCGCCGTCCACGCTGGTGACATGGACTTCGACCGTCGTCCCGGTTTCGCCGGTGCCGGTCAGGACGGTGCCCTCCGCGTTGACTGCAAGGTTGGCGGGGGCATCGGGCGCGGTTTCGATCGGTGCCGTAACAGTTGCGTTAGGAGAAATATTGCCGGCCACGTCGGTCAAGGTGACATTCAAGACACCACCATCCACCTGGGGCGGCGAGATGAGAATGCTGAAGGTGCCCCCCGGCAGCACGGTGCCGGAGCCAACTGTTTCGCCCGCTTCATCTGTAACGAGTACGGTCGTGCCGGCTTCGCCGGAACCCGTGAGCTGTGTTCCTTCCGCATTGATGACAAGGTCTTCGGGAGCGAGCGGCGCGGTCGTGTCAAGGACAGGTGCAGTCGCCGTGGCGGGCGGGGAATTATTTCCCGCCGCATCTTCCAGTGTAACGGTTAGCGTTTGTCCGTCGGTCTGCGCTGGATCGAGAATGATTGAGAATGTGCCGTCCGGCTGAACCGTTCCCGTCCATGTCTGCGCACCGTCGGTCACGGCGACGTCTGCTCCCACTTCTCCGGTGCCCGTTATACTTGCGCCATCGGCAGCGATTGCCACACCGGTGGGTGCTTCGGGCGCAGTCGTGTCGGGCGCGGTGGCGGCAACGGGCAATGTCTCGTTGGTGCCG
>NZ_BMZO01000007.1 GCF_014652835.1 Limoniibacter endophyticus
GCGCCCCGTCGATGGCCACCTTCTAATCCCACAAACACACTCATGTCAAACACAAAAATCAAAAAAACCCCATGAATTTCGATTTTTCTCGTTAGCCACCTTAGAACCCCTTGCAGCACAAGGGTTCTCGCCCTGATCATCAGCCTTCAATCGCTTCGCGTAGCATTTCGAGCTCGAGCCACTCCTCTTCCATCATCGCTTTACCATCCCGCTCGGCTTCCAGTTGAGCCGAAAGCCCGGCGAAGCCCGACGGATCGCGCTGATAGAGCGTCGGGTCGGCCATCCGACGTTCAATCTCGACGATCTTTTTCTCCGCAGCCTCAATTTTTCCCGGCAACGTCTCCAGCGCAAATTTCTGCTTGTAGGAAAGTTTCCTGGCACCGACCGTGGAGGATTTGACTTGCTCGACCTTCGGCTTATCGTCGCGCCTGCTCTGCTTGATGGCCTTTTCATCGAAGCTCCTCTGCCTGCGCTGCGCTAGCATGTCGGAATAACCACCCGCATATTCGATCCACATGCCATCGCTCTCAGGCGCCAGCACGCTCGTCACCGTCCGGTCGAGGAAATCGCGGTCGTGACTGACGAGAACGACCGTACCGGGAAAGCCCGCAACCAACTCCTGCAACAGATCCAGCGTCTCCATGTCGAGGTCATTGGTGGGTTCGTCAAGCACAAGCACGTTGGCAGGTTTTGCCAACGCCCGCGCAAGCATGAGTCGAGCACGTTCGCCGCCTGACAGTGCCTTGATCGGTGTGCGTATCTGTTCCGGTTTGAACAGGAAGTCCTTCATATAGGAGGCTACATGGCGCTGCTCACCATTGATGACGAGGCTTTCGCCGCGCCCGTCCGTGAGATAATGCGCAACCGTGTCCTCCGGATCAAGCGAGCGGCTCTGATCGAGCGTCGCCACCTCCAGATTGACACCGCTGCGCACACGCCCTTCATCCGGCCTCATGTCGCCGATCAAGAGCTGCAAAAGCGTGGTTTTACCTGCCCCATTTGGGCCGACCAGACCCAGCCGATCGCCACGCTGGATGCGGATCGAAAAATCGGTGACGATCTTGCGTTCCCCATAGGCTTTCGAGATATGCAGCGCCTCGACCACCAGTTTGCCGGACTCCGCCGTCTCGGCAGCAACCATCGAGGCTCCTGCCTCCTGGCCGCGATAGCTCTTGTGCCTGGAACGCAGTGCAGCCAGCTCCGCGACACGACGCATGTTACGCTTGCGCCGCGCCGTCACGCCATAGCGCATCCAGTCTTCCTCGCGGGCGATTTCACGGGCGAGCTTGTGCTGATCGCGCTCTTCTTCCTCGATGACCTTGTCACGCCATTCCTCAAAATGCGCAAAACCTCTTTCCATGCGTCGTGTGGTGCCGCGATCCAACCAGACGGTCGATCGGGTGACATTGTCCAGAAAGCGGCGATCATGGGAGATCAGAACGATGGCCGAGGATGAGCGCTGCAATTCCTCTTCCAGCCACTCAATAGTTGAAAGGTCAAGATGATTGGTGGGTTCATCGAGGAGCAGAACATCCGGTTCCGGGGCCAGAACGCGGGCGAGCGCTGCACGTCGCGCTTCGCCGCCGGAAAGCTGGCCGGGCGCCTCTTCACCGGTCAATCCGAGATGATCGAGCAGATAATGCGCACGATAGGCATCGTCTGCCGGCCCAAGACCCGCGATGACGTAATCATGTACCGTCTTGTATGCGCTCATGTCAGGCGCCTGTTCGAGATAACGAACGGTAGCGGAAGGTTGGCGGAAGACTTCGCCATCCTGGGGCTCGACGAGGCCGGCAGCCATCTTCAATAATGTGGACTTACCCGAGCCATTGCGTCCTACCAGAGCGATGCGCTCCCCGGGGGAGACCGATAATCCTGCATCGGTCAATAGCGGTGTCCCACCAAAGGTGAGCTTGATGGCATCGAGGCGGAGAAGCGGCGGTTGAGCCATATGCTAAAAATCCTGTGCAGGATGCGGGTGAGCGATCAGCATCGCCCTGCCCGCCTTCAGAGTTACAACGAGATGCGTCGTTACCCGATTTGATAAAGTAAGCGACGAACCGAAAACAACATGTCGCTTGTTCAAGGGCCATTTCGCGCCATCGAGATCGAGGCCATCGAGATCGCCGAAAGGTAAAATGGAGAAAATGGTTCCGGGCGCATAATCGAAAGCGCGCGTTTCGTGACGCAGAGGAATACCTTCCTGCCTGCCGCTGGTTAGCAGCACCTCGATCCCGCGCTGCGACAGCCGAAGAGCGCTCGCCAGATGCGAAAAGGCATGATCGCTACGCGCTCCGCCAAAGGCACCTACCAATATAAGTCGTCTCGCACCCAGAGCAAGCGCACGATTGATGGCGAGTTCGCCGTCTGTCTGGTCTTTTTCGGCTGGAAAAGATTCTCGCCTCAGATCTTTATAGGAGTCGATCATTTCGCTGTCGGCAGAATCGAAATCGCCAACCCATGCGTCGACGGCCACACCAAGGGTCATCGCATGACGAATGCCGGAATCCGCTGCGATGACGAAGGCACCGGATATCTGCTCGCGCAGCCGCTCAGTCGGGAAAACCTCGCCACCGAGCAGGATGACGCAATGGGAAACAGGGTCGCTCATGTCGGCGGAAAATCCGGTTGATGTCGTCGATATCGATCTGTCGCAAGCCTCTAGCATGCACAGCCCCACCCGCCAACAGCGCTTGCGCTACGAGGGTACGGGCAGTATTCCTAATAGTGCTAATCGGGGTGCCGTTTCATACGGCTGAGAGGCAACGCGATGCCAACCCGTTGAACCTGATCCGGTTGAAACCGGCGGAGGGAATTAGACGCGCGGTATGACTGCTCGCGCTTTCTCTTCGAAATCTGGAGGATAGTGATGCGAAGATCGATTCCGCTTGCTTTTGCTGGTCTGGTGTTTGGCTCTTCTGCCATGGCGCAGGACCTGACGATCTACACTTATGAGAGCTTTAATTCGGACTGGGGTCCGGGGCCGAAAGTCAAGCAGGCTTTTGAAGCCGAGTGCGGTTGCCGTATCGACTTCGTTGCGGTGTCGGATGGGGTGGCGCTGCTTAACCGGATCAAGCTGGAGGGGGTATCCTCGCGAGCAGACATCGTACTGGGCCTCGATACTAACCTGACGGATGAGGCGCGCAGCACGGGCCTCTTTGTCCCTCACGCGGTCGCAACCGATACTCTCTCGCTGCCAAACCCTTGGATCGACGACACTTTTCTACCTTTCGACTACGGCTATTTCGCCGTGGTCTACGATAGCGAGAAGCTGAAAAATCCGCCAAAGAGCCTGAAGGATCTAGTCGAGGGTGATCCAGGTGAAAAAATCATCTTGCAGGATCCGCGCACTTCGACACCCGGCCTTGGCTTTCTGCTTTGGATCAAGGCGGTGTATGGCGATAGTGCCTCCACTGCCTGGCAAAAACTAGAGGATCGCGTGCTCACCGTGACACCAGGCTGGTCGGAAGCCTACGGCCTGTTCACACGCGGTGAG
This sequence comes from Limoniibacter endophyticus, assembly GCF_014652835.1. Lineage (GTDB taxonomy): Bacteria > Pseudomonadota > Alphaproteobacteria > Rhizobiales > Rhizobiaceae > Limoniibacter > Limoniibacter endophyticus. The sequence goes on from NZ_BMZO01000007.1 coordinate 3,497, forward strand.
GCGCCTATGGTCGTCTCCTACACGACTTCGCCAGCCTATCATCTGATTGCGGATAATGAAGATCGCTACAAGGCAGCAGCGTTCGAGGAAGGTCACTATTTACAGATCGAGGTTGCGGCGCTGACGAAGAAAGGTGCCGATAATTCCCACGCCAAGGCCTTCATGACCTTCCTCACCAACCCGCAGTTCCAGGATATAATTCCCCAGACGCAGTGGATGCTGCCGGCCGCCAGGACGTCGAAACCTTTGCCCGCAGCGTTCGAGACATTGGTGAACCCCACCAAAGCATTGGAGATCGCGCCAGGCGAGGTCGCGAGAAATCGCGCTGCCTGGATCGACGAATGGCTACAGGCGATGAGCCGTTAAACGAAGAATGCCGGCAGAGAAATCCACCGGCTTTCTATTCATGCAGCATAAACAACCAGGAGATCTTTCGCGTCAATCTGATCGCCTGAAGAGACAAGCACTTCCGCAATCTCGCCGTCGCGCTCGGCATGAAGGGCAGTTTCCATCTTCATGGCCTCGATCGACAAAAGCACGTCTCCGGCCGAGATCTTCTGGCCGGGCTTGACGGAGAGAGTTGAGACTACGCCCGGCATCGGCGCGCCGACATGCGCCTCATTGCCTGCTTCCGCCTTACGCCGCGCCTTCGAAGCGCCCGCCATATTGCGATCCGGAACCTTGATACGCCGCGGCTGACCGTTCAGTTCAAAGAAAACCGTGACCATGCCCTGATCGTCGGTCTCACCAATGGCAAGGCAACGCACCACCAACGTCTTGCCGCGTTCGATTTCCACGAAGATTTCTTCTTCATGGCCCATGCCGTAGAAATAGACCGGTGTGGGCAAAACGCTTACCGGGCCATATTCTTCTGAGGCTGCGGCAAAATCAGTGAACACCTTCGGATACATCTGCCAGGAGACGAACTCCTGCTCCGTGACCTTGCGCCCGAGCCTTTCCTCCAGATTGGCCCGGTCCCGCGCCATGTCCGCAGCGTCGAGAAGCGAACCGGGACGCACCGTGATGGGCGTCGCGCCCTTCAGAGCCTTCTTCTGTAAGGTTTCTGGCCAGCCGCCGGGTGATTGCCCGAGGTCCCCGCGCAACATTGAGATGACGGAATCGGGAAAGGCGATGTCCTTGGCTGGATTTTCGACATCCGCCACCGAGAGATCCTGGCTCACCATCATGAGCGCCATGTCTCCGACAACCTTGGAAGACGGGGTTACCTTGATGATGTCACCGAACATGAGATTGACATCATGATAGGCCTGCGCGACCTCGTGCCAGCGCGTCTCCAGCCCGAGCGAACGCGCCTGCTCCTTCAGGTTGGTGAACTGACCGCCCGGCATCTCGTGCAGATAAACTTCCGAGGCCGGTCCCTTCAGATCGCTTTCAAAGGCCGCATACTGGTTGCGCACGGCCTCCCAGTAGAATGAAATGCGGCGGATAGCTGCGGGATCGAGACCCGTATCGCGGTCATCGCCGCGCAGCGCCTCGACCAGGGAGCCGAGGCAAGGCTGCGAAGTATTGCCCGAAAACGCATCCATCGCCGCATCAATGGCATCGACGCCCGCTTCGACTGCGGCCAGCACAGTCGCAGCGGCAATGCCGGACGTGTCATGCGTGTGGAAATGGATGGGCAGATCCGTCTCCGCGCGCAGCGTCGCAAAAAGCTTTTTCGCAGCCGCTGGCTTGAGTAGCCCCGCCATGTCCTTTACGGCGATGATATGCGCGCCCGCCTTTTCCAGAGCCTTGGTCATGTCGACGTAGTAGCGCAGATCGTACTTGGCCCGATCAGGGTCGAGAATGTCACCCGTATAGCAGATTGCCGCCTCGCAGAGCTTGTTCTCCTCCAGCACCGCATCCATCGAAACACGCATGTTCTCGACCCAGTTCAGGCAGTCGAATACACGGAAAAGATCGATGCCGCCCCCGGCCGCTTCGCGCACGAAGTTCTTGACGACATTATCGGGATAATTCGTATAGCCGACACCATTTGCGCCGCGCAGCAGCATTTGCAGTAGAATATTCGGCGCCTTTTCACGTACCAGAGCCAACCGCTCCCACGGATCTTCCGTGAGAAAGCGCATGGACACGTCAAAGGTCGCCCCACCCCAGCATTCGAGCGATAGGAGTTGCGGCAACGCCCGGGCATAGGCGTCCGCTACGCCGACAATGTCGAAGGTACGCATGCGGGTGGCGAGAAGTGACTGGTGACCGTCCCGCATTGTTGTGTCGGTTACGAGAACCTGTTTCTGCTTCCTCATCCAGTCGGAAAAGCCGACGGGGCCAAGCGCGTCGAGGCGCTGGCGCGTGCCGTCGAGGATGGGCTTGTCAAAATACGGAGCGACAGGCGCGGCGCAATCCTCCTTGGGCGCATTGCGACCCCGCGTTTCCGGATGACCGTTGACCGAGACATCGGCAAGATAATTCAAAAGCTTGGTTGCGCGATCCTGGCGCTTGACCTGCTGGAACAGTTCCGGCGTGGTATCGATGAACTTGGTGGTATAGGTGTTGTCATGGAAGCTCTGATGAGTGACGATCGCCTCAAGGAAGGTCAGATTGGTGGCAACGCCCCGAATGCGGAATTCGCGTAGTGCGCGGTGCATGCGCGCTATCGCCTCCGACGGAGTAACGCCCCACGCCGTGACCTTTTCAAGCAGCGGATCGTAATAACGGGTGATGACAGCGCCGGAATAGGCCGTACCGCCATCAAGCCGAATGCCGAAGCCAGTCGCGCCGCGATAGGCGGTGATGCGGCCATAATCGGGAATGAAATTCTGTTCCGGATCTTCTGTGGTAATCCGGCATTGCAATGCGTGGCCGTTCAGGCGGATATCTTCCTGAGCGGGAACACCCGACTCCGGCGTGCCGATTGCAGCCCCTTCGAGTATTTTGATCTGCGCCTGCACAATGTCGATGCCCGTTACCTGTTCAGTTACGGTATGCTCGACCTGGATACGCGGATTGACCTCGATGAAATAGAAGGCTTGTGTATCGGCATCCATCAGAAATTCAACGGTACCTGCCCCGATATAATCAGTGGCTTGTGCGATCTTCAACGCATATTCGGCTAATTCCGCCCGTTTGGCATTATCAAGATAGGGTGCAGGCGCACGCTCTACGACCTTCTGATTGCGCCGCTGGATCGAGCAATCCCGCTCGAACAGGTGCACAGCATTGCCGTGCGTGTCTCCAAGCACCTGCACCTCGACATGGCGCGCACGTTCTACGAGCTTTTCCAGATAGACCTCGTCCTTTCCGAACGCCGCCTTGGCTTCGCGCTTGGCTTCCGTCACTTCGCGGGAGAGATCAGCTTCGGCGCGGATAACGCGCATGCCACGACCGCCGCCGCCCCACGACGCCTTGAGCATCAGAGGATAGCCAACTTCGGCAGCAAGCCTTGCGACCTGGCTCATGTCGTCAGGCAGCGGTTCGGTAGCAGGAACGACCGGTACCCCTACTTGTGCCGCGAGATTCCGCGCCGCGACCTTGTTGCCCAGGCGACGCATGGTTTCAGCTTTGGGACCAATGAAGATAATGCCAGCTTGAGCGCAGGCGTCTGCAAATTCAGGGCTCTCGGAGAGCAGCCCGTAACCTGGGTGGATTGCATCGGCACCCGACATCCTGGCAACGCGAATAACTTCCTCGATCGATAGATAGGCCTCGATCGGTCCAAGGTCCTTTGGCAAATGGGGTCCACGTCCGACCTGATAGGATTCATCTGCCTTGAAGCGGTGTAAGGCGTATTTATCCTCTTCCGCCCAAATCGCCACCGTTTTGATGCCAAGTTCATTGGCCGCACGAAATATGCGAATCGCGATTTCGGACCTGTTGGCAACAAGCAGTTTGTTGATCTTCATGCACGCCTCCCACGCGAACTTTAGTATCCACAAAAAATCAATTGTTCAGCGCACTCTAGCGCGCGTTTCGCCCAAGGCAAGGGATATAAGATGATGCGATGGCCGGGACTGCAACGGCAAATCTACAAGAAATGTCGATCACTCGATCAGCAAAGATTACAAACACAAAGAAGCCGCCGCTCGGAAGCGACGGCTTCTTTCATCTTTCTAAACGCTCAGCGGTCAGTTGCTGGCAGCGTCCAGTTCCGCATAGGTGTATCTGCCATCTTCACCCTTTGCCCATTTGTAGAGAACATAGTCGGGCCGGGTGATGTCGCCCTTCGGGGTAAACGAAAGTTCGCCGATTGCGGTCTTGTAGGTGCCGCCCTTCTTGATTTCCTCGGCAACTTTCTGAGGATCGCTAGCGTCACCCACGGCCTTGGCAGCCTCTGCGATGACCTGTAGCGCGGCATAGGAGTAGAGCGTGTAGCCTTCCGGCTCGACGCCTGCTGCACGGAACTTCTCGATCAGTTCTTTGGCATCTTCCCGCTTGCGAGGATCCGGCGCAAAGGTCATCAACGTGCCTTCCACCGCATCACCGGCAATTGAGGCAAGCTCGTTCGAGACGATACCATCGCCCGACATGAAGGTATTGGTCAGTCCCTGATCCTTTGCCTGGCGCATCAGGAGCCCAGCTTCCGTATGCAGGCCACCGTAGTAGATGACGCTGACGCCGGCGTTCTTCATCTTGCCGACGAGAGCACCAAAATCCTTGTCGCCAGGATTGATGCCTTCATAAAGCGCTTCGGTCACGCCTTCTGCGTTCAGTGCCTTCTTGGTTTCATCCGCAAGACCCTGACCATAAGGCGTCTTGTCATGGATGATCGCGATCTTGGCGTCTTTGAAATTATCGGCCAGATATTTGCCGGCGACAGCGCCCTGCTGGTCGTCACGGCCACAAGTGCGGAAGGTGTTCCACAAGCCGCGCTCAGTGTAGGTCGGATTGGTTGAGGCAGGCGAGAAGGAAAGAATACCGTTCTCGGCATAGACTTCCGAAGCCGGGATCGATACGCCCGAGTTGAAATGGCCCACGACGTATTTCACGCCATCCGCAGCGAACTTGTTGGCTACCGAAACCCCTTGCTTGGGATCGGAAACATCGTCGCCGATGACGATCCGGATTTGTTCACCATTAATGCCCCCGGCTTCGTTGAGGTCCTTTGCAGCTTGCTCCGCACCCTTTTGCAACTGCGCGCCGAACGCCGCATTCGGTCCCGTAACCGGGCCACCGACGCCAACAATGATTTCTGCCCATGCCGCACCTGAGAACGCCATCAGCGCACCGGCGGCCACAGCCGACATAAGATAATTTTTCATTGAAACGCTCCCATTGATGAAGGTGAGATTGGTGTTTTCACTTTCGCGTCTCACCCAGCCGCTCCAGTGGAAATCTTGCGCGCTGATCGGCCGTTTGTCACGTGCTCTTTTAGGCGCAAGATTATCTGAAAATTCCGCTTTAAAAGTCTTAACTCGCCGCCTTGTCCTTCCATGACAGAGGCGACGTCTTCTCGTAAAGCCAGCTGTACTGGCTGACCATCTGATGCGTCCGCGTGAAGCGGAACGCGATCAATCCAAAGATCAGAAGGATTACGGTATCCACCAGATAGTAATGCAGAGAGGTCAGAGAGGCCTGAAACAGCGCGTAATGGATGAAGCGCACGAACAGCCCGAGCAGCATCAGGTAAGGAATGAGCTGCACGACCGGCCGCCAGGTCCGGGCACAGGCTCGGCCCGTCATCCACGCAGTCCAGCCGCCAAGGACGACAGTTACGAAAAGAAAGCTCCAGAGAGAGGTTTCTTCGTATAAAATGCCCTGCATGTCAGCGTCCTCCTGCAAGTGTTGAAGTCGAGGGCGAAGCCATCAGTGACGCCCTCCTTCCAGATAGGCGGCGCGGACTTCCGGGTTGGTCAGCAGTTCGCGACTCTGTCCGCTCATAGTGACCCTGCCATTAACCAGAACATAGGCGCGATGTGCCAGCTTGAGGGCGGCAAACGCGTTCTGTTCGACCAGAAACACGGTTAGACCTTCCGTTCGGTTCAACTCACGGATCGCGTCGAAGATTTGCTTGATGATCAATGGGGCCAGCCCAAGCGACGGTTCGTCAAGCAAAAGCAGCTTTGGCCGTGCCATCAGAGCGCGTCCGATCGCCAGCATCTGCTGCTCTCCGCCCGACAGCGTGCCGCCGCGCTGATTGATACGCTCCTTCAACCGCGGAAACAGCGTGAAGATGCGCTCGACGTCTTCATCGTAGTATTTCAGATCGTCGAGGCTCGCGCCCATCTGCAAGTTTTCCCGCACCGTCAGACGCGGGAATATTCGGCGTCCTTCTGGCGATTGCGCGATACGCATGCGCGCAATCTCGTGCATCGGCAGGCGGGTTATGTCCTGCCCCTGGAAGGTAACAGAGCCGCTGCGCGCTTGGGGAGAGCCACAGATCGTCATCATCAGGGTGGACTTGCCCGCACCATTGGACCCAATGAGCGTAACGATTTCACCCTCATTGACATCGATGCTCACCTTATCGAGCGCACGAATGCTGCCGTAATAGGTTTCGATAGCATCAACCTTCAAAAGCGGTGTTGCATTCATTTGTCTTCTTCTCCGCTTTTCTTGGTCGCAGGCGTAGCTCCCTTTTCGACCTGCGCAGCCTTCGATGCGGCCGGCGACGCAGCGGCATCACCGTCGTCTCGCTCGATACTGCCAGCGACAGGTGGCGCGAACATGCTTGCAGAAGCTTGAGGAGCCGCATCGCCCACGGGAACAGATTCGAGTTGCTCCAAAATCTGTTCATCCCCGACTTCGACGAGAACTTCTTCCACCTCCTCGTCCTCAACGCCGAGATAGGCGGCAATAACCTTCGGATCGTTCTTGACGCTTTCCGGATCACCATCGGAGATCTTGCGGCCATATTCGAGCACGACGACGTGATCGGAAATCTGCATGACCACCGACATGTCGTGCTCGATGAGCAGAATAGACGTATCGCTTTGGTCGCGAATGAACCGGAGAAGAACATTGAGTTCCGCCGACTCACGCGGATTCAGACCTGCAGCTGGTTCATCGAGACAAAGCAGTTCCGGTCTGGTGCACATGGCGCGCGCAATCTCCAGGCGGCGCTGCGCCCCATAGGAGAGGTCACCGGCCGGATCATCCGCGCGATCTAAAAGATCGGCCCTTTCGAGCCAGTAGCTCGCAAGTTCGATTGAAGCCTCGTCGGCATTCCGATAGCTGCTAGAGCCGAGCAAACCGAGAATCGTGAAACCCGAAGCCTTCATCAACGCATTATGCTGCGCCACTAGAAGATTTTCGAGCACAGTCATGCCGGAGAACAGCCGTATATTCTGGAACGTCCGCGCCACTTTGGCGCGCGCCGGGATTTCGTAGTCAGGCAAGCGCTCGAGCAGGAAAGCATGGCCATCCTTGCGCTTGAGCGTCAGCATGCCCTCGGTCGGCTTGTAGAAGCCCGTGATGCAGTTGAACACCGTCGTCTTGCCAGCACCATTGGGGCCGATCAGCGCGGTGATCTCGCCCCGGCGAACGTCGAAAGACAGATCGTCAATAGCCTTCAACCCACCAAAGCGCATGGAAAGATGCTCGACCGACAAAACCACGTCGCGCGCAATTGTTACCGTTTCAACCATCAGCCGTGGCCCTCCTTGGTGAAGGCACTGGAAACGGCCTTGCGTTCTTTCAGAAATGCCGTCGGCTCACGACTTGATACGAAGCCGCGCGGTTTCCAAACCATGACGATAACCATGGCAAGACCGAAGAGCAGCATGCGGTAGAGCTCCGGCGTAAAGCCGGGTCCAAAGATCAGCTTGAGGAATTGCAGTTCGCGCAACAGCTCCGTCCCGCCGATCATGATGGCAGCAGCAATCGCAATGCCGGGCAGAGATCCCATGCCTCCGAGAACCACAATTGCCAGAATAACCGCGGATTCGAGAAAGACAAAGGATTCTGGGCTGACGAAGCCCTGTCGGGCAGCAAAGAAAGCACCCGCAAAGCCACCGAACATGGCGCCCAGCGAGAATGCCGTTAATTTCGTGTTCGTCGTATTGATGCCCAGCGAGCGGCAAGCGATCTCGTCTTCACGCAGCGCTTCCCAGGCCCGGCCGATCGGCATTCGCCGCAGGCGGATCGTGACATAGGCGGTCAGCAGCGCCAAAAGAAGGATCAAGTAATAAAGAAAAATCTTGTAATAGACGCCTGAAGGCGGAAGATTCAGGATCTTGCCTATATAGACCGGGGACGAAATGTCGAAGGCGATGAGGCCGAAAAAGTCGACCTTCGGAATGCCCGAGATGCCAGCCGAACCGTTGGTCACTTCGCGCCAGTTGATCAGCACAAGGCGAATAATCTCACCAAACGCGAGTGTCACGATCGCTAGATAGTCACCCCGCAATCGCAGCACAGGGAAACCCAGAATGATCCCCCAGAAGGCAGCCATGATGCCAGCCGCGGGTAGAAGCAGCCAGAAGGACAGCCCAAACTCCGACGCCAGCAGCGCATAGGAATAAGCACCTACCGCATAGAACGCAACATAGCCAAGATCGAGCAGACCAGCGAGTCCCACAACAATATTGAGGCCCCAGGCCAGCATCACGTAGATCAGGATCTGGATGCCGAAATTATCGACCCATTTCAAGGAGCCCTGCAAGCCAAAGAGCATGACCATCAGGGCGGGATAGATGAACAGAAAAAGGATGCCTATGCGGATAAGATTCCTGCGCAGGAAGGTGGCTTCTGTTTCGACGACGACCGTCTTCGCCTTCACTGCCTTGCGTGCCGCAATGGCTGGAGCGATGAACGCAGTGATGACGAAGCGGCCCACCATTACAAGGGCGACCACCACGGCAAGCGTGCCCCAGCGGTAGCGCAAAATCAGCTGGTTCTGCATGTTCTGATCGGTTTGTAGACCAATCAGCATGACGAAGAGACCGAAGGCGATCAGGCCACCCCAGAGAGCATTGCGAAACGCTTTGATATAGATGGAGCCGTCAGCTTTGGCCTGACTGGAAATAGAAGAGAGGGCCATGACTTACACCTTCTCCACTTCCGGTCGCCCGAGTAGTCCGGACGGCATGAAGATCAGCACGATGGCAAGGATCGAAAACGCCGCTACATCCTTGTAATCGATAGAGAAATAGGCGGACCAAAGCGACTCGATCAGGCCGATCAGCAAGCCGCCGAGCACGGCACCCGGTATGGAGCCTATGCCACCGAGCACGGCAGCCGTAAAGGCTTTCACGCCTGGGATGAAGCCGTCTGAAAACACGACGACGCCATAGTAGACGAGGTAGAGCGTACCTGCGACCGCAGCAAGCGCGGCGCCCATGATAAATGTAATGGAGATAGTGCGGTCCACGTCAATGCCGAGCAAAGCGGCCATCTTGCGATCCTGCTCGCAAGCGCGCTGCGCACGACCGAGAGGCGTACGATTAACAATGTACCAGAAAATCGTCAGCAGAATAATGGTCACGACTACGATAACGATCTGCTTGAGCGAGATCGTTAGACCACCGACATTGTAAACCGACGTGACCAATGGCGGGATCGGCTTGTTGCGCGGGCCCTGCGTGACCTGCACAAAGTTCGACAACGCGATTGACATGCCAATTGCCGTGATCAACGGCGCGAGGCGAAACGATCCGCGCAGTGGACGATAGGCCAGTTTTTCAATGACCCAATTGTAGAGGCTAGTCAGAAGCATCGCCACGATCAGCATCAGCAAGATGGCGATGGGAGCCGTGATTGACACGAAAAGTCCGACTAGAACAAGAAAGGTAATGAGGGCACCGAAGGCACCGATCATGAAAATATCGCCATGGGCGAAGTTGATCATGCCGATAATGCCATAGACCATCGTATAACCGATGGCGATCAGCCCATAGATCGAACCGAGCGTCAGCCCGTTGATCAGTTGCTGTATGAAATAATCCATGTTTACGTCGCTCCCCCAGAAATGCGCGGCGCGGCGCACGCAAGCATCCTGGAATGTTCCCCTGATCCAGAGGCGACGTTTACAGGCGCGACATCGATCGACGTAGACAAAAGCTAATATGAGCTGATGTGCCGAACGGTCGTTCCCCCGAAGCCGTTGCCCCTGACTAAGGACCAGCCTCCGCCGGTCGCATTCCCCTTTATTCTTCAAAAACCAGACTGATACGCTTTCTTCTGATGCGCTTTCAATCGGTTTTGTTCCCATTCTTCAGCCTGCACATTTCCAAATGCCGCGCAAGTCCTATTGCATGCCTCAAGCGACCACAAATCCGTGTGCGAACGGGTCGCGATCATCAATAAAAATCGTGTTATAGCCGGTAGTTCGGGCCCATCCGCCGATTGAAGGCGTTATCGCCAGCCTGTCTTCTACTTTCGTCTCATTCTCGATCCGACCGTAAAAAAGCGAGCCGATAATCGATTCATGCACGAAATCCTCCCCAACCTCGAGCCTACCTTTGCCGTGCAGCTGTGCCATGCGCGCCGAGGTTCCTGTGCCGCAAGGGGAGCGGTCGATCGCCTTGTCTCCGTAGAGCACGGCGTTACGCGCATCAGCTTGCTCGTGCTGCGGCTTACCGGTCCATTGGATATGGGTCAGGCGATTAATGTCCGGCCGTGTGGGATGCACGAAGCTGTAGACTTCGTTTAACCTGTCGCGCAGCACACGGCCCCAAGCAACGAGATCCCCCGGTGCGTAATCGGCCATATCGCTGTAATTGGCCTGCGGCTCGACAATGGCATAAAAATTGCCGCCATAAGCGACATCTACCGTCAAACGCCCCAGAACCGGGCATTCCACGGCAAGCTCCTCAGCGTAAAGGAATGATGGCACATTGGTGATGCGCACTTCCTCGACATATTCGCCTTCCTGTCGATACGCGGCGAGCACGAGGCCCGCCGGCGTATCAAGCCGCAGCAGACCCGGCGTCTTCGGACGAACGAGACCATGCTCTAGTGCCATCGTTACCGTTCCAATCGTGCCGTGGCCGCACATGGGCAGGCAGCCGGACGTTTCGATAAAAAGAACCCCCACATCACAATCGTCGCGCGTCGGTGGATAAAGGATTGATCCCGACATCTGATCATGCCCCCGCGGCTCAAACATCAACCCGGTCCTGATCCAATCGAAGTCTCGCAGAAAATGTGCTCGTCTCTCCATCATCGTCGCCCCGTCGAGTAGAGGGCCTCCGCCGGTAACGAGACGAACCGGATTGCCGCAAGTATGGCCGTCGATGATATGGAAAGAATGCTTTACCATGAGATGAGCTTTCAGAAGCGGGTGGCGGAGAAGGGAGAAAGGTCAATGCCGGCAACTTGATTGGTTGCAAGTTCGCTGACAAGCTTGGCAGTCGCAGCCGCCTGTGTCAGGCCAAGATGGCCATGACCGAAGGCGTAGATGACTGCCCTCGAGCGCGAGGCGTAATCAATGACGGGAAGCGAATCCGGCAGGGAAGGACGATACCCCATCCATTGCCTGCCTCCGGAAATGTCCAGATCGGGAAGAAAGGTTTTCGCCTTCGTCAGCATGGCTTCCGAACGACGATAGTCGGGTCCGCGTTCCAGCCCACCAAGTTCGACTGCCCCACCAATCCGGATGCCGATGGAAAGCGGGGTCATGACAAATCCATGTTCAGAAAAGATCAGCTGTCGCTTGAGATCCAGAGCCGAAAGCGGCAGCGTGCTATTGTAACCGCGCTCCGTCTCCAATGGGATCCGATCACCAAGCTGTCGCGCCAACTGGTGAGACCATGCTCCGGCGCAGATGACGACTTTGTCTGCCGTGAGCGTCCTGCCATCCGCCAGATGCAGGTTGGCATATGTCTGCCCCGTCGAAAGTCCGGCGACCTCCGCCTGCTCGAACACTGCGCCAAGGCTTTCGGCATATTTCCAAAGCACTTCGCCTAATAGCTTCGGATCGTCGACAGTTTCCCAGCCTGGCACGAACGTGCCGCGCCGAAAGCGCTTGTCGAGACCAGGTTGAAGCTCGGCCAGGCGCGCTCCCGACACATGCTCGAAAGAGATGCCGTTACGTACCCGAACATCCCAACCTGGAAGAGACGCGCGAAATCCCTGTTCCGTCTCGTATAACTCCAGCGAGCCCTCTGCGCGACGCATGCCACTTGTGCCCGAGCGCTGCATCAAGGCATACCATTCTTCACGGGCAAGGGCCATCAACGAAGCCTGCGCCGTGATTGATCGCTCGCGGTTCTTTACCTGACTAGCGCGCAGGAAGTGCCCGAACCACGGCAGAAGCTTCGGGAAGTATGCAGGCGGAATTGAAAGTGGCCCGAGCGGATCGGCAAGCCATTTCGGTATCTTGGTCAGCACCCCCTTCTGCGCCAGCGGCAGGAGATCGCTGAAAGCGAAGGCGCCTGCATTACCCGAACTGGTTCCCTCGCAGATTCCGAGGCGATCCACGACACGTACCTGATGACCACGGCTCGCAAGGGTGCACGCGCTTGCAATGCCGATAATGCCAGCGCCGGCGACCAAGACCGACGGCTTCAATTCTCCCATATCATCCCCGCTTCCGGCGACATCCGCCTTCTATGGTTTGATATATTCTTGAAAAGGATCTCCACGGAAAGAGGTGCACGTCGAATATTTTTGATATATCATTGCCAAGCAGATGTTTCGAAAGTGTACCGCATGCCCTCATCCCATAGCCCGACCCCCGGCACGGTCGCAGCCTCGGAAATTGCCTATGTTCGCCTTCAGCAGATGATTGTGCGTCTTGAGCTCCTGCCCGGAGCGCTGATGACGGAAGGAGCCCTCATTGAGCGGCTCGACATGGGACGAACGCCCGTTCGTGAAGCGCTGCAACGCCTCGCCCTTGAGGGCTTCGCGGAAATTCGCCCGCGTTCAGGTATCGCAATTAGCCCACTGCACATTTCCGACTGGCTTCAGGTTCTGGATGCGGCTTTTGGGCTAAAGATCGTTCTTGCGCGGTCGGCCGCACGATTCCCGCCCTTGGAGAACGACCTTTTTCGCAAAGCCGCTCTAAATATGCAGCGTGCCACCGTCTCAGGCAATGTCGTCAGCTACCTGGAAGCTGAGTCCAATCTCGATCTGGCGATCGCTCAGGCATCCGCAAACGGTTTCGCTGCACGCGCCGCCGCCCCACTTCAAGCGCATGCGCGACGCTTCTGGTATCGTTTTCGTTCAGAACAAGGCTTGGCGAGCGTCGCGGAAAAACACCTTGCACTCATAAATGCGATCATGAGCGGAGACGTGACTGGAGCTGGTCAGCGCGCGGAGGAGTGTCATCTGACCGTACGTCGCATGGCCGAACAGACCGCCTCTGCACGCTGAGAGAATAGATTTCTAAAATTCCTTCACATTGAGAACTCTATTGCGAAGATAGATTGGAAGGCGCCAAATTCGATCTCTTCCGCAGGGAAATCATTTTCTATCTTAGAAAAAATTGCTTTCCCGGAGTTCTCGATGAAACGCACTCTTCTCGCGTCTGCCCTTCTGGCGGCATCCTTGGTTATTCCTGCCAGTGCGCAGGAGAACACCAAGCTGCTCAACGCCTCCTATGATATCGCCCGCGAACTCTTCGCCGCCGAGAACGAAGCCTTTACCAAGGGGCATCCAAACATCACCATCGATCAATCCCATGCCGGCACCTCCAAGCAGGCTCGTGCCATCGTGGAAGGACTCGAGGCAGACGTCGTCACCTTCAATCAGGTCACAGACATCGACTTCCTCGTCAAGAACGGCTTCGTCTCCGAAGACTGGCAGGCAGATTTTCCGAACAACGCATCACCCTACTACTCCTTCCCGTCTTTTCTGGTGCGCCCCGGCAACCCGAAAAACATCCAGAACTGGGACGATCTGGCCCGCGAGGACGTGAAGGTCGTTTTTCCGAACCCGAAGACATCCGGCAATGCACGCTATACCTATCTGGCTGCTACCGCTTACGCCAAAGAAGCCTTCAACGACGACCCTGAGAAGGTTCAGGATTTCGTAAAGAAGATCTTTGCCAACGTTCCTGTCTTCGACACTGGCGGCCGCGCCGCCACAACCACTTTTGTTGAGCGCAATATCGGCGACGTTCTTGTGACCTTCGAAGCGGAAACACGTGGAATCGCGCGTGAGTTTGGGGCGGACAAGGTCGAGGCCGTTGCCCCGCAGGTCAGTCTTCTTGCCGAGTTTCCGGTCGCAATCGTCGACAGGGTTGCGGAGAAGCGCGGCACGCAGGAAGCTGCAAAAACCTATTTGGATTTCCTTTACACGGAAGAAGGCCAGCGCATCGCTGCCCAGCAAGGCCATCGCGTACACGATGAGAAAGTTTCCGCCGAGTTCAAAGAGCAATTCCCGGAAATCCGTCTCGTCAACGTGGACGATGTTTTCGGCGGATGGGACAAAATCCAGGATGAGCATTTCGCTTCCGGCGCTCAACTCGACCAGATATACGGCAACCGCTGAGTAAGGATCTGAGGTGAAACGTCGCATTCTGCCGGGTTTCCCGCTGGCCCTCGGCATAACCCTCTTCTATACAGCCCTGATCGTCGCTTTGCCGATCGGGGCACTGCTGTTCAAGGCCGCGAGCCTTGGGCCTGAGCAATATTGGAACATTGTCTCTTCCGCACGTGCCGTTGCGACCTATCGAGTCACCGTGACAAGCGCCCTTTTCGCTACCCTTTTCAACCTTGTATTCGGCTTGGCACTGGCATGGGTTCTGGTACGCTATGAGTTTCCCGGCAAGCGTCTCGTCGATGCGTTGGTCGATCTGCCATTTGCGCTGCCTACGGCCGTGGCCGGCATTGCGCTGACGACGCTGTTTGCCTCGAATGGCTGGTTCGGGTCGCCGCTGGCGGCGATCGGTATCAACGTCGCCTATACACCACTCGGTATAATGATTGCGATGGCCTTCACCAGCCTGCCCTTCATCGTGCGCACTGTGCAGCCAGTTCTGGAGGAACTCGATCCGGCGCTGGAAGAAGCCGCACAATCACTCGGCGCATCCGACGGAACGATCTTTTCAAAAGTCATGATGCCCATTCTTCTGCCTGCTCTTCTCGCCGGCACTTCCCTGTCCTTCGCCCGCGCCCTCGGCGAATTTGGTGCAATCATCTTCATTGCCGGAAACCAGCCCATGGAGACGGAGATCACCGCTCTGCTAACCTTCATTCGACTTGAAGAATATGACTACGCTTCTGCATCGGCAATCGCCTCGGTCATACTGATATCGGCCTTCGTGATGCTTGCAGTGACCAACATGGCGCAGTCCCGGGCCCTCCGCTATACGGAGAACAGCCAATGAGCGCCATCAAACGCAACAGGCCACCACGCGTCGGCGATGATCCGCGTACCAGAGGCTTCCTGCTCGCCTTCGTGTTACTGACAGGTGCGATCATCGTGGTGGGGCCGTTGGCCATTATCTTCAGTCAGGCCTTTGGGCGCGGTGTGCCGGTGTTTCTTCAGGCCATCGCGCATCCCGATACGCAAAGCGCCATCGCCATGACGCTCATTACTGCGCTGATCGCCGTTCCGGTCAACACGATCTTTGGCATCGCGGCAGCCTGGGCTATTACCAAGTTCGATTTCATGGGCAAGCGCCTGCTCTTGCTCATCATCGAAATCCCCTTTTCGATTTCGCCGATCGTTGCCGGCGTGGCCTATCTCTTCGTTTATGGTTTGCAGGGCCTGTTCGGACCCGCTTTGCAATCCGCAGATATAAAAATCCTCTTTGCTCTTCCAGGCATCGTGCTTGCTTCCATGTTCGTCACAGCACCCTTCGTTGCCAGGGAACTGATCCCGCTGATGCAGGCGCAGGGGCGCGATCTGGAGGAAGCTGCAACGTCGCTTGGCGCCTCGGGCTGGCGCACATTTCTCATGGTTACCTTGCCGAACATTCGCTGGGCCCTGCTTTACGGCGTAGTACTCTGTAATGCCCGCGTAATGGGCGAGTTCGGTGCCGTCTCCATTGTCTCCGGCAATATTCGCGGCCAAACGAATACCCTGCCGCTGCACATCGAACTGCTTTATCACGACTACCAGACGGTGGGCGCCTTTGCCGCCGCGACAATATTGACATTGCTCGCACTCGTCACCATCGCCGCCAAGCTGCTGCTTGAGCGCTACGGAGCAGGCCACCGCACCCGTCCCATTCTGGTTGCGAAACCGGCTGCCATCGAGGAGAAATCATGAAAATCAAACTCGATCGCGTCGAAAAGACATTCGATACGTTTCGCGCCGTAAGAGGCGTTTCACTCAATATCGAAAGCGGCGAACTCGTCGCGTTGCTGGGCCCTTCCGGGTCCGGCAAGACGACAATACTGCGCATGATCGCCGGGCTGGAATATGCCGATGCCGGACATATTTATTTCGGAGAGCAAGACGCAACCGAAATTTCCGTTGCCAACCGCGGCGTTGGCTTCGTCTTCCAGCACTACGCACTTTTTCCGCACATGACGGTGGCACAAAATATCGCCTTCGGCATGAAAGTCTCGAAGACCAGGCGCAGCAAGGACGAAATCAATCTTCGCGTCGCAGAACTTCTCGACCTTATGCGTCTGAAGGGCCTCGGGGAACGCTTTCCCGCTCAGATCTCCGGCGGTCAACGTCAGCGTGTCGCCTTAGCGCGCGCTCTCGCCGTGGATCCAAAGGTTCTTCTCCTCGACGAGCCCTTCGGCGCACTCGACGCCAATGTCCGGCGTGAACTGCGTCGCTGGTTACGCGAGATTCATGACGAACTTGGCATTACGACGCTTTTCGTCACGCATGATCAGGAAGAAGCACTAGATCTGGCCGATCGCGTGGTCATTTTGAGAGAGGGCGAGATCGTGCAGCACGGCAGCCCCTATGAGATTTGCCGCCACCCGAATTCCGCCTTTGTGACGCGTTTCCTGGGCGACGCGAACCGTCTGGAGGTACGCGTTCACAATGGCGTCGCGCATATTGCCGACCTGCGTATCGCAGCACCTGGTTGCATTGACGGCCCGGCCGAGCTTTATGCGCGTCCCGGTGATCTGGCGTGGGACGGAAAAGGCATTGCTGCAACCGTATCTCGCGTCATCGATCGCCCTGGTTCGCGACGCATCGTAGCCGATCTCGACACCGGCGAGACGGTTGAGCTCGATGTCCCCCCTGATGTTCCGGTCAATGCCAAGGATCGCGGTGCAATTGCCGTTACTCGCGCCAGCATATTTCCATTGGCAATGTGAGATAACGGCATTCTGAGGAATTGCATCTTCCGTCGGGGAAAGAAGTGGAATAGGTAGAATAAAATCCAACGATGATTGCGTTCCTGGAACGCAGAGCGGGCAGTACGTGCATGAGCGAGATCGAGACGACCACTATCGCCATTGTCGGTGGCGGTGCGAGCGGCGTCATTCTCACCAATCACCTCCTGCAAAGCGACCGGGATGATTTGCGCATCGTCCTCATCGAGCAGAACAACGAGGCCGGGTTAGGCCTCGCTTACGGAACCAATCAGCCAGAGCACATCCTGAATGTCCAGGCTGCCCGGATGAGCGCACTTGAAACTCGTCCTGACGATTTCATCGATTGGCTACGTGATCACGGATATGATGACGTCGACCTTCCCACCCGCTACATGCCACGCATGCTCTACGGCAACTACCTTAAATCCATCATCGAGCGGCACAAAGCTGATCCGCGATTTTGTATTTTCAAGGCGAAATGCGTCGCGATAAAGGAAAATGACACGCAGGCAGAATTAATTTTCGACGACGGCACCAAGATGGGCGCGACGTTCGTTGTACTTGCGACAGGCCATGACGAGACACCCTCGCCGGCTTTCAAACATTCGGTCAAATTGGGACGCGCCGGCGACAACTCGAGGCCCTATGATGGCGATACGCTTATTGTCGGCACAGGCCTGAGCATGATCGACACCTGGCTGGAATTAGAGAGCCGTAGTCAGGCCGGCGTCATTCGGGCCGTATCGCGTCGCGGCCTGACGCCGCTGTCGCACGGCCCGACAAAACCGACTCCTTTGGAGGACGACGAGATACCTTTTGGCGCACCGCTTTCCGCCATCATGCGATGGCTGCGGACAAAAGCGTCCCTGCACATGGAGAATGGCGGCAGCTGGCGTGACGTGGTTGATGGGCTTCGCCCCTTCACGCAACGCCTCTGGAAAAGCCTCTCGATCGCGGATCGCAATCGTTTTCTACGGCACGGAAAACCCTACTGGGATGCGCACCGACATCGCCTCGCTCCGCAGTTACGCGACCGTCTGGATGCAGCGATCGCCAGCGGCCGCGTAGAACTCATTGCCGCTAAGCTCGGAGAAATTTCGCCAGGTGCGAATGGTTATGAGGTCGCTTTGCGCCGACGTGGTGCGACAAGAGCTGAAAAGATCGACGCCGGCCGCATCTATGATTGCAGCGGCATCATTCGCAATCTGGGGCAGAGCCCCAATCCCGTGATGCGTCATCTGATCGAAACCGGGATGGCCAAACCAGATGAGGTACCTATAGGTCTTGCGCTCAGCAAGGATGACAGCTTGCTCAACCACGGGAACACCTCGTCCAGGCGTCTGTTCGCGATAGGCCCGCTCGCCCGCGCTTCCTACTTCGAAATCGATTCCGTGCCAGACATCCGCCCTCAATGCGAGGCCCTGGCGAGACGCCTCCTATAGCCTCAGGCGCAATGCCACTTGTTCGCGGCATTGCGATTAGGCAAGGCGATCACTCGCCTTGAGGCGTGAAGCTTGCCTGATGCACCGGCCCACCAGCAATGCTATGCCCTGAGGATGCAGGATCGGCTCCTGGCAGAAGTCCCGATACAAGAGCAACAGTGAAGCCGACGGCCATGATAAGCCCGGCGATGGGCTTCAGGCGCCCCGGTCCAATGAGTTTTCGAACGGAAAACATGACGGCTCTCCTCGATCATAATCAAGAGACATGCCGCAGACGTTCCACGCAACGCGTGCGCAAAACGGCGGCAAGCTGATCATAAGTGACGCCATAGGCGAGATCGTCGCCATGTTCTCCAAGAACATCCTTGGCTGGAGCGAAAACCGTCTCCGGCACGATATCAGTGCAGGTGCGCATACGTCCGAAGACCGAACTTACCGGCACGTTCTTCTGGTCGATCGGCACCGATGGCTCATCTTCGTAGATGTTCCAATTCTCGAATGCCTCGACTGCGTTCTTGAATGCTTCCTGCAATGCGATGGGTGCATGACCTTCATGAAGTGGGGGCAGTACACGTTCCATGTCCGTCTCCTTTCAGGGTTGCAGTCATACGCAAAACTGTTTTGACAGCTGTGGTCGCTCTTCTCGCTTTCGTTCAATGGACGATGCGGTGACGTAATTTACGTTCTTCGAGTTCGAATGTTCCTCTGGATCATAAAGTCATCTGCATCGAGTGTGACACTCGAACCTGGAGATGAAAACCTGCCTAAGGTTGAATAGAGATTTCGAAAGGTTAATGATGGACGAACCGGAGCCACTTCGCAAACGTGCATTTTCCCCTATTACCGGGGCATTTTCGACAAGAGGATTTTTGACGAGCCCTCATTTCTGGAAACGCTTTTCCTAAATATGTCCAGACCGTCTACAACCTTGCGCCGAGCGTAGAGGAAAGTTGACAGCCAATGTCATAAAATCTATCCGTTCCCGTAAGTGATGGGGTTGTTCTATGCTTCAGGCTGCTAGTGAGATTTATCTCGATGATCCGGTTGGTATCGCTGAACGTCTTTGCCGCCATTATAACGAACATGGCACGGCATCGATGGCTGGCACAAAAGGGCTGATCGAAACCATCTACGGTCGGGCGTTCCTGGTTGCCGATGATGGTCGTTTGTCTTTTCGGGTTGAGGCGGATGACGACACATCGCTAATCTACATGAAAATGGGCATGATACATCATCTGCGGGAGTTCGCGGGTGATGACATGGCCACGCTGGCATGGACAGGCGACGGCCTGACGGGTGGTTACCCGCCCTTCTTCCGGGAAATGAAGGTCGTTGAAGCCTATGATATCACCCCGAAGATGCGACGGGTTGTGCTCAAGGGAGAAAATCTCGAGCGCTTCACACACAACGGCCTGCATATACGCCTGATCTTTCCGCCCGAAGGACGGAAGCCTGTCTGGCCGGTTCTCGGTACTGATGGTTGCCCGATCTGGCCGGAGGGCGAGGATGCACTGACGGCGCGCGTCTATACGATCCGTTCGCTCGATCTGGTCAAGAGCGAGATGGCGGTCGACATTCTGCGCCACGATGGTGACAGTACACCCGGCTCTGCCTTTGCGATCGGTGCTAAGCCCGGTGACGTCGTGGGCGTTACCGGGCCCGGTGGCGGCGGCATTCCGGATTCGGGGTCGCTCTTCCTGTTTGGAGATGAGACGGCCATTCCTGCCATAGCCCGCATTCTCGAAGATGCCGGCCATAATTCCAGCATCCGTGCCTACATAGAGGTGGCGGACGAATTTGAAGAACAATCACTTACCTGCAAGGGCCGGTGCGACATCGAATGGTTGTATCGCGCGCGGGGCGAACGACTTGTCGATGCCGCTACGGCAGTGACACTCGATCAAATCGGTGACGACACGTTCTTCTGGGCCGCTTGCGAGTTCTGTGATTTCAAGACGATCCGCAAGCACTGCCGCACAACGCTGAAATTGCCGCGCGAACGGCATCTGGTGGTTGCATACTGGCGCAAAGATTTGCCGGCGCGTCCCGCAAAAGCAGCCTGACGAGGGTCTATCGTGCTCGACGATTGAGTGCCCAGAGAAGATAAGGCGCCCCAATCAGCGATGTCATCAACCCCATCGGCAGCTGATAAGGAAAAGTCAGGTTGCGCGCCATCCAGTCTGAAAAGATCATCAGCAGAGCGCCGGCCAGTATGCTGGCAACCAATTGTTGCGCCGGACGCACAAACCCGGCCAGCCGGGCCAGATGCGGCGCCATCAGCCCAACGAAGGACAGCGGTCCGACGAACAAAGTCGCAGCCGCCGTCATGCACGCAGCAAACGCAATGAGTACACCGGTTGCCAGACTATGCTTCAGCCCAATTGCCTTTGCTACCGGTGCGCCCAGTGGCAGGATAGCGAGCCAGCGCAGCAAAAAAAAGAGCGGCGTGATGAAGGTGGCAGCCAGCCCCGTTACCAGCACGGCCTCCCACGGCGTAACGTTCTGCGTCGACCCGCTCAGCCAGGCAAGCAGGAGCATCGACTCCGGCCCGCCACGGGCGATCACGATGGTGATGATCGATCCGCACAGGGCACCGACCGCGATGCCTGATAGAAGCAGGCGTTCCGACCCAAAGCGATAGCGAGCCGAGAGGAAAAGCACAATCGCCATTGCCGCGAGCGCACCGACGAAAGCGCCGGAGAATTGTGCACTACGCCCAATGTCCTGAGAGAAAATCAGAAGGGTTGCAAGACCAACGCCGGCGCCGGAGGCAACGCCCAGAACTTCCGGGCTAGCCATCGCATTACCGGTGATGCGTTGCATGGAAAAGCCTGCTGCGGCCAGCATACCACCCGCAACCGCACCGGCTAGCACGCGCGGCCACCGCCACTCGAAGAGAAGATCGAACATCTCGCCCTGAGCTATATGCCAGCCTGTGCCGCTACGCCCAATCAATATCGCAGCCACTGCAAACGTGATAATGGCCAGGGTCAAAGCAGCAATCATGCCTCGCGGGTGACCTGTCCGGCTTACGACGTTCAACTGCCCCGAAGGTTGCAGCTGCGTTTTTAGCCGCGGCAGGAGCCAAAGCAAGAACGGGCCGCCAAGAAGCGCAGTCGCAGCTCCCGTCGGCAAAAGCTGGGTGCCGCCAAAGGAAACGCTCTGCACGACCCCATCGGCCAGAAACAGGATTGCCGCCGCAATCAGCGGCGAAATCACCAACACCTGTCGTAGAGTGCGTGCTCCAGCTAGCCGCGCCATATTGGGTGCTGCCAATCCGACGAAACCGATCAGCCCGACCTCGGACGAAACGCTCGCAGCGAGAAACACCGCAACGCCCAGCGCACAGAAACGGGTCGCCGTAACGCCCAGACCAAGAGCCCGTGCATTGGCATCGTCCAGCGCCAGCAGAAGCAGAGGGCGATACAGCAATGCAACTGCTATCGCCGCTAACACGAGCCGAATTGCTAAATTGTTGGCCGGGGTCCAGCTCTGCTGCTCCATTGCGCCGCTGCCCCAAATGAACAGCGACATCATGTACTCGCCATTAGCAAGCACAATAGTGGAGCTGATTGAAGCGGCCACCAGCGAGATCAGCATGCCCGAAATCACTACGGTGACTGGATCGAGCGAACGTCGCCATGACAATGCGAGCACAAGCCCGAGGGCAATCGCTCCACCGGCGAAGGCGACCGGTTCGCGCGCATATTCCATCCATGTGGGCGCGTAAATTGTCGCTGCCGTCATTGCAAGTTGCGCACCAGAGGCAACGCCGACCGTCGAGGGATCCGCTATAGGATTACGCAACACGCGTTGCATCAGTGCGCTGGCCAAGCCCAATGCCGCCCCCGCAAGCAATGCAACCGCGCCACGCGGCAATGTGCTGTGGTAAAATACAATAAGACGCAGCAAATCGCCGTCGCCCGGCCAATCACGCCACAGAACATGGCCAAAGAATACAAGCGCTAAAGTTCCGACGCCAAAGAGAATGAGCCGCACCGGATTCTCGCCCCCGGTTCTGATGTCCGCGCTCATGCCGCAGCCCTCAGTGCTTCCTCCAGAAGTCGCGCAAATCGGCGCGCTGCCGGAAGACCACCGAACGGATTGATCGGCTCCAGCACGAAAGATCGTCCTTCGCGCACCGCCGGCATTACTTGCCAGAGCGCACTTTGTGGCATCACACGCTTCGCGTCGGGCGGAATAGGCGAGATCATGATGACGATCGCCTCTGGATAATCCGCAAGCACCTCAAGTCCCACCGGTGCTGTCGCGCTATAGCTTGTCTTTATGCCCCAAGCATTCTCAAAGCCCATTTTCGTGGCAACATCCCCGAACATGGAATCGCCGCCGAATGCACGAAAATGACGCGGATCGCCAATATTGATAATGAGGAGCGGGCGGCTTCTATGCTGCGCCAGCCTTTCTCCGCGTTTCGCCAGCTCGGCATCGGTGGCACTAATATAATCTTCGGCTTCCCTTTCCAGAGCGAAATCCGCCGCCATTTTGCGCATGGCAGCTTGCGCCTTGGCAAAAGGCTGTTCGCCGCTCACGTAGATCGGCAAGGATCTGACCGGTGCGATCCGCTCCATTTGCGGATGCGCCCAGGCGCTGTAATTGCTGCCATAGATCACATCGGGTGCGACGGCAGCGAGAAGCTCGAAGTTCACCGATCCGCGAAGCCCCAGATCCAGCACTTCGCCTGGCACGGCGGGCTCGATGACGACCTGGCGATAGAGCATTAGTTCGACCGCTGCCGCCGGGACGATGCCAAGCGCCAGTGCTGTTTCCAGCAAAGCCCAGTCCACAATGGCGATTTTCGGTGCAGCCATAGCGGCGTGCGGCGCAAGCGCCGCTGCGCAAGCAGCACCAGCCAGAAAACTGCGCCGTCCGAGCATCATAGAACGTAGCCCACCGGCGTACCGTTTGAGGGATTGGTGAAGATACCCATCGAGATGCCGTAGATGCGCTCAAGTACTTCGGTCTGCATAATCTCGCTGGGTACACCGTCGGCCACCAACCTGCCATGCCCGAGCGCCACCAGTCGATCGCAAATTCGCGCCGCCATATTGATATCATGCAAAACGATGACAACGCTCAAAGCTCGCTCATGCGCCAGCCGATGAACCAGTTCCAGCATCTCCGCCTGATGAGAAATATCGAGCGCCGAGGTCGGCTCGTCGAGCAAGAGACACTTTGTATCCTGCGCAAGCAGCATAGCGAGCCATACGCGCTGGCGCTCGCCCCCCGAAAGCGTATCGACAATGCGGTTGCGAAAGGCCTCGACGCCCGTTTGCGCCATTGCTTCCTCGACTTTGCGCGCGTCTGTTGCGGTGAAGCGTCCAAATGTTCCATGCCAGGGAAAACGTCCCAACGCGACGAATTCTTCCACCGTCATGCCATCAGTGGTCGGCATGAATTGCGGCATGTAGGCAAGTTTGCGGGCGAATGTGCGATCTGTATCGACCCCAATATCCTGTCCCAGGAAACGTATGGTGCCACGATCCGCCGCCTGTTGACGAGCCAGCATCTTGATCAGCGTCGATTTACCCGAGCCATTCGGCCCGATCAGCCCCGTAACCTCGCCCTGTTCGATTGTCAGGTTCAGGTTCTCGATGATTGAACGTCCAGGCACACGGAAATGTGCAGCCTCCACTTCGAAAAGCGAAGGCCGCACATCTTTGCTCATAGGAACGCCCGACAAATCCACTTACCACTTATAGCTCAGGTTGCCCACGACGGTGCGGCCCTCGCCATAGAAGCAACCGAAGTTGCAGCTCGCGACATAGTGCTCGTCGGCGATATTCTGCACAGCCAGCGATGCCTTGAAATTTTTCTTTTCGAAAGCGACTGAAGCATCGAAGACGATGTTATCGGGAAGTTTGACCGTGTTTGTATTGTTGCCATAACGCTCGCCGACATAGCGCGCGCCCGCGCCGAGCTTCAGACCTGCCAGCGTCGTATCCTCCCGGAACGTATAGCCAAGCCAAAGCGACGCGGAATGAAGCGGAATATCTTTCAGCCGATTGCCGGTCGTTGGAAGCAATGTTCCATTCGGGCCATCGAGTTCGTCTCCGCCATCCATGATGCGCGTATCCGCATAGGTATAGCTTGCAATCAGATCGAGACCAGCCGCCAGATTTGATTTTGCCTCCAGCTCGAAACCACGCGAGCGGGCCTCACCGACCTGCGTTGTGACAAAATTCGTAGTCGTGGCGATGTTCGTCTTCGTTAGTTCATAGATGCTGGCCGTCAGAAGCGTATTCGAGCCTTCCGGCTGATACTTGATGCCGCCTTCGATGATTTCCCCTTTGCTGGGGTCCAGTGCCCGCTGCGTCGCCGTAACAGTACCTGATTGCGGGTTGAACGAAGTCGAATAGTTGACATAAGGCGCCCACCCACTATCGAAAAGATAAAGAACACCGACACGTCCGGTCAGCGCCTGATCCTTGACCTCGGAAAGAGTTGTGGTTTTCGTTATGCCCTTCAACGAGCTGTTGTCGATGTCGAACCAGTCCTGGCGCAGACCGAAATTCAAACGCAAACGATCTATCGCGACCTGATCCTGAGCATAAATGCCGAGGGTACGGATCCGCGAATTGGTTATATCCGCCAGGCTGGTATCCACGCTCGGCACCGCACCGTAAACGGGATTGAAGACGTCGATCGGTGTAATCGTTCCGGTAAAATTAGACGAACGCCATTGCTTGTTACTGCGATAGTCGAGACCAAGAAGAGCTGTATGCGCAGCGATTCCGGTATCGAATTTTGCTTCCAACTGATTATCGACAGCAAAGCTATTCGTCGTTTCCGACTGGACATTCACGCCGCGGTTCACCGTCCGATTGTCCGCAGCCAATGAGGAGAAATAGAGATTGTTGAAGTCTGCATCGAAATGTCCGTACTGTACATTCTGACGGAACTCGAACGTCTCGTTGAAACGGTGCCGGAACTCATATCCGAGATTGCCATAAAGGCTTTCGGCATCGTTGAACCCAGGTTCGCCAATATAGCGATTAATCGGAATCACACCGTTCGGGTTGAAATCGAGCGTTCCGGACTGTGGCAATCCCAGAGGAGACGTGCCCGTATCATATTGAAGCGCGCCCAGAATGGTAAGCGAAGTGTCCTCGTCTGGCGCCCAGGTCAGGGACGGCGCAAAATAGAAGCGGTCATCGCTGGTGAAGTCCTGCTGACCATCGGCCAGACGCCCCAGAGCCGTCAGTCTATAGGAGAGAACGTCGTTATAGGCGTCACCACCGTCGAATTTAAGAACATACCGATCATTGGTGCCCACTTCCGCGCCTGCCTCGATGAAGCGTTCAAAGGTTGACCGTTTTGCCACCAGATTGATCAGCCCGCCCGGCTCCCCCTGACCATAGAGGACGGATGCCGGTCCCTTGATAACATCGATACGCTCCTGGCCGAACGTCTCGAAAGCGATAGCGCTGAAGTCACGGATAAAACGGAAGGAATTGAGATAGACGCTGTCCTTTGCGTCAAAGCCACGGATGATTGGGTTGAAATAGCGCGCGTCGGTGCCAAAAGGGGACGCAACAACGCCAGCAGTATATCCGAGAGCCTGATCGAGATTCTGCACCCCACGATCTTCGAGCTGCTGCGTCGTGATGACGGAGATCGACTGCGGCGTCTCGATCAGCGGCGTCGTTGTCTTGGTGCCCGTCGCGCTCTGCGCCGCAACGTAGCCTTCAACCGGTCCCGTTACAACGGCAGCGTTGCTGAACACCGAAGCACCGCCCTCGCCTTCAATGACGATGCGATCCAGCTCGACCGGGTCGTCGCTTTGCGCGTGTGCGCCCGAGAGGAAGACAAGAGAAGACGCCGAAAGACCGAAAAACGCTTTGAAGGAAATGAGACGGGACACGGAAGATATATCCTTTTGAAAAATATCGCTCCTTATGTCAGATGAAAGATGAACTAGAAACTCCTCTTTTACGCTTAAATCGTTTGTTTCTCCCGCTGTGACCGACTTGCCACAAACTGGATACGAAGTGCGCCGTCTGGATGGGCGCACAGCGAACGCAGATATTGAGCTTACTTTGCTTTCGTCAGCTTGATGATGGTTGAGCCTCCCATCATGCGCGACTCGGTTACGGCATAAACGGCGCCATCCGGCCCAACCTTCACGTCACGGATACGCGCATCAAGCGGCACCCGCTCCTCGTAGACTACCCGATCTCCGTCGAGATGCACGACGACAATACCCTGCGTGCCTAGCCCACCGATCAGAAACGCGTCCTGCCATTCAGGAAACGCATCACCCTGATAAAGTGCCATGCCTGACGGTGCGATAACGGGATCCCAGTAATAAACTGGCTGTTCTGTACCTTCGCGTGCCGTCTCGCCCTCTCCGACCGGGCTCCCGCTATACTCGATACCATAGGTCACCTCCGGCCAGCCGTAATTTTTGCCTGCCTCGGGACGGTTCAACTCGTCGCCGCCTTTCGGTCCATGCTCAACAATCCAGAAACGCCCCTGAGCATCGAGCGCTGCCGCCTGCGTGTTGCGATGGCCGTAGCTCCAGATCTCGGACAGCGCATTCTCCTGATCGGCAAAGGGGTTGCCCTCAAAGGGCTCGCCGTCTTGCGTCAGGCGGAAGACCTTTCCAAGACCGCTGGACAAATCCTGCGATTGAATACGGGGCTCAACATCCGAGCGCTCGCCGACGGTAACAAACAACGCACCATCATTGTCAAAGACGAGACGCGATCCAAAATGCTTGTCCCCGTCATAAGTCGGCATCTGCTGAAAGATGACCTTCACATCTTCAAGCCGATCACCGCCATTTTCATCGCTCACAAGTGTTGCGGAGGCAACGGAGGTGCCATTGCCGCCATCGCGCGGCTCGGAAAACGAGAAGAAGATACGATTCGAGCTTTCGAAATCAGGGGCCAAAGCCACATCGAGCAGGCCGCCTTGTCCGCGGTCATCGACCTCGGGCACTCCCTCAATGGCAGGCCCCACTTCCCCATCAGCCACAATATGAATCGCGCCCTCCTTAGCCGTCACCAGCATGCGGCCATCCGGCAGAAATTCCATCGCCCAAAGCTTAGGCAGCCCTTCTGCCACCACCTCAACCGTAACTTCCGGCATGATCTCAGGTTGTGGAGCGCGGGTCTGCCCCTGGAAGGCGGGCCGTTGATCCGGGGCATTGGCGGCTTCCCTTTCCGCCGGTGTACCACCCGGACGCTGCTCAGCACCTGAAGCGGGGGACTCGCCCTCGGCGCTCCCTGTAGCAGCCGCGCCGCCATTGGTCTGCGCATATGCGCCACCGAGAGCAATAGCGGCAGATAGCATCGTGCCGGCGAGAAGGAGAGAAAACTTGGTCATGAATGGCTCCATCGATACACGAGCGGCTTCTTGCAATGAGACGCTCCTACGAAAAGTGCACGGCCCGCCGGACGGTCGGTCGCAATCAGCTTGCAACACCAACCGCCAACGCGTCCATTGGTTCACGCCCAATGATTCAAGAAAAATTTATCACCCCTGCAGATCATCGGGTTTGCAAAGCGCATGAAATATGCTTAGAAGAACTATACATAGCAGTTCAGAAAAAGCGGTCTGGCCGTTAACAAGCTTAGACAGCACCAAATAAGGCGCACCCTCCGGGGTGCGTTTTTTGTTATAGAATACTGCACAGTCGAGACCGCACAGTATTCTATAAGTTCAGAAAAAGCATGTCTAACGGCAACTACGCGAACAATTTTTGCTTTAAAAACAAAACATATCGTGTAATCTCCATTTTATGCCAGTGAGTTGTTGCGCAACGCAGAACGATGGCGCAACAATTTCATATTATTATGGAGAATCTGGCATGAACATCCATGAATTTCCCTATGCGAATAATTTGCGCTCCATGAGCGCTGCACCTCTCTTACTGGCATTTGATCTCGGGACTTCTTCCGTAGGCTGGGCGGCCTTCGACATCGACACCGCAGGCACCCCCATTCGTCTTCTCGATGCCGGCGTGCGCCTATTCGGAGATGGCCGCGAACCGAAGTCGCGCCTGCCGCTCGCTGTTGGCCGCCGCATCGCACGCGGCATGTCGCGGCGGCGCGACCGCTACAAGCGCCGCCGAAAAGCCCTTTTGCGCACGTTGATCGAATTCGGACTCATGCCAGAACATCGGCCGGCTCAACTCGCCCTTATAGCAGAAACACGAGACAGCGCCCTGCCTTCCGATGTCTATGCATTGCGGGCCCGCGCGCTTGACGAGGCCCTGAGCTTATATCAGATCGGCCGCATATTCTTTCATCTGAACCAGCGCAGAGGCTTTAAAAGCAATCGCCGTACTGACAGCCGAGACAACGAACAAGGCATGATTGCGCAGGGAATCGCCCGCCTGCACCAGGAACTGCTCGCCCATGACGCTCGAACGCTTGGCGAGTTGCTTTTCAAGCGCCGCGGCACCGATCCGAAAAACCGCGGCACAGTGCGTGTCCGCGCACAGACCATAAATGTCGAAGGCAAGGATGAGCAGGGGTACGGCTTTTATCCCGAACGCAGCTTTTTGCAGCA
Source organism: Limoniibacter endophyticus (assembly GCF_014652835.1). Classification (GTDB taxonomy): domain Bacteria; phylum Pseudomonadota; class Alphaproteobacteria; order Rhizobiales; family Rhizobiaceae; genus Limoniibacter; species Limoniibacter endophyticus. The sequence continues at coordinate 32,547 of NZ_BMZO01000007.1, forward strand.
CGAGTTCAATGCGATTTGGGATGCGCAAGCGAAATTCTATCCCGATCTTCTGACCGAGGAACGGCGCGCTCATCTTCATACGGTGATTTTCTACCAACGGCCGCTGAAACCTGCCAAACCCGGCAAATGCAGCTTCTTTCCTGATGAGGATCGCCTGCCGAAAGCGCATCCGCTATTTCAGGAGTTCCGCCTCTTCAAGGAAGTGAACGAGCTGAAGCTAAAACCGGACTTCGGGGATGCGTATCCCTTGACGCTCGAGCAGCGCGATCTTCTGATTACCGTTCTTCGTCCAGCGCATTCATCCAAGTACACGGCATTGCGCAAGAAACTGCTGAAGGCGTCACAAGGCATCAAGTTCAACAAGGAAAGCGAAAGCCGCCTTTCCATGAAAGGTGACGAAGTCTATGCCACTATGAGCGACAAGAGCCGTTTCGGCGCGCTCTGGAGCGGCTTTTCAGTCAAGGAGCAGACGCAGCTTGTCGAGAAATTATATCAAGAAGACGATCCTCTGGCACTGGATACTTGGCTGGCCAACCGCTACCCGCTGCTCGAAGCGAGCCAGCGCGACGCGATCTCGGGTGCGAATCTGCCTGAAGGTTTTGGACGCCTCGGCGTCTCTGCGCTGGAGACCCTGCTTGTCGAGCTTAAAGCTGATGTCATCACTGAATATGAGGCCATTCAACGAGCCGGCTTGAAAAATGCAGAAGTGCATGACGGCCACGCGCTTCTGCCGCCCTATCAGGAAGTTCTTGCCAAGCGCATTCCCGCCGGCACCGGGGATGACGACGATCCTTATGATATTCGCATGGGCCGCATCACCAATCCAACGGTGCATATCGCGCTCAACCAGCTGCGTCGCGTCGTCAATCTATTGATCCAGCGATTCGGCAAACCGGAGAAGATCGCCATCGAACTGGCGCGAGACCTGAAACTCTCCGAAGAACAGAAGAAGCAGGTCAACCATACCATCGCGAAGAATACGCGCGCCAATGAGTTGCGGAGCGACAAGCTGCGCGACCTGGAAAGAAAAGGCACCTATTTCAACATCGACAACGGCTATAATCGTTATCTTCTGAAACTCTGGGAAGAACTCGATCCGGCCCAGCCGCTAAATCGCAGATGCATCTATTCCGGCAAACCGATCAGCATCGAAATGCTTTTCAATGGTGAGGTGGATGTCGATCACATCCTGCCTTACTCACAAACTCTCGACGACAGTCAGGCCAACAAACTGCTCTGCCTGCGAGATGCCAACCGGATCAAGAAGAACCGCCCTCCTTCAGAAGTTGCGGAATGGGTGCACGAGTATGACGGCATCCTCGACCGGGCCAGCCGCCTTCCTGCCAGCAAGCGCTGGCGTTTCGCTCCCGGCGCGATGAAACGCTTCCGCGAGGAAGAAGGCTTTCTCGCGCGCCAGCTCACCGATACCCAGTATCTCTCGCGTCTCGCACATGAATATTTGGCCGCGCTCTACCCGGATGAAGAACCGGATCAGTGGGGCGTCTTCGTCAAAAAAAATCACGTACGCATCAATCCCGGACGCATGACGCAGATGCTGCGCCATCACTGGGGACTAAACGAACTGATCGGTAAGGCCGATGCGAAAAATCGCAATGACCACCGCCATCATGCCATAGACGCGGCGGTGATCGGCGCAATCACGCCGGCCATGCTCAATCGCGTTTCAAGAGCAGCAGCCAGCCGCGAGGCGCAGCAACTAGAAAAGAGCATTGGCGACATCGACCTGCCTTTTCCGACATTTCGTGAAGAATTGGAGAGAATCGTCAGCCGCATCGTTGTCAGCCACAAGCCTGATCATGGCACTTTACCCTCAACGGAAAGCGCCAGCTCCACCGCGGGCCGATTGCATAATGATACGGCTTACGGTTTGACTGGCGAAACCGATGCGAAAGGCGTGCCTATCGTCGTGCGCCGCAAGAGCTTCCTTAACCTACAACGCAAGGACATCGCCACTATTCGCGATGAAGAGCTGCAGGCCGCCATCCTCAAAGCAACAGACAGCGTTTCCGACAAGGACTTCCCAGCAGCACTTGATCACTTCCGCAAGCAGGGGCCGAAGCAGTTTCGTGGCATCCGCCGCGTGCGCGTCATTGAAACACTGAATGTCATCCCGATCCGCGACGAGCATGGTCGCGCCTACAAGGCCTATAAAGGCGATGCCAATTATCGCTACGACGTCTGGGAACTGCCCAGCGGCAAGTGGGTTGAGGAACTCGTCTCAATGTTCGAAGCACATAAGCTGGGCTGGCAATCCGAGATACATAAGAATAATCCGGCGGCGCGGCGCGTGCTCAGCCTCCATAAGGACGATATGGTTGCCTACCGGAATCACGACAACGAATACACGGTCGGTCGAGTGGTGAAATTCTCGAAGGGAAGTATCTGCTTTGCCAGCAACCGTGAAGGTGGAGCCCTGAAAGCTCGGGACGCGGATAAGACGGACCCATTCAAATATTTCATAAAATCAGCCAGTTCGTTGAAAGACGCCCAGGCACGCCAAATCCGTGTGGATGAAACAGGTCGTGTTTTTGATCCTGGTCCGCAAGACCGTCAGAGCCGCGCCATCCGAAAACAGAATGGAAACATTAACAATAAAACCGAAATCTCTTTTTCTTGACCAAGAAGAGATGGCATATTTCGCGTTATGGAGCGGGTAATAGACATACAAACGGACGGAGTTTTTCTTTCCGTCCATCGGGGTTTTCTTATAGCTGATTTAGCCGGTGAAAACTTCGGGCGTATCGCGCTGGACGATATTGGTGCGCTCATCGTGCACGCACACGGCGTGAAATGGTCGAACACCGTCTTTACTCGCATGAGCGAACGCGGCGTACCCGTGGTGATTTGCGGCAGCAATCATGCTCCGATCGCCTGCATCTGGCCTCTTGATGGGCATCATCGGCAAGCTGCACGCATGCGGGCTCAGATTGCTGCACCGAAGCCGCTCACCAAACAACTATGGCGACAGGTAGTCACAGCAAAAATCCGCATGCAGGCCGCTGTGCTGCAACGTTATGACGTTGAAGCCGGCGGCCTCTTGAGACTCGCTCGCACCGTGCGGTCAGGCGATCCTGGCAATATTGAAGCTCAGGCCGCCCGCCGCTACTGGAAAGCACTGTTCGGCCCCAATTTCTCACGCGATCAGAATGCAGACGGCATCAATAGCTTGCTCAATTACGGTTACACGGTTCTGCGGGCGCTTGTCTCGCGCGCCATCTGCGCTGCCGGCCTTCATCCCACCATCGGTATTTTTCACGCCAACAGCGCAAACGCCTTCGCGCTCTCTGATGATTTGATGGAGCCCTATCGCCCGCTGGTCGACATGCTTGTCCGCGATCTGGTCGATAAGGGGCACGACAGAGTAACACCGGAGACCAAGCAACAACTCGCCAGCATCGGCACGCTCGACCTCATAACAGAAATTGGCACGTCGCCCCTTTCCATTCAAACGCAACGATTTGTCTATTCCGTTGTCACCAGTTTCGAAATGAAGGTGCCGATGCTCGACCTACCCGATCCCTCCATTATCGCCACAAGCTCGGTCGTCGAGGAGGTCCCCCATGACGCGCTGGGAACATAAAGCAACCTCTGGCCTCACCCATCTTAACGGATATCAGCTCATGTGGATGCTCGTAACGTTCGACCTGCCGGTCGAGACCAAGGTGCAACGTGCCGCTGCCTCGAAATTCAGGCTCAGCTTACTGGACATGGGTTTTGAAATGAGTCAACTTTCCAACTATTTGCGCTTTTGCAACGGCAAGGAACAGTTCGAATCATATGTGCGCAAGATAAGCGCCATCCTCCCTGACAAAGGCGACGTCTATGTCTTTCAATTCACAGACAGGCAATATGAGAACATCGTCCGCTACAGCGACCAGAGACGCAAGGCACGTCAGAAAAATCCACAGCAGCTCATTCTTTTCTGACTGCCTCATTCCGTTTTTCAAAAATGAAACGGCTGATTCTCTTTTTAAGATCAGAGAGATCAGCCGTCATCTATTCTAGCAGTTCAGAAAAAGCGGTCCAGCGGCAACAGGAACGATGGAGGAGCGCCGCACGGATATATTCTAGCAGTTCAGAAAAAGCGGTCCAGCGGCAACTGAATAACCTTTAACTGCTTGTCAGACATAATTCTAGCAGTTCAGAAAAAGCGGTCCAGCGGCAACCTAACGATGCGACAATTCAAAATCCAGTTGATTCTAGCAGTTCAGAAAAAGCGGTCCAGCGGCAACGTTGTCCCCGATGTCGTAGTTTCCTGCGAGATTCTAGCAGTTCAGAAAAAGCGGTCCAGTGGCAACCTTCCGAGTTTGTCGTCGCGGTGGCCCACTCCCTTTCGTTGGCAGATGATCAGCGCGCAGGGACAGGACAGCTGAGATCGCCTTCCTCACAATTGGCATAATATTTCAGCTGATCGACGCGCTGCTTGGTAAGATCGGCCATGCATTGCAGCTTGACCATCGGCTGGGAACTGCCGCCTTCCGTCAGGTTCGCTTGAAAAGCGCATTCCTTATTGCGGAAGGTGATCCAGGCGCGTTGTGTGTCGGCCAGCATGTTGCGCGTGTCGCTGCCCTTCTCCAATCGGTGGACGATCTCGGAGTAAAGCGCATTCAACTCCTTATCCGCGGACTCATACGCTTTTGCGGCGCAGGCATTCATGTCGCCTTGTGTCTGAGCGTTGGCGCAATCCTGCGGTTGCGCGGAAAGAAGGGATGTCGAGCTCAGAACAATAAGCGGGAGAAGCAACCGGTAAAGCATCATGACCTCCTTTGATCTGACATTTTTGAAACAGTAGCGAAATAAATGTCCCCGTAACATCGAATGCGGGACAAAACCGGTTAATTTTCTACCAATTTCGTATGTCGTCCCTTTGCACAGCCGTTTATAGAGGCTTGATCCTCCTGTTTGAAACATGCTGGAGGACGGCTGCCCGCATCCTCCTGTCTCATGCGGGCCTTGAGGGGATCCTATGCTCGAAAAACTCTTCCAACTGAAGGAGAATGGTACCACGGTTCGCACCGAACTCGTGGCCGGCCTCACCACCTTCCTCACCATGTCTTATATCATCTTCGTCAATCCGAATATTCTTTCGACGACGGGGATGGATGCAAACGCAGTCTTCGTTGCCACCTGCCTTGCGGCGGCCCTTGGTTCGATCGTGATGGCACTGGTCGCCAACTGGCCGATCGGCATGGCCCCCGGCATGGGGCTAAACGCATTCTTCGCCTTTGGCGTCGTCGCGGGCATGGGCTTCACCTGGCAGCAGGCACTTGGTGCGGTCTTCGTTTCCGGCATCATTTTCCTCATTCTGACCATTACCGGTATCCGATCCTGGCTCATTGACGGCATTCCGCAGGCGTTGCGGAGCGCCATTGCTGCCGGTATCGGCATGTTCCTGGCGATCATCGCATTGACCGGTTCCGGCATCGTGGTGGATAATCCGGCAACGTTGGTCAGCCTTGGTGACCTCCACCAGCCCGGCCCTCTTCTCGCGATCTTCGGCTTCTTCCTCATGGCCGTGCTGGATGCGCTGCGTGTTCGCGGCGCGATCCTGATCGGCATTCTCGTTGTCACGATCCTGTCGATGCTGCTCGGCGTCAGCCAGTTCAATGGTGTCGTCTCGGCTCCGCCAAGCCTTGCACCCACATTCCTGCAGCTAGACATTATGGGCGCGCTTGGCACCGGCCTTATCCATGTCATTCTTGTGTTCGTTCTAGTCGAAGTTTTTGATGCTACAGGCACGCTGATCGGCGTCGGCAAACGCGCCGGTCTCATTCAGGATGAAAAGAAGAGCCGCCTCGGACGCGCCCTCTTCGCCGATTCCACCGCCATCGTCGGCGGCTCGCTCCTCGGAACATCCTCAACGACCGCCTATGTTGAAAGCGCCGCCGGCGTCCAGGCAGGGGGTCGCACCGGCCTTACCGCCCTTGTCATCGCCGCACTCTTCCTCTGCGCACTGTTCTTCTCGCCGCTCGCCAGTGCCGTTCCGGCACATGCGACAGCACCCGCGCTTCTCTATGTCGCAACGCTAATGATGCGCGAGCTTTCCGAGATCGACTGGAAGGACGTCACCATCGCCGCCCCGGCAGCCCTGACGGCGCTCGGCATGCCGCTGACCTACTCGATCGCCAACGGTCTCGCCTTCGGCTTTATTTCCTACGTCATCCTCAGGGCCGCAACCGGTCACGCGCGCTCCATTCACATCGCCACCTGGGTCATTGCGGCACTCTTCATTATCCGCTTCGCCTTCTTCCCTGAATAAGCAACTACCGGAAATTACAGTACAAAAGGGCTGGAGCAATCTGGCCCTTTTGTTTGAGCGCTATCCGATTTTAAGGACTGGACATCTCTTGCACAGTCGTTACGAAGGCAGCAACAAGGAATGGAGATATTCATGAAACGACCTGTTCGCCTACTCATCGCCGCAGCCGCAGCTCTCGTCGTCGGCTTCGGCTTCATGCAAGTGGACAAGATGCGGGGCGCCGAATGGGTCGTATCTCCCGAACAGATAGAGCAGGCCAAAGCAGGCGGTCAGGCAGGCGTCGAATCACGTCCCGGGACGGTCACGGTCTTGCCTATCCGTAGCGAGACCGCGGATGCATTGCCGATTAAATGGGCGCTCGCTGGTCTGGCCGCAGGATTTATTGCGTTCCGCGCAACCGGCAAGAAGAAGACTGCGACAGCCTGACCGGGCGGAGGCAAAAAGCACGATGACAGAGCGGTTCACCCTGCGGAAGCCGCATGAAGCGCGCCAGGAAATCAAGAGAAGCCGCTTCGCCACTTTTGCTGCACCCGTCGCTGACGAAGATACGGCAAAAGCCTTCATCGCAAAACATTCGGATCCGAGCGCCACACATAATTGCTGGGCCTGGCGTCTCGGTCAGGCCTATCGGTTCAATGATGATGGCGAACCGAGTGGCACGGCAGGCAAACCCATCCTGCAAGCCATCGACGGACAATCTCTGGATCATGTCGCCGTACTGGTCATACGCTGGTTCGGCGGTATTCTTCTCGGCAGCGGCGGCTTGATCCGCGCCTATGGGGGCAGTGCCGCTCTTTGTCTGCGGGAAGCGGAGAGAATACCCCTCGTTGAGAGCACTGCCGCAACGCTTGACTGCATCTTCTCAGACCTGGCGCTCCTACAGGCGAAGCTGTCTGCATTGCCACATGTTGCCATTGAGGCGCAGACCTTTACCGCGACCGGCGCCATTTTATACATGCGCATCCACACGGCCATGATCGAAACCGTCGCAGCACTGATCAACGACATGACGAGCGGACGCAGCCAACTGCGATGTGACGCCTAATGCCACACGTTCTTTCCTGAGAGGTTTTCCCGCTCAAATCGTAGATAATGAGCTCAGGTCGTCGCCGATTATCAAGCCTTCGCCATTTTCTGGTAGCGCCTCAGGACGCGTTCACGTCTCAGCCGCGATAGTCTCTGAATCCAGAAAATGCCATCGAGCTGGTCGATTTCGTGCTGATGACAGACTGCGAGAAGACCCTCGGATTCTTCTATGTGCTCGCGGCCTTCGAGATCCTGATAACGCAGACGGATGGATGCTGCCCGCTCCACTTCCTCGACCACTCCGGGCATCGACACGCTGCCTTCGGGGTGACGAACCCGCTCCTCCGACATCCAGATGATCTGCGGGTTGACAAACACTTTCACACCCGTTTCAGGAGACAGCTCGAGCACAACGACCCGCTTTTGAACGTCTATATGCGACGCAGTGATTCCGATGCCGGGAGCAGCACGCAGCGTATCGAGAAGATCATTCGCCAGTTCACGCAGCGACACGTCGAACACGGTCACCGGTTGCGCCACGATCTTCAGACGTGGATCGGGATATTTAGTGATCGTGCGAATGGTCATTCCTCATGCTCCCCGGCAAGTGGAATCTTGGCCTTGACGAAGACGTCATAGCGCGTGCTTTTTCCAAGAATTTGGTGCGACGGTCTGCGCAGACCGGCCATCGGTTCAGCCCGCAGGGGCCACTTCAGCACCACACGAGCCTGCGCCGCTTCGAGCGCAACCTGCATGAGCTTTTCAGCATCCGGATCGGTACCGACAATTTCGCGGATCTGGCGCATTTCCTTTTTCACTAGCGCAGTGTTGCCACGCGGCGGATGCATCGGATCCACCAGCACGACCTGCGGCTTCAACTCAGGCAAAAGCAGACAGGAGTCGCCGCGCAGCAAGGTCATGCGCGCCACAGTATCGGCATAACGACCGCCTTCTGCGGATGCGCGCTCAAGACCTTCCGCAAGCAGCGCATGCATTTTCTCCGAACGTTCGATCAACGTGACGGCGGCCCCCAGCGAAGCGAGAAAGAACGCATCGCGCCCCAGCCCAGCCGTCGCATCAACGATCTGCGGGGTTACTCCCTTCGTAAATCCTGCCGCCTTGGCAAGCGGTTGGCCACGTCCCTCGCCGGAACGGAAGCGATGCCCCACCGCCCCGCCGACGAAATCGACTACCAGCTCTGATGAATCAACTTTCTGCGCCATACATGATCTCAGAAAGGGCAAGGAACAGTGAAGGTCATGATGGACCCGTCGGGATGCTGAAAACGCAGCATTTCAGCGTGCAGAAGCAGCCGCGCCGAAGCTCCCAGCGCCTCGCCCTCGGCATAAAATGCATCCCCGAGAATCACATGCCCCGCCGCCTTCATATGCACGCGCAGCTGATGCGTACGTCCCGTCAGAGGAAAAAGCTGTAGGCGCGTGGTCCCGCCGCCCCGCTCCAGAACACGCCAACGCGTTTGAGCAGGCTTTCCATTTGCGTGATCTACACGATGACGTGGTTTGTTTTCGGGGTCGATTGCCAGCGGCAGATCGATCAGCCCGTCATCGGCTTCCACGATCCCCCAGACAATGGAAACATATGATTTTTCCGTCTGCCGCGCCTCGAACTGCGCAGCAATATGCGCATGGGCGCGCCGATTGAGCGACATGAGCACAAGGCCCGATGTATCCTTATCGAGCCTGTTGATCATCTGGCTTTTGGGGAATTGCGCACGTACGCGGGTCGCCAAACTATCCGACAGCGCCGGATCTCGCCCGGGCACGGACAAGAGTCCGCTCGGCTTATCCAGCACAAGAATATCCGCATCCTGATGGACGATCGAGACATATGGCTCGAGCGGCGGGTTATAGACAGGCGATTGGGCTATCGAGGCACTCATGAGCGGCATTTAACACAGCCGCCATGAAAACGAGAAGCATACATAGAGGAAAACACCACCTGTAGCAGCCGATACGCCCGGAATATCTGCCGCTCATCCCACTAGTTCAGTTCTTGGCGCCCGCATCTCCACCGCCTCCTGCGACCCGTCGCTTGACGGCACCACGCATAATCCATAACAGGCGAAATATTGAATATTTTCTCGCGCGTTGGAGGAGAATGCGTGTTCGGGAGGAAAAGCTCCGATTCTGGAACGGTCGTTCGGGTGCTTGCTGAGCAAGTCCGCCGCGATATCTCGACGGGCCGTCTCGAGCCCGACGCGAAGCTCAAGATCGATGAGTTGCGCCAGCGCTATGGCGGATCGGCGCATTCGTTTCGGGAGGCGTTGACTCAACTGGTCAACGAAGGTCTCGTTGAGGCCAGTGTCCAGCGGGGCTTTCGCGTCGCCTCGGCTACCCGGTCTGACCTTGAGGATATAGTGCGATTGCGTGCCGAAATCGAAACGCTCGGACTCGGTTGGTCGGTCAAGCATGGCGATCTGGCATGGGAAGGCGCGGTTCTCGCAGCCTTCCACACATATTCGCGCCTATGCGAAAAAACCGCTTCGGATCGAACCGGGCTGGCTATTGAGTGGGACGAAGCCGGACGCCATTTTCACGCTGCGCTTGTCTCGGCCTGCCGCTCACCGCGACTGATTGATTTTCAGGCCCGCCTCTATATCCAGAGCAGGCGGTTCCGCTATGTCGAGCTAATTGAGGGGCGGGTCGATCTCGACGTAGAAAAGTCCGACCTTCGCGAGGTAGTCGACGCTGCCATAGCCCGCGACGCCGCGGCGGCGCGCCATGCCCTGTCGCATCATATTCTCGGCGCTCTCGGGCGCTGAGCATCCGGCCATCACGGCCATCCGAGTGAAAGCACCGTCTCAGGGAGGAAATTCATGCTTTCGATGACACGTAGAACCTTCGGTCTCCTGGCCGCAACGACAATGCTCATGGCAACGAGCGCTACCAGCGCAGAGCCGGTGAAGATCGGCATCCTGTCACTGACATCGCATTCGCCATCGATCATCGCCGAGGGTAAGGGCTATTACAAAGAGGCCGGTCTGGACGTCGAGTTCGTGCCTTTCCAAGCGGCGCAGCCGATGGCTGTCGCGATCGCATCCGGCGATGTTGACTTCGGCTTGACGGCTATGACGGCTGGTTTGGTAAGCCTTGCGGAGCGCGGTGCAGTCAAGATCATCGGAGGGGCAATGGCCGAGGAAGAAGGTATCGAGGGTCACAAGATTCTCGTATCGAAAGCGGTCCACGAGGACGGCGCCACGACACCAGCCGACCTCGAAGGCAAGCGCTTCGGCATTACCACAGCGGGTTCGTCCTTCCACTATATGGCGCACAAGATTGCCGACGGCGAGGGCTTTGACCGTTCATCCATGCAACTAGTGCCCCTCAACAGCGTATCGGCAGTGATCGCGTCTCTGCGTTCGGGCCAGATCGACGCGTGGTCAATCCAACCCAACATCGCCGATGGCCTCATCGCCAGCGGCGACGTGTTTGAGGTCGGCCGTATCGGCGATTATATCGACAGCTATCAGGTCACGACGCTCTTCACGTCGAGCGACCTTGCTGCAAATAACCGCCCCCTGGTTGAAAGCTTCATTTCGGCGTTTTCAAAAGGCGTAGCGGATTATAATGCGGCCTTAGTCGACAAGACCATGCCGGAAGAGGAAACTGCCGAGTTGGTGGCGATGATCCATAAGCGGGTTTACAGCGACCGCCCGCTGGCCGATGCCGATCCGGCGATACGTGCTGGAGCAATGCGCATCAACCAGGGCGCAAAACTTAATCTAGCGAGCATCGAGGACCAGCTCGAATGGTTCAAGTCCGAAAACCTCGTACCGCAGAGCGCCTCCATGGAGAAGCTTGTCGATTCGAGCTTCGTCGAAACCTACTGATTTCAGGCGGCCGGCCTCAGGCTTCTGCTCGGAGCCGGCGCTGCCACAAACGCGGAGGCAATGATGGATATTGTGATCAACGATATCACCCATCGCTACGACCAGACGGACGTGCTGGAGAATGTGAGCTTCGAGCTGAAGAGCGGCGAGATCGTCTGCATCATTGGCCCGTCCGGTTGCGGAAAATCGACGCTGCTCCGGTTCATCGGTGGCCTGGAACGGCCGACATCGGGGCAGGTCCTGATCGCCGGGGAACCGCCTGCCGGTTCACTCAATCCGCTCACCTATATATTTCAGGATTTCGCCCTTCTGCCGTGGCGGACCGTCGAGGGCAATGTAAGTCTTGTCCTTGAGGATCACGGGATCCGAGGCCGAAAGGCCGAGGCGATCATCGAGGACGTTCTTCGCCGCACGAAGCTTCTCGACTTCCGCACCGCGCTACCGCGCCAACTCTCTGGCGGAATGAAACAGCGTGTCGCGATTGCTCGGGCGCTTTCCGTCAATCCCGCTGTCATGCTCATGGATGAGCCGCTGTCGGCGCTCGACAGCCAGACTCGCGAGCTTCTCCTCGACGATCTCGTCGAACTATGGGCGCGCGAACGGTTCTCCGCCTGCTACGTCACGCATAACCTTGCCGAGGCGGTACGCCTCGGCCACAAGATCATTGTGCTGTCACGCCGTCCAGGACGCATCCGGCAGGTGGTGGAGATCGATATGCCGCTTGGCGAGCGCGCGAACCGCCTGGCAGAACTCGAAGAAACGCAGCGCCATCTCTGGAACCTGATGCGCGACGAAGCGCGCGCCGCCGACATGGAGCTTTCCGATGTCGCTTGATGCCATGAACGCGACCCCCGACACGAGCACCGACGGAAAACACGCCGCGAGGCGCGATGCCCGACCAGTTCCCTTTCGCGGTGGGGGATTCCGTACGAAGAAGTTCGGATATGTGGGTCCGCTCATCTTCATCATCCTGATCGGCCTTTGGGAACTCGGTTCGCAGAGCGGCATCATCAGTCCTATTGCGCTGCCCGCCCCGAGCGAGGTGTTCGGCGCTTTCAAGGACCTGGTGCAAACCGGGCAAATATGGACACATCTTCAGGCTAGCCTCTATAGGCTCTCCGTCGGATGGTTCTTCGGCTCGCTGCTGGGCGTGGCTGCCGGTCTCGCCATCGGCCTTTTCTCCGTGGCCCGCGCCGGTATCTCGCCCATCGTTTCGGCGCTGTTCCCGATTCCCAAGATCGCCCTCTTGCCGCTCTTCATCGTATGGTTCGGCATCGGCGAAGGCTCAAAAGTCGCCACGATCCTTTTCGGAACTTTTTTTCCCATGGTTATCGCTACCTATGGCGGCGTCGACAATGTCGATCGCAATCTCATCCGCATGGGGCAGTCTTTCGGATTGTCGTGGCTCTCCATCGTTCGCAAGATCATCATTCCCGGCGCACTGCCGGCGATTTTGTCGGGTTTCCGTATCTCTGCCTCCATCGCGATCGTCCTGCTCGTCGCTGCGGAAATGATCGGCGCACAATATGGCATTGGTGCCTACATACTGACGGCCGGCGCGATTTTCGCGACCGACCAGCTCATTGCGGGCGTTGCGATGCTTTCGGTGCTCGGGCTCACAGTCGGCTGGCTGATCGGTCGGGCGGAGCAATATTTTCTCAACTGGCGCACGTGACGAACCGGACATGACCAAGAGAGTTGAAGCCGATTACGATGTCGTCGTATGCGGTGGCGGAGCGGCAGGCGTTGCAGCAGCCATTGGAGCGGCCAAAACCGGGGCTAAAGTCTGCCTCGTCGAGAAGTACGGCTTCCTAGGTGGAGCAGCGACAACCTCGCAAGTCTACGCCTATTGCGGTCTTTATCAGCAGGGCAGTCGCCCCATAAAGGCCGTTGAGGGGATAGGTATGGAGGTGATCGATGAGTTGCGCCGTCACGGCCTTGACGGCGAACCGTTCCGCTCCGAAACGACGGGCAATTGGATCGTTCTGCTCGATGGCGAAATCCTTAAGTTTGCTCTCGACAATCTCGTTTGCCGTTATGGCGTGGACGTGAAGCTACACACGCGTATCGCGTCCGTAGCACGCACTGCGAACCGATTGGAAGCCGTGACCCTTGCCGGCATGGGTGGGCGCACGCGCGTGGTGGCCGAAGCCTTCGTTGATGCGTCCGGTGATGCCAACTTGGCCATGCTTGCAGGCGTGCCTTTCCGCACAGGAGACTGCGAGGGCAAGCTTCAGGCGCTCACCATGCCGATCCGCGTCGGAGGTATCTCTCCCGAACTGAACATTGATCGGGCCGCTTTGAAGACTGCCATTGAGCGCTATAACGAGAAGGGCGCGCATCCTATCCAGAGAACGGACGGCGGCATCATCATCCGCCTGCCGCTATCTCATGATATGCTGTGGATGACGGTCGATGTGGATTTGCCGGATCTGACCTCGGAGAGTTTTACATCTGCGGAAATGGAGGCGCGTGTCCGAGCCCACGACTATGTCGCGATGCTGAGGCGCGAGATATCCGGCTTCGAGCGCGCCTATCTCGTTGCCACTGGTCCACAAATCGGTGTGCGCGAGACGCGTCATCCCGCGGCGCGCTACGAGATGGCCGGAGAGGATATTGTATCAGGGCGATTGCGGGACGACGGCATTGCACGCGCCGCCTGGCCGATCGAATTGCACGGGGAGGCTGGCAAGCCGAGTTACACGTCGATTGGCGGAATTGGCTATTGCCATATTCCCTATGATGCCATTCGCGCCAAGGATCTCGACAATCTCTGGTATGGCGGCCGCGTTATCGGTGCCGACCCAAACGCCTATGGTTCGATCAGGGTGATGGGTACTGCTTTCGCGACAGGCCAAGCCGCAGGTGTCGCGGCTGCCGATCATGTCGACGCGGATCATCGCGATACAGTTACAAGTGTTCAGGCGCGGCTTCACGGGCAGAACGCTCTCATATAGCGAATCACAGACAAAACGCTGGAGCGGCTTTAGAGGATGCAAATGGAGGTCAGACGCCCACAAGATAAGACGGCGGGAGGCGAGTAAACTGGCGGAGAGGGGGGGATTCGAACCCCCGATGGAGTTGCCCCCATGCCGCATTTCGAGTGCGGTGCATTCAACCGCTCTGCCACCTCTCCGCAGGGTGACGCGTGGAACGCGCTCGGCGGGTCTCTTAGCGAAGAGCGCAATGCGGCGCAAGTCCCAATTCAACAAGCCGGCTTGTTTTGTGCCGGCTGTTTGTGAGGCATGATCGATTCAGCCACCGGCGTGTATGTTTCCGGAACCGCAAGAAAGCTCTCGTACTCTTCATCTGCTGGCTTTGAAAATGGCCAAAGCGGCGCGCACATGTTCATGCCTTGCTCTGGAAGCCAGCCATGCCTCTTATCTGAACTTGACGGCAAGCCCAAGAAGCCAGACCAGCACCGGCGCGTACAACGAAGCCCGGCCCCACCGCCAAAACGCCAAATACAGGTGCTTTTGTTTGACTCCGTGGAAAGCTTCCTGTATGCGCTGGTTTGTTCTGGCTGGTTTATTCTCGCCGGAGATGTCTTTTCGTTCGCGAATGCGACCATAGAGACGAAGCTCGTAACGACTGATAAAAAGACGGCCTGGAGCGCATACTTCAAGAGCCGGACCGAACGTGAAAGGTTCAAAAATGTTCGCAGTCATCAAAGCGGGCGGCAAGCAGTATCGCGTTGTCGCCGACGATGTCCTGAAGATCGACCGTATTGCTGGTGAAGTGGGCGATGTCGTCCAGCTTGGCGAAGTTCTTGCCGCAGGCGAAGGCGAAAAGATATCGCTGGGTCTGCCTTTCGTTTCCGGCGCGACTGTCGCTGCCGAAATCGTAGAGCAGAGCCGCGGCGAAAAGGTCATCGCTTTCAAGAAGCGTCGCCGCCAGAATTCCCGCCGCAAGCGCGGCAACCGTGCGCTGCTCACCACGCTGCGCATTACCGAAATCCTGCTCGACGGCGCAAAGCCTTCGAAAAAGGCCGCTGCAAAAAAGGCTCCTAAGGCTGAGGCAGCTGCTGCGGAAGCAGGCGAGTAATTGAGCGTAGCGCAGCTGGGCGAGCAGAACAGGCTTGCCGGAGGTTGCGCCATCTAACGTATTGACGCATTGGTTACCGAAATGGATTTTCGAGCCAATGCCGAAGGAGAACAGCAATGGCACACAAAAAAGCTGGCGGCTCGTCGCGTAACGGTCGCGATTCAGAATCCAAGCGCCTTGGCGTAAAGAAGTTCGGTGGCGAAAAAGTCATTCCGGGCAACATTATCATTCGTCAACGCGGAACCAAATGGCATCCGGGCGCAAACGTCGGCATGGGCAAGGACCATACCCTGTTTGCAGTCGTTGAGGGCAATGTGGCCTTTGCGAAAAAAGCCAATGGTCGCACTTTCGTTTCGGTCCTCCCGATGGCCGAGGCAGCGGAATAAGCCGGATCCGCGATCACCAACTCCGGCACCCCTCTTCCGAGGACCGGCGTTGGAAAACCAAGCAGGATCAAAAAGGGAGATGGGGTTTCCGTCTCCCTTTTTTCATGCCTGCGAGGTGAATGCCATGATTGCAAGGAACGTCCCCGACCTCGAAACGTCGCTGGTCATCGACTGTCCTGTCCTGGTCACGGAGCGGCTCGTGCTGCGTCCACCCCATGACGAGGACCTGCCGGAACTGATCGTCTATGCCAATAATGCGGAAGTCGCGAAGATGCTCTCCCGCATGCCGCATCCCTACGGCGAAACGGAAGCGCGTGCTTTCATCCAGGCTGCGAAAGCCGAACGCAGAGCGGGCATTACTTATGCCGTGACACTTGCCGACACGGGCGCCTTTATCGGCACTGCCTCCCTCATCCCGTCGAAGAGTGGAGGACTGGAACTGGGCTACTGGATCGGCCAGCTCTACTGGGGTTTCGGCTTCGCCTCGGAAGCCGCCCAGGCGCTGACCGAGCTTGCCTTCCGTACGACGACGCTCGACGTCCTGGAAGCAACGGCGCGCACGATCAACCCGGCCTCGCGCCGCGTTTTGGAAAAGTGCGGCTTCGTTTATAGGGGCGAAGGTGAAGTGTACTCGACCATGGCGGGGCGTGTAGCGGTCGATAAGTTCCAGCTTACGCGAGAGCACTGGCTCGACTTTGTGGCGACATGATAATTCGTTTGCGGGACGGCTTTGCTCCCGCAACGACTCGAAATGATTTTCAGTTTGCCGCAAGATGCTTTAGAGCAAGTCGGCAGATAATTGACACGGCGAAAGACCGGCAGAGTAGTTGAAACGATGAAATTTCTCGATCAGGCAAAAGTCTATATAAAATCAGGTGATGGTGGCGCGGGCTCCGTCTCCTTCCGCCGCGAGAAGTTCATCGAGTTCGGCGGGCCGGACGGCGGCGATGGCGGACGCGGCGGCGATGTATGGGCTGAAGCGGTAGACGGCCTGAACACGCTTATCGACTATCGCTATCAGCAACATTTCCGGGCCAAGACGGGCGTGCACGGCATGGGTCGCAATCGTACGGGAGCCGGTGGTACCGACGTCGTGCTGAAAGTTCCTGTAGGCACGCAGATCTTCGAGGAAGACAACGAGACGCTGATCTGTGATCTGACCGAGATCGGCCAGCGTTTTCGCCTTGCCAAGGGTGGCAATGGCGGCTTCGGCAACCAGCATTTCAAGACCTCTACCAATCAGGCACCGCGCCGTGCCAATCCCGGGCTGCCCGGTGAGGAACGCACTATCTGGCTGCGCCTGAAGCTGATCGCCGATGCGGGCCTTGTTGGCCTCCCCAACGCTGGCAAGTCAACCTTTCTTGCCTCGGTGACAGCTGCAAAGCCGAAAATCGCCGATTATCCATTCACGACACTGCATCCCAACCTCGGCGTTGCGCGGGTTGATGCACGCGAGTTCGTCATCGCAGATATTCCAGGGCTCATCGAGGGCGCACATGAGGGTGTCGGCATCGGCGACCGCTTCCTCGGCCATGTTGAGCGCACGCGTGTGCTGCTGCATCTCGTTTCCGCCCGTGAAGAGGATGTCGCGGAAAGCTACCGCGTGGTGCGCGGCGAGCTTGAAGCCTATGGCGAAGGTCTGGAGGAAAAGATCGAGCTGGTGGCATTGTCGCAGATCGACCTTCTTGACGAGGACGAGCGGCTCGAAAAACTCAAGACGCTGGCCCGAGCTTCGGGAACCCGCCCCTTCCTCGTTTCGGCCGCCACACAGGAAGGCGTCGAAGCTGTATTGCGTGAACTGATGAAGGTGATTGGTGAAGCGCGCGAGAAGGAAGCGCCGCCCGTCGAAGACGATCGCTGGTCAGGGATCTAAAAATCGATGCGTGCCCTGTCGAGCTACAAGCGCATCACCGTTAAGATTGGCTCCGCCCTTCTGGTCGACCGCAAGACGGGGCTTCGCGCCGAGTGGCTGGCAGCCGTGGTGCGCGATCTTCGTCAATTGCGCGAGGCTGGCGCTGACGTGCTCGTAGTTTCTTCAGGCGCCGTCGCGCTCGGACGCACCGTGCTCGGGCTGCCTGCGGGCCCATTGAAGCTCGAAGAAAGTCAGGCAGCCGCAGCCGTGGGCCAGATCGCTCTGGCAAGCGCCTGGTCGCAGGCGCTTGCCGAGCAGGACATCAAATCGGGCCAGGTCCTGTTGACACTTTCTGATACGGAAGAGCGCCGTCGCTATCTCAACGCCCGTGAGACGATCTCAACGCTTCTGCGGCTCGGCGCCGTGCCGATCATCAATGAGAATGATACCGTTGCCACCAGCGAAATCCGCTATGGAGACAATGACCGACTGGCTGCCCGCGTTGCCACCATGATGGGTGCCGACATGCTGGTGCTTCTTTCCGACATTGACGGGTTATATACGGCCCCGCCTGCCCTCGATCCCACTGCCAGACATTTGCCGGTCATCGAACGCATTACGCCGCAGATCGAAGCGATGGCGGGCGGCGCGGCCTCTGAACTGTCGCGGGGCGGCATGCGCACGAAGATCGATGCAGGCAAGATTGCGACAGCTGCCGGAAGCGCCATGATCATTACGCGCGGCGATCGCATGAATCCGCTGGCAGCCATTGATGCGGGCGAGCGCAAGAGCCTGTTTCTTGCGAGCAAGAGTCCGGTCAATGCCTATAAAAGCTGGATTTCCGGCCATCTTTCACCAGCAGGCAGGTTGATTATCGACGAAGGCGCGCTTGTCGCGCTACGTTCGGGTAAGTCACTTCTTCCGGCAGGCGTGAAGGATGTAGAGGGTGCGTTTTCACGCGGTGATACAGTTGCCGTTATTGGCCCGCGCGGGCTGGAGGTTGCCCGAGGACTCGTCGCTTATGACAGCGCGGATGCACACAGGATCGCCGGATTGAAGAGCGCCGAAATCGAGGCAACGCTTGGCTATCATGCACGTGCAGCGATGATCCACCGCGACGACTTGGTAGTGCGGTTGGTGGATGGAAATGAGGAGCGGGAGGAAAGCGATGCTGGTCACGTCTGAAACGCAAACCGTCGCAGCTCTGATGGCCGGCATCGGTGGTCGGGCGAAACAGGCTGCCCGAATTCTAGCGCTCGCTCCGACTGCGCAAAAGAACGATGCCTTGATTGCGATTGCCGACATACTGGTCGCCGACAGTGCCATCATTCTCGCTGCAAACGCACGCGACATGGCGCGCGGTTCGGAGACTGGTCTGAGCGCTGCTTCGCTCGACCGGTTGAAGCTCGATGAGAAGCGCGTAACGGCCATGGCCGAGAGCGTGCGCGCGATTGCGACGCTCGACGATCCGGTCGGCACCATTATTTCGCAATGGACGCGTCCAAACGGGCTTTCTATAGAGCGCGTTCGCACGCCGCTTGGCGTCATCGGTGTTATCTTCGAAAGCCGCCCGAATGTGACTGCGGATGCGGGCGCGCTTTGCTTGAAATCCGGCAATGCCTCGATCTTGCGCTGCGGCTCGGATTCGCGTCATTCGAGCGATGCGATTCACGCTGCTATAGTCAAAGGATTGATGAAGGCTGGCCTGCCCGCTCATGCGATCCAGCTAGTGCCCGTCAATGATCGTGCGGCGGTGGGCGAAATGCTCTCCGGCCTCGGTGGAGCCATCGACGTAATCGTCCCCCGTGGCGGAAGGAGCCTGGTCGCACGGGTGCAAACGGAAGCGCGCGTGCCAGTGTTTGCGCATCTTGAAGGTCTTTGCCACATCTATATCGATGCCTCTGCCCATCTTGGCATGGCAAAGGCCGTGACCTTGAACGCCAAGATGCGCCGTACCGGCATTTGCGGCGCGGTCGAAACACTGCTTGTTGATCGCCAGGCGGCCGGAACACATCTCATACCGGTGCTAGAAACGCTCAGTCATGCAGGATGCGAAATTCGAGGCAGCAGCGAAGTATTGGCGTTTCATCCGTTGGTCAAACCCGCCAGTGAGGCGGATTGGGCCAGCGAATATCTCGATGCGATCATCTCTGTGAAGCTGGTGGAAGGTATAGGCGGCGCGATCGACCATATCGCGCAATGGTCATCGCATCACACGGAAGCGGTGATTGCCGAGGATGAAAAGGTCGTGGAGCGCTTCTTCAACGAGGTCGATTCCGCTATTCTCTTGCACAATGCCTCGACGCAGTTTGCCGATGGCGGCGAGTTTGGCTTCGGCGGCGAAATTGGTATTGCGACGGGTAAGATGCATGCGCGCGGGCCGGTCGGAGTCGAACAGCTGACCTCCTTCAACTACCGCGTTCGCGGGACGGGACAAACCAGACCTTGACGCATCGCTTCGCCCCGACAGATCCTTTGTTGCAAGGTCTTCATCATGAGGATCTGCGTATGCCGCACGTGGAAAAGGGCATGGCGGTGGGTCTCTTTGGCGGCTCATTCAACCCCGTGCATGAAGGTCATGCGTTAGTCGGCGAAATCGCCTTGATGCGACTTGGGCTATCCCAGCTCTGGTGGATGGTGACGCCCGGTAATCCCTTGAAAAGCCGCACCGAGCTTAGGCCATTGGCAGAGCGGATCGCGCAATGTCGCCACGTCGCTTCAGACCGGCGTATCAAGGTCACGGGTTTCGAAGCGGCTCTGGGGCTGCGCTATACTGCTGACGTACTCAAGACTATTCGCACTCGTAATCCGGGTGTCCACTTCGTCTGGATCATGGGCGCGGACAATCTGAAAAGTTTCCACCGCTGGGAGCGCTGGCAGGAAATTGCCCGAACATTCCCGATCGCGGTCGTCGACCGGCCGGGATCGACGCTCTCTTATCTCTCGTCGCAGATGGCCAAGACTTTCGACTATGCCCGCATCGATGAGGATGATGCGCCCCGCCTGGCGAGGCTTTCGCCGCCGCGCTGGACCTTCATCCATGGACCACGTTCCTCGCTTTCCTCGACGGCACTGCGTGAGGCAGCCAAACCAGGAAGAGACCTTTAGCCTATCACGATCTCCTTGGTGACAAGATGTGATCGGCCCTCTGTCTTGAAAATACTACATTCATGAGCCAATCTTTATGCATCCGTCAAAATGAAGACGGGCAGGATGCTCTCAAACCGAAAGGAAGTACGCTGAGAACCGCATTCCGACAGAAGGACGAAACCGCTCCTTCACCAGCAAGCACCGCCTATGATCCGCTGCTTGCTCTCAAAACCGTCGTTGATAGCCTGGACGATTCCAAGGCTGAAAACATTGTCTCCATCGACATTCGCGGCAAATCGAGCCTGGGTGACCATCTGGTCATCGCGTCGGGTCGTTCGCACCGTCACGTCGCTGCCATCGCGGATCATCTGATTCAGGCGATTAAGGAACAGGCGAAGGAAGACGGGCGCGAGGTCTCGCTGCGTGTCGAAGGGCTGCAAAGCGCCGATTGGGTACTGGTTGATACCGGCGATCTGATCGTGCACATTTTCCGCCCGGAGGTCCGCGAATTCTATAATATCGAAAAGATGTGGCAGGCTCCGGACCTGGAAAACACGCGTCACTAGGACGCCGGGAGTCCGATGGCTCCCCCGTCGCGACGGCATCGTTCGCGCCGCCTGGATTGCAAGTCTGGCGGCGCAGGAGTTCGGATGTGTGCGCCAAAGGCACAAAACTAATTCCGTCCTTCGAACCGGTGGTATAGAACATACCTCATGAAAATCACCCTGCATGTCGTCGGCCGTATGAAGGCCGGCCCGGAGCGCGAGCTTGCCGAGCGCTATCTCTCCTTGTTTTCAAAAGCTGGACCTTCCCTCGGGCTGGATTTCACGGGCGTCTCTGAGCAGGTGGAAAGTCGTGCCCGTACGGCACCGGAACGCAAGAAAGAAGAAGCAAAGAAGCTCGAAGCCGCTTTGGCTGACGGCGCTCTGCTCATTCTTCTGGACGAGACGGGCAAGAGCATAGGATCCATCGAGTTCGCCGAACAGCTCGGAAAATGGCGCGATGCGGGCGAAAACCACCTTGTCCTGGCGATCGGAGGCCCGGATGGGCACGACCGCGCCCTGAAGGATGCCGCGCGCCTCGCGCTTTCATTCGGCGCCATGACCTGGCCGCATCAGCTCGTCCGTGTCATGGCGGCAGAGCAGCTTTATCGCGCCGCCACTATCCTCTCCGGTCACCCCTATCATCGGGCGTAGGGACCTCCCTATGCACATCTCTCATGGTTGATGAAACCTTAAGGAAATAGAGATAGTCTCAAACCAAAATCTGCATCAATTTGCCGAAATCGGCTGTCATGCGATGCAAGAACGGCTCGGGGAAGCTTAGTCGATGAAGTTCGGATACAAACGCATTCTGCTTGCAGCGGGCTTTTGCCTGACGGCTGGCTATGCGTCGTTTCCGGCCCATGCCGAGGATGAAGTTCCGGCACCGGACACAATCCGGGCCTATGAGGAGCGGCAAGCCGAAACGCGCACTCAATTCGAACAGGTAGCGCGCGATCTTGCCTCCTCGCATGGAAAGCTCGAGAAGCTGCGCGGCGAGATCGACGGCATCAAGAAAGACCACGCGTCACTGACAGCCGCCATGATCCAGGCGGCAAAGACCGAAAAGAAGCTCTCCGCCGATGTTGATGAAATCGGCGAACGCCTGACCGGTCTGGCAGACCAGGAAGAAGCGATCTCCCTTTCACTGGAATCGCGCCGCGAAGTACTGGCAGAAGTGCTCGGTGCGTTGCAGCGCATGGGACTCAATCCGCCGCCCGCCCTTCTCGTCACGCCGGACGATGCGCTTTCCTCCGTGCGTAGCGCTATTTTGCTGGGCGCCGTAGTCCCTGAAATGCGGGCCGAAACGCGCATCCTGATGACGGATCTTGCTGATCTCGGAAAGGTGCGGGCAAGCATTGAGGAAGAGAAGGAACGGCTCGGCAAGACCATTGAGGAGCAGGTGGCCGAACAACAGAGGCTCACCATGCTGATCGAGGAAAAAAACGCGCTCCAGGCGCAAAATCAGGAGACGCTCGAGGCCGAGCAGCTGCGCGCTGCCGAGATGGCCGAACGTGCGGTGACTCTCAAAGAATTGATCGCTGCGCTCGATACGCAAATTCTCGATGCACGCAGCGCCAAGGAGAAGGAATTACGCGCAGAGGAAGAGCGTCAGAAGCGCCGCGAAACGCTCGCAGCCTTGCCCGTTCCGGAGGCAAACCGTCTATCGATCGATATTCCTTTTTCACGTCAAAAAGGTAACATCCCGCTGCCCGTTTCCGGTCGTTTGGTTACCCGCTTCGGGCAAAGCGACGATCTCGGTCAGCCATCTCAAGGCGACACGCTTGCGACACAATCCGGTGCAATCGTAACGTCCCCGGCTAATGGCGATATTCTGTATGCTGGTCCGTTTCGTTCCTATGGTCAGCTCTTGATCCTGGATGCGGGCGACGGGTATCATATCGTGCTTGCCGGGATGGATCGTGTTAATGTTACGCCGGGCCAGGCGGTTCTGGCTGGGGAACCGATTGGTGCAATGGCAAATTTACAGGTTGCAAGCGCATCGTCGGAATTCGACAGTGTCGCAGCCGGTCGGCTTTATGTAGAATTTCGCAAGGATGGTGGTACCATCAATCCTGCGCCCTGGTGGTCATCGAACGTTTCGGGAAGGACGAAGAATGGTTCGTAAGCTGTCGCTTGTTTTTGCGGGTGCCCTGGTGGGCGCGACGGCTGTGGCCGTCGTCAATACTACGCCGCTGGGTTTTCAAGCCAATGCCGCAAATTCAAATGCGGCCGACACCTATCGTCAGCTCGCCATTTTCGGCGATGTCTTCGAGCGCGTGCGCGCCCAATATGTGGACGTTCCCGATGACAAGAAGCTGGTCGAGAGTGCTATCAATGGCATGTTGACCTCGCTCGACCCGCACTCTTCCTTCCTCAATGCGGAAGCCGCCCAGGACATGCGCGTTCAAACGCGCGGCGAGTTCGGCGGTCTCGGCATCGAAGTGACGATGGACAAGGAACTGGTCAAGGTCATTACACCGATGGACGATACGCCCGCAGCAAAGGCAGGCGTGATGGCTGGCGATTATATTACGTCGATCGATGGCCAGGAAGTGCGCGGACTGACCCTGCAGGACGCCGTCGACAAAATGCGTGGGCCGGTCAACACCCCGATCGAACTGACCATTATGCGCGAAGGTGTTGACAAGCCGATTAATGTTACAGTCGTGCGCGATATCATCAAGGTCAAGGCGGTCAAATACCGGGTTGAAAATGATGTCGGCTACATGCGCGTCAGCTCCTTCACAGAAAAGACTTCCGACGACCTAAAGGCGGCAATCGACGCCATCAAAAAGGAAGTTCCGGCTGACCAGCTGAAAGGTTATATTCTCGATCTGCGCCTCAACCCTGGCGGGTTGCTTGATCAGGCAGTTTCCGTTTCGGACGCTTTCCTTGATCGTGGCGAAATCGTCTCGACACGCGGCCGGGACGCCAAGAACATATCGCGCTTCGATAGTCAGGCGGGCGATCTGGCGGATGGCAAGCCGCTGATCGTACTCGTCAATGGGGGCTCGGCCAGTGCCTCGGAAATCGTTGCGGGCGCATTGCAGGATCACAAGCGCGCCGCCGTTCTTGGCACGCGCTCCTTCGGCAAGGGTTCCGTTCAGACTATTATTCCACTTGGCGAAAATGGCGCTTTGCGTTTGACGACCGCGCTCTATTACACCCCGGCCGGCAAGTCGATCCAGGGCCGAGGAATCACACCCGACATCGTCATCGAACAGCCTCTGCCGGACGAATTCAAAGACATGAACGTGACGCGCGGCGAATCCGCTTTGCGGGGTCACATCGTCGGCGCCGAAGAAAGCACAGAGGGTTCGGGTTCGTCGGCCTATGTCCCGCAGGAGCCAAAGGACGACGTCCAGATCAACGAGGCACTTGCTCTGCTGCGGGGAGAGAAAACCAACCCGGCCTTCCCACCCCAGCCGGACCGAGCAGAACTGAAACAGTAGGCTTCGTCTTGAAGCTGCCGGCGCTGAATGCTCCGGCAGCTTTTTTCTTTCGCAAGTAATCGTCGCACAAGCTTGATCTGCGTTAAGTGGGCACGTGTTTTTCGGTGCGCCAACTCATTTCATCTGCGCAATCGAATGGTTAGACCATTGGTCCTGCGGATCGATCAAGAAGGAAGCAATGAAGCGCGTGCCCGTCGTGGGGCAAGGGAGACGCTTAGTTGCGATGACGGCAAACATGCTCGACAAGAATTCAGCCAGTGATATTGATCGGCCGCTTGGCCTCGGTTATGACCGCCGCGCCGAGAAACGTCACTTTCCGCTTGTCGACGTCGTTGCCGCGTGTATCGGCATCTGTCTTTTCATCGGGGCCGGCATCATCGCCCTCCAGCCTAAGCCTTATGTCGATATGAATATCGACGTTCCGGGCACGGTCGCAATGAGCGAACCAGTGACGGAATTCCTGCCGTCCGAACGTCATTTGCCCTCTGTTGCGACACCTGGGCCGAAGATTATCAATGTTCCCCCGATAACCGGCATTAGCCCACTCTCCCCGGGCGCTACATCTTCGGGTAACTTCGTGGTAATTCGCGACCCATCCGACGTTAAACAGGACGCACGTGTCGCGCATTTGCCGGACCAGGATCTGATTGAAAAAAGCGCCGTCGGCCCCCTCCCAAAACGCGCCGAAGACGGGCGTCGTCCATTCAATGTCTATGCAGGTGCCTGGTCCGGCTCGCGGGGAGCAAAGATGGCGCTAATAATCGGCGGCCTTTCCCTCTCACAAACGGGCACGATGAGAGCAATCGAAAGGCTCCCGGCTGGCGTCACCCTCGCCTTCGCACCAAACGGCAACAGCATCAGCCGCTGGATGCAATCCGGACGACAAAAGGGACACGAGGTGCTGATGCAATTACCCATGGAGCCCTTCGACTACCCACGCGTCAACCCGGGACCGGACACGCTGCTTGCCACTGATAGCGAAGCAGAGAATATTGAGAAGTTGCACCGGGTGCTCGCCAAGACCACGAATTATGTCGGTGTAATCGGCTATATGGGCGCTCATTTCACCGCCGATGAGACAGCCATGCAGCCAGTAATGCGCGAATTGAGCGCGCGCGGCCTCCTCTATGTCGATGACGGCACCTCCGCACGCAGTCTCGCCAGCGCTCTGGGCTCCCAATTCATGACCCCGACAGCCACTGCTTCTGTTACCATAGACGCAATAACGGAACGCGCAACGATTCTTGCTCGGCTGGATGAGCTTGAGCGCACCGCCCGCGCTACGGGAAGCGCCATTGGCATAGGCTCTGCCTACGACGTAACGGTGGAAACCGTTGCCAGCTTCGTACAGGAAGCACAAAGGCGTGGTATTGAACTGGTTCCAGTCTCTGCGCTCGCAAACGATCCACAAAGTCGGTAAAGCAGTCTCATGTCAAAGAAGCTCGTCGATCCTCAATCCCTGCCATATCGCCCCTGCGTGGGCGTCACCGTGTTCAACAAGCAAGGTCTCGTCTGGGCGGGCCATCGATTGATGGAACCGGACAGTGAGTCGCTCGGCACGGACCGACTCTGGCAGATGCCACAAGGTGGCATCGACAAGGGTGAGGACCCGGAGCCGGCTGCGTTCCGTGAGCTCTATGAGGAAACGGGTATCAGCTCAGTGAGGCTGCTCGGGTCGACCAGCGACTGGCTGACTTACGATCTGCCGGCGCATTTGATCGGTATAGCGCTAAAGGGCAGGTTCCGCGGTCAGAGGCAGAAATGGTTCGCCTTTCGCTTCGAGGGCGACGACAGCGAAATCGCCATCAATCCGCCTCCAGGCGGCCATACTGCCGAATTCGATCAATGGGCTTGGAAGCCGCTGACGGAAATGGTGGAGCTCGTCGTGCCGTTCAAGCAACCGATCTATAGAACGGTTGCGGCGGAATTCGAACGTTTCACGCGCGGCTGATCACTCTGCTGCGTTTTTTAGCAGCGGCCTGCCCCCGGCAAGCTCAATGCGATTGCGGCCATTGTGCTTAGCCAGATAAAGCGCCTCGTCCGCTGCCTTGAACACAATCGGGAAAGGTCTGGGTGGTCGAGAGGAAACCGCTACGCCGATGCTCACGGTGACGGGAATGAGCTGAACGCCGGCACGAAACTGCTTTGTGTCTACGCTGGCGCGTATGCGTTCAGCGACTTGTTGCGCTTCCTCCGCCCCCAGTTGCGGCAAGATGAGAGCGATCTCCTCTCCACCGTAGCGTGAGACAAGATCACCCTCACGAACTTGCTCCGAAATCAGATCTGCGATCTGGCGGAGAATGTCGTCGCCGGCCGGATGCCCCCAGGTATCGTTGATACGCTTGAAATGATCAATGTCGATCAGCAGGACCGAATAGGGTCGATCAGTAACGCTTGCATTGCGTGCAAGAAGCGGCGCCTTGAGATCGAACGTACGGCGGTTGGCGAGCCGTGTCAGCGGATCTGTAGCCGCCTCCTCTGTAAGGCGAACCTCCAATTTCAGACGCGCTTCCTCACGGGATAAAAACTGCCCCGCAAAAAGGATGACGACGAAGTTCAACAACGTGAAGAAGAAGCCGAACTCACTGACAATGCGAACGGCGAACTCCCACGGCAGCAGGAATACTGTTGCCGTCGAACATGAAACCAGTGCGGCGAGCTTCACCAGTGTACGTGGCTGATAGGGGCGCACCGCCGCGCTGCGCATACAATAGTAGCCGGCAACACCGGAAAGAATGGCACTCGGCACGCCGGAAGCGATACCGACACCTCCTTCCAACAAGCGATAGCCGATGACGAGGACAAGGGTACAGACGACAGAGAGACCACCTCCGAATAAACCCGACAATGCGACGGCGAGATTTCGTCCATCAATCATAATGCCGGGATCGAGGACAAAGGGATCGATCATCGAAATGACGCCGGCTGCTCCAAAAAGCAGCCCGGTGAGAATGCCGGTGTGGATCGGCTTGCCAGTTATCCGGATCACGCTGCCATAGGCCATCGCTACAAGTGCGACCAAGCCCACGCTGTTCAGCAATGCGATCAACGCGACGGGAAGTTCCATCCGCCTGCTTTCCCTCGATAGAGCTGCGTTCGCAGCCTTTCCGGCGTGATATTATCGACCAGCTCAGTACTTTCAGCTGGCAGCACCCGTCTTTCGTATCCGAGCTTTTACAAGATTAGTTCAAAACGTAAAGTCGCAGGGCAAGATTGCTGCGCTTCCGGTTACTGAATGATTTCGATTTTGTCAGTGCCGACTTTAGTTCAACAGAGAAATCCGCCACGGCGCGTGCCGCACGGTTGATGGGAAATGAAATGGGATCAGGGCATGTGGCCCCTTGCATTTCATTCA
This sequence comes from Limoniibacter endophyticus, assembly GCF_014652835.1. Lineage (GTDB taxonomy): Bacteria > Pseudomonadota > Alphaproteobacteria > Rhizobiales > Rhizobiaceae > Limoniibacter > Limoniibacter endophyticus. The sequence continues at coordinate 60,427 of NZ_BMZO01000007.1, forward strand.
ATTTCGCATGCTTCCACATGCCCTGACGGTGTCTGGAAGAACCCGAAGAGGAGAGAAGGTCGTAAATCTTCTCTCGTTCGGCCCTCCGTCCGGCTTGCCAGGCCAAACGGCGGTTTCCGCCCGCTGTCTCAGCGCCTCGGTGTTCGGGAGCTCACCTATCCCTGACGCACGAGAAGTATCGCGCAGCCAGCCAGGGCGTGGATGGATTTGGCGAATCAGGTAATTTCGAAAGTTTCATCCCGTTGGATTCATTAGAGAAGCGACCAGAACATGTCGAAAATTCATCCACGGTGAAGACATTGGATTAAGTCGTTATTCGCATTGCGAATCATGCCTGAAGCAATAAAAAAAGCGGCCAGTTTCCTGACCGCTTTTCAAAAAATAAAATCGCGAACTGAAAATCAGTTCTTGAGCGTGTGCTCAAGATGCGAAAGGTTCGCTAAGAGTGCCTCTGCATCGAAACGATGCTGATCGCTCTCGGCGCTGGCAACCGCCTTACGTGCATCTTCAACGCGCTTGGCGATATCTTCCATGTCGATCTGATCGCGATGAACCGCTGCTTCGGCCAGCACTGTGCAGACGTCCGGCTTGATATCCGCAACACCGCCGTAAACGACGAACCGATCCGTTGCACCATTGGCCGTACTGACCGTAATGACACCCGGCTTGAGCGTGGAAATGAGCGGCGAATGGTTTCCCATGACCGTCATTTCACCTTCCGAACCCGGCAGAACCACCGACACGGCAGAGTCCGAGAACAGGATCTTGGCTGGCGATACGAGTTCGAACTTGAATTGTTCAGCCATGTGGCCTCACCTACAGGAAAGAAGGACGCGGTCGCCGCAAATGGACGACCGCTGCTTAAAATCAGGCTGCTTCGGCAGCGAGCTTCTTGGCCTTCTCAATGGCTTCGTCAATCGAGCCGACCATGTAGAAAGCTGCTTCCGGCAGATGATCATAGTCACCGTTACAGAGGCCCTTGAAGCCTTTAATGGTATCTTCGAGAGCAACCAGCTTACCGGGGGAACCTGTGAAGACCTCTGCCACGAAGAACGGCTGCGACAGGAAGCGCTCGATCTTGCGGGCACGAGCCACGGATAGCTTATCTTCTTCCGACAATTCGTCCATGCCAAGGATCGCGATGATGTCCTGAAGAGCCTTGTAGCGCTGGAGGATCGTCTGAACCTTACGAGCGACTTCGTAGTGCTCTTCGCCGACAACCATTGGATCAAGCATGCGCGAGGTCGAACCGAGCGGATCCACAGCCGGATAGATACCCTTTTCAGCGATGGAGCGATCGAGAACCGTCGTTGCGTCAAGATGCGCGAAGGAAGTGGCGGGAGCCGGATCGGTCAAGTCGTCGGCAGGAACGTAAATGGCCTGCACCGAGGTGATCGAACCCTTGGTCGTGGTCGTGATACGTTCCTGCATGGCGCCCATGTCGGTTGCCAGCGTCGGCTGATAACCCACAGCCGAAGGAATACGACCGAGGAGCGCCGACACTTCCGAACCAGCCTGAGTGAAGCGGAAGATATTGTCCACGAAGAACAGAACGTCCTGGCCTTCGTCGCGGAACTGCTCGGCGATGGTCAGACCGGTAAGAGCGACGCGAGCACGGGCTCCCGGAGGCTCGTTCATCTGACCATAGACGAGCGCGGCTTTCGAGCCCTCGCCGCCGCCGAGCTTGTTGACGCCTGACTCAATCATTTCGTGATAGAGGTCGTTACCTTCACGGGTACGCTCACCTACGCCTGCGAACACCGAGTAGCCGCCATGCGCCTTCGCGATGTTGTTGATGAGCTCCATGATAAGAACGGTCTTGCCCACGCCAGCACCGCCGAACAGGCCAATCTTACCGCCCTTGGCGTAAGGAGCCAGCAGGTCGACCACCTTGATGCCGGTAACCAGGATTTCAGCTTCCGTGGACTGATCGACGTAGGAAGGCGCTTCCTGATGGATGGCGCGGCGACCCGACGTGACCAGCGGTCCAGCTTCGTCGACGGGCTCACCGATGACGTTCATGATACGGCCCAGCGTTTCAGGGCCGACCGGAACAGTGATCGGAGCACCAGTATCTCTAACCGTCTGACCGCGAACCAGACCTTCGGTCGAGTCCATGGCGATGGTGCGCACGGTGTTCTCACCAAGATGCTGGGCAACTTCGAGAACGAGGCGGTTGCCGTTATTCTCCGTTTCCAGCGCGTTCAGAATTTCCGGCAGATGATCTTCGAAGGCCACGTCGACGACGGCGCCGATGACCTGACGGATCTTGCCGACTGCGCCGGTCGCTGCAACAGCCGGAGCTGCCGCACCGCGCTTTGCAGGAGTTCTCTTAGCCGTAGCAGGCTTCGCCGCCGCAGGGGCTGCCTCGACCGCTGGGTCGGCTGCTTTCGGGGTCGCTGCTTTCGCCATGCTCTTTACCCTTTGTTCGTCCTCATGGGGCCGATGAAGCCCAGTTCAATTTTGGTGCGAGCGCTTTTCTTAAAGCGCTTCGGCACCGGAAATGATTTCCGTCAGTTCGGTGGTGATCTGCGCCTGACGCTGGCGATTGTAGGACAGCGTCAACTTGCCGATCATCTCGCCTGCATTGCGCGTCGCATTGTCCATTGCAGACATGCGAGCACCCTGCTCCGACGCGGCATTCTCAAGCAGAGCACTGAAGATCTGCACCTTGATATTGCGTGTCAGGAGATCGGAGAGAATTTCATTGGCGTCCGGTTCGTACTCATAGAGCGCAGCGCTTTCCGACTCATCGGCAGCTTCCGGAGCTGCGGCAGGAATCATCTGCTGGGCAACCGGGATCTGCGCGATAACCGACCGGAACTGCGAATAGAACAGCGTGGCAACATCAAACTCGCCAGCGTTGAACATCGCCAACACACGATCTGCTACTTCTTCGGCGTTCTCAAAACCAACACGCTTCACGCCGCGAAAATCGATGCGCTCCACAATGTGCTTGTTCAGATCGCGCTTGAGCAGATCCGCACCCTTCTTGCCAACCGTCAGAATCTTGACGGTCTTGCCCTCGGCCAGAAGCCGCCGGGCGTGGTCGCGTGCCAGACGTGCAATCTGCGAATTGAAGGCGCCGCACAGACCACGCTCGGCCGTGCAGACTACCAGAAGATGGACGTCTGATTTCCCCGTTCCGGTCAGCAGAAGCGGAGCCTCGGAGTCCTGACCGACGGCAGCCGTGATATTTGCGAGCACCTTGGCCATGCGCTGCGAGTAGGGGCGTGCAGCTTCGGCAGCCTCCTGCGCACGGCGCAGCTTCGCCGCGGCGACCATCTGCATCGCCTTGGTGATTTTCTGCGTCGCCTTGACCGAGGCGATGCGGTTACGCAGGTCTTTTAGTGAAGCCATGCCTCAACCCTGTCCCGTCTCAGTCTCGTGTTAAGCGAAGCTCTTCGCGAATGCGTCGATTTCAGCCTTGAGCTTCGCCTTCAGATCGTCGCTCAACGCCTTCTCACTGCGGATCGCATCGAGAACCGACTTGCCGGAACCGCGCATGTGAGCGAGCAGTCCCTGCTCGAACTTGCCGACCTGGGCAAGTTCCAATTTGTCGAGATAGCCGTTGACGCCGGCAAAAATCACAACCACCTGCTCTTCAGTCTTCAGCGGCGAGAACTGCGGCTGCTTGAGCAGCTCCGTCAGACGTGCGCCACGATTGAGAAGACGCTGGGTCGATGCATCAAGATCCGAACCGAACTGCGCAAACGCAGCCATTTCACGATACTGGGCAAGTTCGCCCTTGATTGAACCAGCAACCTGCTTCATCGCCTTCACCTGAGCGGCAGAACCGACGCGTGAAACCGACAGGCCGACGTTTACGGCAGGACGGATACCCTGGAAGAACAGGTTGGTTTCGAGGAATATCTGGCCATCGGTGATCGAGATCACGTTGGTCGGAATGAATGCGGAAACGTCGCCACCCTGCGTTTCAATGACCGGCAGAGCCGTCAGCGAACCGGCACCATTTTCGTCCGACAGCTTTGCAGCGCGTTCGAGAAGACGGGAATGCAGGTAGAAAACGTCGCCTGGGTAGGCTTCGCGGCCTGGAGGACGACGCAGCAGAAGCGACATCTGGCGATAGGAAACAGCCTGCTTGGACAGATCGTCATAACCGATCAGAGCATGTTGGCCATTATCGCGGAAGTATTCGCCCATCGCACAACCGGCGAAGGGCGCCAGATACTGCATCGGAGCCGGATCGGATGCTGTCGCAGCAACAATGATCGAATATTGCAGAGCGCCACGCTCTTCCAGAACCTTCACGAACTGAGCAACCGTCGAGCGCTTCTGGCCAATAGCAACATAGACACAGAAAAGCTTGTCGCCGTCCGGACCATTATCGTGAATGGCCTTCTGGTTGAGGATCGTATCCAGAATGATGGCGGTCTTACCGGTCTGGCGATCACCAATGACCAATTCGCGCTGTCCACGACCGACCGGGATCAGAGCATCAATGGCCTTCAGGCCCGTCGACATCGGCTCATGAACCGACTTGCGCGGGATGATGCCGGGAGCCTTGACGTCAACACGAGCGCGGCGCGTCGCGTTGATCGGCCCCTTACCGTCAATCGGATTACCGAGTGCGTCGACGACGCGGCCGAGCAGTTCCGGGCCGACTGGAACGTCCACGATGGCACCGGTACGCTTGACGGTATCGCCTTCCTTGATATCGCGGTCGGCACCGAAAATAACGACGCCGACATTGTCGGCTTCAAGGTTGAGGGCCATGCCACGCACCCCACCCGGGAACTCGACCATTTCGCCCGCCTGGACGTTGTCGAGACCGTAGACGCGGGCGATGCCGTCACCAACGGAAAGAACCTGGCCGACTTCGGAGACTTCAGCCTCTTTGCCAAAATTCTTGATCTGGTCTTTCAGAATTGCGGAAATTTCCGCGGCGCGGATGTCCATCAGCCGACCTCTTTCAGTGCAAGCTTAAGCGAATTGAGTTTGGTTTTGAGCGACGTATCTATCTGACGCGAGCCCATTTTCACGATTATGCCACCGAGCAGGGACGGATCGACGGAAACCGCGATCGACACGTCCTTGCCAGCAGCGGTCTTGAGAGCCGCCTTAAGCTCGGCTTCCTGCGCTACGTCGAGCGCATGAGCAGAGACGACATCGGCGGATATCTCGCCGCGCGCTTCGGCAGCAATGCGACGGAAAGCTTCGATAATGCCCGGAACGGCGAAAAGGCGCCGATTCTGCGCAACAACCTTGAGGAAGTTGCCTGCAAAGCTGGAGAAGCCAGCCTTTTCCACGAGAGCGGTAATTGCCTTGGTCTGATCCTCGGCAGTGAAAGCCGGGCTGGCAATGAGGCGCTGGAGATCGTCGCTGGAAGCAATCATTGCCTCGAAACGGCCCAGTTCAGCTTCTACTGCCGCAACCGAATTGTTTTCCTGCGCCAGCGCAAAAAGCGAGGCGGCATAACGATCTGCAACTGCCGAAACGGGCGAGTGAGACTTTGCCACGGGCCGTCCAATCCAGTGTTTGACAGGCTTGTCACGTCGAAGGAAGGCAAAACCTGACCTAAGCGCTTGAGCCGGTTGAATATTCTGCTGAAGGGGCGAATTTAGGCTCCCCTCCGAGCCTGAAGACGGAAAGCCGTCTAGCACAGGCTCTTTAAAGTCGCAACTCGCCGGAGTCTACAGGCTAGCGACGATTCTTTGCCCTAAAAGACATTTTCCTGCTTCGTATCGATTTAAGATCCACCCTTTTCACAAGTCAGGCGACGAAACCGAAGGAATAGGCGAATAAGAGGGCGCAAAGAATCGCTTCGATCGCTAAGGCAATGAAGCTTCGAAGCCCCGCCGAACGGTCCGATAACAGAGATATGATCGTTCCAAAGACCGCAAACGCATAGGCAAAACCCAGCGCCATATAAAGAAGCGGCTGTGCGAGCAGCACGCTGCAAAGGCCCGATCCCAGAAATGGTCCCGCGAAGAAGCCGCGACAATTGGCCATTGCGGCAGGCAATACCTGACCGACAGGCACACCGATGAGACGCAGGCTCCAGGTTGGGGCAAAAAACAGTACTAGGCCGAAAAGAACCGTCGTCCAGCCCGCACCAAAAGCCAACCATTCGCCAAAGGTGAAAGGCCATGGGAATGAAATCATAATCGTCGTCCGCTCTGATTCGCGTCTTTTTCAACAACTTGCCGCATGCATAGGCGCTTGATCCGCTGGCAGCAAGATTGGCTTATAAAAAGCTCTGCGGGTCTATGTCGACATGTACCCGAAGCGAGCCCCGCTCCTTTGGAGCGCGCTCAAGAAGCTGACGAATGAAACCTTGCAGATCCGACCGTTTCTCCCCCTGTACCAGAAGCCGAAAACGATGACGCCCGGCCAGAACAGCAAGTGGCGCCTCTGCCGGCCCTAGAATGGCGATATCGGGCGCGGGTGGCGCAGCCCGACGCAATTGTCGCGCATGCCCTTCCGCCTCGGCCCGCGTCTCCGCCGAGACGACGATGCCAGCCAGCCGTCCGAATGGCGGTAGCATGGCTTTTTCGCGCTCACCGATCTCACGAGCGTAGAAGCTTTCCCTGTCTCCAGAGACGATGGACCGGATAACCGGATGCTCCGGCTGATAGGTCTGGAGCAGCCCCACACTCTTCTTGCCGGTTCTTCCGGCTCGACCGGTAACCTGTGAAAGCAGTTGAAAAGTGCGCTCGGCAGCGCGGGGATCGCCATTGGCCAATCCAAGATCGGCATCGACCACTCCGACCAGTGTCATATTCGGGAAATTATGGCCTTTGGCGACCAACTGCGTGCCGATGACGATATCCGCCTCACCCTTGGCGATTGCATCAAGTTCGAGCCTCAGTCTTTTCGTCCCCCCCGGCATGTCGGAAGAGAGAATAATAGTGCGTGCTTCGGGAAACTGCGCGACCACTTCTTCGGCGATTCGCTCGACGCCAGGTCCGCAGGGGGCCAGATGATCGAGGGCACCGCAAGCGGGACAAGCTTCCGGCGACGGTTCATGGTGGCCGCAATGATGGCACATAAGCTGATTGCGGAAGCGATGCTCGACGAGCCAGGACGAACATTGCGGGCATTGGAACCGATGGCCACATACCCGACAGAGCGTTAACGGTGCATACCCGCGTCTGTTTAGGAAAAGCAGCGCCTGTTCCTTGCGCGCGAGCGTATCCTGCACGGCCTCGACCAAAGCGGGCGAGAGGAAGCTCCCTCGCGCGGGCGGGCTCTTGCGCATGTCGATGGTTTTGAGCGTAGGTAGCGCGGCATCGGCGAAGCGGCTGGCAAGCTCAATACGTTGATAGCGACCCTGCTGCGCATTGACCCGCGTCTCGACCGAAGGCGTCGCGGAAGCTAGCACTACCGGAAAGCGACCGATATGACCGCGCACGACGGCCATGTCACGTGCATTATAAAAGACCCGGTCCTCCTGCTTATAAGCAGGATCATGCTCTTCATCGACGATGATAAGGCCCAGATCCTCAAATGGCAGAAAGAGTGCCGAGCGCGCGCCGGCGACAACGCGGATGCGTCCCTCGGCGACCTGCCGCCAGACACGCTCACGCATGCGCGGCGACAATTCCGAGTGCCACTCCGCCGGTCGTGAGCCGAAGCGGTTTTCAAAGCGATCCAGAAAAGCTTGCGTCAGGGCGATCTCGGGCAGCAGGATCAACACTTGCCTGCCCTTCTCGAGCGCCCGGGCAACCGCCTCAAAATAAACCTCCGTCTTACCAGAGCCCGTCACGCCGTCGATCAGCAGCGACTGAAACCCACCCTTGTCGATTGCAGCTTTCAAGGTCTCGGCAGCCGCAGCCTGGTCTTCCGAAAGCGCGTTCGCGCCATAACCGGGATCCGGGACAGCCACGACCGGCGGAGGCTGAAGCTCTATTCTCGAAAAGACATTCTGGGCAATCAGGCCATCAATGACACTGGTCGAAACACCCGAGGCATGAGACAAGCCGGATCGTGTCCAGGAGAGGCCGTTCTCGGTGATTTCCAGCACCCGCTTGCGCGCCGCCGTCATCTTCTCGGGCACGAGTCCGGTGCGAACAACCCCTTCAACCGCCCTCTCCGGCTCGAAAGCCTCCGGCGCACGCAGCACCATGCGTGCCACCATACCGGGCCGCGACAGCGTATAGGCTGCTACCCAGTCGACGAAGCGACGCATTTCTTCGGGAACGGGCGGGCACTGGAAGACCTGTGTGATAGGTCGCAATTTCTTCGGATTGACGTCTCCGCCTTCACCATCCCAGACGATACCCGCAACCTGACGCGGCCCCAGCGGTACACGCACGATAGAACCGGGCATGACGATCATGCCCTCGGGCACAGCATAGGAGTATGGACCAGGGGCTGGCATGGGAACCAGCACCGGAACGACTCGGGGCGGATACGAATCTTCGAACATGGATGGTGACCTTGCGCGCATCTTGGTCTAGATCAAGGCCGAATGTGTGGTGAATGAGTGCCACCTATAACGATCTTTACGAGGAATGCACGTCATGAAATTCTTTGTCGATACTGCCGACGTCAATGAAATACGCGAGCTGAACGATTACGGCCTGATCGATGGCGTGACGACCAACCCGTCGCTCATCATGAAATCTGGCCGTAATATTCTCGAAGTGACGAAGGAAATCTGTTCTATCGTCGAGGGTCCGGTTTCGGCCGAAGTAACCGCGCTCGACTACGAGGGCATGATGAAGGAAGCAGCCGTCCTGGCTCAGATCGCGGACAATATCTGTATCAAGCTGCCGCTGACGCTCGATGGCCTCAAGGCGTGCAAGGCGCTAACCGACGCTGGCCACCAGACCAACGTTACCCTCTGCTTCTCGGCAAACCAGGCATTGCTTGCAGCCAAGGCCGGAGCAACCTTCATCTCGCCCTTTATCGGTCGCCTCGACGACATTGGACTGGACGGGCTCGATCTCATTACCGACATTCGCACTATCTATGATAATTATGGTTTCGAAACCGAGATCCTCGCAGCATCCATCAGGACTGTGAACCACGTGAAAGACGTGGCCCTTCTCGGCGCCGATGTTGCCACCGTTCCAGCCTCTGTCATCAAGGCGCTCGCCAAGCACCCGCTCACCGATAAAGGCCTGGACCAGTTTATGGCGGACTGGGCAAAGACGGGTCAGAAGATCGTCTGACTTTAGATCGCCGCATATAAAAAACGCCGTTGTTTCAGCGGCGTTTTTTATACTTCCCCCGATGTTCCATCCATGTGAAAGCCTTATACCTGCGTCCCATTCGGGCGCGCAGAACAGGATAGCTCTGGCTATGGGTTGCCTGTGCCACTAGATCGGCCAGCTCGCGAGAACGCGTAACGATCCAGATTGGCGGCTGCTGTGCAGCAATGAAACGCAATTGCCCGCCGGAAAACCCGGCTGGCTCAAACAGACGCTGCGAAAACTCCGGAAGCTTCAGGCAAATATCGTCTGCCGCAGGGTGGCGGAAGGCCGGGCGCGTGCGACGAAGACATTGCAATTGCGCGCGCAAAGCGCGGCCGCATCTATTTCCTCGCAACCGCCTGAAATTCCGCGTCGGCATCGCCTTTGAGCGTCTCCACGGTGAATTTCTGCAGCTGAACCGTCACATCAGCCGGGTCGCCATTGAGCAGAGAGGGATCGATCGGCTTCCCGATGCGCAAGTGGAACGAACGCCCCTCCTTGTTCAAAAGCTCGTGGAAAAGCGTCATGTCGCGCAGCTCCGTGGAGAAGCGCGCCAGGAAATAGAAGAGGCCGGAGTTACGTGCAGAAAGATGGACCGGAACAACCGGGCAGTTGAACCGCTTTGCAAGCGACACGACTGACGCCTGCCAGGGCCGCTCCGTAAGCGCGCCATCTTTCCAGGAGGCTATACGACCGGAAGGAAAGAGAACGACAGCGCGGCCGTCCTGAAAAGCCCTCGCCGTCATGACAAGAGTGTCGCGGCTCTTGGAATGTGACTTCTCGTGCTGGCGCCATTCGACAGGAATGACGATCTCGTCGAGGCGCGGAATGACGCGGATAGCATCGCGGTTGGCGAAGATCGCCATATCCGCTCGACGCTCCTTCAACGCATCGAACACAGCAACGCCATCGGCGATTCCTGTCGGATGTGAAGGAGCAAGTATGAAAGCCCCTTTTTCAGGGACGCGATCCAAATGTTCGACCGTAACATCGAGATCGAGCAGCCTGCTGAGATATTGCATGGCATCCCAACCAGATAGCGTTCCAACCTCGTCGGCCATGCGGATCGCCTGCTTGTAATGCAGGAAGCGCAACAAAATCGGACGCAGAACCGGCCAATAGAACTTTTGCGAAAGGTGGGTCGAGCGCTCGTTGATAAGACGATCGATAATATGGGCATCTGTCTCCGTGCCGACCTGCAGCCACGGCGTGGTCAAGGCAGCCACCGAATGTGAAGGGGGCGTTCGAGAATCCATCGGTCCATACTCCCTTGACCGTCTTTCGCGCACTGCCGTGACGCCGTCATGACAGAACAGCCATCACGCATTCGCCAACAGTCTTATGAACCGCGACGCGACCAGCCATACAATGCATTTACGTTATTTTTGCTCCACCTGCTGCGTGATCGCAAGTCGGATGAGCTCGGCAAGCTCGCGGGCGGCACGATCCTCGGCATTAAGACGCGCACGACCGGCAGAATATTCCTGGCGGGATACGTCAAACGACGCCGTCACGGAACGCCTACCACGGGCGACAATCTGGCCCGTCGCTATTTCTGTAAGCACATAGGTGCCCGTAAGCGTCTGCATGGACGAGGTTGGCTCGCTATCGCGACGCGTCGTCTGGATGGTAGCAGAGGATGCAGTCGACGAGCTCACGCCAAGGACAAGCTTGTAACGGGCTGAAGCGGGCTGCCCCTGGCCGCGATTGAAGGAAAAGATCAAGTGGTTGCGGACTTCCTGACCATAGCGGGTACGCACTTCATCTATGCTCACCGCGCCTTCAAGCGTGCTGGCAGCGGTCGGAGCCATCGAATTGGCCTGGTAGAGCGGTCGTACCGTACAACCGGCTGCGAGCGCGGCACCGGACCCAGCCATCAATCCGAGAAACGACCGGCGGGAAAGGAACTCAGACGACGACATTGACGATCCTTTGCGGGACGATGATGAGCTTGCGCGGTTCTTTGCCTTCCAACGCCTTGACGACGAAATCAAGCGACAATACGGCGGACTGGATTGCAGCTTGATCGGCATCACGGGTGATTGTCAAATCGCCGCGCTTTTTACCGTTGATCTGGACCGGCAGGACGATTTCATTGTCGATCACCAGTGCAGGATCGAATTTCGGCCAGGCGCGGGCGGCCAGAAGATCACTCTCCCCCAATGTTGCCCACACCTCTTCCGCCAAATGGGGCATGAAGGGTGCAACCATCGCTATGACAAATTCTACACACTGGCGCGCCGAAGCACGCAGATCAGCATCCGCATTGCCTTCGGCAACCCTTCCAAGCGGAGCTGCAATGGCATTGACCAGTTCATGCACACGAGCAACTGCGCGGTTGAAAGCCAGTTTCTCAATATCGTCTCCCACGGCCTTGAGCGCTTTGTGGACGGCACGCGATAGCTCAAGCGCATCCCCCGCCTGACCATTCGCAGGCGCGATATTGACGAGCTTTTCACCGGCCCCGGAAAGAAGACGCCAGAGACGTTGCACAAAGCGATGCACGCCTGCTGCACCGTCTTCCGTCCACTCGACATCGCGTTCCGGCGGCGAATCGGAAAGCATGAACCAACGCGCCGTATCGGCACCGTAGGACTCTGTAATTTCTTCCGGCGAGACCACATTCTTCTTCGACTTCGACATTTTTTCGAGGCCGCCGATCGTTGCCAGCTTTCCGGTCGCGATTTCAACGGCAGAGCGTACGCCGTCGTCGTTGGAAAGACGCACCTCCGAGGGAGAGAGCCACTTGCCGTCTGCCGACTTGTAGGTCTCGTGCACCACCATGCCTTGCGTGAACAGCCCTTTGAAAGGCTCCGACACATCCACATGGCCGGTCGCCTGCATGGCGCGGGTGAAAAAGCGCGAATAAAGCAGATGCAGGATCGCATGTTCGATGCCGCCAATATACTGGTCGACCGGCAGCCAACCATTGGCAGCAGCTTTGTCAGTCGGCTCCTTCTCCCATGGCGCCGTAAAGCGCGTGAAATACCAGGAGGAATCGACAAATGTATCCATCGTGTCGGTTTCACGATGCGCTGCACCGCCGCATTTCGGACAGGAGACATGGCGCCAGGTCGGGTGGCGGTCAAGCGGATTGCCTGGGCGATCAAACTCGACATCGTCCGGCAGCTTGACCGGCAGATCCTTCTTCGGAACCGGAACCGTCCCGCAGGCCTCGCAATGAATAATGGGGATCGGGCAGCCCCAATAGCGCTGACGTGAAATGCCCCAGTCCCTCAGGCGGAAATTGATCTTGCGCTCGGCCTGCGGTGCACCTTCAAGCTCTGTCTTTTCCAGTCGCGATGCGACCTCCTGAAAAGCCGCTTCCGGGTTCATACCATCTAGAAAACGCGAGTTAACCATCGTGCCTTCGCCGACATAGGCCTCAGCACCAATCGTGAATGTCATGGGATCTTCGCCCACCGGCAGTACAACCGGGGTGACCGGCAGATCATATTTGCGTGCGAAATCGAGATCGCGCTGGTCGTGGCCGGGGCAACCGAACACGGCCCCAGTGCCATATTCCATCAGCACGAAATTCGCAACGTAAACAGGCAGCGTCCAGTTCGGATCAAAGGGATGCTCGACTTGGAGCCCGGTGCGATAGCCTCTCTTCTCGGCGGTTTCCAGAGCAGCAACGGACGTACCCATGCGACGGCATTCATCGCAGAAGGCAGCCAGTTCAGCATCCGTTTCGGCGGCCTTCCTTGCAAGCGGATGATCGGCAGCAATTGCAAGAAACGAAGCGCCGAACAGCGTGTCCGGGCGGGTGGTGAAGACCGGAATCGTCTTGACGCCCGAGGCTTCCGCGCTCGCCTCGTCCAGTTTCCAACGCAGGATCAGGCCTTCGGAACGACCTATCCAGTTGCGCTGCATGGTACGCACCTTTTCCGGCCACTGATCGAGCGTGTCGATTGCGTCGTTCAGGTCCTGGGCAAAATCGGTGATCTTGAAGAACCACTGGGTGAGTTCGCGCTGTTCGACCAGAGCTCCGGACCGCCAGCCGCGACCGTCGATGACCTGCTCGTTTGCAAGTACAGTCAAGTCTTCCGGGTCCCAGTTGACCTTAGACGTCTTGCGCGTCACGAGACCCTTGTCGAGCATGTCGAGGAAAAGCATCTGCTGGCGATGATAATAATCAACGTCGCAGGTCGCGAACTCGCGACTCCAGTCAATCGACAGACCCATCGTCTTCAGTTGCGCGCGCATATTGTCAATGTTCTTGTAGGTCCAGTCCTTTGGATGAACCTTGTTCTGCATCGCGGCGTTTTCCGCCGGCATGCCGAAGGCATCCCAACCCATCGGGTGCAGAACATTGTAACCCGCCGCACGCTTGTATCGGGCAACGACGTCACCCATTGTGTAATTGCGGGTGTGGCCTATGTGGATATTCCCGGAGGGGTACGGAAACATCTCCAGCACGTAATATTTGGGTCGCGGATCGTCGTTCTTTGCTTCAAATAGCTTTGCTGCGTCCCAGGCCTTCTGCCAACGGGGTTCTGCAGCGCGTGGATTATAACGTTCTGATGCCATGACCGGTTTTGTGCTCGTCTTGAATGTGGCATGACGTTCACCACGCTTTGCCTGCTCCGTCAACCGGCAGGACCGTTTTCGCGCAGGCAAACGACGTTGCAGCAGGCAAAGGGAAGATGAAAATGGACCACGCGGCGAAAAACCTAGCAACCGTAAAGGCAAAGATCGAACGGGCCGCGCGCGTTGCCGGACGCGCCTCGGACGATGTCGGCCTCATCGCTGTCTCGAAAACCTTCGATACCCACGAGATTGAACCGGTTTTGAACGCAGGCCAGCGCGTATTTGGCGAAAATCGCGTGCAGGAAGCGCAAGGCAAATGGCCTATGTTGCGCGAACGGTTCAAGAGCATTGAGCTGCACCTCATCGGACCGTTGCAATCCAACAAGGTCAAGGAAGCAGTTGCACTCTTCGATGTGATCCAAACGGTTGATCGGGAGAAGATAGCCCGTACATTGGCCGACGAAATCAGAAAACAGGGCAGGTTGCCCCGTCTCTACGTGCAGGTGAACACGGGTTCGGAACCGCAGAAAGCCGGCATCGAGCCAAGCGAGGCTGTGGCATTCGTACAAAGGTGCCGCGACGAGTTCGGCCTTGCCATTGCGGGTCTCATGTGCATTCCGCCCGCGCAAGAAAATTCCGGTCCGCACTTTGCCCTGCTGCGCAAACTGTCACGCGAAGCCGGTATTACACATCTTTCCATGGGCATGTCGGGGGATTACGAGACCGCGATCAGCTTCGGTGCGACCGAAGTTCGTGTAGGTTCGGCGATCTTCGGCAACCGCGCTTATCAGCTGTGATTCGCCCCGACTGCGGTGATTAGTGCAGCACGATCTCGCCGTCTACCCTGGCCCATTCGTTCGGACGGATCAGCTTGCGATGAACGAACCGGACCGAATGGAGCGGCCCCTCGAGATTCCGTTCCCAGAAATCGAGGAATGCCTTCAGCTCCGGAAACTTCGGGGCAAGATCGTAATGCTGCCAGATGAAGCTTTGCAAAATCTGGCTGTGATCCGGCATACGGTAGAGCAACTCGGCAGTGGTCAGTCCGTAGCCCTTGAGCATTATTTCGGTTTCGGAATGCGACATCGTCATCACGCTCCTCCAAGCTCTAATATACAGAGAATGCGCTTCAAAGTTTAACGACTTCTTTTCGTCGACAAACCGAAAATTCCGTTTTCACGCATTATTTCAGACGATTAGCAGCATGTTTTCTCGGCTGCTGCCATTTCCAACCTCGCCCAAACGTCTAATGTTGCCCCTGTCGCTGAGATGTTAATAATCCTCGCGATGATGACGACAGCTTGTAGTGTACCTATCTTCGTCGTCAGGCGAGGATAGCATTGGGAGGAATACCATGTCAGACAGCCACCTCCACCCCGTGAAACCGGAGTGGACGAAAAACGCTTTGATCGACAACGAGACTTATCTCGACTGGTACAAGCAGAGCATCGACGACCCGGAGGCCTTCTGGGGGCAACACGGCAAACGCATCGACTGGTTCAAACCATATTCCAAGGTCAAGAATACGGATTTTTCGAACGGAGTTTCCATCAAATGGTTTGAGGATGGCGTCACCAACGTCGCCTATAACTGCATCGACCGACATCTGGAAAAGCGCGGTGATCAGGTCGCCCTTATCTGGGAAGCTGACGATCCCAGCAAAGACAAGAAGATTACCTATCGCCAATTGCACGACGCGGTGAGCAGACTTGGCAATGTCCTGCGCGAGGCCGGCGTCAAGAAGGGCGACCGCGTCACCATCTACATGCCGATGATTCCGGAGGCCACCTACGTGATGTTGGCATGTGCCCGCATCGGCGCCATCCACTCCGTCGTGTTTGGCGGATTTTCACCGGATTCACTTGCTGGCCGCATAGCCGACTGCGGCTCGGGCGTGGTGATCACTGCCGACGAGGGCCTCCGCGGCGGCAAGCCCATTCCCCTCAAGGCCAATGCTGATCGCGCCATCGAAATTGCCAAGGGCCAGGGCTTCAACGTGCAGACCCTGCTCGTCGTAAAGCATACTGGTGGCCAGGTCAGGTGGGTTGACGGGCGCGACGTCTGGTACCACGAGGCGACTGAAAAAGTTTCCGCCGAATGCGAACCTGAGCAGATGAACGCCGAAGATCCACTGTTCATACTCTACACCTCCGGTTCCACAGGCAAACCGAAGGGCGTGCTGCACACCACCGGCGGCTACCTCGTTTACGCGTCGATGACGCATCAATATGTTTTCGACTATCACGAAGGCGATATCTACTGGTGCACGGCCGATGTCGGATGGGTGACAGGCCACAGCTACATAGTCTACGGCCCGCTTGCCAATGGTGCCACGACGCTGATCTTCGAAGGTGTCCCCAACTATCCCTCCCCATCGCGTTTCTGGGAAGTGATCGATAAGCACAAGGTGAACATCTTCTATACTGCCCCCACCGCCCTTCGTGCCCTGATGGGCGCAGGCAACGAGCATGTAGCGAAGACTGATCGCAGTTCCTTGCGCATCTTGGGGTCGGTCGGCGAGCCAATCAATCCGGAAGCCTGGGAATGGTATTTTAAGGTCGTCGGCGAAGAGCGCTGCCCGATCGTCGACACCTGGTGGCAAACGGAAACCGGCGGCATTCTGATAACCCCCCTGCCCGGCGCAACGGATTTGAAAGCTGGCTCAGCGACGCGCCCGTTTTTCGGCGTAAAGCCCGAACTGGTGGACGGCGACGGCAAAGTGCTTGAGGGCCCAACCGACGGCAATCTCTGCATCGCCGATTCATGGCCAGGTCAGATGCGCACTGTTTACGGCGATCATGAACGCTTCGTGCAGACATATTTCTCAACCTATGCCGGCAAGTATTTCACCGGTGATGGCTGCCGCCGTGATGAGGATGGCTATTACTGGATCACTGGCCGCGTCGATGACGTGCTCAACGTTTCCGGCCACCGTATGGGCACAGCGGAAATCGAATCCGCGTTGGTCGCGCATCCGAAGGTCTCGGAAGCCGCCGTCGTAGGCTATCCGCACGATCTCAAGGGGCAGGGCATTTATTGCTATGTCACGCTGATGGCAGGGGAAGAGTGGTCGGATACTCTACATAAAGAACTAGTTGCACATGTACGCAGCGAAATAGGACCGATCGCGGCACCCGATAAGATCCAGTTCGCACCGGGCTTGCCCAAAACGCGTTCGGGAAAGATCATGCGCCGCATACTGCGCAAGATCGCTGAAGATGATTACTCGGCCCTCGGCGATACCTCGACGCTGGCCGATCCTGCCGTGGTCGATGATCTCATCGCCAACCGGCAAAATCGCAAGAGCTAAGAGCTCCGCCCCCTAGCCAAACGGCCCGCTTTGTGCGGGTCGTTCTCTGAAAGATCAGAAGTCAGAAGCGATGCCCTTGACTTCCCAGTCACCATAACGAGCGGGTTCCTTGCCCTCTTTTCGTCCGCCGAGTTCCCTTGGACGACCTTCTGCCGCGTCGTCATACTGCGCGCGACGTGCCTGTGCTTCCGCCAATGCACGCTGGGCGGCGTCGGATGGCAGACGCTCGAGCTTCCGGTCCATCTGCTCGTTATTCCTTTTCTCTTCGCTCATCGCTTGGTCACCATTCATTGAAAGTTCAGCGGGACAATCCCATTATACAACTTGCCGTTCTATAGTGGCAAAGGGGTGGATCTTGTGGACTGAAAAATGTGACCTGCTGCAACCACCTGCTTGAGCAAGCCCCGGATTTTTGAGGATTGTTACGATGAATATGATGCGTACTGCAATGCTACTTGCCGTGATGACAGCGCTCTTCATGGGTATCGGTGCCATGATTGGCGGCACCAGCGGCATGATGATCGCGTTCGTGATCGCTGCTGGGATGAACCTGTTCAGCTACTGGAATTCGGACAAGATGGTATTGCGCATGCATCATGCCGTCGAGGTCGATCAACGGTCACATCCCGACTACTATAATATGGTCGCGCAACTGGCCAGAAATGCTGGATTGCCGATGCCACGCGTCTATCTCATCGACAATCCTCAGCCGAACGCCTTTGCCACCGGCCGCAATCCGCAGAACGCAGCCGTAGCCGCGACCACCGGGCTGATGCAACAGCTGACCCGGGAGGAGGTTGCCGCCGTTATGGCGCACGAGCTGGCGCATGTGCAGAACCGCGACACGCTGACCATGACGATTACGGCGACCTTTGCCGGTGCAATTTCCATGCTCGGCAACTTCGCCATGTTTTTCGGTGGCAACCGCGACAATAATAATCCATTCGGCTTCATCGGCGTTCTTCTCGCCATGATCGTCGCGCCATTTGCGGCGATGATCGTCCAAATGGCAATCTCGCGTACACGCGAATATTCCGCCGATCGCCGTGGCGCGGAAATCTGCGGCAATCCTCTATGGCTGGCGACCGCTCTTCAGAAGATCGCCGGTGCAGCGCCGCGTATCGAAAACCACGACGCCGAACGCAATCCGGCCACTGCGCATATGTTCATCATCAATCCGTTGAATGGCCAGCGCGCTGACAACCTCTTCTCAACGCATCCTAACACCGAAAATCGTATCGCGGCCCTGCGCGAAATGGCCGCCTCGATGAGAACGACCGGCTCGGCGGGCGGAGGCTTTACGTCCAGCCACCAGCCGTCCTATAACGCGCCGAAAGAACCTACACCGCCCCCTCCATCCGGTCCATGGAGCGCGCGCCCGAAGAATGACGAGCCCCCGAAAGGCCCTTGGTCTTGAACACTCCCGCATCTGCACCACGAAAGACCTCCAAGATAAGACAAAAAGCGGATACGCCCGACATTCCCGGCCTCGCCGTTCGCCAGACAGCGGCAAAGCTCTTAGCCGCGATCGTCGAACAAAAGACCTCGCTCGACGGCCTGACCGACGAACAACACGGCCAGCCCCATTATCGCGCACTCGACAGTCGTGACCGCGGGCTGGTGCGAGCCATTCTCCTCACCGCGTTGCGTTATCGCCGCACCATTGAAGCGCTGATCGAACGACGGCTGGAGCGCCCGTTACCGGGCAATGCCACAACGCTCTCCCACATTTTGCATGTAGGTGCCGCACAAATTCTTTTTCTCGATCTGCCCGATCACGCCGCGGTCGACCTTGCGGTTGAGCATGCGAAACACGATCCCCGCACACGCCGCTTCGCCAATCTCGTCAACGCAATCCTGCGCACGTTGATTCGGATAAAGGAACGCGCTCTGCCGGCAGCACTTGCTCAAACCGTGGATGCACCGGACTGGTTCGTTGAGCGAATGCGCCAAACCTATGGAGAGGAAAAGACCAAAGCTATTCTCGCCGCCCATCGCGTCGAGGCCCCTCTCGATTTTACGGTAAAAGAAAATGCCGCCGAATGGGCGAAGACGCTCGGCGGTATCACGACACCAACCGGCAGCGTCCGCGTATCAAAGCCGGAAGGTGCAATTTCGACGCTGCCCGGCTACGAGGAAGGCGCGTGGTGGATTCAGGATGCTGCCGCAGCCCTGCCCGTGCGACTTTTCAAGAACATTTCCGGCAAGTCCGTCGCCGATCTTTGCGCCGCACCTGGCGGCAAAACCGCGCAACTGGCGGTAAGGGGGGCAGAGGTTACCGCAGTGGAGCAATCGGCCAACCGCCTGCGTCGCCTCCAGGAAAACTTTGCGCGGCTGAGACTCGATGCGAGCTTCGTGCATTCGAACCTCCTCGATTTGCCGGATGAGGCCGGGTTCGACGCGGTATTGCTCGACGCACCCTGTTCTTCTACGGGAACGGTGCGGCGTCATCCGGACGTCCTTTGGGCAAAGGACGTTTCCGATATCGAGAAGCTTGCAGACCTGCAATACAAGCTCCTGCAAAAGGCAGTGTCGCTCGTTCCGGTCGGAGGAACCATTGTTTTCTCCAATTGCTCGCTCGATCGTCTGGAGGGTGAGGCGTTGATCGATCGCTTCATCGCTACAGAAAAAAATGTCAAAATCGATGCGATAGAACCGGATGAAATTGAGGGGATTGCACCGCTTCTGACCGAACGTGGAGAGTTGCGCAGCACGCCCGCCGACTTCGATCTTGGTTTCCCGCAGCTTTCCGGCCTGGACGGTTTTTACGCAGTCCGCCTGAACCGGACCCGTTAACCTTCCGTTACGATATCCTAATTCGTAAACCATTTGCTAACCATGTTGACAGCATAGTCGCCTCAGAATCACATAAGGATCAGAGAGTGACGAGTGCGGTGGCAAACGACCCGCGTTTTTGGGGCTTGATCATACGCGAAGCTTGGCGCCGTACACGTCGTCGGCTGCGCCAGGGCCCGCTGCACCATTGGCGCTATGCGGGTCGCGCGCCCGAGCGCGTTCTCGTAGCTCCGCCGGACCTGCGCCTTGCCGATCCCCAAATTGCGCTCGACATCTACCACGGCCGTTTTCCACTCGCAGGCCATGTGGTCGAGACGAGCGGCAACTCGCCATTTCAACTAGCCGTTACTCATCGCAATTGGAACGAGGCGCTGCATTCCTTTCGCTGGCTCCGCCACATGCGCAGTGCAGGCACCGAGCTTGCGGCTGCCAATGCGCGCGCGCTCGTTTCGGACTGGATGATCCTCCATGGACGCCGCGTCCATGGCCTTGCTTGGGAACCGCAGATCGTCGCCTCCCGTGTGATCTCGTGGCTCCAGCATTCCTCGGTTGTACTGAAGGATGCCGATTACGAATTTTATCGCAGCTTTCTGAAGAGCCTCGCGGCACAAATCCGCTACCTGCGCTCGGTCGCCCGGGAAATGCCTGATGGTGAAGGCCGGTTGCGTGCCCGCATCGCCATGGCTTTCGCCGCTCTTGCCCTGCCGAACAATCCCGCGGCACTGCGGACCGCTTCGCGCAATCTGGGAGAGGAACTCGACCGGCAAATTCTGCCCGATGGAGGACATGTCTCCCGCAATCCGGCAGCGTTGGTTGAAATACTGACCGATCTTCTGCCGCTGAAACAGACCTATGCGCATCAATCCGAACAACCGCCGGCGTCGCTGATCAACGCAATCGACCGCATGCTGCCCGCCTTGCGCTTCTTCCGCCACGGCGATGGCTCACTGGCTCGTTTCAACGGCATGAGCGCAACAGTCCACGATCGCATCGCTGCAATCCTGCATCATGATGATTCCAGCGGCTCCTTCATGCTGCACATGCCGCATGCCGGCTATGAGCGTCTGGCGCAGGGACAGACCGTGGTGATCGCCGATACCGGTGTTACGCCGTCAATCGATCTTTCGAAAGACGCTCATGCCGGATGTCTCTCTTTCGAGCTGTCGAGCGGCATAAACCAGTTTGTCGTCAACTGCGGAATCGATGAATTCGGCTCGAACGACTTCCGTAATCTGGCGCGCATGACGGCAGCGCACTCGACAGCCACGGTGCACGACACCTCCTCTGCCCGCTTCACCTTCGGGCTGACGGACCGCATCCGCGCCTTTCTCGGGACGCCTGTTCTGGCCGGACCACGAAAAGTGGACTGTACGCGTATCGATGACGCTGAAACTCAAAGCTTCGTCGCAAATCACGACGGCTATCTTGCTCCCTTTGGCATGATTCATGAACGCGCCATGACACTGTCGGCGAACGGGACGCAATTGGAGGGCATTGATCGTTTTTATGCTCCGGGCGGTTTTGGTATCGAACCCAGCGCGCATGACGATCTTGTCATCCGCTTTCACCTTCACCCCGCGGTCAAGCTCTACCGTGATAGCGATGGATTGCTCGTGCTGATCGCCGATGAACATGAAGGCTGGACTTTCATAAGCGATGGCGTGCGTCCCCATATCGAAGAGTCCGTATTCTTCGCAAGCCCTGCCGGTCCGCAAGCTTGCAAGCAGATCGTGCTGTCCGTACGTGCTTCGGAACAGCAGGAAGTGCATTGGCGCTTTCTGAAACGCCGTTTACGCTAATTTGTTGCTTTCTGTTTGCTTCACCGACCTCCTGTGCTAGGCGATCGGCAACGCAAAATAGCGTTGCGGCTGGCGAGCAAAACCGCGACGCGAATAGTCCGGAGTCTGCCATGGCCGTCGTGTCAAAAAACATTCCTGCCCCCGACCTCGTCCCCGTCAAGCGGGCCCTTCTTTCCGTCTCCGACAAGACGGCTCTCGTCGAATTCGCCAAAAAGCTGGCAGGAAAAGGCGTCGAGCTGATTTCGACCGGCGGCACCTCCAAGGCACTGGCAGAAGCTGGTCTGCCGGTGAGGGATGTTTCCGAGGTCACCGGCTTTCCCGAAATTATGGACGGCCGCGTCAAGACCCTCCATCCAGCGGTTCACGGTGGTCTGCTTGCTATTCGTGACGATGCCGAGCATGCCGAAGCGATGAAAACGCACAATATTGCGCCCTTCGACCTGGTCGTCGTTAACCTTTATCCATTCGAGGACGTGGTACAAAAGGGCGGCGATTACGCAGCCGTCGTTGAAAATATCGATATCGGCGGTCCTGCCATGGTGCGCGCCTCGGCAAAGAATCACGCCTATGTCACCATCGTCACCGACCCGAGCGATTACGACGCGGTGATCGACGCGCTGGAGGCAAACGAGGGCGCGATGCCTTACGCGCTGCGCAAACAGTTCGCTGCCAAGGCCTTCTCACGCACGGCAACCTATGATGCGGCGATCGCGAACTGGTTTGCTTCCACGCTTGAAATTGAAAGCCCACAGTGGCGTGCCTTCGGCGGCAAGCTCGACAGCGTCATGCGCTACGGTGAAAACCCGCACCAGCAGGCAGGCTTCTATAAGACGGCAGAGCAACGCAGCGGCGTCTCCACCGCTCGCCAGCTCCAAGGCAAGCAGCTTTCCTATAATAATATCAATGACACGGACGCGGCGTTCGAACTGGTTTCGGAATTCGATCCCAAGCGGACTTCCGCAGTGGCAATCATAAAGCATGCCAATCCTTGCGGCGTCGCGGAAGGTTCCTCAATCGTAGAAGCCTATAAAAGCGCACTCGCTTGCGATCCGGTTTCGGCCTTTGGGGGCATTGTAGCGCTCAACCAGACCCTCAATGCTGAAGCTGCCGAAGAGATCGTGAAGATCTTCACGGAGGTAATCATCGCGCCGGATGCGACGGAAGAAGCACAGGCCATCGTCGCCGCGAAAAAGAACCTGCGCCTGCTCGTAACCGGTGGCTTGGCCGATCCCCGTACGCCGGGCCTCGCCATCAAGACAGTTGCCGGCGGCTTGCTCGTCCAGTCTCGTGACAATCTCGTGGTGGACGATCTCGATCTCAAGGTCGTGACCAAACGCACACCTACCGAGCAGGAACTTGCAGACCTGAAATTCGCCTTCCGTGTTGCCAAGCACGTCAAGTCCAACGCCATTGTCTACGCCAAGGACGGCGCGACGGTAGGCGTCGGGGCTGGGCAGATGAGCCGTGTCGACTCCGCCCGGATCGCAGCACGCAAGGCAATTGATGCGGCGGAAGCTGCCGGATTGGTGGAGCCGCTCACCAAGGGCTGTGTGGTCGCATCCGACGCCTTCTTCCCGTTCGCCGATGGCCTGCTTTCAGCGATTGAAGCCGGTGCAACCGCCGTCATCCAGCCGGGTGGCTCAATGCGTGATGATGAAGTCATCGCTGCTGCCGACGAACATGGCATTGCAATGGTCATGACCGGCGCACGCCACTTCCGCCACTAAGATCGCCTGCTCATCAAGAAAATGGCGGTGCAGCTTGCTGTGCCGCCATTTTATTTATTCGCTGGATAGGGAACGCGGCAGAGAACAAGAAGTCCGAGTGCCAGAAACACGATAATGACCGACATACCCAAACGCGCCGAGCCGCTGAGAGAGGTGACGCCGGCAACTAGAAGCGGCACGAGAAAGCTCGTCGCTCGCCCGGACAAGGCATAAATTCCGAAAAAGCGGCCTGCCTCTTCCGGCTCGACACTCCGGGCGAGATAGGAACGGGAGGAGGCCTGAACCGGACCAAAGGTAAGGCCGACGAGAAGTGCGAAACCGATATAGACCTTTTCCGCCGCAGTCCCGAAAAGCCCGTTCGTGTCGGCAGGTGACAAAGCCCAGAAACCGAACAGGCTGAAGTTAGGACCGGTCGAAATCAGCCCAAGCGTGGCGATTAGAAGCAGCACCAGCGACACAATAATAATAAATTTCGAGCCGGAGCGACGATCAATGTAGCCCGCCGCGATGCAGCCCGCGACCGCGAAGATGTTGAGGATGATGCCAAACAGGCCAACCTCAGTGATCGTCCAGGAGAAGACGCCCGCGGCGAATGCTCCACCCAGAGCTATCAGCGCGTTCACGCCATCCTGATAAATCATGCGCGAAACGAGGAAGCGGAAAATACCGGCCCGCTGACGCACTTCCCGGAAGGTGCCGAGAAGACCGATAACGCCACTTCTGGCAGCTGCCGATATCGGCCCGCGATAAGGTTCATCCGGCGTGAAAAGCAACAAGGGCAGGATGAAGATTGCATACCATAGAGCGGCAAGCGGGGCGACTGCCCGCGCGCCCTCGCCTAGCACCGGATCGAGATCGAAGAGCGGCGGAATGCCCGCGATCGTCAGCCCAGTTTCAGGTGAAGAGGAGAAAAAGACGAGAGTGAAGATCAGGGCTACCATACCCCCGAGATAGCCCAGCCCCCAGGCAATGTTCGAAACCTTACCTATGGCGTGCGGCGCAATCAGCCGTGGCATCATGGAATCGTTGAAGACGACGGAAAACTCCGCAGCAATACTTGCCAGCGAAAAGAGCAGAATAACCGGCAAGAGGGCGGAGCCGGGCGGGGAATTCCAGAGCAGCAATAAACAGGCAATCTTGATGACCGCGAAACCAGCAATCCAGCGCTTGCGTGCTCCGGTCTGGTCCGCAATTGCGCCAAGAATCGGCGACAAGATAGCGATACAGAAGCCGGCAAGTGCAATGCCGTAGCCCCACGCGGCTTGGCCAGCTGCCGGGTCGCTTGCCATCTGGGATACGACATAGGGACCGAAGATGAAGGTGGTCACGACGGTGAAGAAAGGTTGGGCGGCCCAGTCGAAAGCCATCCAGCCGAAAACACCTGCCCGGCTTACTTTCTCCGGCTGCATGCCCCCTCCCGTCACGATGAGAAAGCCTCCGCGATATATATCGCGGAGGCTTGTATCTTCTAATTTGCGAGATCAGCCATGAGGCCCGCAGCAACAGTCATGCGCGACACGTTCAGATCACCCTCGATGAGCGACAGGAGACGGTCGCGAATAATGCTGGCGTGTGCGCCCTTGTCTTCCAGCCAACTTCCTACAGGATCTGCCCCAGCACCGTGGCGGCGTAAGGCAGCAACTGCTATACCGCGCCAAGCCTGGTTAATAAGATCGAGCGAACGCGCAAGAGCAAGTCCGTCATAATAGTCGGCTGGGCGAAGCATGCGCGCTGCATCCTCTATGCGGCCGATCGGGAAGAGGCCCGAAACATCGACATAGGCCTTCGCTGCAAGGGACAAGTCCGCATCCGCGCTTTCTGCAACCTTCTCGATGTCCGGGATCATTTGCTCGACCGGGAGAATGGCGAGGCGCTCGGCAAGTTCGGCAGGCGCTCCTGCTTTTACATAAGCGAAGCGTCTTTCCTCTAGCTTCTCCTTCATGAATTCTGGCATGAGCTGAACATTGTTCGCCAACGCTTCACGCCCTCTGCGCAAGCGCTCGATACGCTCGCCAAGCGGTCCGGTCGATGAATCATTCTTCAGGAACCATGCGACAGCGGAATTCATGTGATCGGCAACAGTGGCGTAAAGCGCGAGCTGCGCCTTGCCTTCGATCTTGTTATCCAGCGCGTCGATCTGGGTATACACTGCCCGCAGATCATATCCCTCGCGTACCAAGGTGAAGGCATGCACGATATCGGCTGCCGTCCGTCCGGTCTCTTCTTCCATACGATTCACGAAGGATGGCCCACCGCGATTGACCAGATCATTGACCAGGGTGGTCGTGATTATCTCGCGACGCAGCCGGTGACTTGCGATCTCCTCAGCGTAAATGCTGACCATTCCCTTTGGGAAATATTCTGTCAATTCCTGCGCGAAATAAACCTCATCCGGCACGTGGCTGGCGATCACGTCATTGAAGAGCACGATCTTGGCATAAGCGAGCAGAACACCGAGTTCGGCACGCGTTAACGCTTCGCCCTTGGCCTGACGTTCCTCGAGAGCGGTCTGCGAGGGCAGATTTTCCACTACCCTGTCCAGCAAGCCGCGATCCTCCAGCGCCTTCATGAAGCGCGCCTGGTTGGCGAGATCTGTGAGCCCGAGCTGATGTGTCATGGAGAGCGCCAGCGTCTGCTCGTAATTATTGGCGAGCACGAGCCGCGCAACCTCATCAGTCATCTGGGCCAGAAGCACGTTACGATCCTCGCGCGTCAGACGACCTGAGCGCATGGCCGAGGCAAGAGCGATCTTGATATTGACCTCGACGTCGGAAGAGTTCACGCCTGCCGAATTGTCGATTGCGTCCGAATTGCAGCGCCCCCCATTCAGGCCAAACTGAATGCGTGCGAACTGGCTCATGCCCAGATTGGCACCCTCACCCACAACCTTGACCCGGAGGTCCGCAGCGGTAATGCGAACAGGATCATTGGAGCGGTCTCCAATATCCTGGTTGCTCTCGTGGGTTGCGCGAATATACGTGCCGATACCCCCGAACCAGAGAAGATCGGCTTTCGCCTTCAAGATCGCCTGAATGAGCTTCACCGGCGTAATCTCTCCCGCGGGGAGATCAAGTACAGCGGCTGCCTGCGGCGTCAGGGTAATGGACTTCTGGTTGCGGGGCACGATCATGCCGCCTTCCGAAAGCTTTGCCTTGTCGTAGTCCTGCCAGCTTGAGCGACCCAGCGCGTAGACACGAGTGCGCTCCTCGAACGAAACTTCCGGATCCGGCGTGGGATCGATGAATATATCGCGGTGGTCAAAGGCCGCAATTAGCTTCGTGCAACGCGAAAGCAGCATGCCATTGCCGAACACGTCGCCCGACATATCGCCGACTCCAACGACGGTGAAAGGCTTCTTCTGGATATCATGATCCATTTCGCGGAAGTGGCGTTTGACTGCTTCCCACGCTCCACGAGCGGTGATGCCCATCTTCTTGTGGTCATAACCGGCAGAGCCGCCGGATGCGAAGGCATCGTCGAGCCAGAAATCGCGGCTTTGACTGATCCCGTTCGCAGTGTCGGAGAAAGTCGCGGTGCCTTTGTCGGCGGCAACGACGAAGTATGGATCATCACCATCATGACGCACGACATGCGCCGGCGCGATAACCTTGTCGCCATCGAGATTGTCGGTGATCGATAGCATTGACGAGATGAAATTGATGTAGGCTTGGCGTCCGGCTTCAAATATCGCGTCGCGGTTGCCCCCGACAGGCAGCTGCTTAGGGTAGAAACCGCCTTTTGCGCCGACAGGCACGATCACAGCGTTCTTGACCTGCTGCGCCTTTACGAGGCCGAGTACTTCCGTACGGTAGTCCTGGGCGCGATCCGACCAGCGAAGACCTCCGCGTGCGACAGGTCCAAAGCGCAGGTGCACGCCTTCCAATTCGGCGCCGTAGACGAAAATTTCGCGCCAGGGCTTTGGGTCCGGCAAACCGTCGATTGAATGCGGGTCGAGCTTGAAGGCAAGCGAGATTCCCTGTTTCGTCGCTGACGGCATGAAATAATTGGTACGCAGAGTTGCTTCGATCAAATTGAGAAGCCGGCGAATGATCGTGTCGTCATCAATATTGGGGACGGCATTAAGTGCCGACTTGATGCCCGCCTTGGTTTGGCGAACTGCTTCATCGCGATCACTTTCGAAGGCAGGATCAAGACGCGACGCGAAAACATTAAAAAGCGCACGGACAATGTCCGGGTACCGGTTCAGCGCAGCGGCAATGTAATCCTGACTTTGCGGAATACCGACCTGCTGGAGATAGCGACCATAAGCCCGAATAACCACGATTTCGCCTGTCTTGAGTGCCGCGCTCTGGGCAAGGCCATTATAGGCATCATTATCGATGATTCCGTTCCAGGCTGCGAGAAAGACATCTTCGAAAAGCTCGCCCTCATCGCTGAGATCAATCGCCGCGCCGTCTCCATTCTCAACGTCCATATCATGCAGATAGACGGTATTGCCGTCGTCGAGTTCGATTTCGAAAGTTCGCTCGGCAATGACCTTGAAGCCCATATTTTCAAGTAACGGGACGCGGCGTGACAAGGCAACCGGCTCGCCAAAGTGGTAAATCTTCAGGCCAGCCTCTTGTGGCTGAGCGTGCGGGCGCCGGTAATAATCGATAGCAATGGGACTTCCCGCCGAAACCCGTTTCAGAACGGCCGCATCCCGCAGCGCATCGTCGGCTCCGAAGAATTCCCGATATCCTTGAGGGAATTTCAGTGCCAGGGAAACAATGTCCCTCGGAACATCCGTTTCCGTCGCACGGCTGATGATCATATCGCTCCAGACACGAATGATCTGACGAATGCCATCTTCCATAAGTCTTTCATCCGGATGCGGAAGCGCATCGCCGCGGTTGCGACCTATGATGAAATGTACGCGCGTTAGCGAACCTTCTGGGAAAGCCGGATAATATGCCGATACACGACCGTTGAACTGATATTTCAGAAATTCGCCGATCTTTTCACGAACGCCCGTATCGTAGCGGTCACGCGGGACGAAGACGATGACGGAGGCAAAACGATCAAACTGGTCAATGCGCATCAAGACGCGGACGCGCGGACGCTCCCCAAGCGCCAGAATGGCTTCGGCATGTCTCTGAAGCACGGGCACCGTAGTCTGGAACAACTCGTCGCGCGGATAACTCTCCAGAACATTGAGAAGTGCCTTGCCCGAATGGTCATGACGACTATAGCCGAGCTTCGCAATTACAGCTTCCACCTTTGAGCGAACGTAGGGAATGTGGAAGACTGAGCGGGTATAGGCCGTGGAAGTGAAGAGACCGACGATGCGTAGTTCGCCTGAAAGCTTGCCAGCCTCATCGAATGTCTTGACGCCAACGTAGTCCATATAGGCGCGCCGATGGACGACGGACTTGGCGTTCGCCTTCGTGACGATCAATGGCTGCGGACCATGAAGGAAGGCTCTGATTTCAGGTGTCGTGGTGACGGGTTCAGCACCACGGCGCAGAACGCGAACATCGTCATCTGCAAGAATGCCGAGTCCCTTTCCGTCCACGAGCTCGAGATTACCGCTTTCCTCCTCGCCGACATAACGGAACCGACGCATGCCGAGGAAAGTGAAATTGTCCTGGGAAAGCCACTCTAGGAACGAGATCGCCTCGTCGAGTTTCGTCTTGGCGAGCGGGGTCTTGCCCTCGCGCAGAGAGCCGGTAACCCGCGACAACTCGGTGAGCATGGGCTGCCAGTCGCGAACGGCTGCATGAACATAATCCAGAATCTTGAGAAGCGCCGTTTCAAGGGCCTTTGCAGACGCGTCAGACATCGCCGGCACATGAATCTGGATGACGCTGAGCTTCTTTGCGGCTTCGGGAACACGTTGATCGGCCTCGCCGATAAGCTGACACTTCCCCGCATCCCGGCTTACCAGAAGTACAGGGTGAGAAACAAAATATGGTTCCCCAAGCTGTTCACTGATCTCGCCCAAAACGGAATCGAAGAGAAACGGCATATTGTCGTTGACGATCGTGATGGCCGACACCGGATGCGCGCCACGCAAAAACTCGGATTTGGTTTCGATCCGCACGATGCTCGCACCTTCGGAGTGGTCGGCAATAGCCGCCGAACCCGTGGCGACGATCTCACGCAAGGTCGCGGGATCGTAAGCCGCGACATCTTCTTCCGGCGCACGCGCGAGAATGAGATCGATCAAAGACTGCTGTTTCTGTGCGGTGGTTGCTGCGGTTTCGTTCAACACGCTATCCTCTCGTCGCCATGTCTGCCGCCTCCCGGCTCGTTCCATCTGCAAATGAGAATCTCAGCGCAGTGGACGACACTGGATTACTACAAACTTTTACGACGAAAATGAAACGCGGAATGAAATCAGATCGAAAATGAAAAGAAAAACTGCTGCCAGCGTTCTTCACGGTCGGTTATAGCGAAATCCGGTTGTGAAAAACAATTTTCCACCGCTGCGTAGCGCCCGTTGATGACCAGGCACCACTTTTTGCCACTCTGCTACAAAAAAATGCGCCGCTCTTTCGAACGACGCATTTTGCATTTCATGCTAACCGGCCTAAGCCAGTTCGACCTTCTTCTTTTCAAAGCGCTTGCGATCATTCGGGTCGAGATAGCGCTTGCGCAGGCGAATCGACTTCGGCGTAACCTCGACCAGTTCGTCGTCCTGGATCCAGGAAAGCGCACGATCGAGCGTCATTCGGATAGGTGGTGTCAGCTTCACGGCTTCATCCTTGCCGGCGGCACGGATGTTGGTGAGCTTCTTGCCCTTCAGCACATTGACCTCGAGATCATTATCACGGCTGTGAATGCCGATAATCATGCCCTGGTAGACCTTGGTTGCCGGATCAATGATCATCGGACCGCGATCTTCAAGATTGAAGAGCGCGTATGCAACAGCCTCGCCAAGGTCATTCGAGATCAGTACACCGTTGGTGCGACCGGGCAGCGGCCCCTTATACGGCTGGTAGGAGTGGAACAGGCGGTTCATGATGGCCGTTCCGCGCGTATCAGTCAGAAGTTCGGATTGATAGCCGATCAGGCCACGGGTCGGAGCGTGGAAGACAAGACGCTGACGGTTGCCGCCGGAGGGACGCAGCTCCGTCATCTCAGCCTTACGCTCCGACATCTTCTGCACGACGATGCCCGCATGCTCTTCATCAACGTCGATGACGACTTCTTCGATCGGCTCAAGCGTTTCGCCGGTCGTCTCGTCCTTTTGCATGACGACACGGGGACGCGAAACTGCGACTTCGAAGCCTTCACGACGCATGGTTTCAATCAAAACGGCGAGCTGCAATTCACCGCGACCAGAAACGAAGAAGGAGTCCTTGTCTTCCGATTCTTCGATCTTCAGCGCAACATTGCCTTCGGCTTCCTTGAGCAGGCGATCACGGATGACGCGGCTCGTCACCTTGTCGCCTTCGGTACCTGCATAGGGGCTGTCATTGACGATGAAGGACATGGTGACGGTCGGGGGATCGATCGGCTGTGCGAGCAGAGGCTCGGTGACCTGCGGATCACAGAACGTATCCGCGACGGTACCCTTCGACAGACCGGCGATCGCAACAATATCGCCCGCTTCGGCATAATCCAGCGGTACGCGCTCAAGGCCCCGGAAAGCCAGAATTTTGGATATACGGCCGTTCTCGACGAGACTGCCTTCGCCGTTCAACACCTTGACCGGTTGGTTCGGCTTGATTGAACCGGACTGGATGCGACCAGTGATGATGCGGCCCAGGAACGGGTTGGATTCCAGAATCGTGCCTATCATCTTGAACGGCTCATCCTTGGAAGCCGTGTCCGGCTCAGGAACGTGCTTGACGATCAGATCAAACAGCGGCTCGAGACCCTTGTCCTGCGGACCTGTCGGCGCTTCCGCCATCCAGCCGCCACGACCCGAACCATAGAGAACCGGGAAGTCGAGCTGTTCTTCGGTAGCGTCGAGGGCAACGAAAAGATCAAAGATTTCGTTCAGGACTTCCTGGTGGCGCTCGTCAGCGCGGTCAATCTTGTTGATGGCGACGATTGGTTTTAGACCAACCTTGAGCGCCTTGCCCAGCACGAACTTGGTCTGCGGCATCGGGCCTTCCGACGCATCGACCAGAATGACTGCACCATCCACCATATTGAGGATTCGCTCGACCTCACCGCCGAAATCGGCGTGGCCTGGAGTATCGACAATATTAATGCGAATGTCCTTCCATTCTACCGAAGTAGCCTTCGCCAGAATGGTAATGCCACGTTCTCTTTCGAGATCATTGGAGTCCATCGCACGCTCTTCGGTGCGCTGGTTTTCGCGGAACGTGCCGGATTGTTCGAGCAGCTTGTCGACCAGGGTCGTCTTGCCGTGGTCAACGTGCGCGATGATCGCGATATTGCGAAGTTTCATAACGAAAGAGGCCTTTTGTTTGGAGACACGGTTCGGACCGTCCTCGACGCGCCCAATCGTAGTTGCGCGCGCTCATAACCTGTTTTCGCTCCAAAAGGAAGGGGCGTTAAGGCAATGCTATCCGGCAAAAACGGCGCAACTACGCCATTCAGGCCAGTCCACGTTTTTTTACGACTGCTTCCGGTGACGGCATTTTGCCTCGAAATGCACGATAAAGGGCTTCGGGGTCCTGCGTATCTCCGGCGGCATAGACGCATTCCTTGAGCTTATGCGCCGTTTCGGGATCGAAGGGATCTCCGGTCTCTTCGAATGCAGCAAACGCATCGGCATCAAGCACTTCCGACCACATATATGAATAGTAGCCAGCACTATAACCGTCGCCCGCGAATATATGCAAAAATTGCGGGGAACGATGTCGCATGGCAATCGTCTTCGGCATGTCGAGTTTTGCAAGAGTCTCTGCTTCGAATATCTTCGGGTCGGACGGAGCAGCACCGAGTGTATGATATGCCATGTCTACCAGCGCCGATGCCGTGAACTCAACAGCGTCGAACCCCGCATTTGCGCTATGCGCAGCTTTGAGCTTTTCGATCAACACCGCCGGTATGGGCTCGTTCGTCTTGTAATGCCGCGCGTGCTTGGTCATCACCTCCGGCACCATTAACCAGTGCTCATAAAGTTGCGATGGAAGCTCGACAAAATCCCTCGACACCGCAGTGCCCGCGAGACTTGGCCATTTGGCTTTGGTCAAGAGACCATGCAGGGCATGACCAAACTCGTGAAACAGAGTCCGTGCTTCATCAAGCGAAAGGAGTGCTGTCTTACCCTTCGAGGGCTTGGAGAAGTTCATCACATTGTAGATGATGGGCTTCTGGCCGTTATCGAGACCATGCGCACTTCGCAACGCACTCATCCACGCGCCGGAACGCTTGGAAGCACGCGCATAATAATCGGCCAGGAACAACCCGATTTCCGCG
Source organism: Limoniibacter endophyticus (assembly GCF_014652835.1). Classification (GTDB taxonomy): domain Bacteria; phylum Pseudomonadota; class Alphaproteobacteria; order Rhizobiales; family Rhizobiaceae; genus Limoniibacter; species Limoniibacter endophyticus. Next base: position 93,095 of record NZ_BMZO01000007.1, read on the forward strand.
CCGCTTTCGTCCATGACGCGAAAAGCGCGTACGTCCTCATGCCACCCCCGGACGTCAGGCAGGGCCTCGAAGGAGAGGCCGAACAGGCGACTCGCAACATCGAAAGAAGCCTCGATAACACGGTCGAGTGAAAAATAGGCTTTCAGCGCATTCTCATCAAACTGGTAGTTTTTCTCGCGGTTACGTTCGGCATAGAAGCGCCAATCCCACCCTTCCAGCGGTTCGTTCTCGCCAGCGTCGGCGGCGATCTCTGCCAGCACCGCCTCCTCGGCGCGAGCCTTGTTCAGAGCTTTTTGCCAGACGGGCATCAGCAATTCCATCACGGTCTGGGGAGTTTTTGCCATCGTGTTGTCGAGCTTGAAGGCAGCAAAATTCTCGTATCCGAGCAGCTTTGCCTTTTCGGCGCGCAAGGCGAGCATCTCTTGTATCAGCGGCCAGTTCTGCTTCTCTCCGCGCGAGATAAAGGCCCGGAATACCTTTTCGCGTAGATCGCGTCGCGCCGAGTGGCTCAAAAAGCCTTCCGCGACCGAACGCGACAGCGTGACTACAAAATCACCGTTTCCCTCGCGCGACTGCGCCGCCTCCACCAAACCATCGATAAGGGGTTCCGGCAGTCCGACAAGGTCATCCTTCGTCAATGCAAGCGACCAGCCGCTTTCGTCGGCGAGTACATTTTGTCCGAACGCGGCGCCAAGCGACGCCAGGCAACTGTTTATCTCGGCAAAACGATCGCGAGCCGCACCTTCAAGCTTAGCGCCGGAACGCATGAACCCTTTCCAGCTCTTTTCCAGTGCGCGGTTCGTTTCATCATCAAGACCGATCTGGCTTCGACGCGCATAGAGGTCATCAATTCGCGCAAAAAGCTTTTGGTTCAGTGCGATCGCCGAATAATGGCGTGAAAGCTTCGGCGCCAGATCGCGTTCGGTGGCCTGGATCGTCGGATTGGTATGCGCGCCCGCTCGCATCCAAAAGATTGACGAAACGCGTGACAGCGCCTCACCCGAGAGCTCCAGCGCCTTCAACGTGTTCTCAATCGTCGGAATTTCATCAGAATTCGCAATGGCATCGATTTCTGTGCGATGCGCCGAAAGCGCCAGCTCGAAAACGTCGAGAAACACGTCGTCGTTGATCCGATCAAAATCTGGCAGCCCATGCGGCGCGCTCCAGTTGACGAGCGGATGACGGTCAAGATCAATTGTCGACATGGGAGCTTTCCGGAAAATCGGGATCAATAGTGTTACCAGAACACTTAGAGCTGGCTCCTCCGTCCTGCAAGATAGTTGACCGGATTTCAGACGCGCTGTACTAGCCTTATAATAAGTATCTCTTACGAAAGCCCCACATGAACAAGACCGTAAATACCGACAGCATCGGCTTTGTCATATCCGATGTCGCCCGCCTGATGCGTACAGCTTTCGAGCGCGAGGTTGCTGACGCCGGCTTCGGGTTGACGAAGGGCGAAGCACGGACGCTTGTTCACGCCGCGCGCGCCGGCTCGGTACGTCAGAACGTGCTTGCCGAGCGCATGTCTCTGGAGCCTATGACGCTCTGCGCCTATCTCGATCGTCTTGAAGCGCGCGGCCTCATCACGCGCAGCGTCGATCCGGACGATCGCCGCGCCAAGCGCGTCGAATTGACCAATGCGGCCGAAGAAGTGCTTAGGCGCACGCGGAAAGTCTCGGACATTTTACGCATCACTGCCTCTAAAGGCTTCACGCCCGAGGAGTGGGACGATTTTTTCGAAAAAATGAAGCGGGTGCGCGATAATTTCTGCGAAAAGAAGAGCACATAATGGATGCCCGCCTGCATACGGCCCACCATCCGGCGATGACAGAGCGGCGCGTGGGGCTTATTGGTGCCGCGCTCGTAGCTATCGGTCCGATCTCCCTGGCCCTTTTCACGCCGGCCATGCCTTCGGTCGTGACTGATCTGCAAACCACCGAAGCGATGGTGAAGATGACACTGTCACTTTACTTTGCCGGGTTTGCATTTGCCCAGCTTATTTGCGGCCCGCTTTCGGACGCCGTCGGCCGCAAGCCAATCATCCTCGCGTTCATGGGCCTTTACTGCCTGGCCACCATTGTCGCGATCTTTGCGCCCTCCATCGAATGGCTCATTGCCGCCCGCTTCGTTCAGGGTGTGGGTGGAGCTGCGGGTGTTGCTATCTCGCGAGCAATGGTGCGGGACCTCTTCACCAAGGAGAGCTCGGCCCGTATTATGAATTTGATAGGGACAATGCTTGGGGTCGGTCCCGCGATTGCACCAACGCTGGGCGGCATCACCATGGAATTCTTCGGCTGGCATGCAACGTTCATACTGATGCTCATCCTGGGAATTGCCGTTATCTCGATCGTCTATCTCTGCCAGGTTGAAACCGTCACCCGCGACATGAGCCGCCTGCAGCCGCGAAAGCTCATTTCTTCCTATGCTTTCCTTCTGCGCCAGCGTTATTTCCTCTTTTCGAGCCTCATCATCGCAGGCTCGACTGGTGCCCTCTACACCCAGGCAACGTTGCTATCCTTCATCATGATGAACCGCGTGGGTCTGTCTCCGACACAGTTCGGATTCGCCATGCTGATGCAATCCGGATTTTTCGTTGCGGGAACGCTATCGGTCCGCCTGCTGATGGGGCGCGTAAGTGCGCAGAGACTTGTGCCCGTCGGATTGACGGCCATCATCGTCGCGAGCATCTCGCTTGCGGCGCTCCTGCGAACGCTGGAACCCGGTTTCTTCACTGTAATGGTTCCGGTAGGCATCTACGCTTATGGCATTGCCTTCGTCATGCCAGCAATGCTGACCGCAAGCATGGCAGGCTTCCCCCATATGGCTGGCACGGCGTCCGCACTGACGGGCTTCATACAGATGGCAGCGGGTCTGGTGGGGGGCACTGCTGCCGCTCTAATGGGGGACACCGTGCTAGGGCTTGCGACGATCGTGCCGCTGATGGGGCTGGGCGCGGTCACCTCGTGGCTTTTCTGGCGCCAGCTGCCCGAGCCTGCCTTGGCAAATGCGGTGCGGAACTGACACCCCGCTTGCAGGCCCTAGTCTGAAGAACCATTGCCGAGATCGGGGCGCTCGAAATCACCCGTCTCAGTATTCATGACCCAAAGCTCGCCAGTCGAGATATCGAACCAGCAACCGTGCAACGATAGTTCCCCGCTTTCTTCTCTGGCCCGAATATAGGGAAAACTGCGCAGATTAGCTACCGAATGGCGGATGGAGATGCGCTCGAGCGCCGTCTGACGCTCGCCATTTGTCATAAGCGAGTTTCCGGCGACAGCTTCCGCAGCAGGCGCGACGAGACTCATCCACTTGCCGATGAAATCGCCTTCCGAAAGCGGGGCGAAATCCGCATCAAGCGCCGCTTTAATGCCGCCGCAGCGCCCATGGCCCATAACGACCACATGCTCAACCTTCAGCGCCTGCACAGCAAATTCGAGCGCGGCGGAGGTCGAGTGAAAATCCCCGTCTGGGCCATAGGGGGGTATGAGATTGGCTACATTCCGAACCACGAACATCTCTCCGATCCCAGCATCGAAAATGACCTCGGGAGCCGCACGAGAATCGCAGCAGGCAATGATAACTACTTTTGGCGTCTGCCCTTCATTGGCAAGGGACCTGTAACGCGCGCTATCGTCGACATACCGCCCTGTGATGAAGTTGCGATAGCCGTTCAACATATGATCAGGAAGATGTGTCATGGCGATTTCTCTAGTTCGCTGTCTTCGGGAGAGCAAGATATTTCAGCAAGTCTAAATCGAGGTAACGCCAAACCGGATCCGCGGACAGAGGATCGCCGCCTGATCCGTCTCAAGCATCAACTCATCCGAACCGCGCGCCGCACTACTTGCCACCGCCTCGTATACGGATGACGTCGCTCTCGACAATGCCTCCTCGGCGGAGGCTCCCTGCAACAGCTGGCCTAAAAACACGGCACCGGTAACATCACCAGGACCTTTTGGAGGATGAGCAATAGCGGGATGTTCGCATAAAAGGCTTCGGTTTGCGGAAATCAGGAGATTACCCAGATGGGTAGGCGCATGCCCGGGCGCAGAGGTGACTAGTGTGTTTCTGCACGGCAAGGCGCGCGCGGCTTCGATCAGCTCAGCCTGCGTTTCCAGCGTACGATCTGCGAGCCAGGCAAGTTCGAACCGGTTTGGAGTAGCATAATCGGCAAGGGGGAGAAGCCGGTCGCGGATGGCGACTGCCGTTTCTTCCGGAACGTAGATGCCTTCTAGATCACCGATAACCGGATCGCATACGTAAATCGCCTCGGGGTTCTGCGCCTTCATCGCACCTACCAGATGGGCAATCCCTCTCGCCTGCTCGGCACTACCGAGATAACCGGAAATAAGGCCGCCCACTTTCGGCAACCACGGCGCCCGGGCCAGGTCTGCCATGAGACTGGAGAAGTCATCGTCAGGCGCAACGATACGCGTCGAGCGGCTGATACCGGGATGCCAGGCCAGCACAATGGTTGGAACCGCCCAGACGGGGACGCCCAGCAGCTCTAGCGAAAGCGTGACCGCTCGGTTGCCGACCGAGCCGCGCACGACGTTGCTCGAAATGACGACAGCCGTCGGATAGCGTGCAAGTTCTTCCTTCACAGGCTGGCCTCTCGCAACTGCGCGATCAGATAGATAACAATGCCGAGAAAAACGACGATGCTAAGGATGCGGCCTATCTTGCGGCCCCAATATTCGATGCGATCATCTTCCTGATTGCCGGCATTATGCATGACGGGTTCGGATTGCTGAACAACGCGTCGCAAGATTTGGCGCGAATGCTTTTGATCATCGTCATTGGGATTGGCCATTTTCGAGTGCCTTAACGAGCCCGGAGAATGCGTCTGTTTCACCGGCGTTCTTCATGCTAGCGTCGCGTCGGATCATCTTTTCGGGGTTAGCTATGACAGCTTCTTATCGGACAGCGCAACAGCCGCGTCACCCTTTTGCATTTCTCCTGCCCCTTCTTCTTTTGGTGCCGCTACTCTCCGGTTGCGGCTATAACACGATCCCAACATTGGAAGAGCAGGCAAAAGCCGCCTGGAGCGAAGTCCTCAATCAATACCAACGCCGCGCCGACTTAGTGCCGAATCTGGTCGAGACGGTGAAAGGTTACGCCGCACAGGAACGCGAGACGCTTGAGGCGGTGGTCGAGGCACGTGCCAAGGCTACTCAAACAACATTGCCAGCAGAGGCACTTGACGATCCGGAAGCCTTCAAGCGCTTCCAGGAAAGTCAGGCGCAGCTCTCGGGTGCCCTCGGTCGGCTACTTGCCATCACCGAAAATTACCCCGATCTGAAGTCAAACCAGAACTTTCTCGCGCTTCAGTCACAACTTGAAGGCACGGAGAATCGCATTGCTGTGTCACGACGCGACTATATTGAAGCGGTTCGCGTCTATAATACATCGTTGCGCACCTTCCCTTCAGTTCTCTGGGCAAAATTCTGGTTTACCGATTCCAAGCCTTTCGAGAACTTCACCATCGCGCAGGAGACGATGCAAACCCCGAACGTCAATTTCAACACCGGGCAGTAGAATGCTGGCCGGAGCTTTGCGTTCCATCCTGCGCCTGTGCCGGGCGATAATCTTCGTGCCGCTGCTGCTGGCCGCAACCGCGGGCATAGCGGCAGAATTGCCGGTGCTCACGAGCCGCGTCATGGATCTGGCAGATCTCGTCGATGCCGTGACCGAGGATCGGATCACTCAGAAGCTCGCCGCTTTTGAAACACGCTCTTCCGACCAAATCGTCCTCGCCACCATCCCTACACTTGAGGGCGAGGCCATCGAGCCGTACGCAAATCGGCTCTTTCGGCACTGGGGCCTGGGTCAGGATGGCACTGACAACGGCATTCTAGTTCTGGTGGCACGCGACGAACGCAGCACGCGCATCGAAGTCGGTTATGGACTTGAAGGCACAATTACGGACGTCATCTCCAAGCTGATCATCGAGAATACAATGCTCCCGGCGTTTCGCGATGGGAATTTTGGCATCGGCCTCGAAGGTGCAGCCGATGATCTCGTTTCGGTACTGGAGGGCAACGAGGCAGAGCTTCTGCAACGCGCCGAGCGCAATCGGCAGAGACAGGTTGTTCCAACCGGCGAACTGGTCATCCCTCTGATCTTTTTTGCGATCTTCTTCGGGGCAATCGCCCTTTCGATATTGCCGCGCATCTATGGTCAGAAGATCGGCCCCAGTCGCTATCGCTGGTTGGGTATGGATTTCCAGGTTGGCGGCGGTAGGCGAGGCCGCACCATCACCGGCGGAGGCTTCGGCGGTAGTTTCGGTGGGGGTGGATTTGGCGGGGGCGGCGGCTTCGGAGGCGGAGGCGGTTCGTCCGGTGGGGGCGGTGCCTCGGGAAGTTGGTAGGGCATGAGCAAACTGATCTTGAGCGCACAGGACCATATTAATATTAGTCAGGCAATACGCGAAGCGGAAGCTGGTACGGCAGGCGAAATCTACTGCGTCCTGGCGCGCAGCAGTGGCAGCTATGTATTTCCGGCGCTTGCTTTGTCGAGCATGGCATTGATTATCGCAAGTCTTGCCGTGGCGATCTTTCTGCACATCTACTGGATCGATCCGTCTCTAATGCACTTCGTCGGCATGCAGGCGGTAGCTCTGATTATTATCTGGGCTTTGATATGGTGCGTCAAACCTCTACGTCTCTGGCTCGTTCCTGCGCCCTACCTCTACCGGCATGCCCATGCCAATGCGCTCACGCAATTCATGAGCCGCAATATTCACACGACGCCGGAGCGCACCGGTCTTCTCCTCTTTATTTCGCTTGAGGAACACTATGCTACAGTGATCGCCGACGTGAAAATCAACGACAAGGTCGGTCAGGAAGAATGGAATGCGATCGTCTCCGCGCTCGTGGACGGCGCTCGCCGAGACCACGTGGCGGAAGGTTTCGTGCGCGCCATCGCGTTGGCGGGTGCGCTTCTTGCACGTCACGTGCCGAAGGGCGAGAACGATCCTAATTCGCTTCCGGACCGGCTGGTCGAACTATAAAGTTCGGCTTGAAAAACAGGGACGCCTGCCGGTATGCTAGTGCGATCATGACGACCTTGAGCGCAGATATCCGCAAGGCAGGGCCACGCGATGCTGATGCCATCGCTGCGGTTCATCATGCGTCATGGAAAAATGCCTACTCCGGCATCATTCCCTATGCCGCCTTGATACGCATGCTGTCACGCCGGCGTGCGGATTGGTGGCGCAACGCCATCACACGCTCGGCCTCAATTCTTGTTCTGGAAATTAACGGCGACGTCGTCGGTTATGCGACGATCGGTGCCAACCGCGCCAAGGAGTTGCCGCAGGACGGCGAAATTTACGAGATTTATCTCTTGCCGGAATACCAGGGCATCGGCCTCGGTAGCCGTCTCTTCAATGCGGCGCGCAAAAGTCTCGAAGATCATGGCTTCTGCGGCCTTGTCGTCTGGGCGCTCGAAGAAAACCGCAACGCACTCGAATTCTACGTCCGCCAGGGCGGCAAGGATGCGGCGGAGGGGGTCGAGATTTTCGACCAGCGAGCCTTACGAAAACTCGCCTTCACCTGGGACTGATCACCAGCCTACGCATTGCGCATTGGCGCAAGGAAGGCTATGCGAAGCGCAACCATTTCACATGACGCGGTCCTCTCTCCTCCGGACCGCTTGAAGCCAACCCAGGAAGGTTATTCATGCGTATAGATGCAATTGAAATCGGCAAGCATGCGCCGGAAGAAGTCAATGTGATCGTTGAGGTGCCCGTTGGCGGCCAGCCGATCAAGTACGAAATGGATAAGGAATCGGGTACGCTGTTCGTCGACCGTTTTCTTTACACCCCGATGTTCTACCCCGGCACTTACGGTTTCATCCCGCACACGCTCTCGGGCGACGGCGATCCGGTCGACGTGCTGATCTGCAACACGCGTGAACTCGTTCCAGGCTGTGTTATCGCAGTTCGCCCGATCGGCATGCTGCTCATGGAAGACAATTCCGGAGAAGACGAGAAGATCATCGCCGTTCCGGCACCGTCGATCACTCGCCGATACGAGAATATTCATAGCTATAAGGATCTGCCGGAGATCACCTGCCAGCAGATCGAACACTTCTTCACGCACTACAAAGATCTGGAGCCCGGAAAGTGGGTCAAGATTGGTGGTTGGCAGGATGCCGATCTCGCCAAGCAGAAGATCCTCGAAGGCATCGAGCGCGCCAAGGCTCAAAAAGCCTGATCATCGAAATCCGATACGCGAAAAAATGGCCGGTTCGACCGGCCATTTTTATACCAGAGTTTCAGCTGGATCAGTGATAGACACCGACTAGCGGCTCTATGGTCGTATGCATGAAGACCTCAAGAAAAGTCAGCGCCAGAAGCAGGATAATCGGGGAAATGTCGATGCCACCAAGATCGGGTAGCACACGGCGGATCGGACGTAACGCAGGCTCCGTGAGTCGATAAAGTGCATTGCCGATCGAATTGACGAACCGATTGCGCGGATTGACTACATTGAAGGCATAGAGCCAGGAAAATATTGCCGAGCCGATGATGACCCACCAGTAGATCCGGAAAGCCAGATGAAGCGTGATGAAGATTGCGGTCATCGAGGGTCCCAAGAATTAAGAACAATAAGTGCATATCCTATGATTCGAAAGGACATGCCGAGCACCGGCAATGTAGGCAAAAGCCTGCTCGTGGCAAGCCTTCTCACGAAAGTTTGGGTTCAGTTCGCCACGGCCTCTACCCCTTCTTCCATGAAGAGGTGCTCGAGAAACCGGTCAAGCCAGGCCCGCAGGTGATTGTCCCAGATCATGCGGCCTTGGAGATGCACGGCACCTAGTTGCGCATTTGGAAGCTCGAACCGATTTGCGCCATGCACAACCCACCGGTGCATCATCGCGCGTGTCAACTCGGCATGAAACTGGATGCCATAGGCCTTCTCGCCATAGCGGAATGCCTGGTTTGGATAGCTGTCGCCAGTCGCCAGCAGGGTTGCGTCGGAAGGCAATGAAAAGCCTTCACTATGAAAATGATAAACCATGGAGGGCCAGTCGAAAAGCGCCCTGCCTTCTTCCGTCGCCTCGATCGGGTACCAGCCGATTTCGACGCCGCCATCACTGCGGCCCTCAACCTTGCCGCCGAGATGATTGGAGAGCATTTGCGCACCGAGGCAAATCCCCAGCAGCGGCTTGTTCTCTTTAAGTGGCACGGCCATCCACTCTGTCTCAAGGCGGATGAACTCCTCCGGATCATTGGCGCTCATCGGGCCGCCGAACACGACGGCGCCCGCATGGCGGTGCAACGTCTCGGGAAGAGAATCGCCGAGTGCCGGTCGCCTGATATCGAGGTCGAAACCTTTGGAGATGAGTGCTTGCCCAACCCGCCCAGGGCTGGATCGCTCCTGATGGAGGACGATCAAAACCTTCTGCGGTTTCGTCGTTGCAAACATTCCGATCTCTCCGGTTCAGCGATCGTCCAGTCTTCGGTCACGCGCATCAAGGCGAGCCTGCACGCGATCGCGGTCATCAACGCCAAGTAGCTCGGAGATGCGCCATACAAGATTGTCCTCCAACTCATGCATGTCGCCGTCGACATAGACAATGTCCCAGAGCGCACCGATAAATGCAAGCCGCTGTTCCTCGCTCAACGCCGAAACCAGAACGCTGGTGAAGCCAAACAGATCGACCGCCTCACGCTCTGCGGCTGTTCCTGCCTTGACGAGTCGATCGGTTTCACTGCGGCTTATATGAAGCACGCCAGCAATCTGCTCGCGTAAAAGATCACTCTCGGCTTCGCTACGCTCGCCATCCGCTTCAATTACATGAATCAGCAGAGCGATGGCCGCAATCTTCACCTCATGCGCATAAGGCTCCTGCGTCGATTGCGTCGGGGCTGGAAGAGAGCGGATGAATTGCACGAAACGTTCAAGCATGAGGGCTCCAGCCATTTAAGCTAAAAGAGATTGCCGCCTCGGGCGGTTTGTTTTGAAGGCGCAGACACGGCTTTTTCTGCCCCCTCGCCCGGATCTCCAATGCCAGGATCGTCCGGCTGACGCAAACCCTCCTGCTGGGGAGGGGTATCTTCGGACACGTCCGATTCGATGATGACAGGAACATCCTCCCGGGGCTCGGCTTTGAGAGCTGCAAGAGAAGCAACGCGCTTCGCGGGAGCGGTCTCGGAAATGTCCTGCCCGGCCGCGTTGGGAGCATCGAATGCAGCTGCCTTGTCAAGAGTGAGTGACCGGTGATCCTCCTGACGGAATTTGTCGGCAAGCTGTACATTAAGCAAATCTGCGGGCTCTTCCTGCTCTACAGGCGCCTTCCACTCGAAGACGTCGATGCGCCCGTCAAGCGGCGAGAAGGGCAGCCACCGATTGGAAACATAGCCATCGGCCACCCAGGCGGCCTCGCGGGGTGCTCGAACAGCACGGGCCAACCATTCGCGAACACGTCCCTGGTTTCCCGTTTCCACCTCCTCTATGTCGGCATAGACAAGATACACATCTTCCCGCGGCCCCATGCGTAGCGCAGCCTCGGCATTGAGGCGTGCTATCTCGAACTTGCCTGCATCTATGGCCGCTCGGGCGATTGCAAGAGCGCCTTCGCGATGGTTCGGGTGCAGCTTTTCGAGACGCTGCGCCTTTTTCAAGCGATCTTCTGCACCATCCCCGCGACATCCCGCGACATAAAGACTCGCAAGTTCAGGGTGCGGGTTACGCTTCCACGTAGTCTCCAGAATTTTCTGCGCCTTGGAAATGTCATTGGCCCGGATCAATGCACGGGCTGCCGTTGCAGCAGCCGGAACAAAATCCGGTGTAAGCGCGTGGGCCTCCAGCGCACTTGTGCGTGCAATATCCGGCGCGTTATTGAGATTCGAAAGAGCCTTGGCCGTCAGGAGAACGGCGCGACGACGATTGTAACGTGTCTTGTCGACCTGTTTTGTAGCCTTTTGCTGTGCCAGAATGGTCAACGCCTTGTCCCAATCACCTTCCGCGCAACGCTGCTCCATTGCCGCTTCACTTGCCCATTCGAGTTGTGGGGAGAGCGCAACAGCCTTTTCAGCATAATTACGCGCTGCTTCCCGCTCGCCAGCCCGTAATGCTTCGAGATAAAGCCCGCGAAGACCCAGAATACGTGTTTCAGGATCGGCAGCCATGGCTTCAAAGCGACGACGCGCTGCCGCATGATCACCCTTGAGGAGTGCCGTCTGCGCGTCAAGAAGATGAAGAAGTGGTTCTTGATCGACACGAATTAGCTTTGCGGCTCGCTCCTTCATCTTCTGAGCCAGAACGGCATCTCCTGCACCCGCGGCAATCATCCCGGTGGACAAGGCCTGATAACCACGGTCACGGCGACGTCCGCGAAAATAACGTCCCACACGCTGTGGGCCGGTCCAGATGGCCTTGAGTACCCACCACGCGAGCATGGCCACAGCTACAATGGCGACGATGACTACAGCGGCAACCAGAACAGATACCTGGAAGCGATAGCCTCCAAAGACCATGACCAGTTCGCCCGGTCGATCGGCGAGCCAACTAAAGCCAAGAGCAAGGGCGCCAATGAGAACAAGGAAAAGCAGGATGCGAATCATCTATTCATTCCCGCCTGCGTTGCGGAGAGCTTGAGCACTGGCCGCCTGAACTTGAGTCAGCACATCCCGACGGGCAACCAGAAGATCAGCGAAACTCTGCCCCGCGGCCTGCACATTGGCCGGAAGTTTGGCGTATTCGGCAAGAGCGGTATCCAGATCGCTCTGATTCACAGCCGCTTCGATGCGTGAAACGACCTCCGGCACGCCGTCGCCTTCAACCGGACCTACAGGCCGTATGCTGACGAGCGCCCTTGCACTCGCCGCAAGCTTATCCACGACCCCGGCGTCAACTGCAGGCTTCTGTGCCTCGGCAAGCATTGCAGCGTAAGCCGCCTCCGCCTGCATCACGATTTCATCATGCGATGGTACGGGTACGGCGCCTCGCGCTTTCAGCGCGTCTACTTCCGGTGTCTCACCGCTCAAAGCGGCAAACCCGTTGACAGCAGCGCTGATATCCCCACCGCGCGTCACAGCATCACGCAGCTGGCTTGCAGCAAGCACAAGTGCCGCCTGCGGCTGATCCGGCCGCGCGTTCATCTGCTGCGTCAGATCGACAATGGACTGATCCGCAGTCTGTAGTTTCTCAGACAGCTCATTAACGCGCGCCTGCAGCTGAGACGTGTCTCCGGCGCCACCTACCACCCCAGCGAGCCGCGTTTCGATCTGCGAGAGACGTTGACCAAGCTCGACGGGCAGGGCCGCTTCTCCAACCGGACGTTCGTTGAGCGCCTGAAGTTCCGCGCGCAGTTGATCGATTTCCGCCCTGAGCGTGTGGACCTCTTGGGACGATGCGCCCCCTTCGCCTTCGACCGCTGCCAGGCGTGCATTCATCGCCTCAATCTGTTGGTTGACCGTCGCCTCGGCGGGCACCGAGCGTTCAGGCAAGATACCCGAATAATAAGCGCCACTTGCCAGCAACAGCACTACAATGCCCCCAGCCAATCCGGCACCAAAACCGGCAAATTTTCCCGAACCAGTTTTCGATGCCAGCGGCACTGTGTATCCACCACCCGAATCGGACGCGGAAGACGACGTAGCCCCTGTGGATTTTGCTGTGCCGGTCGAAGCCGCCGGCTCGCCGGCCGACGAGGCGGAGGGAGCCGGAGACGCGGGAGAGGTTGATTTAGGATACGGGCTATTGGCACCCGAGGCCTCAGCACTCGCCGATGAAGCAGCCGGTTTCGGCTGTGCCTCATTATCCTTTGCCGGAGTTGTCTCCGGCATGCCAGAAGCAGGCTTCCTGTCCTCCAACGGCTTTTCTGCAGCAAGATCGATGGTCACCGGATCCTTCGCTTGCTTGGAGTGCCTATTGGCAGGGACTTTGGCCATGCATCTCTCCTTGAATTTACTTCGCCTCGCCATTTGAGCCTATTCAGCACGGCTCGTCAAAGCCGATAAAGCCTTGAGGTAACGACATAGATTTCGAACCGAGCCTTAATCTATCTTCATGAACGCTTTTCGACCCTAAGCAGTTCAAAAAGTCCTTCCTCATCCGCCGTTTGTGCAACACGCACAAACAATCCCCGGTTTCGCAGGGGCTGCGCCGCGCGCTCGGATATGCATGCAAAGCTGATTTCCGATGTTGGGGACCTTCCAAAGACATCCGCCAGAATCGCGCTGGCGCGCTGGGAATAACTGAGGATACGCGTGACATTATGCTCAATCACGGCGGAACGAAGTTCCTCTGCTGCCCCCATTCGAGCCGGTGCATGATAGGTCTCGAGGACAAGGAGTTCGTACGGTGCAAGCTCAACCTCGACTATGTTCCTGCGTTCACAGCCACACAGATACGCGACACGTGCGCCGGCGGGAATAACCGAGCTAACCTTTTGCGCCAAGGCTGTCGCATCCGGACCGTAGACGACGAAGCTTGCAAACCCCGCTTGACGCAAGGCTTCTCCCGTCGCTTGCCCCACAGCGAAAGCAGGAAGAGCACGTAACGCCTCCAGCATTTTGCTGTCTGCCGAAGAAACGGCATTGGCGCTCGTGACAATCACAGCATCGAATGTTCCTGAAACAGCTTTAACGGGGAGCGTACGAATTTCCGTCAGCGGAACCGCACTTGCGTAAAAACCCTCAGCCTTTAATCGTGCAACCGTTCGTGACGCCGCCGGTTCGGGCCGCGTCACGATCACATGGAATGAGTTCTCAGCTCCAACCATCGAAAAAGGCGGTACCCGCCATTTCACGCAACAGGCTACCAAGCTTACGCCCGATCTCCTGTGCCTGGGCTGCGTCACCCTCCAGCGCCAGCTCGTGCACCTGTGAACCATCTGGCGTCAGAATCATGCCACGCATGTTAACATGGCGCCCCTCTACCTCCGCATAGCCTGCCAAAGGAGTCCGGCAGGAGCCGTCCAACGTTTCCAGAAAGGCACGTTCGCATGTCAACGCCGTCGCTGTCGCATCGTGCTGGATAGCCGCGATCAAAGCACGTGTCTCTATATCGCTGCTTCGTGCTTCGATACAGATTGCGCCTTGACCAGGTGCCGGAGGAAAATCATCCAGCGACAACACCTGCGTAGCGACACTGGCCAGGTCGAGACGGCGAAGGCCCGCATAGGCCAGAAGCGTCGCAGCAACCTGACCTTCTTCGAGCTTGCGCAGACGCGTCTGCACATTGCCGCGAAAGGTCACCGTTGCAATATCCGGCCGCAATCTTTTCACCAGCGCCTGACGGCGGAGTGAAGACGTGCCTACCACGGCTTCGAATGGGAGCTCTTCCAACGTCGCCGCGACCGGAGAGATCAATACGTCGCGCGGATCCTCGCGCTCCAGATAGGCGATGATCTCGAGTCCTTCAGGCAGCTTGGTCGGCATATCTTTCGATGAGTGCACACAAAAATCGATGCGCCCGTCGAAGAGCCCCTCTTCCAGTTCCTTGGTGAACAAACCTTTGCCACCCGCATCCGCCAGCGATCGATCCTGAATTTTGTCGCCGGTTGTCGTCATCGGCACGATTTCGAACGCCTCCTCCGTCAAGCCGTGCGCCGTGCACAAGCGATCGCGTGCTTCCTGTGCCTGCGCTAGCGCCAAGGCGCTTGCCCGTGTACCGATTCGTAAACGCCTATGCATATGCTTTCGTCCGTGCTAACCCGCGTGGCTAGAGTAGCGGGTCATTTCTTGCTGGCACTTGACCGACACCGGACTTCCTCCGATGTCGGTCAAGTGCCAGTCGTCCTGCGGTATCTGGCGGAACGGCTGAAGACGTTGCGTCACGCGCCGGACCCGCTTTGAGAGAATTTAGAGTTCCTCTAACCGGGAAATCGATTACGGGCAATGATGGCGGCCAAAAACAATCAATTACTCGTGTTGGGAATTGAGTCCAGCTGTGACGAAACGGCAGCCGCCGTGGTTTCCAGCGACGCAAGCGGTAAAGCAATTATCCGTTCGAACGTCGTCTTGAGCCAGATCGCCGATCATGCGGCATTTGGGGGCGTTGTGCCGGAGATTGCAGCCCGCGCTCATGTAGAAGCGCTGGATGGACTGATCGAGGCAGCTCTGACCGACGCAAATGTAAAACTCGATCAAATAGACGCCGTGGCTGCAACATCAGGTCCCGGCCTCGTCGGCGGTCTTATCGTGGGATTGATGACCGCTAAGGCTATTGCTGCGGTCATCGGCAAACCTCTTCTGGGTATCAATCATCTCGAAGGCCACGCATTGACAGCGCGCCTCACAGATGATCTCGCGTTTCCCTACCTGCTTTTGCTCGTTTCCGGCGGCCATACCCAAATCGTGCTGGTCAAGGGCGTCGGCGCCTATGAGCGCTGGGCGACCACAATCGACGATGCACTGGGCGAAGCTTTCGATAAAACGGCGAAGCTGCTCGCTCTGGGCTATCCCGGCGGGCCAATGGTCGAAGAGGCGGCGAAAGCGGGCGACCCGGCCCGTTTTGTCTTCCCGCGGCCAATGAAGGGCGATAAGAGCCCGAATTTTTCCTTCTCCGGCCTTAAAACCGCGGTTCGCCAAGCTGCCAATTCTATCGCACCTATCGATGACCAGGACGCCGCCGATATTTGTGCGGGCTTTCAGCTGGCAATTGCCGATACGCTGCGCGATCGCGTCAAACGTGCGCTGGAGCGTTTCAAGGAGCGCTTTCCCGATGTTGCTGAGCCTGCACTGGTCGTGGCTGGTGGTGTTGCAGCCAATCAGCAATTGCGTGAGACGCTGCGGGCGCTTTGTAAAAAGTATGGTTTTTCCTTTCTCGCACCGCCACTCAAGCTCTGCACTGACAATGCCGCAATGATCGCCTGGGCAGGGATCGAGCGGTTGCGTGAGGGTCTTGCCGATGAAAATGCGATGACAACCGCACCGCGCTCTCGCTGGCCGCTAGATGAGGATGCACAGGCGCTGATCGGATCCGGCAGACGAGGAGCCAAGGCATGACATGTTCAACGATTGCCGTTCTAGGCGGAGGAGCCTGGGGCACGGCGCTTGCTGCCGCGATGCGTCGTGCCGGACACAGGGTCCGCCTGTGGGCGCGCGACGCTGAAATTGTGCGCGCCATCAACGAAACCAATCAAAACCCGCATTATCTTCCGGGCGAAACATTACCCGAAGGCATAGAGGCTACGACGGATTTTGCCCTCGCGGTGGCAGATGTAGAAGCCATTCTCGTGGTTATCCCCGCTCAGTCACTGCCGCTGGTTCTGGAGGAGCACAAAGCGGTCCTCAGGGGACCCGCACCGCTTGTGCTCTGCGCCAAGGGTATCGAGCGCGACAGCGGCAAGCGTCTTTCTGAACGTGTAAGCGAGATTTTGTCCGACGCAACCACCAGCGTTCTTTCTGGTCCAAGCTTCGCTCACGACGTTGTTCGGGGCTTGCCAACAGCCGTTTCGATTGCTTGCGCGGATGAAGCTAAAGCCGTTTCTCTGGCGCATCTGCTTTCCACCTCCCAATTCCGTTGTTATTCGACGACGGACGTGATCGGTGTAGAAATCGGAGGTGCACTAAAAAACGTGCTCGCGATTGCCGCTGGCGCCAGTCAGGGCGCAAAGCTCGGTGCCAGCGCTCAGGCGGCCCTTGTGACCCGTGGCTTTGCGGAGCTACGGCGGGTCGGCGAAGCACTTGGCGCTCGCCCCGAAACCTTGATGGGTCTGTCCGGTCTCGGCGACCTGATGCTAACCAGCTCTTCCGCTCAGTCACGTAATTACGCCTATGGACTCGCGCTGGGTAAGGGCGGCTCGCTGATAGATATGAAGCTGGCCGAAGGTGTTGCAACGGCTCACATCGCGGCGCGGATTGTGCGGGACAAGAAAATTAGAGCGCCAATCATTGAGATGGTCGACCGCGTGCTGGCTGCCGAAGTTTCGGTGAAAGAGGCCTTAGACGAATTGATGCAGCGACCGCTGCGCACGGAAAATGACGAAACAGGGGATTGATCATGCTTTTTGCGCTGCTTTGTACCGATAGGGAAGATGCACTCGCCCTGCGCCTCGCGACACGCGACGCGCACATCGCCTATCTGAACGAACTGAACGACAGGGGCACGCTCAAGTTTGCCGGGCCATTTCTTGATGCAGACGGCAAACCGAACGGCAGTCTCGTGGTGGTGGAAGCTGACAGCTCCGCAGAGGCGAAGGCGCTGGCGGCCAGCGATCCCTACGCAAAAGCAGAACTCTTCGCATCCGTCGAGATCAAGCCCTGGAACTGGGTCTTCAACGCTCCGGTTAAGAACTGAAAGGTGCAAGTAGATGCAATTCTGGCTCTTCAAGTCCGAACCTTTCAAGTTTTCTTGGGAAATGCTCAAGGCCAAGGGCGAGATCGGCGAGGAATGGGACGGCGTACGAAATTATCAGGCACGCAATAATATGCGAGCCATGCAGATCGGCGATCTCGGCTTCTTCTATCATTCGAACGAGGGGCTTGAGGTCGTGGGCATTGCAGAAATCTGCAAGCTCGCTCATCCCGATAGCACCACGGACGATCCACGCTGGGAATGCGTCGATATACGTGCCGTACAGGCCATGCCCAAGCCGGTGAGCCTGAAGGACGTGAAAACGAACGAAAAGCTTGTCGACATGGCCCTCGTCACCTCTATGCGGCTTTCGGTGCAACCCGTGAAGCCGGAAGAATGGCGTGAGGTCTGTCGCATGGGAGGGCTGACGCCTGCCCCCGGTCTCTGATTGCGGCGGGGCGGCGCTGTCAGCAAAGCGTGCCGCCTTCATCCGCGCTAACACGACGGTGGAGGCCCCGCCGCATGTGCCCGAACTGCGCCTGCATCTGGCAAGCGAAGTGCATGAATTATGGCATAGCACCGAAGAGCAACTTGCAGAAAAGGGACTGCCGCCACCATTCTGGGCCTTTGCCTGGGCCGGAGGTCAGGGCCTTGCGCGCTACATTCTTGATAATCCGGAAATTGTTGCGGGCAAATCGGTGCTTGATTTTGCATCCGGATCGGGACTCGTTGCGATTGCCGCATGCAAAGCCGGCGCTAAATCCGTAACGGGCTGCGATATCGATCCATTCGCCGAAATCGCTGCATTTCTCAACGCCCAACTCAACCAGATCGCTTTTGATTTTCGCCTTGATGATCTGGTGGGGCGGGACGAAGGTTGGGACGTGCTCCTTGCTGGCGACGTCTTTTACGATCGCGCCATGGCAGATCATATCTCTCCATGGTTATCGGACTTGGCTACACGCGGGGCAAAAGTCTATTGCGGCGATCCCGGACGCTACTATTTACCCAAGGACCGGATGAGTGCCCTCGCCACCTACACCATTCCAGTAAGCCGTGTACTTGAAGACAGCGAGATCAAGAAGACCACCGTCTGGCGGTTCAATGCCTGACCTCGATATATGATTCACGTGAAATCAACCGCAATAGACGGTTCATGACAGGACGTGTCACGGCGATGCATCCCTCGGTTGGCTTGAAGTCCTGTTGGGCCAGATGCAGGAAGATTGCGCTGCCTGTATTGCGCTTACGCATTGAAATGTTCCAGTCCAGCACGAGCCCGATGTCGTAGAGATGATCGCTTCGCTGCATCATCTCATGGCTGGCGCGATAAGGCAGACGCACCTTCCGATTATAGTTACGATCAGTGGGTGCATCGCACCATCCTTCGGCAGGGCTTACTCTACTCACACTTATGAGAGATGGCGCAAGACCGCCCCGCCCTTCCCGAAAAAAGCCATAAAGCACCCGCATCCGCGCTAATGGCGTTCCCCCATCACCTTCTCGTTTTCTCGAGACAACTCCACCCCGTCCCAGCGAACAAGGAAAGCATTGCCCGCCTATTGCAAGAATTCCACGACTACGATTCCCGGGCTTTTGCCTGACGATGATGTGTAGTTTTCCTCGGCCAAATGTCTGGCAAAGCTGACGATTGTATTTTTTTCGAGATAATCGCATCATGCGCAAATCAAACCTTGGAGCATGGCCATGGTGGGAGAGACGCTTCGTATCAATGCCATGCAACAGAAAGGATCGGCAAGACCTATGACAAGCCGCACGCTTCTCGTCGTTGATGACGACAACGATTTCCGCGAAAGCCTCGTTGAACATCTGTCGCCTTATGACGAATTTGAGCTGATCCAGGAAGATAGTGCGACGAAGGCCATCAATGCCGTCAAGGCGAACAAGGTCGATCTGCTGATCATGGATATTGGCCTGCCTGATATGGATGGCCGCGAAGCGGTGAAGATCATGCGCCGCAACGGCTTCAAATCACCAATCGTCATGCTGACGGGCCATAATACGGATTCCGACACAATTCTGGGTCTCGAAGCTGGCGCAAATGACTACGTTGCCAAGCCGCTGCGTTTCGCCGTGTTGCTGGCCCGCATTCGCGCCCAACTTCGGCAGCACGAGAATAGCGAGGACGCAACCTTTGCGGTTGGCCCGTATACCTTCAAACCAAGCCAGAAGGTGCTGATCGAGATCGATGGCAAGAAAATTCGTCTCACCGAGAAAGAAGCCGCGATCATCAAATATCTATATCGCGCCGGGCAGAAGGTGGTAACGCGCGATGTGCTTCTGGAAGAAGTCTGGGGATACAACTCCGGCGTCACCACTCATACGCTCGAAACGCACGTCTATCGCTTGCGCCAGAAGATCGAGCGTGATCCATCCAATGCGCGCATACTCGTGACGGAAAGCGGCGGATACAAGCTTATCCCCTGAGCCAGGCAATTGAGGGGAAATTATGCATAAGGGCAGGCTATTGGGAATGCCGTTGAGGTCAGTGCTTCAACCACGATGTCGCAAAAACGGGCGACTCCATGGGGCTTGAGGAAGACATTTTTCTGCTGCGCAAAATCGAGCTGTTCGCAAGCTTCGACAACGAACCTCTGCGGCTGCTTGCGTTTGGCGCAGAGAAAATGCAGCTCAAGCGTGGAACCACGCTCTTTCAAGAAGGTGACACCTCTGACAGCGCCTATCTCGTCATGCATGGCGGCATTGATCTCATGCGCGCCCATGGCGATCAAGAATTCACCGTCGAATCAGTAAGCTCCGGCGCATTGATCGACGAAATGGCCCTGATCACGCGAATGACGCGCTCAGCCAGTGCCATCACCCGCACCAATTGCGAACTGATGCGCATTGGACGCAGCCAATTCCGACGGATTCTCGAGGAATATCCGCAGCTGGCAGCAAACCTACACGAGGTAATCACGCGACGTTTTCAGGAAATGGTCGCGCGGATGAGTGAAGTCCAGTCTCGTTTGGGTGACGACTGATCTCAGCCGATCGAAGGATCGAAGCGCCCCAGGACCGGCACGTGATCCGACGGGCGGTCCCAGCCGCGTGCCTCGCGCAATATCTGCAAGTCGCCGAAGCCAGGCGCAAGATTGGCAGAGGACCATATGTGATCCAGTCTGCGCCCGCGGTCCGCGGCGCTCCAGTCACGCGCGCGATAGCTCCACCATGTGTAGAGCTTCTGGTCGGCAGGCACGCGCTCTCGCATCAAATCGACCCAGCCGCTCTTTTTGCGCATATCCTCGAAGGTTTCCGTCTCGACCGGCGTATGACTGACGACTTTGAGGAGTTGCTTATGCGACCAGACGTCGTGCTCGAGCGGAGCGATATTAAGATCGCCAACGAGGATCGATGCGGTCCTGTCCGATTGTTCGGCATAAATCGCTCGCATTTCTTCCAGAAAATCCAGCTTGTGCTTGAACTTTGGATTAACCGCTACGTCGGGTTCGTCACCACCGGCGGGAATATAGAAATTATGAAGGATGATCGACTTGCCATCGCTGTCGAAACGCGTCGAAATATGACGGGTATCGTCAATATCGCAAAATCGGCGCCGTTCAACCAGCTCAAGCGGCAGCTTAGAGATGGTGGCGACGCCGTGATACCCCTTCTGGCCGCTGATTGCGATGTGGGGATAACCAAGATCATGGAATGCTTGAAGCGGAAAGAGATCGTCAGGACATTTGGTTTCCTGGAGGCACAAAATCTCAGGCTGATATGTCTTCAGGAAATGCTCGACAATAGGCAGGCGCAAGCGTACCGAATTGATATTCCACGTGGCAAGGGTAAAAGGCATTTGAGCGTCCAGGCAATCTTATCGAATTGCGGTGAACCTGACAGCGCGCGCTCCCACATGCAAGAAGCCCGCGACCTCCGATCGCGGGCATACCTGAATACGCACAGTTTATAAGAGCGTCATCCCTTGCGGCGCTGCTCATTGACGACGCGATTACGTTTGTAATCGATGACGAACATACCCGGATCCAAACTTACGCCCTGCTGCACGTTGAAGATCATCACCGTGGTATCCTTGCCCTGCGCGTCCGTAATGGTCCACTGACGCAACTCATAATTCTTCGGATCAAACATCATCGTAATGCGTGAGTTTCCAAATACCTGACGATCAGCAATCTGGATAGTTGTCAGGTCTGGCTCTTCCTTGACATTTGTGACACGCCCGCCCGAAAGGTCGATCCGTTCGTCAAGCAAAAGCTTGAGCGGCGTCTTCGAAAGCGGATAGAGGTCCGACGTGTTGAGCTTGCGATTATCGATCACAACAGACGTGCCGTCCGAAATTACCTTGTAGGATGAAGGCGCTTCATAGTCGAAACGGATCTTGCCCGGTCGCGAGATGTAGAACTTGCCGCCGGTCTGCTCGCCGCGCGGACCAAACTGAACGAACTCGCCAGCCATCGTTTTTACAGACGAGAAATGATTAGCAATCTGCTGTGCCTGTGCCGGTGCGCCTTGCGCGAAAGCCGGAAAGCTGATGAGCGAGCCGGTCGCGGCCGTACCGAAGAGCACCAAGCCCAACGCGAGCGCGTCGCGGCGGGACATATTGGCGATATCGAGTTTAGTCATCGAAAGCTCCGGTTGTTCCTGTCTTGCCGTGCTACTCCCCTACTGGGGCTGAATTTTGGCACCTGGCTTATATGTGATCCTGCTCGGTCGGCACGAGAATCTCGCGCTTTCCGGCGTGGTTTGCTGGACCAATAACGCCTTCCTGCTCCATTCGTTCAATGATCGAGGCAGCGCGGTTATAGCCGATGCCAAGGCGACGCTGGATATAGGATGTGGAAGCCTTGCCGTCTCGCAGAACAATGGCAACGGCCTTGTCGTACGGATCGTCTGAATCGTCCATATTGCCGCTATTGCCACCGCCTGAGCCGGAATTACCGCCATCGTCCTCGCCATCATCTTCCGTGACCGCGTCGAGATATTGCGGGACGCCCTGCACTTTGAGATGCGCCACAACCTGTTCGACTTCCTCATCAGAAACAAAGGGGCCATGCACGCGAGTGATGCGCCCGCCGCCCGCCATATAGAGCATGTCGCCCATGCCCAACAGCTGTTCGGCGCCCTGCTCGGACAGAATGGTACGGCTGTCGATCTTGGAGGTCACCTGGAAGGAGATACGTGTCGGGAAGTTAGCCTTGATCGTTCCGGTGATGACGTCAACAGAAGGACGTTGCGTTGCCATGATCACATGGATACCTGCTGCGCGCGCCATCTGCGCAAGACGCTGGACGGTACCTTCGATGTCCTTGCCTGCAACCATCATCAAGTCCGCCATCTCGTCAATGATGACGACGATGAAGGGCATCGGCTCGAGATCAAGATCCTCCGTCTCGTAGATAGCCTCCCCTGTTTCGCGATCGAATCCGGTCTGCACGGTGCGGGTGATGGTTTCGCCCTTCTGCTGCGCCAGCTTGACCTTCTGATTGAAGCCTTCCACGTTGCGCACGCCGACTTTGGACATCTTGCGATAACGGTCCTCCATCTCGCGCACTGTCCATTTTAGCGCGACTACCGCTTTTTTCGGATCGGTAACGACCGGCGTCAGGAGGTGCGGGATACCATCATAGACCGACAGTTCCAGCATTTTCGGATCGATCATGATCAGACGGCACTGCTCCGGCGTCATACGATAGAGCAGCGACAGGATCATCGTGTTGATCGCTACTGACTTACCCGAGCCGGTCGTACCGGCGACAAGCAGATGGGGCATCTTGGCAAGATCGGCAATGACGGAATCGCCGTTGATTGTCTTACCCAGACCGATGGCGAGCTTTGCCTTGCTGGTATCAAAATCTTTGCTGGCCAGAATTTCCCGCAAATATACCGTCTCGCGTTTTGCGTTCGGCAGTTCGATGCCAATGGCATTCCGACCCGGCACAACAGCCACACGCGCCGCGATGGCGCTCATCGAGCGAGCAATGTCATCAGCCAGACCAATGACCCGCGACGACTTGATACCAGGAGCTGGCTCCAACTCGTAAAGCGTGACGACCGGACCCGGGCGCACCTGAATGATCTCGCCCTTGACGCCAAAGTCTTCCAGAACACCCTCAAGCAGGCGTGCATTCTGTTCCAGCGCGTCCTGCGAAAGCAGCGGATCGCGGGCAATACTCTTGGGCTCGGTGAGGAAATGCAGCGAGGGCAGCTCAAAGCCATCCGGTGTAATGAACGATGCCTGCGCTTCGCGCTGCACGCGCACGCTGGGCTTCGGCGCCGGTGGCGGCGTCGCGACGCGGTTTGCCCCCGCGCCAGCCCTTTGCGCAGCGGACAGCTCAGCGGCGCGCACCGCCTGGGGTCCTCGCGTGGGAACTTGGCGTACCTCCGCGCGACGTTCCATGGCAGGTTCATCTACGAGGTCGAAGGGTGGTTCGTCGTCGTAATCGTCGTCCTGATCAATATTATAGGCGTTTGCCGAAGAAGCACGCGGATTTGGCATGTCCCCGCGCGGATTGATAGCCAGCAAGCCGGAGCGGCCCGGTTCCGGCCTTTCATCATCCAGATCGAAGTCGAGTTCACTTTCCGCAAGACGGCTATAGCCATCGTCGAAGTCCGGCTCAACGCGGATGCGCGGCTCGTGACCTTGAACTGGATAAGTGGCAGCCCGTGCAGGCCTGGCCGGCTGCTCCGGCTCGACCTCGATATAATTGTCCTCGACCGCGTCTTCAAAATCTTCGTAGTACTCTTCGGACGCGGCTCGCCGGCCAAGACCTGCTGAGGATTTTCGATTGAGTTTCAGAGTCCGACGGACGGAGGCGCTTACGGACAACCACCAGTGCGTCATCAGCCCGATAAATGCATTCCCTTCGTCTTCCTCGTCCTCATCGAAATCGTCTTCCTCCTCTTGAACAGCCGCTTTGCGAGCCACCTTCGCCTCAGGCTCGCGCTGACCAATCATACCTGACGCAAAAATAAGAAGGTAGAGAGCGGGCGCAAGAAGGAAGGCGGCGATGACCGAGGCGACGAGGCCGGTCGGATAGCGGCCGATGAAAAGGGCTGGCAGTTTCAGAACCATGTCACCGAATACGCCCCCCAGACCAGTGGGCAGCGGCCAGCTTGGCGGAGGCGTCACACAGCCAGCGATCGCTGCTGCAAGGATAGCGCCGCCCAGCCAAGAAAGAATGCGCATCGGTTTGCGATCGACCCCTCGGGCCGCAAAGAAAAGGTAGGCCCAGGCGACCGCGGGAACGAGCAACATGAGCGAGCCGATGCCGAAGAATTGCATGGCAAGGTCGGAAAACACAGCCCCCGGATAACCGACGGCGTTGGAGATCGGATTGTCCGTGGCGTGACTGAAGCTTGGATCGGCAACGTTCCAGGTCCCAAGCGAAGCGACGCCAAGCGCAATCAGCCCGAAAAGACCCAAACCGGATAATCGCCCGGCCTGACGCAGGAAGAAGGCCTTGATGCCATATCCTGTTTCATCATGCGCGATGGGTGTGGCTGAACGCATCGAACGACCTCGTCTACTATATGCAACGATCCCGAAGGGATCATCAGGTGAGAATCAGGCACACCATAGGGCAGCGATGGTTAAGACAGTTTTAACCATGACGAGATGTTGAACATGAAAGAACCCGGCGCAATGGCCGGGTCCCTCTACTTCTATGGATGCGAACCTACGAATGATAGGCGGCTTCGCCATGCGTGGCGAGATCCAGGCCCTGAACTTCTTCCTCCACCGTGGGACGCAAGCCGACGATCACATCGACGACCTTGTAGAGGATAGCCGATATGACACCGCACCAGACGATGGTGATCAGGACGCCCTTGAGCTGGGTCCAGAACTGGCCAGCCATCGAACCATCGTCGCCGAATCCGACACCGCCAAGACCAGGCGCCATGAAGATGGCGACGCCAAGAGCACCGACGATACCGCCAATGCCGTGAATGCCAAAGACGTCCAGCGAGTCATCATAGCCGAGCTTGACCTTGACGACCGCCACGAAGAAGTAACAGGCGATCGAAGAAATCGCACCCAGCACGATGGCGCCGACAGGACCCACAGAGCCGCAGGCTGGCGTGATGGCTACGAGGCCGGCGATCATGCCGGAGACAGCGCCGAGCATCGATGCTTTGCCGCGCGAAAGCGCTTCGATCAGCGACCACGCTACAATACCACCAGCGGTTGCCGTAAACGTATTGATCATGGGCAGCGTCGCACCGGCATTCGCTTCCAGGTTGGAGCCGACATTGAAGCCGAACCAACCAACCCACAGCATCGCGGCACCGACCATGGTCAGGGTCATCGAGTGCGGGGCCATGTTGTCCTTGCCGTAATTGTGGCGCTTGCCGATGATGATAGCGCCGACGAGAGCCGCGATACCGGCATTGATATGAACGACTGTACCACCGGCGAAGTCGACCGCGCCCATGTTGAAAATCAGACCGTTTGCGTCCCATACCATGTGTGCGACCGGGAAGTAGACGAAGGTCAGCCAGAGAATCACGAAGAGAACAACGGCCGAAAACTTGACGCGTTCGGCGAAGCCTCCGACGATGAGCGCCGGGGTCAGTGCGGCGAAGGTCATCTGAAAGCAGATGAACAGATATTCAGGGATAACGACGCCGTCCGTAAAGGTTGCGGCAGTCGACTCGACCGTCACCCCTGACAGAAAGAGCTTTCCGAAGCCGCCAAAGAAAGCGTTGGTCGAGCCACCGAAGGCGAAGGAGTAGCCGTAAAGCACCCAGACGATCATTGCCACAGCGCCGATCATCGTCGTCTGCATGAGCACCGACAGCATGTTTTTTGTGCGAACAAGCCCGCCATAGAACAGGCCGATACCGGGCACGAGCATGAAGAGGACAAGGATCGTTGAGATCATCATCCAGGAAATATCTCCCTTGTCCATAACTTCCGCGGGCGCCGGTGCGGCGTCTTGAGCAAAAGCAGCGTTCAGGCCGAATGCACCAAGCGCCAGAACAGTCGACAGCGCGGTGCGCCAACCCTGCTTGAATTGAATTGCGTTGTTCATTGAGTTTTCCCCTGAGCCCGGCGTTAGAGCGCCTGTTCGTCTGCTTCGCCTGTGCGAATACGCACGGCCTTGTCGACGTTGAGAACAAAGATCTTGCCGTCACCGATCTGACCCGTCTTTGCGGCAGCTGCGATGGCATCGACGGCTTTAGCTTCCAGATCCGAGGGTACGACCACCTCGATCTTCAACTTAGGCAGAAAGTTCACGGCATATTCGGCACCGCGATAAATTTCGGTATGTCCTTTTTGCCGCCCGTAGCCTTTGACTTCCGTGACGGTCAGGCCGTGGATGCCAATTTCGGTGAGCGCTTCGCGCACCTCTTCCAGCTTGAACGGCTTGATGATTGCCATGACAATTTTCATCGGTTTTCCCTCTCCAGCTGCGGATTTACCCGCATTGACTGCTATCGCCGGCCGCTTACGCCCCGCCGGTGACTGAAGAGAAGAGATTCAAGAGACGTGCCAAACCGAAATAAAAACGACAAATACATGAATTTACGTAGAAATTTAATCTAATCGCCTATTTTCGCAGCAGAGGGACGGCACCCAGTATGCCTAATCTTTATGCAATCATAAGCAACAACTTGGTTTCCCCCCACATTTGCCTACTTTGTACGCAGGCGCATAAGCCCTTCTTGCACCGTCGACGCAATGAGCAGGCCCGCACGAGTATAAAGCGCACCGCGCGTAAATCCACGTGAGCTACCGGCCCATGGGCTGTCTTGCGTATAGAGAATCCAGTCGTCCAGCCGATCTTGGCGATGAAACCACATTGCGTGATCCAGGCTGGCCATCTGCAAGCGCGGGTCAAACACGCCCCCACCGTGCGGAAAAGTTGCCGTGTCGAGAAGTGTCATGTCGGAGAGATAGGCGAGCGCCGCGGATTGGATTCGCGGATCTTCGACTGGCTCCTGCATCTTGACCCAGACATGCTGAACGGGGGGGAGCTTTTCGGTGCTTGTATAGTGCTCAGGGAAGACGGGACGTAGTTCGAGCGGCCTATCTCTTTTAAAATAGCGACGAATCGGTTCTGGGACATTGTCCATTCGTTCAAGCATCTGCCGCAACGAGAGCAGTTCTTCCGGCTGAGGAATACCCGACGGCAAGTCAACTTGATGCTCCAATCCCTGCTCATGCGCCTGGAAAGAAGCCTCGAGGGAAAAGATCGCATCTCCGCGCTGGCTGGCAACGACACGCCGCGTGGTGAAGCTCTTGCCGTCGCGAATCCTGTCCACCGCGTAGAGGATGGGTACGTTCGGATCGCCCGGCCGCATGAAATAGCAGTGAAGGGAATGCACCAATCGCTCTTGCTCGACTGTCCTTTGTGCGGCGAGTAATGCCTGTCCGATCACCTGCCCACCGAAGACGCGCTGCCAACTGGTGTTGGGACTGATGCCCCGGTAGAGAATTGGATCGATCGTCTCGATGTCGAGAATGTTCAAGAACGCATCCATGGATGTTGGCATCCGGTCGGCCCACCTTTAATGAATCAGTCGCCCCAGATAATGGGCTGGAGGAGCCGGCGACAAGGCCCTATGTAAAGGCAAGAGATTCAATCCCGGACGAAGAGGACAAGACATGACCCAGAACGGCGCTCTTGGAGGGGAAAGCAGGATAGACATCGTCGTTGCGGGCGCGGGTTATGTTGGACTGGCCACCGCAGTGGCCATTGCACAAGCACAGCCCGGCCTCACTGTCCGGATCATTGATGCAGCACCAGAAGGCGCTTGGCAGAAGGATCAGCGTGCGTCGGCGATAGCAGCAGCAGCCTGCCGGATGCTTGAGCGCCTCGGTTGCTGGTCGGATATTGCCCCGCATGCGCAGGCGATTACCGAGATGATTGTCACCGATTCCAAGACCGCCGACCCGGTGCGCCCTGTGCTGCTGACTTTCTCTGGCGAGGTCGAGGCAGGTGAGCCTTTCGCCCATATGGTGCCGAACAAGGAGCTGAACGCCGCGCTGCGCGCCAAAGCCGAAGCTCTCGGGATCAAACTGACTGAGGGCGTGTCCGTGACGGATTTCGTCACCGAACCCACGTTCACGCGTCTGACTCTGTCGCATGGAGAGACCGTCGAAGCCAGTCTGCTGATTGCCGCGGACGGCGTAAAATCTCGTTTGCGTGAAAAAGCAGGCATTCGCACGGTGCACTGGGATTACGGCCAGTCTGGCATCGTCTGCACTGTCGCGCATGAACGCCCGCATCATGGCCGTGCCGTCGAACACTTTTTACCCGCTGGCCCCTTTGCCATTCTGCCTCTGACCGGAAATCGTTCTTCGATTGTCTGGACGGAAAAGACGACTGAAGCTGACCGTCTCGTCGGCGCCGATCCGCTGATCTTTGAAAGTGAGCTGGAGCTGCGTTTCGGTCTTGAACTGGGTG
This sequence comes from Limoniibacter endophyticus, assembly GCF_014652835.1. GTDB lineage: Bacteria > Pseudomonadota > Alphaproteobacteria > Rhizobiales > Rhizobiaceae > Limoniibacter > Limoniibacter endophyticus. The sequence goes on from NZ_BMZO01000007.1 coordinate 121,746, forward strand.
AAATCCGCGCGGAAGGCAAGCCACGCGCCTTTCCTCTGTCCTTGACCCTGGCACGCGATTTCGTACGTCCCCGCTTCGCGCTGGTAGGCGACGCAGCACACGGCATCCATCCCATTGCAGGCCAGGGACTGAACCTCGGCTTTAAGGATGCGGCAGCTCTGGCGGAAACCGTGGTGGAAGCCGCCCGCCTCGGTCAGGATGTCGGCGCGCTGGACATACTGGAGAACTACCAGCGTTGGCGCCGCTTCGACACTTTGCGAATGGGTGCGACCACCGATGTTCTGAACCGGCTCTTTTCCAACGAATCCACCTTGTTGCGCAGTATCCGCGACATTGGCCTTGGTCTTGTTGAGCGTATGCCCCCTCTCAAGTCCTATTTCATTGACCAAGCAGCGAGCCAAGAAAGAAACGAACCGCGTTTGCTGCAAGGGGAAGCGATCTGAAATCGTTGGGAACCCAATGCAGAACCGAAGCGTTGAGCGTACGCTCATTCTTTCTGTGAGCGGATCCCCAAAGGAGCACGATCGATGAAGAGAGAAGCAACTGCCGTCTGGAACGGCGCGCTGAAGGATGGTTCGGGCAGCCTTACTTCCCAGAGCGGTGCACTCGATGCTCTGCCCTATTCATTCAAGGGCCGGTTCGAAGATGAGAGCGGCAGATCCGGCACCAATCCGGAGGAACTGATTGCTGCTGCCCATGCTGGCTGCTTTGCCATGCAGCTATCGCACTTTCTAGCGGAGAACGGCACCCCTGCAACATCTCTCGATGCCAAGGCAATCGTGACTTATGGTCCCGCGAGTGGTGGCGGTTTTGAGATCAGCGCCAGCAATATTGTCCTGACCGGAAACGTGCCGGGTATTGATGAGGCGAAGTTCAAGGAGCTCGCCAATAAAGCAAAGGACGGCTGCCCGGTTTCCAGGGCGCTCGGAGCAATCTCTGTCGGCCTGGAAGCGAAGCTCGCGTGATTACCCGGATGTAGGCGGGATAGAATCGTAAAGTCGCGCTACCCTTCGCTGAAATTCGTCTCACAAAGGCGAGCCGAGATCGCAACCAAAAATCCTTCTGCTGCGCTAGACTGACAGCAGGAGGATTTCATTATGTCTCAGGCAAAACCGATGCGTCATGTGAAGATACCGGGGAGTGAGCAGACACTCGAACTGCGTGATATTACGGAGCTGGCGCGCGAAAACTCCGCTTACGACGGACACGAGCGCCTCTGGATGGGAAAGGACACAGTCCGTGGACTGACCGCAATTGTGGCCATTCACGACACAACGCTCGGGCCAGCACTGGGCGGCACCCGCATATGGAAGTATAGCAGTTTCGATGAAGCGCTGACGGACGTTCTTCGCCTTTCACGCGGTATGACGCTGAAGAATTCAGTTTGCGGCATTCCCTTTGGCGGTGGCAAGGCAGTCATTATCGCGGATTCGAAGACAGAAAAGAATGCTCAGCTTCTGACAGCCTATGCGGACATGCTGCAGGCCCTGACCGGGCAATATATAACCGCTGAGGATGTTGGCCTGACGCTGAGCGACGCGGATTTCTTGCGCCTTCGCACCAGCAATGTCGCAGGCACGACGATCGGCGGCAGTGAAAATCCCTCGCCTTTCACGGCGCTTGGAGTTTTTCTTGGCCTTAAAGCGGCCTGGAAATTTAAAACCGGCCGAGGTGATCTAAAAGACGTGCGCGTCGCGGTACAGGGACTCGGCGCAGTCGGCCTCAGCCTTTGCCGTCATCTGCACCAAGCCAGCGCCAAACTCGTTGTCGCAGACATGGATCAGGCCAAGTGCGAGCAAGCTCACTCTGAATTTTCAGCCGAAATCGGCAATTCGGCCAATATTCTTCTTTCTGATGTTGATATTCTCGCGCCATGCGCTCTCGGCGGTGTTTTCTCGGCACTCAATATCGATGTTCTCAACGCACAGATCATTGCCGGTGCGGCAAACAATCAACTTCTCACCCATACCGGCGCTAATCGCCTGCGCGATCGTGGCATCCTTTACGCGCCCGACTACGTGCTGAACGCAGGTGGTGTGATCAACGTTGCGGCTGAATTTGACCTGGATGGCTATGACCGAACGAAGGTTTTAACGATGATCGATGGGATCCCTGCGACATTGACGCGAATTTTTGAGCGCGCGGAACGCGAGGGGGCCGCAACCAATGATATTGCTGAAATTATCGCTCGAGAACGTATCGAAGCAGAAAAGTCACGTTGATGGAAAAGCCGCCGGGGCTATCCCAGCGGCTTTTTTTCAAGTTTTAGCGTTTGCAGTTCAACGGCATATCACCACTCTTCATATATAGGGCGTCTCGCCCCTCAAGCACTAGCGCATAAGGGGTTTCGCCATATCGCACGGTCTGATTGGGCGGCGAAGCAGGTATCTCGACGCTGCTGCCATCCGGCTTCACCACTAAAACGGAACTCTGGAAATTCTCTATGGTGAGGGTCTGTCCGCCATCACAGCGATAGGTCGCGTAACGCGGTTGCGGCCCGCTGGCGAGTCCGCCGACGCCGGTAGTTGGTCTTGGATCGGAAACGCAGCCCGCAGCCATTGCAGCCAGACCGAGAGCGACGAGATGAGAAAAATTCGGCATTCAAACTCCAGAACAAGCACCGCGACGAAGTTGTACGATTCGTCAACAAAGAGCCTTGCTACCCGAAAATGGCCATTTGACGCAAAAAATGAAAAACTGCTGGCAAATGTCTCCGTGTCAAAAATCGAACCGGATCATGTAGCTCGCCCAGTCACCGGCGATTGCGACCTTTTCATAAAGCTTGCGACCATCTTCCGGATGCCGCGGCGTGTTCAGAACCAGCCGCGTCCAACCGCGATCCTCCGCCTGATCGGCAAGAACGTCGAGAATGGCCTTCCCGATGCCTTGGTTTCGAAAATCATGATGCACGAAGATATGGTCACACTGGCCGTATCTCATGCCCGAGACCGGTTCGGGTAGGTCTGTGAAGATCGCGAAGCCAACCAACTTGCCATCGATGCGTGCGCCGAGAATTTCCGCTGCACGATCCCGCAGCAGAACTTCCGCGTAGAAGTCGTCGGGACGGCGAGGCGCGCCGCGCTTCAAGGCCTGCGCATATGCAGCCAGCAAGGGCGCCAAATCATGCGCGTCCTTGAGACGTAAAAGGGAAATATCGGCGGTCTGGGCAGTCGTCGGTTCGGTCATGGAGAAGATTTGCGACGAAAGTCTGACCTTGTCAAACCCAACCTCTCCTTTACCTGGAGCTTAAATGGGCCATTAGTACTCCCACACCAAAACTCCTGAAGGTAACGTCGTGCTCTCACCAAAGCTGGTGCTGTCGCTATGCCTCCTCCTTTGCGCAACCATGGAATCTGTCACCATACATCGCCAAGACAGGACGCAAACAGACGTCCGATTTCTGTCGTTTGCGCTGAACCTCTCTTTAGCGGATGCCACCGGCAAAGCCGCACATTATCGCCGGTGGCCGCTGCCTTTCTGATCCCCAAAAACCTCCCCGATCATTCGCGAAGGCTTTTGGCGCTTGCTCCATGCGGTTTCAGCCTTCAGGCTGCGCCTTGAGCTGTTCGAGCGCAGGCATCGAGACGATGTGATAACCTGAATCAACATAATGGATTTCGCCCGTCACGCCGGAAGCGAGTTCGGAGAGCAAGTACAGCGCCGAACCCCCAACCTCGTCAATATTAACCGTGCGCCGCAGCGGCGAATTTCGCTGCTGATAAGCAAACATATGCCGCGCATCGGCAATACCGGCACCGGCAAGCGTACGAACCGGACCCGCCGAGATCGCATTGACGCGGATACCACGCGGACCGTAATCATTGGCCAGATAACGAACGCTGGCTTCCAGTGCCGCCTTGGCGACGCCCATGACGTTGTAATTAGGCATGACACGAACGGAACCGGCATACGTAAGAGTCAACATCGAGCCGCCTTCGTTCATCAATTCTGCGGCCTTGCGCGCAACCTCGGTGAAAGAATAGCAGGAGATGACCATCGTACGGGTGAAATTCTCTCGCGTCGTATCGGCGTAAAGGCCTTTCAGCTCGTTCTTGTCGGAAAAGCCAATGGCGTGCACAATGAAATCGATGCCGCCCCATTTTTCCTTGATCTCGGAGAACATAGCATCGATCGACGCGCTGTCCTCTACGTCGCAAGGCAGAAGCATGGACGCATTGACCTTCTCGGCCAGCGGTTTGACGCGACGGCCGAATGCTTCGCCCTGGTAGGAAAATGCCAGCTCCGCACCTTGTTCTGCAAGCTTCTGCGCAATCCCCCACGCGATGGAGTGGTCGTTAGCCACACCCATGATTAGGCCACGACGGCCCTTCATCAAACCTTCCATGATATCCCTCAACCTTCGTAGCGCTGGAAGACCAGCGTGGCGTTGGTGCCGCCGAAACCGAAGGAATTCGACAAAACACGGTCAATCTTAGCGTCATCTATGCGCTCGCGCAGGATCGGCACACCCTCAAATTCCGGATCGAGCGTTTCTATATGCGCGCTCTTGCCGAGGAAGCCGGCCTGCATCATCAGGATCGAGTAGATGGATTCCTGCACCCCCGCCGCGCCAAGCGAATGACCCGTAAGCGATTTGGTCGAGGAAATGTGCGGAATCTTATCCCCGAACACTTCGCGGATAGCCCCGATCTCCCGGGAGTCGCCGACAGGCGTCGAGGTGCCGTGGGTGTTGATATAGTCGATATCGCCTTCCACAGTCGAAAGCGCCTGACGCATGCATCGCACAGCTCCTTCGCCGGACGGTGCGACCATGTCATAGCCATCGGATGTGGCGCCATAGCCGACTACTTCGGCATAAATCTTCGCGCCGCGAGCCTTCGCGACTTCAAGTTCCTCCAAAATCAGAACTCCTGCACCGCCAGCTATGACAAAGCCATCGCGGTCGGCGTCGTAAGCACGGGAGGCAACTTCGGCGCAGTCATTATACTTGGTGCTCATTGCTCCCATGGCGTCGAAGAGATTCGACATTGACCAGTCGAGATCCTCGTGCCCACCCGCAAATACGCGATCCTGCTTGCCAAACTGGATCAGCTCATAGGCATTTCCGATGCAGTGGGCCGAAGTCGAGCAGGCTGACGAGATCGAATAGTTCACGCCATGGATCTTGAACCAGGTCGCAAGCGTTGCTGAAGCAGTCGAAGACATTGCCTTCGGCACGGCAAAGGGGCCGACGCGTTTAGGGCTCGTATTCTTTCTCGTGATATCCGCAGCTTCCACGATCTGGCGCGTGGAAGGCCCCCCGGAGCCCATGATGATACCGGTACGATCATTGGTGATCTCAGCTTCACCCAGGCTTGCATCGGTAATCGCCTGTTCCATAGCAATATGGTTCCAAGCACCACCCTGTGACAAAAAGCGCATGGCACGGCGATCGACCAAATCTGTCGGATCGAGATAGGGATTGCCCCACACCTGGCATTTAAAGCCGTGATCGGCAAAATCTTGCGAAAAGCTGATGCCAGATTTTGCATCACGGAGTGACGCAGTCACTTCTTCTGCATTCTTGCCGATGGAGGATACGACGCCAAGACCGGTGACGACCACTCGTCTCATGCTTATCTCCTTCATGTCCCGAATGGGATTAGTCTTTGAAAAGGCCGACCCGCAGGTCGCTCGCTTTATAGATGGTTTCGCCATCTGCCTTCAGCCATCCATCTCCAATAACGAGGTTGAGGCGGCCCTGCATGACGCGCTTGAATTCTACGCCGTATTCAACGAGTTTCGTCTGCGGCGTGACCATACCCGTGAATTTGACCTCTCCCGTCGAGATCGCGCGGCCACGACCTTCCAGACCCAACCAGCCAAGATAAAAGCCTGACAGCTGCCATAGCGCGTCAAGGCCGAGACAGCCCGGCATGACCGGATCACCTATAAAGTGACATGGAAAGAACCAGAGATCTGGCTTGATATCGAATTCAGCGCGAATGAAGCCCTTGCTGAACTCGCCGCCTTCTTTACTGATTTCCGTGATACGATCGAACATCAGCATCGGAGGAGCAGGAAGCTGCGCGTTGCCTTGGCCGAACAGCTCGCCTCTTGCGCACGTCAACAGCTCTTCATAGCCGAAGCTGGGTTTCTGTTCCGCCATTTAAATCTGCCCTGTTCTCTTTAGTCTTATCTGGGGATTGGCGTCGCTTTTACCACTCCCACGATCAAATTCAGCCCATGCGCTTATCGTGCCGCGACTTCCGGGTCAATGCGCGGCTATTGATCGAGCCATGCGCGCGGAATATATATATCTGCAAAGGTGAGGTTTTCTGTGGCAATTTCCACCAGAATCGATCGGCAACCAGGAGACTAGATGCATTTGCATATCGAAAGCGACGTCAGCATACCGTCTCTGGAGGAAAAACTCCGGAAAGCCGGCCTGCGCCCGACGCGCCAGCGGATCGCACTTGCTCAGCTGTTGTTTGCCAAGGGCGATCGCCACCTGGCGGCAGAAGAGTTGCACGAGGAAGCAGAACGGGCGGGCGTGCCGGTATCGCTGGCAACAGTCTACAATACGCTTCACCAGTTCACCCAGGCTGGCATGCTGCGTATTCTTTCCGTCGAGGGTGCCAAGACTTATTTCGACACGAACATCAGCGACCACCACCATTTCTTTGTCGAGGGTGAAAACCGAGTCTTCGACATTTGCGACGCACCTATCCGCGTCGTCGATCTACCGGAACCACCGGAAGGTATGGAAATCTGCAATGTGGATGTCGTTATTCGCATACGTCCCAAATCTCAGTAGGTCTCAGGCAGCTGACGCGTTCAGGCCGTCTATATGATCAACTCGACCGACATAGATGCAATTGCGTCCAGCCTGCTTTGCAACATAAAGCGCTTTGTCAGCGTTGTGGATGACCTCCCAGAGGCCTTCTGCATTTTCCCGCTCCGCAACGCCAAAACTTGCACTGAGTTCCTGGTCAATGCCCGGCACCAGTCCTTTTTCCTGAAAGAGCCGCTGCACTGCCCGACAATAGGCGCAGGCATCTTCGACAGTGGCAGCGGGTAAAAAAATCGCGAACTCCTCACCGCCAATGCGACCAATTTCCATATCCTCGCTGGCGCATTGCTTGAGAATTTCGCCGAACCGATTTATGACCAGATCACCGGTTGCGTGGCCGAAAGTGTCATTGATCGCCTTGAAATGGTCGAGGTCGCATATGACGATTATTATCCGACTCCGACGCAATCTCTGCATCTTATGATTCACGCGCAGTTCAAAGCCGCGTCGGTTTAAAAGGCCTGACAGTGGATCGGTTTCAGACTTTTTCGATAGGTCGCGCAGCACTTCCCGCATCAGCACGACAAGCAGGATCAGAGCGATAGCCACGGCGAATATCGTGCTCATCGCCTGCGAGACCAGCGCATAGGGCGTCGCAACATATTCTTCCTCCCGGCTGCCCCAGCCACCGAACGAGATCGCAATGAGCGGTCGAAGCAGAAACTGCATACCGCTGCATGTCAGTACCGCCATCAGCACGTCGTCAAGGCGGTCGCGCAACGGCGCATTAGCAACGATGCCTACTCCCAGCGCTTGGCACATGAACAATGGCATTTGATAAAACAGCATCGATAGAAACTGGCCGCCATCACTGTAATTCATCGTTATTGTGTGGAAGGCCGTGAAAATGATGATTGCCGCCATCGCCAAATAAGGCGGTTTCGCCAGATAGTGCACGGCGAGCCCTATATTAGCCAATGACAGACCAACGACGGCAAACAGCGCGGACATGACGAAGGCAGGTCTGGCAGGAATACTGGAAAACGGGGTTAAAAATTCCGCGACGAAATTTAAAGAACCGCAAAAATACGCCGCAGCAATCCAAAGGGCAGCCCGGCGTGTTGGATCATATACGAACATTAAAAAGAAGCTGACGGCCAACAAGAGCCCCACAGCCATGTTGATAGCAAGTATATATACAGCGCCCACCATACTCGAAATTGCACCTCGTCGATGACAGAGGCAAACAATACAACCTGCTTCTCAAAAGGCCGTTAATTGGACTTGAAGCTTAGATCGCACCTAAACTCTAGTAAATTTGTCATGTTTTCAAGACAGTCGAAGCAGAGCCTCCTTGCAAACATTGATAAACGGCCGTGGCAGACTTGATTTTAATCGATTGGTCCGCTCTAGCGTGTCGTATCATTCAAAAAATTCGTCGTTCGGAAGCTAAATCTGTCGTTCCGGCTTTGACGCATTGCAAAAAGAGAACTAGAAAGCCTTGCAAGTAGGGGCGAAATGTCGCGCCCGCACGCTTGCTACAAAATGTTGGATGGGTACGCCATGAGCAAAGCCGCAGCCGCCCGTACGAGGCCGCTTTCCCCCCATATGCAAATCTACCGCTGGCCCGTTACAATGGCCATGTCGATCCTGCATCGCGCCACCGGCATAGCCCTTTATTTCGGCACAATTCTGGTTGTCTGGTGGCTACTTGCTGCGGCAACATCGGAAAGTGCATTCGCATTTATCAACGGCTTCCTCGGCTCCTGGTTCGGAGTGTTGATTCTGTTCGGCTATACTTGGGTCCTGCTTCATCACATGGTAGGCGGTATCCGCCACTTCATATGGGACACGGGCCACGGCCTTCGCAAAGATATTGCCAGCAAAGCGGCCTGGGCCAACATCGCCATCTCGATCAGCCTGACGGTCCTTTTCTGGATTGTCGCTTTAGTTCTGCGGGCTTGAAACACATGACATTGAAAGACAATATGCGCACGCCGCTCGGGCGCGTTCGTGGACTTGGTTCTGCACGCGAGGGTACGGGACACTTCTGGACACAGCGCCTGACGGGCGTGTCGAATCTGTTTCTGACGCTCTTCTTCGTTGGCTTCGTAGCGACCTACGCTGGCCGACCTTATGTCGAGGTAGCTGGCGCGCTCTCCAACCCGGTCGTTGCAGTCGTTTTGCTCGCCATGATGCTTTCCATTGCCTATCACATGAAACTTGGCATGCAGATCGTCATAGAGGATTATGTCCACGGGGAATTTGCCAAACTCATCTGGATCGGCCTCAACATCTTTTTCGCGGTCCTGATAGGGCTTGCCAGCGCTTTTGCGCTTTTGAAACTCGCATTCGGGAGCTGATTCAGTGGCTGACCAGAACACGAAATCGGCTGCCAAGGCCTATAATTATATCGACCACAAGTTCGATGTTATCGTTGTCGGGGCCGGTGGCGCGGGCTTGCGCGCCACGTTGGGCATGGCCGAACAGGGATTGAAGACGGCCTGCATCACCAAAGTCTTCCCCACTCGTTCGCACACGGTTGCCGCCCAGGGCGGCATTGCCGCCTCACTGCGTAACATGGGTCCGGACCACTGGCACTGGCACATGTACGACACTGTGAAGGGATCGGACTGGCTGGGCGATACCGATGCCATGGAATATCTGGCGCGTCAGGCCCCGGCAGCCGTCTACGAACTTGAACATTACGGCGTGCCTTTTTCGCGCACCGAAGAGGGCAAGATTTATCAGCGCCCATTCGGCGGCCACATGCAGAATTTCGGCGACGGGCCTCCAGTGCAGCGTACCTGTGCCGCTGCTGACCGTACCGGCCATGCGATCCTGCACACGCTCTACGGCCAATCGCTGCGCAACAATGCGCAGTTCTTCATCGAATATTTCGCCCTCGACCTGATCATGACGGACGGCGTCTGCACCGGCGTTGTCGCCTGGAACCTTGATGACGGCACGATCCACCGCTTCTCTGCGAAAATGGTGGTTCTAGCTACGGGTGGCTATGGCCGTGCCTATTTCTCGGCGACGTCTGCCCACACCTGCACCGGCGACGGTGGCGGCATGGTGGCCCGCGCTGGACTGCCGCTGCAGGATATGGAATTCGTCCAATTCCATCCGACCGGCATTTATGGCGCTGGCTGCTTGATTACCGAGGGCGCACGTGGCGAAGGTGGTTATCTCGTCAATTCCGAAGGCGAGCGCTTCATGGAGCGTTATGCTCCATCTGCAAAGGATCTCGCATCCCGTGACGTGGTTTCTCGCTGCATGACGATGGAAATCCGTGAAGGCCGCGGCGTCGGCAAGAACAAGGATCACATCTTCCTGCATCTGGACCATCTCGACCCCGCGGTTCTTCATGAGCGCCTTCCAGGTATTTCGGAAAGCGCAAAGATCTTTGCCGGTGTGGATCTGACGAAGGAACCAATTCCGGTCCTGCCGACCGTTCACTATAATATGGGCGGGGTCCCGACAAATTACTGGGGCGAGGTGCTGAACCCGACTGCGGATGAACCGGATCGTGTTCTACCCGGACTCATGGCTGTTGGCGAAGCAGGCTGTGCCTCTGTGCATGGCGCGAACCGCCTCGGCTCCAACTCGCTGATCGACCTCGTGGTGTTTGGCCGTGCTGCGGCTATTCGCGCTGGTGAAGTGATTGATCGAGACACGGCCATCCCGGATTTGAACGAAGCCGCTTGCGACGCAATCATGGATCGCTTCGATCGCATCCGAAACGCCAATGGCACGACCTCCACGGCCGTTATTCGTGAACGCATGCAGCGTGCGATGCAGGAGGACGCGGCAGTGTTTCGTACGCAAGAGTCGCTGGAGCAAGGCTGCAAACGCATCAGCGCCATCTGGCAGGAACTCGGTGATATCAAGGTCCATGACCGTTCAATGATCTGGAACTCGGATCTTGTGGAAACGCTTGAACTCTACAATCTGATGGCAAACGCCATCACTACAGTTTATGGAGCCGAAGCTCGCAAGGAAAGCCGCGGTGCCCATGCCCGCGAGGATTACAGCGAGCGTGACGATGCCAACTGGCGCAAACACACGTTGGCTTGGATCGACGACGCCGGCAACGTCAAGCTCGATTACCGTGGCGTAAAGCTCGATCCGCTCCTGAAAGAACAAGACGGCGGCATTCCGCTCGCCAAGATCGCGCCGAAGAAGCGCGTGTACTAATGCGCCCGATCATGAAGAACAAGAGAGGCCAGGCCAATGGTTGAAATCTCCCTGCCTAAAAATTCCCAGGTCAAGGAAGGCAAGACTTGGCCCAAGCCGGAAGGCGCAACCAACCTGCGCGAATTCCGCATTTATCGCTGGTCACCGGACGACGATGAGAATCCTTCGATCGACACTTACTATGTCGATATGGACGATTGCGGCCCAATGGTGCTTGATGGTCTGCTCTATATCAAAAACAAGATCGACCCGACGCTAACGCTTCGCCGTTCCTGCCGCGAAGGTATTTGCGGTTCGTGCGCCATGAATATCGACGGCTCGAATACACTAGCCTGCATCAAGGGCATGGACGAAATTTCTAACTCGATCAAGGTCTACCCGCTGCCGCACATGCCGGTGGTCAAGGATCTCGTTCCGGATCTTACCGTGCCTTACGCGCAGCTTACTTCGATCCAGCCATGGTTGCAGACCGTCTCGCCGGAACCAGCCAAGGAATGGCTCCAGAGCCACGAAGATCGCCAGAAGCTCGATGGCCTCTATGAATGCATCCTGTGCTTCTGCTGTCAGACGTCATGCCCGAGTTACTGGTGGAACGGTGATCGCTATCTGGGACCCGCCGTTCTGCTACAAGCCTATCGCTGGCTGATCGACAGCCGTGACGAAGCGACAGGCGAGCGTCTCGATAATCTGGAAGACCCGTTCCGATTGTATCGCTGCCACACCATCATGAACTGCGCGCAGACCTGTCCCAAGGGACTAAACCCCGCGAAGGCGATTGCTGAAATCAAGAAGATGATGGTCGAGCGCCGCGTCTGATCGATTTATGTGTCCGACAAGAAAGACCGTCGCGTTTGCGCGGTGGTCTTTCTTGTTTTATTTTTGCTTAGAACCCGCGCAAAATCGGCGCGGCCTTAAGGCCCAGAATACGCCAGGTGCCGGCAAGACCAAGCGCCACCGTCAGCACCAGGCCGAAGACGAGCGTTGCGGCTGCGACCTGCCAGAACAAGGTGAAGCTCATCGCCATCACCTGTGTCAGGACGAACCACGCTGCCACAGCTCCGGCAAGCAGTGCGAAAATCGAGGCCGCGGCACCGATCAATGCATACTCTAACACATAGGCCCTCATCAGCATGTGCCGTGTCGCGCCGATTGTCTTGAGGACGACGGCATCATGTACACGTGCACGATTGGATGCAGCCAGGGCACCGGCCAGTACCAGAACCGACGCGACGATAGCCACGCTAGCTGCCGCCCGCACGGCTGCGGCAAGCTGGCGGATCAGATCATTGACAACATCCAGCGCGTCCTTCACCCGCACTGTCGTCACCGTCGGGAAGGTGCGCGTTACAGCGTTGAGGATTCGGCCCTCCTGCTGGGGGGTGGCCTGATCATCGGATAATGTCGCGAGCCAGGCATGGGGAGCTCCGGCAAAACTGTTGGGCGAGAAAACCATGACGAAATTAATGCCGAGTGATTCCCATTTAACCTCGCGCAGACTGGCCACACGTGCGGTGATTTCTCGACCCAGCACATTGACGGTTATTGTGTCTCCGATGTCCAATCCGATTTCGCGTGCTTCTTCTGCAACGAAGGAAACAAGTGGCTCCCCGCTATAGTCTTTCGGCCACCACTCGCCTTGCGTCAGGACGGAGTTCTCCGGAATGTCCGGTTCATAGGTAATGCCCCGGTCACCGCGCATGACCCAGTTAGCGCGCACATTCTCGGGCAGATCTGCCGTTTGTGTCCCGTTCAGGGCGGTTATTCTTCCACGCAGCATTGGCACCCGCATAAGAGCACCTTCAGGTGCATTCTCCGAAACCAGCCTGCTGAAACGGTCTACCTCGCTCGACTGAATGTCGACGAAGAAGAAATTAGGAGCCTGCTGCGGTAGCCGGCTGGTGATCTGGTTGCGCAAATTGGCGTCAATAAGCCCTAGCGCGACAAGGAGCGTCAGCCCAAGGCCGAGTGAAAGCACCACGGAGGGCGTTAATGCGCCCGGCCGGTGAATATTACCAACCGCGAGGCGCAGTGGGGTCGAGCGGGAATGGGGCGCCCGTCTGGCGATCCATTCGATCAGATGTGCGACTTGCCTGAGAACGATAAAGGCCAGGAGGGTCGAAGCGACAAAGATAAACCCCAGTCTGCGATCCGAAGAGAGGTAGATAGCAAGGACAGCGAGCCCAAGTGCTATGACGGCCGCGCTAATAAAATAACTGCGGCGCGGTCGCCCCGCCATGTTCAGCCCCATGCTGCGAAACAGAGAAGCAGCTGGTATCTCTCTGGCACGACCGAGCGGCAGGATCGTAAACACCAAAGTTACCAGAATGCCGAAAGTAAATGCGAGGGCAAGCGCTCCCGGATAAATCCCCGTCTCAAGGGGGACTGGAATAAACGTTTGCAATGCCGATTTCAGCAGGGGGGGTGCTATGGCGGCTATGCCGAGACCGATCGCGATTGCGATCAGTGAAACCAGCACAACCTGAGTGATATATATTAGAAATATCAGATGTCCTGATGCCCCGAGACTCTTAAAAGTAGCGATCACTGGACGCTTACTATCCATATAAGCCCGCACAGCGTTAGCCACACCTACCCCACCCACGACGAGCGAAGTCAATCCGACAAGGGCCAAGAACTGCGAAAAGCGGTCCACATTGCTTCGCAAGGCCGGTGAGGCATTATCGCGTGTGCGTACGCTCCAGCCGGACGACGCAAACTCGTGCGTAGCCCGCTCACTCAATGCAGCTAGAGCAGCTGCCGACGGATCACTCAGCCGAATCTTGTATGAGAACTCGATCATCGCGCCTGGCTGATTAAGTCCCGAGGCGACGAGCGCCTCGTTGGAAATTAAAAGACGCGGTGCAAAACCGAAACCTTCGGACGCCGCATCCGGCTCGGCGATCAGCATCGACCTTATCTGAAAACGGGCGCGGCCGAGGAGGATTTCATCTCCAACCGAAACTCCCAGCCGCTGCAAAAGTATGTCGGGAGCAACAGCGCCATAAACCCCGTCTTGCTGCCCAAAAAGCTCGGCAGTTTCACGCGTGGGCTGCGTTTCAAGTAGACCATACAGAGGATAGTATGACGGATCGATCGATTTTGCTTCGACCAGAGCCTGATTGGAGCCATCCGTAAGACGCGCCATCGAACGCATTGAAGCGCCTTCGGCAACGGTGCCGTACTCCCGTAAGAATGCTAGTTCCGGCTCCGTTGCCTGTCGCTGGTTCAACTCGAGGCGGATATCGCCGCCGAGAAGAATCGCCCCTTGGCTATCCAGCCCGCCCTTGATTGCGCTAGCCACGGAATGCACGGCACCAATAGCAGCAACACCCAGCGCAATGCAGCCGATGAATATATAAAAGCCTTTCAATCCCCCGCGCATTTCCCGCAGTGCAAAGCGCCACGCGAGACGCAACTCAGAAATCAGGCCGCCCATCTTCAATTTCGGCATTCCGCTCATGCCGGTGCGACCTCGGGCAGATCGATTTCACCCGAGCGTAAAGCGATCTGCCGGTCGCATCGCTCGGCGAGTGACGGATCGTGCGTAACGAGAAGCATCGTCATATGGCGCTCTTTCGCCTTCTGGAAAAGTAGATCCGCCACATGACGCCCTGTCTTCTGATCAAGGTTGCCAGTCGGCTCATCAGCAACAAGCAAGCGCGGAGAGGGCGCAAGAGCGCGCGCAATGGCGACGCGTTGCTGTTCTCCACCCGACAATTCGCCCGGATAGTGATCGAGACGATGGCCAAGCCCGACTGCTTCAAGCTCGCCCTTCGCAATCTTGAAAGCATCGGTTACGCCCGCAAGTTCGAGCGGAATTGCGACATTCTCGATCGCCGTCATGTTTGGAATGAGATGGAAAGACTGAAAGACAATACCGATCGTGCGACCGCGAAAAGCAGCCACCGCATCTTCGTCCAATCCGGAAATCTCCTGCCCCGCGATCTTCACGGAGCCGCTATCGATCCGCTCCAGGCCGCCGGTGACCATGAGAAGAGTTGACTTACCCGAACCGGACGGGCCGACCACGCCGACCGTTTCACCCTCCGCGATTTCGAGCGACACATTGTTGAGCACCTGAACGGAAACCCGCCCGTCGCCCAGCCGCAGACACACATTTTTGAGCGCGATAACGGGTTCTGTCACAATCTACGTCCTATATGCAGGAAAGACCTTCGTTCATATGGGATCCCCAGAATGTCCTTCAACAGTTTCACAAAGGCTTTATCCGTCGCCTTTCTTTTTCTTTTGGCGGCGCTTGTTGCGGCAAATGCTCAAGACCAGATCAAGATCGCGGCTTTTGGTGACAGCCTGATGGCCGGCTATAATCTCGGAGCAGGCGAAGGCTTTGCCGACCAGCTCCAGAATGAACTGCAAATGAAGGGTCATAGCGTCACGGTGATCAATGCCGCCGTATCGGGTGATACGACGTCCGGCGGGCTCGCACGACTTGACTGGTCGATCCCAGTAAATGTCGACCTCGTGATCCTGGGTCTGGGGGCTAATGACATGCTTCGTGGAATCGCGCCGGAGGAGACGGAAAAGAATCTCCAGGCGATTATCGATAAGTTCAAGTCCCGCAAACAGCACCTCCTGCTCATAGGTATGGTGGCAGCCCCAAATCTTGGTGAGAACTTCTCCGCACGTTTTAATCCGATCTATCCCCAACTGGCAAAAAAGAACGATCTCCCGCTTTATCCGTTCTTCCTTGACGGCGTGATCCCTAACGCCGAACTGCTTCTGGAGGATCGCATGCATCCCAATCAACGAGGCGTCGCCGTAATGGTCAGAGGCATTCTTCCTATGGTTGAGGCTGAACTGAAGAAGATCGACCCGAACTGAAAAGTCTTTGGATAAGACCCGTCGCATGAGCATATCGAACATATGCTCTTGTGCCGCCTGGCGATCGGTGATTCGCTGGAACTGTCCATGATTCGAGGAGCCAAGCTTATGCCACGCCTCTTCACCGCATTGGAAATACCACGCGATGCAGCAATGTCGCTTTCTTTGCTGCGGGGCGGCCTCCCCGGGGCGCGCTGGATCGATGTGGAGAATTATCATCTCACCTTGCGCTTTATCGGAGACGTGGAATGTCACGTTGCCGATGAGTTTGCCGAGGCGCTGGATCGTATAGAAAGACCAGCCTTTTCGCTTGCCTTGAGCGGCGTCGGGGCATTCGGCGGCAAGAAACCGCATTCCATATGGGCCGGAGTATCTCCTTCGCCGCAACTGCACCTTCTGCAGGCCGATATCGACCGCGTATGTCTGCGCCTTGGAATCGCACGCGATCCTCGAAAATTCTCACCCCACGTGACGCTTGCCAGATTGCGCAACACCAAGCCGGAAGAAGCAGCGCGCTACCTATCGGCACGGGGTAATTTCGCGACAATGCCTTTCAAGGTCGGGCGTTTTGTTCTCATGTCGTCGCGCCAGTCGGTAGGAGGCGGACCCTACGTCATTGAGGAAGCCTACCCTTTAGCAATGTCTCGGGAGGTCCAATTCCAACCAAGAGCCATATCCTCGCACGCCTGACGCAGGAGGCTGTAAATGGCTTCGAAATCGTTTGCGTCGCCATAATATGGGTCGGGTACATCCCGACCCGATGCTCCCGTAAACGGATGAGAGAAGAGAAGCGAAATCTTCTCTATCGCATGGACCGGCGCAACGGCGCGCATGTTGCGCACATTGCTCGCATCAAGCCCGATGATGAGATCGAATTCCCGAAATCAGCAGCACGAATTTGGCGTGCCTTCAGCTTCGAGATGTCAATGCCATGCTTTTTCGCAACTGCGATCGAACGGTGATCCGGCGCATTACCGCGATGCCAGTTCCCAGTTCCGGCGGAATCGATGCGGATATTTCGACCCGCCTTTTCGGCAAGATCACGCATGATGCCCTCTGCTAAGGGCGAGCGGCAAATATTACCAAGACAGACGAAAAGAATGGAAGAAGGTTGTTCACGCATGAACCAGTTCTGACCCATTGCCCTCGCTCTTGCAAGCCGAACCCAATCCCCCCACATTTGGGTTCTATGCTTCAGATGGTCTTTAAGTACGAGGTTAGGACTGCGATGCAGGGTAACGGCCCGCATGATTTCATGACGATCGACGCGAAGGAAGAAGATGTCCGCAAGGGCTTCTGGAAAAAAGCCAAGCGCGTTGCACGCCGCATCCCTTTCATGGATGAGGTGGTTGCGGGGTATTATTGTGCGCTGGATTCCCGGACCCCCGCGCGCTCGAAGGCTATTCTCGTTGCTGCACTGGCTTATTTCATCATGCCGATGGACGCTGTTCCGGACATTTTTCTTGGCCTCGGCTTTACCGATGACATAGCAGTCTTGACGGCAGCGCTTGCCGCCGTTCAGCGCAATATCACCCCCGCCCATCGAAAAGCTGCACAAGACGCGCTCAGGGAAGAGTGACCGCTCGCCGCTCGACTTGAAGGCAGCCGCCGCAATGTCGCCTTGTTCGTGGAATTGAAAAACGGTCTCACGGGCTTGCGGGGCAGTTTAGGCAAATTTCCAGCGCGTGAGATCGTTTTTTGATCTTGGGTTCACCGTTTGGTAACCCAGATTAATTCAAATTGAACGCAACGGGCGTGGGTATCTCCTCGGTAACCGGATGGTGATGTCCACTTTAGGCGACATATAGATACGGTAGAATGATGCGCGGTTTTGGATTTTCAACGATTGGTCTTGCGGTGTCGATTCTGGTAGCAACGCCTGCGTTGGCGCAACAGGCCAGCAGACTTTCCACCCACAATGACTGGGGCAGCTACGCCTACACGAACGAGCAACGCCAAAAAGTTTGTTACGTGCTGTCCATGCCGGTCGACAAACAGCCTTCCTCGCTCGACCACGGCGATATTTACTTCCTCGTAACGCAGAAGCCCGGTCAAGCCAGTGCTTTCGAGCCGCAATTCTCTGCCGGCTACGATATGCAGGAAAACTCCAAAGTTACCGTGCGTATCGGCGACCGCAGCTTCAGCCTGTTCGTCCGAGGTCGTTCCGCCTGGCTAGAAAATCCTGCGGAAGAACCACAGATGATTGCAGCCATGCGCGGCGGTGCCGATATGGCGATTGCGGCAAAGTCCGGACGCGGCAACGATACGAGCTATAAGTTCTCCCTGAGGGGCATTTCAGCTGCGTTGGCGTCTATTCAGAATTGCAAGTAAGCTGGACCGCCCAGTGGAACCCGAAGCCGGCACTGCCGGCTTTCGGCGTTTTGGACGCAGACGAGGCATGCGCAGACAAAAGGTGACGGGCACGTCGCTACATGCTATAGGCAGCCGAAAATCCGGCTGCGACATGCGACCGTAGACTATTTGCCAACATAGACGACAAATGATGGTCAGGACTTTTGAGGTCCGGCAAGGCTCTAGATCATGACGTTGACATTCGACCTGATGGACAAGGATACGCGCGCAGCCTTCGCAGCACGGGCGGCAGCGGAGCAGAAGCTTTCGCTTATCGGTATGACGCGCGAGGAAATGGCCGAAGCGTTGGTCGAAGCGGGTCTGGTGACCAGTAAACAGGCCAGGATGCGCGTGCAGCAGCTTTGGCATTGGCTTTACGTGCGCGGCGTATCCGACTTCAGCCACATGTTCAACATCTCCAAAGATTTGCGCAGCGGACTGGATCAGAAGTTTACCATCGCTCGACCGGAAATCGTTCTCGAGCAGGTGTCCAACGACGGCACCCGCAAGTGGCTGCTGCGCTTTCCTCCCCGAGGGGCAGGACGTCCGGTAGAGATCGAGACTGTCTATATCCCGGAAGAAGGCCGCGGTACGCTCTGCGTTTCAAGTCAGGTCGGCTGCACGCTGACATGCTCCTTCTGCCACACCGGAACGCAGAAGCTCGTGCGCAACCTGACATCGGAAGAGATTCTTGCGCAGATCATGGTTGCCCGGGACTATCTAGGCGATTTTCCGGATCGCGACACGCCTTCAGGCGCCATCGTGCCGTTGGAGGGTCGCAAGATTTCCAACATTGTTATGATGGGCATGGGCGAACCGCTTTATAATTTCGAAGCGGTCAAGAAGGCACTGATTATCGCTTCAGACGGGGATGGGCTGTCGCTTTCCAAGCGCCGCATCACCCTCTCCACCTCGGGCGTCGTACCGGAAATATACAAGACCGGAGAAGAGATCGGCGTTATGTTAGCAATTTCGCTGCACGCCGTGCGCGATGAATTGCGCGACCTTCTAGTGCCAATCAACAAGAAATACCCGCTCGAGAAGTTGATGCAGGCTTGCCGCGATTATCCCGGTCTGTCCAACGCCCGCCGCATCACCTTCGAATACGTGATGCTGAAGGACGTCAATGACAGCCTGGACGACGCCAAGCGCCTCGTACAGTTGCTCAAGGGAATTCCTGCCAAGATCAACCTGATCCCGTTCAACCCTTGGCCCGGCACCAACTACCAATGCTCGGATTGGGAGCAGATCGAGCGTTTCGCCGACTACGTCAACAATGCCGGCTATGCCTCCCCGATTCGCACTCCGCGCGGCCGTGACATTCTTGCCGCTTGCGGTCAGCTCAAATCGGCATCGGAGCGCATGAAAAAAACCGACCGTCTGGCTTTCGAAGCACAGATGATCGCGAATAATGAGGACTAAACGTGCTGAAGCTGATTGGACAGCTCATCCTGATCCTGTTCGCATATGGCGTCGGAACCCTATGCGCCAGCGCCTTCCTGCACGTGATCTTCGTAAGCGTCTTTCAATTGGCACCAGAAGAATTTGCCATTCTCGCTCAGAGCGGCTTTATTGTTTCTGTCCCCTTCATCGCCATCATTATTGCTTATTTTGCAATCCTGCCCTTCGCCGTGGTCGTAGCGATTGGCGAGCTGTTTTCCTATCAGGGCTGGATTTTCTATGCCCTTGGTGGCGCCGGTGTCGGCGCTTTGACCACCTCGTTGTTTCAATCCGGAGGCTCGACCGCTCACGCCGACCCTGGCCTGTATTTAACGGCAGCAGCGGCAGGTATTGTCGGAGCAACCGGCTATTGGTTCCTCGCAGGACGTTCCGCGGGCGAATGGGGCCGTATACGACGCAATTTTGAAGATCAAAATCCCGATCAGCGTGCCTGAGCCGTCAATATCTTGACGGCAAATGCTGAGAAGATTCCTGCAAACAGCCAATCTATCACGCGCGTCACTACCGGGCTCTTCTTCAAGAGTCCGGCAAATTTGTCTGCCGCCAGAACCATGGGAATGGTGAAGGGTAGCGATAGCGGAATGAACATGAGGCCCAGGAAGACGAGCTTGCTCGCAGCATGCGGATCGGATGCATTCACGAACTGAGGAAGAAAAGTCATGAAGAACAAGATGATTTTCGGATTGAGAAGATTGATGCCAAGCCCAGTCACCCAGTTCTTCAAGAAACTCTTCGGTTTTGTCGCAACGACATTGGGCCGAAATGCGGAACCTTTATACACGGCCTGAACCGCCAGCCAGACAAGATAAGCCGCCCCCCCGATCTTCAGTGCTAGGAAGGCGGTGGGGGAAGCCACAATCAAAACAGAGAGGCCGAGGGCCACCAGCATCGTGTGAATGACAATACCGGTCATGGCGCCCAGCATGCATGCAAATCCCGCCCATTTACCCTGCGACAGCGCACGACCGACGAAAAGCGTCATGTCAGGCCCCGGTGTTATGGAAAGAACGAAACTTGCCAGTGCAAATTGAACGACCACAGGCCAGGCGGGGACAAAATCCATAGTGGGAACTCGCAAATTGTTAGATCAGTAATGTTTGATCCAGCCACGATAAAAAAGCAATCCGACCTGTTTTCGGCTCCTTCTTTGCTTGCAGTTGCCAAAAAAGCCGTGATAGCTGCCTGCAAACAAAACGGGACATCGGAATGGCTACGAAGCTCAAAGACGTCAGAAAAGTCGTACTCGCCTATTCGGGCGGCCTCGACACCTCCATCATTCTCAAGTGGCTCCAGACTGAGCTGAACGCGGAAGTCGTGACTTTCACGGCGGATCTCGGCCAAGGTGAAGAGTTGGAGCCGGCGCGAAAAAAAGCAGAAATGCTTGGGATCAAGGAAATCTTTATCGAAGACGTGCGGGAAGAATTCGTCCGCGACTTCGTTTTCCCAATGTTCCGTGCCAATGCCGTCTATGAAGGCGTCTATCTCCTCGGCACCTCGATCGCCCGCCCGTTGATCTCCAAGCATCTCGTCGAGATCGCACGAAAGACCGGTGCAGATGCAATTGCCCACGGCGCAACCGGTAAGGGCAATGATCAGGTGCGGTTCGAACTTTCAGCCTATGCATTGAACCCCGACATCAAAGTTATAGCACCGTGGCGCGACTGGAATTTCAAAAGCCGCACCGATCTCTTGAACTTTGCCGAACAGCACCAGATCCCTGTCGCCAAGGACAAGAAGGGCGAGGCTCCTTTCTCGGTCGATGCGAACCTGCTGCACTCGTCTTCCGAGGGCAAGGTATTGGAAGATCCTGCTGTCGAAGCTCCGGAATACGTCCATATGCGGACAGTTTCGCCGGAAGCTGCTCCCGACAAGCCAACAATCATCAAGATCGGCTTCGAGCGTGGCGACGCTGTTTCGATCAATGGCGAGCGACTGTCCCCTGCAACACTGCTTGCCAAGCTCAATGATTATGGTCGCGAAAACGGCATCGGTCGTCTGGACCTGGTCGAGAACCGCTTTGTCGGCATGAAATCGCGTGGCGTCTACGAAACCCCAGGCGGAACGATCCTCCTTGCAGCGCACCGCGCTATCGAATCGATCACGCTCGATCGCGGCGCAGCGCATCTCAAGGACGAGATCATGCCACGCTACGCGGAATTGATCTATTATGGCTTCTGGTTCTCGCCGGAACGCGAAATGCTTCAGGCCCTCATCGACAAAAGCCAAGAGCATGTCGAAGGGGAAGTAATGCTGAAACTTTACAAAGGAAATGTAATGGTAACGGGCCGCGAAAGCCCGAAGTCGCTCTACTCTGACAAGCTCGTGACCTTCGAGGATGACCAGGGCGCCTATGACCAGAAGGACGCCGCTGGTTTCATCAAGCTGAACGCACTACGTCTGCGCACACTGGCCGCCCGCAAGCGCGGCGCCTGATCCTAGCTTCCTAAAAAAGAAGGCCCCGTGCAGCTCGCGCCGGGCCTTCTTCTTTGTACTGCTATACCTGTTACCGGAATTCGCGGATATCGACGAAACGGCCGGCAACTGCCGCAGCTGCTGCCATGGCAGGCGAGACGAGATGTGTGCGCCCCTTGTGTCCCTGGCGACCTTCGAAGTTCCGGTTCGACGTCGAGGCACACCGCTCATAGGGATTGAGGCGGTCGTCGTTCATCGCAAGGCACATGGAACATCCCGGCTCCCGCCATTCGAATCCCGCCTCAATAAAGATCTTGTCGAGACCTTCCTGTTCAGCCTGCAACTTCACCAGTCCCGAGCCCGGAACAATCATGCCGCTGACGCGCTCGTGCACATGCTTGCCCGAAATGATCGAGGCGGCGGCCCGTAGATCTTCGATGCGGCCATTGGTGCAGGACCCGATAAAGACACGGTCAATCTCGATGTCGGTGATCTTGGTGCCGGGTCTCAAGCCCATATAATCCAGCGCCCGCCACTTCGATGCACGCGTATTTTCTTCCTTGATATCGTCGGGGTTCGGCACGACGCCGGTAACCGAGACCACGTCTTCAGGGGAGGAACCCCATGTGACGATGGGCGGAAGATTAGCCGCATCGAGCACCACCGTCCGGTCGAAATGCGCACCCTCATCCGTATGCAGCCGCGACCAGTACTCCACAGCGCGATCCCAATCGACATCCCTCGGCGCCCGCGGACGCCCCTTGATATAGTTGAAAGTCGTTTCGTCGGGAGCAACCATCCCGGCGCGGGCACCCCCCTCGATCGACATGTTGCAGATCGTCATGCGACCTTCCATCGAAAGCGCGCGAATGGCTTCCCCCGCATATTCGATGACATGCCCGGTGCCGCCTGCCGTACCGATCTCACCAATGATGGCCAGGATGATATCCTTAGCCGTAACATTTTCCGGCAGGCGTCCGTCGACCTGCACGAGCATATTCTTCGCCTTCTTCTGGATCAGCGTTTGTGTCGCAAGAACATGCTCGACCTCTGAAGTACCAATGCCGTGCGCCAGAGCCCCGAAGGCCCCATGGGTAGAGGTGTGGCTGTCGCCACAGACGATGGTCATCCCTGGAAGAGTAAAGCCCTGTTCAGGTCCGACAATATGCACGATGCCCTGGCGTTGATCTGCCTCATTATAATACTCAATACCGAAATCGGCAGCGTTTCTGGCAAGCGCTTCGACTTGGATACGGCTTTCCTCGTTCTTGATGCCGTTAACGCGATCAGGAGAAGTCGGAACGTTGTGATCAACAACGGCAAGCGTCTTGGATGGAGCGCGCACTGGACGATTCGCCAGACGCAGGCCCTCAAAGGCCTGAGGGCTAGTCACCTCGTGGACCAGGTGACGATCAATATAGAGAAGGCAAGTGCCATCTTCCTGCCGGTCGACGATGTGATCGTCGAAAACCTTGTCATAGAGGGTACGCGGTGCGCTCATGCCCGTATTCCGTTCTGTCAGACTAGCGATGTAAATGAAAATGCGGCCATTGCCGCTGTCAGACGATCAAGCTGCCGATAGCTGTGCCGTCTGCACGCCGCAAAAATGCGCATAGAAGCGTGCCGGCAGACGCTTATGGTCTTGCAGCACGAAAATGGTCTTGTCTACGCATCCGAATTTAGAACCCATAGATTCTCAATACCAGCCTTTGGCGACCGCCGCAATAATCATAAAACCGGACTAAACCCCGACATTAAAAAAGCGGCCCCCAAAGGCGCCGCTCTTTTGATAAACTCGAAGTCGCTCGAAGCTTATGCTTCGTTGGTTTCAGCCGCAGCTTTTTCGGCCGCTGCCTTTTCAGCTGCGAGCGCCTGAGCTGCTGCAACCTTTTCAGCTTCGACACGCGCCTTCTCAGCACGCTCGGCATCGCGCTCGGCATCATTGAGCTTGCGAGCGCGGACGCCGGTGTTTTCGGAGATACGAGCAGCCTTACCGCGCAGGTTACGCAGGTAATAAAGCTTGGCGCGACGAACCTTACCGCGACGAACGACTTCAACGCCTTCGATCATCGGCGAGAAAACCGGGAAAACGCGCTCAACGCCCTCACCGTAGGAAATTTTGCGGACGGTGAAATTTTCCTGGAAGCCAGCACCCGAACGGGCAATGCAAACGCCTTCAAAAGCCTGCAGACGAGTACGCGAACCTTCGGTCACGCGAACCTGAACGCGCAGCGTGTCGCCGGGCTGGAATTCTGGAAGCTTACGTTTGGCTTCGATTTTAGCGGCCTGTTCGGCCTCAAGCTGACGGATGATGTCCATCGTAGGGTCCTCTTTCTTCTTTTCAATCAGCCATTGCGCCCGGCATTCAGCAGTCAGATCAACCACTGGGATGTCTTAGCTCGTTAAAGCTGAAGATGGGCGGATACACCGTCATTATTGAGGGGAAAATTCCCGACACGCGCCGCCTATACACCAAAGCCGACCAAATGTCACCGTTGTTTTTCGCCCTTTGATCTCGCGTTTTTGCGCGTTTCCCATGCTTGCCATAGATCGGGGCGGCGCTCCCTCGTCAGCGCAACCGACTGCTCTCGACGCCAAGTCTCGATCTTTGCATGATTGCCAGAAGTCAGAACTTCCGGAATGGAAAGCCCCTCGAATTCCTGCGGCCGAGTGTAGTGGGGGTGCTCCAGAAGACCGCTTTCAAAGCTTTCTTCCAACCCAGAATGGACATTGCCCATAACCCCCGGAAGCAAACGAATAACGCTGTCCAGCAGAACCTGTGCCGCGACTTCTCCGCCAGAAAGGATATAATCGCCGATCGAGACTTCCTCGAGTTTGCGGCTGTCGATCAAGCGCTGGTCGACGCCCTCGAAGCGCCCGCACAAGATAACAGCTCCCGGACCAGCCGCCAGCGCCCGTACCCGCTCTTGCGTCAAAGGTTTGCCGCGTGGGCTCATGAAGACGCGCGGGCGTGTATCATTGCTCACGTCATCGATAGCACGCGCCAGAACATCGGCCCGCATGACCATGCCCGCTCCGCCACCAGCTGGCGTATCATCAACGGAGCGATGCTTGTCTTGCGCATAATCGCGAATATTGACCGCATCATAGCGCCACTTCCCTTCAGCAAGAGCCTTGCCAGCCAGGGCGTGACCGAGTGTGCCCGGAAACATCTCCGGATAGAGCGTGAGAATGGTTGCCACAAAACTCATTGCGGGTCTGTCTCGTCATCTCCGTCTTCAATCTCGACCGCCTCATCGGGATCGCGACCGTCGTCGAGCAGGCCGGCTGCCTGACGATCAACCAGAACCTCGCCCTTCTTAAGATCAATATTCGGCACCGCAGCACTCGTAAAAGGCACGAAGGCCGAACCACCGGTCTTCTGCGATATTTCCAGAAGATCGCCGCCGCCGAAATCCTGCACCGCCAGAACCTTTCCGAACCGATCACCGGTTTCATCGATGCACGTAAGGCCGATAAGATCGGCATAGTAGAATTCATCTTCTTCGAGATCATCGGGCAAGGCCGAGCGTTCAACAAAGAGTGCCGTGCCATTCAACGCTTCGGCTGCCGTACGGTCTGCGATCTCGTTGAAGCGGACGACGAGCATGTCCTTTTGCGGACGCGCAGTCTTGATCGTGTAGCTCTTGCCCTTTTGGTCGAAAAGCGGTCCATAATCGGCAAGCGCCAGAGGCTCGCCGGTGAAACTGCGAACGCGCACCTCGCCCTTGATGCCATGTGCAGCACCGACCAGAGCCATTTGAACCGGGTTTTCGAGTCTACTCATTGCGCATTCCTTTTTCTTCGACGCCATGTACCGCAAAAACTCCGCAAGCGGAAAGCGCTTTTGCAGATCATCGGCGCAATTGCCTCCTTCACGCTCCGCTAACACCTTGAGACGACAATGCCCGCAGACATGAAAGGACATGGCCATGACCGGTTCGCTGACATTCGCAACACCGGAACTGCTCGCACTTCGCGAAAAGTGGTTGCAACGCCTTCGCAACGAACGTCGCTTGGCTGATCATACATCGGAAGCTTACGAGCGCGACACGCGCCAGTTCTTCGATTTCATGACCGGCTACCACGCAACGCCATGTTCCTTGGCGATGATCGAAAGCCTGCGCCCTGCCGATCTGCGCAGCTTCCTCTCGCATCGGCGCAATGGAGGAGTGAGTGCGGCAAGTCTCGCACGGGCGATGGCTTCAATCCGCTCGTTCCTGAAATTCCTTGAGCGGCAAGGGCTGGCAAACGCTGCGGGTGCGCTTGCGATCCGCACCCCGCGTCAAGCCAAAGCACTCCCCAAGGCGTTAACGGCCAGCGATGCGAGGAAACTTGTCGACGCAGACCTGCAACTATCGGAAGAGCCTTGGTTGCGGGCACGTGACGCTGCGATCTTCTGTCTTCTTTATGGCGCTGGTCTGCGTATTTCGGAGGCCCTCAATCTCAACGCGGACGCCCTGCAACGCGGACAGACCAGCCTGCGCATTACCGGTAAGGGCAATAGGCAACGGCTTGTGCCCATTCTTCCTGTAATTGGCCAAGCCATTGATGAGTATCGCGCTTCATGCCCCTACCCTCTGACACCGGGCACACCGCTTTTCCGTGGCGCGAAAGGTAAGCGCGTCCAGGCATCCGTAATACAGTTACAGATGCGGCGTATGCGCAGTGCAGCAGGTTTGCCCGATACGGCGACCCCGCATGCGTTGCGGCACTCTTTCGCCACGCATCTTTTGGGGCGTGGCGGGGATTTACGCACCATCCAGGAACTGCTCGGCCACGCCAGTCTTTCCACGACACAGATCTATACACAAGTGGACTCGGCACGGCTGCTGGACGTGTTCGAAGCCTCTCACCCTCGTGCTTAACTTTGCAGGCTCTCATGTTTCGAACCCTTTTGACCCTCGCCACCCTTCTTGTCAGCGCAGCACTTGCCTCAGCCCA
Organism: Limoniibacter endophyticus; assembly: GCF_014652835.1. Lineage (GTDB taxonomy): Bacteria > Pseudomonadota > Alphaproteobacteria > Rhizobiales > Rhizobiaceae > Limoniibacter > Limoniibacter endophyticus. Next base: position 148,690 of record NZ_BMZO01000007.1, read on the forward strand.
GACGGTGTGCGCCGGGCAGAGCCAGCTTCCGATTTTGCAGATGCAAGATAAGCAGGTATGGCAGAAAATCCGTATCGAAGCTGATGCGACCAAGAATGGCAAAGGAAGACTCTGGAAAATCGAGAGGAACGACCTGAAGACATCTTACCTGTTTGGAACGGTCCATGTCACTGATCCGCGAGTCAATGAGCTGCCGCCAGAGCTGGTCTCTGCTCTTGGTGAAGTCGATACTGTCGTGATCGAAACAACAGACGTGCTCGACCCCGAAAAAGCTGCCAAAGCACTCTCAGCTTCACCAGATCTGACGATGTTTACGGATGGGACTACGCTTCTGTCCCTGGTGGCACCGGAAGATCAGGCTGCCGTCAAAGCAGGATTGGAAGCACGCGGCGTTCCTCTAATCAGTGTACAGAAAATGAAGCCTTGGCTCCTGAATGGCCTGCTCTCCGTTCCAGCTTGCGAACAACGCCGTAAAGCGGAGGGCGAGCAGGTGCTGGACTTCCGGCTTGCGGGGGAAGCGACCGGACGCGGTCTCAAGCTGGAAGGGCTGGAGACGATCGATGAGCAATTCAAAGCGTTCACCTCCGTCCGTCTAGAAGAACATATTGCGCTCATGGTTGCCAATCTACGCCATCAGGATCGTATCGACGATGTGATTGCAACGATTATCGCGCTCTACCTCGACAGCGATCTCGGTGCGATTGCGCCGGTGGCGGAGCATATGGTACCTACGGCCGAGACCGACGTATCGATATCCGGAATGGAGCAGCACGTTATTATCGACCGCAATCATACCATGGCGGACCGCGCCGCGCGGAAGCTCGAACAGGGGCCTGCGCTGATTGCGGTGGGTGCTCTTCATCTTCCGGGGGACGAAGGTATAGTGGAGCTTCTGCGAGATAAGGGTTTCACACTAACGCCGATCCTTTAAGCCGGAACTTGGACGAATTTCGAGGCCAGAGGGATTGTTAATTTGTTTTTGAAGCTCCTTTGAAGGAAAATCGGCCTGAAACACAGGCTTCTTCATCCACCCCGTCCGGCCTGTGCGTAGTGTGCTGTGTGGCGCCTCGACAGCCAAGATTCGCACGTGCGTTTTCCTTGTGTTACGCATCGTGATGAAAATGCAGGCAACTCTCTCCTTATCCGCCCATTTGTTCAGCATAGCAAAGGGAGAAAGACCATGAGCAATACCCTGCCAAATGATCCGCTGAACCCGACGCGTTCCACATATGACCCGAATACGCGGGAAGAAGTAAACCGTGAACAGGTGGCTCCAGTTAAGTCACGCAGTGGTGGCACCGGAGCTCTGATTGCTGCCGTCGTTCTGGTACTGGCGGTTATCGGCTTTGCCCTTTATTCGGGCAGCGACGATGCTACTGCACCGGAAGCCACAACGCCTCCGGCCGCTTCGCAGATGGAACAGGCTCCAGCTACACCGGCTGAACCTGCCGCACCAGCTGCTCCAGCAACACCTGATACAGGTGGCGCAACGAATGATAGCGCTCCGGCTCCGGCTCCAGCCCCCGCTCCAGCACAATAACGGACGGAACGCACTAAAGCGAAAGGCCCGGTAACCGGGCCTTTCGTCCATCTGTAGCAGGTTTCAATCAAAGATGGATAGGCTTGAAGAACGTCGCCATCGCCGCTTCCTTCACCGCTTCCGACATCGTGGGATGAGCATGGCATGTGCGACCTAGATCTTCAGCGGAACCGCCAAATTCCATGAGCACAGCCGCTTCGTGAATCATTTCGCCTGCACCGAAGCCAACTATGTGAACGCCGAGCACCCGATCCGTTACCTTATCGGCTAAAACCTTTACGAATCCATCCGTGTGCTGCATCGCACGTGCGCGACCATTTGCCATGAAGGGGAACTTGCCGGCATTATACGCGATGCCTTCCTTCTTCAGCTGCTCTTCTGTTTTGCCTACCGAAGCAACCTCCGGGCTCGTATAAACGACGCCAGGGATTACATCGTAATTCACGTGGCCCTTCTGCCCGGAAATGATTTCAGCAACAGCAACACCCTCATCTTCTGCCTTGTGGGCCAGCATCGGACCAGCGATAACGTCGCCGATCGCATAGATGCCCTTCACATTGGTTGAGAAATGCGCATCGGTCTTGATGCGTCCCCGTTCATCCAGCTCTACACCTGCTTCCGAGAGGCCGAGCCCTTCGGTATAGGGTTTACGACCCGTCGCTATCAGGACGTTATCCGCAGAAATGGTTTCTGCGTCGCCACCCTTCACCGGCTCAAACGTTACCGTTGCACCGTCCTTATCGCCCTTTTCGACAGCCGTCACCTTTGCCGACAACTTGAAGATAATGCCCTGCTTTTCCAACATTCGCTGAAACTGCTTGGAGACTTCTCCGTCCATGCCGCCAAGGATGGTGTCGAGATATTCCACGACTGTGACCTTTGCGCCAAGGCGCGCCCAAACCGAGCCGAGTTCGAGACCAATGACCCCACCGCCGACGACAACGAGTTCGCCCGGCACCTTGTCGAGTTCGAGCGCACCTGTCGAAGAAATAATGACCTTTTCGTCGATCTCAACTGAAACGCCCGGAATACCCGCAACGTCCGAACCGGTTGCGATGATGATATTCTTGGTTTCGATCTCTGAAGTCGAGCCATCTTCCTTGGTTACGGAAACCTTCCCCGCGCCGAGCACTTTGCCCGTCCCGTTATGGACGTCGATCTTGTTCTTCTTCATAAGGAAAGCGACGCCATCGACATTCGCCTTCACGGTTGCGTCCTTGTGGGCCATCATTTTCTTCAGATCGAGCTTCGGCGCATCAACGACGATTCCCAGCTTGTCAAAGGAGTGCCCAGCTTCGGCAAACATTTCCGACGCGTGCAACAATGCTTTAGACGGAATACAACCGACATTAAGGCAAGTGCCGCCAAGCGTTGCCCGCTTTTCGACAACCGCAACCTTGAGGCCCAGCTGCGCTGCCTTGATCGCCGCAACATAACCGCCCGGTCCAGTTCCAATTACCACGACATCATAAGCCATAAATTCATTTCCTGCTTTTGGGCCGGATCGCCCGTTTCGATTGCGCCAAAGCGCGCTTATCATTCCTGGCAACCGGTGAGCACGAAGACATCGCCAGGTGCTTTAGGAGCCTCTGCGCCGCCCAGCCTTTCGGCCTGATGCAGCGCCATTTCAAGATCGGGAAGAAGCAGTTTTTCGGGTGCTGCGCCCTCACCTTGTCTTGGAAGCAACGAGATGTTGCCCGTCTTGCTTACCCCGTAAATGGTTCCGCGCCATGGTGTGCATGCTGCAAGTTCGTCGCCGGTAGTGTCTCCTTCCGGGCAGTTCTTCATCAACAGGCCAACGGGCCGGGGCACGGGTTCCGTCCACAGAACCAGGCCTTCCAGAATAGCATTATCGGGATAGAGGAGCCGAAAACGATTGCTGACGGCAGCCTCACGCTCGCCCGGCGTGAACTCGAGCGACACTTCACCCCGTTCAGCCTTGTAAACTGCAAGTTCCACAGGACAAGCGGCGAATGCCGATTGGGCAACCATGGCTAATACTGGTCCGACCAATAATGCTGTGCGCCAATGCATCACACCCGCCCGTCAGAACAAAGCTGTCAAGAACATGATGAGCAGGCCGATCAGCGACCCCACCCAGACCAGCGACCGAATGTACGGAATGCCCGCTAGATAGAGCGGAATATAGATGATGCGGCAGACAAACCAAAGCCAGGCACCGAATATTGCCCAGCCGGCTGTCTCGCCCATAATGGCAAGCGTGAGAGCAAGAACGATAAATACAGGATAGGTTTCACGAAAATTGAGGGAGGCCCGTTCCGCGCGACCGGCAAGGATGCCGCTCGCCTTGCGATCATCATCACGTGGACCGGCATTCCAATCCGTACCAAGTTCCTTCGTCGCCGTCACACCTTGCAGGAGAATATGAACAACGAGAAGCGGCACGCTCCATAGCAACGGGACCAGGAGAGGCGATAGAGCCAGTGCCGCTTCGTTTTCCATTCCGAAGTCTCCGATATGTCAACCGAACGGCTTTCCGAGGCGCCCGGTTGACGTGAGAAGGAGATTAGAGATCGAGGACCAGACGTTCTGGATCTTCCAAGCTTTCCTTGACGCGAACCAGGAAGGTCACAGCCTCCTTGCCGTCAACAATACGGTGATCGTAGGAAAGGGCGAGATACATCATCGGACGAATGACAACCTGCCCGCCCACAACCATCGGACGCTCCTGGATCTTGTGCATGCCAAGAATACCGGACTGGGGAGCGTTCAGGATCGGAGTGGACATGAGTGAGCCGTAAACACCGCCATTCGAGATGGTGAAGGTGCCGCCCTGCATATCAGCCACGGAAAGCTTGCCATCGCGTGCCAGCAGACCAAGGCGCCCGATCTCCTTCTCGATTTCGGCGATCGACATCTGATCGGCATCGCGCACAACCGGCACCACGAGCCCTTTCTCGGTTCCAACGGCAACACCGATATGCGCGAAATTCTTGTAGATTATATCCGTGCCGTCGATCTCGGCATTGACGGCCGGAATTTCCTTCAACGCATGCGTCACCGCCTTGGTAAAGAAGCCCATGAAGCCAAGCTTTACGCCGTGCCTCTTCTCGAACACGTCCTTGTACTTCTTGCGAAGGTCCATGACAGCCGTCATGTCCACCTCGTTGAAGGTCGTGAGCATGGCCGCCGTGTCCTGCGCATCCTTCAAGCGACGCGCAATGGTCTGGCGCAGTTTCGTCATACGAACGCGCTCTTCGCGACCTGCATCGTCAGCATTGGAAGCCGGGCGCGGCGCCGCCGGCTTGGCTGCCACCGGAGCCGACGACACGCCTTTGGCTATGGCGTCAAGAACGTCGCCCTTGAGGACCTGACCGCGCTTGCCGCTGCCCGACACCTGATCGACGGCGATATTATTTTCAGCCAGAAGCTTTGCAGCCGACGGCGCCGGCGGCATATCACGTTGTTGCGGTTCGGATTCTCCGGCAACGGCATCGCTTCTTTTCTCGGCTTCCGAGACGGTTTCAGCGGAGGCCTTTGCAGCCGCTTCCTGCTTGTCACCAGCCGGAGCAGCGGCTGCACCTGCACCGCCGATCATGCCAAGAAGCGCATTGACCTCGACAGTATCGCCTTCCTGAGCCGTGATTTCGGAAAGCGTACCGGCAGCAGGTGCCGGGACTTCGATGGTGACTTTATCGGTTTCCAACTCGACGATCGGTTCGTCGGCGTTGATAGCATCGCCCGTTTTCTTGAACCACTTGCCGATGGTGGCCTCAGTGACCGATTCGCCCAGTGTGGGAACGCGGATTTCGGTAGCCATGGTTTTTGTCCGTCGCTTTTACGTGTTTGCTTTATTGACCAAGGGCATCTTCGAGGAAAGCCTCGAGCTGCGCCAGATGTTTCGACATAAGACCCGTCGCTGGCGATGCCGCAGCCGGGCGACCCGCATAGCGAGCACGCTTGTGCTTGGCATCGATGTGTTGCAGCACCCATTCGAGATAAGGCTCGATAAAGGCCCAGGATCCCATGTTCTTCGGCTCTTCCTGACACCAAACGATCTCGGCGTTCTTGAAACGGCTGAGTTCGTTGATAAGCGCCTTGGCCGGGAACGGGTAGAGCTGTTCGACGCGCAGCAGGTAGACATCGTCGATGCCACGCTTCTCGCGCTCTTCGAACAGATCGTAATAGACCTTGCCCGAAGACAAAACGACACGACGGATCTTCGAATCCTTCTGCAGCTTGATCGGGCCATCCTTCACGCCTTGCGCATCGTCCCAAAGCAGACGGTGGAAGGAGCTGTCGCCAGCCAGATCGCTGAGTGGCGAGACGGCGCGCTTGTGGCGCAGCAGGGACTTCGGCGTCATCAGGATCAGCGGCTTGCGGAAGTCCCGTTTCAGCTGACGACGCAGAATATGGAAGTAATTCGCCGGCGTTGTAACATTGGCCACCTGCATATTGTCTTCGGCGCAAAGCTGGAGGAACCGCTCAAGTCGGGCTGAGGAATGTTCCGGCCCCTGACCTTCGTAGCCATGCGGCAGAAGACAGACCAGGCCAGACATGCGCAGCCACTTGCGTTCACCCGATGAGATGAACTGGTCGAATACTACCTGCGCGCCGTTGGCAAAGTCACCGAACTGGGCTTCCCACATGACGAGCGCATTCGGCTCGGCAAGCGTATAGCCGTATTCGAAGCCAAGCACGGCCTCTTCCGAAAGCATCGAGTTGATGACTTCGTAATTTGCCTGCTGCGTTCCAAGATTGTTTAGCGGAATGTAACGGCTTTCGTCGCGCTGGTCATAAAGCACGGAGTGACGCTGCGAGAACGTGCCGCGTTCACAATCCTGGCCCGACAGGCGAATCGGGCTGCCCTCCAGGAGGATCGAGCCGAAAGCGAGCGCTTCTGCCGTCGACCAATCAACGCCTTCGCTGGTTTCGATGATCTTACGGCGATTGTCCATAAAGCGCTGGACCGTACGATGCGCTTCGAAACCGTCTGGAAGGTCGGTAAGCTTCTTGCCGATTTCCTTGAGCGTCTTGAGCGGAACCCCGGTCTTGCCACGACGCTGTTCGTCATGCTGGTCGGCAACGCGCAGACCAGCCCATGCACCGTCGAGCCAATCGGCCTTGTTGGGCTTGTAGGACTGCCCGGCATCGAACTCATTCTCAAGATTGGAACGCCATTCCGCACGCCACGCGTCGATTTCCTCTTTGGTGACGATTTTTTCAGCTATCAGCTTGTCAGCATAGATCTGAACCGTCGTGGGATGCGACTTGATCTTGCGATACATGATCGGCTGCGTGAAAGCAGGCTCATCGCCTTCATTGTGGCCGAAGCGGCGATAGCAAAACATATCCACGACAGCCGGCTTGTGGAAGGTCATTCGATATTCGATCGCGACCTTCGCTGCATAGACCACTGCTTCCGGATCGTCGCCGTTAACGTGGAAGATCGGTGCTTCGATCATCTTTGCCACATCGGACGGATAGGGCGAAGACCGGGAGAACCGGGGATTGGTCGTGAAACCGATCTGATTATTGATGATAAAATGCAGCGTACCGGCGACACGGTGACCGCGCAGGCCGGAAAGACCTAGAATCTCGGCAACGACACCCTGACCCGCAAACGCCGCATCGCCATGGATCAGCAGCGGCAGCACGGTGGCGCGGTCCGCCTGCGGCACGATCTCGGAGCGCTTGCGGCCGTAATACTGGTCCTGCTTGGCACGGGCTTTCCCCATGACCACCGGGTTGACAATTTCGAGATGCGAAGGATTCGCAGTCAGGGATACGTGAACCTTGTTATTATCGAACTCGCGGTCAGACGAGGCGCCCAGATGGTACTTGACGTCACCCGAGCCTTCCACGTCGTCCGGATGATACGAACCGCCCTTGAATTCGTGGAAGATCGCACGATGCGGTTTGCCCATGACCTGCGAAAGCACATTCAGACGGCCACGGTGGGCCATACCGAACACAATTTCCTTCAGCCCCATATGGCCGCCGCGCTTGATGATCTGCTCGAGCGCCGGAATAAGCGATTCACCGCCATCAAGACCAAAGCGCTTCGTGCCCTTGTACTTGACGTCGATGAACTGCTCGAAACCTTCCGCCTCGATAAGCTTGCGCAGGATGGCACGCTTGCCTTCAGTCGTGAACTCGACGCCCTTGCCCGGACCTTCGATGCGTTCCTGGACCCATGCCTTCTCGGTTGGATTGGACATGTGCATGAACTCGACCCCAAGGGTCGAGCAGTAGGTCCTGGTCAGAATGTCGAGCATCTGGCGTACGCTGGCGTATTCCAGACCGAGAACATTGTCGATGAAGATCTTGCGATCGTAGTCTTTCTCTTCGAAGCCATAGGACTTCGGCGAAAGTTCGTCATAATCCTCGACCGGAAGAGCCAGCCCGAGCGGATCGAGCTTGGCGTGCAGATGACCACGCATGCGGAAGGCGCGTATCATCATGATGGCCCGCACCGAATCGCGCGTTGCCTGCAAAACCTCGGCATCTGAGAGACCAGTGCCCTTTTCAGCGCCCTTTGCCTTGATCTTCTTTTCGAGATGCTGCTCGACCTTGCCCCAGTCGCCATCCAGAGCCGAAACGAGTTCGCCATTCTCGGCAATTGGCCAATTCTTCTTCTGCCAGGAAGCGCCCTCGGCGTTTTTCTTGATGTCTGTGGGATTGTCCTTCAGCGCACCGAAGAAGTCCTGCCACTCAGTGTCAACCGAGGAGGGATCCTTCTCATAAGCGGCATACAGCTCCTCGATATAGTCGGCATTGCCGCCATACAGAAACGAGGTGAGCGAGAATGTGTCGTTGGCGTTGTCCTGCCGAGCCATATCGTTGTCAGAGCGAATGCCCTGTCTCCCAAAAGTGTCGCTGTTCCCGCGAAAAGAGCGCGGTCGATCCGCGTTCTTGCGAAGGAACCGGGCAAAAACATGCCCGGCTCCAGATTAAAAAAGCATCAGCCCTTCAAAACTTCGACAAGAGTCTTGCCGAGGCGAGCCGGAGAAGGCGAAACCTTAATGCCCGCTGCTTCCATGGCGGAAATCTTGGATTCCGCGTCGCCCTTGCCGCCCGAAACGACCGCACCGGCGTGCCCCATGGTGCGGCCCTTAGGAGCCGTACGACCGGCAATGAAACCGGCCATCGGCTTCTTGCGGCCCTTCTTTGCTTCGTCGATCAGGAACTGTGCAGCGTCCTCTTCAGCCGAGCCGCCGATTTCGCCAATCATGATAATTGACTGCGTCGCGTCATCGGCGAGGAACATTTCCAGCACATCGATGAATTCGGTGCCCTTGACCGGATCGCCGCCGATACCGACAGCGGTAGTTTGGCCGAGACCTTCATTCGATGTCTGGAAGACGGCTTCATAGGTCAGGGTGCCGGAACGTGACACGATACCGACCGAACCCTTGCGGAAGATGGAGCCCGGCATGATGCCGATCTTGCATTCTTCCGGCGTCAGGATGCCCGGGCAATTTGGGCCGAGCAGACGCGATTTCGAACGATCAAGGCGAGCCTTGACGCGAACCATGTCGGAGACGGGAATACCTTCTGTAATACAGGTGATGAACGGAATTTCCGCGTCGATGGCTTCAATGATCGCGTCGGCGGCACCTGCCGGCGGAACGTAGATCACGGTTGCGTCGGCACCAGTCTTGTCACGGCCTTCTGCGACGCTCGAGAAGATTGGCAGGCTTTCGCCCTTGGAGCCGGACCAGGTTTCGCCGCCCTTCTTCGGGTGGATACCACCGACCATCTGCGTGCCATAATAGGCAAGCGCCTGTTCGGTGTGAAAGGTGCCGGTCTTGCCGGTGAGGCCCTGAACGAGGACCTTCGTGTCTTTATTGACGAGAATAGACATTATTTCAGGTTCCTCAAATTAGCCGTTGATCGCAGCGACGATCTTCTTGGCCGCATCATCAAGGTCGTCTGCCGCCGTGATCGCAAGACCCGATTCGTTCAGAATCTTTTTGCCGAGTTCGACATTGGTGCCTTCCAGGCGAACGACCAGCGGAACCTTCAGGCCAACTTCCTGCACAGCAGCGACAACACCTTCCGCGATGACGTCGCATTTCATGATGCCACCGAAGATGTTGACGAGAATACCTTCGACCTTCGGATCTGCCGTGATGATCTTGAAAGCTGCCGCGACCTTCTCCTTGCCAGCGCCACCGCCAACGTCACAGAAGTTCGCCGGTTCCTTTCCGTAGAGCTTGATGATATCCATCGTCGCCATCGCAAGACCGGCGCCGTTGACCATACAACCTATGTTGCCATCAAGGGCGACGTAGGCGAGGTCCCACTTGGATGCTTCGATTTCCTTTGCGTCTTCCTCGGTCTCATCACGTAGCTGCTTGATATCGTCGTGACGGAACAGGGCGTTTCCGTCGAAGGAAACCTTGGCATCAAGAACGCGCAGATGGCCATTTTCCATGACGATAAGCGGATTGATCTCGAGCAGCGCCATGTCCTTTTCGTTGAAGGCTTTGTAAAGGATCGGGAAGAGAGACTTTGCATCTTCCGCAGCAATGCCTTCAAGTTCGAGTGCCTTGGAAATCCTGGCCACGTCATCAGCCGTTACACCGGCTTCCGGGTCGATGGCGATCGTGTGGATCTTTTCAGGCGTATCATGTGCAACGGCTTCGATATCCATGCCGCCTTCGGTCGAAATCACGAAGGCAACGCGGCCGACGGAGCGGTCCACCAGCAGTGAGCAGTAAAGTTCGCGCGCAATATCCGCACCGTCTTCGATGTAGAGACGATTGACCTGCTTACCAGCTTCGCCGGTCTGCGCGGTTACAAGCGTATTGCCCAGCATTTCCTTTGCATTGGCAACAACGTCCTCAACGGAACGAGCGAGACGGACGCCGCCTTTGGAATCGGGGCCAAGTTCCTTGAACTTGCCCTTGCCGCGACCGCCAGCATGGATCTGGCTCTTGACGACATAAAGTGGACCGGGAAGCTGCTTGGCAGCAGCTTCAGCTTCTTCAGCTTTCAGAATGGCCACGCCTTCGGCAACCGGTGCGCCATAGCCCTTCAAAAGAGCCTTGGCCTGATACTCGTGAATATTCATAGAGATCTCTACCTTCTCTCAGTTCAGTTCTTCAGGCTCGGCTGAATTTCCTTACATGCATCGACGAGCCCGGCGACGGCGGCGACCGACTTGTCGAACATCGCCTTCTCGTCCTTGTTCATGTCGATTTCGATGACGCGCTCAACGCCGCCAGCACCGATCACCACCGGGACGCCAACATAGGTGTCGTTGAGACCGTACTGGCCGTCGAGATAGGCTGCGCATGGCAGAACCCGTTTTTTGTCTTTCAGATAGCTCTCTGCCATGGCGATGGCCGAAGAGGCCGGAGCATAATAGGCCGAACCGGTCTTCAGAAGGCCGACGATTTCGGCGCCGCCGTCGCGGGTGCGCTGAACGATCTGATCTAGCTTTTCCTGGCTGGTCCAGCCCATCTTGACGAGATCCGGCAGCGGGATCCCGGCAACAGTCGAGTAGCGCGCCAGTGGCACCATAGTGTCGCCATGTCCTCCGAGGACGAAGGCTGTGATATCCTCAACTGAGACGTTAAACTCTTCAGCGAGGAAGTAGCGGAAACGCGCGCTATCAAGTACTCCAGCCATACCGACAACGTGGCTCTTCGGCAGGCCAGAGAATTTCTGCAGCGCCCAGACCATTGCGTCGAGAGGGTTGGTGATGCAGATCACAAATGCATTCGGGGCATATTTCCTGATCCCTGCACCAACCTGTTCCATGACCTTCAAATTGATGCCAAGCAGATCGTCGCGGCTCATGCCTGGCTTGCGCGGCACACCAGCGGTCACGATGCAGACGTCCGCACCTTCGATGGCGGAATAATCGTTTGCGCCGGTGAAGCGAGCGTCAAAACCATCGACCGGAGAGGATTCCGCGATATCCAGACCCTTGCCCTGCGGAGTACCTTCGGCAATGTCGAACAGAACCACATCGCCAAGTTCCTTCAGACCGACCATGTGTGCCAGCGTTCCGCCGATCATGCCGGAACCGATCAGAGCGATCTTATTGCGTGCCATGTTTCTTTCCTTTTGCGACGCCCGGACTTGCCCCGGACTTGGAACCTACCCACTGCTGGCGCGGCATTCGCGCGCAGTTCGCCAACATTTTCCGCTCCTGCCAATAGACCGAGCGGTATAAAATAGCAAACGATTCATCGACCTCGTTTTTTTTCAATCGTTTAGCAAGAAAATTTCTTACGTAAACGTCAAAATCAGTCTACTCCCTCAGCCATCCCATGTACAATCTGCCATTGTTTTAACCAGTCCTCACCTTGCATTTCAATCAGGCGGGAGACGGTACGGTGGAATTCGAAAGCTTCCACACCCGTTCGCCCCGAGTAAAGACTGGTAACTGGCGCGGCTGCGCTTACGAACACGCGGGCATGATGATCATATAATGTGTCAATCAGAAGAATGAAGCGTTTCGATTCATTGCGCGCTGCATCGTCAAGGACCGGAATATTCTCAATCATCACAGTGTCAAACCGCGCAGCAATGGCAAGATAGTCTCGCGCGCCCAGCGCCTTCAAACAAACGTCTACGAAGTCGAATCGTGCGGAGCGGCCGCAGGCACAGGGTACATGAACCTTTCGGCCTTTGACGATAATATCTTCCGGCTGAGACGCCCCCTCGCAGAGCGCTTCCCACGCTTGCCGCATGCGCGACCGCGTTTCCTCTCCAAGCGGGTAAGTGTAAACGGGCAGCTGTCCGACCTTCTCCAGCCGGTAATCGGTTTGCGAGTCCAGATTGAGTATCTCAGCATGCGCCTTCAAAACAGCTATAAAGGGTACGAATAGCTGTCGGTTAAGGCCATTGGTATAAAGATTATCCGGCGCGACATTCGACGTAGCAACCAGAACAACGCCATTTTCGAATAATGCAGAGAACAAGCGCGAAAGCACCATCGCATCGGCAATATCGGTAACAGTGAATTCGTCGAAGCATAAAAGCTGCGCCTCTTGCGCCAATACTCGTGCTACCGGTGGGATAGGGTCGTCTTCACGAGTGCGTCCCTCTTTGCGATCTAACCGATGAGCGGCAATCCGGTCATGCACCATCATCATGAAATCATTGAAATGGAACCGCTTCTTCTTTTTTCCTGGCGCAAGCGAGAAGAAAAGATCCATCAACATGGTTTTACCGCGACCGACACCGCCGTAAACATAAAGCCCTTTTACCAGATCGGGCGAGGATCGGCGCCTCAGTATCCGGCCGAACAATCCGCCGTCCTTCGAAATTCGTCGGCCGCGTAGACGCGTCAGAAGATCATCAAGTGCCTCGACCACAGGTATTTGCGCTGGATCCGTGCGAATTTCACGACGATGCGCGAGATCGTCATACACCTGTCGAAGCGTTTCTTCCGCCGAACTGCTCTGCAAACTCATCGTCCAACCATTACATCGCCTGATCTGCCGCCCAGATGCGCCCTGCAAATCAGGCAGTCAAGGTCAGGCCGAGTAAAAAGAAACGGGCACCGCAGTGAGAGCGATGCCCGTTGAAATCGCGTCAATCTTAGCGGCTCAGCGAAATCGGAACACCGGTCTGCGTCTGACCGTCAAAGCGACCGTTACCGGTTGCTGAGAGATTGGCAAGGGTCCCGCCATTCGCATCATGCAGCGTAAGCTGCTTGCCCGATACCGACCATGATTTGACACCGTCAACCGGAGCCGGGCAACGCAGTGGCCCGGCTCGATAGCCGGAGCCGAAGCGAGTCTGCGGCGTTGCGATACGGCAACTCTGTCCGGCCAAGTTTGCACTCCAGACGCCTGCCACACTGGCTGGCGTCAGATCAGGCGCGTTAGGGTCTGCCATCGGCGTTTGATCTGGTGTCCCAAGGCTTGCCTGCTGCTGGCCCGGAGCCTGCGGAAATTGCTGAGGATTGGTTGGGGCTGGCATGGACGGCGGAGGAAGGGCATTTCCCTGAACCGAACCTGCTGGAGCCGCAGGAAGCGGCTGCGGACGCGCCGCCGGCTCATTGCTGAACCTATCGCTCTGGCATCCGGCAATTGCCATGGACGAGGCCACTGCCAAAAGTGCCAATATCTTGTGCGGCGTCTTCATAAGCAGACTTCCTTTCACGAGGATGCTAAAATTCAACTATCGTCATAGAAGTGACGAAATGAGGCATATTCAACAGTGTAGGGTTAATTTTGCGTTTAGTTTGACACTCTGTGACGCAAACGCAACAGCATCACGCGCTCTAAAACGAAAATTCGGGCTCTCTGAACGCATATAACGGCGTCGAACCTTTTCAACACAGGCTCTTTGAGCCATATACGACCTCTTGAGGCGCTAGCCAGACACTTGTCGTCGGAAGATTGGGCATTCATCATGGCACCGCAGACAGCTTTTGCGAGAATGAACGGGCTAGGCAACCGGATCATCGTGGCCGATATGCGCAGCGCATCCGCCCGTATGACCTCGCAAGCCGCGATAGCGCTTGCTTCGGATCCAATCACCGACTTCGATCAGATCATGGTAATCTATCCGCCACGCGCCACCGGTACCGATTACTACATAGACATCCTCAATCGCGACGGTAGCCAAGCTGGAGCTTGCGGCAACGGCACGCGATGCGTCGTACGCGCTTTGGCAGGTGAAACCGGCAAGACAAATTTTACGTTCCAGACGCCGGGTGGGATTGTGTCGGCCCGGGAACACGTCGACGGACTCATTTCCGTCGACATGGGCAAACCAGAATTTTCCTGGGACAAGATTCCGCTAACTGAAGAGTTCGCCGATACACGGAATATTGAGCTTCAAGTCGGCCCGATCGACGCACCGCTCCTCCACACACCTGCCGCCGTTTCAATGGGTAATCCACATATTGTTTTCTGGGTCGAGCAGGATGTACGGAGCTACGAACTGGAGAAATTCGGGCCGCTTCTGGAAAATCATCCGCTCTTTCCGGAGCGGGTCAATGTGACCATCGCGAAGGTGGAAGATCGGCACCATCTCATAATCCGGACCTGGGAACGCGGAGCTGGACTGACGCTTGCCTGTGGCACTGCGGCATGTGCCGCCGCTGTCAACGCGGCACGTACAGGACGAGCCGAGCGCCAGGTACGCGTGACGCTTCCGGGGGGCGATCTCCACATTGATTGGCGCGCCGACGATCATGTCATGATGACAGGCCCTGCCGAGTGGGAATTTTCCGGTAGGCTCGATCCCGAAACCGGCGCCTGGGAACGCGATACTGACGCGGAGGACGCAGCATGAGCGGTGTCGATGTCGTCACCTTCGGCTGTCGTCTGAACGCCTACGAGTCTGAGGTCGTTAAGCGCGAGGCGGAATCCGCAGGTCTGGGGCTGCTCGACGGCGGTGCTGTTGTGGTCAACACTTGCGCGGTTACCGCCGAGGCCGTACGGCAGGCCAAGCAGGCAATTCGCAAATTGCGCCGCGAACAACCGGGTGCGCGCATTATTGTCACCGGCTGCGCTGCGCAAACCGATCCGCAAAGCTTCGGCCTCATGGAAGAGGTGGATCTGGTCCTCGGGAACGAGGAGAAGATGCACGCCCATAATTATCGCGCTCTACCCGATTTCGGCGTCAACCATTTCGAAAAGGTTCGCGTCAACGACATTATGGAGATAACCGAAACGGCTTCGCATATGGTGGAGGCTTTCGGTGAACGGGCACGCGCCTTCGTACAGGTGCAGAACGGCTGCGACCATCGCTGTACCTTCTGTATAATTCCCTACGGTCGCGGCAACTCGCGCTCCGTTCCGATGGGCACGGCTGTTGAGCAGATCGCCAAGCTGGTCGAAAAAGGTTTTCGCGAGATCGTGTTGACCGGCGTTGATCTGACATCCTATGGCGGCGATCTTCCGGGCAGGCCCAAACTGGGTCGGCTGGTTCAAAGCGTTCTGCGCGAACTGCCGCAGCTTGAGCGATTGC
This sequence comes from Limoniibacter endophyticus, assembly GCF_014652835.1. Taxonomy (GTDB): domain Bacteria; phylum Pseudomonadota; class Alphaproteobacteria; order Rhizobiales; family Rhizobiaceae; genus Limoniibacter; species Limoniibacter endophyticus. The sequence goes on from NZ_BMZO01000007.1 coordinate 164,138, forward strand.
GTCTTTCTTCGATCGATTCCATCGAGGCAGACGATCTCCTGATGGACCAGATCGCTGGCGAGCAGCGTCTCATGCCGCACTTGCACCTCTCCTTGCAACATGGCGACGACATGATCCTCAAACGCATGAAGCGTCGTCACCTGCGCGAGGATGCGATCCGTTTTTGCGAGGAGGCGAAGCGCCTGCGCCCCGAGATCGTCTTCGGAGCCGATATCATCGCAGGCTTTCCGACCGAAACCGAAGCGATGTTCGAAAACGCGTTGTCAATCGTTGAGGCCTGTTCCCTCACCTATCTACATGTTTTTCCCTATTCGCCTCGCGAGGGGACGCCTGCTGCGCGCATGCCGCAACTACCTCGCACCATCGTCAAGGACCGCGCCCGCCGGCTGCGTCGAGCGGGGGAAGCCGCACATCAGGCACATATTGAGCGGCTTGTTGGCACCCAGCAGCGCGTTTTGATAGAGCGCGATGGCATCGGACGATGCGAGAATTTCGCGTTAGCGAAAGTCGGCAATGCGAAAGCTGGCGAAATCGTCAATGTCGAGGTCAGCGGACATGAGGGGGAGATGCTGATCACCCGCTCGGTGCGTACCATTGAACCACCTCTCGCTGCAGCAGAATAATAAAATATCGGAGCGAGAGCGGCATGGCAGGCTTCTTCAAGAAAATATTTTCCTTCGGTCGTGAAGAAGGAAAAGCAGTTCAGGCGGAACAAGCCGCGGAAAAGGGGGCTTTTGCCCACGAGCACAGATTAGATGAGGATCTGGCTGCCGAAGAGGGCGTACCGGTTGCTGAAGCCGCTTCATCCGGGGACACCGCCAAGGGGGTTCCAGACTTTCTAGTTGACGAAATTGAAGACAAGGCTGCCGAAGCGGACGAAATTCAGAATGACGCGGTGAAACCCGCTACAGAACACCCGGACGAGGCGATGCTGGCACCGACGGCGGTTTCCACTACGAGAGTCGAACAAACGGCTGCGCCCTCCCGCTCCGGAAAGCTGCGCATTGGTGCGGAAGTCGAGGAAGCGAGCGAAGAAACGACTGTCGAGGAGACTCCCCAGCAATCCTGGCTGCAAAAACTGCGATCCGGACTTTCGCGTTCGTCGCGCGAGCTGGGGAACAATCTTTCTGGCATCGTTTCGAAACGCAAGCTGGACGACGATACTTTGCAAGACCTGGAAGACGTGCTTCTCCAGGCCGATCTCGGAATGGAGACAACCACGCGCATTACCGATGCGCTCTCGGCCAGCCGCTATGGTCGGGAGCTGACGGAAAAAGACATTCGCTCCGTCATGGCACGAGAGGTGGGGCGTGTCCTTGAACCTGTCGCAAAGCCGCTGGAACTGGATCTGTCACACAAGCCGCACGTAGTCCTCGTCGTCGGTGTGAACGGCACAGGAAAGACCACGACTATCGGTAAACTTGCAGCCAAACTGACGCGTGGTGGCTTGAAGGTGACACTTGCGGCGGGCGATACTTTCCGGGCGGCCGCCATCGAGCAGCTGCATATTTGGGGTGAGCGTACCGGAAGCGAAGTCATTTCGACCAAGCTCGGAGCTGATGCCGCATCCCTCGCTTATGACGCTTATGCGCGAGCCAAGGAAAACGGCAGTGACGTCGTGATCATAGATACCGCCGGTCGCTTGCAGAACAAGGCGGAACTCATGGCCGAACTTGAAAAAATTGTGCGTGTGCTGCGCAAGCACGACAATGCCCTGCCGCATACAGTTCTTCAAACTCTCGATGCCACGACCGGACAAAATGCCATGAATCAGGTCGAGATATTCCGCAATGTGGCGGGCGTCAACGGACTCGTCATGACGAAGCTCGATGGCAGCGCGCGCGGCGGCATTCTGGTTGCCATTGCGGCACGTCACCAACTGCCGGTCTACTTCATCGGCGTAGGCGAAGACATCGATGATCTTGAACCCTTCGAGGCGGATGACTTCGCCAACGCAATCGCCGGAGTGAAGTGAATGCAGAACGAACCGACTGCCAAGCAGCAAGCTGACGTCAACCCCATGCTGAAAATGGCATTCGAGCTTGGCCCGTTGCTCGTCTTCTTCTTCGCCAACGCGCGGGGGGAATGGCTGGCAGAGCGATTTTCTGTCTTGCAGAATATGGGCGGGGCGATCTTTGTCGCGACCGGTCTATTCATGATTGCCACGGCGGTTTCGTTGGTTTTGTCGTGGGTATTGATGCACCGTATTCCCGTGATGCCACTTATTTCGGGTATCGTAGTTTTCGTGTTTGGTGCGATGACCCTTTATCTGCAGGATGATCATTTCATCAAGGTCAAACCCACCATCGTGAACTCGCTGTTCGGCGCCATTTTACTTGGAGGACTCTTGTTCGGAAAGTCCCTGTTATCCATCGTCTTTCATGACGCCTTCAAGCTCAACGAGCAAGGTTGGCGCGTTCTTACGCTACGTTGGGGACTTTTCTTCCTATTTCTGGCGGTCCTTAATGAAATCGTCTGGCGTAATTACGACACGGACACCTGGGTCGCCTTCAAGGTTTGGGGCATCATGCCGATCACCATTGTCTTTTCCATGGCGCAACTGCCGCTTCTAACACGCTTTGCCCTACCGGAGCAGAAGCAGCAGTAGGTTTTACGAGCTAACGAGCAGCTTCTCGATCTGCGGCATGAGATCATTTTTCAGGCTTTCCCGCGTTATCGGGCCCACGTGCCGGTAGACGACGGTTCCCTGTCCATCGACAAGAAACGTCTCAGGAACGCCATAAACGCCCCACTCGATCGAGGAACGGCCGTTCGCATCCACACCTATCGCGGAATAGGGGTTGCCAAGCGAAGAAAGGAATTGCCACGCATTCGCCGGCACGTCCTTATAATTTATTCCGACAAGAGAAAATCTCGGATCTTTGGCCAACTCAATGAGCAAAGGATGTTCGTCCCGGCATGGCGCGCACCACGACGCCCAGACATTAACCAGTGTAACCTTATCCTGGAACAGAGGCGCTGAAAAACTGGGAACGGCGCTCCCTTCGAGAGCCGGCAACTCAAGACGCGGGGCTTCGCTACCCACCAGTGCCGATGGAATGACGGCCGCATCGCGCCCGGAGGTGAGCTGCAACAGAAATACGCTGCACAGGCCAAAGAAGAGGGTCAACGGCAGGAAAATCAGGAGATTGCGTTTTCTCATGCCGTCAACTCCTTGGCCGAAGCTGACGGTATGCCTCAAGTTGCGCCAACCGCTTCTTCTTTCGGGATCCGTCAAGGATAAGGGCGAGGACCAAGCCACCGAGCCCTATGAGGGCAACGCCGTACGCGCTGGCGACATAAAGTGCGTGTGTACTCATCGACGCCCTCCCTCGCTACCCTGAGCCCTAAGCTTTTGCAGCGTCATGATGCGGCGGCGCATGATCTCGTTTCGCATCGCGTACAGATGAAGACTGACGAAGACGAGCGTGAAGCCCAGCGCGCAAACCAATAGCGGCATCAACATGCTGGGATCAATGGTTGGTCCGTCGAGCCGCAGCACTGCCGCAGGCTGATGCAACGTATTCCACCAATCGACCGAAAATTTGATAATCGGAATATTAATGAAACCGACAAGCGCAACGATTGCGCAGGCCCGCCCAGCGCGCGATGGATCATCGATAGCGCGCGCAAGCGACACAATGCCGAGATACATAAGGAACAAAATGAAGACCGAGGTCAGACGAGCATCCCAGACCCACCAGGTGCCCCACATAGGTTTGCCCCATATCGATCCAGTCACGAGCGTCAAGGCTGTGAATACAGCGCCTATAGGAGCAGCGGACCGTAGCGCAACTTCGGCTAGCGGGTGTTTCCAAACCAGAATGCCTAACGCTGAAAGCGCCATCAGCGTATAACACATCATCGAAATCCACGCGAAAGGCACGTGAATATACATTATCTGGACCGTGATCCCCTGCTGATAATCTGCGGGTGCCGTGAACCCAAGGAGGAGTCCGGCGGCAAGCGTGAAGATCGCCAGACTGACAAGCCACGGCAAAAAACGCTTCGAAAGCGCCATGAAACGTCCCGGATTGGCTAAGGACTGAACGAAGGTCTGGGTGGTGGAAACAGGGGCTGTCATGATGGCAAACTCTATACAACCTCTCGCGCGATCCGCAAATTCAACATGCGCATTCTACGATCAATCTTCGACAAGAGACAGAGACAGGGCCGTTGCGACCGGGCCGAGGACCGCGGCGAAGAGATTAACGGCTATCAGCAGGAGCAAGGGCTGGGCAAAATTGGCACCGCCTTCTTGTGCTGCGTAACTTGCGGATACGCCAAAAATCAGCGCGGGAATCAAAACAGGTAAGATCAGAACGGAAACGAGCAGGCCTGCGCGCGGCAAGGCCACTGCCACCCCTGCTCCCACTGCACCGATGAAAGCGATGGCCGGCGTTCCCATGATCAGCGTCAGCGCCGTAAAAAGCGCGGTCTTGGCTTCCATGTTCATCAGGAGCCCCAGCGCCGGGGCCACAAATGCCAGTGGCAGGAGATGAGACAGCCAATGCGCAAGGGATTTGACGAAGACTGTCATCGTCAAATCCAGAAAACCCGTATTGAGACGCAAAAGATCGAGCGAGCCATCCTGGCGATCCTCCTGAAAAAGCCGCTCCAGACCAAGCAGACCAGCGAGTAAAGCACCTATCCAGAGAATGGCCGGTCCAAGACGAGCCAGAAGCGTCATATCCGGTCCGACTGCAAATGGCAGCACCGACACGACGGAAAGGAAGAAGAGCAACGCCACCATCGTCGCTCCGCCACCACTGAAAGCGTTCAGTAGTTCACGGCGCAGAAGTGCTTTCATACCGGCTCTCCCAGCCGCAGGATCATCCCCTCGTCCAGACCGAGCGGCAGATGTGTCGCCGCGATGACGATACCTCCCTTTCGCGTATGCAAGCGCATTTCATGTGCAAGCGTTTCCGTCGAGCGCGCATCCAGACCAGCGGTCGGTTCATCCAGCAACCAGACAGGGCGGTCGTTCAAAAGCAGACGCGCGATTGCAACCCGCCTCTTCTGCCCAGTAGACAGGACACCGAAGGGCAGTGCTTCCTTCCCCAACAGACCGACTTTGTCCAAAGCTGCATCGATAGACGTAAGTTGCGACTTCTTTTCAGCCCGATCGAACACTTCCCAAAAAGCGAGATTCTGTTGCACACTAAGATTAGGCTTCATCGCATTTTGGTGGCTTAGATAATGCATGCTGTCTCGAAGATTGCGCATATCGTCCGCAACGAATCGCACTGCTCCTGTGTGCGGGCGCAAAAGTCCGGCTATAATACGCAGTAAGGTCGATTTCCCTGTCCCGTTCTCCCCGATTACCAGAAGCGACTGCCCCCCTTCCAGCTCGAAGCTCAGGTTTTCGAACAGCTGAAGCGTATCCCGTACTGCACTCAGGCCCTCTCCGATCAGTTGCATGTCATCGCCTGCCTCAACCTCCGAATTTTTAAAAATCTTCGTCGCGTACTCTGGAACTCTTCTACAAAAATCACTATACCGCAGACAACCATGCCAGCGGTCGGCATGCCAATTTTGTTTTGCGCCGAACCTGCGCGCGCGCCGCCTTGAACGGCCGGGACGCTAGGGGACGGACAGCGGAAATGACCGTACCCGCACCTATGCATACTAGCAGCACAGGCGTCTGGCCCCTGTTATCGGTATTTAGGATGGGATCGCACGTGGCACAGTCACTCGATAGTTTCAGCTGCCGTCGCACGCTCCAGGTGGGCGACAAGGAATATGTTTATTACAATCTGGTCGAGGCCGAAAAAAACGGTCTGACGGGCGTCTCGAAGCTTCCCTTCTCTATGAAGGTCTTGTTGGAAAACCTCCTGCGTAATGAAGATGGTCGCTCTGTTACAAAGGACTCCATTCAGTCGGTTGCGGAATGGCTCAACGACAAGGGTACTGCTGGCGTCGAAATCGCCTACCGCCCAGCCCGCGTGCTGATGCAGGACTTTACCGGCGTTCCCGCCGTCGTCGATTTGGCGGCCATGCGCGACGGCATCAAGTCTCTGGGCGGCGATCCTGAGAAGATCAATCCGTTGGTTCCCGTCGATCTGGTCATCGATCATTCGGTTATCGTCGATGAATTCGGCAATCCGAACGCTTTCAAGGCCAATGTCGATCTCGAGTACCAGCGCAATGGCGAACGCTATCGCTTCCTCAAGTGGGGCCAGCAGGCATTTCGTAATTTCCGCGTTGTTCCTCCCGGCACAGGCATCTGCCACCAGGTAAATCTCGAATATCTCGCTCAGGCTGTATGGACGAAGGAAGAAGACGGTGCGACCGTTGCTTATCCGGACACCTGCGTCGGCACCGATTCGCACACCACGATGGTCAACGGCCTTGGCGTCCTCGGCTGGGGCGTTGGCGGTATCGAAGCTGAAGCGGCAATGCTTGGCCAGCCGGTTTCCATGCTTCTTCCGGAAGTCATTGGTTTCCGCCTGACCGGCAGGATCAGGGAAGGCGTCACTGCAACCGACCTCGTTCTCACGGTTACGCAAATGCTGCGCAAGAAGGGCGTCGTTGGCAAGTTCGTCGAATTTTTCGGCGAAGGTCTGGACAATATGACGTTGGCTGACCGCGCTACCATTGCAAACATGGGGCCGGAATACGGCGCAACATGCGGCTTCTTCCCTATCGACCAGGAAACGCTGAACTACATGAACACCACCGGTCGTGCTGAAGACCGTATCGCGCTTGTTGAAGCCTATTCACGGGCCCAGGGAATGTGGCGCGAGGCCGGCTCGCAAGATCCGATATTCACGGACGTACTCGAACTCGACATGGGCGACGTAGTTCCTTCTATGGCTGGTCCCAAGCGCCCGGAAGGCCGCATCGCTCTTGAAAACATTGCGTCTGGTTTCGCTACTTCGCTCGAAACCGAGTACAAGAAGACAACGGGCCATGACACGCGCTACAGAGTCGAAGGCGAAGATTTCGATCTTGGCCATGGCGACGTGGTCATAGCTGCCATCACTTCCTGCACCAACACTTCGAATCCGAGCGTGCTGATCGCAGCAGGCCTTCTGGCGCGCAATGCAGTTGCAAAGGGCTTGAAGACCAAGCCATGGGTCAAAACTTCTCTCGCTCCGGGCTCGCAGGTCGTTGCTGCCTACCTGGAATCAGCTGGTCTTCAGAAAGATCTCGATGCACTCGGCTTCAACCTTGTCGGTTTCGGCTGCACGACTTGCATCGGCAACTCGGGTCCGCTTCCGGCCCCGATCTCCAAGACGATTAACGAAAAGAGCTTGATCGCTGCAGCGGTCCTTTCGGGCAATCGCAATTTTGAAGGTCGAGTGTCGCCGGACGTACAGGCCAACTACCTGGCTTCACCGCCACTCGTCGTCGCCCATGCCCTTGCCGGCACGGTCACCAAAGATCTGACGAAGGAGCCAATCGGAGAAGACAAGGCTGGCAATCCAGTCTTCCTTCGTGATATCTGGCCATCCGCCCAGGAAATCCAGGAATTCATCGCGAAGAACGTTACCCGCAAGATCTTCTCCGAAAAATATGCGGATGTGTTCAAGGGCGATGAGAACTGGCAGGCAGTTCAGGTGCCAGCGGGTCAAACCTACACTTGGGATGACCAGTCGACTTATGTCCAGAACCCGCCATACTTCGTTGGCATGGGAAAGTTCTCAGGTACGATCCAGGATATCAAGGGCGCGCGTATTCTTGGGCTCTTCGGCGACAAGATCACCACCGACCACATCTCACCGGCCGGTTCGATCAAGGCGCAGTCGCCTGCTGGCAAATACCTGCTCGACAACGGCGTTGGCATTACAGACTTCAACCAATACGGCACGCGTCGCGGCAATCACGAAGTAATGATGCGCGGCACCTTCGCCAATATTCGCATCCGCAATCACATGCTCGGTGAAAACGGTAAGGAAGGCGGATACACGATCCACTATCCTTCCAAGGAAGAGATGTCGATTTACGACGCCGCCATGCAGTACAAGGCGGAGAACGTACCGCTGGTGGTTTTTGCCGGTATCGAGTACGGCAACGGCTCCTCGCGTGACTGGGCTGCAAAGGGCACTAATCTGCTCGGCGTCAAGGCGGTGATTGCACAATCGTTCGAGCGTATCCACCGTTCGAATCTCGTCGGCATGGGCATTATTCCGTTCGTCTTCGAAGATGGGGCTAGCTGGCAGAGCCTGGGCCTCAAGGGAGACGAGATGGTTTCTATCGAGAACCTGGAGAACATCCGCCCACGCCAGTCCACCGAGGCGGTTGTCACATTTGCGGACGGAAGCGTGACGCGTGTCCCGATCCTCTGCCGCATCGACACGCTGGACGAACTTGATTACATGAAGAACGGAGGCATTCTTCAAACCGTTCTTCGCGATCTAGCTGCCTGATCGGAAGAAATTCCTGATAAAGGGCCCGCTCCGCGCGGGCCTTTTTATTGAGGCGTTCTCTCAAGCTAACGTGACTTCTCCGTCATCACATCGACCGATAGATTATGCTGTCCACAAACAGCGTCGTTCCCAATTGACATGATGATCATACGCCACCATCTCGCCTCGCTGACGATAGCTTTCGCTGTCACAATGATGGCTACGTCCGTTCAAGCTCATGACGGATCGATCCGGGGCGTCGTTGAATTCTTCACAAGCCAAGGGTGCAATGCGTGTCCTCCCGCCGATGCAGTCCTGTCCAGTCTCACGAAGGAAAATGACGTCATCGCGCTTGGCTATCACGTTGACTACTGGAACTATCGTGGCTGGAAGGACACTTTCAGCCAGCACGAGAACACGGTGCTACAGGCCGGTTACATGAAGGCCTTCGGCAAACGCGCTTTGTTCACGCCTCAGGCGGTTATCAACGGCCAAGTGGGGGTCAATGGATCAGATATTATGGCGATTCGTTCCCAACTGGTTGCAACTTCTCAGCAATCTTCCTTGGTGTCTGGCCTCCCTCTCAAGATCGAGGTCGGCAACAAAGGCTCCCGCATCGTTGTAAAACTAGTTTCGACGCAGACAGAGATTCCCGCGGATGCAAAGCTGTTCGCCATTCGTGTCGAGCCTGAGCGAAAAGTGCTTATCGAAAGCGGGGAAAACAAAGGACGAATGATCACCTATCACAACATCGTTCGCGAACGGCAACTGCAACATGCAAAACTCGTGCGCGGTGCAGCCATTTCCATCGACCGCCGCAGTCTTCGGAATGGTGAACCCGGTCAATCGGAGTGGGTATTCGTTGTGCAGCGGGTTACCGCTGATGGCTTGCCAGGGCAGATTTTGGGAGCGGGCAGGCTTTAAAAAGGTCCGGCCCGGCATAAGACACTCTAGGGGCGGGGCGTGAGCCAGATGAGCGTCGAAGACCGGACCGGGTTCAGGCAACGAGGCTTAAACTCCCCTAGGAATGTGTCCTGAAATCGCGCAAAAAATGGCCAAAAAAAGGCGCAAGGTCACCTTTCATATCCTTCGATATTAGAGCGTGATCATATTCCATCCTTGTCCTCGTGCCAAGATTGCGGCACGGTTACGCCTGGTTCAATAAAGAGCACGCGCCGTGTCAGACAGCTCCTCAGATCCCTTCTCGGGTAGCGAAAATATTATCTACCTCCGTCAAAAGAATGGGGCGACCCAGGTCACGTTTAATCGCAAGGAACTCGACGCGATTTTGCGGCTTTACAGCCGCATGGTAGCAGCCAATGAATGGCGGGACTACGCAATAGATCACGGCCCGGAGAAGGCACTCTTTGCCGTTTTTCGCCGCTCCAACGACATGCCGCTTTATATGATCGTGAAACAGCCGGCCCTGGCCCGAAAGCAAGGGGCCTATAGCGTAACCACGCCTGCAGGCCTCACCCTCAAACGAGGTCACGATCTTGAAAAGGTACTTTTCGTACTGGAACGTAAACTTAAGCTCGTCTAACTCGGCACAACTCGTTTCGCGAGATTCTCCCGATAGTATCGTTCCGGAACCGAATCCTCGTTCGGAGCGGCCCGATTGCCCTCGTTCAGTTCTAGCTGCATAAAGCCTGTATCCAGCCAGCGGCCATGCTTGTATCCGCTACCTTGAACGATGCCTATATTGCGAAAGCCCATACGCGTGTGCAGCCTGACCGAGGCGCTTTGCGGTGTAGCATCGCCGATAACGGCAAGAAGCTGCCTGTAACCCGCCGCAGTACAGGTATCAATCAAAGTCTTAAGCAACATTTTGCCAAGACCTTTGCCTTGAGCGGCGGGAGACAGATAAATGGAATCTTCGACCATGAAGCGATAGGCTTCGCGAGCTCGAAAAGGGCCGCCATAAGCGTAGCCAATGACGATCTCGTCGAGAGTGGCGACAAGATAGGGATAGCCGTTCGCTCTGAGCATCAGGAAACGCTGCGTCATATCGGCCAGTGTCGGCGGCTCAAGTTCGTATGTCGCGGTGCCGTTTTCCACGGCATGTGCATAAATATCAGTGATTCCAGGCAGATGCATTTCTTCAGCATCTGCGATCTTGATCGTCGTCATCATATGTCCATCAAAGATGGAAAGAGCCGGAGACGCCCCTTCCCCAGAGATTACTTTGCAATCTTACTGGCAAATAGAGCCAGAGCCTGCTGATAAACAGTGGCCCGATTCCAGTCTTGAAGAACGCGGAAGTTGGGTTCGCCAGGCTGATAACCGGCTCCGGCACGCCAGCCGTGCTGCTTCAAGAAGTTCGCGGTGGATGCGAGGACATCTGCGCGGCTGCGAATTAGATCGACATGGCCATTACCATCGCCGTCGACGCCGAATTTATCGTAGTTCGAGGCTAGGAACTGGGTCTGGCCGATTTCGCCAGCCCAAGCACCACGAAGCTGCTCCGGGGTCATATCCCCCCGCTCGACGATGTGAAGCGCTGCAATAAGCTCGTTGGTGAAGAAGGCAGAGCGGCGGCAGTCATAGGCCAGCGTAGACAACGAACGAATGACGCTCATATTACCTGAATTCGCGCCAAAGCCCGTTTCCATGCCCCAGATAGCCATGAGGATTTCCGGCTGGACACCGTAGCGCTGTTCGATGCGGCTCAGAAGCGCGGCGTTCTGCTTCATGAGATTTTTCGCTTTGGTGACATAGGAAGCCGGTGCGCGTCGTTGCATGAATTGGTCGAGCGAAAGCTTGAAGCTTTTCTGGTTGCGGTCAAGCCGAATCACTTGCGGATCATAAGTCACGCCATTCATCGAGCGTGCTAAGGTTCGCTGACTGATGCCCATGCGAAGTGCCTCAGCCTCAAACTGCCTCTTCCAGGTCTCGAAACCGGCAGCATTGTTTCCGCATTGCGCCGCGTTCGCCGCTCCGGCAGCCAGTGAAACCACCGTGAGTCCAGCAAAAATAGCAGTCTTAACCCTGGTCAGCATCGCCATCCTCTGGCCTCCTCGAAAAATGGTCGGCAACATATTATGCCAAGTTCGTCGGCGAATTGGCTAGCGCATACCATAAAGTCAGCAAAGCGCTTTTTCGATCCAAGCATAAAATTGCTTGCACAGAGTCTTTTGCGTGACACCTAAAAAATCTTCACGAACCAGTTACCAACCTCATGCTCAACAATGACAGTCTTATGACAACCGATTTAAGCGCTTGGTAATCGAGTAGTCGTTAGATCACAAGGTACTGGGCCCCTTGCGGCAGGCATGAAGCCGCTCCAGCGCCATTTCGGCATGATCTTTTGCTTACCTCGCCTGTATCTTAACCAGGCGCGATAAAAGAAAGCCGGCCACCGATGCAACCCGATGAAAGTTTCCCGCAGCAGCTCGCCTCACTAGAAGCGGAGCCTTCTATGCTTTTGACGGAATTTGACGACGTAAAACTGCTGCTTTATCGATGGCAACGGGCCATACCGGTCGGCGAGCCCCTGCCCCGATACGAGGACCTCGCTCTAGGCAATATTGGCCGTTTCGCCGACGAGATTGCCATTGTGCATCATGATGATGGCGCTTCCAGGATCACCCGCGCAGGTAACCGTTTCAATGCCGTATCGGGTTGGCAATGCGCAGGCCGCACACTGGATGATCTTCCCGCGCCTCAAGCACAAGCCATACGCGCGGCCATGGCCGCATCACGTAGAACGCAGACGCCGCAGCTTGCCCTGTATCGCGCCGTGCTGGACGGTCTGGTTTCCACCATCGAAATCATCTCCCTTCCAATGTCTTGCCGCTGGAAGGGAGATTTTTTTCTGATTTTTCAGCGACCGCGCGCCAATGCGATCAATCTGGCGCGCCTGCTCATAAACGCGGCGCATCAAGGAATCATAGCACTAAGCCCGACACACGCTTCAGGGGATCGGCGCCAAGATTTTCTGGTTTTATCGATCAATGAGGGAGCGGCAAACCTTCTTGGCGAACGCGCTGACGATCTTCAAAATGTTCGTCTCTCCAGGATACTTGCCAAGCACCGGCTGCGCAGGCTCCTGTCATTGGCACGACGGCAGTATCTAAGAAATCCGAGCAGCCCATTCGAGGTAGATTACCGGCTTGGTACAAAAACCATCTCCCTGCATGTCAGCATCGCGAATGCAGACGGCATTTATGCCGTTACCTTAACCTCGATCGATGAGTTACGTGCAAGGGAAACCCTGTTTCGCTCCATGTTCGACGATAATCCCGTTCCCATGTATTTGCGTGAGCGAAGCGGACAGCGTTTTCTGAACTTTAACGCGGCTGCCCTCCGTCTTTATGGTTGGAATAGAGAGGACATCGTCGGCAGACAATACGGCGATCTCTGTGCCAGCGGTACGGACGAAGTTGTATTTGGTGAGACATCGAAGCGTCATCGCACGCTGCGCGGCGGTGAATTGGAAGTGATCGAGTACAACCGCGAAATCATGGTGGATGATACGCCAGCAATTCTTTCCACCATCGTTGACATGACCGAGCGGAAGAAATCGGAAGCCCATATAACCTATCTAGCCCATCACGATCCGCTCACAGGCGCGGCTAACCGCAATTATTTCACCCAGGAACTGGAGGCAGCGGTCGAGCGCGCGAGTCGGGGCGACGAAAATTTTGCCGTTATCCTGTTCGATCTCGATAATTTTAAGCTCGTAAACGACACACTTGGCCATGCTGCCGGCGATCAACTTCTCAAAGAGGTAACGAGACGCATCAAGAAACTCGTTCGGAAAAGCGACATTGTAGCGCGCCTTGGAGGCGATGAATTTGCGGTGTTGCTTCCCGGCATGTCCTCTCACAAGCAAACGAGTCAGCTTTCCGCCCGCATTCTCCAACAAATCGAGAGCATATCAGAAATCGAGGGCGCACCGATCAGCATAAGCGCATCGATTGGCGCCGCAATCGCCCCCATCGATGCGACGGATGGCGACGCGCTCATCCGGGCTGCTGATCTGGCACTCTACCGCGTCAAACACGATACCAAGGGCGGATTCCTTCATTTCAAAGAAGAAATGGACGCCAGCGTGAAAGCTAAAAGAACACTCGAAGCGGAACTGCGAAACGCCCAGCCGGACGAGCAGTTCGAATTGCACTACCAACCCATTCTCGCCGTGAAAAGCGGTTACCTGCGGGGCTTTGAGGCACTCATGCGCTGGAACCATCCGCGCATTGGCCGCGTGTCGCCCGCCGATTTTATTCCCCTTGCAGAGGAAACGGGTAAGATCCTTGAGCTTGGCGCTTGGGCGCTGCGTGCCGCCTGCATGGAAGCGGCCAGCTGGCCAGGAGATCTGGTCGTCGCCGTCAACGTATCGGCAGTCCAGTTCCGCAACGGCGGGCTTGAAGCAGCGCTCACACAGGCCCTTAGCGACAGCAACCTGCCGCCACATCGCCTGGAAATTGAAATCACGGAGTCGATTCTGCTGGAGCAGACGGATGCCACCATTTCCATGCTGGAGAATATTCGCGCCCTAGGCATTCGCGTCGCGTTGGACGATTTCGGAACTGGTTTTGCCAGCATGAGCTATCTTCGTCACTTCCCATTCTCGCGATTGAAGATCGATCGTTCCTTTATCCAGGAGATAGCCGAAAGCCAGCAGGCACTGGCGATTGTCCGAGCGATAATAAATCTCGGCAACAGTCTCGGCATCGACACGACGGCGGAGGGCGTCGAAACCGATGCTCAGCTCATTGCCTTGCAAGCGGAAGAGTGCGGTGAGTTGCAAGGTTATCTTTTCAGCCCGCCTGTGAATCAGGCTGCTCTGTCGCAGATAATCTCGACCTATCTCCAGCCCGTCCAATGTGACCAGGCGCGCCTGGAACAGGTGGCTTGAAGCTGAAGAACCCGCCGTAGAGACCGACGGGTTCCCAAAAAGCCGGAAACTGCGAACTCAGGCGGCTTGTGCTCGGGGTGCAATCAAGTTGCGCCCGATCAGAAGTTCGGCAATCTGCACCGCGTTCAGGGCAGCACCCTTGCGCAGATTATCGGAAACAACCCACAGGGCCAGGCCATTCTCGACAGTAATATCTTCTCGGATGCGCGAAATATAAGTGGCGTCATCGCCTGCCGCCTCATGAGGCGTGACATAACCGCCATCCTCATGCTTATCGACGACAAGACACCCTGGCGCATCACGCAAAATGTCACGTGCTTCATCCGCGGTGATAGGCTGCTCAAATTCAATATTGACGGCCTCGGAATGACCAATGAAGACCGGAACACGCACGGCCGTGGCCGTCAGCTTGATCTTTGGATCGAGCATCTTCTTGGTCTCCGCGACCATCTTCCACTCTTCTTTCGTATATCCGTCCTCCATGAAGACATCGATATGCGGGATGACATTGAAGGCAATGCGCTTGGTGAACTTCTTCACCGTGACGGGATCCGCGACGAAGACACCACGGGTCTGTTCGAAAAGCTCATCCATGCCTTCCTTGCCCGCACCCGAAACCGATTGATAGGTGGAAACAACTACGCGCTTGATCCTTGCCTTTTCGTGGAGCGGCTTGAGCGCGACGACGAGTTGCGCTGTCGAGCAGTTCGGATTGGCAATGATATTCTTCTTACGGAAACCTGCAATCGCGTCAGGATTGACTTCCGGAACAATCAACGGAACGTCCTGATCATAACGCCACGCAGATGAATTATCGATCACGACGCATCCCTGCGCACCGATTTTCGGCGACCATTCTTTTGATATCGTTCCCCCTGCCGACATCAGACAAATATCGGTATCGGAAAAATCATAATGGTCAAGCGCGCGTACCTTCAGCATCTTGTCGCCGTAGGAAACTTCCTGTCCGGCTGAACGTCGCGACGCCAGTGGAACGATTTCAGAAGTCGGAAACCCGCGCTCTTCCAGAATATTCAGCATCTCGCGCCCAACATTTCCGGTCGCGCCAACGATTGCAATCTTGAAACTCATTTTGCTCTCCATCCCTCTCCACTCGAACCTGCGACCTGCACAGGGACTTTCCCCGGGGCCAACCCGGGAGAGGGTGAGCAGGCCAAGGGAAATCAGACCGTTTTAATGGTCGTTTTAATTGTTTTCGCTTTGGCCGAAATAGATCGGGCAAGACGAATCGAGGCCGAGGCGCTCACGCCTGCCTGGATTGTCACAGAGATGGCCGAATAATCGCGAACCACGTCTTTCTCCCGTTCGAACTGCGTTTTAAGCTCTTTTATTGCGGAGTCAAACTCTATTTGCGTAGCTTTTTGCTCTGCATCCCCTGCCGTTATTAGCCGAAAGGATAAGTAACACTCTCTGTCATTTTACGCCATGATGCCGCCAAGCGCGTTTTTCGCAGGGAGGAGATCTGTGATTCCCGCGCTCCGCGGGCGTCGCATAAGGCGCCACGCTCGTGCCTGTGTTCTGAGAGGATAGAACTGCAACGCAACTGCGATTCAGGTTTGGGAGGACCGGACTAATGGCAATAACGGCAGACGCCAATCAAAATACGCGTCCCATGACGCGCGAGGAGCGAAAAGTCATCTTTGCTTCCTCACTGGGTACCGTTTTCGAATGGTACGACTTTTATCTATATGGCTCGCTCGCCGTTTTCATTGGCGCGGCCTTCTTCAGCGAATATCCAGAGGCGACCCGAAACATTTTTGCCTTGCTTGCATTCGCAGCGGGTTTTCTCGTGCGCCCGTTCGGAGCTCTGGTCTTCGGTCGTCTCGGTGATATTGCGGGACGGAAGTACACCTTCCTCGTGACGATTGTTGTCATGGGTCTTTCGACCTTCATAGTCGGCATTCTTCCGGGATCGGCAACCATTGGCATCGCCGCGCCTATAATCTTGATCGCGTTGCGTATGCTTCAGGGTCTTGCGCTCGGTGGTGAATATGGCGGCGCGGCAACTTACGTGGCCGAGCACGCTCCGAACGGACGGCGCGGCTTCTACACATCTTGGATTCAGACAACAGCCACGCTGGGCCTGTTCCTTTCTCTGCTGGTCATCCTCGGCATCCAAGCCATGCTGACCAGCGAGCAATTCGCCGCGTGGGGCTGGCGCATCCCGTTCCTGATTTCTTTCTTCCTGCTGCTTATATCCATCTGGATTCGCCTACAGATGAACGAATCCCCTGCTTTCAAGAAGATGAAAGAGGAAGGACGGCATTCAAAAGCGCCGCTCTCGGAAGCGTTCGGCCAGTGGAAGAATGCCAAGATCGCGCTCATCGCGCTGTTCGGCCTCACTGCCGGCCAAGCCGTCGTCTGGTACTCCGGCCAGTTTTATGCGCTGTTCTTCCTACAGAACGTCCTGAAGGTCGAGTCCGTCTCAGCCAATATCATGATAGCGATTGCATTGGCCCTCGGCACCGGCTTCTTCCTGGTCTTCGGCTGGCTTTCCGATAAAATCGGCCGCAAGCCCATCATCATGGCTGGCCTCATCCTCGCCGTGCTGACTTACTTCCCGCTCTTCAAGGCGTTGACTCACGCCGCGAACCCGGCTCTCGCCCAGGCGCAGCAGACGGTCCGCGCGACGGTTACTGCGGCACCCGGCGATTGTACCTTCCAGTTCAACCCGGTGGGTACGGCTAAATTCACGACATCCTGCGATGTGGCTACTTCCTTCCTCGCACGCAGCTCCGTATCCTACGATGTAGTCGAAGGCGCACCAGGCTCCGCAGCTGTCGTGAAAGTCGGAGACCGAGAAGTAACGTCGTATGATGCGTCACAGGAAGGCGCCGCCGCCAATGCAGCAAAGTTCACGCATGATATGAACCTCACGCTGCAGGAGGCAGGCTTCCCGCTCATCCGCGACGCGGCTAAAGTGCCCGACTCCAAGCTAGATGCCTTTATCACAGCCAATCCTGAGCTTGGTCTGTCAGCAGACACGGTCCGTGCAGGACAAGCAGAGCAAATGAACGCCGAGCAGCTGGTCGCTTCGAAAGCCATGACGGCGCAGGAAGCAGCGAGCCTGACCGGTCCTCAGGCAGTCTATACAATTCCCGACGCAGGTGCCTTCAAGATGGTGGCAGCTGCAGACGAAGTGAACTGGCCCCTGACGATCCTGATCCTGTTCATCCTGGTTCTCTATGTGACCATGGTTTACGGTCCGATCGCCGCAATTCTTGTCGAGATGTTCCCGACCAGAATCCGCTACACCGGCATGTCCTTGCCCTATCACATCGGCAATGGCTGGTTTGGCGGGCTACTTCCGGCAACGGTCTTTGCCATGAGCGCGGCCAAGGGGGATATCTACTACGGTCTCTGGTATCCAATAATATTTGCGGCAATGTCCTTCGTGATCGGCATGCTTCTGGTCCGGGAGACAAAGGATAGGGACCTGACCGCAGAAGACTGATACAAATCAGCGTCGCAGATAAAAGCCCCGGATCCAGGTCCGGGGCTTTTTGCGATCAGGATGCTTTTACTTAGCTTATCAATTCGCGATATTTTGCAACAATCAGGTCGCCCATCTCTGCCGTTGAAACCTCGCGGAAGCCTTCCGACAGAATATCGCGCGTACGAACGCCGTCAGCCAGGACATCCGCAATCGCCTTCTCTACAAGATCAGCTTCGCGTACCATCTCGAACGAATAACGCAGGCACATGGCAAAAGAAGCGATCATTGCAATAGGATTAGCAATGTTCTTGCCCGCGATGTCTGGAGCAGACCCGTGAACAGGCTCGTAAAGCGCCTTGCGCTTCCCCGTCCTGGCATCGGGAGCACCGAGCGACGCCGATGGCAGCATGCCGAGTGATCCGGTCAACATGGCTGCTACGTCAGAAAGCATATCGCCGAACAGATTGTCCGTGACTATGACGTCAAACTGCTTTGGCCACCGTACGAGCTGCATCCCGCCCGCATCTGCTAGCATATGCTCCAAGGTTACGTCGGCATAACGCTCCTTGTGGATCCGGGTGACTACCTGGTTCCAGAGCACGCCAGATTTCATGACGTTGCGCTTTTCCATCGAGGTCACCTTGTTGCGGCGCGTGCGCGCAAGCTCGAAGGCAACTGATGCGATGCGTTCAATTTCATAGGTGTCGTAGAGTTGGGTATCAATCGCCCGCTGCTGACCGTTTCCAAGATCTATTATCTGTTTCGGCTCGCCAAAATAAACGCCACCGGTCAATTCGCGCAGGATCAGAATGTCCAGTCCCTCGATGACATCCTGTTTTAACGAGGACGAGGCCGCCAAGGCGGGATAGCAAATTGCTGGACGCAGATTGGCGAAAAGATCGAGTTCCTTGCGCAGGCGCAGAAGGCCGGCTTCGGGACGAACCTCGTAGGCGACCTCATCCCACTTGGGTCCACCCACCGCCCCAAACAGAACGGCATCTGCCGATTGTGCCCGCGCCATATCGTCATCAGAAAAGGGCACGCCATAGGCATCATAGGCACAACCGCCGACGAGAGCTTCTTCGGTTACGAACCCCGCATTCTGCTCGATGTTCATGAGATCGATCAGTTTACGGACTTCCGCCATCGCCTCCGGACCGATACCATCACCAGGAAGAAGAAGAAGCTTGCGCGCGCTCATGAAATTTCCTTTCGCTTCCGATTAGAATATTGAAAGCTTTGCTATCGTCAGAAAATAGATTGCGCAAGCTGAGGCCCGCGCAATTTGCTGAATGATTCAGGCGGAAAATCTTTGTGAAGATTACAAGTCCGGCTTCAAATCCATGGTCTGGATTGCTGGATTTTCATTTCATAAGAGTCGATGGACGGGGCTTTCTCCATCGTCAGGCCGATATCGTCTAGGCCATTCAGAAGACAGTGGCGACGGAACGGATCGATATCGAAGGAGATTGTTCCCCCGTCTGGACCGCTGATCTCCTGCCTCTCCAGGTCAATCGTCAGACGCGCGTTGGCGCCGCGCTCCGCATCGTCCATAAGCTTCTCGAGATTTTCGGGCGATACGACGATAGGCAAAATGCCGTTTTTGAAGCAATTATTATAAAATATGTCAGCGAAGCTTGTCGAAATGACGCAGCGTATCCCAAAATCGAGCAAGGCCCAAGGCGCGTGTTCGCGCGAGGAACCGCAGCCGAAATTGTCGCCCGCAACCAGTATTTGCGCACCTTGGTACGCTGGCTTGTTCAAGATAAAATCCGGATTGTCAGATCCATCATCATTGTACCGCTTTTCGGCGAACAGACCCTTGCCAAGACCGGTGCGCTTGATCGTCTTCAAGTAATCCTTGGGAATGATCATGTCCGTGTCGATGTTGATAATCGGCAACGGCGCGGCAATGCCGGTGAGCTTGGTGAACTTTTCCATGGCTTGGCCTTCACGCTTTCAATAGATTGGTTTGCTGACATCCTTATAGTGCGGCTGTAAAGCAAGAAAAAGTCTCTTTTGCGGATACAAATGGGAGGAAATGGCCAGGATGGCACATCGGTCGGCACTTTATGTCCCAGCCGCCAACAGGCGGGCGCTGGCAAAGACGCTTGATTTACAGGCCGATATTGTAATTGCCGATCTCGAAGATGCCGTCGGTCCCGAAGAAAAGGACAATGCCCGCCAAAATCTTCGCCATCACTTCCAAATGTTGAAGGGAAGCGCCAAGCCGGTTATCCGGATCAACATGACGTCCAGCGAATGGTTCGCTGACGATCTTGCCCTGTGCCTTGAACTGCAACCGCGTGCAATTCTTCTTCCCAAGGTAAACAGCCCGGCCGACATTCGGGACCTGGACCAATTTTTGGATGACGCGGACTGCGATCCTGAGCTTAAAATCTGGGCGATGATCGAGACGCCGCGCGGGATCCTCAATATAACGGCCATCGCGGAGCTGGGCTTGACGCCCGCCCGTCGGCTTGAAGCTTTTGTTGTCGGAACGAACGATCTGGCAAAAGAAACTGGCGTGGCGCTTACACCTTTTCGGGAACATATGCATCCGTGGCTCATGCAGATCGTCCTCGCCGCGCGTGCTGCCGGTCTGATCGCGTTGGACGGCGTCTCCAATGATTTCCGTGACCTAGATGCTCTAGAAGAGCAGTGCCGACAATCGGTCAACATGGGCTTCGATGGACGCACGATCATTCATCCTGCACAAGTGGACACTGCCAATCGCGTCTTCTCGCCATCGAAAGACGAAGTTGCCAGTGCGCGCGCAATCGTGGATGCGTTCGAGCGTGAGGAAAACCGTAACAAGGGCGTCATTGCTTTGAACGGCAAGATGGTCGAACGCCTGCACCGGGACATGGCGCTGCGACTACTCGCCCGCGCAACCCAAACCACCAACGGAGAAAGTTAACAATGAAACTCTATCGCCTGATTACCGGCCCTGATGACGCCACGTTCTGCCACCGGGTGACGGAGGCACTGAACAAGGGTTGGCAGTTGCAAGGCTCTCCCGTGTATGGCTTCGACGCAGAGGCCAGATCGATGCGCTGCGGCCAAGCCGTCATCAAGGAAGTCGAAGGGATCGAGTATGATCCGAGCATCAAGCTCGGTGCTTATTGATCGGCGATCGTCTCGATCCGTTCCATGTCCTCATCCGAAAGGCCGAAGTGATGGCCGATCTCGTGTATGAGGACATGGTTTATGATGTCACCCAAAGTTTCTTCATTTTCCGCCCAGTAATCGAGTATCGCTCTGCGATATAAGGTAACTCGGTTCGGTCCTTCCCCTGTCTGAGGATTCCACCGGTCGGCAATTCCTCTACCTTCAAAAAGGCCAAGAAGATCAAACGGGCTTTCCAGAGAGAGGTCGTCCATGATCTCTTCTGTCGGGAATTCCGCAACCTGAATTACGATCTCGCCAGTCAGAGTGCGGAATTCTTCCGGCAGATGCGCATAGCATTCAAGACCCATAATTTCCATCTCTTCGAGAGAGGGTGAAAGCTGGTTATGCCATGCGCGATTTTGATAAATGCGAGCCATTTAAAATCCTTTTGTCGCCCGCATATAGCCTTTTGTTTCTCTCTGTTAAAGTCGAATGCGTGTCATAAAGAAAGAGTCTGAACCTCGTCCTCCGAAAGCCTGCGCGCCTCGGAAGGCAACATAATCGGGATGCCATCGCGAATCGGATAAGCCAGCCGGGCCTTACTCGACCAGAGTTCCGATCTCTCACGTTTCCATACGAGCGGATTCTTGCTCAAAGGACAGACCAGCAGCTCAAGCATCCTCGCATCGATCGCGGTTTCATCAGGCATCGATACTCCTATTACTGTAGTCGCGTAGAACCCGGCTCCGTTGCCTGCTTAGCCAGTTCCATTTCGGTAATGGCGATCAAAGTCTCTGCACGCGATTTCAAGTCAGGTGCCTCAAGAAGTGCCTGCTTTTCGGCGGGTCCGTAGGGTGCCATCATGCAAAGGCTGTTGACGAGAAGCGCGTTATCCGCTTGCCGGATCATCTCCCAATCGGTTTCGAGACCATTTGCCTCTAGATAGAGCTGAAACACCTCAAGCAAACTGTCGCGGTCGACGGCATCACTCTCCAGAGCCTGATCGAGATCGCTTATAAAAAACTTGGATCGTACCTGCCGATAGGGCTTTCCTCCTGATATTTCTTCAGTAACGCGAAAACGAGATATTCCCTCCAGAAGGATCAGGTAGCGTCCGTCACCATTCTCGCTGAACGAGACGATACGACCCGCGCAGCCTACTGGTTTCAGCCCCGGCTCGCCTTCAAGCTCTTCAGTGTCTGCCATTGTCTGGATCATCCCGATCAGCCTGTTGCTGGCCAGTGCATCGTCGACCATGGCAATGTAGCGCGGTTCAAAAATGGTCAGTGGCAGACGTCCCAGCGGCAGAAGAAGTGCCCCGTTCAGCGGAAACACGGGTACGGTTTCCGGTAAGTCGCTGTCCCTACGATAATGAGCATTGCCTGCTTGAATCACTACGTAACACCTCGCCCTACGAAAACAATGCCGTCGAAAGCTTTCTGCGCCCCTTTAAGGTCGCAGGATCGCCGTTCCCCCAAGCTTCAAAGAACTGGAGCAACTGCTGGCGCGCGCCATCCTCACGAAAAGCTCTGTCCTTGCGAATGACGTAAAGCAGATGCTCCACCGCTTCCTCGCGACGCCCCTGCGCATTGCGGATCAGAGCTAGCTGGAAGCGGGCATCTAGATCATCCGGGTTTTCGACCAGCGTTTGCTCGAACTGTGCCGGGTTTCCGAGCTTCGCAGCCTCCTCCGCAAGTGCAATACGAGTGCGTACGGCAGCGACAGTCGGATGACCCTGCGATTCGGCTGGCAGCCGATCCAGGAGAGCGACAGCATTCTCCATCTGATCATGATCGACATAAAGACCAGCCATACCGGCCACAGCTTCGGCATTATGCGGATCGCGTGACAATGCTTCCGAAAAGAGTTGCGCGGCAACGGCATGATTACCTGCGGCAACAGCCGCTTTCGCCTCATCAATGGCGGTGCCAACCGCTTCCGCGGCCGGATCTGCAGCAGCGATCTTTGCAAGAAATTGCTCGATCTGGCTTTCCGGCAAAGCTCCCATGAAGCCGTCAACAGGTTGACCATCCTTGAAAGCAATCACTGCGGGAATGGACTGGATTCCCATTTGACCTGCAATCGCCGGATGCTCGTCGATGTTCATCTTGGTAAGGCGGATCTTGCCTTTGGTTTTCGCGACAGCTTTTTCAAGCACTGGCGCCAATTGTTTGCAAGGTCCGCACCAAGGAGCCCAGAAATCCACGAGGACAGGTCGAGAGCGCGACTCCTCTATGACATCGCGCACGAAGCTCTCCATTGTAACGTCGATCGAGCTCTCGGCTTGTGGGGATGCATCAGCTCCGCCAAAATTGACCGATGCCTCATACGTATTCTGATTTCCGAAGCCGTAGCCTTGCGTGCTCATATAGTCGCCTCAATGATCTAGCTGCCAAACCCATGCGCCACCCTATCAAGAATGCGCAACAGCATCGACTCGAAAACAAGTCGATGCCATGGTCCTACTGGAGGCATGTGGCGACACCGGGTTGAATTATCAACAAGCTCTCACTACGAGATATAGCATGCAGAGCGGCAGGAACCCTCTATCTGCTGGTTTCTGTGAAAACGAGATAAAATTTGCCGACAACGATCATTTTCGCTGTTGCATTCGGTTTTGTCTTCGGCCATATAGCGCGTGTTCGCAAGACATGGCGAACGAAGAGCGGGTGTAGCTCAGGGGTAGAGCACAACCTTGCCAAGGTTGGGGTCGAGGGTTCGAATCCCTTCGCCCGCTCCAAATTGGCTTTAAAAGCTTCGCATTTGCGAAGCTTTTTTATTTTCAGCTTTAGCCGAAAAAACAGCGCCAGCATTCTCCAGATCGGAACATGGCCGCAAATTCAGCGCATCCGCCTGGCTGCCTCCAAGGTCAACGCAAGGAGCGCATGTCGCGTTGCCGCAACGGAAAGATCCTGACGCTGGCGCACGCGCAGCACTGCTGCCTGCAGCGACCGGAGAGCACGCGTGAGCGCCACGCTGTCCCATCGCTCGACCGTTCGTTCGAAAAGCTTGCGTCGAGAGAAAAATATCGGCGGTCTTGCCCCCGCGACTGCGGAAGACGAGGAAACCCGATCTTGCTCCATTTTGCCGCGCAAGGCTAGAAGCGCGTGAAACTGACGCAACGCACTCCCCAGCAACTGGTTGGCAGCCTGGTTGGAGTTTGCGCTTAGCCGCGCGAATGCAAGGTCGAAGGCATTGACCTTTCCTTCCAGCATCGCATCGATGACGTCGTCAGCCGATACCGAAGCCGAATCGGCCGACAGGGCATTGATATGCTCTATCGTGACCTGCGGATCGGACCCCGCGTAAAGAAGCAGCTTTTCGATTTCTCCACGGGAAGCGAGACGATCTCCGCCAAGATTCTGACGCAGCAATTGTCGCGCTTCCATGGAGATTGTCTTGTTCGCTGCCTGAACGCTCGTTTCGATCAGACGGTCAATTGCCTGCCCCTCATCGGCATAGCAAGGCAAGGCCATGGCAATCTTTGCGTTTTCAACGCTGGCACGAAGGGCGGCTCCCTTCTTCAACTCGCCTGCTTCGATTATAATCACGCAGTCTGAGATCGGCTCGGACAGGACGAGTTTCACCGTTTCGGCAAAGCCCTTGTGTGTCCCCGCGTTGCGAATCCAAACGAGCTTCCTGTCCGCAAACATGGCGACGGACTTGACCTCGTCCATAAGGCGACCCAAGTCCTGCTCGATTTCCGAGGCTTCGAGACGTGTAACCGAAAAAGGATCGTCCAGCGGGACCTTGGTTAGAGCCGCAATCATCCGTGCTCGTTCTGAAACAAGCCCGCGATCCGGACCGTAGACAAGATAAAGCGCCTCCCCCAACCTGCCTTGGGAAAGCCAGCTATCAACTTCATGGGCCTTTTTCTCGCTCATGCGCCATGGCTAGCAGTTTGCGTGTCTTTGGCAAGAGTAGAGACGCATCATCCATACAAACTTGACTCTGTCGGCGTTATACTGTTTAGAACTCTAGAAAATCACGAAGCGACGAACTTCGAAAAGCTGACCGGGACGTGATCCCGGAAGTCAACATCCGACAGCGCGATGCGCCCTCGGATGCCAATTTGCTTTGAACGCTCAAGTTTCGTGTTCCCTGATTGATATTAGACAACGGAGCAGCCCGTGTTCGAGACCCTGCAGGAACGCCTTGGATCGATCTTTAATGGATTGACCGGACGCGGCGCGTTGTCGGAAGCCGACGTCAGCGCTGCGTTGCGGGAAATCCGACGCGCCCTTATCGAGGCCGACGTCTCCCTCGAAGTGGTTAAGAGTTTCACGGACAAGGTACGTGAAAAAGCGGTTGGCGCTACTGTCCTGAAATCCATCAAGCCAGGACAGATGGTCGTCAAGATCGTTCATGACGAGCTTGTCGAGATGTTGGGTTCGGAAGGTTCCGAGATTGACCTGAACGCTCCGGCCCCTGTCGTCATTATGATGGTTGGTCTGCAAGGTTCCGGTAAAACTACCACCACCGGCAAAATCTCGAAGCGCCTCCACGAAAAGCGCGGCAAAAAAGTACTGATGGCATCGCTCGACACGCGCCGCCCAGCAGCTCAGGAGCAATTGCGCCAGCTTGGCGAGCAAATCGGCGTCGCTACTCTTCCTATTATTGCCGGTCAGAACCCCGTCGAAATTTCTCGTCGCGCTGTTCAGGCTGCACGACTGGGTGGCTATGATGTAGTCATGCTCGACACGGCGGGCCGCACTCATATTGACGAGCCATTGATGGCCGAGATGGCGGAAATTCGTCATTCGGCTGATCCGCATGAAATTCTGCTCGTTGCTGACTCTCTTACCGGTCAGGATGCCGTCAATCTCGCGCGTAATTTCAACGAACGGATTGGCGTCACCGGTCTCGTTCTGACGCGTATGGATGGTGACGGACGCGGCGGTGCAGCCTTGTCAATGCGGGCGGTCACTGGCAAGCCCGTGAAGCTGATCGGCGTCGGTGAAAAAATGGATGCGCTGGAGGATTTCCATCCTAAGCGTATTGCCGATCGAATTCTTGGCATGGGCGACATTGTCAGCCTCGTCGAGAAAGCTGCCGAAACCATCGATGCCGAGAAGGCAGCAGCGATGGCGCAGAAGATGCAGTCGGGGCAGTTCGATCTAAACGATCTCGCCGAACAGCTGAAACAAATGCAGAAAATGGGCGGTATGGGCGGCATCATGGGCATGCTTCCAGGCATGGGCAAGATGAAGGATCAGGTGGCGGCAGCTGGCTTTGACGACCGCACCTTCGCGCGCCAGCTCGCAATCATCTCTTCGATGACCAAGAAGGAGCGGACGAACCCCGATCTTCTGAAGCACAGTCGCAAACAGCGTATTGCAAACGGTTCTGGCACCAATGCTGCCGACATCAACAAGCTTCTCAAGATGCATCGCCAGATGGCGGATATGATGAAGATGATGGGCGGCAAGGGAGGCAAGGGCAAAGGTATGATGCGTGGCCTCATGGGCGGCATGGCGCAGAAAATGGGCCTTGGCGGAATGGCTGGCATGGGTGGAATGCCGGACCTCGCTAAAATGGACCCTAGACAGCTTGAAGAATTGCAGAAGCAAGCGGAGAAGATGCAGGGCAAGCTCCCGGGCCTGGGCGCTGGCCTTCCTGGATTGCCTGGCGCCCAAGGCGGCTTGCCTGGCCTTCCTGGATTGCCAAGAAAGAAATAGAGGGAGGAGCAATGTCTGATCAGGCAATCAAGCAACTTCTGGAGCTACGGGCGTCGATCGATAATATCGATGCAGCTCTGGTGAATATACTTGCGGAACGCTTTCGTTGCACCAAAGCAGTCGGTGTTCTCAAGGCCAACTACAACCTACCTCCCGCCGATCCGGAGCGGGAAAAAAAGCAAATCGAGAGACTACGCAGACTTGCAAATGAAGCGCAGCTCGATCCAGATTTCGCGGAGAAGTTTTTAAATTTCATTATTCGCGAAGTGATCCGACACCATGAGGCGATTGCAGCCTCTGCGAATACGGATAATCAAACGGCCTAGTAGCCAATCCGCAGACAGACATCTGCGTTCACTATCTAAAGGAAGAAAAAATGGCACTGAAAATTCGTCTTGCCCGCCGCGGTTCCAAGAAGCGCCCGTTCTATCACATCGTCGTTGCTGACGTCCGTGCGCCCCGCGACGGCCGCTTCATTGAAGAAGTTGGTTCGTGGAACCCAATGCTGGCCAAGGATGCCCAACGCGTCGTGTTGAACGAAGAACGCATCAACCACTGGATCGGTAAGGGTGCATTGCCGACCGACCGCGTCCTTCGTTTCCTGGACCAAGCCGGCATTCAGAAGCGTGACACGCGTAACAACCCGACGAAGGGTGAACCGGGCACCAAGGCCAAGGAACGTCTGGCTGCGGCCGAACAAGCCAAAAAGGATGCGGAAGCTGCCGCCGCGGAAGCCGCCTCCGCCGAATAAGATGTGACTTTGAAAGCTGGCACATCTTATTTGCCAGCTTTCATGACTTCGGGTCACCCAGAAGCTTATCGAGGTTCATCAGGTAGTCCGTGATGAGTTGTTCCGCCTTGGCGGTGACCCGTACATATTGACGCCGCCCGTCCTTCGGGTCGTCCCAACGCGTCACAAGTCTTGCCTCCTCCAGATCATCCAGCCGTCGCGATGCCGTCGAAATTGGTACGCCGGAGGCGATATAAAGACTGGAGACGGAAACTTCCTTCTCGAGCAAATTGTTTTCCATCAAGTCAAGCAACATCTGCCATGCAGGGTCTGAGAACAGACGCTCCTTAAAGAAGCGGGGCCTCAACTCGCGAAAGCGCAAGAGCTCCAGTATCCTCTTTTTTGACATTTGCTGAGGAATGTCCGGCTTTGGTGGATTTGCTCGATTTTCCAGGTGAGCGGTCGGTTGCGAAGGACTATAGACGCATTTCAAAGTACTGACGTCCCTCCTCAAAAGCGAGGTAACGAGATCCGATTCCTGCATCAACTGGTCGAGCTTTTCTTTGTTTCTGTCCAGGGCGGCTAACATGAGCCGGTATTTTGATGCACGCTCATGCGCTTTCTCTACTGCCGCAATCAAATCCGATCGATGAACAGGCTTTGAAAGAAAGTCAACGGCGTCCAATCTCATCGCGGTTACGGCGTTATCCAGTGAAGGATGGCCGGTAATAAGCAAGCTCTGTAACCAAGCCCGATCAGCGAAACGGGCTTTCATGTTCTGTAACATCTCAAGTCCGTCTGCGCCTGGCATTCGTATGTCTGAAACGACAACATTAATCGAAGGCGTCGTCTCCAGGACGTTCAGAGCGGAAGCAGCAGAGGTTGCAGAAGCACAGACGAACCCGCTATCTTGCAATGATGTCGTCATGACACTTACGAGTGCCTCTTCGTCATCTACAAGTAGAACGGATTCTTTTTTCTCACTGTTGGTTCTAGTTTCCATGTAATCAACATAATTTTCAATATTTAAGGGTCTATTCTTTGAATTCTTAAATTACCAACTGCCCTATATTTTGCCGCTATGCGGCAGGTAAAATCAGCAAAAATTTTCCTCCATGATCTGTTTCACAATACGACAAGCTACCGTTCATTTCTTTTGCCATTCCATAGCTCATGGAAAGACCCAAACCCATCCCCTGCCCCGTGGCCTTTGTAGAGAAGAACGGCTCGAACATTCGAGTACGTATATGTACCGGAACGCCCGGACCGTCGTCGGCGACGCTGATCAGCACGGTCTGTCGGTCTAACGATAACTCCGCAGATACGACGATAGACGAGGGATGGGCGCGGCTTGCATAAGTAACGATCGCGTCCCGGGCATTGACGAGCAGATTGAGCACGATCTGCTCGGCCAATGTCTGGTTCGCCAGCAGCTTTGGTTCCGGGTGAGAGAGAACGCACCGGACATTAATCTCATCCAATACAAGTTGATTTCTGAGGAAGAGCAGCGCACCCTGAATGATGGAGGACGCATGAATGGGCTCCACCTTGCCGTCCGTGCGGCGGCCGAAAACGCGCATATGCTTTACGATCGTAGACGCACGTTCAAGTTGCTGGGCAATAAGATCAAGCGAACTGTCTATAAATTCGACCGCTGTCACGCCCTCTTGCAAGCGGCTGCGAACGTTCTCCACGGCAAGCGTCATTGCCCCAAGCGGCTGGTTGATTTCATGAGCCAGACCTGTTGCCATCTCCCCGAGAGTCACAAGTTTCTCCGACTGGCGCAAGGCAAACTCGCGTTCCTTCAGTTCCGTTAAATCGAAGCCGACCGCAATATAATGCGAAACCACGCCCTCGGGACTTCGTAGGCTCGTAACGGTCCACGAAATGTGACGCGCCTTCCCTTGTTGGTCCATGATGTGTGCCTGCTCGGTAATTGGAAGCGAAACGTGCTCCACGCTTTGTGAAATCCCTAGCGTGGTTAGAAAATCGATAAGATCGACAACATGGTACAGGCTGTTGAACAGAGTCCGGAACTGGGCATTAGTAACAACAACCTCACCAACATTATTCGTTGCGGCGATCAGAACCGAACTCGTCTCAAGGATGTTTTGGAGAAAGATCTTATCCCGATGTTCCTGCTCCCGTGCATTGTGCAGGTCCAGCAACTTAAGGCGCCGGGCGAGGTGGTTTCGTAGGAAAACGTCACCTACACCAATGCCACACAAGAGCAGGAACAGAATGCCGCCAAGCCACATCATTTGCAGCTTAAATATCTGCTCGAGATCCTGAATGGACTGATGCGCGCTGATCTTCAACGGATACGGCGCCAACGGCTCCTCAACCACCTGTTTCATTGTATCGGCGACCCCGCGTCGAGCGATAGAAATTATAGCGCTTTCCTTCATGTCCCCCGGCGCGGCGGCTGCGGCCCGAATGACATTGTCCTCGCCGACCAATGAAACCTCTGCATTGCTCTCACCCCCAAGGCCATTGTGAAAGCCTTGGAATACTTCCATATTAACTTTGATGATGACAGAGTGCTGGCCGACCGCCCCTGTGCGCGGGCGATAAATAAAGTCCATGAAGAATACATCACCTCCCGATGAGTTGTGCTTCTCCACGGGTCCGACAGAGATTTCCTCCTCAAAGGTCTCTCGTAGCCACAGAAATGAAAACGGGTGCGGTTCCAATGCCGGCCCTTCCCAATCTGATCCTTTGGCAACGACAATCTCTCCGCTCGCGTTAACGACGAATATGGATTGAAGCATCGGCAGCGCTTTCGCGTATGTGATGAGGAGAGCTTCAACAGCCGCGGGGTCATCACCGGAATCTGCATGTTGCGCAGCTGTTTTTGTCAGTACATCGACAGTTGCAAGAATCCGTCTGGAATGAGCGGCAAAAGCTTTGACGATCGTTACGAGATTATCTTGTCTCGTATTGTACCGCGCATCAAATTCGTCTCTGCTCACATGGTGTGCGACCAGAGCGACAAAGACCAGAAAAATGGTCGCACACAATCGATAGGCGACAGTAATGCCGCGGGAAATGGATCGCACAATGATTTCTCAAAAAGATATAAGTATAAGTAAAATAAAATATAATGAAACGTCTTATTGTTGCAATCTTCTGCAAAGGTCGTCGAGTTGGTCAAGCGTCTTATAGATAATTTTCAGATCTCCACCTTTTTCTCTATGAGAAATTTGAACCTTCAAGCCAATTACATCGGTTAATATTTTCTCAAGCGCCAGCGTATCTGCATCTTTTTCGGCGGGCGCAGATTTTTTACTCGGTTCAACAAGTGGAGCTTGCGCGAGCGCCTCGGCCTGGCGAACAGAAAGACCGTTCGCAATGATCTTTTCCGCAAGCGCCGACGGGTTATCGGCTGTTATCAACGTTCGCGCGTGTCCGGCAGAGAGCTGACCAGTAGTGAGCAGCTCCTGGACCTCGTCAGGTAGCTTCAACAGTCGCAACGTATTAGCAACATGGCTTCGGCTTTTCCCAATTACATTTCCGAGATCTGACTGGGTATAATTATGCTCATCAATAAGCTGCTGATAACCCAGCGCCTCTTCAAGTGGGTTAAGATCCGCCCGTTGGACGTTTTCAATAATTGCCAGCTCAAGTGCGACACGATCGTCGACATCCCGCACGATGATGGGAATATGACGTAAACCTGCCTTCTGCGCTGCACGCCAGCGACGCTCGCCCGCGATAATCTCGTAATAAGAGCCATTATCGCGAGGCCTCACAACCACGGGCTGCATTATTCCGTGCTCTGTGACCGAATGTGCAAGATCCGCCAGATCTGCTTCATCAAACTTCCGACGCGGGTTCTTCGGATTTGCTCGAACGAGCTCTATATCAACCTGACCGTCGGCGCGTACGGACTCGCTTTTCTCAACAACAGGCTTATCGATTTCCCCAATCAACGCAGCGAGGCCACGGCCTAGCCGCTTCTTTGAAAAATCTTCATTCATAGCATCTCTCCCGCGCTCATGCTGCCTGCCGTTGCCTGCGTTCACGTTGAATGACCTCCGACGCAAGCTGGAGGTACGCTTGACTTCCGGAACATTTGAAATCGTATAGAATTGCCGGCTTCCCGTGCGAGGGTGCCTCAGAAATTCTCACATTACGAGGAATTACGGTTTGATAAACTCTATCGCCCATATGCGCGCGGACGTCAGCAACAACCTGATTGGCCAGATTGTTGCGGCCATCATACATCGTAAGAACAATCCCCTGGATAACCAGAGCCGGATTGATGGTATTCTTTATCTGCTCAACCGTGTGTAGAAGCTGACTCAGACCTTCCAACGCAAAAAATTCGCACTGCAGCGGCACCAAGACGGAATCTGCTGCAGCCATGGAGTTTAAGGTAAGGAGATTAAGTGATGGCGGGCAGTCGATGAGAACATAATTGAAATTACAATTCATCTCATCAGACAGCTCGAGCGCGTGTTTTAGACGGACTACACGATCAGAAGCGCCCGAGATTTCCATCTCTACCCCAAGAAGATCCAGCGTGGAGGGTACTATCCAGAGTCCTGGCACTGCCGTCTCTATAGCTGCTTGCTGGATGGTACTCTCACCCAGTAATACCTCGTAAGAAGAAAGCTTTCTCTGCCGCCGATCAATACCCAGGCCCGTGCTCGCATTTCCCTGCGGATCAAGATCAACAATCAGCACTTTTTCGCCGATGGCTGCCAAAGCAGTTGCCAGGTTTATCGCGGTGGTTGTTTTCCCCACGCCGCCCTTCTGATTGGCAACAGTGATGACCCGCGGAAAACTACGTAAGCTAGCTGCCATTTGATCCCCCTGCGCCCTCGCAATTACGGACGTTCGATAGAAGAAGAGCAACGCTTTCTTCGTTCGTTACACTTTGGTGTTGTATCAGATCGAATCGCCAGTTTTGACGGCTTTTTTCTATTTCAGAACGATATTCACGACCTTTAAGAAAAAGGGCGGATGCGCCCGCCTTCAACCAAGGTGAGGACAGTTCTAAAAGTACATCAAGCGGTGCTAAAGCCCTAGCAGTTACCATGTCCACGCGAGGTATTTTTTCGTAAGTGTCTTCAATCCGGTGGGGGAAAACAACTGCATTGACGCCAAGAGCACTGGCCGAAAGCGTCAGAAAGCTGGCCTTTTTCCTGTTCGACTCGATAAAATAAAATTCTCTATCGCTGTTCTGCGCGGAGAGTATGCTTAGAATCAGCCCAGGGAAACCGCCGCCCGTACCGAGGTCGACAACTTTCATGGCTCCTGAAATGTGCGGATAAAGCTGTGCGCTATCCACAATATGCCGATCCCATAAGGCATTGACCGTAGACGGGGCGACAAGGTTGATACTTCTGTTCCAATGTTTAAAAAGCTCTTCAAACTTGACCAAGCGCGCAAAGGTTTCACGTGAAACAGGACCTGCGGCTTCTTCGAGAGTTTTCAACTTTTGGTCGCTCATACAACTTCCAAACGTTTAATCCGCGTGAAGATAATGGCCATAGCAGCCGGTGTCATACCTTCGATCTTTTGCGCTTCAGCAATTGATCGCGGTTTACGCGCTTCCAACTTATCCTTAAGCTCATTCGACAAACCCGGTATATTCCAATCTACCTCAGCCGGAATTAATCGCTGTTCTTCCTGTCTCAACAATTGAGCATCGGTTTGCTGCTTTTCCAGATAGTTCGCATACAACGCATGGACCTCGAGAGCCCTACGAGCAGCAGCTGAGAGATCTGATAGCTCAGGCCAGATGGGCAAAAGATCATCAAGTGCAATATCGGGGTAGCCTAAAAAGTCGATCGCCGTGCGTCGGGCTCCATCCTGGTTCACATTCAACCCGCGTTGCAGCGCCTGGGATGAGGTGAGCTGGAGCGACGATGCCAGGATAATTGCGTCATCTATCTCCCTTTGACGCAACGAGAACCTCGACATCCTTTCTGCACCAACCATGCCAAGGTCAGATGCAACGGGTGTAAGTCGTTCATCCGCATTATCGGCCCGCAAGGAAATGCGAAATTCTGCGCGTGACGTAAACATTCGGTAAGGCTCGGACACGCCTCTCGTGGTAATGTCGTCAATCATCACCCCTATATACGCCTGGGAGCGGCTGAGGACGAACTCGCTCTGCTGTCCGCTATAACGGCTAGCATTTATACCGGCGATTAATCCTTGAGCTCCAGCCTCTTCATAGCCTGTCGTCCCGTTGATCTGCCCCGCCAGAAACAGACCGCCGACACGTTTGGTCTGAAGAGTCGCATCGAGCTCCCGTGGATCTACATGGTCATACTCGATTGCGTATGCCGGTTGAAGCACCTCTACGTCTTCCAACCCTGGGATGGTTCGTAAAAACTCGCTTTGTACTTCCTCTGGAAGGGACGTGGATATTCCATTCGGGTAGATGGTCTCGTCAGACAGGCCTTCAGGTTCCAAGAATATTTGATGGCCATCACGGTCGCCAAAGCGTACGATTTTGTCTTCAATAGAGGGACAGTACCGAGGTCCAACGCCCTTAATTTCGCCCGAGTACATCGCCGACAGATGCAAATTTTCTCGGATTATGCGGTGTGTGTTGGCGGTGGTTCTTGTAATAGCACATTCAATCTGAGGAAGTGTGACGGCATCAGTCATTAAGGAGAATGGGACAGGGTCCTTATCCGCGCTCTGGAGATCGAGCATATCCCAATGAATTGACTTTCTAGCTAAACGTGGCGGCGTACCGGTTTTTAGCCGACCAAGCGAGAAACCATGTCTCAGCAGTGAGTCCGATAAGGAGATAGAAGCCTTATCACCCATCCGGCCAGCGGGAAACCTTCGGTCTCCGATATGGATCACCCCCCTGAGAAACGTACCCGTTGTGATAACAACAGCTGGGCAGCGAATGATCTCCCCGTCCGCCAAAGTGACACCGCAAACATGATTTGCGGCATCCACATCAATTGAAGCGACCTCGTTTTCGATTACCTGGAGCGCTTCATGTTCCGCTAAAATATCTTTAACGGCGCGACTATAAAGAACTCTATCTGCTTGCGTTCGAGGGCCTTGAACCGCCGGACCCTTTTTCTTGTTCAACATCCGAAATTGAATGCCCGATCGATCCGCTGCTCTAGCCATCACGCCATCGAATGCATCAATTTCCCGGACCAGCTGACCCTTGCCTATTCCACCGATGGCAGGGTTACAGGACATAACGCCGATCTTTTCTTTCGACATGGTTACAAGTGCCGTTCGTGCACCTGTTCGCGCTGAAGCAGCAGCAGCTTCAGTGCCTGCGTGGCCACCACCAATCACTAAAACGTCGAATTTTCTCATAATGGTCCACAGAATGTTTCACGTGAAACCACGGCAGATACCACAGAATATGTTTCACGTGAATCCAAAAATACTCTGTTTCACGTGAATCATTTCCCTATGCAAAAGCTAGAGAATATGTGCCCTAGTAAGTCTTCGACATCGATCGCACCCGTAATCCGACCCAGAGCATTTGAGGCGTGGCGAAGTTCTTCCGCCTGAATTTCCAGGGACGTCTCCTTTGAGAAGCGCGTTAGATGGGCCGCGCCAAGTAAAAGGTAGTCGACGTGCCTTTGTCGGCTTGGCACAACGTCAGAGAAGTTTCCCACGGCGTTACGCGCCCGCTCGCCTATCATAGTCAAGAGATGATCCAGATTCTCCCCGGTTTTGATGGAGATAGACGTGTCACCAAGACCCTCTACTCCTCTCAGGTCTATTTTGGTCGAAATTCTGATGCAGTCCTTTGCCTCAATTGCGGAGGCCAGCTCGAAATTTTCCGAGTCTGATAGAAGCAACACTAGGTCGGCTAAGGCTATCTGTTCTTTAGCCCTAATTATGCCGAGGGCCTCTACGTGGCCCGCATCCTCCCTTATCCCGGCAGTATCGGATATAACGCATTTGATCCCGTCGATATCCATACTTACCTGGATTACGTCACGCGTGGTGCCCGCCTCTTCACTGACTATCGCAACTTCGCGCTGGCAAAGAGTGTTTAGAAGGCTCGACTTTCCAACGTTAGGCTCACCTACAAGGACGATCTTGAACCCATCTCGGACAATTTCGCTACGATGTGCTTGAGCAACATGGCCTTCGATTTCCTTTAGAAGCCTTTCCATATCCTCTCTAACATTAGAAGACACAGAACCCGGCACATCTCCTTCGTCTGAAAAATCGAGTTCGGCTTCGATCATCGCCCGCGCATGGAGCATTCTTTGTCTCCATTGCGAGTAGATGATCTTTTGCGCGCCCGACGTATTGATCACTGCCTGAACACGCTGTGCTTCCGTTTCTGCATCGATAAGATCCTTTAGTGCCTCGGCACCCGTGAGATCCATCTTTCCATTAAGGAATGCTCGTTTGGAAAATTCGCCTGGTTCTGCCATGCGAGTCCCAGGAATGGCACCCAGAACCTTCAAGGCCGCTGCAATAACAGCCTTGCTCCCATGCAGGTGGAACTCGGCGCTATCCTCGCCGGTAAAGCTACGTGGCCCAGGAAAAAAGCAACATAGACCATGGTCGAGTGTGTTGCCTTTCAAGTCGGTAAACCGTCCGTAAACGAGCATCCGTTCTCCGACCGGACGGGAGAAAAGCTGTTGGATAATAGATGAACAATCCTTGCCGGTGAGCCTGATCACTGCAACGCCGGACGGCAACGAGCCACTGGACAGGGCAAATATCGTATCCATTCGTTTTCCTTACGAAAAAAGGTGAGCATTTGCCCACCTTTTTCATTTCGTTCCCGAATCGAAAGTTAAGTGTTCATTGAATCGAAGAATTCGCCATTATTCTTGGTCTGCTTCAATTTATCGATCAAGAATTCGATCGCATCGGTAGTTCCCATCGGGGACAATATCCTACGCAGCACAAAGACCTTCTGCAGGTCCTGACGGCCGACCAGAAGGTCTTCCTTGCGCGTACCGGATTTGAGAATGTCCATGGATGGGAAGATACGCTTATCGGCAACTTTTCGATCCAAAACAACTTCCGAGTTGCCTGTACCCTTGAACTCTTCGAAGATCACCTCATCCATGCGGCTGCCGGTATCGATAAGTGCGGTTGCGATAATAGTAAGCGATCCACCCTCTTCAATGTTTCTTGCGGCGCCAAAAAAGCGCTTTGGTCTTTGCAGGGCATTGGCGTCAACACCGCCGGTCAGAACCTTGCCGGATGAGGGAACCACCGTATT
Source organism: Limoniibacter endophyticus (assembly GCF_014652835.1). Taxonomy (GTDB): domain Bacteria; phylum Pseudomonadota; class Alphaproteobacteria; order Rhizobiales; family Rhizobiaceae; genus Limoniibacter; species Limoniibacter endophyticus. The sequence continues at coordinate 200,518 of NZ_BMZO01000007.1, forward strand.
ATAAGCGCGTCCAAGGCGTGTGATCGAATCCAGCAAAATGACTACGTCGCGTCCATGCTCCACGAGGCGCTTTGCCTTTTCGATAACCATCTCGGCAACCTGCACGTGGCGAACGGCGGGTTCATCGAAAGTCGAAGAGACGACCTCGCCTTTTACCGACCGCTGCATATCCGTCACCTCTTCCGGACGTTCGTCAATGAGAAGAACGATAAGATAACATTCCGGATGATTGGTGGTGATCGAGTGGGCGATGTTCTGGAGCAGAACCGTCTTACCCGTTCGAGGAGGTGCAACGATCAATGCGCGCTGACCCTTCCCGAGTGGTGCGACAAGATCAATTACGCGAGCAGATAAGTCCTTTGTCGTCGGATTATCGATCTCCATCTTCAACCGCTCGTTCGGGTAAAGCGGCGTCAAATTATCGAAGTGAATTTTGTGCCGGATCTTGTCTGGATCTTCGAAGTTGATCGTATTGACCTTCAAGAGGGCAAAATAACGTTCGCCTTCTTTCGGACTGCGGATAGGGCCCTCGACCGTATCCCCCGTTTTGAGGGAAAAACGTCGAATTTGCGACGGCGAAATGTAGATGTCGTCGGGACCTGGCAAATAGTTCGCATTAGCCGAGCGGAGAAAGCCGAATCCGTCTTGGAGAACTTCCACAACGCCTTCGCCGATAATTTCCACGTCCTGCTCTGCAAGTTTTTTCAAGATGGAGAACATAAGCTCCTGCTTTCGCATAACAGAAGCGTTCTCGACCTCGAGCGACTCGGCAAAGGCAACCAGATCGGTTGGCTTTTTGCTTTTAAGTTCCTGGAGTTTCATTTCCTGCATAGATGAGGACTCTGAATAAGAAGATTTTGGAGATGTTGCGGCGACGCTGAAACAACATGATTGGCGTGCAAGCATATAAGGAGGGAGTCGCTCTTTAGCGCTACAATCAGCGCCGTACAAGATGCAGACTAGCCACTTATATCAGAATGGCTTTACGACGACAAGGACGACAATCAGGATCATCAGCAATGTTGGAATCTCGTTCACGATCCGCCAGTAACGTTGCGACCTGGTATTTTCATCGCGGCCAAATCTCGCCACAGCTCCAGCGAGATAACCGTGAAGCGCAGATAAAAGAAGAACGAGCGTTATCTTCAGATGCAGCCAGCCGCCTTGAAAGGCAAATCCGTGCCAAGCAAGCCACAATCCGAAACCCCAGGCTGCCATCATGGCCGGATCGATGATCGCCTTCAAAAGCCGGCGTTCCATGGTCTTGAACAGCCCTGACGCTTCTGAACCTTCCGCGATCGCGCTATGATAGACGAATAGTCGAGGGAGATACAACATTCCCGCCATCCAGGCTATGACCGCGACAATGTGTCCTGATTTCACATAGAGATAAAGGCCGGCCGGAAGCGAAAAAAGAAATGCAACGAAAAGGAGGACCGCGACGGGCTGAAGAATTCTCTTACTCATCCTCTTACCCGTCTGATCATTGCCTCAACGTGCTCGATTGGCGTCGCAGGCAATATGCCATGGCCAAGGTTGAAGACAAAGGGACTACCTGACAATTTCGACATGATGGCGTCAATGCCGCGCTCCAAGGCACTCCCGCCAGCGAGAAGACGCAGCGGATCAAGATTCCCCTGGACACATCCCTGATTCGCCAAATGCTTTGCCCGGTTTGGAGGCACTGTCCAGTCCAAACCCAAGGCCGTTACGCCCGTCTTTTCTCGGTAATGTTCCAAAAATTCCGATGCTCCTTTTGGAAATCCTATGATTGGAATATCGGGAAACTTTTCTCTGACCTTGGTCACGATATGACGAACTGGCTCAACACATGCGAGAGCAAAGCTTTCCTCATCGAGTACTCCCGACCATGAATCGAATATCTGCAACACCTCAGCGCCAGCTTCGGCCTGGCGAATGAGATATTCCGCTGACCGCTCGGAGAGAATGCGCATCAAATCCTCAAACGCTTCTCTGTGCTGGTATAAAAACAAGCGTCCAGGTGCCTGATCTGGGGTACCATGACCAGCGATCATGTACGTGGCAACCGTCCAGGGCGCTCCGCAGAAGCCTATTAATGCGGTTTCTGCTGGAAGGGAGTTAGAAAGACGCGATACGGTTTCATAAACCGGCTGAAGTCGATCATGAAATCCTGCTCTGTCGAGGCTACAAATATCGGCAGCAGTGATTGGCTCCAGTAGAGGCCCCCGTCCTTCCTCGAAGCGAAGGTCTCGTCCCAGGGCGTAGGGCACTACCAGAATATCGGAAAAGAGTATGGCGGCATCGAAATTGAAGCGCCTTATTGGTTGAAGCGTAACTTCCTCAGCCAACTCCGGTGAGAAGCACAGATCCAGAAAGCTTCCTGCAGTTTCTCTCGTCGCTCTGTATTCAGGCAGATATCGACCTGCCTGACGCATCATCCATAGGGGGGGCGTGTCTAGGACTTCGCCTGAGAGTGCTCGAAGGAGCTTCTTTCTAGGTCCATGTTGCTCTGGTTTCTCCACAGAGGCCCTCCTTAAAATTTCTATAGATTCTGAATCTTTTGATTCTTAGACTCTGTTAGTTTCGGGAATTGGCTCTTTTGCACAGACGCGCTGAAAAAACGAAGCTTCTTTTCGCCGCAGGATAATGTAGATGCTGTTTAAAACTCCGTGGACGGTTCTCGAAAGAGCGAAATCTATCAGGGCGTTAAGGTTTGGATCAAAAGCCCTTCCGTCGTTCCGATCTTGGGGATAGACAGATTTCTACGCGCAATTTTCCACATTGGGTATCCAATGCTGACAGTACAAGAGTTTGGGGAAAACGACGTGCTTATCCAGACGCCTTTTTAGCGGAGGCGTTTATCTGGTCCTTTGTCCACACTAACGCACGGCTTCAAGAATGGTTGTGAATAATCCTCAAAGTTTCTTCCATTTGCATCTGATTTCCGACGCAACCGGCGAGACTCTCCTTGCTGCGGGGCGAGCGGTCTCAGCGCAGTACAAGAATGCTCGTGCCATCGAACATATCTATCCTTTGGTTAGAAACGAGAAGCAGCTCGAAAAGGTATTTGAGGAAATCGAGCAGGAACCGGGTATCATACTCTACACAACCGTTGACCAGGAACTCGCCAAAAGCATCGATGAGCACTGTCTGAAGATGGGATTGCCGACTGTGTCCCTGCTGGAGCCGGTTTTGACGGTCTTTCAATCTTACTTGGGCACGCCCGCCGGACGCCACGTGGGCGCGCAGCATGTGCTCGATACTCATTACTTTAAGCGCATCGATGCACTTAATTTCACGATGGAGCATGATGACGGACAACTGGCCGAGGAAGTGGATGACGCCGATATAGTTCTTGTAGGCATTTCACGCACGTCGAAGACGCCAACGAGCATCTATCTCGCTAACCGTGGGGTAAAGACCGCGAATATTCCACTCGTTCCAGGGGTACCTATCCCGCAATCGGTTCTGGATGCCAAGCGGCCGCTGATCGTGGGATTGATCGCTTCGGCAGAACGAATCTCGCAAATCCGTCAGAACCGCATCTTGGCGCCCGACATGAATTCGCGCCATCTGGAAAGCTATGTTGACCGCAGCGCCATTGTTGAGGAACTGGCCTATGCGCGTCAGCTCTGTACGCGACAAGGGTGGCCGATCATCGACGTGTCCCGGCGTTCGATAGAAGAAACAGCGGCCGCGATCCTTGCTTTGCGTTCACGCCACCGCTGAGGCACATTATCTCCCTCACACGGAAAGACTCTGATGCAAAAGATCATCCTCGCCTCCCAAAGTCCGTTTCGCCGAACGCTTCTTCAAAATGCGGGGCTGTCATTCGAAACGATCAGCGCCGATATCGATGAAAGAGCTGCCGAGGCACCAATGCGCCAGACTGGCGCTACGCCGGCTGACATTGCCGAAGTTCTTGCAATAGCCAAGGCTATGGATGTCAGTGCCCGGATACCCAGTGCGCTTGTGATCGGTTGCGATCAAACATTGTCCTTGGATGAAGAGATTTATCATAAGCCAGAATCGATGGAGGCGGCCCGCCGTCATCTTCTCTCGCTTTCCGGAAAGACCCATCAACTGAACAGTGCCGTTGTTCTCGTCAAGGACGGCGAATTGATTTGGAGCCATACAGGTGTCGCCGATCTCACGATGCGCAAACTGGATCCAGCCTTCATTGGGCGCCATCTTGCCAGAGTTGGGGATGTTGCGCTGAAAAGCGTCGGCGCTTATCAGATCGAAGGCGAGGGTATCCAGCTCTTCGAAAAAATCGAAGGCGATTATTTTACAATAGTCGGCCTCCCTCTCCTGGCCCTTCTGGAGAAGCTGCGAGAGCTCGGAGCGATCGATGGCTGACATGAAAAAGGCGTTCGTGTGCGGGCATCCCATTTCTCATTCGAGATCACCTAAAATCCACGGCTACTGGTTGAACCTATTTGGCATCGAGGGCAGCTATGAAGCTGTAGACAAGTCACCCACCGAGTTCGCTGCGTTTTTAGCCAGTCTTGAATCATCCGGATTTGCAGGTGGTAATCTTACGATCCCCTACAAACAGGCCGTGATCCCTCTGCTTGACGAGGTTGACGCCGCGGCGAAAGCGATAGGGGCGGTGAATACGATCTGGTTCGAAAAAGGGCGGCTTCTAGGCAGCAATACAGATGCTTATGGATTTGCTGCCAACCTCGATACTCGGGTTCCGGGCTGGGATGCGGGGAAAGTGGCAGTGGTATTGGGAGCTGGGGGTGCCGCGCGGGCGATTCTGTACGCACTCCGTTGCCGGGGTTTTGATACAATTTTCGTTCTCAATAGATCATTGGAACGCGCGCAGGAACTTGCGAATCTGTTCGGTTGTAGAGCGCTGCAAATGTCACAGTTCGAGGAAATTGCGGATCAGGCCGATCTCTTGGTGAATACGACGTCGCTTGGAATGAGGGGGCAACCTGATCTAAACTTGGACATTACCCGGCTTCCTGAGCGTTGTATCGTCAGTGACATTGTCTATGTTCCATTGAAGACTTCTCTACTCGCGGCTGCAGAGGAAAGAGGATTAAAGACAGTAGACGGCCTGGGTATGCTACTGCATCAGGCTATCCCCGGCTTTGAACGTTGGTTCGGGCCACGCCCGGCGGTAACACCGGAGCTTTACAAGCTGATTATCAGCGACATTGTGAGCGGAACATGATCATACTGGCACTGACCGGTTCCATAGGTATGGGCAAATCAACGACTGCGAAAATTTTCTCAGACCAGGGAGTTCCAGTCCACGATTCTGATATGACGGTCCACGAAATCTATGCAGGTGAAGCCGTACCTTTTATAGAAGAGGCTTTTCCTGGCGCTGTGAAACGCGGAATGGTCGATAGAAGCGAACTGGGTGCATTGGTGTTGAATAATCCTGGGGCGATCAAGCGGCTTGAATCAATCGTTCATCCATTGGTTCGATCACATCGGGATCGTTTTCTGAAATATCACAAAGATCAAAACACATCTGCGGTGCTTCTCGATGTTCCGCTGCTGTTCGAAACAGGGGCGGATGCTGAGGCGGATAAGATTGTTGTCGTGACCTGTGATCCAGCGCTTCAGCGAGAGAGAGTTCTGACCCGGCCTGGCATGACGTTAGAAAAATTCGAAGCAATCGTCGCTCGCCAGATGCCGGATGCTGAAAAGCGTGCACGCGCGGACTTCGTGATCGACACAGGAAATGGCTTGGATGATGCGAGGCACCAGGTGCAAGCAGTTCTGCATAGCCTCGGTATAATCACCTGATAATATCAGTGATTCACGTGAAACAGATTTTTAACCATACCGGATTTCAGCATGCGTGAGATCATATTCGATACCGAAACCACGGGTCTTCACAACCGAGAAGACCGGATTATAGAAATAGGCGGAATTGAACTTCTCAATCGTTTTCCGACGGGCCGGACATTTCACGAATATATCAATCCCGAAGGCCGTAAGGTCCATCCAGACGCGCTTGCTGTTCATGGAATTACCGATGAAAGCCTGCGCAACAAACCGACCTTCAGAGATATTTCGGAGAGGTTTCTCGAGTTCTTCGACGGGGCCTATCTCGTTGCGCACAATGCAAACTTCGATATGGGTTTCATTAATGCGGAACTTGGGAGGCTTGGCCGCCCACCCATTGCACCAGAATGGGTCATCGATACTCTGGCGTTGGCGAAACGCAAGCATCCAATGGGCCCCAATTCCCTCGACGCCTTGTGCCGACGCTATGGCATCGATAACTCCCATCGTGAGAAACATGGGGCGCTTCTCGACTCGGAATTACTAGCGGAAGTTTATATCGAGCTTCTTGGAGGTAAGCAGGCGGGCTTCGAACTCGAAACCGTTGTTGAGGTTCAAACCGTGGAGGTGGAGGAACAGATAACGGTTATCGTGGAGCCGCGGGCGGTCCCACTACCTCCCCGTCTGACGCAGATTGAAATAGAAGCGCATACCAAGCTTGTCGCAAAGCTTGGTGAAAACGCAATCTGGAACAAGGTTTTGCAGCAATAAAAAAGCCCGACGAACCGCCGGGCTTTTCGTCACCGTACCGCTTACCTGATCAGGAAGCGGCTTTCGTGGCGTTCTGTTCCTGCGCCATGCGCTGCTGGAACATCTGTGCAAAGTCAATCGGGTCGAGCATTAGCGGCGGAAAACCACCATTGCGGGTAGCATCGGCTACGATTTGACGCGCGAACGGGAATAAGAGACGCGGGCACTCGATGAATAGGATTGGAAGCATGTGTTCCTGTGGGAAACCTGCAATCCGGAAGACACCACCATAAACCAGCTCGACGTTAAAAAGCACCTCTTCCTCGTACTTCGCCTGAGCGCTCAACGTCAAATTGACATCGAACTCGTTCTCGGCGACTGAATTGGCGTTGACATTGACGTTGATATTTATCGCCGGTGCCTTTTCGCGCCCACGGAGGGAGCGTGGGGCGCCGGGATTTTCAAACGACAGATCCTTCACATACTGTACAAGGACATTGAGAGACGGCTGCTGAGCCCCCTCCCCGTTGACGCCATTACCCGCGGTGGGTGCTGCATCATTTTGAGCCATGAGTGGGTCCTTCTGGAATCCGGTAAGCAAGGGTTGCGATTTGTGCCGTGGCTAGCATGTGAACTTTATCAAAACAAGGAGTGAAGGCCATCTCAGGGTCAGTCGCGACCATCGTCCAGTTGCTTGCCCGAACCGTTCGACGACGGCTCACTCCGATAATTATCGGCTTCGAGATCTATAATGGTTTCGCCTGAGCGTCGTCCTCCGGACGAGCCGTACTGATAGCGGCGGACGACCATGTTGCGGCCAGCAGACCGCCAGAGGAAGTTCCTCACCGGCGGTAAAAAGAGCAATAGGCCAGTAATGTCGGTCACAAATCCCGGGATAATGAGCAGAATGCCCGAGATTGTGATAAAGAAACCGTGAAGAAGAGTTGAGCTGGGATCTTCTCCAGCCTCCACTTCGGTGCGAACCCGGGTGAGCACCTGTAATCCTTGCGATCTCAGGGTCAAAATGCCAACAATCGCGGATAATATGACCAGACCAATGGTGCCCAGTACACCAACCGCACCACCCACGATCACGAAACCGGCGATTTCGAGGAGTGGCAGTAGCATTAGAAGCAAAAACGGCAATGTCTGATCCTTTATCAAACGGGGATTCAATTTGGCATTCTTGATAAATCTCAGATAGGAATGCCAGCGCGGAATTTGAATGCTGGTATGATGCGTTCTATATTGCCTAGATGAGCTTTTGAAATGAACGTTGGGCGGTTCCGTGCCGCTTCGTTCCCCCTCAGACGAGAGATGGTCGCTTTGTTGGATTTCGGCACGCTTTTTTTTATTATCGCTGCGGTGGTGATTTTTTTCCAGCTCCGCTCCGTTCTGGGCCGCAGAACGGGGAGCGAGCGGCCTCCTATCGATCCGTTCACAGCGAATCGTACTCGTCCTGCAGTGCCTCGGGAAACGGGCAATGACAATGTCGTCTCGCTTCCCCAGAATCAATCCGGCCCGGTAGAGGTCGTCGATCCCTACGCACAGATCGACGCCTTTGCGAAGGAGGGTACGCCGGTCAATCATGGCTTGCGAGAAATCCGCGACCTTGATTCGAGTTTTGAACCCAAGTCTTTTGTCGAAGGCGCGCGTACCGCTTATGAAGTGATTATCAAGGCATTCGCAGATGGTGATCGCGCAACCCTGAAGAATCTTTTGTCGAAGGAAGTTTATGACGGCTTCGTAGCCGCGATCTCTGACCGCGAGGGCCGGAATGAGAAGATCGAAACTTCATTCGTGGGCTTCAATGAGTCCAGCGTCGTCGCGGCAGGGATGAGGGGATCGGAAGCAAACGTCACGCTGCGTTTTGTGAGTCAGATCATATCGGCGACGCGTGATGCGAATGGAACAGTGATTGACGGCGATCCCGATCATGTCGCGGAAGTGGTTGATGTCTGGACTTTCGCGCGTGACACGCGTTCCAAGGATCCAAACTGGAAGCTTGTAGCAACCGAAGCAGAAGACTGAGATACGGACCGCCGCTAATGGCTATGTCGGAAGATCTAACGCGTTTGTCTTTTGACAGGCTATCGGGCTGGGAAAAGGACACCGCCCTTCTGGGGGCATTCAGAACTTTTTTGCGCTCGGCGGAAGCCGGTCTACGGGCTGCCACCAACCCTGGCACGCTTGGGATTCCGCCAGAAAGCTTTCATCCGGCGTTCGTTGCGGCTACGAACGATCCTTGTCGCAACGAACATGAAGCACGCGCATTTTTCGAGACTTTTTTCAGGCCCTACCTTCTCTCCCCAAAGTCCGGAGAGAAGCCGTTGATTACTGGATACTACCAGCCAACGCATAAGGCCTCACTTGTACAAACAGAGCGATTTCGTCACCCTCTTTATCGTCAGCCTCATGACCTGGTAAGTGTGGAACCGGGGAGCGTTCCGGGATTGCCGCACGATTACGCTTTTGCACGTCAAACCAAAACGGGTCTGATACCGTATTTCGACCGACGCGCCATAGATGAAGGCGCACTTGAAGATCGAGGGTTGGAGGTCGCATGGCTCGAAAGCCGCGTCGATGTTTTCTTCATTCACGTGCAAGGATCCTCCTTACTCGAGCTTCCGGATGGTAGGACGCTTCGCGTTGGTTACGCTGCGAAATCAGGGCATCCCTTCACGGGGATCGGTCGATATTTGATCGACTTGGGTGAAATCTCCGCGGACGAGGTTTCGATGCAGACGATCCGTGGGTGGCTGGACGAGAACCCTGCCCGGACGGACGAGGTTCTTTGGCGGAACAGGTCCTACATTTTCTTCGGAACTCCAGGAGATTCTGGTCACGACGGCCCGGAAGGGGCATCGGGCGTCAACCTCGTTGCAGGACGGTCCGTTGCCGTTGATTCGCAACGACATGTTTGGGGTACGCCCATCTTCATTAGTTCTACATCGCGGATCAATTTCGGGAATGGCGGCGAGCTGCCTCGCTTGATGATTGCCCAGGACACCGGAAGCGCGATTAGGGGAAACTGCCGAGCCGACCTCTTCATGGGAACGGGGGAAGAAGCAGGTGCATTGGCTGGTGGCTTGAAAGAAACTGGTTCGTTCCATCTCTTGATACCCATCACAGCCTCGGGCCGATTGTAGTGGCGATGAAGAGACGCAAACTTACCACGGAGGATCGAACGCTTTGGACGACGGTCGCAAAAACCGTAACACCGCTGCGACCGGACGAGCTGAACAGGCTTCTAGCGAACGAAATCGGCACAGATAAATCCCTTTTGGAAAGTTTCCGCGTGGATCTTTCCCATCTCGCAAATGATCCGGCCTTGTCGTGGCCAAATTCTGCAAAAGCTTCAACAAAGCCGCTACCGTCTCGCCTCGACAAACCTACTCATCAGAAGATCTCAGCAGGTCGCGTTTCAATCGAAGCGCGGGTTGATCTTCATGGACTGACACAGTCGCAAGCTCACGAAGCGCTGCTCTTCTTTCTGCAGCGTTCCTATGCCGAACAACGCCGCCATGTGCTGGTTATCACCGGCAAGGGCAGCGCCGGCTCGGGTATATTACGTCGCGCCGTCCCGGAATGGATAAAGACCCCTGCGTTTAGGCCCTATGTCAGCGGCCTTGATAATGCCGCCCGCCACCATGGCGGCGATGGTGCCCTTTACATCCGTTTACGAAAGCACCCGCGGTGACGCCCTTCGGCGAGAGGCTGCGCGAGCTTCGCGCCCGTCACGGCGTGACGCAGCGTGAGATGGCGCAAGCCATTGGCGTTACCCCCGCTTATCTAAGCGCCCTCGAGCATGGCAAGCGCGGCAAACCTTCCTGGACACTGCTGCAGAAGATCATGGGATATTTTAACGTCATCTGGGATGATGCCGAAGCGCTGTTTGAGCTGGCTGAGCAGTCGCACCCACGCATCAAGATCGACACTGGTGGCCTTTCGCCTGCCGCAATGCGTCTCGTTTACAAGCTAAGCGAAAATGTCCATCGCCTGCCCGCCGAAACATTGGCAGAGATGGAAGTGGTTCTCGATGCCAGCATTAAATCGGCGCGAAAACTCTAGTCAAAGCAATTTTTCAAGTTCGGCGATGCGATCGTTGACCAACCAACCATAGTAATTCTCCTCGGGCAATCGCGGCGCTTCGCCTCGCTCTTTGCGCTCCTGATTTTCGTGAGCAAGCGCGCGTGCTCTCGCCTCCGGATTGCCCACATTGTAAAGCGTCGACGTGATGCCGGGATTCTTTGATATATCGAAACCAGCAATCGCCTTGTAAGCATCAATCGACTTGCGCAGGACCGCAGCCACATAGGGCAAGGTTCGATCCGGATCCATGATTGTTTCATAGACCTTTTGTGGCTCTCGGTAATCAAGTTTCGGGTACCCCGATATGGCGCTTACCATATCGCTCATCTGCAGCGCCGTCAGAGGGTTCATCTGTCCGAGGCCAAAGGTCTGCCCGGCATAAAGCGGTTGGAAGAACGTCGCGCTGAAGCGGTCGTTGGGAAATTTTTTGCCGTCCACGGACTTTCCCTTGAAGGCGCTGTTCCACACCTGCTCACGGCAGGTCCAAAGATCATAAGAATCTTCTTTAGGATCGCATTTCGAGAACTGAGGCCTTTGCAGGAAGGTTTCGGCACTTTCGCCGGCGTAGGAGAAATTGATTGTATTGGTGAGATAGGCCGCGGCCTTTACATAGTACGTCTGAAGACGGTCATAGGCGTCGACATTATAGGTATGCTCCCCCACGATCGCACCAACGATGTGTATAGGATCGATGCCGTAGGAGCGCGCTACCGATCTGACTTTCGAAACAAGCTCCTTGTCCTTTTCAAACAGCCGGTATGCCTTGCGATACTTCGCCTCGAAACTACTGCCGCCTGCCTGAGTGCGTCGTGTGGACGCTCCTGGCACGTGGGGTTGTTTCTCGAAACGATTGCCTTCTGGCACGACCGTCACCGCCATTGCGGTGGAGGTGAGTGCGGTAAGCATAAAAACTGCAAGAATGGCACGCCTCATGTCGTTGTCCCGTTCGGCAAAAAGAAAGTCCGGAAGCGGCTTCTTTTTGCTGATGGTTAACGAAAAGAAAAGCAAAAACGATAATGAAGCGCGGAAAACCATCTCGATAGGCCAGGGAGATGGCCAGTAGGGTGCGGAAATCACGACATCCGCACCAAATCTATCTACTGGGATTAGAGAACAAACCGTGACAGATCGGTGTTCTGCGCAAGATCGCCGACATTGGTTTGCACATAATCCGCATCGATGGTCACGGTGGAACCTGAACGGTCTGGTGCGTTGAAAGACACATCATCCAGAACACGTTCCATCACTGTCTGCAGGCGCCGAGCACCAATGTTCTCAACGGTGCTGTTCAGATCGACCGCGATGGATGCCAGGCGATCGATCGCATCATCGGTGAATTCAAGCTCGACACCCTCTGTCCGCAGGAGCGCTATATACTGCTTGATAAGGCAAGCCTCCGTTTCAGTGAGGATTCGACGAAAATCGTCCTTGTCCAACGCACGCAATTCGACGCGGATCGGAAGGCGCCCTTGCAATTCGGGCAGTAGGTCGGAGGGCTTGGCGACGTGGAATGCGCCCGATGCAACAAAGAGAATATGGTCCGTCTTTACCGGTCCGTATTTGGTTGCCACCGTAGTTCCTTCAACCAGTGGAAGGAGATCACGCTGCACTCCTTCGCGCGATACGCCGGCACCACCAATGCCCTCACGTGTAGCAATCTTGTCAATTTCGTCCAGAAAGACGATGCCGTCATTTTCCGTCAGGCGAAGGGCCCGCTGCACCATTTCTTCCTGGTCTAGCAGCTTGTCTGACTCGTCGTTGATCAGCAACTGGTATGACTCGCGTACGGTGGTCTTGCGCATCTTCGTGCGCTGACCGCCCATCGCCTTGGAAAGCATGTCATTAATATTCAGTACGCCAATGTTTGCGCCCGGCATACCCGGAATTTCGAAGCCGCCTGGGGCACTGCCGGTGTCAGCCAGCTCGATCTCGATTTCCTTGTCGTCCAGTTCATTGTCACGCAGCTTCTTGCGAAAGCTGTCACGGGTCGCAGGACTGGCCGTCTTGCCAACGAGAGCTTCGAGAACACGTTCTTCAGCGTTCAGATGGGCGCGGGCCTTCACGTCTTCGCGCATCTTTTCCCGCACCAGTCCGATGGCCACCTCGACCAGATCGCGAATGATCTGCTCGACGTCGCGACCAACATAGCCTACTTCGGTGAACTTCGTTGCTTCGACCTTGATGAAGGGAGCGCCAGCGAGTTTCGCAAGCCGCCGCGAAATTTCGGTCTTGCCGACACCTGTCGGACCGATCATCAAAATGTTCTTAGGCATGACTTCCTCGCGCATGCCGTCTTCTAGTTGCTGGCGCCGCCAACGGTTACGCAGTGCAATAGCGACGGCACGCTTCGCTTCCTTTTGGCCGATAATGTAGCGATCCAGTTCAGAAACGATTTCGCGTGGAGAGAAAGTTGTCATCGAAAGTCCTCGAATTATCTGTTGCCGTCTAGATAGGAAGCGAAGCGGCGCGCCTCAACTTCTATCCCATTTGCCACTGCTTGATGCCGTCGAGCGGGTAGAGCAGCATGATGATGTTGAGCGTGAGATTGTCGCGAATGACGACACCAGCAAGCAGCTCGAACGCTATTGCGATCGCGAAGGTCGCCTTCGCCGGAAGTTTGGCTGCGGCCACAAAGCCCAGCCCCGCGAAAATCGTATCGCTGACGGAATTGACGATGGAATCGCCGCGATAGTCGAGTGAGGCCGTTCCCTCGCGGTAGCGGTCGATCACCATGTCGGTGTTCTCGACCAGTTCCCAGCTTACTTCTATTCCGATCGCTAGTGCCAAGCGCATCCCTATAGGCATACGTGGCGCGAGCCATGCAAGCAAAGCGTAGAAGATGAAGCCGTGAATTACATGAGAGAGCGTGTACCAGTCGCTAATATGCTGCGAATTTTCGGAGCTTTGAACGATCCCGTGCCACAGCTTTATGGTTCCGCAGCTACAAATCGGTACGCGTCCCATCAGGTACAGGGCCGCTGCTTGGAGGATTGCGAGGATCAGTACGATCCCTGCCCCGGCCACCCACTTACTCCGATGCGGCTCAACCTGTGCGATCAAACTCATATTCCAAACGTGAATTTAGGCCGCGTCCAACGTCTCGATGGTGAAATTGGCGTTCGTATAGACGCAGATCTGGTTCGCGATCTCCATCGCTTTTCGTGCGATTTCCTCGGCGTTCCTGTCGGTGTCGATCAAAGCGCGAGCTGCCGAAAGAGCGTAATTGCCTCCCGATCCAATAGCCATGACTCCGTCTTCCGGCTCAAGAACATCGCCATTGCCGGTCAAGGCAAGGGTCACATTCTTGTCCGCTACAAGCATCATGGCTTCGAGGCGACGCAGGTACCGGTCCGTGCGCCAATCCTTCGCCAGTTCGACGCTCGCACGCATCAACTGATCGGGATACTGTTCAAGCTTTGCTTCAAGACGCTCGAGCAGCGTGAAAGCGTCAGCAGTAGCGCCTGCAAAGCCTGCGATAACGTTTCCCTTGCCAATCCGACGCACCTTGCGCGCGTTCCCTTTCATGATGGTCGGGCCAAGACTGACTTGACCGTCACCGGCAATCACCACCTTGCCGCCTTTGCGGACGGTGACGATCGTGGTTGCATGCATTGAAAGTTTGTCGCTCATTCGATGGCTCCATGAAACGCTCAGACGCGGATAGTATCTCGGTGCCGACTATGTAGGCGCACTAAACTTAAATGCAAACGAGTCATGAACCGGCAAAGACTGGTATTGCAACGAAGAGCTTGATAAAAGCCGTGCTGAACGCAGGGCCACCTCCTTGCGACGAGAACCTGCACTTCAGTGGCGTGATAGCAAGGACGACGAGAATGGCGCAAAGCTCCGAAAGATCGGCAGAGGTAAACCGGAAGACCAACGAGACCCAAGTCGAGCTGAGACTGGATGTCGATGGTACCGGTGTGTTCGATGTTTCGACCGGCGTAGGCTTTTTCGATCATATGCTGGAGCAGCTTTCTCGCCATTCGCTGATAGACATGACCATCAAGACCAGTGGCGATCTCCATATAGACGACCATCACACTGTTGAAGATACTGGCATTGCACTAGGGCAGGCATTAAATAAGGCTCTGGGCGATCGCAAGGGCATCACGCGCTACGGCTCGATGGATCTCGCGATGGACGAAACCTTGACCTCTGCCGCGATCGACGTTTCGGGACGCCCTTTTCTCGTCTGGAACGTAGCTTTCTCGGCGTCGAAGGTGGGCAGCTTTGACACGGAGCTCGTGCGTGAGTTCTTCCAGGCTTTTGCGCAGAATGCTGGCATCACGCTGCATGTGAACCTGCGCTATGGCACCAACAACCACCACATTGCGGAAACCTGCTTCAAGGCAGTAGCACGCGCCCTACGCAAAGCGGTCGAAGTGGATCAACGTCAAAAGGATGTGATCCCTTCCACGAAGGGAACCCTGAAGGGATAAAAGCGTGGCGCGATACGTTGTTCTCGAGCGCAAGGGACCTACGGATGCCATTTTCGTCAAAGATGGCTTCAAGTTGTTGGCCTTTCTGCTTCCGGTGCTCTGGTTTCTGATGCATCGGATGTGGTGGGAAGCGCTCTTTGCCCTCTTTGCGCCGCTTGTTGTTTCGGTCGCTGCGAACTGGCTGGGCCTAGGGCCGGTGTCGGGCTTATTCCTTCTACTGGTGCAATTCGCGATCGGCTTGGAGGCGCAGAACTTGCTCGTGGGAAAATATTTGCGCAAAGGCTTCGTCCAGAGCGTCGCAATTGTCGCTCCCTCGATAGAGATAGCCGAGATTCGCTATTTCCATGTCGCGAGCTTGTCGCGGGACAAGCCGGCGGATGCGGGTCACCGACGCAGCCCGCTCGTTCCTTCCATCGGCCTTTTCACCTAGTTACCAGCGAGTTAGAGTTTCATGCGCGTTGCCATTATCGACTATGGGTCGGGAAATCTTCGGTCTGCCACAAAAGCTTTCGAGCGCGCCGCACGCGAGAGCGGAATCGATGCAACTATTGATTTGACGAGCGATGCAGAAGTCGTTCGCACGGCTGATCGGGTCGTGCTGCCGGGTGTTGGCGCTTTCGCTGACTGCAAAGCGGGTCTGGACGCGGTCGTCGGCATGCGCGAAGCAATTTATGAGGCCGCGATCGAACGTGGCCGTCCTTTTCTGGGAATTTGCGTCGGGATGCAGCTCATGGCGTCGCGCGGATTGGAAAAGACGATAACCGAAGGTTTTGGCTGGATCGCGGGCGATGTGCAGGAAATGTCTCCAGCCGATCCGACCCTCAAGATTCCCCAAATCGGCTGGAACACCATCGAGCTCGGAACAAAAATCCACCCGCTATTTGAAGATATTCCAACAGGCGCGGACGGGCTTCACGCCTATTTCGTTCATTCCTATCACTTGGCAGCCAGAAACGCGGATCAGATAATCGCCACGACAAATTATGGCGGCACAGTAACGGCTGCTGTTGCCCGTGGTAATCTGGCTGGAACGCAGTTCCATCCAGAAAAGAGCCAGCATCTCGGGCTTGCGCTACTGACAAATTTCTTGAGGTGGAAGCCATGATCCTTTTTCCAGCAATCGATCTCAAGGACGGGCAGTGCGTCCGTTTGAAACTCGGCGATATGAATCAGGCGACCGTCTATAATGCTAATCCTGCAGATCAGGCGCTCGCATTCGAGAAGCAAGGCTTCGAATGGTTGCACGTCGTCGATCTCAATGGTGCTTTTGCGGGCAGCTCGGTGAATGGTGGAGCTGTCGATGCCATCCTCAGCGCGACGAAAAACCCGGTTCAGCTTGGAGGCGGGATACGCTCCATCGCCCATATTGAATCATGGCTCGACAAGGGGCTTCATCGCGTCATCCTTGGAACTGTTGCTCTGCGCGATCCTGATCTCGTGAGGGAGGCGTGTCGGCTCTTTCCCGGGCAAGTCGCCGTGGGTATCGATGCGAGAGGTGGCTACGTGGCGGTGGAAGGATGGGCGGAAACGTCCGATCTTTCCGTGCGCGAAATGGCATCGCGTTTCGAAGGAGCCGGCGTTGCTGCGATTATCTACACCGATATCGACCGCGATGGCGTCTTAAAAGGCGTGAATTGGGATGCGACTCTCGATCTGGCGCGCAGCACCTCCATTCCGGTCATTGCGTCAGGCGGTCTTGCATCGATTGAGGACATTGAGCGCATGGTAGAACCGGATGCCGCGATTCTGGAAGGCGCGATTTCCGGCCGGGCACTCTATGATGGTCGCATCGATCCTGCTGAAGCCTTGGCATTACTCAGCTCTGCAAAGGTGTCGTCATGAGCCTGAAGTCCCGCATCATCCCCTGCCTCGACGTCAAGGAAGGACGCGTCGTCAAGGGCGTGAACTTCGTTGACCTGATTGACGCAGGCGATCCTGTCGAAATCGCCAAGGCTTACGATGCTGCTGGTGCGGATGAGCTTTGCTTTCTCGATATCACGGCGTCGTCGGACAATAGGGAGACGATTTTTGAGGTTGTTGCGCGTACCGCCGACCACTGCTTCATGCCGCTAACGGTTGGAGGCGGCGTGCGCGAGATAGGTGATATTCGCAAGCTTCTCCTTTCGGGTGCAGACAAGGTTTCGATCAATACGGCCGCAGTGAAAGATCCGGCTTTTGTTGCGCGCGCAGCGGACAAGTTCGGCAATCAATGTATCGTCGTGGCAATTGATGCCAAACGCGTGTCGCAAACTGGTGAAGAATCGCGTTGGGAAATATTCACCCATGGCGGACGCAATGCCACAGGGATTGACGCGGTCGAATTTGCGCGAAAGGTGGTAGATCTTGGGGCTGGCGAAATTCTGCTGACGTCTATGGATCGCGACGGCACCAAAGTCGGCTACGAGCTTGAAATGACGCGTGCGATTGCGGATGCGGTGCGTGCACCCGTTATAGCGTCGGGAGGTGTTGGTAATCTGGATCATCTTGTCGACGGCGTTCTAAAGGGACATGCAAGCGCCGTTCTTGCGGCGTCGATCTTCCATTTCGGCACTTACACTGTCCAGGAAGCCAAGGAGCACATGGCGAAGGCTGGAATTGCGGTGAGACTTGATTCCATTCCAGAGGGTGGTGTTGCATGAACAAGACGGGATTTTCGTTGACGGACCTCGAGACGATCATTGCGGAGCGCGCCACCGCCTCTCCCGAGGAGTCCTGGACAGCTCAGCTCCTCGCGAGCGGAGTGGAACGCGCATCCAAGAAACTGGGTGAAGAGGCAGTCGAGACTGTCATTGCCGCTGTTTCCGGCAAGAAAAGTGACCTTACCAGTGAGGCCGCGGACCTCCTTTATCATCTGCTCGTGGTCTTGAAGATTGCCGATATACCGCTGCGGGCAATTTTGGAGGAGCTGGAGAAGAGAACGACGAAATCCGGCATTGCCGAGAAAGCTTCACGCAAGCAGAATTGATTTCTGGAGGGGGAGGAAATCGGGATGAATGAGCTGGCCATGAGCGAGAAATACTCTCCCTATCGCTTTTTCACCGCCGAGATGTGGTCCGGTTTCCGTGCCGACACACCGATGACCTTGTCGGAAGAAGAGGTTCAGCGTCTTCGTTCGTTAAACGATCCTGTGGACCTTGAAGAAGTAGAGCGGATTTATCTTTCCATCTCCCGATTGCTTTCGACGCATGTCGAGTACACTAAGGAATTATTTGAAAAACGTAGCCAGTTCTTCTCCAGCGAACTGAGAATCGGAAAAACGCCGTTTATCATCGGCATCGCAGGATCAGTTGCTGTTGGAAAATCCACAACCGCCCGTATTCTGAAAGAACTTATGACGCGTTGGCCCGCAAGCCCGAAAGTCGATCTCATCACGACGGATGGCTTTCTGTATCCCAACGAGATTCTGCGCGAAAACAATCTCATGGAGAAGAAGGGCTTCCCCGAGAGCTACGACATAGGTGCCATTCTGCGTTTTCTTTCGCGCATCAAGTCCGGTCAGGCGCGTGTAAAGGCGCCTGTCTATTCACATCTGGTCTACAACGTGGTTCCGGACGAGTTCGTAACGATTGATCAACCGGATATCCTGATCTTCGAAGGCCTGAACGTTCTTCAAACCGGCGAGCTTCCCAAGGATGGCAAGGTCATTCCCTTCGTTTCGGACTTTTTTGATTTCTCGATCTACATCGATGCGGAAGAGCATTTGATTCATCAATGGTATATTGAACGTTTCATGCGGCTGCGCGAGACGGCCTTTCGCGATCCCCGCTCCTTCTTCAAGCGTTATGCAGAACTCAATGAATACAGCGCCCGGACCATCGCCGAGGGACTGTGGAACAATATCAATCTGAAAAACCTGCGCGAAAACATTCTTCCGACGCGACCGCGTGCTGACCTTATCTTACGTAAAGGGGCAAATCACCGCGTTGAAGAGGTCGCATTGCGCCGATTGTAAAATAAAAACCCGGCTAGGCGCCGGGTTTTTATGAGCTGAAGCAATGACAGGTTATTCTGCTGCTTCCTTAGTGCCAGGAGCCGCATTGATGACTGCATCGTCCACGTGATCTTCGAACTTTGCAAAGTTCGCCACAAACATCGAGACTAGTTTTTCCGCCTGGCGATCGTAGGCGTTGCCATCAGACCAGGTTGAGCGCGGGTCCAGAATTTTGCCGTCGACACCGTCTACTGCAACTGGAACCTCAAACCCGAAACTCTCGTCCCTGCGCATTTCAACGCTATTGAGAGACCCATTGAGCGCCGCAGCAAGCAACGCTCGTGTCGCCTTGATCGGCATGCGCTGGCCTTCCCCATATGCACCGCCAGTCCAGCCCGTGTTTACGAGCCAGCAATCAACATTGTGCTTTGCGATTAGATCGCGCAGCAGATTCCCGTACTCCGATGGATGACGAGGCATGAAGGGGGCGCCAAAGCAGGTCGAGAACGTGGCTTCCGGTTCCGTGACGCCTTTTTCGGTGCCTGCAACTTTCGCCGTGTACCCGGACAGGAAGTGATACATGGCCTGTGCGGGCGTAAGTTTCGCAATCGGGGGCAGCACGCCGAACGCATCTGCCGTCAACATGATGATATTCTTTGGCTGGCCAGCCTTGCCGCTTCCACTTGCATTGGCGATGAAATCCAGCGGATAGGCGCAACGTGTATTCTCCGTCCGGCTGCCATCGTCGAAATCAGGAACACCATTTTCGTCGAGGATGACGTTTTCCAGAACCGTGCCGAAACGCCGGGTGGTACCGAAAATCATCGGCTCGGCTTCTTCCGACAGGCGGATCGTCTTGGCGTAGCAGCCACCCTCGAAATTGAAGATGCCATTATCGCTCCAGCCATGTTCGTCGTCGCCAATGAGTGTACGGGACGGGTCGGCCGAAAGCGTAGTCTTGCCCGTACCGGAAAGGCCAAAGAAGACAGCGACATTATCCTCAGCGTCAGTGTTGGCCGAACAATGCATCGGCATGACGCCCTTGGCTGGCAGCAAATAGTTCAGCGCCGTAAACACCGACTTCTTCATTTCGCCAGCATAGGAGGTGCCTGCGATGAGGACGATCATGCGAGTCAGGTCGAGAGCGATCATGGTTTCGCCACGGCTACCATGACGAACGGGATCGGCCTTGAAATCCGGCAGATCAATGATCGTCATCTTCGGCACGAAGCTCTCCAGCGTCGTGCGATCTGGGCGGATCAGCAGATTGCGAATGAATAAGGAATGCCATGCCAGGCGCGTAATGACGCGGGTAGGCAGCTGATGATCTATATCGGCGCCGCCGATCAGATCCTGTACGAAGAGATCTTTGTCCGCGACAAAATCCTGAAAATCGGCAAGCAGGTTTTCGAACTGCTCCGGCGTGATGGATTTATTATTGTCCCACCAGATTTCGTCCTTGGTTTCAGCCGTCAGAACAACGAATTTGTCTTTGGGCGAACGGCCGGTATGTTGGCCCGTGTCTGCAAGAAGTGCGCCATGAGCGGTAAGTCTTGCTTCACCGCGTGCAAGCGCCTGCTCGTAAAGTTGAGCGGGAAGAAAATTATAAAAGACGTCTCCCGACGTTTTAAGGTTCTGAGCTTCAATGCCGCAGTGCGGATTGCGTTTCCCGCTTTCCATGCTTTGTTCTCCAGACGTCCAACAGGCCGTGAAAATCGACTTTTCTCGATGCGATGGTCGGCCAAAGCAGAAAAAACGAAATATATCAATTATTTAATCGATTTAAAAAGTTTAAATTTTGTTTAAATCGGTTTTAAATCTGTGAAAATCCGTACGGGAGAACCATCTGCCGGGGGCCAAGGTGCCAGCATCTCAACCAAGGCGATTGTTCCGCATTAAAAGATGTGCCACATTTTGTACTCAATTTGTACGCCATTACAGAGGCTGAACAGATTGAGGAGTGCTTATGGAAGGAGCCGCGAGCATGGCAACCGTAGCGTTAGTGGATGATGATCGCAATATTCTCACATCGGTGTCGATTGCACTCGAAGCCGAGGGATATCGCGTCGAAACATACACTGACGGCGTTTCCGCTTTGGATGGCTTGTTGGCGCGTGCGCCGAACCTGGCGATCCTTGATATAAAGATGCCACGCATGGACGGCATGGAATTGCTCCGCCGTTTGCGGCAGAAAAGCGATTTGCCAGTGATCTTTCTCACGTCGAAAGACGATGAAATTGATGAACTTTTCGGCCTCAAAATGGGAGCGGATGATTTTATTCGCAAACCGTTCTCGCAGCGTTTGCTGGTCGAGCGCGTGCGTGCTGTATTGCGTCGCGCAAGCGCTCGTGATGCCGCGGTTAAAACCCCGACGCAGGCGAGCCGTTCCCTTGAAAGAGGTCAACTCGTCATGGATCAGGAGCGCCATACCTGCACCTGGAAGCAGGAACCTGTTACCTTGACCGTCACGGAATTTCTTATCCTTCACGCTTTGGCTCAGAGACCGGGCGTGGTGAAAAGCCGTGACGCTCTTATGGACGCCGCGTATGACGAGCAGGTTTATGTAGACGACCGCACGATCGACAGCCACATCAAGCGTCTGCGCAAAAAGTTCAAGGCGGTTGACGATGACTTCGACATGATCGAAACGCTTTACGGTGTGGGGTATCGTTTCCGCGAACTCTGAGCAGGCAATCAGCGCGGTGTGCCATGCGTGGAGTGCGCTGACGGATATTAACAATGGCAGTTGAAGCTTCAGGTGAAAGCGTGGTCCCCAAGCCTCGAACGAGACCGCGCCCTTCTCTGGCGGGGCGCATAACGGTGCCGCTACGCCGCTTCTTCGGTCATTATATTTTTTCAAGCCTCACTCGTCGCATCGTGTTTCTCAACATGGCGGCGCTCGGCGTTTTGGTTGTGGGCATATTCTATCTCAACCAGTTTCGCGATGGCTTGATTGAAGCGCGCGTCGAAAGCCTGATGACTCAGGGCGAAATTATCGCAGGTGCGATCGCGTCGTCAGCAACGGTGGAGACCGATTCCATCAGGATCGATCCGGAGAAACTCCTTGAACTCCAGGCCGGGGACAGTCTTACGCCGAACTCCGATCAATTGGAGAATCTAGATTTTCCGATAAATCCGGAAAGGGTGGCGCCCCTTTTACGGCGCCTGATTTCACCAACGCATACGCGGGCTCGCATCTTTGATAGAGATGCAAACCTTCTTCTGGACTCGCGCCATCTTTATTCCCGGGGCCTAGTCCTTCGTTATGATCTTCCTTCCGTCGAGCCGAAGGAAGAGGACTTTCTTGAAAAGCTCGAACGGTTTTTATCGGGCTTATTTCGCAATACGAGCATCCCAATCTATCGCGAGCAGCCGGGTGGATCTGGCGCGGGTTTCCCCGAAGTCGTGAGTGCGCTCAACGGGTCTGCATCATACGTGGTACGTATCACCGAACAGGGTGAGCAAATTGTCTCTGTCGCCGTTCCTATCCAGCGCTTTCGTGCAGTGCTGGGAACATTGATGCTATCGACGCAAGGCGGCGACATCGACAAGATCGTGGCTGCTGAACGCATGGCCATTCTGCGCGTCTTCGGGGTTGCCACATTGGTCAACATTGTTCTTTCAATGTTGCTGGCTTCGACCATTGCCAATCCGTTGCGTCGGTTGGCGGCAGCAGCAATTCGGGTTCGCAGAGGAGTGAACAGCCGCGAGGAAATTCCGAACTTCTCGCATAGACAGGACGAAATCGGCAATCTGTCCGTCGCTTTGCGGGACATGACGAATGCCCTCTACGGCCGCATCGAAGCCATTGAAAGCTTTGCCGCGGATGTTTCACATGAGTTGAAAAATCCTCTCACCTCTTTGCGCAGCGCAGTCGAGACTTTGCCTGTTGCGAAGACGGAAAGCGCTAAGGCACGTCTGATGGAGGTTATTCAGCACGATGTGCAACGTCTCGATCGCTTGATTACCGACATTTCCGACGCGTCGAGGCTGGATGCGGAATTGGCTCGAGTGGACGCGACCAAGCTCGACTTGAAGCCCTTCATCGAGGAGGTGCTGCAAAATGCGCGCGAGGTTAGCCGCCACAAGAAACCGGTAGCGATCGATCTTTTTGTAGAGAAACCTGTGACGGGCGGAGCGACGCCTTTTGTCGTGACGGGACACGACTTGCGCCTTGGTCAGGTCGTCACGAATTTGATCGATAATGCACGATCCTTCGTAGACGAAGAGGCAGGACGAATACAGATCAGCTTGGCACGTCACGCCGGGAATATCATCATTCAGGTGAGTGATAATGGTCCTGGAATTCACGTGGAGAACATAGAGCGAATTTTTGAACGCTTTTATACCGACAGGCCCTCAAACGAGGCGTTTGGCCAGAATTCGGGCCTGGGCTTGTCGATAAGCCGTCAAATTGTTGAAGCCCACGGCGGAATGCTGACCGCAGAAAATATCATTAGTGATAGCGGCAAAGTTGAAGGGGCAAGGTTCACGATCATCCTGCCTGCTGACCGAAAATGATAAGTGTGCCTTGCGAGAATATTCACGCGACGCTGATTGTCTTGGATGACAAAGGTGTTTTGTTGCGAGGTCCCTCCGGTTCAGGAAAATCAACTCTCGCCTATGCGTTGATTGATGCATATGTTGGACAGAACAGACTTGCGCGCCTTGTTGCCGATGATCGTGTCCTCGCCGAGCGACATGGAGAACGTCTTATCGGAACCTGCCCCCCAAGCATTTGTGGACTCATGGAGGTCTCCGGTGCCGGGATAACCCGCTGGCCAGTGCTTGGTGCCTGCGTTATAGACTTCTGCTTCGATCTGGTCGATCCAGCGCTTGTAGAGCGGTTGCCCACGCCGCGCTGGACGGCAGTTTGCGGTCTGGAGCGGCCGCTGTTTTATCTGCCGGAACGATCCATGATGACCGCTCGCAATATTGTGAGAGGCTGCATTTCCGCTTCCCTCATCGCGGATGCGTGATGAGGGAAGCATTTATGGTTGTTGATTTTTTGCAACGACCGGAGCAGTCTTGTTGGTAGGATACCGTTAACGCGGGTGCTTTACGCAGGATTCTATGCAAGATAGATCACTTGATCGATACATGATTTTCTTCCCGCCGATGACTGGAGCCTGCATAGCATGATTGGACTTGTGCTGGTTACGCACGGTAATCTGGCTGACGAATTTTCTCGGGCGGTAGAGCACGTTGTCGGCAAACAGGACAGATTCGAAACGTTGGCCATCGGACCGGACGACGATATGGAAGGTCGGCGCAGCGATATCGTTGCTGCTTGCGAGCGTGTTGATGACGGGAACGGCGTCGTTATCTTGACGGATATGTTTGGCGGCACCCCCTCCAACCTTGCCATTTCAGTTCTGCAAGCTGGCCGGATCGAGGTTATCGCAGGCGTGAATCTCCCCATGCTCATCAAGCTTTCCAGTGTTAGAAAGCAAAATGACATGAAGCTCGCGCTCACTGAAGCGCAGGAAGCGGGACGTAAATATATAACCGTGGCCAGTCAGCTTCTGACCGCAAAGTAACCCATACAGTTCGGCTTCATGTCAGAGAAAAACTCTCCCCAAACGCGGATCTTTGAGATCGTCAACCAGCGCGGTCTTCATGCGCGTGCCTCAGCCAAGTTTGTCGCCTTAGTCGGCGCTTACACGTCGACGGTTTCCGTGGGGAAAGACGGCACAAGCGTTAACGGCCTATCCATCATGGGGCTGATGATGCTGGCTGCAAGCCCGGGTTGTTCGATCGAAGTAACTGCCGAGGGCGAAGATGCGGAGGAGTTTCTCGACGCGGCGCAAGCTCTGATCGCCGATAAATTTGGTGAAGAGATTTAAGCTCCGCATATAACATATAGGCATAAAGATTTCTTTATATCTGTTGTCTGCACTGGCGCCATCTGGTAGGAACCCTGCCAAAGAAGGCTGCGTCGTCAGCGAACTCATTGGCTCAAGGAGAGTATTCCATGTCTGATTTTGTCGTCAAAGATCTGTCGCTGGCCGATTGGGGCCGCAAGGAACTCGACATAGCGGAAACCGAAATGCCAGGCCTCATGGCCGCTCGTGAAGAGTTTGGCAAAAGTAAGCCGCTTAAGGGTGCACGTATTTCCGGATCGCTCCACATGACGATTCAGACAGCGGTATTGATCGAGACGCTGAAGGAACTGGGTGCAGATGTTCGTTGGGCGTCGTGCAACATCTTCTCGACGCAGGATCATGCGGCAGCGGCGATTGCAGCAACGGGAACCCCGGTTTTCGCCGTCAAGGGCGAGACACTGGAAGAGTATTGGACCTATACGGATCAGATTTTCCAGTGGCCGGACGGTGAGCCGTCCAACATGATCCTTGATGATGGTGGCGATGCGACCATGTATATTCTTCTTGGCGCGCGGGCCGAGGCTGGAGAGGATGTCCTCACGAATCCAGGCAGCGAAGAGGAAGAGATCCTTTTTGCCCAGATCAAGAAGCGCCTGGAGCAGTCTCCGGGCTTCTTCACCAAAACCCG
Organism: Limoniibacter endophyticus; assembly: GCF_014652835.1. Classification (GTDB taxonomy): domain Bacteria; phylum Pseudomonadota; class Alphaproteobacteria; order Rhizobiales; family Rhizobiaceae; genus Limoniibacter; species Limoniibacter endophyticus. The sequence goes on from NZ_BMZO01000007.1 coordinate 225,979, forward strand.
TGACGCGATCAAGGGCGTAACGGAAGAGACCACGACGGGCGTCAACCGCCTCTATCAGTTGCAGAAGAAGGGTTTGCTCCCCTTCCCTGCGATCAACGTCAACGACTCTGTCACGAAATCAAAATTTGACAATAAGTATGGCTGCAAGGAATCGCTTGTGGATGGCATACGTCGCGCAACCGACGTTATGATGGCCGGCAAGGTTGCAGTGGTTTGCGGCTATGGTGACGTTGGCAAGGGGTCGGCGGCATCGCTCTCGGGTGCAGGCGCTCGCGTGAAGGTGACGGAAGTCGATCCAATTTGCGCCCTTCAGGCGGCCATGGATGGATACGAGGTTGTAACGCTGAAAGATGCTGCGCCTCACGCCGACATCGTCATTACGACGACTGGGAACAAAGATGTCGTGACGCTCGATGACATGCGTGCGATGAAGGACATGGTCATCGTTGGCAATATCGGCCACTTCGATAATGAAATTCAGGTAACGGCTCTAAAGAACTTTACCTGGACCAATATCAAGCCGCAGGTGGATATGATCACCTTTCCCGATGGCAAGCGAATGCTCTTGCTCTCGGAAGGACGTCTGCTCAATCTGGGCAATGCGACCGGTCATCCGAGCTTCGTCATGTCGGCATCCTTCACCAATCAGGTCCTCGGTCAGATAGAACTTTGGACGAAGGGCGAGCAGTATAAGACCGAGGTGTATGTTTTGCCCAAGCACCTTGACGAAAAGGTCGCACGCCTGCATCTCGACCGGCTGGGTGTTAAACTCAGCACGCTCTCCGAAGAGCAGGCAGCATATATTGGGGTTACGCCGCAAGGGCCATTCAAACCGGAACATTATCGCTACTAAACGCTAGCGCTTCAAAAAAAGACGGCGTCCTTTTAGGAGCCGTCTTTTTCGTTCTTTGTTCCGCTTCACGCTTCCGGACGAAAGAGGTAGAGTTCATTGATTCGCGCGGCGTAACCAGTTTGTTCGTCGTGGCTTGCTTGCCTGCCGGGAAGCCAGGTGGTGGCAATCGTGACGCAAGCTGATAAGTCTTACTTTGCTGCATGAATCGATTGGGCTGCCAGCGCTTCAACAAGCGGTCCGGACGAACGCTCGACAATCGGTAATATTTGAACGGAGTGGGGATGAAAGCTGGAAACGGGCACAGGGAGCCGCAATGCGCGTCTTGCTAAGCTTAGTGCCGGTATCGGCAGGACTCTTCCTGGCCACCTCGCCCGCCACCGCACAGTCACCATCTTCCCTAAGCTTCGGGCCATCCGAGGTCGTTCAGCTGTCTGTGATCGCGGGTATCATCGGCGCGGCTTTTGTTTGTGCTATTTGGCTTATCAAGCAGAAAAACAAACTCGATCGGCGCAACCGTGAACTCGGCCGCCGTCTGATCGATTTGAATGTGCAGCTTCAACGCTCGAATGCGCTTCTGAACCTGACTGGCGAGAGAATCTTGATCTGGTCCAATGATCAGGATCGTCCGGAACTCCTTGGTTCCATGCAAGATCATTCGGAAATTCCGGAAGAACTGTCAGGCATGCTGGCATTTTCACGGTGGCTGACGGCATCCTCGGCTACCAGTGTGGAGCGCGCAATCACCACTCTCAGAGCACAGGGCATTGCTTTCGAACTCATCTCGGAAACCCTGTCTGGAACGTTGCTAAGAGTTAAGGGCTACAAGCCTATGAGCCAGGCATTCGTGCGGTTCGAGGTGCTCGGCGATGACAGAGAAGAGATTGAGCGGTTAAGGCAAAGCAACGAAGAGCTCTCCACGGCGCAGGAGGGGCTTTTCCGGGCGCTTGACCTCCTGCCCTTGCCGCTGTGGCTACGGGATGCCGATCTGCGGCTTCGTTGGGTAAATACGGCCTATCTGAAGATGGTCGACGCGAAGGACAAAACCTCTGTTTTGCATCAGGATGTTGAACTGTTGGGGCAGCAGGCTCGTTCAATGATTGAACGTTCGCATCTGGAGCGGGGGATTTTCGCGGAGAAGCTCAATGCGGTTGTTTCCGGAGATCGGCGGGTTCTCCAGGTGACGGACATTCGAACCGTATCGGGCTCTATAGGCTCGGCGGAGGACATCACCGAGGTTGAGAACCTGCGCGGCCAAATACTGGATGCGCAGCGCAGCCATTCGGAAACGCTGGATCAGCTCACGACGGCCATTGCCATATTCGATAATGATCGCCGGCTCAGGTTCTACAATCAGGCATTTCAGGAGCTCTGGGCGCTTTCTGACAGCTACCTTGCGTCCAGCCCGGATCATGTCCTGCTTCTGGATCGGCTCAGAGAAGAAGGCAAACTGCCCGAACAACCCAAATGGGCAGGATGGAAGGATGAGCTGATGGAGGCTTATCGCTCGTCCGGTTCGATTGAGCACTGGTGGCACCTGCCGGACCGCCGCACCATTCGTGTTGTTGCCAATCCCCAACCAAAGGGCGGCGTCACGTGGATTTTCGAGAATGTAACCGAACGGATCGACCTTGAGAGCCGCTACAATACGGCAATGCGTGTTCAGAACGAGACGCTGGACAATCTAGCGGAGGGCGTTGCGGTCTTTGGGCCGGATGGATGGTTGCGGCTGTCGAACCCTGCTTTCGAAAAGCTATGGCGGATCGATTTATCAGGTTACGAGGAAGCTCCTCACATATCCGAATTGCGCAAGATGTGTGACGATGCTGCCATAGAAAGCCCTTGGGAAGACTTTGTCTCTCTCGTGACCGGACTTTCGGACGAGCGTGTTGATCGACATGGCAATGTGGAATTGCACAGCGGAACGATATTGCGCCACGCGGTGATCCATCTGCCGAATGGCCAGATGATGCTTACGTTCGTGGACGTAACGGATAGCGAGCGGGTGACACGCGCGCTGGCAGATAAGAATGAGGCGCTCGAGAAAGCGGACCGGTTGAAGAACGATTTCGTTCAGCATGTTTCCTATGAGCTACGCTCGCCCCTGACGAATATAATCGGCTTCACCGAACTTCTCGCCATGCCGGATACAGGGGTGCTCAACGAGCGTCAGCGTGAATATCTCCAGCACATCGGCTCGTCCTCATCCGTTCTCCTCACGGTAGTTAACGACATTCTCGATCTCGCCACCGTCGATGCCGGCATAATGCAGCTTGAAATCGGGGAAGTCGAAGTCGAGACTGTTCTGACTGCGACAGCTGAAATAATATCGGACCGATTGCGTGAGCACGCGATCGAACTGCGGCTCGATTACAAAGATGCACCGGCGAGCTTTGAGGGGGATGAGCAACGGGTTCGTCAGGTCCTTTTTAACCTGTTGCTGAATGCATCCAACTATGCGCCTGAGAACTCGGTAGTGACTCTTGGTTGCCGAAGGGTAACAAGCCAGATCGAGTTCTGGGTCCGAGATCTTGGGCCTGGGATTCCCGTCGATATTATGGACAGCGTATTTAACCGGTTTGAGCCGCGTGTTCACGGCGGACGCAGGCGAGGGGCCGGGCTTGGACTCTCAATCGTCAAAAGTCTCGTGGAGCTTCACGGCGGGGCGGTCGCGATCGATACCGGAGAAGACCGTGGAACGACGGTCTATTGCCGCTTTCCGCTGAGTGCGACATCTTCACGAGCGGCAGCCGAGTGATGAACGACTACTCGACCATCGAACTGCATCTGCCGGACGATGCTGCCACTCAACGCTTCGGTCAGGATCTTGCGGCTGCACTGCATAGAGGCGATGTCCTCATGTTGAAAGGCGACCTGGGAGCAGGAAAATCCACGCTCGCTCGCTCGATCATTCGCGCTTTGGCTGGGGATGCGGAGCTTGAGGTGCCCAGTCCGACATTCACTCTGGTGCAAAGCTATCAGACGGCGCTGCCAGCTTACCATTACGATCTTTACCGGCTGGGCGATCAGGATGAAATCTTCGAGCTGGGCTTTGACGAGGCATCCTCCTCGGGTGTCTGCCTCGTCGAGTGGCCGCAGATGGCTGAAGCGCATATGCCGGCGGATGGTCTAGTTATAAGCCTTACCGAGGCTGACGATGGCGGCCGTTATGCTGAGCTGGCCGGTCCGAAGGAAAAGATGGACCGACTGAACCGCGCGATGGAACAGCGGCGGTTTCTGGAAAACAGTGGCTGGCGAAACGCTCGGCGCGAATATCTTTCAGGCGATGCGTCGGCTCGTCACTACGAGCACGTTTTCGTCGAGGACAGGGATGCAATTCTTGTAGATTCGCCCGCTCTCGTGCCTGCAGGGCCGATGAATTCGACAAAGTCTTATGCAGATATCGCGCATATCGCTCTGAATTGCACCTCCTTCTTCGCGGTCGGGGAGATACTTCGCGGTGGTGGCCTGCGCGTGCCTTCCATATACGCCAAGGATCTGGATAATGGTTTCCTGCTTCTTGAGAACCTTGGTCATGACGGCATAGTGGATGCGGACGGAAAGCCGATTGCGGAACGGTACCTGGCAGCGGCGGATATGTTGGCGACGATGCATAGTCGCGCTTGGCCGCGTACTCACGTCGAGGCTGGCATCTCCTACGAATTGCCGCCATTTGATCGTGACGCCATCATGGCTGAACTCGATCTCTTGGTTGACTGGTATGTCCCTGAAAGGACAGGGGGGCCGGCACCTTCCTCCTTGCGCGCGGAATATCACGCCCTATGGCATGAGGCACTGGACGGAATCGAGGAGGGAGAGAAGACTATTATGCTTCGCGATTTCCATTCCCCAAACATTCTGTGGCAGGAGGCTTCTGAGGGATCCGACCGGGTGGGACTGATTGATTTTCAGGATGCACTATGGGGTCCTTCCGCCTATGATCTCGCCTCTTTGGCATTCGATGCAAGGGTCGATGTCCCCGCGAACATGGAAAATGCTATTTTGGAAAGATATCTGGAACGTCGAAAAGATACGGCTTTATTCGAAGCAGAAGGATTTCGACGTGCATATGCCTTGATGGCCCTACAACGTAATTCTAAGATATTAGGTATTTTCGTCAGGCTGAACCGGCGCGATGGAAAGCCCGGCTATATGCGTCATCTTCCCCGGATTTCTGGCTATATCCGAAGAGCCCTTGATCACCCGAGACTTGGTTCTCTCCGAGAGTTCTATATCCGCAACCGTTTGATCGACAACGTGGAATGACAATGAGCGCAGTACCGCGACAAGCCGTCGTCCTTGCAGCGGGGCTCGGTACCCGGCTACGCCCGATCACGGACACGATCCCCAAACCGTTGGTCCGCGTCGGCGGGAAGCCAATGCTTGATTGGGTGCTGGACGCGCTTGAAGAAGTTGGCGTTGAGAAGGTTTTCCTAAACGTTCACCATCTTGCGGATCAGATAGAGAGCCATGTGGCCAAAAGGAACTCGCCGGATATCACCATATCGGACGAGCGTCGGGAGCTCTTGGACTCGGGCGGTGGTGTTGAAAAGATCCTCCCCCTCATGAACCCTGCGCCGTTCTTTTTGTTGAACTCGGATACGTTCTGGCTTGACGATGAAGAGCCCAATCTTTCCCGGCTCGCTTCCACCTGGGATGACCGCACGATGGACATGCTCCTCATGCTGGCCAAGCCTGAACAGGCCACGGGGCACGGAGCAAAAACCGATTTCCTGCGTGAACCGGCGGGGCGCCTGGCGCGTAGCCCGAACAGAGAGTCAGGCTACATTTATGCGGGAGCTGCGATTATCCACCCCCGTATTTTCGAGCGGTCGGCCCGGGGTCGGCACTCGCTAAATGTGGAATTCGATGCAGCGATTGCGAAAGGGCGCTTGTTTGGCTGGCTGATGCATGGAAAATGGCTAACGGTTGGAACCCCGGACGCGATTGAATCGGCCGAAACTGTGATTAGACAATTCAGGATGTCAGCATGACCCACCGCAGGGCGAAACTGTTCTCGATTTCGCCCGGTGCACCTTTTTCCCCTACCTTCATCGATGCTCTTGTTTCTGGGAGGCTGGTTGAAGGGTTCGCGCCAGGAAATGATAGCTTCGCACTGGCGGCGGCAACAATTTATCTTCCTTCGCGTCGTGCCGCCCGATCCTTGCGAGCCGCTTTCGTGGAACGTTCTGTCGGCAAGGCAGCCCTTCTGCCCACGCTTCGCGTCATCGGCGAGTTCGACAACGACCAGACTATGCTCGAAACTGGCGAGCATGGCCTTCTGGATATGCCACCCCCTATAGACGCAAACGAGCGTCTGTTACTTCTAGCGCCGCTTGTCAGGGCCTGGAAGCGCCGGCTACCCACCGAGTTGATGGCTCGCTTCGATGAAGATCTAGTGATCCCGGCCTCGGCCGCTGACGCCATATGGCTGGCGCGAGATCTTTGTGAATTGATGGACGAAGTCGAAAGCGAGGAAGTAAGCTGGAGCGCGTTGAGTTCCCTCGTTCCAGAAGACCTCGCGACGTGGTGGCAGCTCAGCCTTGATTTTCTTTCCATTGTCTCGGAAGTTTGGCCTCAAGTGCTGAAGGAGCTCGGCAAGAGCAATTTTTCAGCATACCGTATCGCCACGCTGCGGGCAGAACGCCAACAGCTTGAAACAACCGGCGGCTTAAGCTCAGGTCCAGTGATTGCCGCCGGCTACATGAGCAGCTTTCCTGCAGCGGCGGAGCTGCTGTCTGCTATCGCCAGATTGCCTCATGGAGCCGTCGTCCTTCCTGGCCTCGACCCTCATCTGGATCAGTCCGATTGGTCTTCCATGAGCAGCCGTTCACCGGAGCCAGCTTTGTTCGGTCATCCGCAATATGGACTGGCGCGCTTATTGTCCCGAATGAGACTCGAGCCACGGGATGTCGAGATTATTGGATCAGACAGATCGGATTTGTGTTTTCGCGAGCGCGTACTGAGTGAAGCGCTAAAGCCAGCCGAAGCCACTGACAGCTGGATTAATATTCGCTCGGAATTCATGCCGGAAGCGCTCCGAGATGCGTTCCGCAACGTCTCCCTTATCGAGGCCGCTTTTCAGAGAGAGGAAGCCATTGCGATTGCCGCTGCGCTCCGAGATGCCGCTGCAGATCCGGGAAAGCGTGCTGCGCTCGTAACGGGCGATCGCGATTTGGCGCGTCGTGTCGCCAGCGAATTGGAACGGTTCGGCGTGAAGGCGGACGATTCTGGCGGCATTCCAATGTCCCGAACGTCTCCTGCTGGCTTGCTGCGTTTGCTGCTGGAAGTTACGCTTCGCCCGGGCGATCCTGTGGCGCTTCTTTCGCTCTTTAAGCATCCATTGCTTTCACTTGGACTCCCGCGCCGTGATGTCAGGCGCGCGGGCGAGACGCTCGAACTGATTTTGCTGCGTGGGGGAACGGGCAGGCCTGACATCGGAAATATCGTTCGGGATTTTGACAACCGATTGAGCTTCCTGGCGGACAGGCCCCATCCGCCTCACTGGTTGAAATTACTTAATGACGACCGGCTTAGTACGGCAAGAAAGGTGGCAGAGGCGCTTTTGAAAGCGACCATGCCGCTCATCGAATTACGCGGCACAAGCGAAGCCAACGTGGCAGGGATGACCTCCGTTACGGTGGACGTTCTGGAGGAGCTTGGGCGCGGCGAGGACCAGACACTCGATGAGCTTTATGATGGTGATGCTGGGTCGCGGCTGGCGCAATTTCTTTCGGGCCTCGTGGCCGCGCCGAATGGTCTAGCATTCTCAGCCTCCGAATGGCCTGACGTCCTTGGGGCACTCATGGCTTCGGAAAGCGTCAAACCTTCCACTTTTGCGGATGAACGCATCGCTATATGGGGCGCTCTCGAAGCACGTTTACAATCGGTTGATCTGATGATCATCGGGGGCCTGAACGAAGGAAGCTGGCCAAGGCGCGCGCAGAACGGGCGCTTCATGTCGCGAGTCATGAAGTCGGGGCTTGAACTTGAACCGCCGGAGAGTCGCATTGGTCTCGCAGCGCATGATTTCTGGATGCTTTCCGGATCGGACAAACTGATCCTTACGCGCTCGGTGAGAACGGGTGAATCCCCGTCGGTCGCCTCCCGGTGGTTGCAGCGTCTGCTCGCGTTCCTCGGTCCGGATCATGCTCGAGAAATGCGGAAACGGGGCCAGCAATATATAGATTGGGCGCGGCAGCTCGACCCTGTAGAGAAACGGCAGCCCACTGAACAGCCTTACCCGGTTCCTCCGCTTTCCGCCCGTCCGAAGTCGTTCTCTGTCACGGAGATCGAAACACTTCGCCGCGACCCTTACGCTCTTTATGCGAGGCGCATCCTGGAGCTCCATGCTCTGGATCCACTGGTGCGTGATCCTAATGCCGCGGAGCGAGGGACGCTCTTTCACGAGATCATGCATCGTTTCTCGAAAACCTTGCCCGCAAAGGATGATGAGACCGCTCTTGCTGCCTTGACCGAACTTGGCGGAGACTGTTTTGCGGAGTTGCAATTACCGCCGGATGTTGAGGCGGTTTGGTGGCCGCGTTTCCTTGCCCTGGCGCCCAACATCGTCGCATGGGAGAGAAGCAGAGCAGATATGACGCGGGCGCTCTATCCCGAAATCAAGTCCGAACGCATTGCTGTCGGGACGACGGAGACGTTGATCAGTGGTCGCGCGGACCGGGTCGATCTCCTGGTGACGGGCACGGCATCGATTATCGATTACAAGACCGGCTCAAACCCTTCGAAAAAACAGGCATTCTCGCTTGTATCCCCGCAACTCGCGCTTGAGGCTGCGCTTCTAGAGCGGGGAGCCTTCCAGGAAATCGGGCGCGTTCAAGCAGATGAGTTGGCGTTCATTCGATTTCGTCCGAATGGCGCGGTCGAGGTTGAAAACATTCTGACCCAAGCTCGCGAAACAAAGACGGCCTCGCAGCTTGCAGAACAGGCTTGGGAACGCCTGGAGGCAATGCTCGAGTTCTATAAGCAGCCGGCATCGGGCTACCGATCACGCATTCTGCCTTTCCGGGAAGGAGATACCGGAGGCGATTATGACCATCTGGCCCGTGTGCTGGAATGGTCCGCGGGAGCAGATGATTCGGAAGGAAGCGACGAATGAGCGGACGCCTTATCGTACCTTCGGAGACGTTGGAGAACCAGGCTAGGGCGTCCGATCCAGGTAATTCCGTGTGGGTCTCCGCAAATGCTGGCTCGGGTAAGACCCATATCCTTTCACAACGCGTGACGCGGCTCTTGTTGGAGGGAACGGACCCGTCAAAAATACTTTGCCTGACTTACACCCGCGCTGCGGCCGCGAACATGTCCATCCGAATTTTTGCAACCCTCTCGGATTGGGCGCTGATGGAGGACGCGGCTCTGGCAGAAAAAATTGCTGCTATTGAAGGAAAGCGGCCAGATGCCACGAAAATAAAGCGAGCCCGGCAATTATTTGCCCGAGCGCTTGAAACGCCCGGCGGACTCAAGATCCAGACGATCCATGCGTTCTGCGAGGCGCTTTTGCATCAATTTCCGCTGGAGGCGAACATTGCCGGCCATTTCCAGATGCTGGATGCACGCCTGGAACAGGTGCTGATGGCCCAAGCCAGACGGGAAATGATTACAAGCAGTGTAACGGCTGCATCGCCGCCACTGGCGAATGCTTTCGCACATGTTCTGACGCTAGGGAATGAGGCTGGACTTGATGGCCTTTTGTCGGAGATCGTTGCCAAACGCGACAAGTTGCGCGCCTTCATCGATGATATCCGCGAGGGTGATGGCTCTTTCGATGCTCTTTACGCAGACTTTGACCTTTCACCCACTGAGGATGAAGCGTCTTTGCTCAGAAGCTTCTGGCCGCTCCGAGACTTTCCAAATGCCTTTGCTGCGGCGTTCCTCGATCACGCCCGTTCGCTCGGAAAAGTGAGAGCGGAAGAATTCGCAGCCAGGCTCGTCGCAGCGGGAAATACAGGAAGTGAAGAAGAACGCTTCTCCATTCTCTGCGGGGCATTTTTGACACAGAAGGGTGAGGCTCGTAACATTTCGGCGCTGCTCCCCAAGGATATGGCGGCGCATTATCCTTCTTTTGCCGAAGCGTTCGCTTCGACCGCGGCAAAACTCATCGAAATTCGCGATAAAATTGCCGTCCTAAGAATGTTGAAGGGCACTATCAGCGCCTTGACGATCGCAGACTGGATGATCGCGAGCTACGAAGAGTTGAAATCGCGGGGGGGTTATCTCGATTTCAATGATCTCATCAGCCGAACGGTGAGGCTCTTGTCGCGACAGGACGTCAGCGCCTGGGTCCAATACAAGCTGGATCGTGGAATAGATCATATTCTTATCGATGAAGCGCAGGATACGAGTCCGGCGCAGTGGGAAATAATGCGCCGGCTAACTGAAGAATTCTTCTCCGGCAGTGGATCACGTGACCGGCCCACAAGAACGGTTTTTGCCGTTGGCGATACAAAGCAATCGATCTATTCCTTTCAGGGCGCGGATCCTCAGGCGTTCGACGACAACCGGTATCATTTCTCCAAGCAAGTAGAGGCCGCCGGTGGCAAGTTTGAGAATGTTCGTCTGCGGCATTCCTTTCGTTCAACTGAAGATGTTCTCGCTGCTGTTGATCGCGTCTTCGCTGCCGAGGAAATTCGAGAAGGAGTAAGCCCCGATCCGATCGAGCACGCTGCGGTTAGGGCCGGTCACATTGGTCGAGTGGAGCTGTGGCCGTCTATTGGCGCGGAGGCGGCCGAAGAGCCGGATGACTGGACACAAAGCATCGATCATGCACGGGCACCGGCTATAACGCTCGCACAGGAAATCGCATCCACCATCGCGGGATGGATTGGCGACGGTGATCTCCTTGCTGGGCAAGGGCGCGTGGTGCGGGCGGGCGATGTTCTGGTCCTGGTCCGTAAGCGGGACAGGTTCGTCAACGCTCTGTCGAGTGCGTTGAAAGCACAAGGAGTAGCGGTCGCCGGGGCTGACAGAATTAGTCTTCCTGGGCATATTGCAGTGCAGGATCTCGCCGCGCTTGGCCGGTTTCTGCTTCAACCCGAGGATGACCTTTCGCTTGCCTCGGTTCTGAAGAGCCCGATCTTCGATCTTGACGATAACGACTTGATGACGCTGGCTATCGGCCGGCGCTCTACATTGTATCGGTCCCTGCGAGACAAGGCTCAATACAACCTTCGATTCGAAAAGGTTGCGGCCGACCTCCAGCGTTGGTCGAGCGAGGCTGCTTTTCGTCCTGTGTTCGAATTCTACTCTGCGCTTCTGGGGCGTGATGGCCTACGGGCAAAGCTGAGTGCACGGTTGGGACCAGAGACATCGGATGTTCTCGATGAATTTCTCGCTTTTGCTATTGCAGAAGAGCAGACTGGCTTGCCGGGTTTAGACGCGTTCCTGCAGACGTTGCAGTCGGCGGCCCCGGAAATAAAGCGCGAGATGGATCAGACGCGCAATGAAGTGCGGATCATGACCGCACATGCCTCAAAGGGCCTTGAAGCGCCTGTCGTATTTCTGGTCGATAGCGGCTCTGCGCCGTTTTCAAACCAGCATTTGCCTAAACTGCTTCCATTCTCGTCACAAACAGGGCTCTGGCGCGGGGAGGGGTTTCTCTGGAATGTCGGCAAAATCGTCTCGAACGATTTTTCCGGCCAACTTTCAGAGCGCATCAAGCAGGCTGCGCGTGAAGAATATAACCGACTGCTCTATGTGGGCATGACACGGGCGGAAGACCGGCTTATTGTATGTGGCTATCACGGAAAGCGAGAGCCTGCGACCGCGAACTGGCATTCTCTGGTGAAGCGGGCTTTGGCGGACGAAACCGTGGTTAGTCGCGTGACCAATCCATACACCGGGAGGGAAGCCCTTCGTTTCGAGATAGATGATACTCGTCGACCTCTGCCGGTAGAGCAGAAAGAGCGGCAGGAGGCCGCGTCGATGGCGCCTTTGCCAGAGAGTTTCTCACAACCCTATCCCTCCGAGCCGCCGCTGCCTCGGCCATTATCGCCTTCCGGGGCAATAGCGCTCATCGATGAACCTGAAGAGGTTGCTCCATCGGAGAAATCACCGGTGATGAAGGATAGCCCCGATAGAAGCTTCGCTATTGAACGTGGCGTTGCCATGCACAGATTGCTGCAGTTTTTGCCGGGGCTTGAGACGCAGGATCGTGAGATGCGGGGGTATTCATTTCTCGAGAAGGCTGGAGCTGCATGGCCGGGCGGATGGAGAGAGAATGCCCTTTCATCGGTTATGGCCATTATAAGCGACCCGCGGTACCAGTTCATGTTTTCTCCGGCGTCGCGGGCGGAAGTCTCCCTGATGGGTACGTTGCTGATCAAAGGTCGACCTCGCATGGTATCAGGAAAGGTGGACAGGATCAGCGTGAGCGAAGATCGGGTGAGCATAGTCGATTACAAGACCGGACAACCCGTCCCTTCAGATATTTCGGAAGTTGCGCCGGCCTATCGGCTCCAAATGGCACTGTATCGCGCAGTCCTGCGTCAGATTTACCCGGGCAGGCCGATCGACGCCTATCTCCTTTATACGAGGGAGCCGAGCATGATACTGTTGCCGTCAGAATCTGATCCCGCCTTCGATTGAAGGCAAGGAGGTTGCAATGGCTGAGGATATTGTTCTCTACACCCACCCATTCTCACGCGGACGCATCATTCGTTGGATGCTGGAGGAAATCGGCGCACCCTATAAAACCGAGATCATGAATTTCGGTGCTGGCATGAAGAGTGCTGATTATCTGTCGATAAATCCGATGGGAAAAGTTCCAGCCATTGTTCATGGCAAAAAAATCGTGACGGAATGCGCTGCCATTTGTGCTTATCTCGCTGACGCGTTCCCGGAGAGGGATCTGGCACCTGCTCCTGAAGATCGTGCGGATTACTATCGTTGGATGTTTTTCGCAGCCGGCCCTTTGGAGGCGGCCATCTCAAATAAGGCGCTGGGTTTCAAGGTGCCGGACGACCGCCGCACCATGATCGGCTATGGCAGCTTTGAGGATGTGGTAGATACGTTGGAAGCGGCTTTGAAGGGAAAGGACTATATAGCAGCCGGACGCTTCACGGCTGCGGACGTCTATGTCGGTTCGCATATCGGGTGGGGTTTGCAATTTGGTACGCTGGAAAAACGTGCCGAATTCCAGCGCTATCTCGGTGGACTTGCGAAGCGGCCCGCATTTCAACGCGCCACGCAGCTTGATGACGAAGCGGCGAAAAATCTGGAGAAGAACTGACGTGATAAAGCGTCAGTTCTTCTTTTTATCCGCAACCGCCTTGAGGCGGTAGAGCGCGTCGAGTGCCTCGCGAGGGCTCAAGTCATCAGGATTGACGGAGGAGAGCACGACACGTAGCTCATCCGCCTGTGGAACGGTCTGCTGACGCTTGGTTTCCGCTACGCTGAATAGCGGCAAATCATCGACCAGCTTGTCGGCCTTGCCAGAATCCTCGCCTTCTTCCAATTGATGCAGAACCGCACGTGCACGTTCCACGACAGCATCCGGCAAGCCAGCCAGTCGCGCCACCTGGACGCCATAGGAGCGATCTGCCGCCCCTTTCGCAATTTCATGGAGGAAGATGACCTCGCCGTTCCATTCCTTCACGCGCATCGTGACATTATCCAGACGAGCGAGTTTCTGCGAAAGCGCGGTCATCTCGTGGAAATGTGTCGCAAATAGCGAGCGGCAGCGGTTCTGTTCATGCAGAAACTCGACAGTTGCCCAGGCGATGGAGAGGCCGTCGAATGTTGAGGTGCCTCGTCCAATTTCGTCGAGGATGACTAGCGCTCGTTCGCTCGCTTGATTGAGAATAGCAGCTGTTTCCACCATTTCGACCATGAAGGTCGAGCGACCGCGCGCCAGATCGTCGGATGCGCCGACGCGTGAGAACAGCCGATCGACAATGCCGATTTGGGCCGAACGAGCCGGAACGTATGAACCCATCTGCGCTAGGATGGCGATCAGGGCGTTCTGGCGCAGAAAGGTCGATTTACCGCCCATGTTCGGACCGGTCAGCAGCCAGATAGCGCCATTCGTGGTTCCGGCAGGCGGTGATAGATCGCAGTCATTGGCAACGAATGGCGTTTCGGCTTGTCGTTGCAGTGCCTGTTCCACGACGGGATGGCGGCCGCCCTCGATTGCGAAGGCCATGCTGTCGTCGACCGTGGGGCGACAATAATTCTGGCTCACCGCAAGATGGGCAAGCGCGACGGAAACGTCCGCCACGGCGAGTGCGTTCGCCGCTGATCGTAATGCGTCGGCGTGTGAGACTGCTTCCATCTGCAGCTTCTCGAAGATTTCCAGTTCGAGCGTGAGGGCGCGACCTGCCGCATTGGCGATTTTGCTCTCAAGGTCCGCCAATTCCGGAGTGGTAAAGCGCATTGCATTTACCATGGTCTGGCGGTGAATGAAGCGCGCTTTCATTTCCGGTGAACCGATCAAGGCCTCCCCATGTGTGGCGTTCACCTCGATGTAATAGCCCAGCATGTTATTGTGCCGGATCTTAAGCGCGCGGATACTCGTTTCTTCGACCAGTGCACGTTCCATTTCGGCGATAACGCGGCGGGATTCGTCGCGCAAAGCACGCATTTCGTCGAGTTCGGTCAGATAGCCCTTCGCGCAGAAGCCGCCGTCGCGCTTTAGAAGGGGGAGGTCCTCGTCCAGGGCGCTTTGGAGATGGGAGAGGAAGTCAGCGGGAAGCCTACTCAGTGTTTCTCGAACCCGATCGAGTTCTGCCGGCAAATTACGGCCATCAAGTCTGGACTGAACCGACGTGGAAACCATGAGACCTTCGCGAAGCGCAGCGAGATCACGTGGGCCGCCTCGATTGAGCGCTAGCCGGGAAAGCGCGCGCGCGATGTCCGGAGCCGATTTCAAAAGCGCACGAAGCGCCTCACACAGATCCGGCTCGTGCAGGAGAAAATCTATCGTATCCAGCCGCTGGGTGATTTCCTCGGTTTTTGTGAGCGGTGCCATCAGGCGTTCCGCCAGCAGACGGGCACCCGGTCCGGTCACGGTGCAATCAATTGCCTTGAAAAGCGATCCTTCCCTCTTGCCAGATAGGGTACGTAGAAGCTCGAGGTTGGCGCGCGTGGCGGGATCGATGAACATGGTGGAGCCAATATGCTCTCGTTCGGGTCTCGCAAGGGGAGGGCGCTCTCCGATTTGAGTTTTTTCCACATAGGCGATTGCGGCAGAGATTGCCGCCAGCTCCACGCGCGAGAACGCACCAAAACTATCCACCGTTGAGACGTCGTAGAAGCGCGCAATTCGGCCGGCAGCAGCACTGGAATCAAAGAGTATTGCAGGTTGGGGAACCGCGACGCGCCCGAGCATGTCCATCAGGCCGCGCAATTTCGGATCGTGAAACACAGTGTCGGCAACGATAAGCTCCCTTGGGTCGACGCGGAAAATGTCCGACGAGAGCTGGTCTCCATTGCTTTCGCAGACACGAAACACACCGGTTGAGATATCGATCCAGGCGAGAGCGAAAAGGTCGTCGTCGCTACTGCCTTTGAGCCTTGCGAGGGCCATCAGGAAGTTCGACTGCGAAGGTTCCAGAAGCTTGTCTTCCGTCAGCGTACCAGGTGTCACCAGTCGAACCACGTCGCGACGTACCACCGATTTCGCACCGCGTTTCTTTGCTTCTGCAGGGTCTTCCACCTGCTCGCAAACCGCAACCCGATGGCCAAGAGCAATCAGCTTCTGCAGATAGTCGTCTGCGGCATGCATCGGCACACCGCACATGGGAATATCTTCCCCTTGATGCTTGCCGCGTTTCGTCAGGGTGATGCCAAGCGCTCGTGAGGCGATCTCCGCGTCATCGAAGAAAAGTTCGTAGAAATCGCCCATCCGGTAGAAGAGAAGCGAGTCCGGATTGGCGTTCTTGATTTCGATAAACTGCTCGATCATGGGCGTCGCACCGGTCTTGTCCAGAACGGTGGAAGGTTTCGTTGGAATGTCTATGATCGTCTGGTCGTTCACGCGGGATGCTCGTAAAAACTCGAATTGAAAAGAAGAAGGTTTACGTCACCGCACTCTAGCCCTATTCCATAGCGCTCTTAAACGGCATCGACGGCATTAGCGAGGTTTTCCACGGCCATGACAGACACGACCAAGAAAAACAGCAATGGACCCTCTGTCAGCGCCGAAGAGGCATTGCATTTTCACGCCATGGGCCGGCCGGGCAAATTCGAGATAACCCCAAGCAAGCCGATGGCCACGCAGCGGGATCTCTCTCTCGCCTATTCCCCGGGTGTAGCCGTTCCGGTCAAAGCGATCGCCGAAAAACCGGAACTCGCTTTCGACTACACGACACGCGGCAACCTCGTCGCGGTTATTTCCAATGGTACCGCTATTCTGGGGCTAGGTAATCTGGGTGCTCTTGCTTCAAAGCCGGTGATGGAAGGTAAGGCTGTTCTCTTCAAGCGCTTCGCCGACGTGGATTCGATCGATCTGGAGGTCGATACCGAGAATGTCGATGAATTCGTCAATGCTGTGCGTTATCTCGGACCGTCGTTCGGCGGCATCAATCTGGAAGATATCAAAGCGCCCGATTGTTTCATCATCGAAAGCCGTTTGCGGGAACTGATGGACATTCCGGTCTTTCATGATGATCAGCACGGTACTGCAATTATCGCCGTTGCAGGTATCCTCAATGCTCTGAAAATCACGGGACGCGACATGAAATCGACCCGTCTCGTCTGTAATGGCGCAGGCGCGGCTGGCATTGCGTGTATCGAACTCGTCAAGGCGATGGGCTTTGCGCCCGAAAATGTCATTTTGTGCGACACCAAGGGCGTCGTTTACAAGGGGCGCGCTGAAGGCATGAACCAGTGGAAGACGGCGCATGCTGTCGAAACGGAAAAGCGTTCGCTCGCCGACGCCATCGAGGGTGCCGACATTTTCTTCGGCCTGTCCGCAAAAGGTGCCCTGACGCCAGCCATGGTCGCATCGATGGCTAAAAAACCCATCATTTTCGCCATGGCCAATCCGGATCCGGAAATCACGCCGGAAGAAGTTGCGGAAATTCGCACGGATGCCATCATGGCGACAGGGCGCTCAGACTATCCGAACCAGGTCAACAATGTCCTGGGCTTTCCTTATATTTTCCGCGGTGCGTTGGATGTGCGTGCGACGACGATCAACGACGAGATGAAGATTGCCGCTGCTCGGGCACTTGCCGAGCTTGCCGAGCAGGATGTGCCGGACGAAGTTGCTGCCGCCTATCAGGGCAATCGTCCCCGCTTTGGCCCCAACTATATCATTCCCGTTCCTTTCGATCCGCGTCTGATCTCGGCTATTCCCGTCGCCGTTGCCCGGGCTGCGATGGAGAGCGGGGTCGCGCAAAAGCCGATCGATGATCTCGAGACCTATGGACGGCAACTTTCGGCGCGCCGTGATCCGACTGCGTCCACTCTGCAACGTATCTACGATCGTGTGCGCAAACAGCCGAAACGCGTGGTCTTTGCCGAGGGCGAGGAGGAACAGGTTATGCGCGCGGCTGTCTCCTATGTGAACCAGAAGCTTGGTACTGCCATCCTTCTTGGTCGCGAGGAGCAAATCAAGGAAACGGCGAAGGCGGCGGGTCTGGACCTCGCCAAGCCTGAAATAGAAATTATCAACGCGCGCCTGTCACGCAAGAACAAGCTCTATGCTGACTTCCTCTACGAGCGTTTGCAGCGCAAAGGTTACCTGTTCCGCGACTGCCAGCGCATCATCAACAACGACCGCAATCATTTCTCCGCCTGTATGGTCGCCCTTGGTGATGCTGATGCAATGGTAACGGGCGTCACGCGCAATTACTCGACGGCGCTCGACGACGTCCGACGCGTCATAGACCAGCGGCCGGGCCATCGCGTGATCGGTGTGTCCGTCGCTCTTTGCCGCAGCCGCACGGTGCTGATTGCCGATACCGCCGTCCACGAGATGCCGACAGCCGAGGAACTTGCCGATATTGCGGAAGAGGCGGCAGCCATGGCGCGCCGCCTCGGTTACGAGCCCCGCGTAGCCATGCTGGCCTATTCGAATTTCGGGCATCCAGCGGGCGAACGCGCGACAAAAATTCAGGAGGCTGTCAAGATTCTGGACAAACGTCGCGTTGAGTTCGAGTATGATGGCGAAATGGCAGCCGATGTCGCGCTCAATCCGACGCTGATGAAGCAATATCCTTTCTGCCGCCTTTCCGGCCCCGCCAACGTCCTGATCATGCCGGCTTTCCATTCAGCATCGATTGCAACGAAAATGCTGCAGGAACTGGGAGGGTCTACAGTTCTCGGGCCGCTTCTTGTTGGACTGAACAAATCCGTGCAGATCGTGCCGATGACGGCCAAGGATAGCGACATCGTCAATATGGCTGCAATCGCCGCCTTCAATGCTGAGCACTGAAACGGTCCGAAAATGACGGTAGCATCGCAAAAAGACCGCACGCTGCACGGTTACGGGCTGATCATCGATACGGCGGTTGAGTTCTGTGCTGTTGCCGTCTTCGATCTTTCTTCGGGAAGTGTGATATCTAAAAAAGTCGAAGAAATCGGCACAGGTCACGCTGAAATCCTTATGGGATATGTCGATGAGGTGGTGTCGAATGCCGGGGTTTCGATCCGTGAGATAAAGGCGGTGGGCGTGGTCACGGGACCCGGCTCTTTCACCGGCATCAGGGTGGGAGTCTCGACCGCGCGCGGCCTTGCACTTGCACTCGGCGTTCCTTCTATCGGTGTGACGACGTTTGATGCCTTGTCGCGTGAAGTGCTGCCGATCGCCTCTGGTAGATCTGTTTTGATTGCTATCGACGCGCGCCGGGGCGAGTTCTACACCGCTCTCTACGCGAAGGACGGCTATCCGCTTGTTCCTGCGGCGGTATCTACAACGGAGCAGGCAAAGACGCTGTACGAGACGTACCGTCCACTCCTTGTCGGATCGGGTGCTCCTGCGATTGCTGCTGACGATACGTCGTCGGAAATTGCGTCTCTTCACGCGACAGCGGACATAGGGACCTATGCAATCTGCGTCTCGGAAGCGTTTAGCAGCGGGCAGATCGAAAAACCAAGACCTTTGTATCTGCGCGCGCCGGATGCCAAGCCACAGGCTGGCTTTATCATCGAGAGGCGGTGATTATGGCGGGCATTCTCGCGTGGATCTTGTCGCTTTTCTCCCGTCGGAGCGAATATATCGTCATGCCGCTCGAGCAGATCGCTGATATCGCCGATTTACCGTTCCTGCACGCCCAAGGTTTCTCCCGCGTGTGGAGCGAAGAGGAGTTCGCCAGCTTGATCGCCCAGGACAATGTCTTTGGTTTTACGGTCCGCGAATCCGGCAGAAGTAAAAGACCACACGGTTTCGTTCTGGCGCGTCACGCCGCGGGCGAGGGCGAGATATTGACCATTGTCGTATCGAAGGCCAAGCGCGGCGAGGGGCTTGGACGGATGCTGATGGAAGCAGTTCTGCGCGAATTGCACAAGGAGCGCGCAGAGGTTCTGCTCCTGGAAGTTGATGAAACCAATGCCTCTGCAATTGGGCTTTACAAGCGGCTGGGCTTCACGACAGTTGGAACGCGACCCGGCTATTATCGGGACGGCGAAGGAAAGGCGACTGGGGCGTTTGTCATGCAGCGCGACTTGATCAGGCGTGGAGGCTAGCCACGGATGATTGGCAATTTGCGTCTTGCCGTCGTTTTGATAGTGCTCCTCATGGCGACACTCATCCTTATGCCGGTGCAAATCCTCGCGGTCGCGACCGGCTTTCCCGATCCGCGGGCGATCCCTCAATTCTGGCATCGGCTTGCCTTGCGCTGCCTCGGCTTGCGAATCCGATTGCGCGGGAAACTGAGAAAGACGCGCCCTCTCATGATAGCGGCCAACCATGTCTCGTGGGCCGATATCGTCGTGCTAGGAGCGCTTGTGCCGGCTTCATTCATTGCCAAATCCGACATTGCAGAATGGCCGCTCATAGGCATCCTTGCGAAATTGCAACGTTCCATTTTTGTAGAGCGGACGGAGAGGCGCAAAGCGGCAGCCCAAGCTGCACAGATCGCTCAACGCTTGCAGAATGAAGATGTCATGGTGCTCTTCGCCGAAGGAACTACGGGCGACGGCTCGTCCCTTCTACCTTTCAAGAGCACGTTATTCGAAGCGCCGCGCATGGTTTTGGGCGAGGAGGTCGAATCCATCCTCGTCCAACCTGTGTCGATCATCTACACGCGTATGCATGGGATCGTAATGAGCCGTTCAGAACGTATAGCAGCGTCCTGGATCGGAGATACCGACCTGCTTCCGCATTTGCTGCGTCTGCTACGCGAAGGCGGTGCAGATGTCGAAGTGTCCTTCGGTGAACCGATCCGTTTCGACCGCCAGATGAGCCGCAAGGTGGTTGCGAAGAAGGTGCAGGATAATGTTGCGGCGATGATGGCGGTGAGCCTGCGCGATCCGCTCTAGAGGCGGACGGGTTTTCATTTTGCCGCTTTTCTGTCATTGAACGAGACAATAGGCCCCTATGAACAGGCGCGAACCTAACGCTATCATCCGCGACGGGAACTTGGCGCGGTCAATCGAGAAGCTGAGAAAATGACGACTGAGCTATTGCAGGATAAGCCGGCTCAAGCCACGCCGCGCAAGGTTTTCCTCAAGACCTATGGCTGCCAGATGAATGTCTATGATTCCCAGCGGATGGGAGATGCGCTGGCTTCAGAGGGCTACGTACAGACGGAAACGGTGGAAGATGCCGATCTCGTTCTTCTGAACACGTGCCATATTCGCGAGAAAGCCGCGGAGAAAGTCTATTCCGAGCTGGGTCGGCTTCGCAAGCTCAAGCAAGAAAAGAGCGAGGCTGGGCGCGAATTGCTGATTGGCGTCGCTGGTTGTGTTGCGCAGGCGGAGGGCAAAGAGATCATCCGTCGCGCACCGGTGGTTGATCTCGTGATAGGCCCGCAGACCTATCATCGTCTACCGCGGGCGCTGGAGCAGGCGCGCCGCGGCATCAAAATCGTCGAAACTGAATATGCAATCGAAGACAAATTCGAACATCTGCCCGTTCCAGACAAGAAGGCTGTCCGCGCGCGGGGCGTAACGGCGTTTCTCACGGTTCAGGAGGGATGCGACAAGTTTTGCACGTTCTGCGTCGTGCCATATACGCGGGGCTCTGAAATCTCGCGGTCGGTGAAACAGATCGTAGCGGAGGCGACGCGCCTTGCCGAAGGCGGGGTGCGCGAAATCACCTTGCTTGGCCAGAATGTCAACGCCTGGCACGGTGAAGGTATTGACGGACGAAGCTGGGGATTGGGCGAACTGCTTTTCCGCCTTGCTGAAATTCCAGGTATCGCCCGCTTGCGCTATACGACAAGCCATCCGCGCGACATGGACGATGCTCTGATTGCGGCTCATCGCGACCTTGACGTGCTGATGCCCTATCTCCATCTGCCGGTGCAATCAGGTTCCGATCGGATACTGAAGGCGATGAATCGCAAGCATTCGCATGATGATTATCTGCGTCTGATAGAGCGTATCCGCAACGCACGTAGCGACATCGCAATTTCGGGGGATTTTATCGTTGGGTTTCCGGGTGAAACTGACGGCGACTTCGAAGAGACGATGCGCATCGTTCGCGAAGTTGGCTATGCGCAAGCCTTTTCCTTCAAATATTCGCAGCGACCGGGAACGCCGGGCGCGGAACTCGGCGCGCAAATTGCCGAAGATATCAAGGATGAGCGCCTTCAGCGCTTGCAGGCGCTTCTTGTCGAACAGCAGCAGGATTTTACCCATTCGATGATAGGACGGGAAATCGAGTTGCTGATTGAAAAACCGGGTCGCCAGGCCGGACAAAAAGTGGGAAGATCACCGTGGTTGCAGCCTGTCATCGTCGATGAGAAACTTGGCGATATTGGTGAAATGACCAGAGTGCGAATCAGTGGGGCCGGTTTCAACAGCCTCTTCGGGGAGGCGATTTGAAGCGTGACGGCCAGGCGGAGAAACCGGATTTGAACGCCACGAGTGATCTGCAAAAACCGTCCGGCGCCTCGGATATGGCGCATATCGTCCTGACCTTTGACAATAATCGCCTTGCCAGCGCGCTATACGGGCAGTTCGATGAGAACCTTGCCCGCATAGAGCAGAAGCTCGGCGTCACGATCAGTTCGCGTGGCAATCAGCTTACGATCAAGGGCGTTGCAAGTGCCGCAGAACAGGCGCGTCGTACGCTGGATCGTCTCTATGATTTGCTTCACAAGGGAACCGCGATAAGCACGTCCGATGTGGACGGGGCTATCCGTATGGCGATTGCCGCTGATGACCAGCTGACCTTGCCAACCTTGGAACGCAAGGGCCAGATGGCTGTCGCGCAGATATCGACGCGCAAGCGCACAATCTATGCCCGGTCCTCTAATCAAGACGCTTATATGCGTGCGCTGGAGCGTGCAGAGCTTGTCTTTGGCATTGGGCCAGCTGGCACCGGCAAGACGTATCTGGCGGTTGCTCACGCTGCCATGCTTCTGGAACGGGGCATTGTCGAACGTATCATCTTGTCGCGTCCCGCTGTAGAGGCTGGAGAGCGGTTGGGCTTCCTGCCTGGTGATATGAAAGAAAAGGTCGATCCCTATCTTCGTCCGCTCTATGACGCCCTGTATGATATGATGCCAGCCGATAAGGTGGAGCGAGCTTTGACGGCCGGTGTCATTGAAATTGCGCCATTGGCCTTCATGCGCGGCCGCACCTTGGCCAACGCTGCCGTCATTCTTGACGAGGCGCAGAACACGACGCCCATGCAGATGAAGATGTTTCTGACGCGTTTGGGTGAAGGGTCACGCATGATCGTCACGGGCGATCCTTCCCAGATCGACTTGCCGCCGCAGGTGAAGTCGGGCCTCGTTGAGGCAATTTCGATTCTTGAGAGTGTCGAGAAGGTGGTCATGGTGCGATTTGGCAAAACGGACGTAGTTCGTCATCCACTGGTCGCAAGTATTATCGATGCATATGAGCGCGCAGACAGCCCGACAGGAAAGCCGTGAGCGACGACGATTCTGAAGGTGAGGCGATAATGTCGTCGTCGAACGGTATGATTGCCGTCGACATTCTGGTTGAAGCCGGTGGATGGCCCCAACCTTCCGAGCTGGCTCGCTGGCTAAGAGACGCGCTTGACGCCACCATTGCCGAAATCAACCTGACGAGCGAGGCGCAACCGTCTGAGCTCAGTCTCGTTTTCACGGATGATACCTCCATCCACGCGCTTAATCGCGATTGGCGAAATAAGGATAAGCCAACAAATGTGTTGTCCTTTCCCGCCTTTGACATCGCTCCAGGGGACACACTTCCGCCTCTGCTGGGTGATATCATTATTGCTTATGAAACCGTAACAAGGGAGGCTGCTCTGGAAGAAAAGCCTTTCGAGCACCATTTAACCCATTTGATGGTTCATGGATTTCTGCATCTTCTCGGCTATGATCACGAGACCGAGCAAGAGGCCGAAGAGATGGAAGCCATTGAAGTCAAGATCCTGAGCAGGCTCTCCATACCCGACCCATATGTTGAAACAGGGACATTCGATTGACTGAACGACAATGAACGAAACCAGCCAGCTGAGCTCCGGCAGTGAAAAAACCGGAGAACCTCCTTCGCGTGATGCGCTAGAAGAAAGTTACAGTAGCACCAGGGAACACGTTGAGAACGAACGTCCTTCGCTCTTCGACAGGATGATCTCCGTGTTCCGGCCCCGTGTAACGAATACGATTCGCGATGAGCTGACGGATGCTTTGGAAGAAGAAGAATCCGCCAATGCAGAATTCACGCCCGTGGAGCGGGCAATGCTTGCCAATATTCTGAAACTGCGCGAGGTTCGCGTTGAAGATGTGATGATCCCGCGTGCCGATGTCGAGGCGCTTGAGTTGCAGACGACGTTCGGCGAACTGCTGGACCGCTTCGAGCAATCCGGACACTCCCGGATGCCTGTTTATTCGGACTCCCTGGACGATCCGCGCGGAATGATTCATCTGCGCGACGTAATCGCCTACATTACGCGCAACGCCCGTGTCTCTTCCGCTCCCGATCTGGAGGCGCCGACTTATCGCGGGCTTGACTTGTCGCGGATTGATCTTGCCGCGACTATTGAAGCGACCGGAATTGTACGACCGGTTCTTTTCGTTCCACCATCGATGCTCGCGACAGACCTGATGGCACATATGCAGGCGGCGAGGACGCAGATGGCGCTGGTCATTGACGAGTACGGCGGAACCGATGGCCTTGCCTCCCTGGAGGACATTGTCGAGATGATCGTTGGCGACATCGAAGATGAACACGATCAGGACGACACGCCACTTATCGAGGAAAATACGGACGGCACCTACATCGTAGACGCGAAGGCGGAGATCGATGATGTTGCTGAAGCGATCGGCGAGGATTTCATGCCGGGAGAAAACGGCGAAACC
This sequence comes from Limoniibacter endophyticus, assembly GCF_014652835.1. Taxonomy (GTDB): domain Bacteria; phylum Pseudomonadota; class Alphaproteobacteria; order Rhizobiales; family Rhizobiaceae; genus Limoniibacter; species Limoniibacter endophyticus. The sequence goes on from NZ_BMZO01000007.1 coordinate 250,246, forward strand.
GTAGATACGATCGGCGGCCTCGTCTTCAACACGCTCGGACGCGTTCCTCTCGAAGGAGAAGCGGTGGACTCTGCGGCACCAGGTTTCCGATTCCACATTCTTGAAGCCGATTCACGCCGCGTCAAGAAGATACGCATCGAAAGGCTTGATGAAGCTGAGCGCGATGACGTTGCGTTGTCTCGAATGACGTCAAACTGACTTGGCGATCAAGGAAATTGTTTGATAAATGAAACTGCGGCGTCTGGTGAGGGCGCCGTCACTTTATGTGCTTATGGACAGGCAAGGCTTTTTGGTTTGCGCTTGTATTCTGCTCATGCGAAGCACCGAAGGGTGAGACTGGGAATCACTGGAAGGGCCAGTGTTCCTACGACGATCGTATCATCACAACAAGGTCTGGGATGGAACGCTTCAGCGCAAAGATCGTGATGCTGCATGGCTATCGCCGCGCGGGTCTGGCACTTATTGCAGGTGCTTTCTTGGCCCTTGCTCAGGCGCCATTCGATTTCTTTTTTGCGGGATTTATCTCTATTCCGCTGCTGGTGTGGTTGCTTGATGGCGCGGCGGCAGATCGAAAGGGACGATTCCTTTCGTCCATTCGTCCGGCGTTCTCCGTTGGCTGGTTCTTCGGGTTCGGATATTTCCTCGCTGGCCTCTGGTGGGTCGCGACAGCCCTCTTGGTCGACGCCGAACAATTTGCCTGGGCTATACCGCTCGCGATAACCGTCCTGCCTGCCGGCCTCGCGTTATTTTATGCGCTTGCCACTGCATCTGCTCGCATATTCTGGAGTGACGGTTTGGGTCGCGTCTTTGCCCTTGCTGCGTCGTTCGGAATCTTTGAGTGGCTTCGCGGAACGATATTAACCGGGTTTCCCTGGAATCCCGTCGGATTTGCCGGAATGCCCACGCCGATCTTGATGCAATCGGTTCATGCCGTGGGCTCCGCAAGCATGAATATCTTGGTTGTGCTGCTATTCGCTGTGCCAGCGCTCTTGAGCACACGCCGTCATCTTATGCCCGGAGCGGCAGGAGGTTTCCTCTTGCTAGCCATGCATCTCGGCTACGGATATTGGCATATGCAGCAACCCGTAGATGATGCAGATAAGAAGCCTTTGAACGTTCGCGTCGTGCAGCCAGCCATAGATCAGTCGGAAAAATGGGACGGAGCGGTTCGGGATCGCATTTTTTCCACGCTGTTGGACTTGTCGAGGCAGCCAAACACGGAAAGTCGCGCGCCTTCGGAACTCATAGTATGGCCTGAAACCTCCATCCCCTTTCTTTTGACTGATCGCCCGGATGCATTGGTTCAAATTGCCGACATGCTCAAGGCCGGGCAGATGCTGATCGCCGGTGCGGTGCGCGAGGAGCAGGATCCTTCGGTGGCAAACGGTGTCGTCTATTACAATTCAATGATTGCAATCGATGACGCGGGCGTTATTGCGGACGCTGTCGACAAGGTCCATCTCGTGCCATTTGGCGAATATATGCCATTCGAGGAACAGCTTGCCCGGTGGGGAATTACGAAAATCGTTCCCCTGCCCGCGAGCTTCAGGCCCGGAACACAATCATCCCTCTCGATTCTTGATGGGATAATTGCGAGCGGCTTCATTTGCTATGAGATCATTTTTCCTGGCGAGGTCGGACGATCGGCAGACGGGGCAGGATTGATAATCAATATTACCAATGACGCCTGGTTCGGCACGACGCCGGGGCCATATCAACATTTTCGTCAGGCACAAATACGCGCGGTTGAAACAGGCTTGAGCGTCATTCGGGCTGCAAATAGCGGTATTTCCGGCTTGATCGACCCTCGCGGGCATGTCGTGGGCGCGCTGTCCCTGAACTCAAAAGGTTTCGTGGACGTGACTGCGATGACACGTCCAGGACACAAAATTCCCGCCGCTCAACACAACCTTATCTTCCTGAGCCTTCTGATCACCCTTGGTCTCTTTTCTTTTGGTCTTTCTGGTGTCTATCGCAGGAAAATTTCGCTGAATATTAGGCATAGCAATTAAACCGCTGATTGTTTCGATTTACCGATGGCAAATGAAATTCTATGATGGCTCTGTAGGGGCATCGAACAATTGATCAAGCCGGGCAACGGCGAGGGAACCCATGGCGCTGAACAAGAAAAAACCCAATCCGATCGATGTGCACGTCGGTAGCCGCGTGCGATTGCGTCGAAACGTACTAGGAATGAGCCAGGAGAAGCTGGGGGAAAGCCTTGGCATCACATTCCAGCAGGTGCAAAAATATGAAAAAGGCACAAACCGCGTAGGGGCAAGCCGCCTTCAAGCGATTGCTTCGATTTTGAGTGTGCCGGTATCATTTTTCTTTGAAGATGCGCCGGGCTCGGAAAATGAACGGATTGAAGGTTTTGCCGAGGAAAATTCGGCATCCTACGTCGTAGGTTTTCTCAATACGACGGAAGGTTTGCAACTGAGTCGCGCCTTTGTAAAAATCCCGGATCCCAAAGTTCGACGCAAGATTATTGATCTAGTCAAGGCAATGGCAGCCGAAGACACTCCGGAGTAAACGGAGCCTCCTTTTGAGGCGACACAACGGGGCAGGGGTTCGTGAGGATCTGCTGCCCTGTGTTATTTTGGTTCAGGCCGCTACGGCTTGTCGGAAGTCTTGATCTTTCGAATAGATGAAGGGCAAAGCCGGGCATGGCGGCACATGCGATAGAGCTAGTAGGTATCTCGAAGCGGTTTGGCACTGTCCAGGCAAACAGGAATATCAACCTGCAAATTGCCAAGGGGACAATCCATGGAATTATTGGTGAGAACGGCGCGGGTAAATCAACCCTGATGTCGATTCTCTACGGCTTCTATCAGGCAGATGAAGGCCGGATTCTTGTTGACGGAAAGGAACGAATTCTCTCTTCCTCCAATGAGGCGATCGCCGTTGGTATCGGCATGGTGCATCAGCATTTCATGCTCGTGCAGAATTTCACGGTACTTGAAAATATTATTCTTGGCGCGGAAGAAGGCCAGTTTCTAGGTGCTTCGACCCGTAAAGCCCGCCGCGAACTTCAGCGCCTGAGGGCTGACTATGGCCTCGACGTCGATCCTGTCGCTCTGATTGAGGACCTGTCGGTGGGCCTCCAGCAACGCGTCGAAATCTTGAAGGCTCTCTACAGGCAAGCGAATATTCTCATTCTTGACGAACCAACGGGCGTTTTGACACCAGCGGAAGCGGACCACCTGTTTCGCATCCTCAGGCAGCTCCGGGACGAAGGGAAGACCATTATCCTGATAACGCACAAGCTGCGGGAGATCATGGCTGTTACCGATAATGTCTCGGTAATGCGGCAAGGAGAAGTGGTTGCCACGCGTAAAACGTCGGAAACAACGATTGAGGAACTGGCCGAGCTGATGGTTGGGCGGCGCGTGCTTATGCAGGTCGAAAAGCAACCCTCCAAACCTGGCAAGGTCGTCCTTTCAATTCGTAACCTCACCGTGACCGATTCACGTGGGATTGATGTCGTGCGAGATGTGTCGCTCGATTTGCGAGCTGGAGAAATCGTTGGCATTGCCGGGGTTGCAGGCAATGGCCAGTCGCAGTTGATGGAAGCAATTTCCGGTCTGCGTCTGGCGTCAAATGGTGAAATGCGTCTCCATGGGGAGGATATCGCGATCACAAGAGAAAGCGACCCGGCCTTGATGCGCAGGCGCCGCCTCGCCCACGTGCCGGAAGATCGTCATTACACTGGATTGGTGCTGGCTTTTGAGGAGAGCGAGAACGCAATTCTCGGCTACCATGACGATCCCGCCTATCTGAACGGGCCGTTTCTCAATGTGAACGCGATCCGTGAGGATGCACGTCGCAAGATCGCCGATTATGACATTCGTCCCGCCGATCCTCGTCTGCGCACTGCGAATTTCTCCGGCGGCAATCAGCAGAAGATCGTGCTCGCCAGAGAGATGGAACGAGATCCTGATGTCTTGGTGGTGGGACAACCGACACGCGGCGTCGACGTAGGGGCCATAGAGTTCATCCATCGCCGTTTGATCGAGATGCGCGACAAGGGAAAGGCCATCCTTCTCGTGTCGGTTGAGCTCGATGAGATACGTTCACTGGCGGATCGTATCCTGGTCATGTTTGACGGGCGGATTGTCGGCGCGCGGGACAGTTCGGTCAGTGAAGCAGATCTCGGACTTATGATGGCAGGCATCAACAAACAGGAAGCGGCGTGATGAGTGTGCCTTTCGTCAAGCTACCCCGATGGGTGGATTTCGGCCTCCTGCCGCTGGTCAACGTCCTCGTTGCCTTCCTTGTTGCGGGTCTGGTTGTGCTCGCTGTTGGAGAAAACCCGCTCTCTGCCGCGGCCATTCTTGTTGAAGGGGCATTCGGCCGGGCTTCGAATATCGCCTACACGCTTTTCTATGCTACAAGTTTCATCTTCACCGGGCTGGCTGTTGCGGTGGCTTTTCATGGCGGGTTGTTCAATATAGGCGGGGAGGGGCAGGCCTATATTGGTGGGCTTGGTGCTGGTCTGGTCGCTCTCGCTCTGGATCGATACGCACCCTGGTATGTTACTTTCCCCATAGCCATAGGCGGTGCTGCACTCTTCGGTGCAGGCTGGGCCTTAATCCCGGCGCTTCTGCAGGCCAGGCGTGGCTCGCATATTGTCATCACCACAATCATGTTCAATTTTATTGCCGCGAGCCTGATGGTCTATCTGCTTGTCGATATCCTCAAGCCACTGTCGAGCATGGCGCCGGAGTCGAGAACTTTCGCAGATGGTGCGCATTTGCCGAGCCTTGCCTGGTTGTTTGAGCTTTTCGGGTGGCGTATTCGCTCTGCTCCCCTCAACATTTCGTTCCTGCTTGCTCTGCTCATGGCGTTCCTCGTCTGGGTGCTTATCTGGCGTAGCAAGCTTGGCTACGAGATTCGTACAATGGGTCACAGCCCCAAAGCCGCCAATTATGCGGGCATGCGTCAAACGCGTATCATCGTGCTGACCATGATGATTTCGGGTGGTTTGGCTGGAATGATGTCTCTCAATCCGGTTCTCGGCGATCAGCATCGGTTAATTCTGGATTTCGTAGGCGGAGCAGGTTTCGTTGGAATAGCGGTAGCGTTGATGGGACGGTCTCATCCTGTGGGCATCGTCCTAGCAGCAGTGCTTTTTGGCATGCTCTACCAAGGTGGAGCGGAGTTGTCCTTCGAAATGCCGACCATATCGCGTGACATGATTGTCATTATTCAGGGGCTGGTCATCCTGTTTGCCGGCGCATTGGAGCACATGTTCCGACCGACCATCCAGCGGCTTTTCGCGACCATGACACAATCTCGATCCGTCGCGACTGCGGGGAAGGAGAACTGAGATGGATCATGTTTCAGTCATCGTTCAGTTGGCCGATTCCACGCTCCGGGTTTCGGTGCCCTTGCTTCTCGCATGTCTCGCCGGACTTTATTCGGAGCGGGCTGGTGTTTTCGACATCGGATTGGAAGGAAAAATGCTTGCGGGGGCCTTTGCCGGCGCCGCTACTGCCGCCATGGCGGGATCGGCTTGGATCGGGCTTGGAGCTGCTATCCTAACCTCCGTCCTCCTGGCCCTGGTTCATGGCTTCGCATCTGTAACCCACCGCGGCAACCAGATCGTTTCTGGCATGGCCATCAATTTCGTAGCGGCAGGAACGACGATGATCGTCGGCCAGGCCCTTTTTGCTCAAGGTGGACGGACGCCTTCACTCGATGCAACGGAGCGCTTCAATTCCATTACCCTCTGGGGCGCAACTGAACTGCGCGATGTACCAGTGGTTGGCTTGATCTACTCTGAACTTATCTCTGGTCACTCGATCATCGCATATTTTGCCTTTGCGATGGTTCCCTTCACATGGTGGGTTCTCTTCCGGACGCGCTTTGGTCTTCGGCTGCGAGCAGTAGGAGAAAATCCGGCTTCGGTCGATACGGCTGGCGTCTCCGTCGCTTTTCTACGTTATCGTGCCGTCGTCATCACAGGCATTCTTACGGGCATTGCGGGAGCCTATCTGGCCATGGTCCAGAATGCGGGCTTCGTGAAGGACATGACCGCCGGCAAGGGCTATATTGCCTTGGCGGCGCTTATCTTCGCGAAATGGCGTCCTGTTGGTGCGCTGTGGGCTTGCCTGCTCTTCGGCTTTCTTGATGCTTTTGCCATTCGTTATCAGGGAACGCCCTTGCCGATCGTTGGTCGTGTGCCAGTTCAGTTCATGCAAGCGCTTCCCTTCATTCTGACGGTTATTTTGCTTGCCGGCTTCGTTGGTCGTGCGATCCCGCCGCGCGCCGGCGGAGTGCCCTACGTGAAGGAACGCTGACATGTCAGTGCTGTTGAACGAGCTTTTCCATGCTGCCCGCGCTGCAATGAAGAAAACACACAGTCCGTACTCACACTTTCCCGTCGGCGCGGCCTTGCTGACCGAAAAGGGACAAGTTTTCACGGGTGCGAATATTGAGGTCGTGTCCTTCCCAGAGGGCTGGTGTGCAGAGACGACGGCCCTCTCGCACTATGTCATGGGCGACGGGGGCAAGATAACGGATATTGTCGTGGTTGCCGAGAGAATGGACAAGATCACGCCATGCGGCGGATGCCGTCAGCGCTTGGCCGAGTTCGCGGGTCCGCAGGCGCGCCTGCACCTATGTGATCAAACAGGGATCGTTGAAACCGTTCCGCTGGGGGCAATTTTTCCACGCGGATTCTCTACTGAGGAAATCGGATGAAGGCCGCAAGGGTGATAACGGAGAAACTAGGTTCGCTGAGGGTACGGACGGCCCTGGTTCTGGGATCGGGACTTGGAGAACTGGTTCACGCGGTCGACGGTGCAGTACGCATTCCGTACCGTGAAATTCCGGGATTTCCTGAGGGAGGCGTTTCTGGGCATAGCGGAGAACTGGTCGCAGGGATGCTCTACGGCGTTCCGGTTCTGATACTTTCGGGGCGCGTACATTATTATGAACGAGGGGATGCTGACGCTATGCGCCCTGTTCTGGAAGCTTTGCGTCAGGTCGGTATCGAGCGCCTCATCCTGACAAATGCCGCAGGATCCCTTCGCTCCAATGTAAGTCCAGCTTCAGTTATGCTCATCGAGGATCATATCAACTGGTCGGGCCTCAATCCTCTTATTGGCGAGTCCAGCGACGCTCGTTTCGTATCGATGACCGAGGCCTACGATGCCAAGCTTCGTTCCGTCCTCGATCAAGCCGCGAATGAGATCGGCGTCCCACTGGCCAAGGGTGTTTATATGTGGTTTTCGGGGCCCTCCTTCGAAACGCCAGCCGAAATTCGCATGGCCCAAATGTTAGGTGCAGACGCCGTGGGCATGTCGACCGTACCGGAAGTCATTCTTGCGCGCTTTTTCGGTATGCGCGTTGCCGCCTGTTCGGTGATTACCAACCTTGGAGCCGGCATGACCGGCGCGGAGCTTTCGCATCAAGAGACGAAAGATGTTGCCCCGCTCGGTGGAAAACGTCTCTCGATGATTATAAAAAAAGCGTTCGAAATAGGCTTTGATCAGGCATGATTCACGTGAAGCAAACAACTAGCCGACACAGTTAGCTGCCTCGGAGGAGCGTCGATCATGGCTTTGCCGCAAGAAATCATTCGCCGCAAACGTGATCGACATAGTCTCAGTCGAGATGAACTTTATGAATTCGCCTGTTCTATGGGGCGAGGTGAGCTTTCGGAAGGGCAAATTGCCGCCTTTGCGATGGCTGTTTTCCTGAACGGGATGAGCACGGCAGAAACAGCGGCGCTTACTCTCGCTATGCGTGATTCCGGACGTGTCCTTGACTGGTCGCACCTGCCGGGACCGGTCGCAGACAAGCATTCCACGGGCGGGGTGGGAGATAATATTTCCCTCATCCTTGCCCCGGTGCTTGTTGCCTGCGGGGTTCACGTGCCGATGATTTCCGGCCGAGGACTCGGTCATACCGGTGGGACGTTGGACAAGCTAGAATCCATTCCCAACCTCTCTACGGACATTGATACCCTTCGGTTTATGCGGATCGTTGAGGATGTTGGTTGTGCGATCATTGCTCAAAGCAATGAGCTTGCACCCGCCGATCGCGCGTTCTACTCGGTGCGAGATATAACGGCGACCGTAGAATCCATTCCCTTGATCACGGCGTCGATCCTTTCGAAGAAACTGGCAGCGGGACTCCGCTTTCTGACGCTCGATGTCAAATATGGGAATGGCGCGTTCATGCAGCGTCAGCGCGACGCCGTTCAACTTGCGAAGAGCCTTATAAGAACGGCAGCAGAGACTGGACTTGTGGCAACTGCCCTCGTGACGGATATGAACCAGCCACTCGCGAGCAGTGTCGGCAACGCATTGGAGGTTTCAGCTGCTATCGATGTGCTCACCAACCGCAGATCCGAGAAGCGGTTACGTGAGGCCGTCATAGCGCTCGCTGCGGAAACGCTGGTTTCCGTGGGAAGTGAGCAATCGAATGCTGATGCGTCTGCAACAGCAGCTCAGGTCCTTATAGATGGACGCGCGGCGGAAATTTTTGCCCGTATGGTCGTCGCTCAGGGTGGTCCGGCCGATCTCATCGATCGAGCGGGGGACCATCTCGCGTCTGCTCCGGTCACGCACGTCGTTGAAAGTCAGAAAGCCGGCTTTCTTTCATGGATTGATACCCGCGCGCTGGGCCTTGAACTCGTCGAACTTGGAGGCGGCCGTACCAAGGCAGGCGAGCCGATAGATCACAGCGTGGGATTTAGCGACATCGTTCCTTCCGGAACGCGCGTCGAACATGGCATGCCGCTTTTTCGCATTCATGCCAGAACAAAGGAGGCGTGTCTGAGAAGTCAGTCGCGCCTTTCATCGGCATATGCGTATTTGGACAGGCGCCAGATTTGCTCTGCCCTGATCGGCAGGCGCTTGACGGCAGAATGAAAGCTGCCGCCCTCGCTTCAAGACTTATTTAGTGCCATAGATCCGATCCCCGGCATCGCCAATTCCGGGAACGATATAGCCTTTTTCATTAAGCTGACGATCGATGGAAGCCGTGTAGATCTCGACATCTGGATGCGCCCGGCGCAGGTTGGAGATACCTTCGGGAGCGGCAAGCAGGCAAAGGAAGCGCAGATTAGTTGCACCCCGATCCTTCAGCATCTGAATGGCCGCGATAGCGGAATTGGCCGTCGCCAGCATCGGGTCAACGACGATCACCAGCCGATTTTCCAGGTCGCTCGGGGCCTTGAAGAAATATTCGACTGCCTGGAGCGTCTCATGGTCGCGATAAAGGCCAACATGGGCAACGCGTGCTGCCGGTACGAGATCGAGAAGTCCTTCCACAAGGCCATTGCCTGCCCGCAGGACCGACGCGAAGACAAGCTTCTTGCCTTCGATGGTAGGTGCCTGCATCTTTTCGAGCGGCGTCTCGATTTCCTTCGTTGTTAGCTCCAGATCGCGCGTGACCTCGTAGCCCAGCAGCAGGGAAATCTCCTTAAGCAAGCGCCTGAAACTCGCTGTCGAGAGGTTCTTGTCCCGCATGATGCTGAGCTTGTGTTGAACCAGTGGATGATCGACGACGTTGACGCCCTGCATGCTCTTCTCCTGCAAACTTTATCTCTTCTTAAAGCAAGACCGAAGGCAAGAAAACGCCAAGCCGTCGCGCAATGCACCGTTAAGGCAGCTTTGAGAGCAATCTTTCGCGGCTTCGCGCATCTATAAAGGCTGCGCATAACGCTTCGCGCGTGAGTTCGACGAGTTCGGCTTCCGTGAAGCCGTGAGTTTCGGCCGCAATTTCATACTCCCGCTTCAGGGTCGTCTTGAAGAAGGGCGGATCATCAGAACTGACGGTGATCCGGCAGCCTGCGTCCTTCAACAGACGCAAGGGATGGGCTTCAAAACTGGGAAAAACACCGAGCGCAATGTTCGAACCGGGGCAGCATTCGAGGACTATGCCTTGCTCCGCAATTCCTTTCATCAGGCGCTCGCTTTCAACGGCTCGAACGCCGTGCCCCAACCGGTCTGGTCGAAGCGAGTCGATAGTGCGCTCTATCTCTTCTGCGCCGGCAAATTCGCCGGAATGTACCGTGATGCCAAGACCTGCATCACGAGCGATATCGAATGCAGCAGCATAATCGCGAATGTCGCCAAATCGCTCGTCGCCGGCCATGCCGAACCCTGTTATGAGAGGCGCTTTGCAAGTGGCCGCAAATTTCGCTGCAGCCGTGACCTTCTCGGCGCCGTAGTGCCGAACACCAGTCACGATGAAACGGCACTCGATGCCGAATGCCTCTTTTGCCTCGATCGCGGCGGTACTAAGCGCTTCGACATAATGCTCTGCTCCAAGTCCTGATTGCTCGGCGTGACAGGGTGAAATGAACAACTCGCTGTAGATAGTGCCTTGTTCGCTCAATTGCTTCAGATAATCGAAAGTCAGTAATTTGTGATCGGCCTCATCGCGAAAGAGTGCTGCAATACGATCGTAGGCATCGAGAAACTGACTGAAATTCCCCCATAAGAACTGGTCGCCATTTGTGACGTCAGAAATATCGACATTATATTTGCGAGCCTGTCGCAATGCGAGGGCTGGCGATGTGGTTCCGTCGATATGGCAGTGCAATTCCGCCAAGGGAAGTTGCCAGTTTAAAAGTTCGTTTTCCGTGGAGGTCATGATGAAAGTCCCGGCAATAATGATTAGGTGAGAGCTGGCGGACGAAGGATGGCGCCCGCAGTCTGGATGGACTATGGTCGCCTCGCATTGGAAAGAAGGCAATATGAGCAATACGAGAAGCACCCGCGCCGAAGACATGCGAACATCCTACGGATTTCGCAGTGTGGACACCGAAGACAAGCAGCCGCTTGTCAACGAAGTGTTTCACAGCGTTGCCAAAAAATACGATGTCATGAATGATCTCATGTCAGGTGGTCTGCATCGCGCTTGGAAAAACGCGATGGTCGCAGCGCTAAATCCGCCGAAATACGGCGATTTCAAAGTGCTCGACGTTGCTGGCGGCACAGGGGATATTGCTTTTCGCATTGTTGAGGCTTCGCAGAACAATGCACACGCAACTGTGCTCGATATTAATGGCTCCATGTTGAGCGTTGGCCGCGAGCGCGCCATCAAGCGCAAACTCGACCCCCATGTCGACTTTGTCGAAGCCAATGCCGAAGAACTTCCGTTCGAAGATCGCAGCTTCGATGCTTATACGATCGCTTTTGGAATACGTAACGTTCCGCGCATCGACGTTGCGATAAGGGAGGCATATCGTGTGTTGAAGCCTGGAGGACGTTTCCTGTGTCTGGAATTTTCCGAAGTAGATCTTCCGTTGCTCGACAAAATTTACGACGCCTGGTCTTTCAACGCTATTCCGCAACTAGGTAAGATGATCACCGGCGACGCGGAGTCCTATAGCTATCTCGTCGAATCAATCCGCAAATTCCCTAACCAGGAAACCTTTAAAGGCGTTATTGAAAGCTGTGGTTTCGACCGCGTCAGCATTCGCAACTATACTGGCGGCATTGCGGCGCTCCACTCGGGCTGGAAGTTGTAAGAGGCAGGCATGACGAAAGTTGCTGCCGCTTTTCGGCTGGCACGAGCAGGATGGGTGATGGTGCGTGAAGGTGTGATCGCGGCCCTTCCTGGCGAATACATGCCCGGTCTTCCAGGCTTTGGCTGGCGTGTTTCGAAGCTTCTGGCCCGTCCGCGTTCCCGCAAGCGCGACCGCGTGCAGAGCATGTCGGCAGCCGTAGGAAAACTTGGCCCGTCCTATGTCAAGTTAGGGCAGTTCCTTGCCACGCGTCCCGATGTCGTGGGTTCGGATGTCGCGGTGGATCTCGCACTGCTGCAGGATCGTATGCCGACTTTCCCGACGGGTTTGACTCGGCGCGCTCTCGAAAGTTCGCTCGGCCGTCCGGCGGATGAACTTTTCCTCTCCATCGAAGAACCGGTTGCCGCAGCTTCCATCGCGCAGGTTCATCCCGCACAGGTCCGGACTGAGCACGGCTCAAAGAAAGTTGCGATCAAGGCGATTCGCCCCGATATACGCCGCCGTTTCGCGCAGGATCTCGAAAGCTTCTATCTCGCGGCGAGTATGATCGAGCGGTTCGTGCCGATGACGCGTCGCCTGCGTCCTATCGAAGTGGCACGCACATTGGCTCAAACGACCAAGATCGAGATGGATCTGCGTCTTGAAGCCGCGGCGCTTTCCATTCTGGCGGAAAACACTGCGCAGGATCCGGGTTTTCGCGTGCCCTCGGTTGACTGGGAGCGCACAGGTGGAGACGTGCTCACCATGGAATGGATCGACGGCATCAAGATGTCGGACGTCCAGGCCTTGCGAGATGCCGGTCATGATTTGAGGGCTTTAGCGTCCAATCTCATCCAGTCATTCCTGCGGCATACGCTTCGCGACGGTTTTTTCCATGCCGACATGCATCCGGGCAACCTTTTCGTTGAGGCGAATGGCACTATCGTTGCCGTCGATCTTGGCATCTCAGGCCGTCTTGGAAAGAAGGAGCGTCGTTTCCTCGCCGAGATCCTTTACGGTTTCATTACACGCGATTACCGCAGAGTTGCGGAGGTTCATTTCGAAGCCGGTTATGTGCCGGCCGAGCATGATGTGGCTGCCTTTGCCCAAGCGATCCGCGCGATCGGCGAACCAATTCATGGTCAGCCGGCGGAAACGATTTCCATGGCGCGTTTGCTGACGCTTCTCTTCGAGGTAACCGAACTCTTTGATATGGAAACGCGTCCCGAACTCATTCTCCTGCAGAAAACCATGGTAACGGTCGAGGGGGTGGCCCGGACGCTCGATCCGGCCTTCAACATGTGGAAGACCGCGGAACCGGTGGTAGGCGACTGGATCAAGGGTAATCTCGGGCCGAGGGGGCTTTTAGCGGACGCCGGAGAAGGTCTCCACGCGCTCGTTCGCCTGTCACGCCAGATACCCGAATTCTCCCACCGGTTTGAGCGCTTGACACATGAGACCGATCGTATGGTTGAGCACGGGTTCCGTTTCGACGCGGCAACAGCTGAGGCGATAGGCAGATCGGAAGCAAGACATACCCGCTCTGGCCGCGTTGCGCTCTGGATCATTGCGGCAACTCTCGTTTACATAGCTGTGCAATTGTCTTGAGATTGGCGCGCGGGGTCAGTGGTAACACGATGAAACTTTCGGGCAGACGTATTCTCTTGATCATCGGAGGCGGCATTGCGGCCTACAAGTCGCTCGACCTGATCCGTCGTTTACGCGAGCGGGGTGCCTTGGTCCGCGTGGTCATGACACAGGCCGCCACCAATTTCATTACACCGCTGGCGGCCGGTGCACTCAGCGCGGATCATGTTTTCCTCGATCTCTTCGACCGTACAGATGAGCAGGATGTCGGCCATATTCGTCTCGCGCGCGAATGCGATCTGGTTCTTGTCGCACCCGCGACCGCCGATTTGATGGCGAAAGCTGCACATGGGCTAGCGAATGATCTGGCATCGACAGTCCTTCTCGCAACAGATCGGCCGGTGCTCATGGCACCAGCGATGAATCCGAAAATGTGGAGCAATAAGGCCACGCAGCGCAATCTGGCGACGCTTCAAGCCGACGGCGTTCATGTAATTGGTCCGGCCACGGGGGAAATGGCTGAAAGCTGTGAGGCAGGCGTCGGCCGCATGGTGGAACCCACGGCCATTGCCGATGCCGTCGAAGTGCATCTTACTCCTTCTGCGCAGCCCCTCAGGGGCAAGAAGATCATCGTCACCTCGGGTCCGACGCATGAGCCGATCGATCCAGTTCGTTATCTTGCCAACCGTTCATCTGGCCGGCAGGGCCATGCAATAGCGGAGGCGTTATCCAAGCTGGGTGCAGATGTGGTCTTGATCCGCGGTCCGGTAGCCATCCCCGATCCTGTCGGCCCGAAAACGATCCAAGTCGAGACTGCGCGTCAGATGCTGGCAGCTGTCGAGGCGCAGCTGCCCTCCGATGCTGCGATCATGGTCGCGGCAGTCGCCGATTGGCGGCCCGAAAGTGAAGGGGGCGAAAAGATCAAGAAGAAGGTCGGGGAATCGACGCCGAGCTTCGCCTTGATCGAGAACCCCGATATTCTGCGCACGGTTGGGCATCACAGGCAGCGTCCTGCTCTTGTGATCGGTTTTGCGGCTGAAACACAGAACCTGATCGACAATGCGCAAGCCAAGTTGGCCAGAAAGGGAGCGGATTTCATCGTCGCTAACGACGTCTCGACGGAAACTGGGATCATGGGCGGCACTCGAAATCAAGTGCGCCTGGTCAGCAAGGCGGGCGTTGAGGAGTGGCCGGAGCTCGACAAAACGCAGGTGGCAGAACGGTTGGCGCGTCGCGTCGCGGACTTCTTTGTCAACGAAATCATTGAAATCTGAAGCAGTCCTCACCTGACTGCCTCAGAGAAGCTAAATCTCAGGCAGCCTTGCGCTGCTGATAGTCCTTGATATCGGCAAAGCGGATATCCTTCCAGCGATCGGCCTCGTAGTTGAGAGAGAACGTGTGCTGTGCGAGGAAAACCGGATCATCATCCAGGTCGCGGGCCATGTCGGCGCGGTGCGCATTGATGAACCGCTGCAACTCCGCCTCATTATCTGCCGAGATCCAGCGGCAGATCGAAAAACGTGCGACCTCGAAATCGACGGGCAAAGAGTATTCCACGTCCAGACGCTGTTTCAATACGTCGAGTTGCAGCGCGCCGACTACCCCGACGATAGCAGGCGAGCCGTCTTCAGGGGTAAAGAGCTGCACTACGCCTTCTTCCGCCATTTGCTGCAGTGCTTCCTTCAGCTTTTTGGCTTTCATCGCATCTCCTAGTCGAACGCGGCGAAGAATTTCCGGTGCAAAATTGGGCACACCTCGGAAAAGCAGCTCTTCGCCATCCGTCAATGTATCGCCTATGCGCAGGGTGCCGTGGTTGGGAATGCCGACGACGTCGCCGGCAAAAGCTTCATCGGCTGTAATACGCGAGCGCGCAAAGAAAAACTGCGGGGCGGAAAGCGACAGTGCCTTTCCGGTGCGCGTCAACTTCGCCTTCATGCCGCGCTTCAACGTTCCTGAACAGACGCGCATGAAAGCGATCCGGTCGCGATGGTTGGGATCCATGTTCGCCTGGATTTTGAACACGAAGCCTGTCATGCCCCGTTCGGTCGATGACACAGTACGTGAATCGGCCTCCTGGTCACGTGGCTGCGGCGCATGTTCGCCGAGCGCTTCGATTAGATCGCGCACGCCGAAATTGCGCAGGGCCGAGCCAAAATAAACCGGCGTCAGGTGGCCTTCGAGGAAAGATTGCCTGTTGAACGGGCGGCACGCTTCGCGCGCCAGCTCCAGTTCTTCGGTAAACGCGTCACGTTCGTTGGCAGGAAGGAGCCCGGCGACCTTGGCTGATCGGGGGCCCTCGACAATCTCGCGATGTTCCTGCGCATCAGTCGTCCGCATTGCGTTGTCGGCAAGATGATATGTTCCGGCAAAGGTCTTGCCGCGCCCGACCGGCCACGTTACCGGAGCCGTGTCCAGCGCCAGCTTGTCTTCGATTTCATCCAGAATCTCGAATGGATCGCGCGTTTCGCGGTCCATCTTGTTGACGAATGTAATGATGGGGATATTGCGCAAGCGGCACACTTCGAACAATTTCAGTGTGCGAGGTTCAATACCCTTGGCGGCGTCTATTACCATGATCGCCGAATCTACCGCGGTTAGTGTGCGATAGGTGTCGTCGGCGAAATCCTCGTGGCCGGGAGTGTCCAGCAGGTTGAAGACATGGTCGTCATATTCAAAGGTCATAACCGAGGTTACGACCGAAATGCCGCGTTCGCGCTCGATCTTCATCCAGTCCGATCGCGTATTCATGCGATCCTTTTTTGCTTTGACCTCTCCGGCGAGCTGAATCGCTCCACCGAAAAGCAGAAGCTTTTCGGTCAACGTCGTCTTGCCCGCGTCAGGGTGCGAGATGATTGCGAAAGTGCGTCGGCGGGCAACCGCCTGTTTCAGATCGTCAGCCACGTAAGTATGGTCCCTCAGTTCATCGCGCAGGAGCGGAATCCGTCTCGACCGAGCATTTCATTTTGAGCTGCTTCTAGCGCAAACCGAGGCAGGAAGGAAATGCCATGTTGTGAAGCGCAGAGGAGCGCTGGGGCAAAATCGTTTGAAAAGACTGCGATTGGCTTGAGAAAGCGGAAAAGTTGTCACAGAAGTCGGATGTTCGTTCATCTCAGGATTTGCACCATGACCCTTCCAAACGAAGCGCCGCGCCTCGGCATTGTCCGGCAACCACATAGTGAAGGCCTTCCCCCTCCTTCCTATGAGACGAGCGGCTCCGCGGGCATGGACTTACGTGCTGCATTACCACAAGACCGGCAGATCGTCCTTCTGCCGGGAAAGCGCGTCGCTGTGCCTACCGGTCTGATATTTGAGATACCGGAAGGCTTTGAAGCGCAAATTCGTCCGCGGTCCGGTCTTGCTCTGAAGAACGGGGTTACCTGCCTCAACGCGCCTGGGACAATCGACAGCGACTATCGCGGCGAGGTTAAGGTCATTCTTGTCAATCTGGGGGAGGAGGATTTCATCATCGAACGTGGCATGCGCGTTGCGCAGATGGTTATCGCTCCCGTCGTTCAGGTTCTGGTTGAGGAGCGCGTCGAAGTAAGTGAGACCACGCGTGGCGATGGCGGCTTCGGGTCGACGGGCTTTGCTTGAGTTGGCTGAGGCGCCCGCGTTCTGTTCATTATCTGTTGAAAACTTTTGGTGGTAATGCTGTTCCGGCCTTTTGGGGGCTGG